>NZ_BCSX01000022.1 GCF_001570425.1 Mycolicibacterium brisbanense
GACTGCGCCGCGCCCTAGAACACCGCCACCGCTGCTGCGCAATACCCGGCTGCGGCGCCACCCGCGGACTCCACGCCCACCACATCATCCACTGGGAAGACGGCGGACCCACCAACCTCGACAATCTCGCACTGCTCTGCCCATACCACCACCGGCTACACCACAAAGGCGGCATCACCATCACCGGCCCCGCCCACCAACTCAGGGTCACCGACACCACCGGCCGACAACTCCACTCCGGATCCCTAGCCCGGCCACCAACCACACCCCCACCCGATGTCCCGCCCTACCGCGGACCCACCGGCGAACGCGCCGACTGGTGGTGGTACACCCCCTTCCAACCAAAACCACCACCATCGCCCAACTAGGCACAACCCCGCCCACCGTCACGGCTGTCGCGTACCAGCGGCACAGTCTGGCTGTGTTCGATCAGTCGTGTTTGGCTTCGTAGCGCAGCAGTACCGTGCCACCCGGGAAAGTGCGGTTCTCCAACAGTCGCAACGACATCCACGACGGCAGAGCCGGGAAGAACGGGGTCCCTCCGCCCACGGCGGTGGGCGCGACCACGATCTGATACTCGTCCACCAGCCCGGCCTGCACGATCGGTGCGGCCAGCGTCGCGCCCGCCACCTCCAGCCTGCCGTCGGTCTCCGCTTTCAACTTCCGCACCACCTCGACCGGGTCGCCCCGTTCCAGCCGGGAGTTCCAATCGACCGACTCGAGGGTGCGCGAGAACACGACCTTAGGCATGTTGCGCCAGATGTGGGCGAAGTCGACGATCAGAGGAGTGGCGTCCGGGGCCTTGTCAGCGGTCGGCCAGTAAGCAGACATGAGCTCGTAGAGCCGCCGCCCGTAGAACGACAGCGCGGTCTCCCGCTCGAAGTCATTCCAGTACTGGTGAAGTTCCTCGCTCGGATCGGTCCAATCGATGTTGCCTTGCGCATCGGCGATGTAACCGTCCACCGATACGTTGAAGCCATAGATCAATTTGCCCATGCCGATCAGACTGCCCTGGAGGACGAAACTCATCGCGATGCGACACTCGACCGCCAATGGCAGGGCATCGCATCGCACTGGGACGGCACATGACCGGGCGCCCCACGCCCATCGGCTACGCGGTGATGAACTTCAACAGCGTTCGGGTGAGGTGCAGGCTGGTGATCTGCCATGTGCCGTCGCGCTTTTCGTACGTCTCGTGATAATGCCCTGCACCATGGAGCTGGCCGCCGTCCGCGAAATACAGCATGTCCTCCATCGCCCAGATGCCCGTCGCGGTGGTATCCGAGGTCAACGAGATCTCCGGGGTGTGGCAGTGGTGGACCGTGGCTGCATGTTCGACGCCGCCCCACACCACGGGAAAGAACTCGTCGAAGCCGTTCAGCGGCGGCGCGGTCTGCGGATCCGCACCTCCGGTCGACACCGCCATGTCCAGGGTGACCACGACGTCCTCGGCGAACAGTGCGCGCCACGCATCGATGTTCTTGGTGTCCAGGAACCGGCAATAGCGGGCCTTGAGCTGTTTGATCGCCTCGATGTCGTCGGCCATGCGCCCTCCACGGTTGATACCGAAATCTATACCGTAGTGCGCTCGGCCGGATGGGAGCGCCACTTTCCTCCGCGAGAACCTCCGCGAGAAAGGGAGCCACCGCTGCGGCTGAGCAGTTCCGACTGGCTGAGCAGTTCCGACTGCTAAGCCGTCGGGACAGGGCGGTCCGACAACGCGGCGAGGATCCGCCGTGCGCGCGCCGTCATGTCTGCGGCCGATTGCTCCGGATGCTGCTGCCACCACTGCACCAACGCCGAGACGATGTGCTCCCAGACCACCGTTGCCGCCGAGAGGTCGTCGGGATCGTCGAGGCCTACTTCGGCGAGTGCGCGAGTGACCCCGGCCATGGCTTGCTCCCGCAGGATGGTGCGCTGCTCGCGCGCAGCATCGCGGGCCCTACCGGCGGGCACCGTCCGGTCGTAGACGACGGGCCAGTCGCTGGGCCGGTCGGCCAGCGTGGTGAAGATCGCCTCGAGGACCCGCTCGCCATCGCTTGCTCCGCCCGACGGCACGGGTATCGCGTCACCGATGGCGGCGGCCAGCGTCTCCCCCGCACGCTCGACACAGGCAACGTAGAGATCCTCTTTCGAACCGAAGTACGACAGTACGAGCGCCTTCGACACGTCGGCGTTGGCGGCGATGACGCTCATGTGTGCACCCACGTAACTCGATGCACCGAATTCGGCCGAGGCTGCCGAGAGGATCGCTTGTTCTCGCTGCTGGCGGGGCATGCCCTTGGTGCCGGTTCGGTTGGGTCCCACCTGTACGACGCTATCGAACCGCCGAGCATTCGGCCCGCCGCGTACCAATTGGCGACGCGACAGGAGATTGACCTAGAGGTCACATAGCCGTATGTTACCGCTAGGTCACTTCATGCAGCGCGGAGCGACCGGCATGCGAACGGGGGACATATGGCATCGGCACTGCGTGGGCGAGCGAGGGCGACGGTGCTCGAACAACCCATCTCGCACTTGGCATCACGCCTCATCGTGGACGGGTTGTCGCCCCGGATCGACAGACGCCTGCCGGCCTCGCGCCTGCCGTTCGACGCACCCGCCATGCTGCGTCCACACGCCGCGTCGGGCCTGTGGACGGCCACCCACTACGGCGTGTTCGTCCCGCAATTGCCGGCACCGTACCGGTATCTGAACACGATGACGCTCATCGGGGCGACGGGATCGGAACTCTTCGACAACGACTACCTCACTGCCCGCGACGCCCGGCACGCCGCCACTGTGCTGTCGTCGACGGCCGCGGGAGACCAACACCACTACCGCGCGTATGACATGGCGGCAGATTGCCTCTTCTCCGAGGACGGCGCATCCCTACGCTGGGGTGACGACCTGGCCATCGATGTGCACTACCCCAGTGTCACGGTCTGCGGCCGCTACCAACACTTTTCGGTCGACCTGCGGCTCTCGGTGACCGACCAGGTCTCTTACTTCGTGAAGACGCCGGTCTACGACCACCTCAGCCTCCTGGCCACGTACTCCGGCACCATCGAGGACGCGTCGGGCACCACCGCGATCGACGGCCTCGGCACCGTCGAGTACGCACGCTTGCTCACTCACCAGTCGCTGACCCGACGGCCCATACCGCCCCTGCTGAAACTGCCGGTCGACTTCTTCACCTATCAGATCGTCAACCTCGACGCCGGAACCCAGTTCCTGCTCACCGATGTTCGGGCCCGCGGCCGAATCGCCTGCCGCCTGGCACATCTGCGCGTCCTCGGCAAAACCTCTGAGGTCTACACCAACACCCGCATGGACATCCTCGACTACCGCGAGGCTGGTTTGATCGATGAGCGCGGCCGCACCATGGACGTGCCCGAGCGATTCCGGTGGACGGTGACCGACGACGCAGGCGCCCCGGTCCTCACTCTCGACTGCACAATCGACGCCCCGTGGCGCTACGGGCACGGGCGCGGCTATGTCAGCGCGTACACATTCGACGGCCGGTACCGAGGCAGGCCCGTCGGCGGCTCCGGCTACGTGGAATGGGTTGATACCCAGCGCATCCGCATTGAGCCGCCGGGCGATCAGGACTGGTAATTCAGGTTCAGAAACTGCCCATCGGTCCGTCAGGAACCGGTCCAGTTCGGGGCACGCTTCTCGGCGAACGCCGTCGCCCCTTCGATCGCGTCTTTCGACGTGAAGACGGGAGTGATCAACTCGCCCTGCTTCTTCCACATCTCGTCCTCGGACCAGCCGGCCGACTTGACGATGATCTCCTTCGTAACCGCCACCGCGAGTGGGCCGTTGGCGGTGATCCGCTCGGCGAGCTCGAGGGCGCCGGCCAACGCCTCGCCCGGCTCGGTGACTTTGTTGACGAAGCCCCAGGCCGCGGCTTCCTCTGCGGTGAAGCTGTCGCCGGTGAGGGCCAGCTCGAGGGCCTTCTGGTACGGGATGCGCTTGGGCAGCCGCAAAAGACCGCCGCCTGCGGCGACCAGACCGCGCTTCACCTCGGGAATGCCGAACTTGGCAACTTTGGAGGCCACCACCAGATCGGCGGCCAGGACGAGCTCGGTGCCGCCGGCGAGCGCATAGCCTTCGACCGCGGCGATGAGTGGTTTGCGGGGCGGCCGTTCGGTGTACCCGATCCCGCGGCCCGGCACGTGGGGCACCTCCCCGGAGGCGAACGCCTTCAGATCCATGCCGGCGCAGAAGTTGCCACCGGCGCCGGTGATGATTGCCACCGAGAGCCCTGGCGTGTTGTCGAGTTCGTCGACCGCATCGGCGAGTCCTTGAGCGACCGCCAGATTGAACGCGTTACGGGCCTCCGGCCGATTGATCGTGATGACGAGTGTTCGACCTTGCCGCTCCCGCAGAACTACCTCTGACACCAGTGCCCCTTCGCCCGCGGTTCAATATCCTGGAAAACCCTACTATATGGATTTCAGTAAAGGGCGGCCGACCGCCCGTCACTGGTGGCCCGTGGCAACCTGAGGGCAAAGCCTACGGGAGGCCCACCGGTAAGGTTGACGGTGACAATACCCGCGGCACAGGAACTGCCGGAGCAGTATCGATTTCGATGGAGGTGTCCGCAGTGGCAAAGCAACCGACCGCGGAGAAGCGGCAACGTCGCGAACGCGGATCCATCAACCCCGACGACATCATCGCCGGCGCGTTCGAGCTCGCCGAGCAGGTCTCGATCGACAACCTGAGCATGCCGCTGCTCGGCAAACACCTCGGCGTCGGCGTCACGAGCATCTACTGGTACTTCCGCAAGAAGGACGATCTGCTCAACGCGATGACCGATCGCGCATTGCGCGAATTCGTCCTCGCGACACCGTATGTGGAGGCCAACGATTGGCGTGAGTCGCTCGCCAACCACGCCCGGACGATGCGTACGGCGTTCCTGGGCAATCCGATCCTGTGCGATTTGATACTGATCCGGTCGGCTCTGAGTCCACGAGCCGCACGCCTCGGCGCTCGGGAGATAGAAACCGCGATCAGCGGTCTGGTCGAGGCCGGCCTCTCGGTGGAGGATGCGTTCGATACGTATTCGGCTGTCTCCGTTCATGTCCGCGGATCGGTGGTACTGCACCGGCTCTACACAAAGAACCGGGCCGACGACAACGCGCCCGGCGACTACGAAGAGACCATGGTGATCGATCCTGAGAGCACTCCCCTGCTCGCGCAGGTGACCAGTGAAGGACATCGCATCGGAGCGGCCGACGAGAAGAACTTCGAGTACGGCTTGGAGTGCATCCTCGAGCACGCGGCACGGTTGATCGAGCAGGGCGCAAAACCCGCCAAGAAGACGACCCGCCGCAAGGCTGTCTGACCTGCTTCGACTACACCTCGATGACGACTGCGCCGCCCTGACCACCACCGGCGCACATGGCGGCGACACCGATACCTCCGCCACGGCGCTGCAGCTCGTAGACCAGCGTGGTCACCATGCGCGCACCTGACGCGGCGATGGGATGCCCCAGGCTGCAACCGCTTCCGGAGAAGTTGACCAGTTCTTCGTCGACGCCGTATTGGCGAACCGCCGCGATCGGCACCGACGCGAAGGCCTCGTTGATCTCCCACAGCGCCACGTCAGATGGCTTGAGCCCGGCCCGGTCGAGCACTTTGCCGATCACCTTGACCCCACCCAGTCCGGTGTCGCGCGCCGCGACACCGACTGCGGCCCAAGCCTTTACGGTGGCCAGCACACCGAGCCGCTCAGCCGCGGCGTAGTCCGCGTCGACGAGCGCGACAGCAGCGGCAGCGTCGTTGGTGCCGCTGCTGTTGCCCGCGGTGATCGAGAATCCTTCGATCTCCGGGTGCAGCACCCTGAGCTCTGCCAACTTCTCGACCGTCGTCCCCCGGCGCGGGTGCTCGTCAACACTGAACTCGGTGACCGAGCCGTCCGGCTGGGTCACCTTCAACGGCACGATCTCGTCGACGAATCGGCCCTCGTCGATCGCCGCTATGGCGCGTTGATGCGACCGGGCCGCCCATGCGTCCATCTCCTCACGAGTGATGCCGACGGACTGCGCGGTGTTCCAGCCGACCGTGATCGACATGTCCCGCATAGGCGCGTCCGGGGTCTCCACATGAGTCGGCGTCATCCACGGCTCGATGAAGGTCAGCTCCGGCCCCGGCACCCGCCACTTCATCAGCGGGGACGACGACAACGACTGCACACCGCCCGCCACCAGGACACGCTCCATGCCGGAGCCGATCTGCGCCGACGCGTTGCCGATCGCGGTGAGGCTGCCCGCGCAGTGCCGGTTCACCGACTGCCCCGGCACCGACTCCCAGCCCAAAGCGTCCGCGGCATAGCGCGCGATATCGCCCCCGCCATAATTCGACTCCGCGAAGATCAGGTCATCAATGGCCTCCGGAGCGATGCCGGCACGACGCACAACCTCGGGCAAAACCGTCGTGATCAGGCTCTCGGGAGGCGTGTTGACCAGCGTGCCCTTGAAAGACCGGCCGATGGCTGTGCGAGCAGCACCGACGATGACGGGTTTTGGCATGAGCATCAACCTTTACGATCTACCGTGTTTGTGTAACGGTAGCAGGTATGGGTGCCGGTATGTACCGCTACGCCAAAACACCGACACGTTCTAGGTGATCGCCGAGCGGCTTGGCTGCCGCGCACAGATGCTCGGCCATGGCGTCGCGGGCGGCGTCCTGATCGCGCGCCTTGAGGGCCGCGAGGATCCGGCGATGATCATGCGTGGACTGCTCGGGCCAACCTTCAACCGTCGGATAGACCGATTCCAGTGCGTAGCGGGTGATCTGGGACATCAACTGCGCCAGCTTCGGCGACTCGGCCGCGCGGTTGACGCCCCGGTGAAACGCGTGGTTGAGCCGCACGGCCCGCTCATGATCGTTGTTGGCATACGCGTCTTCCAGCTCTCGCTGAACGCGCTCGAGGTCATCGAGCTGACCGTCGGTGATCTGGCCGGCCGCACGGGCGGCCAGCTGACCGCCGATGTGGGCCTGTACACCCGCCACATCGTCGATGTCGCGACGGGTGACCGGCAGCACCAGGAACCCGCGCCGGGGTTGTTGGGTGAGCAGCCCCTCGGCACGCAGGCCGAACAGCGCTTCACGCACCGGTGTGACGCTGATCCCGAGTTCTGCTGCGAGCTGCTCGAGGCGGATGAACTTCCCGGACGGGTAGGTGCCGTCGAAGATCCGCCGGCGGATGAGCCGGGCGACGTCCTCGGCAAGCTGTGGGCGCGAAGCGAAATCGGGAACGTTCACCGCTCAGACCCGGTAGTCCGAGAGCAGCCGCTTGCTGATGATGTTCTTCTGGATCTCGCTGGTGCCCTCACCGATCAGCAGGAACGGCGCGTCACGCATCAACCGCTCGATCTCGTACTCCTTGGAGTAGCCATAGCCGCCGTGGATCCGGAAACTCTGTTGCGTCACCTCGGCGCAGAACTCGCTGGCCAAATACTTGGCCATCCCCGCGGCCACGTCGTTGCGCTCACCGGAGTCTTTGAGCCGCGCGGCGTTGACCATCATGAGGTGAGCGGCCTCGACTTTGGTTGCCATCTCGGCCAATTGGAAGGCCACAGCCTGATGCTCGGCAATCGGCTTGCCGAAGGTGTGACGCTGCTGGGCGTAGCGCACCGCGAGTTCGAACGCCCGGATGCCGACGCCGCAAGCGCGCGCAGAGACATTGACGCGGCCGATCTCGACGCCGTCCATCATCTGGAAGAAGCCTTGTCCGGTGACGCCGCCGAGTACGTCGTCGGCAGATGCGCGGTAGCCGTCGAAGATCAGCTCCGTGGTGTCGATGCCCTTGTAACCGAGCTTGTCGAGCTTTCCCGGGATGGTCAGTCCCGCAACGACTTCCCCGAAACCGGTGGGCTTTTCCACCAGGAACGCGGTGAGGTCGCGGTGTGGTTTGTCTGCGCCTTCGTCGGTGCGCACCAGGACGGCCACCAGCGTTGAACTACCGCCGTTGGTGAGCCACATCTTCTGACCGTCGATGACGTAGTCACCGTCGCTCTGCCTGGTCGCACGGGTACGGATCGCGGCGACGTCGGAGCCCAGCTCGGGTTCGGACATCGAGAACGCGCCGCGGGTATCCCCGGTGGCCATGCGCGGCAGGAACTTCCGCTTCTGAGCGGCTGTGCCGTGCTGGCGGATCATGTAGGCCACGATGAAGTGGGTGTTGATCACTCCGGAAACGCTCATCCACCCGCGGGCCAGTTCTTCGACGCACAGCGCATAGGTCAACAGCGACTCACCGAGGCCGCCGTACTCTTCGGGGATCATCAGCCCGAACAGGCCCATGTCTTTCATCTGATCGACGATGGCCTGCGGATAGGTGTCGGAATGCTCCAGCTCCTGAGCGGTGGGGATGATTTCCTTGTCGACGAATTGCCGTACGGTCGAGACGATTTCGGTCTGGAACTCGGTGAGTCCCAGGGTCTGAGCGAGTTTGGTCACGATGCCACCCTTTCGAAGATCGCCGCCAAGCCCTGACCGCCACCGATGCACATGGTCTCCAGGCCGTACCGCGCGTCGCGTCGCGTCAGTTCCCGCGCGAGCGTCGCCAGCATCCGGCCTCCGGTGGCGCCGACGGGGTGGCCCAGCGAGATGCCCGAGCCCCGCACATTGGTGCGTTCGTGGTCAGCCGCCCCGAATTTCCATTCCTTCATCACCGCGAGCGCCTGCGCGGCGAAGGCTTCGTTGAGCTCGATGAGATCGATATCGGAAAGATCCAGCCCGGCTTTGGCCAGCGCGGACTCGGTAGCCGGCACCGGGCCGATACCCATGACCTGAGGAGCGACGCCGGCCACGCCCCAGGACACCAGCCGCACCAGCGGAGTCAGGCCGAGTTCGGCCGCCTTGTCCGGCGTGGTGACAATGCACATGGACGCCGCGTCGTTCTGACCGCTGGAATTGCCCGCGGTCACCGTGGCCTCCGGGTCTTGGCTGAGCAGAACAGGTTTCAGCTTGGACAGGGCCTCGACCGTGGTGTCGGCGCGCGGGTGCTCGTCGGTGTCGATCATGGTCTGGCCGTTACGAGAACGCACCGTCACCGGGATGATCTCCTCCGCCAGCACCCCGGCGGTCTGCGCGGCCACCGCACGTTGATGCGACCGCACCGCAAGCTCGTCCTGTCCGGCCCGCGTGATGCCGTACTCGCGGCGGAGGTTCTCGGCGGTCTCCAGCATGCCGCCGGGCACCGGGTGGAACTGCCCGCCGGCAGTCACACGTCCCCGGGCAAGCCCGTCGTGGATCTGCACCCCGCCGCGGGATCCACCCCACCGCATATCGGTGGAGTAGAACGCGACATTGCTCATGCTCTCGGTGCCGCCGGCGATGACGAGGTCGCTGTCACCGCTGCGCACCTGCATGCACGCCTGGATCACGGCCTGCAGACCGGACCCGCAGCGCCGGTCGACCTGCATGCCCGGGACGGTGACCGGCAGCCCCGCATCCAGTGCCACCACCCGCCCGATCGCGGGCGCGTCGCTGTTCGGGTAGCAATGGCCCAGGATCACGTCCTGCACCGCGTCCGGTGCGACACCGGTGCGGTGCAGGAGACCCTTGAGCGCCGCCACACCGAGCTCGACGGCCGTCAGCGACGCGAACATGCCGCCGTAGCGCCCGATCGGCGTGCGGACCGGTTCGCAGATGACGGCGTCGCGCATGCTCACACGTATCGCCCGCCGGTCACCTCGAGCACGGTGCCGGTCATGTACGACGACAGATCACTGGCCAGGAACAGCGCGACCTTGGCGACCTCGTCGGGTTCGCCGGCGCGGCCCATCGGCACCTCGGCCAGCTTCTGGTCCCAAATGCGTTGCGGCATGGCCTCGGTCATCGCCGAGCGGATCAGCCCGGGCTGAATCGCGTTGACCCGCACCCCGAGGTGAGCCAGTTCTTTGGCAGCGGCCTTCGTCATGCCGACGATGCCTGCCTTGGCGGCCGAATAGTTGGTCTGGCCGATCAGACCGACCTTGCCGGAGATCGACGACATGTTCACGATCGCGCCGCGCTTGTTCTCCCGCATGATCGCCGCGGCCGACTTGGTGCCGTTCCACGTGCCCTTCAGGTGCACCGCGATCACCTGGTCGAACTGATCCTCGGTCATCTTGCGCAGCGTCGCGTCGCGGGTGATGCCGGCGTTGTTGACCATGATGTCCAGCCCGCCGAACCGCTCCACGGCGGTCTGCACCAGGGCCTCGACCTCGGCGCCCGAGGTGACGTCGCAGCGAACGGCGGCGGCGGTCTCGGGACCGCCGAGTTGGGCGGCTGCCGCCTCGGTCGCCTCCAGGTTCAGATCACCGAGCACCACCCGGGCACCCTCGTCAACGAATCGCTGCGCGATGGCGAGGCCCAGCCCCTGCGCACCGCCGGTCACCACCGCAGTCTGGCCGGTAAGCAATGACACCTGATCACCTAACTCTCGCTCGTGGGCTCTCTCAGCCGCCGATCATATTTCATATACGATATTGCAAACACTCAGGTCCCCGCGTGGAGAAATGGAGCTGCCCCGTGACCACCCCTGTGGCCGAAGTCGGCGACGAGGACTTCCAGGAGATCTTGGCGCAGACGCGCAGTTTCATCCGCTCCGCCGTGGTGCCCCGCGAGAACGAAATCCTGGCCACCGACAAGGTGCCCGACGACGTGCGTGAGCAGGCCAAGAAGATGGGGCTGTTCGGCTACGCCATACCGCAGCGCTGGGGCGGCCTCGGCCTCAACCTCGCCCAAGATGTGGAACTGGCAATGGAATTCGGCTATACGGCGCTGGCGCTGCGATCGATGTTCGGTACCAACAACGGCATTGCCGGCCAGGTGCTGGTCGGCTTCGGCACCGACGAGCAGAAGACGCAGTGGCTGGAACGCATCGCGTCCGGAGACGTCGTCGCATCGTTCGCCCTCACCGAACCCGGAGCCGGGTCGAATCCAGCGGGATTGCGCACCAAGGCTGTTCGCGACGGCGACGACTGGGTGATCGACGGCCAGAAACGCTTCATCACCAATGCCCCGACCGCCGACCTGTTCGTGGTGTTCGCCCGGACCCGCCCCGCCGATGATGCCGGACCGGGCATCGCGGTATTCCTGGTGCCCGCCGACGCCGCCGGTGTCCAGATCGGGGCCAAGGACGCCAAGATGGGGCAGGAAGGCGCCTGGACAGCCGATGTCAGCTTCACCGATGTCCGCGTTCCGGACGGCGCCCTCGTCGGTGGGAGCGAAGACGTGGGTTACCGGGCCGCGATGACGTCATTGGCACGCGGACGCGTGCACATCGCCGCGCTGGCCGTCGGCTCCGCCCAGCGCGCCCTCGACGAGTCCGTGGCCTACGCCGCCGCGGCCACGCAGGGTGGTCAGCCGATCGGCAACTTCCAGCTCGTCCAAGCGATGATCGCCGACCAGCAAACCGGCGTCATGGCAGGCCGAGCGCTGGTACGCGATGCCGCCCGCCAGTGGGTGTCGGGTGAAGACCGCCGCATCGCGCCGTCGGCCGCCAAGCTGTTCTGTACCGAAATGGCAGGCAACGTGGCCGATCTCGCAGTGCAGATTCACGGCGGCACCGGCTACATGCGTGAGGTTCCGGTGGAGCGCATCTATCGCGAGGTCCGGTTGCTGCGACTGTACGAGGGCACCAGCGAGATCCAGCGTCTCATCATCGGAGGCGGACTGGTCAAGGCCGCGCAGCGCAACTCCACCCGTTGAGCCTTCTCCCGTTGGGCCTTATCCCGCGAACAGACGTGAAGGCACCCGACACGCCGGTTTTCGCGTACCGCCGCGTCTGCTCGCCAGGGAAAATCTCGCCAGGGAAAATCCCGCGAGGGAAAGTCAGCCGATGAATCGAACGATGGACTCGGCCACCGCGGCGGGCTTGGCCGCGCCGTCGATCTCAACGGTCACCGTCACCGTCGCCTGCGCGGCACCATCCAGCTTGGCGACGTCATCGATCCGCGCACGGGCCCGCACACTTGCGCCGACCTTCACCGGCGTGATGAAGCGAACCTTGTTGTAGCCGTAGTTGATCGCCATCGCGATGTTGTCGACGCGGTAGAGCTGGTGAGTGAAGTGCGGCAGCAGCGACAGGGTGAGCAGCCCATGTGCGATGGTCCCGCCGAACGGGCCGCCGGCAGCCTTCTCCGGGTCGACGTGGATCCACTGGTGATCGTCGGTCGCGTCGGCGAACAGATTCACCCGGTCCTGAGTGATCTCCATCCACTCGGTCGGTCCGACCTCACTGCCTACCGCCGCCGCGAACTCGTCGAGCCCGCTGAACACCTTCATCGCAACTCCTCTCGGACCGCACCCGAACGACGTTCAGAACACTACGGTCTGGTTTCCGAACCGGATGACGCGATCCTCACAGTGCCACAGCACCGCGCGCGACAACACCACCCGCTCGACATCGGAGCCGAGGCGCACCAGGTCTTCGACGGCGTGACGATGATCGACGCGCACCACGTCCTGTTCGATGATCGGTCCTTCGTCGAGGTCAGCCGTGACGTAATGCGCTGTGGCCCCGACCAGTTTCACCCCCCGCTCTTTGGCCCTGCGATACGGCGCGGCGCCGATGAACGCGGGCAGGAACGAATGGTGGATGTTGATCAGCGGACACCCGATGGCATCGAGGAACTCCGGGGTGAGGATCTGCATGTACCTCGCGAGCACCACGAGGTCGACGTTGCCGCGCAGCAGATCGAGCAGCCGCTGCTCGGCTTCTGCCCGATTGTCGCGGGTCGCCGGAACGTAGATGTAGGGCACGCCGAACGCACGCACCTGCTCGGCGAGATCGGGGTGGTTCGAGATGACCATCACAACGGACATGTCCAGCTCACCGCGGCGGTTGCGCCACAGCAGGTCGAGCAGGCAGTGGTCCTCCCGGGATGCCATCAGCGCCACGCGTTTTGGTTTGGCGGCCTCGGTGAGCCGAAAGTCCATCTCGAACGGCTCGGCCACCCGCTCGCGAAACTCGCGCTCCAGCTCCTCACGGGCCGCCGTCAAGCCGGGCAGGTGGAAGATGGTGCGCTGCATGAAGGTGCCACCGGTCTGCTCGGTCGAATGCTGATCCAGCGACACGATGTTGGCACCGGCTCCGGTGAGGAAGCTGCTGATGGCTGCCACCAGCCCCGGTCGGTCCGCGCAACGCAGCAGAAGCCGGCCCACATCACGGACCGGCAGGCTTTTGGCTCTCGGGTACTCCTCAGTCGTCACCCACCAGATTCTCGCCCGTGCGGTCGCCCGGCACTCGACCCGGGTACCACGGTAGCCTCGCTGCCCGAAACGTCGTCCGTATGACTGGCTCGTGTCCAGACAGCAAAACTGGCCGAATCCGACACGAAGAATGGTGAAGCGGAATCTCAGCGGTGCACAAACTTTGCTCGCCAAACATTCAGCAGGAATATCCAGTAACGTTATCGTCCATAAGATTTGCCAAATTTGCACGCCGCCGTAAATAAATGGACTTCCCGAGTGCAGAAATGGACACACTACTGGACAAGTTTCGTCTGCTAGCTGGAATTACCTGTGCCTGCGGCGTGATACTCATCTCGCGTAATCGCACAGCCGTGGTGCGCACAACTAATCAGCCGAACCGGTCCGGGGGGTGCGGCTGCCAGAAGAAATGGATCACCAATGACCGCTCCCCAGCGCGATGTCGCTGCTCGTTCAACCCTGTCTCTGGACAAAACCCACAGCTGGTGGGATCCGGGCAGCGACTGCACGATCGTCATCGCGACCCCCGGTGCGGAACGCGAATTGTGGCACGACTATGTCAGCGGGGCTCAACGCAACTATCGCAAGCACGGCGTGGAACGGGCGCTCGACATGGACGCACTGCGCACAGGTGGTGACACGGCATTGTTCTGCGCGGGCATCAATCAAGCGGGCGTGGTGGTCGGCGGCCTGCGGGCCAAAGGCCCGTATCAGCACACCGACGAATGCCATGCCACCGTCGAGTGGGCGGGCCAGCCCGGGCTCAGCGCCGTGCGCAAGATGATCGACGACCGGCTGCCGTTCGGCGTCGTCGAGATGAAGACCGCGTGGGTGTGCGACGACCCCGACCAGAGCCGAGCGCTGACGGACACCCTGGCCCGCATGCCACTGCATTTCATGACCCGCCTCGACATCGGATTCGCGATGGCCACCGCGGCGGCCTACGTGCTCAAGCGTTGGCTGTCCTCCGGCGGCGTGCTCGCCGCGAAGATCCCCGCGACGCCGTACCCGGACGAGCGCTACCAAACCAAGATGATGTGGTGGGATCGACGCACATTCGCCAACCATGCTGAACCCAAACAGCTTTCGGCTTTCTACAGCGAAGTCCAGCGGATCTCGGCCGGGCTGCACGACGTCGAAGGCGTTGACGCCTCGACTGCTGCAGGGCAATGATCGACGCCATCGACGAGTCAGCGGACGGCAATGCGGTCATCGTCGGCTCTGACGGTCCGTCGGGTGCCTTGCGGTTGCTGGACGCCGCGGAATCGTCGCCCCGGATGGCCGCCTCCCTGGTCGGGATGAGCAGGACCCTCACCACGTGGCCACAGCTGGACGATGAGGTCCAGCTCGGCGCGACGATGGTGGCCGACGCTGACCGGCGCATCGGCATCGGGGAACCGCCGGCGCCAGGCCGGGTGCGGACGGACGTCGGTGCCACCCTCGACGAGCGGGCGCGCCTGTCCCCCGACCATGCCGGGTCGTTACGCGATCTGCAGTACTCTTTCCGCCAGTTGACGGCGACTGAACGCGATGCGTCCCAGGCGTTGGTGCTCAGGTTGTTCTGTGCGCCACGCCGAACGGTACGCAGCCGCCGCAGGCCGCTGCCGCTGGTCCATGAGCCGCTCCATGGCTGAGGTGACTCCGGAGGTTGGTGTGCCACGCAGTCTGGAACTGGTCGTCACATCGGTGGCCACACAGCTGATGGCAGTCAATGCCGCCACCGCTGCGGCGGTCAGTCAGCAGGTGCTCGCCGACCTGGTGTCCTACTTCGACGTCGACGTGAGCTTCCTGCGGCACAACGATCACCTGGCCCACACCACGAAACTGGTCGCTGAATGGCCACCGCGGCCGGTGGACGCCCCGACGGATCCGATCGCGGTCGTTCGGTTCGCCGATGCCGACCCGGTGTTCGCCATGGCCGAGAATCTCAAAGAGCCTGCGGTGTTCCGGCCCGAACCCGCCACCGACGACTACCAGCGCACCATCGAGGCGGGGCGTCAGGTTCCGAGCACCTCGATGGCATCCGTGCCGTTGTTGTCGGGTGAGATCACCACGGGCGTGCTCGGCTTCGTCAAGTTCGGCGACCGCGAATGGCGGCCCGAGGAACTCAACGCGCTACAGGCCATCGCGTCCTTGTTCGCCCAGGTGCAGGCGCGCATCGCAGCCGAGGAGCGCCTGCGCTACCTGGCCGACCACGATCACCTGACCGGGTTGTACAACCGCCGCGCGTTGCTGGCTCATCTCGACGACCGGCTCGCGGCCGGTCAACCGGGTCCGGTGTCGGTGATGTTCCTGGATCTCGACCGGCTCAAGGCCATCAACGACTATCTCGGGCACACCGCCGGGGACGCATTCATCAGAGTGCTGGCGCAGCGTCTCGAGGAGGGCGACGACGAGCCGAAACTCATCGCACGCCTCGGCGGTGACGAGTTCGTCGTGGTCCCGGCGGCACCGATGTCGGCCGCAGACGCCGAAGGCCTGGCCTACCGCCTGCAGTCGATGTTGCGTGAGCGCGTGACGGTCGACGGCGAGATGCTCACCCGGACGGTGAGTATCGGCCTGGCCGAGGGCATTCCCGGCCAGGACTCGACCTCGGATCTGCTCAGCCGCGCCGACCAGGCGGTTCTGACCGCCAAGAGCGCCGGCGGGAACCAGGTGGCGGTGTTCTCCGATGCGATGGCCATGGAGATCGATTTCCGCAACGACATCGAGTTGCACCTGCAAAACGTGATCGAGGACGGATCACTGGTGTTGCACTACCTGCCCGAGATCGACATGCGCACCGGCGAGGTGCTGGCGGCCGAGGCGTTGGTCCGGTGGCAGCATCCGACGCGCGGGCTGCTCGCCCCCGATTCGTTCATCGGGGTCGCCGAATCCATCAACCTGGCCGGCGAGTTGGGCCGCTGGGTGCTGCGCAACGCGTGTGCCGAATTCGCCCGCTGGCGCGCCAACGGTCTGGGCAGGCGCATCCTGCTGCGGATCAACGTCTCGCCGGTGCAGTTGGTGACCGAAGGGTTCGTCGACTCGGTCGCCAGCATCATGAACGAGTTCGGGCTACCGCGCGGCTCGGTGTGCCTGGAGATCACCGAAAGCGTGGTGGTTCAGGACATCGAGACCACGCGTCGCACCTTGTTCGGCCTCCAGAACGCCGGCGTCCATGTCGCGATCGACGACTTCGGCACCGGCTACAGCGCGCTGTCCCTGCTGAAATCCCTGCCGGTCGACACACTCAAGATCGACCGCAGTTTCGTCGCCGAGCTGGGTTCCAATCCCGGAGATCTGCCGATCGTCCGCGCGGTCATCGCGCTCGCCGGCGCCTTCGGCCTGCAACTGGTCGCCGAGGGCGTGGAGACCGAGACCGCGGCGCTCACGCTCCTTCGGCACGGCTGTTATCGCGCCCAGGGATTCCTGCTGTCCAGACCGATCTCGGGACGGGAGATGCAGCAGCTGCTAGCCAAGGGGCGGGTTCCGGTCCGCTTTCCGCCAGTGCCGCACATGTGACCGGCCCCCGTCGCGCGCGGGATTGGACGTGCAGTACTCCGACCCGCCCGGCCCTGCGGTGAGGTCCGTGGTGAGCAGCTCGACGCGGGCGAACCGGCTCGCGCTGTGCCCGACCAGCCCCACCTGATACGTGCGGTCCGGCTCATCGACCGGCAATGCGCCACGGGCCGGGCCGTCGTGCCGGCCGGCGACGGCGATACCGTGCCGGACCCGGACCGCCCGTGGGCCCTCGGGGGTGGCGAGCACGACACCGACGATCTCGTCCTCCTCGAAGACGATGCGCTCAAGGGTGCTGTTCTCGTGGATGGGAATGTCGCGATCCCGGGTCTGACCGGTCAGCCATTCGTCGAGCGCTGATACCGCGCCGTCGCCGGGTGTCACCGACCCGATGACCTTCACCTCGATGTCCTCGCCCGATGGCGTCTGCATGGCCTTGGTCTCCCGGTCGGTCAACCGGGTGTAGAGCACACCGTAAGGCGACAGCAGGCATTCGACGGCCCAGTCACGCAGGCGCGCCCCGTAGAACGGCGCAATGGGAGACCCCGGCCGGGCCGGCTCCGGAGCGCGCACTGCCCGGACGGTGAGCTCGACGTCGTTCGGCCGGGGTGGCAACGACCCCACGTCGGCGGACAGCGCGTCGAAGTACTCCCGCGTCTCCGGATCCTCGATGCCGGGGCCCAGGAGCGGCGCGGCGGCATCGTGCCGGTCGTCGACCCCGGGGTGCGCAAGAAGGACGTCCAGTTCGGCGTCCGCCGCGGCGATGGCACACGCCAAGACCCCGACGCCTGAACCACAGCAAACGACGTCACATTCGTCGTCCCACATCATCTACGGATACCTCAAGTTTGCCAGCGCCGGCAGCCCGTGGCCCGCCAACCCAGACGCGCCGGTACCGATCGGTGCGCGATCAACAGTACTCAACAGAACTCTTCAGTCAGTTTGCCAGCTCTTCGACGCCATGACCAGCGTACGAGCCACGTCGCGTCGAGGAACTGCCGAGGAGGTTGCCACAGCCCGCACCGGGATTCGAGGGGGATAGCCAGCGCAGGCTATGGCAACGTCTCCACGATAACCCTTGGCAACCGCCGGGGAGGTTGCGGCGCGAGCAGCGCCGACATCCACCGTGGTGACACACAGCCGGGCTGCGTGGTCCGCCGACTGCGAACCAAGAGTTATCACGCTAAGCACCCTACATACCTTTAGAATGATTTGCACGCGTGGCGATGACTTCGAGTATCCCAATTGGCGGGTGGGCGGATGGGCTCAGCCGCCGGGGTGCTCGTGTTCCGGAAAACCGGATGAAACAATCCGGGGGCACGCGCCGGGCGGCGCCCGATGCCCCGTCCGATCACGCAGTCGTGAAGATTTTGGGGTGTCCTGGTGACTGAGCAGCTCGACCGACGAGCCGACGTCACACGGCTTCAGATTCTGCAGGCCGCGGCGCGCCAGTTCGCCCACAAGCCCTACAGTGCGGTGAGCCTGGACGACATCCTTGCCGACGCTGCCGTCACCAAGGGCGCGCTGTACTTCCATTTCCGGTCCAAGTACGCACTGGCGTCATCCATCATCGACAACCGCGCCGAACGGGCCCGGGAACGGGTCACCGAGGTGCTCGCCCGCAATCTGTCCGCGATGGAGACCTTGGTCGACATCTCTTACCAGCTGGCCGTCGACGACATCGGCGAGACGATGGCCCGGGCGGCCGGCAACCTGGTGGAGTCGATCGGACGTACCGACAGGCTCGGACCGAAGGTTCTGGCTCCCTGGATCTCCGGGTACGCCACGATCGTCCGACGCGCGGTGGCCGAGGGCGATTTCACCGACGGCACCGATCCACAGGTGGCGGCGACGCTGCTCGTGTCGATGCAGCTGGGCATCCGCCAGACCAGCGATCTCGACGATCCCCAACGATTCCTCGGCGATCTCGAGCGGGCGTGGAAGTTGGTGCTGCCCGGCCTGGCCAACCCGGACCGACTCGGGTACCTGGCTCAGTTCATCAGGCGTCGCACCACGGCAGCGCTCAAGAAGGCCGCACCCATCAAACCCCGCCTCGACACCGACCCGGCCCCCGGGCCGGCCTGACGGAACGCGCCATGGCACGCCAGGCCCGATCAGAGGTCACCCGCCGCAAGATCATTGCGGCGGCCGTCGCGCTGTTCGATGAAACCGGCTATCCGGCAACAGGTTTGGGCGACATCATCGAACGCGCCGAGTTGACCAAGGGCGCGTTCTACTACCACTTCGATGCCAAGGAGGCGCTGGCCGAGGCCATCATCGAGGAGGCCGGCTCCCGAATGTTGGCGACGTTTCGCACCATCACCGGATCGTCCTCGCCCGCGCTGGAGAACCTCATCCACGGCATGTTCGTGGTGACCGATTTCACCGTGGCGGACAAGCTGGCGTGGATCGGCATGCAGCTGCTGCGGACTTTCAGCGGTCTCAACGACGCGGCAGGCCGGGTCTACGGGAGCTGGCTCGACGACCTCGTCGAACAGGTCGGCCACGCCGCCGCCGAAGGTGACCTCCGCAGCGACATCGATCCCAAGAGCGCCGCAGAGGTGATCCTGGGTTCGATGCTGGGCGCCGAAGCGCTGTCGCGAGCCACGGGGACCGACAATGACCTGCGGGAACGCGTTGGGCGCACATGGGAACTGCTGCTACCCGCGGTCGTCAACGAGGAATCACTCGAGTACTTCCGTGAGTTTCTCGCGCGCGAGTCACTCCGGCGATCGCCGATGACGGGCGACGGGTAGCGCGCCTACAGTTCCTCCACCCACAGCTGCTCGGTGAGATCGTGGAACGTCGCCAGCGCCACCGGATCGTCTCCACGAAGCAGTGCCGACTTGCTCATGCGGGCGCGCACGATCGAGCGGTCCTGGTGCACCAGGTCGACGACCAGCTCGGCGTTGGCCCGCACGACCGACACCGCGGACTCGTCGTCGGGCAGCGAATGAAAGATCTGGGCAAACTTCATGGCCTTCACTGATTCCGCGCTGTGCCCGATCATTTCGGCGAATGCAGTGTTAGCGAACAGAATGCTGCCATCCTCGGCAATTGCCAGCACCGGAACAGGGAACCGCTCCAAGACGACCAACGCGGGCATTTGCTGCAACATGGTCATCGGAGATCGGGTGTCCTGCTCGCTCTGACGCCGCTCCACGCCCTCAATTATTGCCCGACGCGCCAGCTCGGTACCAGCGCAGCCGTGCAGCTCACAGCATCGGACGCACCGGTCGGCGTCGCACCGCAGGGCCCTGCCTGCAGTACTTAACTAACTAGGTTTACTCTGTGAGGGCGACACCGGCAGACAGGGGGCACGCATGGACCTGAAGTGGTCTACGACCGACCAGGCATTCCGCGCCGAGGTGCGCGACTTTCTCGCGGAGAATCTGACCGACGATCTTCGGCAGGCGGGGCGGCTGATGACGAGCGTCTACGCCGACCACGACGCCAGCATGGCCTGGCAGCGCATCCTGCATCAGCACGGCTGGGCGGCGCCGGCGTGGCCGGTCGAGTACGGCGGCTGTGACTGGAGCCTGACCCAGCACTACATCTTCAGCAGGGAGTCCACCCTCGCGGGGGCGCCGGCACTGTCGCCGATGGGTATCCGCATGGTCGCCCACGCGATCATCAAGTTCGGCACCGAGGCACAGAAGGACTACTTCCTGCCGCGGATCCTCACCGGCGAGGTGTTCTTCTGCCAGGGCTACTCCGAGCCGGAGGCCGGTTCGGACCTCGCCGCCCTGTCGATGGCCGCGGTCGACGATGGCGATCATCTGGTGTGCACCGGGAGCAAGATCTGGACCACCCATGCCCGCGAGGCGAACTGGATGTTCGCACTGGTCCGCACCACGCGCGCCGCCAAGAAGCAGCAGGGCATCACGTTCGTGTTGATCGACATGACCACACCGGGCATCGAGATCCGGCCGCTGGTCATGACTTCCGGTGAGGAAGTCCAGAACCAGGTCTTCTTCGACGACGTCCGGGTGCCCAAGAGCAACGTCATCGGCGCCATCGACGACGGCTGGACCGTCGCCAAGTACCTGCTGGAATTCGAGCGCGGAGGCGGCACGTCGGCTCCTGCGCTGCAGGTGCTCGCTGAGGAGATCGCGACGGTCGCCACCGAACAGCCCGGCCCTGCTGGCGGCCGCCTCATCGATGACGCCGCGTTCAGCCGCAAGCTCGCCGAGGCGCGCATCCGCACCGATGTCCTGGAGATCCTCGAGTATCGAGTGCTGGCGGCAGTGGCAGAAGGCCGCAATCCGGGAACGGCGTCGTCGATGCTGAAGATCCTCGGTACGGAACTGAGCCAGACGCTGACCGAACTGTCGATGGAGGCGGCTGGGCCGCGGGGGCGCGCCTATCAACCACACGCCACACGCCCGGGCGGCCCGGTGGCCGACTTCGAACCACCGGTCGACGGGTATGTCAGCGGCCAACCCTGGCAAGCGGTGGCCCCGTTGCGCTACTTCAACGACCGGGCCGGCTCAATCTACGCCGGCACCAACGAAATTCAGCGGAACATCCTCGCCAAAGCGGAATTGGGGCTGTAGATGGACTTCAACCTGACCGACGAGCAGGACCTGCTGCGGGATGGACTGACCAAGTTCCTGGCCAGCCGCTACGACCTCGCGGCAAGCCGGACCGCCGCCAAGACGGGACCGGGTTGGCAGCCGGAGATCTGGCGTGGGCTCGCCGACGAGCTCGGCATCCTCGGCGCCACGCTCCCCGAGGATGCCGGCGGCAGTGGCGGCGGCCCGGTGGAGGCCATGCTCATCGCCGAGGCATTGGGCCACGCGCTGCTGATCGAACCGTTCGTGGACACCGTCGTCGTGGCCGGCGGGCTGTTGCACCGCGCGGGTGGGGCCGAGCAGCTGCTCGCCCACATCGTCGACGGCAGCGCCATCGTCACGCTGGCTGCCGGTGAGCCGGCCTCGGGCGACAACTGGCGCACCGTCACCACCACCGCGCAACGTGAGGGCGACGGCTGGGTGCTCGACGGCAGCAAGGTGATGGTCCTCAATGCTCCGTTGGCGACGCATCTGCTGATCACCGCACGCACGTCGGGTGATCCCACCGATACCGACGGGATATCGCTGTTTCTGGTCGAGATCGCCTCACGCCCAGCGGGTCTCACCATGCATCCCTACCGCACGGTCGACGACCGGCGCGCGGCCGACCTGGTTCTGCAAAACGTGCGGGTTCCGGCCGGCGCCCTGCTGGGAGGCGCGGGCCAGGCGTGGCCGTCGGTGGAGCAGGCCCGCGACGAGGGCGCAGCTGCCGTATGCGCGGAAGCCGTCGGCGCCATGCGCAAGGTCCTCGGCGACACGGTCGAGTACTGCAAGCAGCGGCACCAATTCGGCACGGCGATCGGGAGTTTCCAGGCCCTGCAGCACCGCATGGTGGACATGCACATGGAGGTCGAGCAGGCTGCGGCCGCGGTGTATCTCGCCGTGCTGAGCCTCGATTCCGACGCGGCAACCCGGGCCAAAGCGGTGTCGGCGGCCAAGGCCACCATCGGCCGAGCGGCCCGCTTCGTCGGCCAGAACGCGGTGCAACTGCATGGCGGGATGGGCATGACCGAAGAGTTGGCCATCGGTCATTACTTCAAGCGGCTCACCGCCGTTCAGTACGAGTTCGGTTCGACCGATTCGCACGTGAGTCGGTATGCGGACTTGACGCGCCCGTAGCGGCGGAGACGCCTCGGTCAGCCGGTCTGCATCATCCGCGCGACACCACGCATGACGGCCCGGCTGACGGTGTGCCGGACCCGCTCGAGCGCTGTGGGTGCCGGCAGCCCAGGTGCGGTACCTAGGCGCGGAAAGAGGGCCAGCGCGTTGGTCCTGTCGATGGCCACTCGCGCGGACGTGTCAAGAGCACCGTAGGTCTCCAGGCCTGCGGCGAACAGCTTGCCGGCCGCGACAGGCGCGAACGGCCAGTCCGAACCGAACGTGACATGGCCGGGCTTGGCGAACGCCAGCAGGGTCGGCAATGCCGCAGCGCTCGACGACAGAGCGGTGTCGAAGTAGAAGCCGGCGAAGTCGTCAAGGCTGTCGGCGGGACTGGCACCGGTGTCCGCGGTGATCCCGAGCGCCAGACGGTGTGACGCATACGGCACGAAGCCGCCTGCGTGGCTGAGGATGAAGCGGATGCTCGGATATCTGCGCCGGATTCCGTTGCGCACCAACAGATAAGCGGCCCGCGTGGTATCGAGCAGGAAGTCGGCGGCAAACGGCGCGACACCGGCCACCACCGGCCCGGGCAGATCCGCCGGATGGATGAACACCACCGCCGATCGCGCGTTCAGGGCGGCCCACAACTCGTCCTGCCCGTCCTGACCGAGATACGTGCCCACGCTGTTGGCAAGCAGCACGACGCCGTCGGCGTGCAGATCATCGAGCGCCCGCACGGCTTCGGCGACCGATTCCGGAACGTGCGGCATGGGCACGGTGGCGAAGAAGCCGAACCTGTCCGGGTGGGCCGCTGCCAGGTCGGCGCCGAAATCGTTGAGATCGCGCGCCAGCGCGGCGGCGTCGGCAGCAGCGGGCAGGAATGTCGTACCGGGCGTTGAGACCGACAGGATCGCTGTCGCGACGCCGAGCTCGGTCATCGTCTCCAGCGCCGAGTCAGCACTCCAGTCCGGCAGGGTCCGGCCACCTGACTCGTCGATTCCGGCTTTTCGCAGGAGTTTTCGATACTCCGGCGGGATCATGTGCTGGTGAGTGTCGATGCGGGTCATGTCTCGTCCTTGCTCAGTTGTCGGGGATGCCTGCGCCGGCCAGCGCCGGGACGACGTCTTCTCGGCGCCCCAAAGACCGTGCGCCGAGCTTGAACTGGCCGAGCTTGTCGATGATGCTGCGGCCCTCCGACGTGTGGCCCCAGATGCTGATGCCCCGGTATGTGGTCGGCTCCCAAGTGGTTTCGTCCACGACGACCGGATTCCAGCCCATTTCCCATTCGAACCCTGACGGGGTCACTGCGTAGTAGGACAGCTCGCGGTCATTGGTGTGC
Source organism: Mycolicibacterium brisbanense (assembly GCF_001570425.1). GTDB lineage: Bacteria > Actinomycetota > Actinomycetes > Mycobacteriales > Mycobacteriaceae > Mycobacterium > Mycobacterium brisbanense. The sequence continues at coordinate 23,707 of NZ_BCSX01000022.1, forward strand.
TGTCCCACGTCCAACGCCATGTCGAAGCCGAGATGCTTCACCCGCTGGTACGACGCGGTCAAGTCGTCAAGATCGGCAACCTGAATGTTGAGGTGCTGGACGCGGGTCCGGATCGGGTTGAGGGGCAACCGGTTCACTGCGGCGATCGCGATCGAGTGGTGCCGCTGGTTGACCCGCAGGAACCGGATCTTGAGCTTGACACCGCTGATGGTCTCGTCGATGTAGTCGGACAGCCGCGCATCGAACACCGTGTTGTAGTAGCCGCGCATCTGATGGGGCTTCTTGGTGGTGACCGCGACGTGACCCAGCCCGGACTCGCCGGTGACGAACCCGCCGCCCACGGCCATCTGCAATGGCCCGGAACCTGTTCGAGCCCGGGTGAATAGTTCCTGGACCAGCCCGTTTGGTCCCGGGAACCGCACAAGACGTTCGACGCCCCGCAGTGCGGCTTCCTCATCTGTGCCGGGGGCCACGGGTACACCGTGGCCGGTGACGCGGCGAAGGATCTCGTCGAACGTGTCGTGGTCGTCGACATGCCAGCCCAACGCGGTGACATCCTCGGCCGGGCCACGTTGCAGCAGGAATCGGCACTCGTTGTCGTCCAAGCGGAATCGCACCACACCGGGCAGCGCATCATCGAGATGCAGCCCGATCGCCTCGCGACCGAAGCGCCGCCAGTCGGCGAACTTCTCGGTTTCGATGACGATGTACCCGAGCTGAACGCTGCCGAACACGCTAGACATGGGCCAAACTCGAATCCGGGCTGAGGAACTCGGCGACGAGCTCGTTGAACAGTCCGGCACGCTCCCACTGCATCCAGTGCCCGGTGTGCGAGGTCATCACGAGTTGCGCGTTGGGCATCAGGTTGAGCAGCATCGGGCCGCCTGCCGGGCGGTTGACCTTGTCGTCGCGGCCCCACAACACCAGGGTCGGTGTCTGCAGTTTCTTGAGCCTGCTGTCACGGGTGAGGTCCATCCGCCACAACGTGCGCAGCGCCATCGCTCCTGAGGGCCGACTCAGCGGTGGATGCGCCACCACCTCGGGATCGATCGATGCCCGGTAGCGCACGTCGATCAAGTCGTCAGGAACCGAAGCTCCGTCGTACACCAGGTAATTGCGGATGAAATCGGCGAGTTTCCCACGGCTCGGGCCGTCGCCGCTGTAGTAGGACAGCAGGTTTTTGAGCCCTGCGGTGGGCAGCATCCGGGTGGTGCCGATACCTCCGGGACCCATCAGGACGAGCTTGCCGACGCGATGCGGCGTGTCAAGCGCCAGCCGCAGTGCTGCCGCCCCACCGTAGGAGTTGCCGACGAGATGCGCTGTGTCGACGTCGAGTTCGTCGAGCAGAGCCCGGATGGCGTCGGCGAGGTAACCGAACGGGTCGGTCTTGTCGATGTGCTTGTCGGAGGTCCCGTAGCCCGGCATGTCGGGCACGATCACGCGGTAACGCTGTGCCAGTGCGTCGATGTTGCGGGAGTAGTTGGTGACGCCAGAGGCGCCGGGCCCCCCGCCATGCAGCATGACGACCGCGGGTCCCGCGCCCGCCTCGGCGAAGAAGATGTCTTTGTCTGCGGCGCGGACGGTACGTTCGGTGACAGTGGTGGTCATGCGTGGGCTCCGGTCATGTCGTGTAGGGTCAGTCCCACCGGCGGGGCGGGCAGGGGTTCGCCGAATCCGGCTGCGGCATAGATGAATCCGTCGGGACGCAGGACAACCGCGTCGGCGCCGTGCTCATGCAGCCAGCGCGTCAGCCCGGGCTCGGCGATTCGGTGGGTCTGAACACCGATCTGCTGCCACGCCGGCGCGCCGGTGGGGATCGCCGTCGTGTAGATCAGGGCCCATGTCCCGCCGAGGAGATCGTCGAGGGGCATCGATGCGCCGCCGTGGTCGATGATCGGTTGCGGGATCTGGCGGCCGATGGCCTCGTTGGGCGCGACGGCGAAGAATCCGTCGGCGTAGCGGGCTTCGGGAATCCAGAACCGACGCTGTCCGGCAGCCAGAACGCCGGGCACCTTGGTCAGTGCCCGAAGGGCGTGGTTGCGCAACGCTGCCACGACCGAGCGGCGTTCGGTGATGATCCGGCCGACGATCACCGCGCGCCGGGTCACTTCGGTGACATGCGGCTTGCGTTCGGTCTCATAGGAATTCAGTACCGAATCGGCAAGCTCGCCGCGCAGTACCCCTGCCAGCTTCCAACACAGATTGGCCGCGTCGCGCACCCCGGCCGACATGCCCTGACCGATCCACGGCGGCATGGCATGAGCGGCGTCACCCGCGAGGAACACGCGGCCGACCCGCCACCGGTCGGCGACGCGGACGTGGTGGCTGTAGACCACCGCGCGCAGGATCTCGACATTCTCGGGTGTGACGCCCTGAGCCTTGAGCACCCGCCATACCGCGGCATCGGTGACCAATTCCCGCTCATCCTCGCCCGCACGCACCGGATATTCCCACCGGTGATGCCCGAGTGGCGTCGGGCAGTCCACGGTGGGCCGCTCGGGATTGCAGTGGAATCGCAAGCGGTCGTGGGCGTCCCATTCCTTGCGCACTTTGGTGTCGATGACCACCCACCGTTCGGCGTATGTGCGGCCGGTGTATTCGATTCCGAATTGTCCGCGCGTTGGCGATGATCCACCATCGGCGGCGATCACATAGGACGCCCGGACGCGCCTGAAGGCATCGGCGGCCAGGTCGACCAGCATGAGTTCGACGTGGTCTTCGCGGTTGCCGACCCGCAGGCATTCGTGCTCCAGCAGCACGTCGACGTTCGGGTACCGCGCCACCCCCTCCCGCAGAACCTCGTCGACGGCGGGTTGGTACAGGAACTGCTGTGACGGGTGGCCGCAGCCGCGGCCCGTGATGACCGTTTCGATGAAGGCTCGCCCGTCGGCGTCGACGAATGCCAGCGGCCGGCCGGGCAGCATGTCACGCTGCAGGCGCGCAGCCAGGCCGACCGACTGCCACACCCGCATCACCTCTTCGTCGGTGGAGATGGCACGGGCGCGGTTGTAGACGTCCGGATCACGCTCGATCACAACCACTTTCAATCCGAGCCGGCCCAGCAGATTGGCCGCGGTGGCGCCGGTCGGCCCATAGCCGATCACCGCTACGTCATAGATGTCGGTACTGGTCACGGGCGCCTCTTTCGGGAGAGTTTGATCTGTAGTGATCACTACGGTAATGTAGCGATCACTATAGAGTCAAGAGGTCGTTTCAGGAGGGCAGATGGCAGACAAGACACGTCCCGCGCCTCGTCGCAAACGCGCCGACGGGGAACAGTCACGCGAGCGAATCCTCGACGCCGCCACCCAGATCGCCTCCGAGCGCGGGTACGAGGGAACCAGCATCGCCTTGGTCAGCAAGGTCTGCGGATTACCGGCCAGCTCCATCTACTGGCACTTCACAGACAAGGACGATCTGATCGCCGCGGTGATCGAGCGCAGCTTCTCCGGTTGGCTCGATGCCTGGCGCCTCCCCGCGGACGGTGCACCCCGTGAACGTGTGACCGCGATGGCGACGCAAATCGCCAAAGCACTGCTCGACGCGCCCGACTTTCTGCGGCTCGGGCTGATGCTGACGCTGGAAAGACGCCCGATCGAACCCCGGGCCAGGACGATGTTCCTGCGTGTGCGAGCGCAGGCTGCCGACGAATTGAAAGCCGCATTCAGCGGAGTCACCACCGGCCTCACCGACACCCAGATCGATCTGCTGGTCACCTATGCGATCGCGGGAGCAGACGGCTTGTTCGTCGCCAAAGAGATCGGCGGGGATTCTGTGGACATTCTCGCGCTGTTCGAGGTACACGCACTTGCCATCTACGACACGGCGATGCGGATGATCGCCGAAGGGTCTGACCGATGACGGCGGTCGGCTGGCCTGTCGCGATTCTCGGGTCCGGCAGCGTCGCCACCGACCTCATGGTCAAGATCCGGCAGGGCGGCGGCCCGCTGTCGGTGGCCGCGACGGTCGACGGCGCCGACGAACTGCTCGCCATGCCGAACAGCGCCGACATCAAGCTGGTTTTCGATACCACGGCACCCCGCTTACGCACCGGCAGTTGGGCCGCCTTGGCCGGGAAGGGGGTGCAGATGATCGATCTCGCTGCGACCACGATCGGTTCGCACTGTGTGCCGGTCGTCAATCTCGACGACTCGCGTACTGCCCGCACCCTTACCATCGGCACAGGCGCCGCGCAGGCCACCGTGCCGATCGTGGCCGCGATCGGACGATCCGGTGTCGTGTCCTACGCCGAGATCGTCTGCGCGGTGGCGTCGCGATCCGTCGGGTCCGACGACCGGGCCGGCATCGACGAATTCATCGAATCCACCGGTGCCGCACTGCGGGAGGTCGGCGGAGCCGGACGCAGCAAGGCCGTGTTGTTGCTGAGCCCGGCCGATCCACCGGCCTTCATGCGAACCACGGTCTATTGCCTTGTCGATGGCGATATCGACCACGAAGCCGTCGAGACCGACATCGTCGACATGGTCGAGCAGGTCAGCCGGTACATGCCGGGCTACCGCCTCAAACAACGCGTGCAGTTCGAGACATTCGGCGCCGAAAGCCCGCTGTACCTCCCGGAGACCGGCACGTTCACGGGCACCCGCGTCACCGCAATGCTCGAGGTCACCGGTGCAGCCGACCACCTACCGGCCTACTCCGGTCACCTCGACATGGTTACCGCGGCGGCCAAGGCGGCCGCGGAGCACATCGCCTTTCGTACCAACGGAACTCGCCCATGAACCGCCCCCTCTACATCAGCGACGTGACGCTGCGCGACGGCATGCACGCGGTGCGTCACCGATACCGCATCGACCAGGCCGTGCGGATCGCCCAGGCGCTCGACGCCGCCGGAGTCGACTCGATCGAGGTGGCGCACGGCGACGGGCTGGGAGGGTCGAGCTGCGTCTACGGCTTCGGTGCCCACACCGATCTGGAGTGGATCGAAGCCGTTGCCGGCGCGACAACCCGCGCCAAGGTCGCCACCTTGTTGCTGCCGGGCATCGGCACGGTCCGAAATCTGACCGACGCGTACCACGCCGGGGCCAGTGTGGTGCGAGTCGCCACACACTGCACCGAAGCCGACCTTTCCGCCCGGTACATCACAGCGGCCCGCGAACTCAACATGGACACCGCCGGTTTCCTGATGATGAGCCACATGACGACCCCGAACGTGCTGGCGGAACAAGCCCGCCTGATGGAGGGCTATGGCGCCACATGCGTCTACGTCGTCGACTCAGGTGGTGCGATGACCATGCGCGACGTCGCTGACCGGGTCAGCGCGCTGCGCCAAAATCTCTCCCCCACAACCGATATCGGTATCCACGCGCACCACAACCTGGCGCTCGGTGTGGCCAATTCCATCACGGCCGTGGAACACGGCGCACACCGCGTGGACGCTTCACTCACGGGCATGGGTGCAGGCGCGGGCAACGCCCCGCTCGAGGTGTTCGTCGCCGCGATCAGCAAGCTGGGCACCCCACACCGCTGCGACCTGCACGCGCTCCAGGATGCCGCCGACGACATCGTGCGTCCGCTGCAGGAACGTCCGGTGCGAGTGGACCGGGAAACTCTGACCCTGGGTTATGCCGGGGTGTATTCGAGCTTCCTGCGGCACGCCGAGGCGGCAGCCGAGCGCTACGGCATCGACGCGCGCACGCTGCTCGAGGAAGCCGGCCGCCGGCATATGGTCGGCGGCCAAGAGGACCTGCTCGTCGACATCGCACTGGATCTCACGACAGAATCCACCCCGAGAGGCTGACATCTCCGTAGGGTGTGGGAGTGAGTGCGCGGGGATGGTTGTTGTTCAGCGCGATGAGCATCATCTGGGGCATCCCCTACCTGCTGATCAAGGTCGCGGTCGAAAGCGTCTCCGTACCCGTGTTGGTCCTGGCCCGCACCGCCGTTGGGGCGTTGGTGCTCCTGCCGCTCGCGCTGTCGCGGGCAGCCTGGGCGCCGGTACTGCGGCACTGGAAACCCGTGCTGGCCTTCGCATTCTTCGAGATCATCGCGGCCTGGGTGCTGCTCACCGACGCCGAACGCACCTTGAGCAGTTCGATGACCGGCCTGTTGATCGCGGCCGCACCGATCATCGCCGCGATGCTGGACCGGCTCACCGGCGGAGAACGTCTGCGCGCCAGACGCATCGCGGGGCTGGGCGTCGGGATGGCCGGGGTGGCGGTGCTCGCGGGCCCGGGCCTGACGGGTGGGCACGGCGTGCCGATCGCCGAGGTGCTGCTGGTGGCGACCTGTTACGCGATCGCCCCGCTGGTGGCCGCGCGCTACCTCGGCGACGTGCCCGCCCTGCCGTTGACCGCGGCCTGTTTGGCGCTCGCGGCGCTGATCTACACCGCTCCGGCCGTAGCGGCCTGGCCTCACGAGATGCCTTCGACGCAAGCGCTACTGGCATTGGCGGTGTTGGCGGTGGTCTGCACGGCGCTCGCGTTCATCACATTTTTCGCGTTGATCCGCGAAGTGGGCCCGTCGCGCGCGTTGGTGATCACCTACATCAACCCGGCCGTTGCCCTGGCCGCCGGGGTGATCGTGCTCGGTGAGCCGCTGACGGTCTGGAACGTGGCAGGGCTCGCCCTGATCCTCGCCGGGTCGGTACTGGCCACCCACGCACCCAAGGAACCCGAAGCAGAGATCGCTCGGTGACCGACGCGTTATCGCCAAGCCGAGGTTCATCCCCGGGTGTCAGCCCGCCTGAGCTGCCAACCAGCCGCCGTATCGCGTGATGTCCCGGCCTTGCGCGACTGCGGCATGATCGCAACCGAATCCGGTGATCCAGGTGCCGTCGTCGAGCTCGACCTTGCCGAGCATCATCGGCGCGGGCAGTTCGTCGAGGAAGTCACCGAGGGCGGCCCGCGATAGCACCCACCGCTCCCCCACGATGGTCGCGCCGCCTTCCGTGGTGCGGACCAATCCAGGTTTGGGCGGGACGGTGTCGAGCGCGTACAGCCGGTAGTGCGGTGCGGTCTTGATGGCTCCGCCCCAGCGAGCGCCTCGACTGGTCAGTTGATGCTCCAACGGCTGGCCCCGCAGGTGCGCGCCGAACACCGCGAGCTCCGTGACCGCTGCCCTCCCGAGCTCGGGCCACGTGGCAGCCGGCGGCTCACCGAGGAAACGCCCGGCGAGGTCGGCGACGACGGCGTCGTGAAAAGCCGGTGCCAGCAACGTGACGCCAAACTGCGCGCCATCGGCGACCGTCCCGGCAGGAATCGCGATCGCGCACATGTCGAACAGGTTGCAGAAGTTGGTGTATCGGCCCATGCGGGTGTTCACTGCTATCGGGTCGGCCATGACCTCTGCTATCCGTGGATGCGTGGGTGCGGTGGGCACCAACAGCGCGTCGCAGCCGGTGAGCTGTGCGAGCGCCTCACATCGCAACTCGTCGACCCGCCGACGGTCCCGCAGCAGATCGGCTGCTGAGTGGCCGCCCGCCGCGACGATGATGGCCGCTACCGTCGGATCCAATCCCGCATCGGTCGACGCGCCTGACACGAACCCGCCTGCTGCATCCCAGCGTTCGGCGACAAGCGCGCCGTTGTACAGCAGGTCGGCGGCGGTGAAGAACGCTTCCATGGCCACGGGTGTGGTCTCGAATCCCGCTTCCTGTGCCCGATGCACAGCTGCGTCGAACGCCGCCCGCCAGTCGGCGTCGAGTTCGGGCAGTTCGGCCGGGACCGCGACTCGCGGAGCAGGCGGCGCGGCCAGCGGAGTATCGGCGGGCCAGGCTCGTTGGGACGCAGCGGCGTTCATGGCGGCCATGGCTGCCTGGGCGGTGGCCAGATCGGTCGCGAAGATGGTGACGCAGTCATAGCTGGCGCACGCCGGTACGACACCGTCGGTGCTCACCACTGCGATGGTCGGCTTGATCCCGACGAGTCCCTGCAGACCGGCGGGCACCCGTCCGGAGCCCGCGGTGTCGGTGCCGATCGCGATGTCGGCAAATCCCAGCGCGACCGCGACCGCCGAACCCGAGCTCGATCCGCCGGAGATGTACTCCGGTCGTCGTGAATCCCGCACGGCACCATAGGGACTGCGTGTCCCCACCAGCCCGGTGGCGAACTGGTCGAGGTTGGTCTTGCCGATGACGACGGCACCGGCGGCCTTGAGAGCGGCGACCGCCGGTGCGTCGGCATCGGGGAGGTAACTGAAGCCCGGACACGCCGCCGTGGTGGGTATACCCGCCACATCGACGTTGTCTTTGACTGCCAACAGTAGCCCGGCCAACGGGCCTTCTGCGACGCGGAAATCAGCCTCGACGTCGGCCTGGGGACGTAGGTGGATGAACACTTCACTGCGGCCGCTGTCTTCGATGCGCCGGTAGGCCTCGGTGACTGCGCTCCTGTGCTCGCTCACGCGGACTCCTTCTTGGCGAACTCCCCTGCCGCAGCCCACCGCTGCCGTTCCTCGGCGCGGGCGGCCTCCATCGCCGCGCGCGTGGCGGCGATGTCGTCGGCGTTGTCCTGCAGGAACTGGTCATGCTCGGCGAGCGAGAACGTCCCGCCGGTGATCTCGACGCGTCCGCGGCCGGCAGCCATGTCGGCGCGCAGGTCGAGCAGCTCGTCCGCGGACACCGGATACCACTGGATACGGTCGAAAAACCTGAGCAGCCAAGGATGTTCGGGCTCGAAACCATCGGCCCGAAGCGGATGGCGGTGGTTCCAGATCTGCGTGGTACGTCCGACGAACTGGTATCCGCCGGGACCCTCCATGCCGTAGATGCACAGGTATGCCCCGCCGATGCCGACGGCGTTCTCCGGAGTCCACGTGCGGGCCGGGTTGTACTTGGTGGTGACCAGCCGGTGCCGGGGATCCAGCGGCGTCGCCACCGGTGCGCCGAGGTACACATCGCCCAGGCCGAGCACGAGATACTCTGCGTCGTACACGATCCGGTGCACATCGTCGGTTGACTGCAAGCCGTTCATCCGGCGGATGAATTCGATGTTCCAGGGGCACCACGGCGCATCTGACCGCACGCCGTGCATGTAACGCTCGATCGCCTCACGAGTCGCCGGATCGTCCCAACTCAATGGCAGCCGTACGGTGCGGCTGGGCACCACGAGCTCATGTGCGGCAGGCAGCGACGCCTCCCATTCGGTCAACAGGGGCACCAGTTTCGACAGCGGGAGCTGGGCCGGATCCACCTTCACCTGCAACGAACGCACACCCGGTGTGAGGTCGACGAGGCCCGCGGGCCGATCCTGTTGCAGCGCGTGGTGCAGGGCGTGCACCCGGGCCCGCAGCGCCAGATCGAGCCGCATCTCCCCGTATTCGACGAGCACGTTGTCGTCGCCGCAGCGCCGGTAGGTCACCGCCGTCGATCCATCGGATGAGGTTGCGCGGTGCAGGATTCCGTCGTCCTCATCGCCGCCGGAGGAGAACACGGCCGGAATGAACGCGCGTCGCGACCTGCCGACCGTGGCGGGCGACGGTGCCGCATCGGCCCGCACCGGGACGAACCGAACCGTGGCGCCCGGCGCGAGCTGACCCAGCTTCCACCGATCGGCAGCGGTGACGGTGACCGGGCAGACGAAGCCGCCAAGGCTGGGGCCGTCGGGCCCCAGCAGAATCGGGGTGTCGCCGGTGAAATCGAGCGAACCCACCGAATAGGCGTTGTCGTGAATGTTCGACGGGTGCAGTCCAGCCTCTCCGCCGTCGGGCCGGGCCCATTCGGGTTTCGGCCCGGTCAGCCGAACCCCGGTGCGGTCGGAATTGAAGTGCACCTCATAGTCGTGCTGCAACAGGGTGTCGATGTCACTGCGGGTGAAGAACTCCGGTGCCGAATGTGGGCCAACGGTCACCGCGATGTACCAGTGCTTGCCGATGGCGGGTTGCTCGTCGTACAGGATGCGCCGCCGCCGCGCCACCGGCGCGTCGCCAATCTCGAGTTTGTCGGCGACGCACAATGCCCGGCCCTCGTGTCCGCCGAACCCGCCGAGGACGAATGTCGCAGCACTGCCGAGATATTCGTCGGCGCGCAACCCGCCGGCCACCGCGATGTACGAGCGCAAACCCGCACCAGCCACCGCGCCCACGTCGAGAATCTGATTCGCCCCCACCAGCACCGGTTCCCATTGCGGCACCCGCACCCCGTCGATCGTGACGGGCGCCGGCGCACCGGTGACACACACCCAGGTGTCGGTGTCGAACCGCAACGCGGGGCCCGCCATGGTGGCCTCGAAGCCCGGCGTGCCTTCGGGGTTGCCCACCGCGATGTTGGCCAGCCGGAATGATACGTCGTCCATCGGTCCCGAGGGCGGCACCCCGATCTGCCAGTAGCCGATCCGGCCCGGCCAGTCCTGCACGGTGGTGGCCATGCCCGGCCGGACGACTTCCAGGGTGCGCACGCGAGGAGCAGAAGTCATGGTGCGGACGCGAGGAGCAGAAGATATGGTGCGCACGCGAGGAGCAGAAAAGTACTCCGTCATCGGCGCGTCACCACCATGCGCACGGCGGTTGGATCGAAGCCGTTGCAGGGATTGTTGATCTGCGGGCAGTTCGACACCAGCACCAGGGTGTCGATCTCGGCGCGCAGCGACAGTTTCTTGCCCGGTGCGGACAAGCCGTCGACGATGCCCAGTGAACCGTCCGGATCCACCGGCACATTCATGAAGAAGTTGATATTGCTGACGATGTCGGCCTTGGTCAGCCCCCAGCGCGCACCCTCGCCGATGAAGTTCTCCACGCAGGCGTGCTGGTGCTTGGTGTGGTGCCCGTAGCGCAGTGTGTTGGACTCCTGCGAGCAGGCGCCGCCGAGGGTGTCGTGATTACCGACCTCGTCCTCGACGATCGTCAGCATCGGCGCGCCGTCGCTGTCCCGCAGCACCGATCCGGTGGTCAGGAAGATGTTGCCCTGCATGGCGATCGTGACCGGAGCGCTGTAGCGCACGGTGTGGTCGTCGGCCCCGTAGAACAAGGTGTCCACCGCCTGATTGCCGTGCAGGTCGACGATGGTCAACACGTCACCGGCACGCACAATCTTCGACCACGGCGCCCGCGGCGGAACGATCTCGTCAACGATGGTCTCGGCAGCAAGCACAGTCATCGGGCACTCCAGACGTCTTCGGAATTCAGGTAAGCGCGTTGGTATTCCGGGTCGCGGGCACTGAGCCCGTCCCCGATGGCCGTGAGGTCGTCAACTGCCGACCAGGCCAGTACCTCGACCGGCCCGACATCGAACACCGGTGCCGGGTCCAGCGGATGAGCGGTGTTGGCGATGGCCACGATCAGCGGAAGATGCGTGATCAGTTCCACCGCCGTATCCGGGCCGGCAGACCCGGTCGACACCAGTGCACCGTCGGACTCCACCCGCACGCCATGGAAGAACGACACACTCGGTGCGACGTCCCGGCGGGTGAGACCGTTCTTCAGCGCGGCCAGCGCCAGCAGCTCCCGGCCGGCAGGACTTGCCGAATAGACCTCACCGGCACCGTATTTCGCAATGTTGCCGGCGAACGTGGTGGTACCGCACAACGCATCGTGGTGGCGTGAGGTATCCGATACGACAGTGGCCAGCACTCGTCCCTGATCACTGAGCAGCGGATGACCGACCGAAAGATACGCTTGCCACGGCACTTTCACGGTGTCGGCGACGTTGAGCCGTTCGGCCGGCGCATCGGCACGCCACAGCAACACGTGGGCGCACGCGCTGCCGTCCAGATCGCGCAAGCGCAGCCGGGTGCCACGGGCCAGCACCTTGGTGGTGTAGCGCCCACCGGGCACCGTCTCTGCCCAGGTCAGCCGTTGTGGATCCACCCCCGGCGGTGGTGTCGGCCAATTCGATGCCGGGACAACAGGCATCGCGCCGGTGATGGTGCCGGCCTGGGCGCGAGCGTGGTCGCGCGCCCCGGCAGTGGTCGCAGTGGTCATGCTCAGGCTCCGATCGTCACGGGTTTCGGGTGCGTCTTGCCGCGGGGGAAGCAGGCCACGCCGAGCAGCACGGTGACGGCGACGCTCAGCGGGCCGGCCCACTGCAGGATCGGCATGTCGCCGGTCGGGTTGAAGATCGCGGCTCGCGGCCAACCCAGGTTGACGATCATGAGGGCGCCGTAGGCCACCGCGAGAACGTTGACGACCACACCGAACCGGCCCAGCGAGAACAGCGGGAGGCCTTCGGAATCAAGCTGATTGCGCTCGGTGGGCCAGCCCTTGAGCCTGCGGTACAACAGCGGGGCGGTGACCATCAGGTAAGCGAGGTAGATCAGAATGATGCACACACTGGCCAGCGTCGCGAAAATGGCCGCGTTGCCGACGTTGACCAGCAAGACCCCGATGCACAGCACGCCGATGAGCACCGAGGGCCAGATGGGAGTGCCGGTGCGGCCATTGACGCGGGACAGGATCGCCGAGCCCGGCAGTCGGTTGTCGCGCGCCATCGAGAACATCAGCCGTGACGCCGCGGTCTGAATGGCCAACGTGCAGATCGTGATCGCGATACACACGTCGACCAGCAGGACCGTTCCCCACGGCGAGGACAGCACGGTGTCGAGCACATAGGGCAAACCTTCGGTGGCCAATCGCCCGTCGGTGAGGCTGGGGGCAGCCATCAGCGCTCCCAAGATCATCAGGCCGCCGCCGAGCGCCGACACCGACAACGCCAACCGGATGGTGCGCGGCGCCACCCGGCGCGGATTACGGGTCTCCTCGGCCAGTTCGCCGGCCGAGCCGAATCCCACCATCACGTAAGCGGCCATCAGGCCGGACATGATCCACGCCCACATGTAACCGGGCTGTTGGCCAGGGCTTCCCGTGTCGAACACCACCTGGGGGCCACGCTGAGCGTGGGTGAAGAACACCCCGATGACTGCGATGACACCGACGATCTCGCATACGACACCCGCGCTGTTGACTCGCGACATCCATTTGACACCAAGGCAGTTGATCGTCGTCGTGACCACAAGCAAGACTGTGCCCAGCAGCACGGCGTTGGCTGCCCCGCTCGGCGAGGTCAAAGCCGGGTCGTCACCGATGATCTGGAACCGCGCCGAGATCGTGGGCAGCACGACCTGCAGTGCGATGGCGGCGGCCGAGGCAGTGACGATCTGGGCGAGAATCATGAACCAGCCGCCGAACCACCCGATCACCTCGCCGCCCATGCGTCGCGACCATTGGTAGATGGCACCCGAAATCGGATAGCGCGCCGCCAGTTCGGCGAAACACAGCGCGACGAAGAACTGCCCGAGGAAAACGGCCGGCCAAGTCCAGAAGAACGCCGGACCGCCGAATCCGAAGCCCAACCCGAACAACTGGAAGATCGTCGTCAGGATCGACACGAACGAGAAGCCCGCCGCGAACGACTCGAACCGCCCGAGCCTGCGGTGCAGCTGCTGGTCGTAACCGAATTCGGCCAGGTCGTGATGGTCGCCGGTGTGGTCGGACACGTCGCGTCCTGGCGCTGTTGCGCTACTGGTCATAGGCGATGTCTCTCGGGTGCGGGGCGCTGCCGCCCTGTCCATATCTGTCAAGTGATAGATAAGCGGGCTGCGATGTCCGGAGCGTCACCCGGATGTTTCGTTCATGTAGCCGTCAGTAAGGGTTTGGTTGCCGAACACTCACAGACCGCGGCCTGTCAGAATCGCCCGTATGTCCGATGACCCGCTGGAGCCGGCACGCCGCCGCATGGCTGCTGCGGCAAGCGAGCAGGACCTGCTCAGCGGGGCCGGCCACGCGCACGAAGCCGTCGCCGAATTCATCGCCGCGAGAGCCGGCGCTGCCAGGGTGGCAGACAGCTGGTCGTCGCTGGTCCGAACAGCTCTGAGCGCTGCGGCACGGCTGGTGGGTACGGAGGGCGGTGTCTGGTACGCCTCGGGCAGCGTCGGACGCGGCGACGCGTTACCCGGCTCGGATCTCGAAACGTTGTTCGTCCGGGCGGATGACACCATGCCCGAGGCCGCCCTCTCCCACGCGGCACGAGTTCACGAACTGCTCGGCGCCTGCGGCTTCCGCGGCGACGACAACGGCGCGGTCGCCGCGCGGGCGCGGTTCAACCGCACGGCCCGCGAGTGGGCCGACGCGATCAGCTACTGGGCCGCGGACCCCGCCGCCGACCGCGGAGTGGTGATGATCGGCCTGCTGGCCGATGCGTCACCGGTCACCGCCGGTCCCGACCTCCGTGGTCAGGCCGGGACGGCGGCGCGAGCGCAGCCGGCGGCGTTGGCCGCCATGTTGCAGGACGCGACCTATGTCCGCGCGCACGTGCCGTCGCGGCTACGACTCCTCACCACCGCCGACGACGGTGTCGACATCAAGCTCGCCGCGGTGGACCCCGTCGTGCGAATCTCCCGATGGGCGGCACTCAGTTGCGGATCAGATGTCCTGAGCACCCGCGCTCGGCTGCGGGATGGGGCGGCCAGCACCTATCTCGACAGTCTCGACGCGAGGGAACTCGACAAGTGCCATGCCATCGGATCGAGCATCCGCTGGCGGGTGCGGGCGGCCCGATGGAATGCTGACGTGCCTGGAAGCCGCCGCGGCGAGTTCGAGGACCGGGTCGAGCTGTCAATGCTGTCGCCCCAGGACCGCACCGCGCTGCGCAGCATCGGCCGGGAACTCAACGGCATTCGCCGCAAACTCGACTACCTGGCGTCGACATCGACGTTCTCCAGCTGGTGAAACCCGCCGAGATAGCCTGAACCGCGATGACGAATTCCGAACCACACGAAGCACTTCCGCCCGACGGACGCAGGCCGTCAGCCGATGAACTCGACCGGCTGTGGGCGCCATGGACCCCGGGCGAGGTGACCGAGCGCCTCGCACACGTTCGCGCTCCGTGGTGTGTGGCCGGTGGCTGGGCGATCGACCTCTACCTCGGCGGTACACCGCGGCTCCGTGCCGACATCGAGATCGCCGTTCCGCGCCAGGATTTCCCGGAGATCGTCCACGCGTTGCCTAGCTTCGAGTGGGATGTCGCCGGCGCCGGGCAACTCTGGCCGTACGCCGTCGCGGGTGAGCATCCCGACCTTCATCAGACGTGGTGCCGTGATCCCGCCAGCGGCCACTACCACCTGGACGTCTTCCGCGAGCCGCACACCGGCGGCCGATGGGTGTGCCGCCGCGACCCGTCCATCACGCTGCCCTACGACGAGGTGATCGGTCACCGCGACGGTATGCCGTATCTCGTCCCCGAGGTGGCTCTGCTGTTCAAGGCGCGCCGCGCCGACCCCAAGGATCAAAACGACTTCGACCGTGTCGCACCGCATTTGACCGATGCAGCCAGAACCCGACTCGCCGGTTGGATCGGCCGGCTCTATCCCGATCATGCCTGGCTGGGGCAACTCGCTGACGCACCCTGATTTCACGACAAAGTAAGCCAGACTGGCGGCCACCTGAAGGCCCGAGCGTCAGTTCATTTGACCCAGATTGTGCGGAGGTTGGTGAATTCGCGCACGCCCGCAGCGCCGAGTTCGCGGCCGTACCCGCTGCGTTTGATACCTCCGAACGGCACTCGCGGGTCCGAGGTCACCATGGAGTTGATGAACAGCACCCCAGATTCGATGCGCTCGCCAACCGTGCGCGCACGGTTCACGTCGCAAGACCAAACGCTTGCCGCCAAGCCGTATTCGGTGGAATTGGCCACCTGGATCGCCTGATCGTCGTCATCCACCCGGATCACAGCGGCGACGGGTCCGAAGGTCTCTTCCGATACCACCGGCATATCGTCGGTGACATCGGTGAGCACGGTGGGCGCGTAAAAGTTTCCCGGGCGATCGAGCCGGTGGCCGCCGGTCAGTACTGTGGCTCCCCGACTTACGGACTGCTCGATCTGCCGCTGCACCTGATCGAGGATGTCCGGCCGGGCCAGTGGACCGACGGTGGTGCTCGGATCCAGCGGATCGCCGACAGTGAGTGCGTTGACCGCGGCGACGAACTTCGATTCGAACTGATCGGCTATATCGCGATGAATGATGAGACGTTTGGCTGCGATGCAGGTCTGGCCTGCGCACATAAATCGCGATTTCGCGGCGTGCACAGCCGCGGTATCGACGTCGGCGTCTGCCAGTACTACGAAGGGGTCGGATCCGCCTAGTTCGAGGACGCTCTTTTTCAGAGCGAGGCCGGCGGCCGACGCTACGTAGGCGCCTGCACGCGTCGACCCGGTGAGGGTGACCGCAGCCATACGGCGGTCCGCGATGAGCCGGGCGACGACGTTGGGTACCTCGGATTCCTCAACGACCAAAGTGCGCAACACCCCGGCCGGCAGTTGGGCGGCCCGCAGTACCGACTCGATCGCCAGAGCGCTGCCGGTGACGTTGGCGGCGTGCTTGAGCAGCACGGTGTTTCCGGCGAGCAGGGCCGGGATGGCGAACCGGAAAACCTGCCATAGCGGGAAATTCCACGGCATGACAGCGAGAACGACGCCCAGCGGCTCGTACACAGCGCGGCAGGACTGCGCGGACACATCGAGGCCCTCCGGCCGCAGGTAGCTTGCGCCGTCCTGTGCATACTGCCGACACTGCCAGATGCACTTGTCGACTTCGGCAGTCGCTTCCGTTATGGGTTTGCCCATTTCGAGCGTGATTTGGGCAGCCAGCTCCTCGCGGCGATGCACCAGGACGTCAGCGACGGTGCCCAGTAGCCGGGCGCGTTCAGGAACAGCTACGCCTCGCCATTTCAGGCCCGTCTCGTGGACGTGGTCGACTGCCTCTTCGATTGCGGCGTCGTCGTGTGCAGGGTAGTGCGCCAAGGGCTCGCCGGTGGCCGGGTTGGTGGTGATGATCGTTCGGATGTCAGTACTGGTCACAATGCTCCTACGGTGAGATGCGGGGACTTGGGGTTTCAGGCCTGCCGGAATCGGGGTCCGCGTTCGATGACTCGCTCGAGCAGATCCTCATCGATGTCGACACCGGCCTGTACCGTGCGCGGTTGTTGCCCGGTGTAACCGAGCCTCTTGAGCACGTCGGAATGGGCGTAGTACCCGCCAGCAACGATGAGGCAAAGCGATTGGTAGAGCACAGGATAGGTCGTACGCAGGTGATCCAGCGCCATCTGGGGTGGTAGCCCCGCGGCCCGTGCCCACGCCGTGTTCAGATCCTCGATCAGATCAGGCCGGGCGTTGAGCACAACATCGAGTTGGGTTGTACTGACATCGACCTCGCTTGCCGAGGGCATGTGCTCCCCCGCGGGAATGAGTAGATCTCCGATGGCGCCCAGCCAGAGCCTGCACGCGCCGCTAACTGCCGCGTCGTGTTTGCCGGTGGCCGTGGTGGTGCCGGTCTTCATCGAAAGCTCCTGAGCTGTGCTGACAATCATGCGGGGACCTTCTGGTCGCGGCGGTTGGCGATCATGTGCTCGGTCGATCGCAGCGCCAGAGCGGTGATGGTGCTGGTCGGGTTCACTCCGCCGGATGTCACGAAAACACTGCCATCGACGATGTAGAGGTTCGGGATGTCGTGAGTGCGCCCGTACTGGTCGACCACGGAGGTCTGCGGGTCATTACCCATGCGGGCGGTGCCGAGAAGATGCCAGCCCGAGTAGCGCATGAGTGATTCGACCGCGGTGTCGTAGGCACCCGCAGTCTGCAACGACTCCACAGCTCGCGCGATGTGGAAATCGAGTAGTCGTCGGGAGTTTTCGCTCACCGCATAGGTGATCTTGGGTGCCGGGATCCCGGATGAATCGGTAAGTGTGGCATCGATGGTGACGCGATTATCGACATCCGGTAGGTCCTCACCGAAGATTCCCCAACTGATGGAGCGGCCCAGGTGTCGCCGCACGTGATCGTGGTGGGCCCGTCCCCATACGTCTTGTCCCGCCCGGGTGGGCATCGCCGCGTTCAGCGGTCCACCGGTGGGCGCCAGACTCCATTTTGCGCCGCGCACGAAGTCGCGGTCTGGGGAGGTTTCGTAGAATTCGTAGCAGGCGATTTTCGCACCGACGTGACCATTCCAGCTGGCCATGTCGTCGTCGAAATACCCAGTGACGTTGGCGAACGGATGCATCATCAACCGACGTCCAAGTGCACCACTGGAGTTGGCGAGTCCATCTGGGTGCGCAGCCGTAGCGGAGTTGAGCAGGATGCGCGGTGTACCGATCGCATTGGCCGCGACGATCACGACATCGGCATATGCCGCGTCCCATGTTCCATCCGGACGCACGAATTCCGCGCCCGAGGCAAGACCGTTGGGCGACATCACGATCCGTGATACCCGCGCGCCGGTGAGGAGCCGGGCACCCTCCGCGATAGCCTGCGGCCAGTGAGTCAGGTCGGTCGAGGCCTTTGCGCCTTCTGGGCAGCCCTGCATGCATGCGCCGATCTGCACACACGGTCGCCGGCCGCGATAGGGTGCCGACAGGACCGCCTGCGCCGCCGGCCACCAGTGCCAGCCGAGTTGGTCATGGGCCCTTGCCATTCGGGTTCCGATCGCCCCGATGGGCAGCGGGGGAAGTGGTGGACCGGTCCCTTCCGGGTATGCCGGGTCCCCTTCGACTCCCGAGACACCGAACGCGACATCCGTGCGTTCGTAGAACGGTTGCAGGTCGGCGTAACGCAACGGCCAGTCATCAGCGACACCGTCGAGCGTGCGCACTCGGAAATCAGATGGCAGCAATCGAGGCCAGTCCCCCGCGTAGAGGACCATGCTCCCGCCGACACCGGCGAACATCAGCGGCGCCACATCCGAGGCGCTGTCATCGACTGGATAGTCCGCCGGATTACCCCGAATGTTGGGACTACCCGACCACTGCTTACGGGCCTCCAGCTCGTAGGTGGGCCGCTGCGCAGGGTAGTCGGCGCGATCGGGCCAACTGCCCTGCTCCAGACACAGCACATCGAAGCCGGCGCCGGACAGCGCTCCGGCAGCAACACCTCCGGACGCCCCGGCGCCGATGATGAGCACGTCAGCGTGTTCCATAACGATCCCTTTCCTACGTCCGCGGCGAGCACCCGCAATTGGTAAGCGCTTTCCCCAGACCATACGAGCACTTCGGTGTATGTGGCAAGGGTCACGTCAAAATGCCTGAAAGAGATAGCGAGGTCGCGCTGAGAGAAGATCAGGCCAAGGGACCGGCGATGCGTGCCGGAGCCGTGCTCGAGCGCACCACCAGGTCCACCGGCACGTGGATGTTTCGGGGTTTGTCAGCGCCCATGGATTCGGCGGAAAGCAGCAGGTCCATCGCCTGCGCGCCCATGTCCTCAAGCGGTAGCCGCACCGTGGTCAAGGGCGTGCGGAGGTCTGCGGCGATCCACAGGTCGTCAAAGCCGACCACGGACACCTCGGCAGGTACCCGGTACCCGAGTGGATCGGCGAGGGCCGCCAAGGCACCCGCCGCCATCAGGTCATTGAGCGCGAAGATGGCCGTGATCGCAGGGTCGCGCTCGAACAGGGCGAGGGTCGCTGCAAATCCGCCGCTGCGCGTGAAATCGCCACCGACGACGGGGATCTGGGAGGCGTCGAGCCCGAGAGATTCCCACGCGCCCGTAAAGCCCGACAGCCGATCGCTGACCGACGACAAGAACGAGGGGCCAGAAATGATGCCTACCTTGCGGTGGCCGAGATCGTGGAGATGCCGGGCGACCTGGGCCCCGCCGTTCTTATTGGCCGGCAAGACGCCCGGATACGGCAGATTGTGGTCACTGACCAGTGCGATGCGCCCGCCTCCGCGGGCAAAGCCCGCAAGCACAGCAGCCAGCGCTTCGGTGTATCCCTCGGTGATCACCCCGCTGCCGGCGAGCAGCAACCCTCGAACCCGCTGAGCTTGAAGGCGTTTGACGTACTCGATCTCACGGTCGGGATCATTGAAGGTGTTCGCCAGCGTCGTGAGCAAGCCATGTCTCGCAGCGACGGTCATCGCGCCGCGGGCGATCGCGGCGAAGTAGGGATCGTCGACCTCATGGACAACAAGGCCCACGACTGAGGTCGTCGAGCGCGCCAACGCTTGGGCCGGGCCATTGGACACATAACCCAAGTCAGCGGCTGCACGCCGAATCTTCTCCGCCGCGGCCGCCCCGACAGTGCGGGAACTGCCGTTGAGCACCCGTGATGCCGTCGCCAACGAGAGCCCGGCCCGGTCGGCAACGTCCTGCAGTGTGACCCCGCTGTTGTCCATCACCGCCCCGTCATCTCGGCTTATCCCCCAGTAATTTTATCCCCCGAATGGGAGCACGAAGCGGGCCGCACCGCGCATGCACCCCACATTTCACTACCGGTGTTGCGCACCTCACGGTGCCCATGCTTCTATGGAAAGCGCTTACCCAAATCGTAATCTCGGAGGACCATTCATGCCACCATCGCGCATCGGAATCATCATGAACGGGGCATCGGGCCGGATGGGTTACCGCCAGCACCTCACGCGGTCGATCCTGCCGATCCGCGACCAAGGCGGAGTGCTGCTCTCCGACGGTCGCACCCGGGTGCAGGTCGAGCCCATCCTGGTAGGTCGCGACCGCAAGAAACTCCAGGAGATCGCCGACCGCCACAACATCGCCCACGTCTCGACTGACCTGGACGCCTGCCTCGCCGATCCCCAATGGGATATCTACGCCGACTTCCTGCTCACCAAGGCGCGAGTTCCCGCTCTACACAAAGCCATCGACGCCGGCAAAGCGATCTATACCGAGAAGCCCACCGCCGAAAGCCTCGACGCCGCTCTCGAACTGGCGCGCCGCGCCCAACGCGCAGGCATCAAGAACGGCGTGGTGCACGACAAGCTGTTCCTTCCCGGACTGGTCAAGCTGAAGACTCTCATCGACTCGGGATTCTTCGGGAAAATCCTCTCGGTCCGTGGAGAATTCGGCTACTGGGTGTTCGAAGGGGACTGGCAACCCGCGCAGCGCCCAAGCTGGAATTACCGCGCCGAGGACGGTGGCGGCATCATCGTCGACATGTTCCCGCACTGGAACTACGTGCTGGAGTACCTGTTCGGGAACGTCAAATCGGTGTACGCAGCAGCCCGCACCCATATTCCGGCCCGCGTCGACGAGACGGGCGTCGCCTACACCGCCACCGCAGACGACGCCGCCTACGCCATCTTCGAGTTGGCCGGCGGCATCGTCGCTCAGCTGAACTCCAGTTGGACCGTACGGGTCAACCGCCGCGAGCTGGTCGAATTCCAGGTCGACGGCACTCACGGAAGTGCCGTCGCAGGACTCTTCGACTGCAGAGTGCAGCACCGAACGCTCACTCCCCGCCCGGTATGGAATCCCGACCTACCTGACACACACAACTACCTCGCCGACTGGACCACGGTGCCCGACAACGTCCCCGTCGACAACGGATTCAAAGTGCAGTGGGAGCAGTTCATCCGCCACGTCGTCGAGGACGCCCCCCACCCGTACGACTTCCTTTCCGGCGCGCGCGGAGTGCAGCTGGCCGAAGCAGGGCTGCAAAGTTCGCGCACCGGCACTCGGGTACAGCTGCGCGAACTGACCCTCGAGGCTCCGCACAACGTGGCAGTGAGCGTGTGATGGGCGACATCAGTCTCATCGACGAATCCGGCACGGTGTCGCCCTACGAGCTGCAGTCCAACGCTGTTGGCGATCCAGGGCCCGCCTCCCCCCGCGCGCGGGTCGCCTTCGCCGCCGCACACGTCGTGCCCCGGATCGCGGGCAACAATGTGCCAGGAGCTGCGGCCGACATCGACTGGGACGCCACCATGGCGTTCCGCCATCACCTGTGGTCCTGGCACCTCGGCGTTGCGGACGCCATGGATACCGCGCAACGCAACATGGGTCTCGACGCGCCCGCGGTACGCGAATTGATCACCCGTAGCGCTGCCGAGGCAGCACAGGTAGGCGGCGCTCTGGTCGTCGGTGTGAACACCGATCACATTGAGAGCCAAGACATCTCGGTCGACGAGATAATCAGCGCATACCTCGAGCAGCTCCACCACGCCGAAGACGCGGGAGCCCAAGCAGTCCTGATGGCCAGCCGCCACCTGGCCCGCGCGGCCCACGATCCTGCGGACTACCGCCGCGTCTACGGCGCCGTGCTTGCGCGCGCGGTGCAGCCGGTGATCCTGCACTGGCTGGGCACTCCGTTCGACGCACAGCTGGCGGGCTACTTCGGGTCGAACGACCTGAGCGTTGCACGCGCAACGGTGCGCGCGATCATCGAAGACAACCTCGACCGGGTCGCGGGGATCAAGGTGAGCCTGCTCGACGGGCGCACCGAGATCGCTCTGCGCCGGGAACTGCCCGGATCGGTGCGGGTGTACACGGGCGACGACTTCAACTACGTCGATCTCATCGCCGGCGACGCCGACGGCCACTGTGATGCCCTGCTCGGCGCTTTCGCCACCTGTGCTCCTGTGGCGTCGGCCGCGTTGTCGGCATTGGACGACGGCGACGAGGACCGCTTCCGGGCGCTGCTGCACCCCACCCAGACGTTGGCCCGCCATGTCTTCGCCGCACCCACCGAGCACTACAAGACCGGAGTGGCGTTCCTGTCCTGGCTCAATGGTCACCAACCGGCGTTCACCATGGTCAACGGCCTGCAGTCGGCTCGCAGCCTGCCGCACCTGTCCCGGCTCGTGCAACTCGCAGATGCGGCAGGCGCACTGGAGCACCCCGAACTGGCTGCGCAGCGCTGGACGGATCTGCTCACCGTGCATGGCGTGCGCTCGCCGATGCGGGTGTTCCTATGAGTGCCCATCCCCGCCTGTCGCTCAACCAGGCCAGCATCAAGTACGCACCACTGCAGGAAGCGCTGACTGCCACAGCGGAAGCCGGCATCACATCGATAGGGCTATGGCGAGAACCCGTCGCCGACGTCGGATTGCCGAAAGCAACCGAGCTGGTCGCCGCGTCGGGTCTGCGCGTCTCCAGCCTGTGCCGAGGAGGATTCATCACCGCCTCCGACCATGCTGCCCGCACCGCGGCGCTCGACGAGAACCGCCGAGCCATCGACGAAACTGCGGCTCTCGCACACGCGGGAGCCGAAGGATCAGCTGCCGTCCTGGTCCTGGTCGCCGGTGGTCTGCCCGATCGGGACACCGATCTGCGTGGCGCACGCGAGCGTGTCCAAGACGCCATCGGTCACCTCGTCGAGCACGCGCACGGCGCCGGGGTAATGCTGGCAGTCGAACCCATGCACCCGATGTATGCCGCCGACCGAGGCGTCATCTCAACCCTGGGTCAAGCCCTGGACATCGCCGAACCATTCCCCGCGAACACTGTCGGGGTTGTCGTGGATGCCTTTCACATCTGGTGGGACCCTGAGGTTTTCGACCAGATCGCCAGGGCCGGCGCCCAGGGCCGCATCGCCTCCTACCAAGTCAATGACTGGATCACCCCTCTGCCCGCCGACAGTCTGCTCGCCCGCGGCGTCATGGGACATGGCCACATCGATCTGCCGCGGTTGACCCAGGCGGTGCTGGCCGCCGGCTACACCGGCGACGTCGAAGTGGAGATCTTCAACCAACAACTCTGGGACATGCCTTACCAGCAAGCAGCTTCCCTCATCGCAGCCCAGTTCGATGCCATCGCGATGCCCAAACCGAACACCGCACCGTAGCCGCTGACCGCCCTTCCGACGCCGTCCAACCATGGGTCCTCCCTGGCTACCGGCACTGTCATCACCAGGATTTCAAAATGAAACCAGCACCGAAATACCAGGCCACCATGACTCTCTATCACCTTGGATCCCAAGGTGCCTGGGAATACGAACTGTTCGCGCTGCTGCGCCAGCACTACCGCGACAGTGAACTCCGTGGCCTGCGCGAGGACCTCATCGGACTGAGCACCGTCGGTTGGGTCGACGTCCTCGATCACCGCGAACACTGCGGACAAATTCTGCGCCGCTACCGCCTCGCCGAATCCGCACGACCTCTCGTCGCCTACCAACTCAACCTCGACAACTGTCTTCCCATCGACATGGCCACCGCGGTGGCACTCTCCAGCAAGGACACCGCGCGATGACCCACCTGCACCCGGTAGACCCAACGCATCTGGCGGAGCGCTCCCGCCTGGCCGACGGCAAGAAAACCCGGATGGGCATGATCTACGCCGTCTTGGCCGCGCCGGCACTCGGCCTCGCGTTCGGCCTCCTCGGCTCCATCGTCACCGCGCCACCGTTCAACATTGAAGCCCCGACCGGCGCCTTCGCCCTCGTCGCCACACTCCAGGTGCCCTTCGGCGTATTAGGAATCGGGGCGTTCCTCGCCGTCAGCGGTACGTGGCGCGACATCCTGCGCGTCCTTGGGCACCGAGTCAGTTGGTGGAATCTGTTCGTCGCCGTCGGCGGCTTCGTCGGTGACTTGTGCTTCGCGGCCGCCTCCGGTCTCATCGGCGGCGCACTGGCAGGAGCAGTCGGCGGACTCGCCGGCGTCGTCGGGGCGGTCATCGGTGCCGCGCTGTACCGGGAGCGAATTCTGCGCCCCTCGACCGTCCTCGGGCTCGCCGCCCTCGCCGTCGGCATCTGGCTCGCAGTCTCCGGCGGGCAGATCGGCGCGCCCACCCACGGCGTCTACTTCGCGACCGGTCTGGTCATCATCGTCGTCGCGGTACTGACATGGGGTTTTGAGAGCTTCGCGATCTCCGCCGGAACCGACCTCATGCCCGCCGAGGGGTTCCTCTGGTGGCGTGCGTTCCTCGAACTTCTCATCGCGAACGCACTGCTGTTCCTCCTGTTTCCCACCGGGCGCGACATCGCCCGTCAAGCGTGGTCAGAACCCCGCCTGGTTGCCATGGGAGCCGTCATCGGCTTGGGCTGGGCCATCTGGATGATCATGGGTTACTACATCGGCATTTCCTACGCCGGCGCCGTCCGCGGCGGCGTCCTGACCAACACTCTCGCCTTCTTCTTCATCGCCATTTTCTCGCTGACCGTCTACGGCGCGCCATTCAGCCTGATCGTCACCATCGGATCCATCTGCACAGTCCTCGGTGCCATGTTCATCGTCACCGAGCCCAAGTCCTACATCGCCCGCCAGCGCGGATAACCGGCAAGGAAACACATGTCCCCTCAACCGATCCACCAGCCTGACAACGACACCGAACTCATCGAGGCTTACCTGAGCGCTGCCCGGACCGCCAAACTGCGCCGCCTCTCGGCACTGGTCGTTCTCTGCGCACTACTGCTCGGCGTACTTCTGCTCGTCTATGTCAACGACTGGTACGCCCAATCGGGCGGAGGCGGAGCAGGATGGGTATTCTGCGGCATCATCGTAACCCTGTGCGCTGTCGGAGCCGTCCTCACCGACATCGTCTATCGCAAGGAACTCTGACATGGACCAGATTCCTGAAAACGGTTCGCCGACAATGCTTCCGCTACTCAACGCGCGAACGTGGGCCCTCGGCTTTCTCGTGTTCTCCATCATCGTCGCTGTCATCTTCTCGCAATTTCTCGTCGACTTCATGGCCAGCGCCCGCTGACCGCTATGGGAGGCCAACCGTGAACGCACACCATCCCTATATCGTTTTGGCTCCAGACAAGTTCAAAGGCACCCTCACCGCTGATCAAGTCGCCTCCGCAATGGCGCTGGGATGCCGCGATGCGGGATTGGAGAATCGTTGCATCACCATGCCTATCGCCGACGGAGGCGACGGTAGCGTGGGCACTGCGCTACGCACTGGCTGGTCGCGCCGCGAGATCCACTGCACCGACGCGTGGGGGCAGCCGAGCATCACTACCGTCGCCATCTCAAACACCCAGGCGCTCATCGAGATCGCCGCCATCTGCGGCCTACGCGGGTCGCGACCAAGTTCCGCTCAAGCACTCGAGGCAACCAGTCGCGGCGTCGGTGAGGTGATCACGAGACTGCTGGACCTCGGCTTTCGTGACATCACGCTGGCGCTCGGCGGCAGCGCCACCACCGACGGGGGTGCCGGCATGCTCCTCGCGCTCGGCGCACAGCTGCGTGACCGCACTGGCACCCCGATAGCTCCGAATGCCCTTGGCCTACAAGACCTCTCCTCTGTCTGCACCGACGGCCTGGACCCCCGACTCAAAACGACCACACTTACCGTCGCGTGCGATGTCGATGCGCCGTTGACCGGACCACGCGGAGCCGCGGCCACGTTCGGTCCACAAAAAGGCGCCGATGAGCAAGGAGTTCACAGCCTGACCGCAGCCCTGGACCAGCTCGCCGCAGTCGCCGGACCCGCCTTCGGCCGACCAGACGAGCACCTGCGCCCCGGTGCCGGCGCGGCCGGAGGCCTTGCGTGGGCCGGGCTTCTGCTCGGTGCACATTTGCGCCGCGGGGCCGAGCTCTTTCTGGACATGCTGGGCGCGTCCGAGACCATCGAAGGTGCCGCCCTTGTCCTGACCGGCGAGGGCCGCATGGACGACCAAAGCGCCCTTGGCAAAGCACCTTTCGCTGTCGCAGCGCTGGCATCCGAGCTCTCGGTACCCTCGGCAGCCATCGTCGGCACCAACCGCCTCAACGACCACGGCCTCAACTCCCCGTTCACGGCTGTCATTGCGCTGGACAGCATGGACCCCCTTTGCTCCTCTGACCCGACACTGAGTGCACGTCTCATACGCCAGGCCACCGCAGCCCTGGTCCACCAAGTGCAACGAGAACTCGCAATTTTCTAGATCGATACGAAAGACCCTGTACCACAGCGCTATTACGTGACTACCGCATTATGAAAAGTGGGTCACACGTCACGTTGTCAAGCATCCAAGGCATCACTATCGTTGCAGTACAAGGTGTTTGAATCCAACGGGACCGGCACCATCGACAATCGATTCGGACGAAAGAAATCACCATGGCACTACTGACCATCGGAGACCAGTTCCCCGCATACGACCTCGTCGCTCTGATCGGCGGGAACTTGGGCGCAATCAACGCTTCCCAACCTGACGACTATTTCACAAGAGTAACCAGTGATGACCATCCCGAAAAATGGCGTGTTATCTTCTTCTGGCCCAAGGACTTTACTTTTATCTGCCCCACCGAAATTGCGGCCTTCGGCCGCCTCAACGACGAGTTCACCGACCGCGACGCCCAGATCCTGGGCGCATCGGTCGACAACGAATTCGTGCACTTCCAATGGCGAGCACAGCATGGCGATCTCCGCGATCTACCGTTCCCCATGCTGAGCGACATCAAGCGCGAACTCTGCGCCGCTACGGGCGTATTGAATGAGGACGGTGTTGCCGACCGGGCGACCTTCATCGTAGATCCAGACAACACCGTGCAGTTCGTGTCAGTAACTTCAGGCTCCGTTGGACGCAACGTCAACGAAGTCCTAAGAGTTCTCGACGCCCTCCAGTCCGACGAATTGTGCGCTTGCAATTGGCGCAAGGGCGACCCCACCATCGACACACGCGCGCTGCTCACCGAGAACGCCTGACATCGCTACGATGACCATCGAGAATCTGAAAGACCGCCTACCCGAGTACGCAAAAGACCTCAAACTCAATCTCGGATCGATTCGCCGATCGACCGCCCTAAACCAGCAACAGCTATGGGGCACATTGCTTGCCTCGGCAGCTGCCGCCCGTAACGACACCGTCTTGGCCGACATCGCCACCGATGCAGCCGAAGTCTTACCGAGACACGCCTACGATGCAGCACTGGGAGCCGCGTCCATCATGGGCATGAACAACGTCTTCTACCGCGCACGCGGATTTCTGGACGGACGGTACGACGACCTGCGAGTCGGCCTGCGCATGAACATCATCGCCAATCCCGGTGTCGAAAAGACACAGTTCGAGCTTTGGGCACTCGCCGTATCCGCAATCAACGGGTGTGGGCATTGCGTCAGCGCACACGAGCGCGTCCTCCGGGAGTCAGGTGTTGAGCGCGAGACGATCCTGGAAGCACTTCGCGTCGCAGCAATAATCGCTGGTGTGTCGATGGCGCTCACCGTCCGAGCCGCCGCAGCAGATAAAGGTTGAAACAGTTCAACGTCCATTCGATGCCTTTTCATCAGCCGGCTCAGCGGTTCACTGTGGCCGATCCAGCGCCCGTAAACGTTGTCACCGAATCCGGTGGTCACGGCGTAGACCAGCCGGTTCTCGGCGAGAAATCGCTCGGTCAGCTTGCGCGAGTGCAGGACCCGGCCGACATAGGCGGGCGCGAATTCGACCCGGGCGCGATGGCGCGCCACGGCGACGAACTCCTCGATCGTGATGTCGCGGTCACCGAGCGTCACCACCTCGATGTCCTGGGCGAGCTGCGTCATGTGTGAACTCCTTTGTAACGGCACCAAGGAGTCCATACGGTATGTGGTTGAACGCCGGAGTTGGATTACGATCCTTAATGGCTCCGATCAGCCTTCGTGGACCTCCTCACGAGTGATCGCGCCTCATGGCGGGTCGGACGGCCAGCGACTCAACGCGACTGCGCTGTTGAGCGCGAAGGCAACCAGACTTATCACCATCAACCAGGAGTGTCCTGTGGCGTAGCCGATGATGGCGACCATGATCCAAAACGACAGAACGACGATGCGTACAGCCATTGATGAGGGTCCTCCCCTTTTGCTCAATTGCGCAGGCAACGCCGCTCGCGCATGCACTCTGGTGCCGGGACGCCCGATCAGGCGACCCGGCACCGTGTGAGCGCCGTTATGAGCTACCGGTCAGCTTGTCTTTGACCGCGTCGATACCGTCTTTGATCTTGTCGGCGGCGTCAGCGATCGCATCTTTGACGGCGGCCACAGCCTGATCGGCCTGGCCTTCAGCCTTGAGGTCGTCGTTTCCGGTGACGGCCCCGGCGGCTTCTTTGGCGCGTCCTTTCAGGTCGGCCGCGGTGTTCTGTGCGTCGTCGGCGATTCCCATTCGGTGTTTCCTCTCGTTGGTGGCAGCGTTGCTCCGCTACCAATGGGGTTGGGTTGAATGCGAATGCATGTCGCCCCAACTACTTTGGATCCAGTGCAGTCCCCTCGTCATACGCTGCACTGGACGTTCTCAGGTGACCTGTGATCGCACCTTGTGCGCGGCCACGGGAGCTATCACCACCTGGACGTCGACATCGCCGGCAGCCGCGGACCGCACGTCAGCCCCGACCCGACGGGCCAGTCGACGGATTTCGGCTGACGGGGTGGAGGGCGCCACACCGACCGAGACACGCACGATGGGCCGTCCGCCCTCTGCCCGGGTGACGCCTTTACTGAACTGCACCGCAGGATGGCGGCCCAGGTCCTCTGCAGCGGCTTGCGCGATGCGAGCCAGATCTACTGCGCCCGAAGATGTTTGCAGTGATCGTACAGTGCGGGGCCGCAGATGCAGGAGCACAAGCCACGTCCCGAGCAGCACCGCGACCACTCCGGCGGCCCCGAGAACCGTTGGCCACCAATGCCAGTCGCCGACGGCGCCGATGGCACCGGGATCGAGCCGCTCCGCCGCTCGGTGCGCGGCGGCGACGTTGGCACCATATCCGATCAGCCAGACCGAACCGCCGAGCAACATCGCCGCCACCAGCCCGGTGAGAAGTCTGTCGACTACTCGCAGTGTTGGTGTCATCGCGCACCTGCCTCGACGTCCACGAGCGGTGGCACGACATCGTCGTCCGTCCACTGGTGCGCCATGGCGCGCGGAACCCAGACGCCGTCACCGACATGAACATGGGTGCGGCGGCGGGGTTTGAGCGCAACCACGAGCAATGTCAGCCCCACTCCGACACCCAAGACCGCCGACGGCCATACCCACCACTGCCAATGCGCTCGTGGCGCCCAGTGCAGCGCCGGGCTGATCCATGCACCACCGGTGATCCAGCCTGCTGCGACCGCAGTATCGCGAATCGCGATACATCCAACGGCCACCAGTGCCAATGCGATGAGCACGCCGGTAATGGTCGAGCCCGCAATCCGGCGTGGCGAATGACGTGTCGGCGCCGCAGGCGCTCCCGCCGCGCCCTCAGCGCAATCGTCGGCGGCATACGCGTCGGCGACCTGTGCCGGCGTCCGGTCGGTGTCGATACGGGTGATCTCCACGCCGATCCGGGCGGGATGTTCTGCCAGTGTTGCCAACTCGCGAGCCACGGCACCGCGAACATCCTCGACGACAGTTGCGGTGTCGACGGGCCAGCGGGCCGCGATCTCGACATCGACCGTCAGTGACGAATGCCCTGCGCCGCGCACAGTGATCGACGGCAGAGTACGCCCGGGCACGATGGCGCGCCGATGCGCGACGCCGTCTACCGACAACACCGCACGCTCGATCAATCGTCGCCGGACTCGATCGGCGATCACGGTGCGTCCCCGTGAAGCCGGTGGGCCCGGCGACGGGGTGATCAGCGATCCCACCGTCAGCTCCTGGGCCGGCGACCAAGTGCGGTCAGGTCGATGGTCCCGTCGAGATGGGCGCCGATGGCAGCGCCGGCGCCGCCGAGCACGACCGCCAGCAGCAGGCCGAGCATCCCGCCGGCGACCGCCGCGATCGCCAGCAGCACGCCGACGACAAGACCGATGGCGGTGTGTTTTGTGTTCATCGTGTAGTCCTCTCCTGCAAAGCTTTTACGCGCCGGTGGCCGCGGCGGTGGCGCGTCAGAAATGCCGCCCACCGGCCCCGCCGGGTGCGGTGCACGCGGATCACCGCGCGTCCACAGCGCGGGTCGTCCAGTGCTGCCAGTGCCGCCATCAAGGCCGGCGCCGAGCCTCCCGCATCAGGATGGTGACGCCGGATGGCCGCGCGGCGGGCGCGCCGTACGTCGGTCACCGCGTCCGCTTCGTCGACCCGGTGACCGCGACGACGTCGCCGACGACGACATCGACGGGCACGCCTGCCGCCGATGTCGCGGCCTGCCGGACCTTCTCCGCCGTCTCGAGCAGCACTCCCCGCAGTTCGAGGACCACGTGCACCTGACCGCCATCACTGTTCAGGCGCACTCCCCCGATGGTGCGTCCTGGCAGGTATGTGGCGGGCACACCCAGGCCGCTGTGCAACCCGACCACACCGTCGACGGCGGTCACCGCGGCTACCACCCGGTCGACCCGATCACCGATCGTCGGTTCGGTCACTGGACGCGGGGCTCGCCGGCGCGGGCACTGCTGTCATCGTCGTCGTCGGCGAAATGGACATCGTGGATGGTGATGTTGACTTCCGTCACTTCCAAGCCCGTCATGTTCTCCACCGCGGAGATGACGTTGGTGCGGATGCCGTCGGCGAGGTCATGGATGGCCACGCCGTACTCGGCGACGATGCCGATGTCGATCGCGGCCTGGCGTTCACCGACCTCGACGCTCACGCCCTGCGTCAAGCTCGGTGATCCCGGCAGTGATTCCCGCAGCTTGCCGACCACCCGGGCGGCCTGCCCGCCCAGGTCGTACACACCGTCGACCTCGCGGGTCGCGATCCCGGCGATCTTGGAGACCACGATGTCGGCGATGGTGGTGACGCCGTGGTCGGTGGCCAGCTTCTGCAGAGCCTTGCCGGACTGTCCGGCGTGCGCGTTCGAGCTAACTTCACGAGTCTCGGTGGGGGCGGTCATCAGCTGCTCCTTCATTCGTTGGTCTCGCCGGACGCATCGTCAGGCACAATCGGTTTGTCGGGCACCTGCGCGCAGTCCGCACGCAAACGAGATACAGAACACAATCGTGTCCGAACCCGGGGGGTGATGTGGTAATGCACGCAGATGACTTGCTGGAGTCACTGCCCGACGACACCCTCGCCCGACGCGCCCAACGCGGTGACAGCACGGCCTTCGATGCGCTGGTGGTCCGGCACGGACCGGCGTTGCTGCGGTTCGTCGCGAACACCTACCCGGAAACCGCCGAATGCGACGACATCGTCCAAGAAACCTTCATTGCCGCGTGGAAATCGCTTCCAACCTTCGCATTCCGGTCACAATTCCGCACCTGGCTGTATTCGCTGGCGACTCGGAAAACCATCGACGCGATGCGCCGCCGACGCCCGCAGACCGACCTGGATTCTGTCTTCGACACCCCCGACTGCCGCCCGGATCCAGGCCAGCAGGCTCTCGGTACCGACTTCCTGGCGGCACTGCACCGCGAACTGGCTCAGCTAACCTATCCAGCCCGCGCAGCATGGTGGCTACGCGAGATCTATGACATGCCGGTGGCCGAGATCGCCACGGTGCTCCACACCACCGAAGGGTCAGTCAGAGGCCAGTTGCAGCGAACTCGGAAACGGCTCGCTGAAGCGCTACAGGAGTTCCGACCATGACGCACCGCACCGTCGACGTACCGCCCGCGAGCGTGACAGCTGATGTCGCAGCGGGTCACACTGGACGACCAATGGGCCCGGCAACCGCAGACGATGACGCCACGACCGAGGCCGCGGCGTGGATCGCCGACGCGACCCGCCGGCTCGCCGGTCTACAGCAGGACTCCACCGCTGCACTCGAAGACCGCTGGGCCCAGACCGGATCAACACTCACGCAGCTGCGCGCCGGTATTGCCCATCGCATCGCCAATCTGCCGCGTCGAGCCACACTCATCCGCACCACCCGCACCGGCATCAGCGTCAGCCACATCGCCCTCGCCAAATTCCTGACCTGGGCACTGGCCGAACGCGCCGCCGCGATGACCGCAGCCGTCGCCGATGTCGAGTTGGATATCACGGACTCCCGACTCGCCGCGGTCTATGTCCACCTGATCGGGGTCGGCACCGCTCCCCGCGATCGCACGTACCTCGAAGACGGCGACACGTTGCGCCACTACGCCGCCACCGTGCTGCGCGCCGTCATCGGCGGCACCGTCGAGATAACCGCGATCTGGGACGACCTGGTGGTGCCCCCGCCGGGCGAATGAGCCGGCCCCGATCCTCTTCGGACGCCGGCCCTGCCGACTTCGCCTCACCGTGCGCCGATCCCTGGAGACCAGGTCACGGCCGGTTGGACACTCGTGTGAGGCGACGGCGGGGA
This sequence comes from Mycolicibacterium brisbanense, assembly GCF_001570425.1. Lineage (GTDB taxonomy): Bacteria > Actinomycetota > Actinomycetes > Mycobacteriales > Mycobacteriaceae > Mycobacterium > Mycobacterium brisbanense. Next base: position 56,419 of record NZ_BCSX01000022.1, read on the forward strand.
TTATCGATCCACCCGGTCGCGTTGCCGCCAAAGATCGCGACCGAAAGCGAGGACCTTCCGTGGCCGCACCCCATATCGCCGTCGCACTCGACGGCACCGGGTGGCACCCGGCGTCGTGGCGCGAGCCCGACGCCCGCCCCACCGATCTGTTCACCGCCCAATACTGGGCCGACCTGGTAACCGCAGCCGAGACGGCATTGCTGGACTTCGTCACCATCGAAGATTCGCTCGGGCTGCAGTCCGACCATCCGGGGCGTCCCGATCGTCGGACCGATCGCGTTCGCGGCCGGCTCGACGCAGTGCTGATCGCGGCCCGGGTCGCACCGCACACCAAGCACATCGGGCTGGTACCCACCGTCATCACCACGCACACCGAACCGTTCCACGCGTCGAAGGCCATCGCCACCCTCGACTACGTGAGCTCGGGGCGGGCGGGGGTACGGGTTCAGGTCTCCGCGCGCCCCGACATCGCCGCGCACTTCGGGCGGCGCCAACTGCCCGCAAGATCAGCCGGGCTCGTCGACGAACTCTTCGGTGAGGCCACCGACTACGTCGAGGTGCTGCGCAGGCTGTGGGACAGCTGGGAAGACGATGCCGAGATCCGCGATGTGGCCACCGGACGCTTCATCGACCGGAACAAGTTGCACTACATCGACTTCAGCGGCGCCCAGTTTTCGGTGAAAGGCCCCTCGATCACGCCGCGACCGCCGCAGGGGCAGCCGATCGTGGCTGCGCTCGCACACGTCGACCCCGCCTACGCGCTGATCGCGTCGAGCGCCGACATCGGATTCGTGACCCCGCACAATGCCGCCGAGGTCACCGATCTGGTCGCCGGTATCGCGGCGCTGCGTGCTCCTGACGCCGCGCCGGTGCGAGTATTCGCCGATCTGGTGGTGTTCCTCGATGACGGCGCCGACGCCGCGCGTTCGCGCCGCAGCCGGCTGGATGAACTCGCCGGAGCCGAATATGTCAGTGATGCAGAGATTTTCACCGGGACGCCAACCGGCCTCGCCGACCTGATAGAGCAGTGGCACGCCGCCGGCGCAGCCGGTTTTCGTTTGCGTCCGGCCACAGTCCCGCACGATCTGCTTCAGATCACTCGGGCGCTGGTGCCCGAACTACAGCGGCGCGGATTGTTCCGCGACCGCTATGAGGCCGCGACACTGCGCGGCCTGCTCGGCCTGGACCGTCCCGCCAATCGCTACGCGACCGCGTGAATTTCGACAAGGACTCCGTATGAGCAAGCCCATCAAACAGATTCACCTCGCCGCACACTTCCCGGGTGTCAACAACACCACGGTGTGGAGTGATCCCTCGTCGGGCAGCCACATCGACTTCGATTCGTTCGTGCACTTCGCCCAGACCGCCGAGCGGGGCAAGTTCGACTTCCTGTTTCTCGCCGAGGGACTGCGCCTGCGCGAGCAAGGCGGGCAGATCTATGACCTCGACGTCGTCGGCCGGCCCGACACGTTCACGGTGCTCGCGGCACTGGCCGCCGTCACCGACCGGCTGGGCCTGACGGGCACGATCAACTCGACGTTCAACGAACCGTACGAGGTGGCACGGCAATTCGCCTCGTTGGACCAGCTTTCAGGCGGGCGCGCGGCCTGGAATGTGGTGACATCGTGGGACGCCTTTACCGGAGAGAACTTCCGCCGCGGCGGCTTCCTGCCAGAAGATCAGCGCTACGAACGGGCCGAGAGCTTTCTGGAGGCCGCGCACACACTGTTCGACTCATGGCGCGGTGACGAGATCGTCGCCGACAAGGCGAACGGGGTGTTTGTGTCCGATGCGCGTGCCGGTGAATTCTCTTACCGAGACGCTCATTTCGACATCAGTGGCCGCTTCAACGTTCCACGCAGCCCACAGGGCAGGCCCGTGATCTTCCAGGCCGGCGACTCCGATCACGGCCGCGAGTTCGCCGCCGCGGCGGCCGATGCCATCTTCTCCCGCCACGGGACTCTGGAAGAGGGTCAGAAGTTCTTCGCCGATGTCAAGGGCCGCCTCGCCAAATACGGCCGCCGCCATGACCAACTGCTGATCCTGCCCGCCGCGACGTTCGTGCTCGGTGACAGCGACGCCGAAGCCGCCGACCTCGCTCATGAAGTCCGGCTGGCCCAGGTGTCACCGCAGACGGCGATCAAATTCCTCGAACAACTGTGGAACCGCGACCTTTCCGACCACGACCCTGACGGTCCGCTCCCCACTGTCGACCCCATCGTCGGCGAGAACACCATCGCCCGCGGCCGCGCCAGCGTCCGGATGCACCGCGACCCCATTGCCACCGCCAACGAATGGCGAGCCAAGGCCGAGGCCGAAGGACTGAGCAGCCGCGAACTCATCATCGAGGTGACCGGCAGGCAGAACTTCATCGGATCGGCCGCCACCATCGCCGAATCCATCAATCATCTGGTCCAGGCCGATGCCAGTGACGGTTTCATCCTCGTACCGCACGTCACGCCGGGCGGTCTCGATCCGTTCGTCGACCGGGTGGTGCCGCTGCTGCAAGAACGCGGGGTGTTTCGCGCCGATTACGAGGGCACGACATTGCGCGACCACTTGGGCCTCGATGTCCCCGATCCGTCCGGCGCGCAGCATCCGACCGCGGTCACCGGCTAGCGTTCGTCGAGCCCGGCCAGCGCCGTCGGCAACGGATCTCGGTGCAGGACACCCAGTCTCTGGGTGGCGCGAGTGAGGGCGACGTAGAGTTCAGCCGCACCCCGCGGCCCGTCGGCCAGGATCTGCTGCGGCTCCACCACGAGCACCGCATCGAACTCCAGACCCTTGGTGGCCGCAGGCGGCACGGTGCCAGGCATCCCCGCCGGCCCGATGACCACACTGGTGCCCTCGCGGCCGGCTTCCTCCCGCACGAATTCCTCGATGGCAGCGGTCAACTCATCGTCGGTGACCTTGCGGGCCCACGGCTTGACCCCGCACGCGCGCACCGACTCCGGCGGTTGGACGCCTGGAGCGAACTCGGCCAGCAGCGCGGCCGCGACCTCCATGATCTCCGCGGGCGTGCGGTAGTTCACCGTCAGCGGCCGGTACACCCACCGGCCGGCCCGGTTCGGACCCTTGGCTTCTGACGGCACATACGGTTCCAGCATCGACCCCCACGATGTCGCCCCTGCCGCCGAGCGGCGCTGCGCGAGATCACCCACGATCGTGAACGACCGCCGCGGGCAACGCCGCATCAGCACCCGCCAGTCCATCTCCGACAGCTCCTGCGCCTCGTCGACCACCACATGCCCGTAGGTCCAATCCCTGTCCGCGGCAGCACGTTCGGCGAGTTCACGGCCATCCTGCTCCTGGAACCGCTCCGCCAGCTGCTCGGCATCGAGGAGGTCCGCGGCCAGCAGGTGATCCTCGTCGTCCATCAGGTCCTCGCGGTCGACCATCAGATCGAGCACTCCGGCCGCGTACGCCGCCTCTTCCTTGCGCAGCCGCTCGGCCGCCTCGTCGGCTGCCTTGTCGCGGCCCAGCAGATCGACCAGCTCGTCGAGCAACGGCACGTCGGACACCGTCCAGGCCTCGCCGTCGGCACGGTACAACGCGTCGTCGGCTCCTGCCGCGCTCAACCGCTCGCGTGACGTGTACAGCTGCCGCAGAACATCTTCGGGGGTCAGGATGGGCCACAGCTGATTCAGTGCGGCGGTGAACTGCTCGTGATCCTCGAGTTCGTTCACCACGTCGGCACGCATCTGCGCCCACGCGTGCTTGTCATCGCGCGTCAACCAGCCCTTCCCTATACGGGCAACGGCACGTTCGGTGATCACGTAGGTGACGACGTCGATGAACTCGGCACGGGCCTCGTTGTGCGGCAGGCCGGTCTTGCGCGCCTCTTCCCTGGCCCACTCCGCCGTCGCGGCGTCGATCCGAACTGTGACGTCCGAGAGGTCGATGGGAATCGGCTCCTCCGGGAGCTCCTGACGATCCGCCACGGCAGCCGCCAAGACGTCGAGCATCTTCAGCGATCCCTTGAACCGCGCGGCGTCCTCGGTGTCCTCGGCAGTCACGCTGAGGCCGGGCACGAAATCACCGGTGGTCATGAAGACCGCCTGCGACTCGCCCAGCGACGGCAGCACCCGCCCGATGTGATTGAGGAATTCCGGGCTCGGGCCCACCACGAGTACACCGTGGCGTTCCATCTGCTTGCGTTGCGTGTACAGCAGGTAGGCGACCCGGTGAAGGGCGACCACCGTCTTGCCGGTGCCCGGGCCGCCCTCGATGACGAGCACGCCGGGGTGCTCGAACCGGATGATCTCGTCCTGCTCGGCCTGGATCGTCGCGACGATGTCGCGCATGCCCTCACCGCGCGGCGCATTGACCGCGGCCAATAGCGCAGCATCGCCCGGCCCGTCGAGTTCCTCACCGAGTTCCGCGCCGGTCGGGCGGCCCAGGGTCTCATCCGTGAAGTCGATCACCCGCCGGCCACGGGTGTGGAACTGACGACGTCGCCGCATCCCCTCCGGGCTGGCCGCGGTCGCGACATAGAACGCTCGGGCCAGCGGCGCCCGCCAGTCGAGCAGCAACGGTTCGTAGTCGTTCTCGCTGTCGAGCAGGCCCAGGCGGCCGATGTACAAGTGCTCGTCGTCCAGAGTCTCCAGCCGCCCGAAGCACAGACCGTAGTCAGCGACATCCAACCGCTGCATCTCCCGGGCCATCGCGCGCACCTCGGCGTCGCGTTCGACCAGCGTGCTGCCGTTCTGAGGGTCGACGGGGCTGCTCAACGCCGCCTTGTAGCGACGGTTGGCCTCAGCCCGCTCGCTGTCGAGGCGGGCGTACAGCCCGGCTACATATTCGCGCTCGGACCGCAGTTCGTCTTCGTACTCTGACATACTCTCGCTTTTCGCTCTCACATCTCGCGGCACACGGGTGCCGCATTCCCGCCGAGTTCTGGTTCAGGCCAGCGATTTTGCGCCATACCCCCGGCCTTGCCGCAAGCCCCCCTGTGCGCTATAAGGTCGAAGGGGAAGGGCGCACACCGGTCGCTCCGTATCTCTGACGTGATCGCCGCCGCACCGCTCGGGCGACCCAACCATTCTACGGGCATGCGCCCCTGCCGGCTTCATCGCTCAGCGTAGGGGAAACGCTCTGCTGTGCAATGCTTTTCAGTGGTCTGCCGCGGTGCCGTCGCCGATCTGACCCAATCTGCGGCTCTTCCGGCTAGCTGGAAGACAGGGTTGGGTGCCAGCGCTGACGACACCGAAGCCCCGCGGGACGACTCTGGTAGGTGCCGAGTTCGGCATCAGAACAACAGCAGAGATTGAGAGAAGACCATGCACGCCATCAATGCTCGTATCGTTCCGCTGGTCGCCATGGGTGTGACCGCCATCGCCATCGTCGCCGCGCCGATCGCGTCCGCAAGCACCCTGCCGGATACGGCGTCGATCAACCAGAACCCGGGCAACACCCAGATCACCGCCACCCCGGGCGACGCCGCCCAAGAAGCCGCTCAGTTGCAGCAGCCCTTCGGCGGCGTCGACGGTGCCCTGCTCTTCCACCACTGAGCTTCGGCTATCGTCGACCGGGATCACCCACGGTCGATGGAGAATCGTGAGCTTCATTCGGGTGCTGTACGCCGCCGAGTTCAAGGGCGAGGACGTCGTGTTGTTGGCGATGGACGCCGGCGGTGTTCCGATCGTTCACAGCGCACTGTCCGAAGCGGTGCGACGCGGTTCGTCAGAGCTACGGCACGACGGTGTCATCCACGAATTCCGCCTGCAAACCGGTGCGGCCGACATCCGACTGGGCACTCAACACGTCCTGTGGCTGCTGGACCGCGCTCTTGCCGTCACCATCACCGAATACCTGGCTGCCCACGGCGAAACCAACAAACCCGGGCACCACTACGTGGACATCGATACGCCCGCGGAGACTCTCGTGCTGTCGTATGACGAATACTCGCGCGAGTTTCTCGAGCGGGTCTCGGGCACCGCGCCAGCCGGAGCGCAACGTGGCCGAAGAGTCGCGGGCCAAGGCCGCGGCCCACTTGGCATCACGATGGTCAACGAACTGTCGTAGCGGTGGGGTGTGCGGCATCGGTTGTCCACCAACGCGTGTAGACAGCGACCAGCCAATCGTTCAGCTTGGTGTAATCCGGCCCCTCCGGAAAATCGGCCGTATCGGTGAGCGCGACGAGTTGTGCGCGCAGATCCGCAATGGTGTCGATGACGGTCGGCTTGTCGACCTTGCCGATCCGTAGGTCGCGCAGCCATGTTCGCGACGGCTCCGGCATCGGCAGTGTGATCCGACCGGTGCTGAGCAATTCGACGCCCTGCAAGCCGAGCCGTATCGCGTGATAGGCGAACTTCGTGTCGTACCCGTACACGTCGACCAGCTCCGGACGATTGGTGCGCTGCGAGCGCAGGCCCAGCATCCGATCACGTTGGGCATCGAGATAGCCGATGAACCGCCTGCCGGCGTCGCGCGACAGGAACAGCTCCGGATTGGCCTGCAGTTCCCTTCCCGGCCAAGCGATCTCGACGATTTCCTGAGGCGGCACGAACAACAGCAACAGGACGGTTGGGTTGCCGCCGGCGGCCAGCCGAGCCCACTTGCGCAGACTGTAGATGGTCAGGTCGAGATCACCCGCACCCGAACGCGCGCCCTCTGGCTGAGTTCGGTACTGGTACTGCTCGAAGCGTGCGAGCCCGATCACACAGTCCGGCGGTTCGATGCAGATACCCATCTCGTCACGGTCGTCCGTGCCGTCGACCGTCACACCATGCAGCCCCGAGCCGACCTGCGTTCGCAGGACCGTGTTGCGTTCGGCGATGTCACGGTGCCACGGCGTGTTGTGCGGGTTGATGTACGGCCCATCCATGCAGCGAGCGTAATGACCAGGCCGGGGCGTCCCCACCGATTTTTGCCTGCCGCCGCTCTCACCTGGCGTGTGTTTGGCTCCCCCGTGTTCTCGGGTATGCGGCGTGCGTGGGGGGTCAGGGATCGCCGCTGTGTGCCGCACTGCTTGGCGCTCCCGTCATCGAGAAGCACACGCAAGGAGTTCAACGCATGGCCTTGAAGAAGATCGCAGCGCGTGCAGTCACCACAAGCATGCTCGGCATGGCTGGCTTGGGCATCGGCGCGGGTCTGGCCCACGCCGATCCGCACGTCCCGATGCCACCGACACCACCCGTTCCGGCTCCGGGGATTCCCGGTCCTGGCGTAAATGCCGGAGTACCTGGCAATCCGCTGCCGCCGGGGCAGGGTTATCTGCCGCCTCCTGGGCACGGTGGACCAATGCCTCAGGACCGCATTCCGTTCGCCTCGGCACCGCCGTGGGTCACGGTCCCGGCCGTGCCGCCCATGGGCACGCCTCCGGCTCCGCCGGTTCCGGACTGGGCCACCGGCCTCCCGGTGGTCTGGGATCCTGACATCGGCGCCTGGGGCGTGTGGGACGCCCAGGCGAGCGCATTCATTCGGCTGTAGGACACCGGATGCGGCTGCCACCCCGTCAGGCCTGGCGGGGTGGCAGTTGGTGTTCGGCGAACGACGCGGGACCCCGCCCCGACCGATGGTCGGAGCGGGTCCCGTTCTCACCGCTAGGCGCAGACCTGCACGAAGCCGAGCGGCCCGGACACGCACGGCGGAGCCCAGCCGCCGTAGCCCACATAGGGCGGAGGCGGTGGCGGGCCCCAGCCCGGTCCATCTCCCCAGCCGGGACCGCCGCCCCAACCGCCGTGATGCCACGGGCCTTGCGACCACTGCACGCCGGGCGTCAGCGGTGCCGCGTTGGCCGTCGCAGCACCAAGGCCGAGCGCGGACACGCCGAGCGCCCCGGCGATGGCCGCACCAACTGCAACTCTCTTCAGACTCTTCATGAGCACCCCTGTGAAACGTGAATCGAAGCTATGGCTCCGGCCTCCCCGACTCGGACCAAAGTCATTGCTGGGCACGGAAAGCAACGGTGACTTTCCGTTTCGTCCCACCTTCGACGATATCGAGCCAACCTATGTATAGGTTATCGATAGGTTATGAAGACTCAACGTATCGCGAGGTACTGCAGCGCAACAGAACTCATCGACGCAAGGGCTGCGCCAAGAGTCAGCGCAGAAGCGATCGAGCATCGTGACGCGATCCCCGGTGAAAACACCTGCGGGACAACGCTTGATCAGCGACCCTGAAGAAGAATTCGGCGCCACGTCGCCAGATCACGGCATCTGGACCCACGCGGCGCCTCCGTCGACAACGTCAGCCCAGGCTTACCCCCTCGTGCCCGACGCAGCACCAACAGACAGGCGAATTACCAAGCGCGCCAGCGATTCACAGTAGAAGCATCTGGTGAGGCCAAGACTACTGCACTAAGGTGCCCGCCTGTGGGGTTAATCGACGACAAATATGCGATGCTCGGCGGCGACCACGGTTTCCTCGGACCGCCGAAAAGCCCGGGAGAAGACTTCGGCCGCGGCCGCCGGCGCAAGTACGCCTTCGGAGAGATCCGCCTGGACCTCGCCGCGCCGGACCCGCAAGAAGCGTTCGAGGTACACGGCGCCATCCTCGATCACCTTCGCACAGTCGAAAGTCCGACAGATCCATGGTTTCCCACGTCTGACGAGTTGATGACCCGCGACGGGGCGGGGCGCATCTCCTACTTCGACGGGGCTGCCATCGTCTGGCGAAAAGATCTGGGCGCGTTCGCCGTTCAAGGGGCCATCTACAACAAATGGATCAGGATCGGCGGCGTCCGATCGGCGGTCGGGTACCCGATCTCCGACGAGCACGCGTCGACCCCACCGACGCGGCGGAGCACGTTCGAGCACGGCGTCATCGATTGGCCCGGGCACGACTGGCGGGCCTTCGCGGTACACGGCCCGATCTTGGCAGCGTGGCAGTCAACACAGGGCGCATCACTCGGCGGTGTGCTCACCGACGAGACACCGGCCGCGGACGGTAGCCGCTTCAGCAAGTTCGAGCACGGACTCATCCGTTGGACCAAGGCAACCGGGGCGGTGATCGTGCCATGACGGCGATCGACGACAAATACGCGGCACTGAAAGCGGCGGGTTTCGACCTTGGCGCACCGAAAGGGCCGGAGACCTTCTGTCCGGACCGAACCGGGCGGTTCCGTCATTACGACCACGGGTCGATCTACTGGCACCCCACGACCGGCGCCCACGAGGTGCACGGCGCCATCCACGCCAAGTGGGCCTCGTTGGGTTGGGAGGAGAGCTGGCTCGGCTATCCCCGCACCGACGAGGGGCCGGCCGGGACGGATGGGCGCATCAGCCACTTCCAGCACGGAGACATCAAGTGGACCCCCACCAACGGTGCCGTCGACCAGGCATCGGTGACATGGGGGGCCTATTGGAACCGGGACGCCGCTTTCCACAAGAACAAGATCGCCGCTCTGCACAACGACCACCGCATGGTGTCGTTGGCAGTGCAACGGCTCTCGTCCAGCAGCGTCGTGTACGCGGCCGTCTGGCTCAAGAGCAGCGACACCGATCAGCACGAGATCCACGGTGTCGATGAGGCCGGGTTGGCGAAATTCCTGGAAACCGAAGCCGCTCAAGGCCATTCGATCGAACTGATATCCGCGTCGGGGGATGGCGCCGACCGGGTCTGGGCGGCAACCACTCGCCCCGGCGAGCCGCCGCTGATGTGGTTTCCGAGAATGACCGACGGCGCCTCAACCGACCCGGGATCGCTACTGGCGATGAACAAGATCGCCCAGCGCAACCAGGCGGTGTTGACCAGTCTGACGCTCTTCGAGAACAGCGGTGCGTCCTGGGCGGCAGGCGTTTACCGCCGAGATCCCGACACCATCCCGTGGTCGGTCTACGAAACGCACCCGACCGCGCCTGACGACGACATGGCCAAATTGCCGATCCAGCTCGCCCACGGCGGGCGCGTCGAACTCACCGCAGTGTCCGACGATCAGTGGGCCTCGCTGTACCGCGACGACGACATCGGCCCCGGCGCGTCGTTCAGTGGCCTCACCCCGGCCGAGATGGACGCCAAGGTCGAAACCCACCGCAAACTCGGCTACCTGCCGCGGCACATCGACATGGGCGGGACGGACGACCACCGGTTCTCGGTGATCTTCAAGAAGCGGATCGACCCGCTGCCGCGTCGGCTCGTCATCACCGGCACTCCGGTGCCCGAGCTCACTGTCCTCGACGAGGCGATGGCCGGTTACCTCAAGCGGACCGGCATCCGGGCAGCCAACCTGGCGGTGGCGCAAGACCATCGACTGATCTACGCGCGCGCGTTCACGTGGAGCGCGCAGGGCTATCCCATCGCGCAACCGCAGACGAGCTTCCGGATCGGCAGTGAGAGCAAGGTCCTCACGGCGATCCTGATCCGGCAACTCATGGAGGACCCAACCACCCGACCGCAGTTCGGCGACGACAGCAAGATCGACCACCTGCTGGCGTTGGACCCGCCGCCGGGAATGACGAAGACGAAGGGGTTCGAAGACATCACGGTCCTCGAACTCATCAAGCATCAGACGGCCGTCGCCAGAAACTTCGCGAGTTTCGACCCCGAGGTCGTCGCCGCGTTCGGAAAGTCGCTGCCGGCGCGCAGCAAGCTGGACTTCGCCGCCTTCATGATGTGTCAGCCGTTCGATCCGCCGAAAGGTGACTATCGCAACACGAACTATCTCTTCCTCGGTGCCCTCGTCCAGAAGCTCACGGGCGGTATGTGGTTCGACGCGTTGAAGTCCCGCGTCCTGACACCGTTGGGACTGACGCTGCCGACACCGTCGGGTTCGACGCTCGCGCGTCGACGGCCGCAAGAGGTTCTCAGCCACGACTGGAACATGGATCTGCCCGCCAGCCTGATGAGTGCCGACCAGCCTCTGGTGCGGTCCGGCTACGGCAACGTGAATCTGGAAGAGGTCGGCGACGCGATCGGCGGGATGGCATTTCCGTCGTGCGACTTGGTGAAAGTGCTTGCGAGCTTTTCGAAAACCTCCAAGCACCGGCTGCTCAACACGTACACGCCGGCCGACATCATGTTCGCCGGAAACGCCACCGACGGACGCGTCGAGTGGACGCACAACGGCGGCTTGAGCAATACCGACGCCCTGATGGCCATCCGCGACGACGGCATCAGCTGGGCCGTCACGTACAACGCCGGCGCACCGCAGCGGGAGATGCAGCCCGACTACGACGAGCTCATCGACGCCGTCATGGACACGCTGCCCACCCACGACCTGTTCCCGTCAGTGGGCCTCGCGCCGCTGGCGTGAGCTGTCAGGCGTTGACCTCACCGAGATTCACACCAGGGACAAAAGCGCCGCGGAATTTGTCCCTCATGTGAATGTCGGTGATGGGGCCGGCCCCCTCGGCACCGGAACGACCTTGCCGGCACCGCGGCGTAACCAGAAAACCCGCCCTGACCGAGGTCAGAGCGGGTTTCTCAAACGTGGAGCTAAGGGGATTCGAACCCCTGACCCCCACACTGCCAGTGTGGTGCGCTACCAACTGCGCCATAGCCCCGTTTGTCGTGCTCCACGAAGTTACACCACGGCTACCCGCCATTCAAAATCGCTGGTCAAGGCACCTCGCCGCCGGACTCTGGACCCAACGCACGGGCCGGAGTGTGCTCGGTGGACGGAATATGGCGGGTTTCCGGGGCGAAAACCCAGCCCGTCGCCGCGAGAAGCAGGATCGCGCCGCTGGCCACGAATGCCCACGAGAACGAGAAATGCTGAGCGATCATGCCCACCAGCAGGGAGCCACCGATCGAGCCGACATCGGACATCATCTGGAACGTCGCGACTGCGGTGCCGCCACGTGCCTTGCTGCCGATGATGTCGGCCACCGCAGCCTGCTGCGGGGCCGAGAAGATGCCGGTGGAGAATCCCGCGACGAACGCGCTGACGAGAAACAGCGTCAGCCCGTCGGTGAATCCGACCAACACGGTCGAAAGTCCCGCCGCGCTCAGTCCGACGATGAGCAGGAGCCGCCGACCCACCCGGTCGGACAGATGCCCGCTGGGAATGACGGCCGAGACGTTGCCGACCGCGAATGTCGCCAGCGCCAGACCTGCGACGCCGGCCCCGCGGTGGAACACCTCGGTGATGAACAACGGCACCAGGGCGACACGCAACCCGAACGCCGACCATCCGGTGGCGAAATTGGACAGCAGCGCCGCGCGGTACGCCCGGTTACGCAGTGCGGTCCGCACGCCCATCTTGGGACCGTCGTCGAGCGCGGGCGCCGCGAGCGACGAGTGGCGCAGGCTGATGAACACCACGGCGGCTGCCACCAACAGCGCGCCACCGTAGATCAGGAACGGGACGCTGAGCCCGAGGCCGGCGGTGAGGCTTCCGAGCACGGGGCCGCCGACGGAGCCGACCAGGAACGCCGAGGAGAACATGCCGGCGACCCGGCCGCGGGCATCCGGCGGGCTGATCCGGATCATCAGGCCCAGCGCCGAGACGAAGAACATCGTCGAGCCGATGCCACCGAGCGACCGGAACAGCAGCAGCTGCCAGTAGGTCTGGGCGAACGCGCAGGCGCCGGTGGACAACGCCACGATGAGCAGCCCGGTGACGTAGACCCGCCGCTCCCCCAACCGCTGGATCAGCAGGCCGCTGGCGGGTGCGAAGGTCAGGCGCATGAGCGTGAACGCGGTGATCACGAAGGTCGCGGCGCTGATACTGACGCCGAAGTGGCGGGCATAAGCAGGCAGTACCGGCGCGACGACGCCGTAACCGAGCGCGATCACGGCGTTCGCAGCGATCAGAACCCAGACTTCACCGGGCAGCTTCGGTTTGGCTTGACAGTCGGTCTCCGCGACAGAACTCACCCGATAACTGTATTGACCAAGTCCTTGGCGGCCTGCTGGACCTCGGCAAGGTGGTCGGGGCCCTTGAATGACTCGGCGTAGATCTTGTAGACGTCCTCGGTTCCCGACGGCCGCGCGGCAAACCACGCGTTGTCGGTCGTCACCTTCAGCCCTCCCAGCGGGGCGCCGTTGCCCGGCGCCGCGGTCAGCTTCGCGGTGATCTGCTCACCCGCCAACTCCGTCGCGGTGACCTGCTCGGGCGACAGCTTGGCCAATCGCGCCTTCTGCTCGCGGTTGGCGGGCGCATCGATCCGCGCATAGGTCGGCGCCCCATACTGTTCGGCCAGTTCCGCGTAGCGCTGCGACGGCGTCTTGCCCGTCACCGCAAGGATCTCCGAGGCCAGCAGCGCCAGGATGATGCCGTCCTTGTCGGTGGTCCATGTCGACCCGTCGGTGCGCAGGAACGACGCCCCGGCGCTTTCCTCGCCACCGAACCCGATGGCCCCGGTGATCAGGCCGTCGACGAACCACTTGAAGCCGACCGGCACCTCCACGAGCTTGCGTTCGAGCCCGGCCACCACCCGGTCGATGATCGAGCTGCTCACCGCCGTCTTGCCGACAGCGGTCGAGCCGGGCCAGTTGGGCCGGTGGGTGTAGAGGTAGTCGATGGCCACCGCGAGATAGTGGTTGGGGTTGAGCAGGCCGCCGTCGGGCGTGACGACGCCGTGCCGATCGGAGTCGGCGTCATTGCCAGTGGCGATCTGATACTTGTCACGGTTGGCGATCAGGGACGCCATCGCATTCGGCGAGCTGCAGTCCATGCGGATCTTGCCGTCGGTGTCGAGAGTCATGAACCGCCAGGTGGCGTCGACGAGCGGGTTGACCACGGTCAAGTTGAGGTTGTGCCGCTCGGCGATCGCGCCCCAGTAGTCGACACTGGCCCCGCCCAGGGGGTCGGCGCCGATGCGGATGCCCTCGGCGCGGATCGCGTGCAGGTCCACCACGTTGGGCAGGTCCGCGACATAGGCGTCGAGATAGTCGTGGCGTTGCGCGGTCTGCAACGCCCGGGTCAGCGGGATGCGCTTGACCGCCTTGAGGCCATCGCGCAGGATCTCGTTGGCGCGCTTGGCAATCACACTCGTGGCGTCCGTGTCGGCGGGCCCGCCGTTGGGCGGGTTGTACTTGAATCCGCCGTCGCGGGGCGGGTTGTGCGACGGGGTGACGACGATGCCGTCGGCCAGATCCGCATCGCGGCCGCGGTTGAACGTAAGAATGGCGTGGCTGACCGCGGGCGTCGGGGTGTACCGATCCGCCGAATCGATCATGGCCACAACGTCATTGGCGGCCAGCACTTCCAGTGCCGAAGCCCATGCCGGCTCCGAGAGCGCGTGGGTGTCGCGGCCGATGAACAGCGGCCCCGTGGTGCCCTGCGCGGCCCGGTACTCCACGATGGCCTGGGTGGTGGCCAGGATATGGCCTTCGTTGAACGCCGCATCCAGACTGGACCCGCGGTGTCCGGACGTGCCGAACACCACCTGCTGCGCCACATCCTCGGGATCGGGTTGCAAGGTGTAATACGCCGTCACCACCTGTGCGACGTCGATGAGATCCTCGGGTTGCGCCGGTTGTCCGGCACGCGGGTTGGCAGCCATGGTTGACGATTCTGCTACCAGAAGCGCGTCGGTGTCTGCCGGTCGCCGAGTTGCCGCCATACTTTTACTTCATGTTCGGCCACGACCCTCGCGAACTGGCCGCAGTGTTCGTCGGAGGCGCGCTGGGCACGGTCGCCCGCGCCGTCCTGGCGATCGCGGCGGCACCGGCACCCGGCCACTGGCCGTGGCCGACCTTCGTCGTCAACATCATCGGCGCGTTCATGTTGGGGTACTTCACGACCCGATTGCTGGAACGCCTGCCGGTGTCCAGTTACCGCCGTCCGTTGCTGGGCACGGGTGTCTGCGGCGGATTGACCACGTTCTCGACCATGCAGGTGGAAACCGTTCGAATGCTGGAGGCCGGGCAGTGGGGCCTGGCTGCGGGCTACACGGCGGCCAGCCTGGCTCTGGGATTGCTCGCGGTCGGGCTCGCCACCGCCTTGGTCCGGCGGGTCAGCGTGTGACGGCCCGCGAGGAGCCGCAGGCGGATCGCGCATGAGCACGGTACTGGTGTGGACCGGGGTGGTGCTGCTCGGCGGCCTCGGCGCAGTGTCGCGCTTTCTGGTCGACCGGGCGGTCTCGGCGCGGCATACCCGAGGCTTCCCGTTCGGCACGCTGGTGGTGAATCTCAGTGGCGCATTGCTGTTGGGCTTCTTCGGCGGCCTGGCACTGAGCCCGCACGTCGCACTGCTGGCCGGCACGGCGTACGTCGGGGCGTACACCACGTTCTCCACCTGGATGCTGGAAACGCAGCGGCTGAGCGAAGAACGCCGCCTGTGGCCGGCGGCGGCCAACATCGTGGTCAGTGTCGTTCTCGGCCTGATGATGGCGGGATTGGGGCTGTGGTTGGGGGCTCGGCTGTGAGTGACCGACATGAGACGGACTACCTGAAGCTCACCGCCTACTTCGCCGAGCGGATGCGCCATGGTCACCGCTTCGCCGCCGACGCCCTGTTCGACCTGTACGGCAGCAACGACGTCGCCACCAGCGTGATGCTGCGCGGGATCGCCAGTTTCGGTCCGCACCACCATTTGCGCAGTGATCAGACGCTGAGCATGTCGGAGGATCCGCCGGTGGCGGTTGCGGCGGTGGATGCCGCCGACAAGATCGCTGCGCTCGCCGAGGACACGGTCACGCTGACCACCCGTGGGCTCATCACGCTCGAACGCGCGCAACTGGTCAGGCGCGGCAGCCCGGCTCCGACCATCCCGGAGACAGCCAAGCTGACGGTCTATGTCGGCCGGCGCCACCGGGTGGGCGGGATGCCTGCCTATCGTGCCGTGTGCGCCGCGTTGCACAGGCACGGGTTCGCCGGGGCGACAGTGCTTCTCGGGGTCGACGGGACCGCGCACGGGCAGCGTCGTCGTGCGCGCTTCTTCAGCGGCAATTCCGATGTTCCGATCATGATCATGGCGATCGGCACGCGGCAACAGGTGGCGGCGGCACTCGGCGAGCTCGACGACCTGCTGGACGAGCCGCTGCTCACCGTCGAGCGGGCACAACTGTGCAAGAGCGGCGGCGAACTGCTGACCCGCCCGCCGTCCCTGCCCGCGACCGACGCCGAGGGCAGGCCGCTGTGGCAGAAGCTCATGATCCACACGTCCGAGGCCACGCTGCACGACGGTGTCCCGATCCACCGGGCCATCGTGCGTCAGCTGCTGCAGTCCGGCACCAGCCGAGGCGCCACGGTCCTGCGTGGCGTGTGGGGATACAGCGGCACCCGGGAACCGCACGGAGACAAGCTCTTCCAGATCGGCCGTCAGGTGCCGGTGACCACAATCGTGATCGACACATCTGATCGCATCGCCGCGGCCTTCGATACGGTGGACGAGCTGACCAACGGACACGGTCTGATCAGTGCCGAGATGGTCCCGGCGGCTGTGGTGGTCGACGGGGGCGTGCGGTACGGCAGCACAGATCTGGCTCGCCACCACTACTAGACACAAAGGCACCAGGCACAGGAGATAAGCCTAGCCTTACCTTATCTGCGGGTGTACCGTCGCACTCCATGCAACCGACTACGCCTGACGCCGTCAACGCTGCCCTCATCGAAATCCTGCGCGACGACATGAATGTCGACATCCGGCGCGTGACGCGCGAGTCCCGGTTGATCGACGACGCCGGCCTCGACTCCGTGGCGTTCGCAGTCGGGATGGTGGCAATCGAGGACAAACTCGGTGTCGCGCTCTCCGAACAGGATCTACTCAGCTGCGACACCGTCGGAGAGCTGGAGGCCGCGATTCTGGCGAAACTGCCTGCGGGGCAGAGCAACCAGTGAGCACCCTCGCCGCGGCGCTGTCGCAGTCACTGACCACGACCAATGCCGATCTCGTCGTTTTCGACACCGAGACCCGCACCTGGGCTCGTCATCCGTGGGGCCAGGTCCATGCGCGCGCCGAGAATGTCGCCGAACGCATCGGCGAAGACGGTTCGCGCGCGGTCGGATTGGTCGGTGAACCGACCGTCGAATTCGTCGCCGCGATCGTGGGGGCGATCCTGGCCGGCGCAGCAGTCTCGATCCTGCCCGGACCGATCCGTGGCGCGGACCCCGAGCGCTGGGCGCAGTCCACAATGGACCGGTTCACCGGAATCGGTGTGGGCACGGTGTTCAGCCACGGCGGTTATCTGGAGCAACTGCGAACGGCCCCCGCCGAACTCACCCTGCATGACGATGCCACTGTTGCCCACGCTCGGCGTTCGGCCACATGGCGCGGTCCTGCGTCCGGGCCCACCGACGTCGCGATCCTGCAGGGCACCGCCGGATCGACGGGCACCCCGCGCACCGCGCAGATCCCGTCGGCGGCCGCACTGGCCAACCTGCGCGGTATCAGCGAGCGAATCAGCGTGTCCGGCAACGATGTCGGTTGCTCCTGGCTGCCGCTGTACCACGACATGGGCCTGGCGTTCCTGTTGACCACCGCGATCAACGGACTGCAGGCATGGCAGGCACCGACGACCGCCTTCGCCGCATCCCCCTTCAGTTGGCTGAACTGGCTCTCGGAGAGCAAGGCCACCTTGACCGCGGCGCCGAACATGGCCTACGGAATGCTTGGCAAGTACGCGAGCCGACTGCAGGGCCTCGACCTGTCTCCCCTACGATTCGCGCTCAACGGCGGCGAGCCCGTCGACTGCGACGGCACCCAGCGGTTCGGCACGGAGATGGTCCGCTTCGGCTTCGACCCCGGAGCCCTGTGCCCGTCCTACGGCCTGGCCGAATCGTCATGTGCGGTATCGATTCCCACACCCGGCGTCGGTGTCGCGGTCGACGAGATCACGGTGAAGACCGACACCGGTACCACCACCCAGCGGCTGGCCGTCCTGGGCGCGCCGATCCCTGGCATGCAGGTGCGCCTGCGGCCCACGAAGGACGACGCGGGTGTCTGTGACCGCGAGGTCGGCGAGATCGAGGTCCGCGGTACGTCGATGATGTCGGGATACCTGGGTCAGGAGCCCCGCCACCGCGACGACTGGTTCCCCACCGGGGATCTCGGCTACCTCGTCGACGGACAGTTGGTGGTGTGCGGCCGCGCCAAGGAATTGATCACCGTGGCCGGCCGCAACATCTTTCCGACCGAAGTCGAACGGATCGTCGCACAGGTCAAGGGAGTTCGCGAAGGTGCCGTGGTCGCCGTCGGCGCCAACGAAGGGGCCCCGCGGCCCGGCCTGGTGATCGCGGCCGAATTCCGTGGCGGCGACGAATCCGATGCCCGCAGCGAAGTGGTACAGCGGGTGGCCTCGGAATGCGGCGTCGTACCGGCCGACGTGGTGTTCGTCGCCCCGGGCTCATTACCCAGAACCTCGTCGGGCAAGCTGCGCCGGCTTGAGGTCAAACGCAACCTGGAGATGGTGAAAGCATGACAGCGACCCAACCGGCGACGACCACCACCGTCGAGGAATACCGTGAGTTGCTCGCCAAGGCCTTCGACTCGTCCGTGGCGGCCTGGACAGCCGAAGCCGAAGCGACCGAACGCTTTCCGCGTCAGCTCATCGAACACCTCGGGCGTTCGGGCGTGTTCACCGAAAAATGGGGCGACGGTCAACACCCCGACATGGCCAAGCTGTTCGAGCTGGCTTTCGCGCTGGGCCGCACCGGCTCTGCGGGCATCGGAGTAGGCGTCAGCCTGCATGATTCGGCGATCGCCCTGCTGCGGCGCTTTGGCAAGTCGGAATATCTCCGCACCATCTGCGAGCAGGCGGTCCGCGGCGAAGCGGTGCTGTGCATCGGAGCCTCCGAGGAATCCGGCGGCTCCGACTTGCAGATCGTCGAAACCGAAGTACGCACGGCCCGAGACGGTTTCGAGGTCAAGGGCATCAAGAAGTTCGTATCGCTGTCCCCCGTCGCCGATCACATCCTGGTGGTGGCCCGCAGCGTCGATCATGACCCGACCAGCCGGCACGGCAATGTCGTCGTGATCGCCGTACCCACCAGCCAGGTCGAGGTGCAGGCGCCGTACCGCAAGGTCGGCGCGGGCCCGCTGGACACCGCGGCGGTCCACATCGACACCTGGGTGCCCGCGGACGCCCTGGTCGCGCGGGCGGGAACCGGTCTGGCGGCGATTTCCTGGGGCCTGGCCCACGAACGCATGTCCATCGCCGGGCAGGTGGCGGCCGGCGCCCAGCGCGTCATCGGAATCACGTTGGCGCGCATGATGAAACGGCGGCAGTTCGGCCGCACCCTCTACGAGCATCAGGCACTGCGGATGCGCATCGCCGACCTGCAGGCCCGCGTCGACATGCTGCGCTACAGCCTGATGGGCATCGCCGCGCAGGGCAAGCTCGACATGCGCGCCGCCGCCGCGATCAAGGTGAGCGCTGCGCGGCTGGGAGAAGAAGTGCTCTCGGAGTGCATGCACATCTTCGGCGGCTCAGGATATCTCGTCGACGAGACGCCACTGGGCGCGTGGTGGCGTGACATGAAGCTGGCCCGCGTCGGCGGCGGCACCGACGAGGTGTTGTGGGAGCTGGTGGCCGCCGCGATGAAGCCGGATTACGACGGCTACGCCGAGTTCGGTCAGGCCTGACGTCGGGGCCCTCGGCAGATCAGGGGCGCGACAACGTGTAGAGCGCCATGCGCCGGTTGGACATGTCGTGTTCACCGAGGAACGTGCATCCCGCCCACTCGCACAGCCTGCGGGCACCGGCGTTGCGGTGATCCGGGTCGAACATGATGCGCCGGCAGTTCGGCTCGAGCTCGAAGACGCTGGCGACGATGCGCGGCAACAGGAACGCGGCGAGACCACGGTTGACGTACCGCAGGTCCGCGATCGCCGCGTGGATGCCGATGTCGTGGGGTTCGGCGGCGTATCGCGGCGCGATCGAATCCTTCGCGGCGCGATACAGCTCGATATAGCCGACGGGTTCGCCGTTGAGGCTGCCGATGAAGGGCCGGGAGTATTCACCGTCGGCCTGGGCCTGCAGGTGACACCGCCAGCGCTCGGGCGGCCAGTCGTATTCCCAGGCCTCGACCAGGTGTGGCCGGTTCATCCACTCGGAGACCATCTCGGCGTCCGCGTCCGGATCGGCCGGCCGGATCGCATACGGATCGGCCACGATCGGGGTGGGCGGTGCGGCCACGGCCCGTACCGCGTCGGATATGTCGGTCAGTTCGCGCTTGAGGATGGGCGCATCATCGATCTCGGTCATTTGATCGCCGAGCCTACCGCAGCAACTGAGGGTAGGTTTACCTACCTTGCGCGGGTGAGAGCAGTTTCTTCAGCACCACCAGGTGACTCAAATCCACCTCGCGGGTCGCCGTCACCAGCGTGACCGGACCCTTGCGCACGATGGCGCGCAGTTTTTCGAGCGCCTCTGCTGCCGGCGAGGCCTCCAACTCCACGGTGTAGCGCGTGGCGAATTCGTCGAAGCGCTCGGCTTGGTGGTTGTACCAGTGCCGCAGCTCGGTCGACGGCGCCACGTCAGGCATCCAATGCCCGACCCTCGGGTCCGTCTTGCGGAGTCCCCGCGGCCACAGCCGGTCCACCAAGACCCGCGTCCCCTCGTCGGGCGCCGGTTGGTCATACACCCGCGCCAACCGGATCCGATGTATCGCCGCCATCACATGCGATGGTAGGAGCATGGATGTCGATCGCGTTGCCGATCTGGTGCGCTGGGAGGATTCCGGCGCGCACTGGCAGGTGATCGCCCGGACTCCCGACAGCATCACCATCGCGCTGCTGCGGTGCGATGGCGGCGAGGAGGTCGAGCGGTTCACCTCGACCGACCCCCGCCTGCTCGAATTCGTGGGCTCCAGGGCGGGTAGCGAGGGCTCCCGGTGAAGGTTGGAAGCCGCGCCGAACGTGCGTGGTATGCGGCAGCCGAAGCACTGACCTCGCTGCCCGACGCCGAGGTGCTGGCGATCACCAAACCAGGGCAGTGACATGGAGTTCACCGATGCGGTTCTGAACCGGTTGGTCCGGCGTTCGGCCCCGCTGGAGATCCCCGAGGTGGAGCCGGTCGACGACGTCGACGAAACCGCATTCGAGGAAGTCTCGGCGCCACCGACCGCCGAACCCACCCTGCTGCTGCAGAAGATGGAGAATCGGCTCGTCCGGCTCGGACTCGCCCATGCCGACGTGCTGACCGGCACCGAGATGCGCAAGCTGCGCTATGTCCTGAACTTCGCCCGGCTGGGCGACTTCGAACCGGGTGCCGCGGGCCCGCACGGAACGCGCGGACGGGGCGATGTCGCGGTCGGCGCGCAGGTGGGCCCATGGCGATCACGAGTGATCGACGCGCTACACGGGCCGCTCCGCGAAGAACGCGACGCCGTCATCGCACTGACCACGGCCCGGGAGGCACTGGACCGCCTCACCGACGACCAGACGGAGCAGCGCGACCTGCTCATCGAGCGACACCGCAACGACTTCTCTTCCGCCGAACTGGATTCCGAAGTCGGATACAAGAAGTTGGTGACGGTCCTGGGCGGTGGCGGAGGTGCGGGATTCGTCTATATCGGCGGCATGCAGCGGCTGCTGCACGAGGGCCATGTGCCCGACTACATGCTTGGGTCATCCTTCGGAGCGATCATCGGCGCCGTGGTCGGGCGCACCCTGCCGGTGCCGATCGACGACTACGTCGAGTGGGCCAAGACCGTGTCCTACCGCGCGATCCTCGGCTCAGAGCGGTTACGCCGCAGGCACGGACTGACCGGCGTGTTCTCACTCCGCTTCGACGCGTTCGCGCACACCATGTTCAGCCGCGCGGACGGAGACCGGATGCGCATGTCGGACATGGCGATTCCGTTCGACGCCGTGGTGGCCGGGGTGCGCAAGCGGTCGTTCGCCGCATTGCCGTCGCGATTCCGGCGCCCGGAGCTGGCCGGGTTGCGCCTGCTACCCGTGCTTCCGGTGGGTGTCGGTCCGCTGGTCGCGGCCCGCATGTGGCAGGTCGCCTCGTTCATCGATTCGCGGGTGGTGAAGCCCATCGTCGTCGGCGGGGACGATCTGACCCGCGAATTCAACGTCGTCGACGCCGCGTCGTTCTCCTCGGCGATTCCGGGCGTGCTGCATCACGAGACGAACGATCCACGCATGGAACCGATTCTGGACGAGCTGTGTCAGAGCCACGATGTCGCCGCGCTCGTCGACGGAGGCGCGGCCAGCAACGTGCCGATCGAATTGGCGTGGAAACGCGTGCGGGACGGGCGATTGGGCACCCGCAACGCCTGCTACCTGGCGTTCGACTGCTTCCATCCGCAGTGGGACCCCAGGCATCTGTGGCTCGTGCCGATCACGCAGGCCGTGCAGTTGCAGATGGTGCGTAACGCGCCGTATGCCGATCACCTCATCCGTTTCGGGCCGACCCTGTCGCCGGTCAACCTGGCACCGTCGGTCGCCACCATCGACCGGGCGTGCGAGTGGGGCCGCAACAGTGTCGACGCCGCGATCCCGTTGACATCGGCACTGCTGCAACCGATCTGGTGGCACGGTGACCAACCGCCGGTCATCGGTACCCGCAAGACGTTGGTGAAGTCGGTCGCGTCACCGATGAGTGCGGTGATGTCGGCCATCAAACTGCCGACCGGCTTCGGACGCTGGCGCAACCGTCGGCTGACCTGATCGCTATCCGCCGCGGCGGGGCGGCCAGACCGGCGCCCCGAGTTCACGCGATACGGTGCGTGCGGTATCCCGCAGCGCGTCGACGGCCTCGGGGTCCAACGGCCAACGCGCTGCGGGGACCACCAGTCCGATCGCCCCCGCGGCCTCTCCGGACGCGTCGAAAATGGTTGCCGCAACCGAACATTCCCCGAGCACCGCCTCCTCGGCCTCCGTCGCGATGCCGGTGCCGCGGATCTGGACGAGTTGGCCGGCGAGCTCAGCGGCGTCGGTGACCGTCTCGCCCGTCATACCGCGCAGCTCCCCCGACGGGTAGTCGGCCGCGTAGGCCAGCAGTGCCTTGCCCAGTGCGCTGGCATGCGCCGGGATCACGATGCCCACCTCGGGCATCTGCCGGGTGCCGTCGGGACGCGGTTCGTGCGCCACCACCACGACCTCGTCGAACAACAACACCCCGGTGCGCACCGCACATCCGGTCCGGCGGGCCAACCCTTCGGTCCACACCGCGACGCGCGACCGTAGTTCGAGCGTGTCCAGATAGACGTTGCCCATCCGCAATGTCGCGGGGCCCAGCCGGTAGCGGCCGGAATCCACCTCCTGCTGCACCATGCCGTGCGCCAACAACGTCCGCACCAGGCCGTGCACCGTCGACGGGGCGAGCTCGATCGCCGAGGCGATCTCCCCCAGGCTCATCCGCCGACCGCCTTGCAGCACCGTGAGGATGCGAAGGGCGCGATCCACCGCCTGAATCACGACGACCTCCTCGTGCCGAAGACGCTCTTGTGCTCACAGCAGCATAAGCGTATGTTCCAGATCACATTCGATAATGTCGAATGTGATACGAGATAGCCGATTCTCAGTCGGCAAGTGATGTGTCATATCCCAACTCTCTGGAGCGCACGACATGGACGAGCCGTCAATCACTCAAAAACTCGCCGCGGAGGCCTTCGGCACCGCGTTCCTGGTGTTCATCGGCGTGGGCTCGGTACCCGCGACGATCATCATCAACGGTCATGCGCCGTTCACGATGGCCGACCTCGGCGTCATCTCATTCGCCTTCGCCACGGTCGTCGTCGCGACCGTCTACGCGCTCGGGCACATCTCGGGCAACCACATCAATCCGGCCGTCACCGTCGGTTTGGCCGTGACCGGCCGGTTCCCATGGTCCCGGGTTCCGGCTTACGTGGCCGCACAACTCGTCGGTGCGACCGTCGGAGCCGCAGCCATCCTCGGCGTACTGGGCACCCGCGCGCGTGACGCCGGCCTGGGCATCGCCACCTACAGCGGCGACATCAGTGCCGTACAGGCGTTTTTCGCGGAGTTCGTAGGTACGTTCATACTCGTGTTCACCGTGTTCGGCGTGATACACCGCAAGGCGTCGGCAGGTTTCGCCGGTGTGGCGATCGGCCTCGTCGTGTTCGCCGCGATCATTCCGCTGGCGCCGACGACGGGCGCGTCGATCAACCCCGCCCGGACCTTCGGCCCGATGCTCATCCAGCAGATCGCCGGCGGCTCGGTGGCCTGGCACCAGTTGCCGATCTATCTCGCCGCGGAATTCCTCGCAGGCGCGCTCGCCGCACTCGCCTACGTCGCAATCTCGCGCACCCGCGCCGACACCGCGAATCTCTCCGTCCACGCAGCACCGACCGCAGTCTGAGGAGCCGAATTGTGAAGAAACTGATCAACGATCCCGCCGACGTCGTCGCCGAATCGCTTCGCGGCATGGCCATGGCCCATCCGGAACTGCGCGTCGACCACGCCAACCGCATCGTCTACCGCGCTGATGCCCCGGTCGCGGGCAAGGTCGGCCTCATCTCCGGCGGCGGGTCCGGGCACGAGCCCCTGCACGCCGGCTTCGTCGGCCGCGGCATGCTCGACGCCGCCTGCGCCGGTGAGGTTTTCACATCACCGGTGCCCGACCAGATGCTCGAGGCGACCATCAAGGTCAACAGTGGCGCGGGCGTGCTGCACATCGTGAAGAACTACACCGGTGACGTCATGAACTTCGAGATGGCCGCCGAACTGGCTGCCGGCGAGGGCATCACGGTCGAGTCGGTCGTCGTCGACGACGACGTCGCGGTGCAGGACAGCACCTTCACCGCCGGGCGGCGCGGCGTCGGCGCCACCGTGCTGGTCGAGAAGATCGCCGGGGCCGCGGCCGACGAGGGCAGGCCGCTGACCGAGGTCGCCGAGGTGGCGCGCCGGGTCAACGCCGCAGCACGCAGCATGGGAGTCGCCTTGACGTCGGGCACGGTTCCCGCGGTGGGCCACCCTACGTTCGAGCTGTCCGACACCGAGATCGAGCTCGGCATCGGCATCCACGGCGAGCCCGGTAGGCAGCGCGTGCCGCTGCAGCCCGCCCGGGCCGTCGCCGAACTCCTCGTCGAGCCGATCTTGTCCGACCTCGACTTCACCGGCGCAGACCCCGTGGTGTTGTTCCTCAACAGCATGGGCGCCACGCCCCTGATCGAGCTGTACGTGATGTACGCCGAAGTGGCGGCCATCCTGGAGAAGGCGGGCGTGCAGATCGCGCGCTCACTCGTCGGGCCGTACATCACGAGCCTGGACATGGCGGGCTGCTCGGTCACCCTGCTACGCGCTGACGACGAATTGCTGCGGCTGTGGGACCACCCGGTCGACACACCCGCGTTGCGGAGAGGATGCTGACATGGATCTGGATCGACTCACCGCCTGGATCCGCGAGTTCGCCCGGCTGATCGCCGAAAATGCCCCGTATCTCAGCGATCTGGACGCCGCGATCGGCGACGCAGACCATGGCATCAACATGGATCGCGGGATGACGGCCGTGGTGGCCGCGCTCGACGAGGCACCACCGGCCGACGCCGGCGCGTTGTGCAAACAGGTCGGCATGACGTTGGTGAAATCGGTCGGCGGCGCCAGCGGGCCGCTGTACGGCACCTTCTTCCTGCGCATGGCGCCCGCGTTGGGTTCCGACAGCCCGGATTTCGCCGCGGCGTTGCGCGCCGGCATCGAAGGCGTCGTTCAGCGGGGCCGCGCCGAAGCCGGCGACAAGACGATGTTCGACGCACTTGCCCCCGCCCTCGACGCCCTCGACGCCGCACTCGCGTCAGGCGCCGATCTGGCCAAGGCTCTGACCGACGCCGCGACCGCCGCCGAAAAAGGCAGGGACGCCACCGAATCCATGGTGGCCCGCAAAGGTCGCGCCAGTTATCTGGGACAACGCAGCGTCGGACACATCGACCCGGGGGCCACGTCGGCAGCATTGCTGATCGGTGCCGCCGCGACGGTGGTGGGCACGTGACCGTCGGGCTCGTCGTCGTCTCACACAGCCGTCCCCTCGCCGACGCCGCAGTCGACTTGGCCCAGGAGATGTTGCACGGCAAGCAAATCCAGATCGAAGTCGCGGCAGGCCTGGACGAGAGAACCTTCGGCACCGACGCGGTCGCGATCGTCGACGCCATCGCCGCCGCCGACGATGGTGACGGCACAGTCGTGCTCATGGATCTCGGAAGTGCCGTGCTGTCAGCCGAACTCGCGCTGGAGCTGCTCGACGACGATGTGCGCGAGCGGGTCCTGCTGTGCCCGGCTCCCCTCGTCGAGGGGCTCGTGGTGGCCGCGGTCGCCGCGGGCGGCGGAGCCCCGGCCGCGGAGGTGGCTGCCGAGGCCTCCGGCGCGCTTGCCGGGAAACTCGCTCAGCTGGGCGGCGGCGTCGAACATGCCGCCACCGAGACCGCCGTCGAAGGGCTGTCCGCGACGTTCGTCGTCGCCAACCCGCACGGTCTGCATGCCAGACCGGCGGCCCGCCTCGTCCAGGAGGTTCGTGGCCGGGACGCGCAGGTACGGATCCGTAACCCGCGTACCGATTCGGCGTGGATCGACGCCGCGAGCCTCTCCAAGATCGCGACGCTCGGCGTCCGCAGTGGCGACGAGGTCGACGTCCGGGTATCCGGTCCGCAGGCCGCAGAGGTACTCGAGCACATCCTGGCGCTGGCCGCCCGGCAGTTCGACGAGACGCCGTCCGCCGCTGCACCATCCGAGCCGGTCACGACGGGCCGACCGATCGGCGCCGGGCCGGGTCTGGGGATCGGCCCCGCCTGGTCGGCTCGGGCGGGGGCCATCGAGGTTCCCGAACATCAGGGTGGAGATCCTGCGGCCGAATGGCGCAGCCTCACCGCAGCCGTCGACGGCGTGCGTACCGCCATCGCCGACGTGCGCGCCCACACCGCCCGTGCCGTGGGCGAAGCCGAGGCATCGATCTTCGATGCGCACGCACTGCTGCTGGACGATGATGCGCTCCTCGGTGCGGCGAAGAGCCGAATCGACAAGGGGCACAACGCCGCAGCGGCCTGGGCGGCCGCGGTGGCCGAGGTGGCGGATCAGTTCGGCGCCGTGGACGACGCCTATCTGCAGGCGCGGGCCGAGGACGTCCGCGCCGTGGGCGATCAGGTGCTGCGTGCCCTGCTGGGACATGTGGCACCCACGGGCACTGCCACCGGCGTGCTGGTGGCGGCCGACCTGACTCCGGCCGAGGCCGCCGAACTCGATCCGACTCACGTCGCCGCGGTGCTGCTGGCGTTCGGCAGCGCTACGGCACACAACGTCATCCTGTTGCGGGCCAAAGGAATTCCGGTCATCGTAGGTGCGGGACGGGCTGTGCTGACAATCGCCGACGGCACCACCGTGGCCGTCGACGGTACGCGCGGGGAATACCTTGTCGATCCACCCGACGCCGTCCGCCGGGAATTCGAAGCCCGGGTCGCCGCAGCCGCGCAGCAGCACCGGCAGGCCGTCACCCGCACGCATGAGCCCGCTGTCACCCGCGACGGTGTCACGGTCAAGGTCGGCGCCAACATCGGCTCGGCCGACGACGCGCGTGCCGCAGCGAGCCAGGGCGCGGACTTCGCCGGTCTGGTCCGCACGGAGTTCCTGTTCCTGGGCCGCGACCAGGCCCCCGACGTGGACGAGCAGCTTGCGGTCTACCGCAAGATCGCCGAATCCCTTGAGGGACGCAGGATCACCCTGCGCACCCTCGACGTGGGTGGTGACAAACCGCTGGCGTTCCTGCCGACACCCGCTGAGCCGAACCCCTATCTGGGGGTGCGTGGTATTCGGCTGGCGTTGGCACACTCGCAGCTGTTGTCCGACCAGTTGTTGGCGATGGCGCGGCTCAGCACGCATACGCCGGTCAGCATCATGTTCCCGATGGTCAGCACCCTCGACGAACTGTTCGCCGCGCGCCGGGTGCTCGACGACGCGATCCGGCGAGCCGGTCCGCAGGCGTCCGATCTGCAGGTCGGGATGATGGTCGAGGTGCCCGCCGCCGCACTCAAGGCCGCAGCGTTCGCGCCGCACGTCGACTTCTTCTCGATCGGCACCAACGATCTCACCCAGTACACGATGGCGGCCGATCGCAACAACGACGCCGTCGCGAGCCTCGGGGACGCGTTCGACCCGGGTGTCCTGCAGTTGGTGCGGTCGACGTGCCAAGGCGCCGCGGGACGGGCATCGGTCTCGGTCTGCGGGGAGTTCGCCGCGGACAACCGCGCCGCCGCACTGCTTCTCGGGTTGGGTGTCGATGCCCTCAGCGTCACTCCCCCGGCGATTCCGGGTACCAAGGACGCTGTTCGCGCGATCGACAGCAGCGAGGCGCGGCAACTGGCGGCAGCGGCCCTGTCAGCCGCGGATGCCGTCGCGGTGCGGTCACAGTTCGGCTGATCGGGTGGCCCGCCTGCGGGGACCATTCGGTTCTCGCAGGCGCGGCTGACCACGCGGCCTTAGGATCCGGATGTGCCGACCGCGTGGCCACTGGTTGATCGTGAGGACGAACTGCGCCTGGTCGCGGCCGCGCTGAACTCCCACGGCGGCGCGGTGCTCACCGGGCCGGCCGGGGTCGGCAAATCCCGGTTGGCGCACGCCGCTGTGCAGCGACGGCAGGGGCTCGTCCGATGGATCGCGGCAACGGTCACCGGCCAGTCGATCCCGCTGGGTGCGCTCGCCGGTTACACCGCGCAGTGTGGCCCGGATCCGCTGCGCCGCGTGCAGGATGTGATCCAGGCCCTCGTCGCCGGCGAACCGTCGGTGCTGATCTGCGTTGACGACGCCCACCTGCTCGACGACCAGTCGGCCCTGGTGATCGAACGGTTCGTCGAGCAGGCGATGGGCACTGTCGTCATGACCGTCCGCGACGGCGAGCCAGTGCCGGATTCGGTGGCAACTCTGTGCGCCCGGTTGCCCCGCATTGCCGTGCCCCCGTTGACCACCGAAGGGGTCAGCGCGCTGGTCACCCAAGTTCTCGGCGCTGCGGTGGAATCGTCGAGCGCACAACGGTTCTTCAGCTACACCCGCGGCAACGCACTGTACCTGCGGCAGTTGGTCACCGACGAGATCGCGGCAGGACGGCTGACGCGACGCGCGGGCGTATGGGTGTGGGACGGGCCGCCTCGACTGTCCGCCTCGCTCGTCGACTTGCTCGAAGCGAGCGCGGGGAACCAGCCCGACGCGATCATCGAGCTGCTCGACGTGCTCGCGGTCTCCGACCCGATCGAACTGCCGGTGCTGCTCCGATTCGTCGACTCCACCGTGATCGACGACGCCCGAGACCGGGTGTTGATCACCGTCGACGGTGGGCAGGTGCGGCTGGCGCATCCGTTGTTCGGCGAAGTCCGCCGCAACCGGGCCGGCACCGCGCGGCTGCGCGGTGTCCGCAGCCAGGTCGCCGAGTTGATCGGGCAGTTGTGCGCGCCGTCGGCGGTCCAGACAGTGCGGCGCGCCGTTCTGCTGATGGATTCCGACACCCAAGGCGATGCCGTGTTCCTGGTGGAAGCGGCCAACGCGGCACTGCAATTGCTCGACCTCGACCTCGCAGTCCGACTGGCCGAGGGCGCGGTCGCGGCAGGTGGCGGACGAGCAGCCCAGGCCGCGCTCGCCACGATGTTGGCTTTCGCCGGTCAGGGCGGCGCGGCCGACGCGATGTTCGCCGAGCTGGCCGATGGCGGTGACGCTGCCGAACGCGCGTCGATCGCGCTGTTGCGGGCCGCCAACCTGTCCTGGGTGCTGGCACGGCCAGGCAACGCCGAGACGGTGCTGAACGCGGCGCGCGACGCCGCCGACAGCTGCGGGCTCGGGCCGTCCTACGACGCCCTGCACGCCTCGTGCCGCAGCGCGCTGGGCCATCCCCGGGAAGCCGTCGACATGGCCACAGCGGCGTTGTCCGCACAGAACGTGGATCCCCTCGCGGCGATGTTCGGCTACTGGGCCTTGGTCTGCGGGCTGGGCGACCTCGGTCACGTCGACCGCATGGCCGACGCGGCAGCGGCAGGCTACGAACTGGCGACAACGGCCCCGCAAGCCTCGCATCTGCGGTTCGGCCTCGGCCTGATGGAGATCGTCGGCTTACATCGGGCAGGCACCCAGGAGCGCATCTCCGATATCGCCAACCGGCTGCGGCAGCAGTCACTCGACGTCGTCGCCTCCCGTTCGTTCACCGCGGTGATCCTCGGATATGCCGAATTATGTTGTGGCCGATTGGAATCCGCGCAGCGCTGGCTACGTGAATCGTTGGCCACCGGATCGGTGTTCGATGCGCAGTCGGGTGTCATCCGCGAACTCGCGGGGATGTGGTTGACCATGACACTGGCGATGTGCGGTGATCTGGCGGGTGCCCGGGCCACCGACGCCGAGAGGTTCCGGTACTTCGGTGACTACTCCCATATCTGGCGTACGGATATGCTGCTGACCCAGGCATGGCTCGAGGCGGTACACGGATCGCAAAGCCGCGCAATTTCTTTCGCGATCGGCGCCGCCCGGACCGCCCGCACCCAGGGCCGGCCGGCCCATGAGCTGTGGTGCCTGCAGACGGCCACCCAGTTCGGTGCCACCGAAACCGTGGAACGGCTCGGTCAGCTGGCCGCAGTGGTGCAGGGCCCGCGGGCGGGAGTGGCACATGAACATGCCAGCGCGCTGCGCCGGGCCGATGGTGCTCGGCTGCTGAGCGCGTCGAACGGCTATGCGGTGATCGGCGATACGGTCGCCGCACTCGACGCCGCGGCGCAGGCCGTACCGCACCTGCATGGCGAGCGGCAGCGCCGCGCGATCGCCGCTGCGCACCGGCTCGCCGCGGGCGGGGCCCGCACCCCGGCGTACCGGGCGATGGCCAGTACCGGCGTGCTGACCCCACGCCAGCGGGAAGTCATCGCCATTGCGGCGACGGGGCTTTCGAACCGCGAGATCGCCGATCGGCTGGTGATGTCGGTGCGCACGGTGGAAGGACATCTGTTCCGCGCATGTCAGCGTCTGGGCGTCAACACCCGCGACGAGCTCATCTCGCTGCTCGCCGACGGCACCGCGTCCTGACCGTCAGGTGGCCGGCCGGAACCGGACCAGCCGGGCCAGCTGGTCGCGGTCCTCGATGCCGAGTTTGGCGAAAATGCGGTACAGGTGGCCGTCGACGGTGCGCACCGACAAGCACAGCCGGTCGGCAATCTGCCGGTTGCTCAGGCCGGCCCCCACCAGATTCGCGATCTCCCATTCGCGTTCGGTGAGGTGCAGCGGATCGGCTGCGCGCCGGGTTGCCGGCGTCGTGAGGCCGCACCGGCTGGCCAGCCAGTGTGCCCGGGTCGCGGATTCAAGTTCGCTGCCCCGGCGCCCGGCGCGGGCGTGTTCACGGGCGGCGTGGGCGGATGCGTCGGCCGCCAGTGCCAGTGCTCCGAGCTCTTCGAAACGGCAGGCTGCCTCGTCCAGGCATCGGCCGTCATGCTCGGCCACACCCCGGCTGTGGGCGGCGATCGGCTCGCACAGCGGCGCGTCCAGCTGGGCGGCCAACTGCTGAATCCTCGCGTCCACGGAACGGTCACCGAGGCGCAGAGCAGTGTGCAGTGCGGTGAGTTCGACCGCGCGCAGGCCGCCGCCACGCGCGAGTTGCGCGGCCCGCACGGCGTGCTGCTGCGCTGACGATGTCTCGCCCGTCGCCGCCTGCAACCACGATCGGGCCAACTCGAGTTCGGGCCGGAACACCTCCACCTGAGGGCCGCTGGCCGCTTCGGCCCGCGTCAGGGCCACCGCAGCGGCGTCGATGTTTCCGCGGTGCGCCTCGGCTTGCGCCAACCACGAGGCGACCAGCATGACCCACCCCCGGGGCAGGCATTCCGACATCGCCCATACCGAGGTCTGCAACGCCTCGCACGATTCGACGATGCGCCCCCGCGCCAGCTCAAGACGACCCGCCAGCGCGGTCACGATGGCCTCTGCCTGCAGCGCACCCGCCGTCATCGCGGCGTACCGCGTGATGACGCGCTCGACTGCCGCCAAGTCACCGCTGTAGAGACCGGCCAGGGCCTCGGCCAGTGCCAGCGAGTAGCGCTGCGGACCGGACTCACAACAGTCGGCGGCCCGTTCACCCTGCTGCACCACCGCAGCCACCTCGGTGAAGCGCCCCGACAGCGCCAGCGCCCCCGCGGTGGCCAGCGCAGCCCACACCGTCGCCATCGGCAACATGTCCGACGCCAGCGCCTGGGTTCCCGAAGCGATCGCCGCAGGCAGGTCACCGGCGAAGAACGCGAAGCTGACCTCGATCGCGGCGACGAAGCTCAGGGCGGCGGCACTGCTGACACGCGCGCGGACGCTGTCGAGCACCGCCCAGGCTTGCTCGGCACGACCGCAGCCGAAGAAGAGGTTCGCGGCACGCAGACAGCCCCACCGCACCACGGTCAGCTCGTCGCCGGAGGCCGGGTCGAATCGGGCCAGCAGCTCCTCTGCCTCTTGCCCCCTGCCCTGCCAGCTGATGGCGTCGGCGAGCACGATCGCGGCCTGTACCCCCGAACCGTGCTCCAGAGCGAATCGCGCAAGCTGTTCTCCGAGAACCAGATTGGACATGGTGACCGCGCTGGCACCGGCATCGACGATGGTGTCGAGGTCTGCGGGGGCGTCGCTGGCGATCATGAACCGGGCCAACTGGATCCGGGTCCGCACATCGGCAGAGGCCGGTCGGTGCGCTGACAAGTGCCGCGCCAGAAGGGAATTGATCTGACGTGAACGGGTCACCGGGCAGCGTCGCCGGGCCACCTCGCCGACGATCGGATGCGCCGGTTGCACCATGGTGTGCGCGGCGTCGGCGGTCACCTGGATCGCACCGCGACGTTCTGCGCGCGTCACCGCCTCGGGCGGGCAGATGTCCAGCAGGACGTCCCAGTCGAGTGCCTGCGCCGCAGACACCACCTCCACCACGTCGAGCTCATCGGGTCGCAGGGCATCCAGCCGCGAGGCCACCAGTTCATGGATATCCGGGCTGGGCCGCAGGCGGCCGCGCAACCGCCAGTGGTCCCCGTCGCGGACGAGGGCACCGTCTGCGCGCGCGGCATTGAGCACGCCGCGCAGATAGAGCGGACTCCCCGACGAGAACCGGTGCAGCTCGCCGACCGCCCGATCATCGACATCACCGCCGAGAACCGCCGCGGCGAGTTCAGCGGTCTGTTCACGGGTGAACGGTTCGAGGTCGAGACGGGCCAGCAGCTGTTCCTTCCACAATGCCGTGACCGCGTCCGTCGGCGCAGCACCCGACCGGATGGTGACGATGAGCGTCGGTTCCCCGTTGACCGCGAGCTGCTGGACCAGCAGAGCCGACAGCGGATCGAGGTACTGGGCATCGTCGACGACGATGACCAGGCTCGGATCGTCCAGGGCCTGCTGCGCAGCACCGAGCATCACGGCAGGCTCGCGTGCGTCGGTGAGGTGCAGCGCATGATGGAACGCCCCGAACGGCACCGCCTGCGCGGTCTCGGTGCCGAGCACGAATCGCACACAGCGCCCTTCGCTCTGCAACTGCCGGGCCAGAACCCGGGCGAGCGCGGTCTTGCCGACGCCTGCGGGGCCGACGAGAACGACGCCACGCGACCCGTCACGTAGCGCCAGCGAGGCTTCGCTGAGTTCCGTATCCCGTGCGACGAACGGCCAATCCGCCAATGCGTACCCCCAAGGTGCGCCGGTATGCCGGGCCGACATTACGCCCGCGCAAATCTTTGTAGCGTCGAAACATCGACGCCGCATCTCGAATGTTTGCGCAGTTAACCAATTCTGGAGCAGCGGGACGCCCGCAGGATCACCTGTTCACCGCGAAGAGGACGGCTCCGCAATCGATGTCCGAACCTGTCCGCACGGCATCCGACACGGCGATGTTGCCTGCTTCACGCTCGTCCATGATCACAACG
The DNA here is from genome assembly GCF_001570425.1 of Mycolicibacterium brisbanense. Classification (GTDB taxonomy): domain Bacteria; phylum Actinomycetota; class Actinomycetes; order Mycobacteriales; family Mycobacteriaceae; genus Mycobacterium; species Mycobacterium brisbanense. The sequence continues at coordinate 90,049 of NZ_BCSX01000022.1, forward strand.
GGGACAATGGGATTGAGACCTTTGGCGGCCACCGACGCGGCATCGTAGGTGATGACGACCTGGCCCGCGGCGACATCATCACCCTGCTTGAGGTGCACGGTGAAGCCCTCGCCGCCCAGCGCCACGGTATCGAGGCCGAGATGGACCAGGACGCCGACTTTCTCCTCTGTCAATAAGACATACGCATGAGGCATCAGTTTCAGCAACTTCCCGCTCACAGGGGCGATGGCATCGACCACTCGAGGTCCGGGGTCGATCGCCGCGCCGTGACCGACCATTCCGGCCGAGAAGACCGGATCGGGGACGTCGCCGAGGGCGACCGCGCGCCCGGCGATGGGGGCCAGCACTGTCGTGGTACTCACGCGTGGTCTCCTTCTATGTTTGTGGCCGCAACCTTACGAGCGTCGCATGCCGTCTCGTCTAAGCTTCCGACCAACTCGGCGGCGACCGCACAGGCGACCAGGAGGGCGACGCACCCATGACCGATACCACGAAACCTGGCGGGGCACCGGGGAAATCGAGTCCGGCAGCGCGCACATTCGCCCAGCTGCAACGGCTGGGCAAGAGCCTCATGCTGCCGATCGCGGTGCTGCCCGCGGCGGGAATCCTGCTGAGGCTGGGCCAGCCCGACCTGCTGGGCCGCATCGACGCACCGGTGATCGGACCGTTCTTCAAGTCGATGAGCGCCGCGGGCGATGCGCTGTTCAGCAACCTCCCCCTGCTCTTCGCCATCGGCGTGGCGATCGGATTCGCGCGCAAGGCCGACGGATCCACCGCGCTCGCTGCGGCGGTGGGCTATCTGGTGACCTCTGCGGTGTTCAAGACGATGTCGCCGATCGTGCTCGCCGGTCAGGTCGACAAAGCCGGGGAGCAGGCCCAGATCAATTACAGCGTGTTCGCCGGCATCGTCGTCGGCTTGGTCACCGCGTGGCTGTTCGACCGGTATCACACCATCGAATTGCCGTCGTATCTCGGCTTTTTCGGCGGCAGAAGGTTCGTCCCGATCGCGGTGTCGCTGGCCTGCCTGTTCATCGGCTTCGCCATGAGCTACTTCTATCCGATCTTCGACGCGGGCCTGACCGGTCTGGGCCGGTTCATCGGCGGCTCGGGCGCGTTGGGCGCATTCGTCTACGGGTTCGCCAACCGCATGCTGATCCCGCTCGGATTGCACCACATCCCCAACTCCTACGTGTGGTTCCTCTACGGCGACTATCAGACGCCCGACGGCAAAGTGGTCACCGGTGAGTTGACCCGGTTCGCCGCAGGCGATCCCACTGCGGGACACCTCACTGCGGGCTTCTACCCCGTCCTGATGTTCGGGTTACCCGCTGCCGCGCTGGCCATGATCCACGTGGCGAACAAGAAACAGCGCAAGGTCGCGGTCGGCATTCTCTCGGCGGCGGCGCTGACGGCGTTTCTGACCGGCGTCACCGAGCCGCTGGAGTTCGCGTTCATGTTCGTCGCGTTCCCGCTCTACGTCGTGCACGCCGTGCTGACAGGCCTGTCGCTGGCGATCGCGTATCTGCTCGACATTCATCTGGGGTTTTCGTTCTCGGCCGGCCTGGTCGACCTACTCCTCTACGGCACGGCACCGGCCGCGAAGAACATTCCGTTGCTCGTCGGCATGGGTCTGGTGTTCTTCGTCGTCTACTACCTGCTGTTTCGGTTCGCGATCACGAAGTGGAACATGCGCACGCCGGGGCGCGAACCCGAGGCCGAGTTCGAGGCCGAGCAGGCCGCCAATCTCGGCGACCCGGCCACCGCCGGTGCGGTCGAAACCCTGACCCGTACCGACAGCAAGGCCGAGCAACTGATCGAGGCATTCGGCGGCCGGGAAAACCTGGTCAACGTCGACGCCTGCATCACCCGGTTGCGGATGGACGTCGCCGACAAGACCAAGGTCGATCAGGACCGGCTACGCGCGCTGGGCGCCGCCGGTGTGGTCGAGGTCGGCAACAGCGTGCAGGCGGTGTTCGGCACCGATTCCGAAGCACTCAAGAACAGCATCCTCGAGATCCTGTAGCAGGCTCAGACCGACAGTAACCGCTGAAAGAAATCGCGATAGCGCTTCAGGGCCACCCGCAGATCCTCGGTGGACGCATCCTCGCCACGGGCCCATTGAGCCTCGAGCCGAGAACGGGTGTCGGCGAAACTCGCATGCAGCTCTTCGACGACCTCTGCCACCAGACTGTCCGCCTTCTGCACACACTGCTTCGGGTCGTCGACAAAGGCCGCCTGGACCTCATTCCACCGCGAGCGCAGACCCGAGAGATGTTCGTCGGCGAACAACAGCGTGTTGTCGTCCGTCGGCGCGTCCGCGGCAACAGAATCGTCTTCGTAGGCAGGCACAGGCTCGGGCCATCCGGTCGCCGCCTGCTCGTCGTGGGCGGTCATGCTCGCGCCCCTTTCGCCGTGTCCGTGCCGGTCTCACGCTCGGCCGGCGTTTCGGCCGTATCGCGCGTCTCGTGGTCCGGCCGCAGTAGTTCTTCGAAGAGGGTCCGATAGTGCACGAGCGCCTCGCGCTGTGCCTCGGTACCGATCTCACCGCGCTGTTGCGCGAGATGCAGGATGTGCCCCGCGCGATAGTGTTCGACGACCTTCGGGTGATCGACCGAGATGTCAGCCGCTCGCTGCTCGAAATCGTCTATCGGATAACCGCGTTCGCGCAATACCTCGGTCACCAGTCGATCGGCTTCGCTGACCGACTGCGACGGATCGTCCACGAACCGTGCCTGAGTTTCTTGCCACGCCTGCTCGTATCGCGCCCGTGATTGCGGCGTCAATTCGGTGATGTCCAACTTGTTGTGTTTGCGTTCGCGAGCAAGAAGCTCCTTTTCCGCGGCGCGCTGGCCTCCGGCGGTGTCGACGGCCCGCTCGTATTCCGGGCCGAACTGGTCTTTCAATCTGTCACTGCGCTTTTTCCGCATCATCGATGCGCCTGCGATCAGTGCGAGCACCACGATGATCAGGACGACGACCGCGATGACGATCCAACTCCATGTAGGCATTTCTGACCTCCTGCACCGGGGTGTTACCCGAAGCAGGGCTGCACAAACGTCAATTTCTCGCGGACGTCGTCGAGACGTCGGCAGCCACGGCGATCGATCCGATTCTGGCCCAGCCGCGTTGGCGCGCCACGGCCTCGCCAAGAAACCGGCCGGATGTGTCAGGCCACCGGCCGCCTCAGCGCCGGCAGGTCTGGCAGTGGTCGCGTGCAGATGTCGTGAGCGTCGTCGGCGGACATGCCGAAGAGTCGCAGCACATCTTCGGTGACCATGTCGGCGGCGTGTGCGTCGTCGCGATCAGGCTGTGCACGTAGCAGATTCCCCAGGCCGAGCAGCGCCCCTCCGGCGACCGCCAGCGCCAACTCGGGATCGGCGACGGTGAAGCGGCCGGCAGCGATCCCAGCCTTGATGTCACGCAACGCGCGTGGGGCCAGCCCGCGGTCGGACACCAGCAGCGACATCCCGTTGGCGAGCAGCACCTGACTCTCCTGGGGCCTGCGACGGAACAAGCGCCCGGTGAGCCGGAAGCTGGCCGCGAAGATCTCGGCCGGATCGTCGATCGCAGACGTGGACTCGTCCAGCAGCGCACCGTGATAGTCGAGCACGTCGGTGACGGCCGCCTCGAACAGTTGCTCACGGCTTTCGAAATGGTTGTAGAACGAGCCCATCCCGATATCGGCAGCCTGGGTGATCTCCAGGATCGGCGAGTTCAGCTTGCCCGCCGCGATAAACGCCTGCGCCGCCTCGATCAGTGCCGCGCGGGTGCGCTGCTTGCGCCGCTGGGAGCGGCTCACCGGTTCGTCGACCATGCCACCAGTGTGCCTCATTCCTGAGGATTTCGTCAGAAACTCTTGACTGAGCAAGTCGTCGTATGTGATGATTTCGTCAGCCGAGGAGGTTCGATGACCGCTCACCTGCGGAAAAGACGCGATCCGCACGACACCCTGCACAGCGAGCACGGCGCCCACAGAGGCGAGCACAGCGGGCGCGCCAAGAATCCGGTGATCAAAGTCGCCGATCTGGCGTGGCTGGAATTCGAAAAGCCCGACCTGACGCGTGCCGAGGCATTCGCCCGGGCGTTCGGTTTCCAGACGGCCCTGCGCACCCCTCACGAGCTCCACCTGCGGGGCACCGACGCCGGTGCGCCGTGCGTTCTGGTGCGCCGCGGCGCACGGACCAGATTCGGTGGGCTCGCACTGCGCGCCGCCGACGAGGTCGACGTGTTGCGGCTGGCCGACAAGAGCGGGCTCTCGGTCCGGCCGCTGCCCGAGACGCTCGGCGGCCTCGCGGTCGACCTCGTCGATCCGAGCGGCACGCCGGTGCGCGTCGTGGCCGGTATGCATGAACTCGCCGAACTGCCCACGCAGCCACCTCTGGTCGTCAACGCCGGCCACGAATACCGGCGCATCAACACGACGCAGCGACCGGCGCGGGTGCCTGCACGGGTGCAACGGCTGGGCCATGTCGTGCTGCAGTCCACCAGCTATCGGCGGACCCTCGACTGGTATCTGGAAACCTTCGGCATGATCGTCAGCGACTTCCAGTTCTTCCCGGGCCAGCGCGACCGCGGCCCGGCGATGAGCTTCATCCGATGCGATCGGGGTGCCACCCCCGCCGACCACCACACCATCGCACTGGCGCTCGGCCCGGCCGATCGCTACGTGCATTCCGCCTACCAGGTCAGCGATCTCGACGCCCTCGCTGCCGGCGGTGAATATCTGCGCGAACGCGGCTATCTGCGTTCGTGGGGTATCGGCCGGCATATCCAGGGCAGCCAATTGTTCGACTACTGGCGGGATCCGGACGGATTTCTGGTCGAACACTTCACCGATGGCGACATGTTCGACAACACTGTCGAACCCGGTTGGGCACCGTTCACCGCTTCGGGGCTGTCGCAGTGGGGACCACCCGTCAGCAAGGACTTCCTGGGCACCGATCTGAGATCGGCGCGCCACGAACTTCGCTCGATGATCGCCGCGTTACGCGCGGACAACGAATTCGACCTCCGACGTCTCGTCGGTCTACTGAAAGTTGCTGCCTCATGACCGTTTCCGTGCTCCGCACCGCCGACGCCTGGTGGGTCAAGACTCCCGATGGCGCTGCGCGCATCCAAACCGACGCCACCACCACGGGCGCCTTGCTGGCTGACCGTGCCGCCATCGACGCCGCGCGGTCGGGCGAGTCGGTGGCGCTGGACTCCCTCGAGCCCGTGTCCCCCGTCACGGCCCCGTGCCGGGTGATCGCCCAGATGACCAACTTCGAATCCCATGTCCGCGATGCGGGTATGGATCCGCGGACGATTCCACTCACGTTCTTCCGCAAGTCCTCGGCGTCGATCAGCGGGCCGTTCGCCGACATCGTCAAACCCACGCATGTCCGGTTGCTGGATTACGAGGTGGAAATCGGACTGGTCATCGGCCGCGACATCCCGGTCGGGACAACGCTCTCCGAAGCGGACCTCCCCGGCGTGATCGCCGGTCTGGTGATCACCGATGACGTGTCAGCACGCGACATCCAGTTGCCGCAGACCCAGTTCTACGAAGCCAAGTCCTACCCGACATTCACCCCGGTCGGGCCCGAGCTGGTGCTGCTCGACTCCGACGAACTCAAACGGTTCGGTGACCTGCGGCTGCGTCTGCACGTCAACGGCGAACAGCGGCAGAACGCGCTGGTCGATGGCGACATGCTGTACCGCCCATTGCAAGCCCTGCAGTCGCTGACCCGGTTCCAGGATCTGTCGGCAGGCGACCTGATCCTGACCGGCACCCCGGTCGGCACCGCACTCAGCGCCCCGCCGAAGCCGGTCGAGATCATCGGCAACCTCCTGCCGCCTGCGGTGAAGTGGAAGGCGTTCTTCAAACGCCAGGCCGCCAACCCGAAATATCTCAAGGACGGCGACATCGTCGAGGCCACCATCGCCACCGACGACGGTGCCATCGATCTCGGCGCGCAACGCATGCGCGTGCGGTCGATGTAGCGCACGCGAGCAGCCATGAAGACACCAAGTCACTATCCGGTCGTGGTCATCGGCGCCGGGCCGACCGGGGTCACCGCGGCCACCCTGCTGGCCCAATACGGCGTCGACGCCCTGCTGCTGGACCGGTGGCCCGATGTCTACCCGCAGCCCCGCGCGGTGCACCTCGACGACGAGATCTACCGCGTCATCGACCGACTCGGCCTGGCCGAGGGATTCGCGGCGATCTCCCGGCCTGCACTGGGGCTGCGGTTGCTCGACGACGACCAACAGGTCTTGAGCGAGTTCCGCCGCGACCCCGACCACAGTCCGAACGGCTTTCCACAGGCCAACATGTTCGACCAGCCGGAGTTCGAAACGCTGTTGCGCGACAACCTCTCCCGGTATCCGCGGACCCGGCTATGGGGCGGCGCCGAAGTGGTCGACATCGAGCCCGGCACGCCCACGCGCATCAGCCTCGTCGACCGCGGGAAGAAGCACATCCTCACAGCCGACTACGTGCTCGGGTGCGACGGCGCGAACAGCCTGGTGCGCAAGCGAATCGGCACATCGATGCGCGACCTTCACTTCGAGCAACGCTGGCTGGTCGTCGACATCGCCACCACCGCCGACCTACATCAGTGGGAGGGCGTCCATCAGGTATGCAGCACGCGCCGTGCCGGCACCTACATGCGCATCGGCACGACCCGATATCGCTGGGAATTCCGGCTGCTCCCAGGAGAATCGGCTGCGGACTTCTCGACGGTGTCCGCGCTGCGCCCGCTGATCGCGCCGTGGACCGCACACGTCGACGAGGACCAACTGGAACTCGTGCGCATCACCGAATACACCTTCCGCGCACGGGTGGCCGACCGCTGGCGACGCGGAAACATCTTCCTGCTGGGCGATGCGGCCCACCTCACCCCGCCGTTCATCGGCCAGGGCATGGGCGCCGGGCTGCGGGATGCGGTGAACCTGACGTGGAAGCTGGCCGGCGTCCTGCACGGTGATCTCGACGCCACGGTGCTGGACACCTACGAGCGCGAACGAAAGCCTCATGCCCGCAGCATGATCCGGCTGGCCCTCAAAGTCGGCCGGGCAATGACCGCGGGTGGGCGCACCGGCAGCCTCGCCCGCCGCGTCGTGCTGCCACGCCTGCATCTCGTCCCGGGCCTGCGCGACAAGGTGCTCGATTCGCGCACACCGTCGTTGCGGCTGCCCGGGCCGGGAAAACTCGCGGGGCGATTGTGCCCGAACCCGGGACTGGACGACGGAACACGACTCGACACCCGGCTCGGCCGCGGATTCTCCGTGGTGAGCCTGCGGGCGTTGACCGATGCCGAGTCTGCGCACGTTGCCGCATGCGGTGCCACGGCCTACGTCGACTCCGTTGGCGCCGTTGCCGAATGGCTGCGCCGCGGTAATGCCGTCGCGGCCGTCGTGCGCCCGGACCGCACTGTGGCCTGCTCCGGACGTGATGTGGCGGCCGTACTCGATGCCCTACCGGCCTTCCACCCGCCGCACATTCGGGCCGCAGACCGGTCTACCGTGCCAGGGCACGTTCCAGATACGCCAGCGCGTCGTTCGCGTCGTCGGTGATGTGCACCAAATCGTCCAGTGGAATCGGCAGAAACCCGTCCTGCGCCATTCGGCGCAGTTGTACCAACAGACCGTCGTAGAAGCCTGCAGTATTGAGCAGCACCACCGGCTTGTCGTGCCGGCCGTGCTTGCGCAGTTCGAGGATCTCGGTCAGCTCGTCCAAGGTACCCAGACCGCCGACCAGCACGACGATCGCGTCGCTGCGGGCCAGTAGCGTCGCCTTGCGCTCGGCCAGATCACGCGTGAACACCATTTCATCGGCGTCGGGTTTGGCCTTGTGCCGCAGGAAGTCCACCGAGACACCCACCAGCCGGCCCCCGCCGGCACGCACGCCGTCGGCCACGACCTTCATCAACCCAGTGTCGGATCCACCCCATACCAAGGTGTTTCCCCGGGCTCCGATGAGTTCGGCGAAGGCCAATGCCGGCCCGGTGTAGCGCTCGTCCAGGTCGGCGGCAGACAGGAACACGCAGATGTTCACGTGCGTATCTCAGATGCTCGCGAAGCAGGAATTGGCTTCCCCATTGGGAATTGACGCGTTCTGGCTGGAGAACTTGCCCACCACGCCGGTGCTGGTCACCTCGACGCTGTCGGCGTGGATTCCCAGCGGATAGTTGTCGTTGAGCTTCTTGGTGAGGCCGTCGAGCGCCGACTGCACTGCGTCCTTCGAGAACGGACCGGTGGCGTCGAGCACCTGCAGGTTGAGGTCACCGTTGCTGACGACGGGCTTGGCGGTGATGCTGGTGCCACCCGCGGCTTCGAGGATGAGGGTGCCCGCGGCGGTGTCGGTATGTACGTCGGTGAGCAGGTCCCCGACGAACGGCAGGTTGTCTGCCACCGTGTTCTTGATCCCGGCCGAGGTCCAGGACAGCGTGGCGGTGAGCGATCCGATGGTGCCCTTTGAATTGGCGTCGCCCTGCAAACGGATGTCGGACAGGCTCACGTCCGCCGTCATCCCCTTGGCCGCTTGGACCTGGTTACCGGCCGTGTCCACGGAGATGTTGGTGTAGTGGCCGGTGATGTGCTGCCACAGGAACGGCGGACTGACGCCGAACGAGATGGTGGCACCGTCCTGCACGACGCACTGCGTGACATCGGCCAGCAGGGTCCCTGCCCGATGCCGGGCATACAGTTCCGCCCCGGCCAATCCACCGGCGATGAGCGCCACGACGATGACCGCGACCAGGACGATGGCCTGCCAGCGCCGGGGCTTCTTGCGTGGACGCTCACCTGACGACGCCGGCGGACGCTGGCGGGCAATCTTCTCGGTGGCCGGAGTGTCGGCCGGCGGCCGGTGAGCGCGCAACTGCTCGGTCGGTGGTTCGGGCCGGCCCGGCTGCTGTGGCGGCGGAGCGTGTCTCAACCGCTCGGTCGGCGGCTCGGGTGGCCGCAGCCGCTGGGTCGCGGGGTCGGGCGGTGGCGCTCCCCGACCGCGCCAACCAGGTTGTCCGGGACGTTGCGGCGGTGTCGACACCTCGGCAATTCTGCCCCATCGAGATGGGCGCGAGCTGAGAAGGACCGTTCAATCACTCGTTTCGTGCAGCGGCAGCGGCTGCTCGGTCCGGCGCCGGGCCCGCTCCCACGGCCAGGTCATCAGCGCCCATACGACGAGCACGATCGCGACCTCGGCCACCAGATACACCGGCCATGGGCCCAACACGTCAAGAAGGGACGCAGTGGGCGGCTTCCTGTTCAGGTAGCCGTAGTTGGTTCCGGTGATCGCGTTGAACGTGAGCGTGACCGCCGCCCACCCGAGCGTCGCGACAATGGCGAAGCGGTAGTCGCGCCACCGCGGGCGCATGCCGAGCCCCCAGGTGAGATAGATGGCCGCCCACACCACGAGTACGTGAAGCGTGAAGAACGTGATGAACAGGTGGTGGGGAAAGTCGGGTGCGCCGTCGCGGGCCGTACCGATGTCCGGCGTGATCAGCGCCTGCGAGCTCAGCACCAGGCCCCAGAAATACGTGAGCACGAACGCCCAATGCCGGTGTGACCACAGGGCATACGCCGCGGCGAGCTCAGCGACGTCGCACAACTGCAGCGGCACCGACGTGTCGAGGGCGGGGTCGGCCAGCTTGTAGCCCAGCGCCACGGCGAAAGCCCCGACGAGGAGCACCGCAAGCACCCGGCTGAACACCCGGGCCTGCGACGGCGTCTGGCGCCGGCCTGCCACCACCAGAAGTACCGCACCCAGCGCAAACACCGCCAACACGATGCAGTGCGACGGGCCGTAGGCCACGAACTCACGTTGTGCCGAGAACACTGCGATCAACTCCCCCGTTGCGTTGCCGGCAGGACCGATTACCCATCATCGCAGGCGACCATGGATGTGCGCTGTACAACGCGTCGGGGACGATCTCCGCGGCCGCTCGTACGGTTTCTCAATGTTGTTCGGCGTGTTCAGAATTCGTCTGAGCAAGCGACCGCAGCGCGACCACGGGCATCACCGCGAGGACCGTCAGGGACGTCAGCGGACCGCCGAGACCCAACTCAGATCGGGCGGCGGCGAAGCAGGCGCCGATGTCGACCCGTCAGACCCGGGCGGCTGCACGCCGTACCCCGGTTGCGGGCCGTGCACCGACGTGTCAGGGCCGTATCCCGGCAGCGGGCCATACCCGGGCAACGACTGCCGAGACCCGCCCAGCAGCTTGTCCGCGACGAATGCCGCGGCCTGGTCGGTGTACAGCGGGACGTAGCCCTCGGTGTGGCCGCTCCAGGCGTTGCCCGGGCCCGGATGACAGATCGGGTCGCTCGGATTGCACAGGTCGATCGCTTTGGCACCGAGCAGTGCACTGTGGGTCGGCAGGGCCTGGTCGGTGCGGGTGGCCACGTCACCGAAGGTGGCGACCGCCGCGACGTTCTTCGCATACTCGGCAGGCAGCGGATCACCCCAGCTGATGCCACCCACAGGAACGCCGGCCACGATGTCCATCACGCTCGCGCCCTGCGAGTAGCCGCCCAGCACGATCTGAGTGTCCGGGCAGGACGACACCGTGGACTTGAGGTGTGAGATCGCGTCTTTGGCGCCGTCACCACCATGCAGCTGCAGCTTGCTGGCTTTGTAGTTCACCGCGTACGTGGCGATGTTCAGGCCGGTCTGCTTGCGCAGCGAGTCGACGAGTGCGTCGCCGACCCGACCGAGGCCGGCGGGCTCATCGGTACCGCGCGCGAAGATGACCTCGGCGTCGGCACAGTCGGTGGCGGACGCCACCGGCACGTTTGCGGTGACCAGCGAGACGCCGGCCGTCAACAGTGCAGCAGCGCCAAGCCCGACCCAGCGACCACTTGACCGCGCACTGCCCGTCCGGGGGCTACGTATGCGGCGAGAAAACACGCCTCAATGTAACGCGTAACGGCAAAGGATCAACTTCGCGTTGCCACCGGCTGTGGCCAGGGGCCTCCGGCATCGGTGAGCGAAATGCGCAAAAGCCCGATATTCGCGCACTGCGCGGGTTGCGCGCACAAGCGCGCCAGTCGTAGCCCCCAGCGCATAACTTCGCCGCAATCGATGTCACCTCGACTGAAGGCGTGGTCATGAACACCATCTCCCAGAGCCGCACACAATCTTGGGTCGGACACCGCCGCGGGTCCACCGAGTACCGCCGTCTGCTGGGGGCATTGTTCTGCGCGGGGATCGCAACGTTTGCCCAGCTGTACTCGCCGCAGGGAGTGCTACCGCAGATTTCGACCGACCTGGGTGTCGGAGCGGCGAGCGCAGCGCTGATGGTGTCGGCCTGCACGATCGGCCTGGCCGTCGGGGTGATCCCCTGGTCGATGATTGCCGACCGTGTCGGCCGGGTGAAGGCCATGTCGGTGTCGGTCGTGACGTCGAGCGTGCTCGGGCTGCTCACGCCATGCGCACCCAACCTCCACCTGTTGCTCGCCGGGCGACTTCTGCAGGGACTCGTGCTCGCCGGTGTTCCCGCCATCGCGATCGCCTACCTCACCGAGGAAATCGCCCCCGAGCACGCGGCGCGGGCAGCCGGGACCTTTGTGTCCGGGACGAGCATCGGCGGGCTGCTGGGCCGGGTGGTCGCCGGGCCGATCACCGAGGTGGCGACGTGGCGGATCGGCATGATCACCGTGGCCGTCCTGTGCGCAGCCGCGGCGGCAGGCTTCGTCAAACTCGCGCCGCACTCACGAGGCTTCACACCGGCAAGTGGGCGCGGAGCCAACCCGGAAGGCACGCTGACCCACCGCCTCGTGGTCAATCTGCGCTCACCACGCCAGCTGACGTTGTTCGCCCAGGGATTTCTCCTGATGGGCGGGTTCGTGGCGATCTACAACTTCCTGGCGTTCCGGCTGACCGCAGCGCCCTATCACCTGCCGGGAACAGTGCTCAGCCTGATCTTCTTCGCCTACCTGGCAGGCACCGGAGCATCGACCCTCGCGGGCGCCCTCGCCACTCGGTTCGGCCGCAAATCGGTGCTCCTGACATCGATCGCCATCATGATCACCGGAGTACTGATCACGTTGTGCACCAACCTGTTTCTGATACTGATCGGCCTGGTGGTCACCACCGTCGGATTCTTCGGCGCTCACGCGATCGCCACCGGGTGGGCCGGCCGCGGGGCCACCGTCGGTAAGGCCCAGGCCTCGTCGCTCTACAACCTCTTCTACTACGCGGGATCGAGCATCGTCGGCTGGTTCGGCGGCATCGCGTTGACGTCGGCAGGTTGGCCCGGCGTGGCGCTGACGGTGCTCATTCTCGCCGGTGTCGCGGCGGGCATCGCCGCATTCTTCTTGCCCCGCAACTAATCCCAGAGAGCAGCCACTGATGAATACAACGAATACGGCAGGCCTTCCGGCGCAGCGTGCCACCGGACAAGATGCGCCCGCCGACGGGTTCAGCCGCGAGGTCACGGCCGCATACGAGAATTGGCGTTATTCTCATCTCCCCGCGCCGGTGGTGCAGCGAATCAAGCTCTTCGTGCTCGACACCCTGGGCGTGATCGCTGCCGCCGCCGAGGCCCCCGGCATACCGGAGGTCAACCGTCTCCTTCTCGGCTGGGAGGGTGCCGGCCCTTCGACGGTACTGATCGGCAAGGGCCGCGCAGCACCGCCGACAGCCGCGCTCGCCAACGGCGCAGCGGCGCACGCGCTGGATTTCGACGACAATCACGATCCCGGCCGCGTACACGCCTACGCCGTCATCCTGCCCGCGGCGATGGCGGCAGCAGAAGCGCAGGGCGGTGTCAGCGGCCGTGACTTCATCGCGGCGCTCGCCACCGGCGTCGAGCTGCAGGCGCGACTCGGACTCACCGCACCCCACAGCATGTCCCGCGGCTGGCATCCGACCACCGTCATGGGCGCGCTCGGCGCCGCGGCGGCGGCCGCGCGGGTACTGGACCTGCGCGCCGACAAGTTTTCCGATGCCGTCGGCCTTGCCTTTCATCAGGCCTCGGGTACCCGGCAGGCGTTGAACGACGGCGTTCTGGCCAAGCGGCTCGGAGCGGGCTTCGCGTCGCGCAACGGCACGGCCGCGGCGTATCTCGCCGCGGCGGGATTGACCGGACCGACCCGATTTCTCGAGGGAGAAGCGGGCCTCTTCCGGTTGTACGAGGCCGGCGATGTCCGGCCTGACGCTCTCTTGCAGGATCTCGGCCTGCGGTGGGAGGTCATGACGCACAGCATGAAGCCGTATCCCTGCTGCCGCTGCACCCACAACGCGATCGCCATCGGCCAGTCGCTGCACCGAGAAGGCCTGAGCCCAGCGGACATCGAGAGCGTTGCCATCGGCATGAGCGAGGTGAACACAAAGATCGTCGGCGAGCCTTACGACGTCGCCCGGGACTCGACGATCCACGCGCAGTTCAACGCCTGCTACTGCTTTGCGACGGCGCTCATCCACGGCCGGGTCGACGTGACCACCTTCCAGCGGCCGCAGATCACGGACCCCGTCGTCAGCGCCCTGGCAGCGCGCACGCGCGTCGTGGTGGACCAAACGATAGCGTCCGGCGCCATGTCGCCGACCCGGGTGACGATCCTCTGCCGGGACGGCCGGCGCATCGAACGCTTCCTCGAGTTCATGGAGGGTAGTCCGGAACAGCCGATGACCGAGGACGAGGCACTCGCCAAGTTCTCGGACTGCCTCCAGCTTGGGCTCGGCGCGACGCCAGCCGAAATCGACTGCCTCGCAGGCAAAATCCTGAGTTTGGAGACCTGCACGGACGTCAGCGATGTCATCGCCCAGTTCCCTGGCACGTCGAAACCGCGATGAGCGCAATGCACAAAAGCCGAAGATCGCGCGCTTGTTGCGGTTGTGCGCACAAGCGGGCCAGGACGCCGGAAGGACCGTAATTTTGGTTCTGCAAGGCCACCACTTGGCAGATACCAAACACTCACTCACACAGGAGAACTCGAATGAAAACAGCAAACGCACAGAGCACCGGCAACATCATCACGGCGAATGCACCTGCGCTGTCGGGTAAGCCGATCGCGGTGCTGCACCAAGCCGTTACACCGCCGTCGCTCGGCGGAGCGGTCAAGCCCTCGAACCCATTCGGGTACCGGGATTCATCGGCAGACATCGCATTTGCATTGGCGCAGGCCGGTTGTGACGTGCTTACCCCGGTAGACGATCCGCGGCCCGACGTCGACGCCGAGTGGACGTACCCGGACACTCTCGACGGCATCACCCGCGCCGTGTCCGACGGAGCTGTGGTGCTATGGGCAAATACCAGCTTGTTCGACGAGCATCCGTTGGCCCACTTCGGTTCTCGCTCCGGGCTGTACGTGGTTGGTCAGCCACTGGACGTGGTCGAGAAGTTCGAGGACAAGAACGTGTGCCAGGCCGCTATCAGCGCGATCGGCGTCCCGGTGCCGGTGCAGGCGCTCGTCAACGTCGAGATCGGTCCGGCGAAAGCACAAGTCGAGACAGCGGTTTCGACGAAGGGGCTGTCCTTCCCGATCATCGTGAAGCCCGTCCGTGGCCGTGGTAGCGCCGGTGTCAAGGTCGTCGGCTCGGTCGGCGACGCGGCAGAGCACATCGAATCGCTGGTCGGGCCGAAGTTCGGCGGCAAGTTCCTCATCGAGGAGTACCTGTCAGGCCGGGAGCTGGCCGTGACCGTGATGCCACCGGGCATCTATGAGACGGCTGACGGGGTGCGGCACGAAGCCACCCACTGGCCACTTCCGGCGATCGAGCGGACTGGACATCGCGGTGGAGTGATGCCGTTCAGCGGGGTGGTGCCGATCCAGTCGAACAGCAAGCCTGCGGGCGACGATGATCAACTCCGCGAATTCGCCAGGCACGCCGTGCGAGTCGCGCAGTTCCTGAAGGCCACTGCGCCGATCCGCATCGATTGCCGGGAAGACGCCGACGGTGTCATCAAGGCCATCGACATCAACATGAAGCCCAGCATGACCGGCCCGGGTCGGCCCGGTCGGGAGCAGATGATCAACCTGTCGGCACTGTCCGGAACCGAGATCGGTTGGAGCTACACCGAGTTGCTTGCGGCGATAGCCGTCAACGCCGCCCCCGTCCAAAGGATCACGCGACCCTCCACGCATGGGGGTCCTCGCGCCCTGCGGCAAGCCGGTCTGCCGACAAGCTCGGCCGGGGCGCGCCTGGCATGCCATCGTTTGACGCCTACGCGGTGACGGTGCCACCGAGCCGGAGGCCGCGTGTGGGGAGTACCCCGCAGGCGGACCTCCGGCAGGGCCGACTCAGACCATCGGCGGCGGGCAGGCAGCCGGACCCAGCAGATCGGCGCTGGTGTTCGACGACGTGCGACGCCACCGGCCGTACAGCGGCAAGTCGCGCACCGACTCGGCGGCCGGAAGCGGCCATCGTCGGGCGATGAACCGAACGACGGTCCGCACGTATCGGATCGTCTCGGAGTACCACCGCCATTCGTACAGCCGGCCGGTGTGCAGCCATTGCGCGAGCGCCTCGGACTCCACGCCCTGCAGGTATGGCCGCACCCACGTCACCATCACCCAGGCCCGCGTCGCTGCCTCGTCGGAAAGCCGGAAGGTCCACTCGATGGGACTGTCACCGGCGGCCATGGTGTGGCGCACCGCGGGCCGTTGTGGTTGGGCATCCGTGTCGGACATCCCGAACAGGTGCATCGTCACGTTGTGAAAGACTCCCGGCCCGCCCACTTCGAAGCGCACGCAATAGATGTCGGGGGCGACGGCGTCGTCGCGGGATGCGCCGAACGCGACCAGCCCACCGACGGCGACATAACGCGAGAACACCAACTGGCTTCCCACCGTGACGAACCTGCGTACCGCCAGCAGCACCGTCAACGTCGCGACGGTCAGCGCGACGACACCCCACACCAGGTCCACTCGCACAGAGTGACAGAGCGTGGCCGAGAAACCGGTGACAATGCTCCGATACAGGAAAGGCCCCCATCTCTGGGGGCCTACCTGATTGGTCCGCTGGTGACCTCTGGCGGCGCGATGCCTGCGGCCGTCAGTCTTTGACTGCCTGCGGCGCCTTCCAGGAGCCGTTGAGCGCTTCTTCCTTCGGCCAGTACAGGCGCATGATCATCTGGAACGGCCCGTCGGGTGCGGGCAGCCAGTTGGCCTCCTTGTCGGCGCCGGGCGACTGGTTCTGCACATGGATCGTGATGCCGCCGTCCGGATCGTGAATCAGGTTGGGCAGCATGGGCGAGTTGATGAGGTACCGGTTGATGGGGTTGGCCACCAGCAGGCTCTGCGGCATCTTGTACATCGTGATCGACCAGAACGAGTTGACCGGCGGCAGCTGCCCGGGCGCGAATCGCAGCGTGTACTTGCCGGCGCCCGTCAGCGGCGCACCGGTCGAGTCCGTCGCGATCACCGGGTACAGGGCCTCCTGGGCCACGTTGCCGTAGATGCCCAGCACCGAACCGGCCATGCGGTAGAGGTAGTTGTTCTTGAGCTCCTCATGGGTGCCGAACAGCTGCCCGGAGGTGACCTCACCGGTGACGAGCTTCTCCTTCTGGAACGTCGTCAGCTCGGCCCAGGCGTCGGCCATCCCGTCCTGCACGGCCTGCAGGGTGTCCTTGCTCATGGTGTCGGGGTTGAAGTTGCCGTCGGGCCCGATGCCGATGGTGGCGAACCGGTCTCGCAGTTCCTTCTCATCGGGGAGCACGGGAGCGAACTTGAGGACGAAGTTGAGGATCTGGAAGAACTTCGGCGAGGTCTTCTGCTCGTCCGGGGTCAGCGGCGCGATGAAGTCCATCGCGGGAGCTGTTGCGGCGGGCTTCTTTTCGAACGCGGACAGCGGTTCGACGGTGTAACCGGCCTGGATCTTCTTGACGTTGTCGATGTCTGCGGGATCGAACAGCTGAGTGCGGTAGATGACCAGCGAGAAATCGGTGTCCGACCGGATCACCTCGTTGATGCCCTCCGGCTTCTCGCCCTTCCAGCTCGGGCCTGCCAGCAGGTACTTGCCGCCGCCGTTGCCGGTGGTGCGACTGCCGACGTACGCGTAGTCGTAGGTGTAGCCGTCGACGAACTGCAACGAGTAATAGCGGCCGGCCTCGATCGGCGGAACCGTCAGCACCAGCGGCTCGGCCCGCAGATCAGCACCCAGCATCGTGTACGGGGTGTCGGAGTTGGGCGTCTGGATCGTGGTGTCCTCGGGGGTGAACACCCGGGCGATGCTGTGCGTCTGGTTCCAGTCGCCCTTGTACTGCGGGTTGGCCTTGTCGACGAAGTAGGAGTGTTGGATGCGGTAGTTGTCGACCATCGGGAAGCCGTACATGTACGCCTCCTTGGCAATCTCGCGCACCTGTTGCGGCGTCGGCTCCGCGCTCGAACCACCTTGCGGTTCACCGGATTTGCCACCGCAGCCAGCAGTGGCGGCCAGCAGCAGCGCCACCAGACCCGAAACCCAGACCTTCATCCATTTCCCTTCATGTGGGCCGTCGCGGCGTTACGCCCCGTGAGCACGGCTTGTCCAGTATCCGGCGCATCTCGATGAGGCGCCGCAGTGAGTCCGACCGCCTCGTCAGCTGGGCTGCGCGTCCACGGGTTCCCCCTGGTTCATCTCCGTTGCGGCCCACCGCTTTCGCGTCGGCCACAACCGGTTGTGGTCCCCCGACCGGGCAACCACTCTGCACCATCCAGCGTCTGCTTGTCTTGACTTTGCTGGACAGCTTCTTGACTCTTGTGGACATGCAACTGGTCCGCGGATCGTCCCTCACGGGGTTCGCGCCACTCGTCACCGTCCATGGCGGCGATCCCGACACGATGCTGACGATGGTCGGCATCGATCCGGCCGACGCGGGGCACGACGACCGGTTCATCCCGCTGCGCAGCGCCATCTCCGCGGTCGAAGCCGCGGCCACGGTGTTGGGCGTGCCCGACTTCGGACGCCAACTCGGCAGGCAGCAGAGCATCGACATCCTCGGCCCCGTCGCCGTGGCCGCCCGCACGGCCGCCACGGTCGCCGAGGCGCTCGACGTCCTGGTCACCTATATGGACTCGCACAGCCCGGCCATCGCGGCGGGCATCACCGACCATGCCGATCCGGCGCTACGGCGGTTCGAATACGACTTCCTTCTGCGCCCGGCACCCCCGCAGGCCCAGGCGATCGAACTGGCGCTCGGGCTGACCCTGCAAGTGCTGCGCCTGTTCCTGGGCACCACTTACCGGCCGGTCGCCGTGCACCTGCCCCATACCCCGCTGGGTTCTGTGCCCGACTACCGCGGGTACTTCGGCTGCCCACCACACTTTTCCGAGCCGGTCGCCGGATTCACCCTGCGCGCCAAGGATTTACAGCGTCCTCTCAATCACGATCCGCTCGCTCACCGACTCGCCCTCACCTACCTGTCACAGGCTCACGGTCAGCGCACACCCGACATCGCCAATACCGTCGGCAGCGTCGTACGCCAGTTGCTGCCGTCCGGGGAACTGTCGGCCACCCTGGTGGCACGCCAGTTCGGCATCCATCCGAAGACGTTGCAGCGGCGCCTCGTATCGGAGGGAATCACCTTCGCCGAACTGGTCGACCGCACCCGCCGCGAACTCGCCGACCGGCTGCTCACCGGCACCGACCTCCCTGTGGCCCAGGTGTCCCGCCAGCTCGGCTACACCGAGCACAGCACGTTCAGCCGCGCCTGCCGACGCTGGTTCGGGATGACGCCTACGGCCTACCGGAACCGGTGACTTTCGCCGTATCCGCGTTACGTGATGCGCGGTACCTCGATCATCCGGCAGGCGCATCTGGGTGTCGTGCCGGTCGCCCGCATGAAGAAACCTCCTTGCCGACTTGTCATCTCGTGGGGTTCCACGGGTGACACATTTGCTCGTCGGCAAGGAGGTCTCAGATATGAAGTTGTCTGTACTTCAAAAGTGGAGCTGCCGGGAATTGAAGCCGCAAATACCGCTAATCACCAGCACTTTTCAAGTATGCGTCAACATGGCGCGACATGCGGAAACATGGGCCGGCGTGGGCCATCTGTTGACCTACGTCAACACGTCAACGGCCCCCTGGCCGGTACGCAGACCCACGAAAACGGGATGTACAAGGCATGTAGTCGCAGTCGCACGGCTTCGGAACTACGTTCCTACTATGGCGGACTTTTCAGGGTGCTGGCTCAAGCATCTAGACGACGTTGGCACTGCGTCGCCCGTCCTCCCCCCACCGCTATTGGTGACGCGGCCTGAGGCTGCACGCATCCTGTCGCTCAGCGTGAGGGAAATCGACAGGCTCCGGCTGTCCGGCAAGCTGTTGGCGAAGAGACACGGAGGGAAGGTGTTGTTCCCGTTCGCGGTGCTTGAGCGCTATGCCGAGTCATTGCCGTGGGAAGTGGACCTCCAAATCTGAGGGCGACAAGTCGCACGCACACGAACGCCAAGTGATCGCTGACCGAAGGTGCCACCTATTCGGTCACCCTCGGTATGGCCCGTCGTAGCCGACGACCACGTCGGGGTTATGTCCGCGCTGCGCCAGCAGGTCACGGGCGAAAACGATCCGGCTTGCCTGATCGTGACCAGGGCCGACGACGAGGCTTGCAATAGTCGGGGACGTTTGCGGATTGGAACCATCCGCGTCGTCCACGTTTACGGCCATCTCCAGATAGGGAACGCCCGACTGCCGGGTCTTTGAGGGGTATCCCGGCTCACTCAGGGCGAACAACCTCCATTCACGTTCATGTTGAAACGCACCATGTTTCACGCATGCGAGGTCACTAAGCACAATGGACGCCATGTAGAGCAGCCCTCCGCCTGAGCCGTCCTCAATCATCGACCGGACGAAGCTACCTTCTGCGCTGTAGGCGTGACGCATCCCAGCGATAGACGAAGCAGCCAGGGAATCGGCTGCTGGCGCGTCGTATCCCATCTTTCGCAACCCGACTGACTGCGCGGTTGTGCCAGCGGCTGTTGCTGCTGGGTGCAGGGCATACGTCTGCTCGGCTAGGGCATCCCAGGGGAAGCCGATGGCATACCCGCCCGTTCTGGCATATCCCTGCCACTGATTGACCAGGTCCGGAGAGTCGCTAAAGCAGGCGGCGAAACACCGCAAATTCCAACGTAGGACATCAGTTTCGTCGAACACGTCCGCTAGGCGTGACATTGCGTCTGCCAACTTTCGGGGCGTTGACGCATCGGCGGCGGCTGCACGAAACCGCTCCACAAACCGCTCGGCCCCAAACAGGAGTTCCTTCGCGTCGTTCATGTATCGCACGTCAGTTGCCCACAATTGCGCTGCGAGGCCGAAGCCCGGGTGGTCTATATCCCACGACGGCGGACTAACGATCCCCCTCAACCCGTTCTCGTCGGTGTAGTGGTAGAGGATCGGCGGGTGATTGTCACTTGCCGCTCTGGCATATACGCGGGAGTCGAATAGCCACGTAATCGGGAATGACTGTCCCAGAAACGGTGGGTCGATGGTCATGACTGCGCTCGCTGAATTTCCCCACTGACGCTCATCGAAATTCCCCACCTGTGTGGCTCCGCCGAGAAGGGCGGGCCTCCCTCGATGCTGCTGGTGTCTGACGCC
>NZ_BCSX01000023.1 GCF_001570425.1 Mycolicibacterium brisbanense
GTGATGCCACCTGCGAAGTCTGGTTCGAACGCCACAGCCAACCCATCGGGACAGGCCGGACCACCCGCACCATCAACCGCCGACTGCGCCGCGCCCTAGAACACCGCCACCGCTGCTGCGCAATACCCGGCTGCGGCGCCACCCGCGGACTCCACGCCCACCACATCATCCACTGGGAAGACGGCGGCCCCACCAACCTCGACAACCTCGCACTGCTCTGCCCATACCACCACCGGCTACACCACAAAGGCGGCATCACCATCACCGGCCCCGCCCACCAACTCACCGTCACCGACACCACCGGCCGACAACTCCACCCCGGATCCCAAGCCCGGCCACCAACCACACCCCCACCCGATGTCCCGCCCTACCGCGGACCCACCGGCGAACGCGCCGACTGGTGGTGGTACACCCCCTTCCAACCAAAACCACCACCATCACCCAACTAGGGCACAACCCCGACCACCACACGGGCCGAACCACGCTGGCCACCAAACACATTCACGCGAGAGCTCGGGATTAGCCGAAGATTACTGTGCCTCAACGGTTCCGGAAACTGACCGGCTCACCGAAAGTTGGGCTAACTCGGCACACCGGTGACATCGAGTTCAGCGGACATCCCAGCCACGTAGTGGCCGGCGATGTTGCAGATCAGCTCGTAGCGTCCGGGCGCCAGGGAGAGAGTGGTCCAACCGGAAGCTTGCGGGACGATGCCGTAGTCGGGCGACTGCTCGTCGCCTTTGCCTGGCCCACAAGAGCGGGATACCTCACCGAGACTGCCGGATTCGTCGACGCGACCATCGGGACCACTCGGCCGTTGCCCGGGCAGCTGCCCGGTTGCCAGTGGCAGTACGACCAGCTCGTGACTCAGACCACCGGTGTTCGTGGCCCGCAGCGACACCTCGCCCGCCGGAATCGGGTTGGGGTACACCAGTATTCGCATCATGGCCATGCCGGGCATCAGGCGCGGTCCTACCATCCCGGCTCGCGTCATCATGCCGCGGCTCACCGGGCCCATCATCGATCCCATGTCGGTGAGATTGACATCGACGACGGTGCCCGGCAGTGCTGGCACGGAACACAATGCAGCAGCGGGATATTGGCGCCACATCGCCCTCCCTTTGAGAAAAGAGGCTCCTTCGCTCCTCGACACCGGACCGGCAACCAACCCGACCGCGTGTACGACCACGGTAGCAATAATGCCGAGAATGACCGACGCGGCCGCGATGGCGAGCACCAGCCGGGCACGGTGCGCACTCATGCCGATCAGCGGTGCTCACGCAGCGTTGCCATGCGCTGCCGATATTCGTTGTCGTCGATTTCACCGCTGGCCAGGCGTTCTCCGAGAACATCTTCGGCGGCGCGGCCCTGTGGTGCCGCTGGCGCGCCATGGCGCCCACTGGCCAGGTAGCGCACGCCCAGCACGATACCGGTGATCACCACCGCGAACAGCATCGTGAACACCGCGGCGCTCATGATCCAGCCCAAACCACCGTTCCACATCCATCCGCTACCGTCCCAGCCGCACATCGCACCGCTCCCTTCGTACGCGGTCAACAACGCCACTTCGTTCAGCCCACACGATCCGCCAGCCCTGATCGGTGACGTAGAGGCTTTGGTCCGCAATCACGCGACAACAGTCCCCTCGATGCGTTCCCTGACCTTTGTCCGCATGGGTTGAGGACCAAAGGCCCGCGAATTGACCGGAAGCCATACCTAGGCTCATTCGTACAAGCGGATTTCGCTCCACGGCATGGGTTACCCGGCGGGCAACCCTCGACAACAAGGGAGAAAGCCCATGTCTCACGAAGGGATTCTCGTTGCCGTAGACGGCTCGTCGCAGAGTGATGTGGCCGTGCGCTGGGCAGCCCGAGAAGCGGTGATGCGCGATGCGCAGCTGACTATCGTGCATGTGATCAGCCCGCTGACGGCTGACTGGTCACCGGTCGGCATGATCGGTAGCCCGCTGCCCGAGGATTTCGGCGAGTGGCAGGAAGAAGAAGCGCGACGAATGATCCAAGATGCGATCCGCGTCGCGCGCGAGACCCCGGCCGGCGACTCGCTACGGATCCAGACCGAGACACCTTGTGGCCCGGTCGTGCCGGTGCTTCGCGATCTCACCAAGCAATTCGCGATCATTGTGGTCGGCTCGCACGGCCGCCGTGCGTTGGCTCGGGGGATGCTCGGATCGGTAAGCACCGCACTGGTCCATCACGCACACTGCCCAGTCGCCGTCGTGCGTGATCAATTACCTCCCGAACGCAGGCATGCGCCCGTCGTGGTGGGTATCGACGGTTCGCCGGCATCGGAAGCCGCTACGGCTCTGGCGTTCGACGAGGCCTCCTGGCGCAATGTCGAGCTGGTGGCTGTACACGCCTGGATCGATGCCGAATGGCCCGGCGAATTGCCACTACCGTGGGCCAATGTATGTGCCAGCGCAGACGAAACGCTGGCTCAACGTCTGGCGGGCTGGCAAGAACGATATCCGGACGTCGTCGTACGGCGGATGGTGGTGCGCGACGACTCGATCGCCGCTTTGCTGGCACAAGCCGAGACGGCCCAGCTCATCGTAGTCGGAAGCCACGGCCGAGGCGGATTCGCCGGCATGCTACTTGGATCGGTCGGCTCAGCGGTGGTACACGGGGCCCGCGTCCCCGTGATCGTCGCCCGTCAGGACTGACACGGACGGCCTCGCCATACCGGCAGAATTTCGCAAGTGAGGAAGTTCGGTCATGAACACCACCAGTCTCGGCGCAATCGTCATCCTGGCAATTGTCCTTGTAGCACTGCTCATTTCGTCAATTCGGGTGATCAAGCAGTACGAACGCGGTGTGCACTTTCGGCTGGGCCGCGTGATCGCTGTCCGAGATCCCGGACTACGGCTGATCATCCCGGTCATCGACCGGCTGTGGCGGGTGTCCTTGCGGATTGTGACGATGCCGATCCAGTCCCAGGGCATCATCACGAAAGACAACGTGAGCGTCGACATCGCCGCGGTCGCCTACTTCCGGGTGGTCGATGCGCGCAAAGCAGTGGTGACGATCGAGAACGTCTCGTCCGCGATCGACCAGATCGCCCAAACCACGCTCCGAAATGTGGTCGGGCAGCACTCACTTGACGAGGTGCTGGCCGAAACATCGATGATCAACGGCAATATCCGAGAGATCCTCGACACCACGACCCTGGTCTGGGGCGTGGAGGTGACTTTGGTCGAGCTCAAAGACATCCAGTTACCTGACAGCATGAAGCGGGCCATGGCCCGGGAAGCTGAGGCTGAGCGCGAGAAGCGCGCCAAGATCATTGCCGCCGAGGGCGAAGCTCGCGCAGCCGCCGCCCTCGGTGAGGCCTCGGACACGATGATGCGCCACCCATTGGCTCTGCAGCTGCGCAACCTGCAGACACTCGCCGAACTCGGCGTCGAGAAGAACACCACGGTGGTCTTTCCCGCGCCGCTCATGAGCGCGATCGGCGAACTGACCACATTCCTGGCTCACGAATCCCACTCGGCGACAGGTCATCCCAGCGACTTTGCCCACAGCGTGGCCGCCGGCAAGCAATTGAGTACAGCGAAGCTGGCCGACGAGCGGGCGAACTCGCTCTCGGCCTCCTGACAAGGAGATCACCCGATGACCGATCAAACCACCCAGCGCGCGGCTTTCGGAACCACAGATCTCGCTGCGATAGTTGGATTGGCCTGCCGTGCACCGTCACTGCACAACAGCCAGCCGTGGCGATGCGACTATGAGGCCGGCACGCTACGTCTGTTCGCCGACCACGGCCGCGTCGGGCCGCACACCGACAGCACGGGGCGCGAGGTGATCCTCAGCTGCGGCGCGATGCTCGATCACTTGCAAGTGGCCTCCGCGTTCTACGGCTGGCACCCGCTCATCGACAGATGCCCGGGCCAAGAGGATCAGGATTACCTCGCGTCGATCAGCTTTCACGACGCCGACGCCGTGACCGAGCATGAACATGCCCTGGGCGAGGCGATTTCGATACGGCGCACCGACCGCCTGGCTTTCGCAGCACCCGAGCCATGGGCGGAACTGCACCGATTGCTGGAGACACTGGCCGACGGCACTGGCGTCAGCCTCGACATCATCGACGAAAGCGGACGACCGGCTCTCGCCGATGTGTCGCGGCGCACCGAACAATACCGCCGTGAGGACGCCTCGTACCGCTACGAATTGCTATGGTGGGCCGGACATTCCCGGATGGACGACGGCCTTTCCACCGGGGTGCTGCCATCTACCGTCGAAGCGTCGCATGTCGACATCGCACGCGACTTCCCTACTTACGGAGTCGGCGACCGAAGGCCGCAGGTGGACAGCGATCATTCCAAGGTCGTGGTCCTGTCGACCTTCGATGACAGCCGCGAGAGCACATTGCGTTGCGGCGAAGTGCTGTCAAGGGTCTTGCTGGAATGCACGGCAGCAGGTTTCGCGACGTGCCCGCTGACACACATGATCGAGGTGCACGCCAGCCGGGAGATGGTGCGCGCGATCACTGGCCGGAACACCGAGCCACAGGTGCTCGTCCGGGTCGGCCTCGCGCCCGAAACCAATCCGGTGCCGGGCCGGACGCCGCGGCGCGCCGTGAGCGACATACTGCACGTCCGGTGACCGACTCTTGAATGCACGCAGAAGGCGAGGTTCGTGATGCGCGACGTCATGGTCGACACCCAGATCATCAGGGACGCAGTGATATTGGCCTGCCGTGCGCCATCGCTGCACAACAGCCAGCCGTGGCGATGGGTCGCCGTGGGCCGGACCGTGGAGCTCTTTGTCGACCCGGACCGTGCTCCCCGGCACGCCGATACTTCCGGTCGAGAGGCGCTGATCGGCTGCGGCGCGGTTCTCGATCATTTCCGGGTGGCGATGGCTGCCGCCGGGTGGCGGGCGAATGTGGATCGATTCCCCAACCCGAACGATCTTCACCACCTGGCTTCCGTCGATTTCAGCCCGCTCGGATTCGTGACCGACGGTCACCGACGCCGAGCCGACGCCATACTGCTGCGACGAACCGATCGACTGCCGTTCGCAGCGCCGCCGGACTGGGAATCAGTTGAGCCGAGCCTGCGCTCAAGCGTGAACGCCGAACTCGTACGCATCGACGTGGTGGACGACGACCTTCGCCCTGAGCTCGCCAAGGCCTCGCAGATGACAGAGTCGCTTCGCCTCTACGACTCGTCCTACCATTCAGAGCTCGCGTGGTGGACTTCTGATTTCTCAGCGCGACAGGGAATTCCGCACAGTTCACTGGTCTCGGCCGAGGAGAGCGAACGGGTCGATGTGGGAAGGTCCTTCCCCGCCACCGATCATCACGAGCGGCGTCGCGACGTGGCCGAGGACCACTCCAAGATCGTGGTGCTGTCGACCTACGACGACAGCCACTGCGCCATGTTGCAGTGCGGCGAAACGCTCTCTGCCGTGTTGCTCGACGCGACACTCGCCGGACTGGCCACCTGCACGCTGACGCACATCACCGAACTCCCTGCCAGTCGGCAGGTGGTGGCGACATTGATCGGACAGCCGACCACACCACAGGTTCTCATCCGGGTAGGCCTCGCACCGGCGCTGGACGACGTCCCGCCGGCGACCCCTCGGCGACCGATCGACGAAGTACTCGAGGTCCGTACCGACGGCCGATGACCGGATCCACGACGAGGTCATCCACTCACTGACGCAACGGAGGCACCGATGGGACAACGCCCCAACTCAGGGTCTGCGGTTGTCGTCGGTATCGACGACTCGCAGTCCGCGGTGGCCGCCGCCCTGTGGTCGGTGGACGAAGCGGTCGGCAGAGACATTCCACTGAGGCTTGCGTACGCGATCGATCCTGATCAGCCGTCGAGCGATCAACGCTGCGACAGCCACAGCGTCTTTGCGATGGCCGAGATCGCGACCGAAAATGCGGTCGCCGCGATCGAGTCGACAGGCCGGCCTGTCAAGGTGGAGGTCGAGGTGCTGATCGATCGGCCGGAGAGAGCTCTGCGGGTCGCCGCCGAAACCGCGGCGATGATCTGTGTGGGTGCCACGGGCACGGGGCGGCTCGAAAGCGGTCGCATCGGCGCGATACCGGCTGCTTTGGCCGGCACCACACCATGTCCGCTCGCCATCATTCGGCAGACAGTCGACACGCAGCAGCGCTGTGTTGCCGTGGAATTGGATTCTTCGTGCCTCGACGACGACCCGCTGCGCCTGGGGCTGGAGGAAGCGAGATTGCGCAAGGCGCCGCTGCGGGTGCTGACCGCCCGACGCTCCCACTACACCGATATCCATGACAGCTGTGCAACAGCCCGTGGCGACCGCCTGGCGAAGGCCGATCTCGAACACCGGCTCTCGCACTGGCGCGAGCTTTACCCCGAAGTCGACGTGCGCGCGGTGGCCCTTCACGGCAACACTCTGAGCTATCTGGCGAGGAACATCAGTGCGATCCAACTTCTGGTCGTGGCCCGGGAACGCGGCTCGGGCATCAGGGAAATGGTCGCCGCACCTGGAAGCAGCGCACTACATGACGCCGGCTGTTCTGTGTTGATCTGCGGGTCCGGGACGTATTCTGTGAGTGAAACCAATGGTCACGGCCGTAAGGAGCGTGTCGCATGGTAAAGGTCTTTCTCGTCGACGATCATGAGATCGTCCGCCGCGGACTGATCGAACTGCTGGGCGCCGACGAGGAACTCGAGGTTGTGGGCGAAGCCGGTTCGGTCGCGCAGGCGCTTGCCCGGATCCCGGCCCTGAAACCCGACGTCGCTGTCCTCGACGTGCGGTTACCCGATGGCAACGGCATCGAGTTGTGTCGTGACCTGCTGTCGCAGTTTCCCGAGCTGCGGTGCCTCATGCTGACGTCCTACACCTCCGAAGAGGCGATGATCGATGCCATCTTGGCCGGTGCCAGTGGATATGTCGTCAAGGACATCAAAGGCATGGAACTGGCCAACGCCATCAAGGAGGTTGCTGCCGGACGATCGTTGCTCGACAACCGGGCGGCGACGGCGCTCATGGCCAAGTTACGGGGCCTCGCCGAGCACAACGATCCACTCTCGGAGCTGAGCGATCAGGAACACGTCCTGCTCGAACTCCTCGGCGAGGGCCTCACCAACAAGCAGATCGCCGCGCGGATGTTCCTCGCCGAGAAGACGGTCAAGAACTACGTTTCCAGGTTGTTGGCCAAGCTGGGCATGGAACGGCGAACCCAGGCGGCGGTGTTCATCTCCAAGTTCGAGCGCGACCACCACGGAACGCACCACGAGTGACCGCGACGCGTCCTCAGCCGTATCAGCCGGCCTGACAGCAGAACTCGTAGGATTCGCGGACGGATTCGGCAATGCTGCGGGTGGTGTCGATCCGATGGGACCCGCTCCACGCGTACTCGTCGCCGGCCATGGCGGCAGCGATCGCCGGCGTGGCGTCGGAGGTTCCGCCGGCCCGCCTGCTGATTCGATCCATCGCTTCTCGAAGCGGCGTCGAGCACACGAGCTCTGTTGTCGGGCAATGGTATTCATCGGCGATCTCACGTGCCCGCCTTCGATGCCCGGCGTTGCGCCAGGTGCCGTCGAGGATCGCGGTTCGTCCCCCGGCCAGCGCCACCGCAGCACGCCGCAGCACCTCGTCGTAGACGGCGTTCACATTCTCGGCCAGATAGAGTCCACTTTCGAAGACGCCCTCCGAACCTGCGATGACACCCGATTCGAGTAATTCGCGTCGCACGTCGTCGGTCGATATGACGTCGGCCTCCACGCGCTCTGAGAGGGCCAGCGCCAACGTGGTCTTGCCGGTTCCCGGTCCTCCGCCGACCAGGATCAGTCGTACGGTCCCCGTCCGTAGGTGCGCGAGCGCTATGTCCAGATGGCGCTGGGCATCAGCCCGCGCATCGGTGATGCCTTGGCCGAATCGGATGCAGTCGACTTTCGCACGAACGACAGCGCGATAGCTGATGTAGAGATGCCACAGCGACTTCGGCGCTGAATCGGCGGTCAACCGCACATACTGCGACTGGAACGTCGCGGCCAGGTCCTCACGGCCCAGGAACTCCAGGTCCATCACGAGGAACGCGGCGTCGTCGACGCGGTCGAGACAACGCAACCGGTCGTCGAACTCCAGGCAGTCGAGCAGAGCCGGTCCATCCGGCAGGCAGAAGATGTCATCGGCCCGCAGATCACCGTGACCGTCGACAATATGACGTTCGGCGATGCGCGCCGCAAACAGTTCTGTTCTGCCCGACAGGTATCGAGTCGCCAGGCTGGTCACCTCGGCGACCCCGTCCTCGGGCAGAATGGTGCCGCTGTAACGTCGCAGCTCCGTCAAGTTTTCCTGCCACAGCTCGGTGATTTTGGCACCCGTTCCGTACACATCGATCGCGGAAGATCTTTCGGCTCGATCGTGGAAACGGGCGAGTATCTCGGCGATCCTCGCGAGGTGCTCCTCTACCGGTTCGCCGGCGGCGACCATGGTCGCCAGCCGCAACGAGTCCGGGTAGCGGCGCATGATGATCACGGGTTCAGCCGCATATTGTCCGGCGTTGTCGAAATGTCCGACGCCGAGGTAGCTGTCGGGCGCCAGCCTTCTGTTGAGCTCGACTTCGCGGGCACAGACCTGCTCGCGTCGTTCGACCGAACTGAAGTCGAGGAAGTCCGTCACTACCGGTTTCTTGACCTTGTACGCTCGGTCTCCCACCAAAACCACCATACCGGTGTGGGTTTCGTGAATCTCTGGGTTCATCTGCCAGCCTTGTCCTTGATCGGGCCGTCGCGTTGTACCGAACACCATCCACGATCCCGCACTTGGCAGTGAGAGTCACAGAGTCCAAAGTCCTGCGGTCCCGGGTTGGTTGCAGCAGGCATGACACGTGGTACCCGAAAGTGACCTTTGCTCCGGGCCAGATCGACCAAAGCCTCCAGACCTATAGAGGGCCACGTCCTACCGTCAACTCATCACCGAGTGGACCAGGTCGGAGGAGCCACAATGACGACTGCAACCGACGTCCGGCCCGTTGTGGTCGGCGTGGACGGATCGCAAGCTGCCCTGACTGCCGCGTTGTGGGCAGTCGATGAGGCTGTCCACCGCGAGGTGCCGCTGCGTCTCGTCCACGCGACAGGGATTCCGCTTGAGCCGTCGATTCCCATCGACGTCTATCGTCCCGAGCTGCATTACGGCGAAAGCGCTTTGCGTGCTGCGTCATCGGCCATCGAGGCGACCGGCAAGACGGTCAAGGTGGAAAGCGATATCCGCTGGGGGTCTCCTGCGGCCGCGCTGGTCGATGAGTCATGCTCAGCGGCGATGGTCTGCGTCGGATCGGTCGGAATGGGGTTTATCGTGCGCCGACTACTGGGGTCGACCGCGGCCGCACTGGCTGAAAACGCGCACTGCACAGTCCTCATCGTCCGACGTCGCACTTCGGCCCCTACTTCGGCACGAACCGACTGGATCGTGGTCGGGATAGACGACCGACCTGACAATGACCTCGTTGTGGCACGGAGTGTCGACGAGGCTCGGCTGCGGAACGCACCAGTTCTTGCCTTAGGGGTGTGGTGCGATACGGCTGTCGGTGTGCCTGCCGAAGAGCTCGAATACCGTGTGGCGAAGTGGCGTCGACGGCATCCGGACATCCACATGTATCCCGTATCGACCAGGTGGGGTCTGCCCGAATTCTTGGCAGACAACGGAACAGAACTTGTTCAGCTCGTCGTGCTCGGAACTCATGACGTCGCCGACCTCCCACGGATCATCGGACCACATGACCGACCGTTCACCTCACACCCGGAATGCTCGGTCATGGTTGTGCGTTGACGCGCCATGGCAATGGACAAGGTCAGCACAGCAGATGACTTCACCAGGGACGCCACGCTTCTGGACGGTTCTCCCGTTACGATCCGGCGCTTGATCACGGAGGACTACGACGCGGTACTGGCGCTGGCGCTGACGCTGGACGACCGGGAACGGTACATGCGGTTTTTCACCGCCCATCCCGCCTACATCGGCGAGTGGGCGCTGTCGCTGACCGCGCCGGCGGCGGGGATCGTGGCGATCGGCGCATTCGAAGCCGGTGAGCTGATCGGGGTCGCCAACTACGCCCAGACGGATCGGCCGGGCTACGCAGAGGTCGCGGTGGTGGTAGCCCACGACCAGCACGAGCGCGGCGTGGGCACCGCACTGTTGCGTGCCGTCGGCTGCCTGGCCCGTGACGCGGGGCAACATCACTTTGTTGCCGACGTTCTCGCCGAGAATCGCGCGATGTGCCGGGTCATCTCCGATGCTGGATGGCCGACAACCCGACACAACGATGCAGGCGTACTCAGTATCGACATCGACCTCGACAACGTCCGATAGCCGACGCGCTGTGCCGCCTCTATTCGAACGGCTCTCCGCTGTCGAAGGGCGACCCATCCAACCGCGTCACGAGCTCGTGGAACGGCCGGCGGGGCGTCGCAGGCAGCGGGTCGGCATTGACCGGCGCCCAACCGATACGCAACAGCATCTGCGGATAGCTTTCCCCGTCGAACACACCCTTGCGGATGCTCTCGCGACTGGCCACGACCTCCAACGGCTCGGTGATCGGGCAACTGGACAACCCCGAAGCTGTAGCAGTGAGCAGGATCATGCTCGTCGCCTCGCCGGCTCGCAACCGGTGCACCACGCCGTCCGTCGCGGTCCCCAGCGCGAGCACTGTCGCACCGTCGCGGTGATCAGTGCCGTCTGGCGACTGCGCCAACACGGGGCCGGCGAACAGCCGCGCGGGTATCGCGTCGTCGGGGTCGGATTCGGGGGTATTGCGCGCAGGGACGCCTGCGGTAGCCGCGTATCTTCCGCTCCACTGGGTCAATTCGGTCAGGTACTCGGCATCGCTCAGATGCTGGCGGACAGCCGAGGCAAGCAGTGCATGAAAGTTCGCCGTGACGTCGACCCGGCGCATGGCGACCCCCATCCGCGCAACGCGAGATCCCATCACTGCGATGTCACCAGGCGGAACCGTCCACGAACTGTAGTGGCGGCGATCGGTGCGCCGACGCGGGATCGCCGCGGCCAGTGCGACATCGACGGGCCCCGGCTGGAGTGGATGCGGCTGAATCGATGCCAGGTGGTCCGGATCGGCCGGATTCGGCAGGTAACTGACTTTCGATTGCCAGCCGAGCGCGGCGAGCGCGACGACACAATGGTTGAGCGCCGTGCCACAGCTGACAACGAGATCGCGACGGTCCGGATCGGTGTGCGGCAGGTGTTGCGACATGTCGACGTACAGATGGATGCTCTGTGCCCCCACCCGCCATCGCCATGGCTGCGAATTATGCACGGACGGTGCACGATTCGCGAGCGACAACGCTGCGCGGACCGTCTCGATATCGGGAAAATGGGCATTCATCTCGGGTTACCTTCTATCGGGAATTCGTCTTATTCACTATCTGTCCGCTGTGAACTTCCAGATAGAGGAACAAGTCCCCACTTGTCGTGACCTGTCATCGCGTGAAGAGCAACGAGCAATCTGTTCCGCGCAGAATTTCGCGAGCGCGTGGGCTGGTCAGCTCCTCGACCAGCGCGTGATGATCGGCGGCGACGACCAACAGCTGGTCGATGCTGACGCACTGGTGTAGCAGGTGTAGCAAGTGGGTCGGCATGGGCAATGTAGACAGCTGCACGTCGACGCTCGCGCCCGGTCCGGTCAAATACTCCTCGAGTACGGTCCGTACGGGGTGGCGTGCTGTATTGGCAGTGTCGGTGTGCCGGCCATGTGACCACGATTCCAGCACCAGGACCGGGGCATCGCGGAGGCCGGCCTCGCGCATCGCGGCTCGCAGTGCGTCGAGAGCGGAGTCGGTTTCATCGAGCACGACGACTATCCACTTGCGGAGGCTCAGCGGTTCCGGCGTGCGGCGGCGGATGACCGCGACCGGCCCTGCCGCCCGCTTGGCCAGCGCGGCCGACGTTGCGCCCCGCCCTTCACCGGCACCGACACACAGCATCGACGCTCCACGCGAGGCCGCGACCAGACAATCCACCGGCTCACCGAAAAGAATCTCGGATTCGAGCTTCACCTCGGCGCCGGTATCGGTGACCGCTTCCCAGGCGCGGTGCAGAGCAGTTCGGGCCTCGGCCATCGTCTGATTGATATCCGTGTCGTCCTCGTCTGCTGCATATACGAGGCGCAGCACGGCGTTTCGAACGACTGCTTCCTTCGCCGCCCACAATGCCGCGTATTCCGCCGACGTCGAGCCGTCGACGCCGACAACGACCGGTCCCGTGGGCGTCGTAGCAGTCAGCGTTGTAGCAGTCAGCGTTGTAGTAGTCATCGGTACGGTCCTCATGCAGCGCGCGGGAGATCACGCGTGGTAGCCGTGGCCCGCGCCGCTGCGCGCTCAGGCTGGGCAATCCACCCGACATAGGTCAGGTAGACACCCATCAGCACACCGAGCAGATATGCGCCTCGCCACGCCGTCGTGGCACCGATCAGGTGATCCGCGAGCCGCACGTAAGCCTCCGGGAAAGCCATCAGAAACAGGCCCTTGACCGCCATCCCCCAGCCCACCAACGACACGAGAATCGCCGCCAGACCGCGCCAGTACTGGTGGAAGGCGATGATCGCGATACCGCCCGTGAGCACGAATGCCCCTGTGATCCACGGCCATACGGAACTACCGGTGAACTCGGTCAGCATCGTGCGCATGTCCGGTGCCCGGAGCACGACCACCGTGCCGGCGATGGCGTAGAACGGCCCGATGACGCGGGAAAAACTGCGTGTTCTCTGAGCTTGCTGAATGGCATTCACGTCGTCCTCGATTCGGGTCGAGCCTGATTGAAACCTGTTGGTCCTGTTGGCAATCGGACCACCGAGAAACCATGGGGGATAGAGTCAAAGGTCGTCGCCTGAACGCACTTTCGGCCATGTAGGTCGACTACGAACGGCGGTTCTCCCGGCGCCCGTTGTCGTCGCGGTCCAGCAGCTGCCACTCCCGCGTCCATTCCGCGTACCTGCTCCGGTCGAGACGCCACTGCACCACCTGCACCACCGTGGACAAGACTGCGACCACCATCAACCACGTCAAGGCCGCCGTTGCGATCGCCATCGTCGTGGCTTGTTCGCGTGACAGTGGCGGTCCGACCTGATCGCCGAAATCGTTGACCCACACCGTTACCCGATCGCCCGATTGCAACCGTTCGGAGCTCTCGAGCCAGCCCGTGTGCACTGCAGGACCCACCGACCAGCGCACCGGCGTTCCGAACGTCACGCGACCCGGCTGCGCCACAAGAGTACTGCCGCCCGCCACCGTGGCGACCACGGTCTGCCGCTCGGCGGCCTGTCGTAGCGCGACCTGCAGCTCCCGATCATGCGTCGCGGTGCCGATCGCCGCGGCAAAAGGAACAGTCAGCACGACCACGAGTGAGGCGATCAGGACTACCCA
Source organism: Mycolicibacterium brisbanense (assembly GCF_001570425.1). Lineage (GTDB taxonomy): Bacteria > Actinomycetota > Actinomycetes > Mycobacteriales > Mycobacteriaceae > Mycobacterium > Mycobacterium brisbanense. The sequence continues at coordinate 13,394 of NZ_BCSX01000023.1, forward strand.
TGCTTCAAGCCGATCGCTCGGACGTATCAGAGGATGTCGGCCGACGTATCTGGCAAGGAGACACGGCCTTGCGCTCCAGGTGTATTCGTCCATGACGGCCTCCTCACGGGACGCTGCGCCGGCCAAGGCGCGCCGGTCATCAGATTCCGCCAGCCCGCTATCTCTGCGGCAGAGCCCAACGTCCTCGCCGTGTATGTCAATCGTCATCGTCCAGGTGGGACTGAGGTCTTTGGTCCCCATCCTCGGGGTCACACGGCCGCTGCGCGGCACCGCGAACATCCATCAAGATCCGAATCATCCGATCCCTCAAGGAGGTAGCGCAGGTGAAAGCCTTGATCTATACCGGCCCGGGAATGCCTTCCTGGACCGATGCTCCGCAGCCCGAGATTCTCGACGACACCGATGCGGTGGTCCGCGTCGATGCGGTCACCATCTGCGGAACCGACCTGCACATTCTCAAAGGTGATGTACCAGAGGTGACACGGGGCCGGATACTCGGTCACGAGGCGGTCGGCAGGGTGACCGAGGTCGGTGCTGCCGTGCGGACCATCGCCCCCGGTGACCGGATCCTGGTGTCGTGCATCAGCGCGTGTGGCAGTTGCCGGTACTGCCGAGACGGACAATACGGACAATGCCTCGGCGGAGGCGGCTGGATCCTGGGGCACCGTATCGACGGAACACAGGCCGAGTACGTCCGGGTGCCTTTCGCCGACAACTCGACCTATCGACTACCTGAAGGCGTCAGCGACGAAGAAATGGTCATGCTCGCCGATATTCTGCCCACCTCCTACGAGGTCGGGATCCTCGCCGCCGGCGTACGGCCCGGAGACACCGTGGCGATCATCGGCGCAGGCCCGATCGGTCTGGCTGCGATCATGACAGCCCGGTTGTACAGCCCGAAGCACGTGATTGTCATCGACATCGCCGACTCACGACTGGAAGCAGCGCTCAAGTTCGGTGCCGATACCGTCATCAACGCCGACCGACAGTCGGTACGCGGCTTGGTGGCGCAAATGACCGATGGGCTCGGAGCCGACGTGGCGATCGAAGCCGTCGGTACACCGGCGACCTTCGAACAAGCGGTCCAACTCGTCCGCGCGGGCGGGCGCGTCGCCAACGTCGGCGTCCACGGCGCACCCGCGACCCTTCACCTGGAAGACATCTGGGGCAAGAACCTCACCATCACGACAGGTTTGGTCGACACCCACGCCACCCCCACGCTGATCGACCTGGTCGCCAATCGCCAGATCGATGTCGCCCCGATGATCACTCACCGGTTTTCCCTGGATGACTTCGAGGACGCCTACCGGGTATTCAGCACGCCCGGCGACACCGGTGCGTTAAAAGTTGTTCTCACAAGACATCACTGAGCGACCACGCATGAGGGACTTTTGGCCCTGACGCTCAGTCCGTCGCCGCACTAGCGTCGGTGCCGAACAGACCTGATTTTTCTGGGAGCTTGGATATGACATCGACACCGCGATCCTCACCGGGCATCGTCGTCGGTATCGACGGTTCGCGCTGTGCGCTGAATGCCGCACTGTGGGCAACAGACGAGGCCGTAAGCCGCAACGTTCCGCTGAGATTGATCTATGTCGTGGAACCGCGTAACGGCGATGGCTTTGATGGCCAAGAAGCCTCGCGGGATCTGGCACGCGCCGATATCGCCATCCGCCAAGCGCGGATTGCGCTGGAGTCGACAGAGAAGCCCGTGAAGATCGAATGGGCGGTACTTCATGGCGAGCCGGCGGCCGTCTTGCTCACTGCGTCGGAATCGGCCGACATGCTCTGTGTCGGATCGTTCGGGCTCACCCACGCAGTCGGTGACCAACGTCCGGGTTCAACCGCCATGGCACTGCCGGCCGCGGCCGCGTGTCCCGTGGCGGTCATCGGCAGTGATTGCGGACCGTATATCACCGCATCCCAGCCGGGCGGTGCCTCTGCAGCCGATGGTGACGATCACCCAGGTGATCCGATCCAACTACTGATCGTGGGGCAACAGGGCAACGAAACTCGCGGCGCCACCCGCCCCATGTTCGTCTGTCCCTAACTCGGCCCGTCCCATCGACGCGAGCAAGGAAGGTCCGCTGCCATGGTGACCGTTTTCCTTGTCGACGATCACGAGGTCGTCCGGCGCGGGCTGGTCGGACTGCTGAGTTCTGATCCCGAACTCGAGATCGTGGGTGAAGCCGGCACGGTAGCCCAGGCGATGGCCCAGCTCCCCGCGTTGCGGCCGGATGTCGCCGTCCTCGATGTGAGTCTTCCCGACGGGAGCGGCATCGAACTGTGCCGGGACCTCTTGGCGCACCTGCCGAATCTCAAGTGTCTGATGCTGACCTCTTACACCTCCGACGAGGCCATGCTCAGTGCGATTCTGGCCGGTGCCAGCGGCTACGTGATCAAGGACATCAAGGGAATGGCGCTCGCCGAAGCGATCAAGACAGTCGGCGCCGGACGATCCCTGCTCGACAACCGGGCGGCTGCGGCATTGATGGACAAACTTCGCGAAACAGCGCAGCACCGCGATCCCTTGTCGGCACTCAGTGGGCAGGAACGTGAGCTGTTGGAATTGCTCGGTGAAGGCCTGACCAACAAGCAGATCGCCGACCGAATGTTCCTGGCAGAGAAGACGGTGAAAAATTACGTCTCCCGATTGCTGTCGAAGCTCGGGATGCAGCGACGTACCCAGGCTGCAGTGTTTGCGTCACAGCTGGATCATCGGTCACGTCAACGCGACTGAAATGGGGCCTTTGGACCCTCGACGCGGTGGGCCGGCGACGAAACGATAGGAGTGTCTGACCAAACCGTTTGACGCGCTGGCCACAGGGAGGCGCCATGAAGCCATCTGGTCGCCCGCCTACCCGTGCACGCAGTACAGCGTCTGAGTCCACCGACGTGCACCGTTCGAACGGTAGGGCGGCAGCGGAGATCTCTGTTGTTGTGGCTGTCGTTGTTGTAAGTGTCGTCGTTCTGACTGTCGTCGCCGCAGCGGGTTTCGTGATCTGGCATGCCGATCCGCACTTTCTCGGTCTGCCGACGCCGACTGCCCCTGAAGTGGTCGCCGCAGTCATCGGGCTCGCGGTGATCGGACGCGGGTTGAAACTCGGCCGTCCCGTGACAGCCACCCATGCCGGCCTGGCATCGGTGGTACTGATGTTGGCGATCCTCGTCAACTCGCAAGGCCACACCGGCGCGGCCACCGCAGGAATCGTCGTAGCAGCAGTCCTGCTGGTGCGCCCCACCCGATCCCGACCAGAACCCGACGCCTTGCCACGGGTGTGGACACTGGTGAAAGCCACCGAAGGCGATCCGCTGGCAGCATTCGCGATGGCGACAGACAAGAGTTACGTATTCAGCACTGATGCGACTGCTGCACTCGCGTATCGTGCGATTGGAGGATTCGCCGTGGTGAGCGGCGACCCGATAGGAAGTTCTGCCCGCTACGGCGAGGTCGTCGACGAATTGGCCTCACTGTGCAGCAGCCGAGGGTGGCGGATCGTGGTGCTCGGCGCATCGGCCTCCTGTTTGACGTTGTGGCGGAACCACTCTGCGATAGGAAGCCACCTGTGGGCGGTACCGATCGGTCGCGACGTCGTGATCGACGTCGCCCGGTTCACGCTCACAGGACGACGCAAGCGCAACCTTCGCCAGGCCGTGCAGCGCACCCGCAACGCCGGTGTGACAACAGAAGTCGTCGCCGAGAACGCACTGGATCCGCGACTGCACGAGGAGCTGCACAAGGTGATGGTCAGCTCGCACAAGGCTGTCGGCGCAGAACGCGGATTTGCGATGATGCTGGGCGGCACGTTGTCCGGGCATTTCCCGGGCGTTTGGCTGATCATCGCCCGCGACCGTGCTGGTCGAATACAGGGCTTCCAGCGGTACACCATCGCCGGCGCCGACACAGATCTCAGTCTCGACCTGCCGTGGCGTCGCCCAGATGCGCCCAACGGAATCGATGAGCGGCTCAGCGTCGACATGGTCGCCTGGGCGAAAACTCGTGGAATACGGCGTGTTTCGCTGGCATTCGCACCGTTTCCCGACCTGTTCGCCCGCGCATCCGACAACAGTACGGCAGCGCGGGCACTCCGCATCCTGGCCCATCTTCTCGACCGGTTCGTCAAACTGGAATCGCTCTACCGCTACCTGCGCAAGTTCGACGCCATGGGCGAAGAAAGATATGTGCTGATTCCTCCGACCCACATCGTTGGCGCCGCGGCGATCCTGCTCGCAGTGGAATTCACGCCCCACCGCGACCGCCAACCCGCACCCGGGACCGTCACCCCAACAGCCACGATCTGATGCACTGGACAGGAGAAATCAATGGCCACATCGAACGGCAACTACCCGGTCGTCGTCGGTATTGACGGGTCTGCCGCGGCTCTGGACGCCGCGCTGTGGGCGATCGACGAAGCCGAGGCTCGGGACGTCCCACTGAGGCTGGTGTCGTCCATCGACCGCGGGGGCAGCGATGCTTCAGGCGACGAGTTGCGCATGAGTCAGGAATACGCCCAGACGAGCTTGAGGTCAGCCCGGACAGCCATCGATGCCGCAGGACGATCGGTGAAGGTCGAATCGGCTGTGCTAGAAGGCAGTCCGGGCGCCAATCTGATCGAGGAGTCGCGCCACGCAGCGATGATCTGCGTCGGTTCCAGCGGCATCGGCCGGTTCGCCGAGTCACTGTTCGGATCTACCGCCACTTCTGTCGCCGAAAATGCACATTGTCCCGTCGCAATCATCCGGCGTCACCCGTCTCGGCAATCGTCCGGCCCGGGAATGATCGCGGTGCCTGTCGGCGCATTCGACGGCGATGACCATGTCATCGGCACTGCTGTCGCCGAAGCTGCCCTACGTGGACGATCCGTTTTGGCAGTGGGGGTTTGGGAACGCGATTTCGGCGACACGCCCTACGACGAACTGGACCGCCGCACAGCGCGGTGGCAGGAACGCCATCCGCATGTACGTATCCATGTCACGGCCGGGGCGGCAGGCATCAGCCAGTTTCTGGCGGAGCACACCGAGCCGGTCGACATGGTCGTCCTACCCTGCGCCGATGCCGACGAGGTAGCCAATATCGTAGGGCCGCATTCTCGTTCGCTTACCCGCCACCCCGAGTGCTCAGTGCTCATCGTGCGTCAGTAGCCGACTTCTCCATTGGTCACCGCGCCCGGTGACCGCCGGCGTCATACGGATGGACTTACGACCCTGTCTGTGCGGGTTGGTCGCGGCCTAATGTCAACTGCCGAGGGTACCGCGCAACGCATCGCAGGCACCGGACAGGAGAGGTCGAAATGAGCCCGAACGTAGGCGAATACCAAATGGTTGTCGCGGTCGACGGGTCGGCTGCATCGAACGCGGCCGTCGAGTGGGCCGCGCGTGAAGCGATCATGCGAACAGCCTCGGTGACGCTGCTGCACATCATCGAACCGGTCGTGGTGAGCTGGCCCATCGCGCCCATGCAGGGGTCCATCACCGAGTGGCAGCAAGAGAACGCACATCAAGTCATAACGCAAGCCCAAAAACTGTTCCTTGCAGGCATTGGCGATGCTCAGCCGCCGAGTGTCCGTACTGACGTGCGGGCGGGCATCGCCGTATCCGAGCTGACCCACGCATCTGCCCGGGCACAGATGATCGTGGTCGGTAGTCAGGGCTTGGGGGCTCTCGAGCGGGTCATCCTCGGGTCGGTCAGCAGCGGCTTGCTTCATCATGCGCATTGCCCGGTCGCGGTCATCCACGCTGACGGAACCCGTTCCGTCGCCGCCACTTCCCCAGTCCTGCTGGGGATCGATGGTTCGCCCGCATCTGAGGGTGCAACCTCGCTGGCGTTCGACGAGGCATCGCGGCGCGGCGTCGATCTTGTGGCACTACACGCGTGGAGTGATGTTCCCGTGTTTCCGATTTTCGGCATGGACTGGCGCCGTTACGAAGACGAGGGCCACGAGGTGCTCGGCGAACGGCTGGCGGGCTGGGGCGAGAAGTACCCAGACGTCCAGGTACACAGGCGAATAGTCAGCGATCAACCCGCTCGGTGGCTCGTCGATGAGTCACAGCACGCTCAACTCGTCGTCGTGGGCAGCCACGGGCGAGGCGGATTCGCCGGCATGCTTCTCGGATCGGTGAGTTCGGCCGTCGCGCAAGCTGCGCGGGTGCCGGTGATCGTCGTCCGCAGCTAGGGTCGTGTGGCTGGACCACTGGGGTACGCACTGACGATCGGCTCACGCTCATCGAGCACCGGTTCTGATATTCGAAACCCCTTTGTTCACGTTCTTTTCAGACGGCTATCCCGGTGAATTGCTGTCGAATCGCAGCGCCCAGAATTTGTCGGACCTGACTGCAATAATGAGTTCATGTCCTCGGACGCAACACCTTTCAACACTGACGCGGTAAGCCCCGCCCAGCGGCTTGAGGTGTTGATCGCGGAACTGTCCGAACTGGTCGGTCAACGCAACGCCATCGACGGACGCATCGTCGACATCGTCGCCGAGTTGGACCGCGACGAACTGTGCGGCGCCACCGGCGCACGGTCAATCGCGGGTTTGGTGGCGTGGAAAACCGGCATCACCCCACACAACGCCGACACCGTCGTGGCGGTCGCCCGACGCGCCGAAGAATTCCCGCTGTGCACCCAAGCCCTCCGCGAAGGCCGCCTGTCCCTGGATCAGGTCGGCGTGATCGCCGAACGAGCCGCCGACGGATCCGACGCCCACTACGCCGAACTCGCCGCCGTCGCCACCGTCGCCCAGTTGCGCACCGCCGTGAAACTGGAACCCCGACCCGAACCAGAACCCGAAGCCGAACCAGCACCCGAACCGGAGCGGTCGTTCACGCGAGAGGTGCACGACGACTCCACGACGTACAAAATCACCCTGCCGCGGTTGGAGGCAGAAGAATTCGACGCCGGGATGGCCTCGCACCGCGACGCACTGATCGCCGCATGGAAACGCGACCACGAAACCGGAGACCACGACGCAGCCGAGGGCACGGCCGAGCAGCCCTCCGAGCAGACACCGCCGTTCCCCACCACCGTCGATGCATTCATGAGCTTGATCGAGGCGGGTTGGGATGCCGACGTGGCACGCCGCCCCCACGGACAACGCACCACCGTGGTCGTCCACCTCGACCTCGACAAACACGGCGACAAACCCGTCGCGGCCCTGCATCTGGGCCCGGTGCTCAGCGACGAGGAACGCCGCTACCTATCCTGTGATGCCACCTGCGAAGTCTGGTTCGAACGCCACAGCCAACCCATCGGGACAGGCCGGACCACCCGCACCATCAACCGCC
>NZ_BCSX01000024.1 GCF_001570425.1 Mycolicibacterium brisbanense
CCGACACCCCCTGCGCGGCAAGCCACCCGCGCTTCTGCCCATGAGGCTGCAGGTGATACCGATCGACAAACGCACGAACCTCCGCCGCCGAAAACCCCGGGCTGATCGACATAACCCTCCATCCCAAACAGGTCGATGAATGACTCACAACCAGCCTGGCAAAGAGGGGCGTCGGTGAAATCACAGCGTTTTCGTCGAGCTCGCGGCCTGTGGGCTCAGTGTCCACGATTCCGTGGGGAGAACCAGGTGTAGGGGACCGAAGTCCTGTTCTGTGTGACTTGAGTCCGCGCGGTTGGTGCCCTTTGGCCATTAGCGGCGGCTTCAGCGAGATCTAGTGTGACCAGCAGGTATTGGCGATGTTCCAGGTCGCCCGAGAGTTAGGGGACGACGCGATGGTTACTGTCAATCTTCGGATTCTGGCCGTGGCCGGGCTGTTGGCTGCGGGCCTCGTCGGACCGGTAGCACTGGTTCGTGCCGACGCACCCACCGTCGGCACGGATTGTGGCTCGGCCCAAATCGGTGATAAGGCAACGGCTCCCGATGGTGGCGCCCTTCGCTGCATGGCCGATGAGTCAGGGCAGATCCACTGGTTGCCCGACACGCATGCGGTCACGACGATCGCGGACCTGCAAGGTGCCGGTTACTCTGTGACCGTAGAGCGAACCGGCGATCATCCACTGCCCGACTGCGCTGTGGTGGAGGTGCACAACCCAATGACCGTCACCTCGTTGAACTCCGGGGGAAATGCACCCGGAGGGCCTGGCTCGATCGGCAACAAGCATCAGACGACGATCACCGTCAGCAAGACCATCGACGTGACGCTGGACTGCGCCGCGCACTAGTGCCTTCTCAGGCCTTCAGGTCGCGCACCGCTTCGATGCGGGCCTTGAGCTGATCGGTCGTCGCCGCGGCCACCGGCGGCCCACCGCAGATGCGACGCAACTCGTTGTGGATCCAGCCGTGTGGCTTGCCGGTGCGGTGATGCGCGATGGTCACCAACGCGTTGAGTTCGCGACGCAATTCCCGGATCTGGCCGTGCGTGGTGCGCGGCGGCGGGGGACCACCCGCGACGGCCGCCTCGGCAGTGCGCTTGTTGAGTTGTTCATCTTGCCTGCGGCGCAACAGGTCTCGCATCTGCTCGGCATCGAGCAGGCCCGGGATGCCGAGATAGTCGGCTTCCTCGTCGCTGCCTGCCGGCGTGGCGGTGCCGAATGATGCGCCGTCGAAGATGACCTGGTCCAGCTCGGCGTCCGCGCCGAGGGACTCGAAGCCGTTCTCCAGCTCACTCTTCTCGTCCTTGCGCTTCTCGGCGGCTTCGAGCGCCTCGTCGTCCAGTCCGTCGGACTCCCGGTGCGGCTTGCCCAGCACGTGGTTGCGTTGCGCTTCCATCTCGCTGGCCAACAGCAGCAGATTGGGCACCGACGGCAGGAAGATGCTGGCGGTCTCACCGGGGCGGCGCGAACGCACGAACCGGCCGATGGCCTGAGCGAAGAACAGCGGCGTCGAGGCGCTCGTGGCGTACACGCCGACGGACAGCCGCGGCACGTCGACGCCCTCGGACACCATGCGGACCGCGACCAGCCACCGGCTGGTGCTTTGCGAGAACTGGCTGATCCGATCCGAGGCGGCCGGATCGTCGGAGAGCACCACGGTGGGGGCCTCGCCGGTGATCTTGGTGAGCAGGTCGGCGTAGGCCCGGGCGGTGGTCTGGTTGGTGGCGATGATCATGCCGCCGGCATCGGGCACGTGCTGACGCTTCTGCTGCAAGCGCTTGTCGGCCGCGGCGATCACCGCGGGCATCCATTCGCCTGCCGGGTTCAACGCCGTGCGCCAGGCCCGCGCGGTCTGCTCTGCGGTCAGCGGTTCGCCGAGCCGCGCAGCGTGCTCCTCGCCGGCACTGTCGCGCCAGCGGGCCTCACCCGAGTAGGCGAGGAACACCACCGGCCGCACGACGCCGTCGGCCAGCGCGTCGGAGTAGCCGTACACATGGTCGGCCTGGGAACGCTGGTATCCGCTCTCGTCGGGCTCGTACCTGACGAACGGGATCGGGCTGTCGTCGCTGCGGAACGGGGTTCCGGTGAGAGCCAGGCGCCGCGTCGCGTCGTCGAACGCCTCACGCATCGCGTCGCCCCAGCTCTTCGCGTCACCGCCGTGGTGGATCTCGTCGAAGATCACCAGCGTCTTGCGGCTCTCGGTGCGCACCCGATGCCGGGTGGGGTGGCTGGCCACCTGGGCGTAGGTGACGACGACGCCGTGGTACTCGGCCGAGGTCTGCGAGTTGGAGTTGCTGAACTTCGGGTCAAGCGCGATGCCGTTGCGCGCCGCCGACTGTGCCCACTGGATCTTGAGATGCTCGGTGGGCACCACCACGGTGACCGCGTCGACCGTGCGGTCACCCAGCAGCTCCGCCGCGATCCGCAGCGCAAACGTGGTCTTACCCGCGCCGGGGGTGGCGACCGCCAGGTAATCCCGTGGCTTGGCGGTCAAGTACTTCACCAGCGCCTTGCGCTGCCAGCCCCGCAGTGCCTGGGTGCTGGGCGCTGCATCAGCCCGCACCCGAGGACTCCTCTCAGTCGGAAAGCAGTCTAGGCCAGTGCCTTACGTCAGCGCATATCCGCAGGATGTGTCGTCAGATGAAGAAGTTGTCGTTCTTGATGAACCACTCGGTCCGTTCGTCGTCGCTCATGTCCGCCAACTGCGCGAACCCCTCGAAGTAGACCTCGCGCGGCGCGCCCGGAGCAAACAGCATCAGCAACGACGTCGGCGCGTCGGACTCGTTGCGGAAGCCGTGGATGCCGCCCGGTGGCACGTAGAGGAAATCGCCGGTGTTGCCATCCAGCCACTCGGTGCCGTCGTAGAGCCGCACGGTCCCCGACAGCACGAAGAAGGATTCGGACATGGCGCGGTGGAAATGCGGACCGGGGCCGCCGCCCTTGGGGCTGATGTCCACCCGGTACAGACCGTAATCCCCGTTGGTCCGTTGCTGATTGGCCAGATAGTGGTATTTGACCAGGCCGAAGGAGTCGTAGTCGGGTGGGTCGTCGGCGCGTCGGATCCAGGCGCTGACTTCCGGTTCGTCCTTGGTATAGCGGGCCGGGGGATATGGCGGCACGACAAGCGACACGCCCTTGAGCGTAGCCCTGACCGGGCTCAAGGCCAGGCAGCCAATCCACAGTTTGCGGACACGTGGGGTTCAACCTGCGCGCCTACCATCCGCCATGTGATCACCCGGCGGGCTTTTCTGGCCGCCACCGCTGTCGGTTCATTGGCCGCGGCAGGTGTGCCTCGCGCGTTCGCCAATCCCATTGCACCCGACCCCGGCAGTGTCGCGGCCACCAACCGCGGCCGGGCCCCGTCGCGCTGGGGGACCGCCCTGCCGGGCGTGCAGACGTCGTTCGCACCCGGCGGCCGGCAGATCGCGCTGACGTTCGACGCCTGCGACGGCGCCTGTGACGAGGCGTTGCTCACCACGCTGCAGAACTACGGTGTGCCTGCGGTGCTGATGTTCAACTCCCGCTGGATCGACCGCAACCCCGACCGCGCCGCGCAACTGGCGGCCAATCCGTTGTTCGAGATCGGCAATCACGGCACCCGGCATCTTCCGCTGTCGGTCACCGGGCGGTCCGCTTACGGCATCGGGGGCACGCGGTCGGTCGACGAGGTGGTCGACGAGGTGTGGCGCAACCACCAGCGGCTCACCGAGCTGACGGGCAGGGCGCCCGTCTGGTTCCGGCCGGGCACCGCGTACTACGACGACGTGGCCGTCGACATCGTCCATCAGCTCGGCGAGCAACCACTCGGCTTCTCGGTCAACGGCGACCTCGGTGCGAAGGCGTCGGCCGCGGCGGTTCGTTCCAACGTCATGACGGCGGCACCCGGGTCCATCGTGGTCGCGCACATGAACCACCCGAACTCGGGCACCCACGCCGGCATCGCCGACGCGATCCCGCAGATGCAGGCCGCCGGCTGGCAGTTCGTCACGCCGTAGTGATGTCCTGCAGGCTCGGGTAGCTCACCCCGGTCAGCTCCTCGGACACCGTCCACAACCGGCGCTGTGCTGCGGTGTCGTGCGAGGCTGCGCTTGAGGCGACGACCTTCGGGTAACCCCGTTGCTCGCCCAAGCCATCGGGGCCGAAGTACTGCCCGCCCAGCACACCAGGATCGGTGGCCGCGCGCAGCGTCGGCAGAGCGCCCATCGCGGCGCTCTGGAAGAGCGGTTCGGCCAGCTTGGTCACGGCGCCGACCAGCGGCGGCAGGTTGCGCGTGAGTTCGGTCCGCGATCCGCCGGGATGTGCGGCGGCCGCGATGGTGCGGGTGCCGGGCTGCGCACGCGAGGAGCGATTGGACTGAAGCCGCCGCTGCAATTCGTAGATGAACATCAGGTTGGCGAGCTTGGCCTGCCCGTAGGCGCCGACGCGGCTGTAGCCGAGGTCCCACTGCAGATCGTCGAACCGGATGCCGCGCGCGAAGCGATGACCGATGCTGCTGACCGTCACCACGCGCGATCCCGGCACCGCGAGCAGACGGTCGAGCAGCAGGCCCGTCAGCGCGAAATGGCCCAGATGGTTGGTGCCGAACTGCAGCTCGAAGCCGTCCTTGGTGGTCGATTTCGGGGTGAACATCACGCCGGCGTTGTTGATCAGCAGATCGATGCTCGGGTGGTTGGCGCGCAGCGCATCGGCGGCCGCGTGGATCGAGTCCAGCGAGGTCAGGTCCAGTTCCTGCAGCGCGACGCGGGCGCCGGGGCTGGTCAGCTCTATCTGCCGCACGGCGTCCTTGCCCTTCTCGAGGTTGCGGACGGCCAGCACGACGTGCGCGCCCTTTGCCGCGAGCGCCTTGGCGGTTTCCAGTCCGAGGCCGGTGTTCGCGCCGGTGACGACGGCCGTACGGCCCGTTTGGTCTGGGATGTTGGCGGTGGTCCAGTGGGGCATGAGAGACTCCTTGTCGGGTAAAACGGAGAGAGCGCTCCGGTTGTGTTCCAACTATACGGAACGCGCGCCCCGTTTTGTCAACGCTGGCAAGTGGTGAGGTGATCAACGATGCGCGCGGATGCTGCCCGCAACCGTGCCCGGGTGCTGGACGTCGCCTATGAGACGTTCGCGGCCGAAGGCCTTTCGGTGCCGATCGACGAGATCGCCCGGCGGGCGGGCGTCGGAGCGGGGACCGTCTACCGGCATTTCCCCACCAAGGAAGATCTGTTCCGCGCGGTGATCGCCGAGCGGATCCGCCTCGTCGTCGAGAAGGCGCGCACCCTGCTCGCCGGAGCCGACCCGGGCGAGGCGTTGTTCCTGTTCCTGCGCGCGATGGTGCTTCAGTGGGGGGCGACCGATAAAGGGCTGGTCGACGCGCTGGCCGGCCTCGGTATCGAGGTGAACGGCGCGGCGCCCGAAGCCGAGGGCGAGTTCCTCGCAGCGCTCGCCGAGCTGCTCGCGGCGGCCCAGCGCGCAGGGGTTGTGCGCAACGATGTCACCGTTCCCGAAGTCAAGGCGCTGCTCGTCGGCTGCCAGGCCATGCAGACCTACAACGCCGGTGTGGCCGAACGGGTCACCGACGTCGTCTTCGACGGATTGCGGGCCCGCCCGGAGTAGCGTCGGCCACATGAAGTTCGGCATCGCGACGTTCGTCGACGACGACACCATCGATTCGGTATCTCTGGCGCGTGCGATCGAAGAGCGGGGCTTCGCATCGCTCATCGTCGCCGAGCACAGTCACATCCCGGCGAGCCGGGAATCGGCCTACCCCAACGGCGGCGATCTGCCCGCGTACTACTACAACACGCTCGACCCGTTCGTCACGCTCGCCGCCGCCGCGGCAGTGACCTCCACGATCGAACTCTTCACCGGGGTCGCCCTGCTCATCCAGCGCGATCCGATCCACACCGCCAAGGAAGCCGCGAGCATCGACCTGATCTCCGACGGCCGCTTCGTCTTCGGCGTGGGGGCAGGCTGGAATCTCGAGGAGATGCGCGACCACGGCACCGATCCGAAGACCCGCGGTGCGCGCCTCGACGAGAGTATCGAGGCCATCAAGGCACTGTGGACCGACGAACCCGCCGAGTATCACGGCAAGTACGTCAACTTCGACCCGTCCTACTGCCGTCCCAAGCCGGTCCAGAAGCCACACCCGCCGATCTACGTCGGCGGGAACTCCGACGCCACGGTCAAGCGCGTGATCCGCCACGGTGCGGGCTGGATCTCCAACGCACTGCCGCGCGAAGCGCTGGCCAACCGGATCGCCCAGATTCGCGACGGCGCCGGACACGATGTGCCGCTGGCGATGTTCGGTGCGCCGATCAAGCCCGACTATTGGCGCGCCGCCGAGGACCTCGGTTTCGGTCAGCTCGGCCTGTTCCTGCCCTCGGTGGGCAAGGACGAAACCCTGGGCCTGCTCGACGACTATGCGGCGCAGGTACAGCAGTACCAATCCGGTTAGCCTTCACCGGTGAGGCGCAGAACCAACTGGTGGCTGGTCGCGTTGATCTCGGCCGCCGTGGTGCTGAGCTGCGTCGGCTTGACGCTCGTGATCGGGTTCGTCGTCTTCTTCGTGTCTTTCGCCGACGACGACAATGTCGGTCCGCACGCCCTCGATGCCAAAGCGGCGGCCAAGGCCATGCATGACCGGCGGATCGGCATCCCCGACGGATTCACGTTCGAGGCCATGACCGTGCAGCGGGTGTTCTCCGGGGCCGATGGGTATATCGGCCGCTACGCGGTGCCCGATCCCTTCGACGACGCGGAACATGCTCTGGCGCAAGCCAATCCCGACTTCCCGGCACTGCGACGGGCCACCTGTGCCGACGAGATCGTGCATCACGACTTCGCGGAACTCGAGGGGTTCCACTGCGATGCCGGCACCGAGCTGGCGGTCAGCACCCGGTCCTTGGACGGTGAGGATGTCCTGACCGACAACTACTCCGGCACCCCGCCGGACGCCGAGACCGTGCTGCTGGCTCGCAACGGCGATCACGTGCAGCTCTTCGTGCTCTCGCGTGGGCATTGAGGGGCAGTCGCCCCGCGACCACTCCGCTGAACGCGAACGCTCTTGCACTCACCCAGGCCGAGTGCTAAGAATGCAGTTGGCACTCTCGATCAGTGAGTGCTAGGTCGGGACGGTGAGACCGGGGCCGCACCTGCGGGAGCACACCCCAGTCGTCCGTCGCGGGCACTGAACCCGACTACAGAACGTGCGATCCCCTATCCGGAGGAATCACTTCGCAATGGCTAAGACAATTGCGTATGACGAAGAGGCCCGTCGTGGCCTCGAGCGGGGCCTCAACAGCCTCGCCGACGCGGTAAAGGTCACGCTGGGCCCCAAGGGTCGCAACGTTGTCCTCGAGAAGAAGTGGGGCGCCCCCACGATCACCAACGATGGTGTGTCCATCGCCAAGGAGATCGAGCTGGAGGACCCGTACGAGAAGATCGGCGCTGAGCTGGTCAAAGAGGTCGCCAAGAAGACCGACGACGTCGCGGGCGACGGCACCACCACCGCCACCGTTCTGGCCCAGGCCCTGGTTCGCGAAGGCCTGCGCAACGTCGCTGCCGGCGCCAACCCGCTCGGCCTGAAGCGCGGCATCGAGAAGGCCGTCGAGAAGGTCACCGAGACGCTGCTGAAGAGCGCCAAGGAGGTGGAGACCAAGGAGCAGATCGCTGCCACCGCCGGTATCTCCGCCGGAGACCAGTCCATCGGTGACCTGATCGCCGAGGCCATGGACAAGGTCGGCAACGAGGGTGTCATCACCGTCGAGGAGAGCAACACCTTCGGGCTGCAGCTGGAGCTCACCGAGGGCATGCGCTTCGACAAGGGCTACATCTCGGGTTACTTCGTGACCGACGCCGAGCGTCAGGAAGCCGTCCTGGAGGATCCCTACATCCTGCTGGTCAGCTCCAAGGTCTCGACCGTCAAGGACCTGCTGCCGCTGCTGGAGAAGGTCATCCAGTCCGGCAAGCCGCTGCTGATCATCGCCGAGGACGTCGAGGGCGAAGCCCTGTCGACCCTGGTCGTCAACAAGATCCGTGGCACCTTCAAGTCCGTCGCCGTCAAGGCCCCGGGCTTCGGCGACCGCCGCAAGGCCATGCTGCAGGACATCGCCATCCTCACCGGTGGCCAGGTCATCAGCGAAGAGGTCGGCCTCTCGCTGGAGACCGCCGATGTCGCACTGCTGGGCCAGGCCCGCAAGGTCGTCGTGACCAAGGATGAGACCACCATCGTCGAGGGCGCAGGCGACAGCGACGCCATCGCCGGTCGCGTGGCTCAGATCCGTGCCGAGATCGAGAACAGCGACTCCGACTACGACCGCGAGAAGCTGCAGGAGCGCCTGGCCAAGCTGGCCGGCGGTGTTGCAGTCATCAAGGCCGGCGCTGCCACCGAGGTGGAGCTCAAGGAGCGCAAGCACCGCATCGAGGACGCCGTCCGCAACGCGAAGGCCGCGGTCGAGGAGGGCATCGTCGCCGGTGGTGGCGTGGCTCTGCTGCAGTCGGCCCCCGCGCTGGAGGAGCTGCAGCTCACCGGTGACGAGGCCACCGGCGCCAACATCGTGCGTGTCGCGCTGTCGGCCCCGCTCAAGCAGATCGCCTTCAACGGTGGTCTGGAGCCCGGCGTCGTCGCCGAGAAGGTCACCAACTCGCCCGCCGGCACCGGCCTGAACGCCGCCACCGGTGAGTACGAGGACCTGCTCAAGGCCGGCGTCGCCGACCCGGTGAAGGTCACCCGCTCGGCGCTGCAGAACGCGGCGTCCATCGCGGCGCTGTTCCTCACCACCGAGGCCGTCGTCGCCGACAAGCCGGAGAAGGCCGCCGCACCTGCCGGCGACCCGACCGGTGGCATGGGCGGCATGGACTTCTAGGAGTCCTGCCCTTCTGCGGAAGAACAACGGAAAAGCCCGGTCTCCTTGGAGGCCGGGCTTTTTCGTGTCGCGAGTCGCTGTTACGCCGCGTCCTTGTCCTTCGCGGGCTGCTCGGTCTTGTCGTCGGGCGTGGCCTTGGTCTTGGTCTTGATCTTGATCTTGGTCAGGCTCGTCAGTGATTTGGCGGCGTCACGCAGCGACGGCAGTTTCAATTTCTTGGTATCCGGTTGTGTCGTCGTGAGTTTCGGCAGCTTCGGGGTGGCCTGCTTCGGCAGATCGGGGAGTGACGGCAACTTCGGCAGGTTCAGCGTGATCGGGTTCTGCGGCAGTTTGGTGCTGGTCGGTGCAGCGGTGGCGGATGTCAGGTCCGGGGTGGGTTCGGTTGCGATCCCGCTGTGAACCGGTGGGGGCGGGTTCTGGAAGTTGTTGATGCCCTGCTGGACTGCGCCGGGCATGGCTGCCGCGGCCTCGACGAACTTCTGCGGCGGCGTGAACAAGCTGAACTGCGTGGGGGTGGCGGGGTTGGTCGTGCGGTCGTAACCCATGTCGACGAGCACGCGCAGGACCGGCTCGACGGCGTCGATTCCGCCCTGCGGCAGGCCCAGCGCGTCGGCGGCCTGGCGCGCCGGCATCAGCAGGGGCAGGTGATCGGTGTGCACCACGTAGTAGGTGGTGGGTGCCTTGCCCGGCTGCTCGACGACGGTCTTGGTGGTGCCGTCCGCGTACTGGTAAGTCGTTGTGTCGCCGTTGGTTTCATGGCTGACGGCGTTGGCGTCGGTGTACTGGCTCATGTCGATGTTGTCGTAGTTCGCGTCCGGGTGCACATACACGACGGCCGCTGCGGCATTCGCGAGCGACAACGGGTTGAAGTACGCCGGGAAGTCCCCGTAGGTGTCGTACTCCCGGGTGATGTCGGTGGTCGTGAACTGGTCGGGCCCCATCGCGCCGGTGGACTGGATATCGGCGAAAGGTACGTAGAGCCAAGGGAATCGAGCGAATATGCCGCCGTTGGGCTTGTTGGCGTTGGCGATCAGGACGAACTCGAGGTTCGCCGGTGCGGTCGGGTCCGTCTCGAGCTGCTTGCGCTGCTTGTTGGTGACGACGGCGCCGAGCGAGTAGCCGACGACGACGATGTGATCGTCGGCGGTGTTGGGTGAGTTCGCACTCGAAATCGCTTGGCCGAGCTTGCTGTTGCCGTCGTTCACCGACTGCGCGAACGTGGGTGCGGTGAGCCCGCTGACCGGCCAGATCGCCGCCAGATACTGCACGCCGTGCGCGTCGCTGTACTGGCCGTCGAGTTTGTGGTTGATGTTGCCGCTGGTCGGGTCGTTGTTGCCGCCCACCCCGATCACGTAGTTCGTCAGGGTGGCCGCGATGGTCGGGCTGTTCAGCGCGACCGGCGTGATCAGAACGCAACTGGCGGCCACAGCCGCGGTACCCGCGACAGAGCGACGAGTCGACCGCTTGTTATGCGCATGACGACCAGACATCCGGACCCTCCCCGCAAACGTCCGTCGCGTCCGAGGCTAACTCGTGACGCGTTGGTGATCAGACAGTAGCGGTGAAGTTGCTGGGTGTGACCCGATTGAGCAAACTTGCCCAGGGAAGGTTCCGCGGTCTTTGCGAACGAAAAAAGCTCAGCTTTCTTCGATGGGTACGCAGTCGTGCAGATGGCCACTGCTTGCCGCGGGGGACTCGGGTGCGGCTTTGCGGTGAAGCACGGCCCGGCTGGGTACCACCCGCACCTCGTCGCCCGCCAGTTCGCCTGTCCCATCCACGATCAGTGAATAACCGCCCGGTTCGCGCGGCGGCCAGATCACGGTGACAGCAGGATGTCCGACGAGATTGGTGCGGGTGTGCCGACCGGCCGTGCCGACGCCGATGACGCCGTCGGTCAGCACCGGATCGACGGCCACCGTGTGTGCGCGGAAGTCGTCACCGACGGTGATCAGGTAGGCGAACGCGAAGTCCGCCAGCGCGTCGGCCAACTGGTCCAGATCTACCTTCACGCTCATGCTGCGCCCTCCGGAGCGGGTTGCCTGCCGCGCACCAGTTTGCCCGGCCGGGCGTCGGTGGGTACGCCGTGTTCGGCGATGATCTGTCCGGACACGACCGTGGCGACATACCCGTCGGCACTCTGATCCAGCCGACGTCCGCCGGCCGGAAGATCTCTGGCCACCACGGGCTTGTGCAGCCGGAGCGCGTCAGGATCGATCACGTTGAGATCAGCCTTGTAGCCCACGGCAATTCGTCCGCGGTCCAGCAGGTGTGCGACGCGCGCGGGCACCGAGGTGAGCTGACGGACCGCCTCGGCCATCGACAGCCGACCCGAAGCGCGGTCGCGCACCCAGTGTGTCAGCAGGTAGGTCGGGAAGCTCGCATCGCAGATCATCCCGTAATGCGCACCGCCGTCGCCGAGACCCAGCACCACGTCCTCACGGCGGATCAACTCGGCGACGGTGTCGAGCGAACCGTCACGGAAGTTGGCCAGCGTCACCAAGAGCATGGCGTGGCCGTCATCGTCGAGCAGCCGATCGTAGGCCTCTTCCAGCGGGTCGACGCCACGGGCCCGGGCCCGCGCGCCGATCGAATCCGACGGCGACGGTTCGTAATTGGGTGGATCGCCCAGCGGGTACATGTAGTCCCAAGCCTGCGCGGCGAACATCAGCGGATGCCCGTCACTGCTCGGCTTGTCGGTCAGAATGCGCTGTCGCACTGCGGGTTTGTGCATCTCGGCGACGCGTTCGGGCAGCGGCAGGTCGGCGATCTCCTGGTACGACGGGTACATCACGAACGGGTTGCCCGACAGCTCGAGGCCGAGCACAAGGCCGATGGGACGGGGGAAGATCTGCGCCGTGATATCTCCGCCGTCGGCGTTGGACTTCTCCACCATGCGTAGCGCGTCTTCGAAGAACGCGGGCCCGGCATTGCCGATCGCCAGCGTGAAGGTCACCGGCAGGCCGACCTCGGCGGCGACGTCGAATACGGTCTGCAGGGCGGGTTCGTAGTCGCCGGCGACCAGATCGGGCACGAATTGGATCAGGCCGCCACCGGCGTCGTCGACGCCGCGGGCGATCGCCTCGATCTCATCGTGGCCCGCGTCGTAACTCGGAATCGGTTGTCCGCTTTGGGTTTTGTGGATCGTCAGCCGCGATGACGCGAAACCCAGCGCGCCGACCTCGACCGCCTCGGCGGCGAGTTTGCGCAGCTGTGCGAGATCTTCCGGGGTGGCCGGCTCCCGATCCACACCGCGCTGGCCCATCACGTACACACGCAGCGGCGAGTGGGGCAGCAGCGCGGCCACATCGATATCGCGTCGTCCCGCATCGAGAGTGTCGAGAAACTCCGGGAACGTCTCCCACGTCCACGGCAAACCGTCGACCATCACCACGCCGGGGATGTCCTCGACCCCGGCCATCACGTCGACCAGCACGTCGTGGTCCTCGGCCCGGCACGGCGCGAATCCCACGCCGCAATTGCCCATGACCGCGGTGGTCACGCCATGCGCCGAGGACGGCGTGAGCCGGTCGCTCCAGATCGCCTGCCCGTCGTAGTGGGTGTGCAGGTCGACGAATCCCGGGGTGACCACCAGGCCGGTGGCGTCGATCTCGCGCGTCCCGGAACCATCCACCGATCCGACCGCGACGATCACGCCGTCGCGCACCGCGACATCGCCGGCATACGGTTTGCCGCCCAGCCCGTCGACGATCAGGCCGCCGCGGATGCACAGATCGAATGTTGCGGCGTCAGAGTCATAGCCCACCTAACCAACGTACGACGATCCGCGCCGTAGGGGAATGTGTCGGTGCCACATGCCAAGATCAAGCCGTGATCGACCACTTCGGAATCAACTGCACCGACTGGGCCAAGTCCAAGCAGTTCTATGACACTGTGCTCGGCGTGCTCGGGTACGGCCGCCAGCTCGACTTCGACGTCGCGATCGGCTACGGCCGCGATGGTAAGCCGGACTTCTGGATTGCCGACGCCAGTGCCGGTGACGCGGGCGGCCCCAACCGGGAGGTCCACGTGGCGTTCCAGGCGGCCGACGTCGACGCGGTCAAGGCGTTCTACGACGCCGCCGTGGGGTTGGGCGCCGAATCACTGCACGAGCCGCGGCTGTGGCCGGAGTACCACCCGGGCTACTTCGGGGCATTCGTGCGCGATCCCGACGGCAACAACGTCGAGGCGGTTTTCCACGGGGCCGCGGGCTAGGGGGTGCCCTTCCGATCGAACGAGTCCATCAGCCAGGAGCCGTGGACATTGGTCAGCCCGATCAGCACGGTGTTCTGTGACTGCGTCGGGGGCTGATCGCCCGTCGTCGCGGTGGTGTTGACGAAGGCCAGCACTTGGGCGGTGTCTTCGGACAGGCTGTCGACGCCGGCGCGCACCACGGTGGCAGTCGAGGTGATGTGGGTTTGGCGGGCCTGCGGGATCACCGACTTGCGCATGGTGTCCTGATAGTCGGTAAGGAACTTGCCGGTCAGCAGCGCGGTGCGGGAACCGAGGTCGGCTTCGCTGATGGCCGGGGTGTAGCTCATGACCGTCGGCAGGTTCGCGCGCACCACGTCGATCACCTGTTGCCGGGCCGCGGCTCGGTCGGCCACCGGCTCGGGGGCCGGTCTGCTCTTGATGATGAACTGCCAGCCGCCCAGGCCGGTCGCCACGGCGATGCCGAGGCAGAGGAATGCGACCAGCAGTCCCCATGCGACCCGTCGCGCGGTCACGGAACGAACTCCAGCTTCGAGACCTTGTAGGAGGCCGCGGTCTCGACGACGGTCAGCACCAACCGCTGTGCCCGGTCCTGTGGGGCGGTGGTCGTGGTACTGGTGTGGGTGGAGACGCTGATCAGCACGACGGCTTGTCCCGCCGTGAACGATTCGAGGCCCGAAGCGCTGACGGTGCCGCGAGACGTCGAGCCGTTGGTCACTATCGCCTGCTTGAAGGTGTCGGCCTGCTTCTGGAAGTCGTCGTGGAATGCTCCGGTCGACCCGTCGAGCACGCGCTGGATGTCGGCATCGACCCTCGCCGCGCTCACCGACGAAACCGTCTCGGCGAAGCTTCGCGCGGCGTCGACATACGGTTGCCACCGCGGGTTGGCGGTAGACGCGGCAGGTTCGCTGCGGACGAACTGGCTGATCGCAAAACCGGTGGCGCCCAGCAACATCAGGGCCAGGACCGCGGGGATTGCGATGGCGGCGACCACCAGGGCCTGGGATTTGCGTGGCGGACCGGGCGGTGGGAGGTACCCGGGCAGGTACGGCGGTGCGTGCTGGATCGGCGGAGGCTGGTGCCACGGATCCGGTTGACCGCCCATGGCCGTGATAGTAACGGCGCTCGACCGGTCGGGACCTGCGGGTAGCGTCGCTGCCATGACCTCCGATGAATCCGACGCTGTCCGCGAACTGCTGCGCGATTCCTTCTCCCGGCTGATCGAACACGTCGATGACCTCACCGACGGGCTCAGCGACGAAGCCGCGACGTACCGCCCGACGCCGCAGGCCAACAGCATCGCGTGGCTGATCTGGCACAGTGCGCGCGGGCAGGATCTGCAGCTGTGTGACATCGCAGGGTTCGAGCAGGTGTGGTTCCGCGACGGGTGGGTGGACCGGTTCGGCCTCGACTTGCCGCGCGACGACATGGGCTACGGCCACAGTGCCGCCGATGTCGCCAAGGTCCGCGCCTCCGCGGATCTGTTGGCCGGCTACTACCGGGCCGTGCACAAGGTGACATTGGAGTACATCGCCACCGTCACGCCCGAGGAGCTGAGCCGCATCGTCGACACCCGGTGGAATCCGCCGGTGACCGCGAGCGTGCGGCTGGTCAGCATCATCGACGACTGTGCGCAGCACCTGGGGCAGGCCGCGTACCTACGCGGCATCATCGGGTGATCGCGCGGTGTTGGCCGCCGATCGGGCTGGTGGCCATGTTGCTGCTGGGCTGGGCCCTCGGTCAGGGACCGACCGCTGTCGACACCTGGTTCCAGCAGCTGGGTTCCGACATGGGTTCCTCGCGCACCGCGTTCCTGGTGTTCACCTACCCGCCGGCGCTGACGTTGGTGCTGGTGGCCGTGATCGTCGTGACGCTGCGTCGAAGACAGTGGTGGCTGGCGGTCGCCATGCTGCTGAGCGCGCCGCTGTCCACACTTGTGGTGCAGGTCTGTAAACGCATCTTCGGTCGGGAGAAGGGTGGCGCGCTGTGCTATCCCAGCGGGCACACCACGTTCGCGGTGGTGGTGCTCGGCCTGCTGGTGGTCGCGGCGGGGATCGCGGTGTGGTCCTTGGTCGTCGCAGTCACCCTCGGGCTGCTGGCCATGTTCGGCCAGGCCATCACCTATCACTACTTCACCGACACCATCGGCGCAGTGCTGCTGGCGACATCGGTGGTCTGCATGGTCGCTCTCGTCGCCAGGCGCGAGGTCGAGGCTGCCTCGGCCGCCCGTCTCACTTGACAGGTGTCAACCCCGGTGCGACCTGCGTCACACACGGTGGTTAACATGGCCCCATGACAGCGACGCCAGATGTTGATCGGCCGGCTCCGTTCACGGGATCCGGCACCATCCACAGCCCCGCGACCGGCGCCGTCGCCGGTCAGGTGCGCTGGACCGATGCGGCCGACGTGCCGCGGATCGCCGCAGGCCTGCGCGAGGCGCAGCGCGAGTGGGAGGCCCGCGGCGCCAAGGGGCGTGCCAAGGTGCTTGCCCGCTACGCCGTGTGGCTGGGGGACCACCGCGACGAGATCGAGAAGCTGCTGATCGCCGAGACGGGCAAGTCGGCGGTCGACGCGGCCCAAGAGGTGCCGCTGCTGATCATGATCCTGTCGTACTACATCAAGACGGTGGAGAAGGCGCTGGCGCCTGAGAACCGTCCCGCATCTTTGCCGTTCCTGGCGGTGAAGAAGGTCGAGGTGCATTACCGGCCCCGTCCCGTCGTCGGCATCATCGCGCCGTGGAACTACCCCGTTGCCAACGCGATGATGGACGCCATCGGAGCCTTGGCTGCCGGTTGCGCGGTGCTGCTCAAGCCGTCCGAGCGCACCCCGCTGACCGCTGAGGTGCTCCTGCGTGGCTGGCTGGATTCCGGCGCACCTGAGGTGCTCGCACTCGCCCAGGGTGCCCGTGAGGTGTCCGAAGCCGTCATCGACAACTCGGACTACATCCAGTTCACCGGCTCCAGCGCGACCGGCGCCAAGGTGATGGAGCGCGCCGCTCGCCGGCTCACCCCGGTCAGCCTCGAACTCGGCGGCAAGGACCCGATGATCGTGCTCGAGGACGCCGACGTCGAGCTTGCCGCCAACGCCGCCGTGTGGGGTGCGATGTTCAACGCCGGCCAGACGTGTGTGTCCGTCGAGCGGGTCTATGTGCTCGAGCCGATCTACGACCAGTTCGTCGCGGCCGTGGTGCGCGCCGTCGAGAACCTCAAGATGGGTTCCGGCGAGGGCTACGACTTCGGCTCGCAGATCGACGACAGTCAGGTCGACATCACCGATCGGCACGTCAGCCAAGCCGTGGCGGCAGGCGCCAAGGCGCTCACCGGTGGCAAGCGCCCCGACGGTGAGGGCAGCTTCTACCCGCCGACGGTGTTGGTCGACGTCGATCACACCATGTCGTGCATGACGGAAGAGACCTTCGGCCCGACACTGCCGATCATGAAGGTGAGCTCCGTCGAGGAAGCGGTGCGGCTGGCCAACGACAGCCAGTACGGGCTGAGCGCCTCGGTGTTCTCCAAGGACGTTGATCGAGCGAAAGCGGTTGCCCTGCAACTGGATTGCGGTGCCGTCAACATCAACGACGTGATCTCGAACCTGATGTGCACCACGGCCCCGATGGGCGGCTGGAAGACTTCCGGCATCGGCGCCCGGTTCGGCGGAGTCGATGGCGTGCGTAAGTTCTGCAAACAGGAAACGGTGGTTGCGCCGCGCACGAGTGTGGGTGCAGGCGGCAACTACTACAACAATTCACACAAGGCCCTGGCCCGGATGAACAAGCTGATGACCAGGCTGGCGTTGGCCCGCCCGCGCAGGGTCGCCAAATAGGCCCGACGGGGGCGCCACCTGGCGTTCACCGTGGTGTCACCCGCCGGTACGACGAGCTGGCTATTTTCGGCGGGTGACCACCCTGGATCCCACCGGCTACTCCGTCCGCGACGACGATGACGACGACCCCGAGCTGCTGCTCATGCCGAGCGGCGAGGTGGTCGACACGTGGCGCGAAGGCTACCCGTACGAGGAACGCATGAAGCGCTCCGAGTACGAGGAGCAGAAGCGGCTGCTGCAGATCGAGTTGCTCAAGCTGCAGAAGTGGAGCCAGGGGAACGGCCTGCGGCACGTCATCGTGTTCGAGGGCCGCGACGCCGCGGGCAAGGGCGGCACCATCAAGCGGTTCATGGAGCACCTCAACCCGCGCGGTGCCCGGGTCGTCGCGCTGGAGAAGCCCACCGAGAAGGAACGGACGCAGTGGTACTTCCAGCGCTACGTCAATCACCTGCCGGCCGCCGGTGAGATCGTGCTGTTCGACCGGTCCTGGTACAACCGGGCCGGCGTCGAGCGCGTGATGGGCTACTGCACCCCCAAGCAGCACGCCGAGTTCATCCGGCAGGCCCCGCTGTTCGAGCAGATGCTCGTCAACGACGGCATCAGCCTGACCAAACTGTGGTTCTCGGTCACCCAGAACGAGCAGCGCACCCGCTTCACCATCCGCCAGGTCGACCCGGTGCGGCAGTGGAAGCTCTCGCCCACCGACCTCGCGTCGCTGGACAAGTGGGACGACTACACCGCGGCCAAAGAGGACATGTTCGCCTGGACGGACACCGAGATCGCGCCGTGGACCGTCGTCAAGAGCAACGACAAGAAGCGCGCCCGTATCAACGCGATGCGCCACGTGCTCGGTAAGTTCAACTACGACAACAAGGACCATGAGGTGGTCGGCGACGCCGATCCGCTGATCGTGGGGCGCGCGCTTTCGGATTGACGCAGATCCGCTTCTGGGCCGTCCCGAGTTGAGGAGGACGGCGTGCGGTTCGTGATGGCGCTGCTGCTGTGGGTGCTGACGACGGTGTTGCTCGCCGTCGCGGTGCCCACGGCGTGGGCCCAGAAGAACATCGTCGACAAGGCGGGCTACTCGGCGTTCGCGGCGGCCGCGGCGAAGGATCCGCAGCTGCAGCAGGCCGTGGCCGGTGAGCTCACCACGCAGGTGCGCACGTTGGCGTCCAAGAACGGCGCCGAGGTGAATGCGGCACTGATCCGCGGTGTGGCCAACGCCTACACCGCAGGCCCGGTGTTCCCCGGCCAGTTCGCGAAGGCCAACGAGATCGCCCACACCTGGATGTTCACCAACCAGCTCTCGCGCGACGAGAACGGCTCCTGGGTCGTGGACCTGGCCCCGATGCTGGCGGATTCGTCGTTCCAGGAGACCCTGTCGCAGTTCAACGTCAAGGTGCCGCAGACGCTTACGGTGCCGATCGCGGCGACTGCCCCCGAGGCGCTGCAGCCCGGCAAGCTCCGGCCGCTGGCCGTGTGGGGGCCGTGGGTCAGTGTGGGGTCGACGATATTGGCCGGCGTGTTCGCCCTGCTGACGTTGGCTGCCGCCAAGTCGCGGGGGAAAACCCTTGCCGCGCTGGGTGTCTCAGCGCTTCTGGTCGGCGCGGCAGGCTGGGCCGGGCTGGAGGCGGGCCGGCGTTATCTCAACAACGCGCTCAACCACACCAGCGGTGACATCCGGCAGGCCGCCGATGCGATGGTCAACCACGCCATCGCGAGCCTGCACCAATGGCTGAACCTGACCCTGGCGGTCGGTGGTGGGCTGGTGGTGTTCGGCGTGATCGTGGCCATGCTGGGCGGCCTGCGTCGTCGCCCGAGCGACCGGTAGCCGGCCGGACTCAGGCGGTGGGATCGGCCCGTCCGGATTCGCGGGCCGTGCGGGCCAGCACCTGTGGTCCCGTGGTCAGGGCCTTGCGCCACGGGGCCACCCCATCGACCTCGATCTCGATCGAGATGCTCAGCACGGTGCGGATGAGCACGATCATGCCGAGCACCGCGGCATCGGTGAGTGACGGTGTGGCAGTGACGGTTTTGACGATGTCGGCCGCGACGAGCAGTTCGAGCCCGAGCAGGATCGCCCCGCCAAGGGAATCCCGCAGCGTCTTGAATGCGCGGCTGCCGTCGCCGGTCCGCCGCCACGACCTGAGCGCCAGGATGAACGCGAACAGGAACCCGAGCACCATCGACAAGACGCCCAGCACTTCGAACGCGGTCGTTGCCCGTTCGAAGAACTCCTGTACGTGCACCTCGATATCCCTTCGGCAATCACGGCTCGATGACGTGCGACGGGTCGGGCCGACGCTCGGGCGGGGCCTGGCTGTAATCGCCCCATGGGCCGTCGCGGTGCTCGACCGCGGTACGCACGCCCTGCTGTGCGGCAGTGTCGATGAACCGCAGCGCTTCTGGAGTGTTGCGCATCAACCCGTCGAGGATGCCGCCGAGGGTCTGGGTGGAGGACAATCCCATGTTCTCGTAGGCCTGGTTGACGATGAGTTTCTGAGCCTGCAACTGTGACAAGGGAATCCGGGCCAGCTTCCCGGCCACTTCGGCCACCCTGGCCTCCAGCCGCTCGAACGGCACCGATTCGTTGATCAGCTCGACCGCGGCGGCTTCCTTGCCCGTCAACGGTTCGCCGGTCAGCGAATGCCATTTCACCTTGGCCAGGCTCAGGCGGTAGAGCCACATCCCGGTCAGGTAGGCACCCCACATCCGCGCGTACGGCGTGCCGATGACGGCATCGTCGCTGGCGATCACGATGTCGGCGCACAACGCATAATCGCTGGCGCCGCCCACGCACCAGCCGTGCACCTGGGCGATCACCGGTTTGGACGCTCGCCAGATGGCCATGAATTTCTGGGTCGGTCCGGTTTCCCGTGCGCTGACCATCGCGAAATCCTTGCCGGGATCCCAACGGCCATCGGTGTTCATCGCCTCGCCCCAGTGCTGGAACCCGCCGCCGAAGTCGTAGCCGCCGGAGAACGCCCGGCCCGCACCGCGCAGCACGATCACCTTGATGTCCGGGTCGCGTTCGGCCAGCCCGATGGCCTGCTCGATCTCGTCGGGCATGGGCGGGACGATCGTGTTGAGCTGCTCGGGCCGGTTCAGAGTGATGGTCGCGACGGGTGCAGCCGTGCGGTACAGGAGGGTTTCGAACTCGTGGGCCATCCCAGCAGTCGAGTCAGCTTCGGCGCGCAAGTCAAGAGTCTCTGGTGGTCGACTCGGTGATGGCCAACGCGATCAGGACATCGGCCGCCGTGATGAACAAGCCCGCCCAGTACATCCATTTGAGCGTGGGGTCCGGCTGCGCGGAGAAGAAGATGACGAGAAAGATCGGCCCGACGATGCCGAAGACGAACGTCATCCCTTGGATGAGGAGGTAGCGCTGCAGGGTCTCCATCGACTGTGAGCATATGCGTTCGCAGCCGTCAGAGAGCGGTCGATGCCCGGTCCTCGGCGTGCACGTTGAACTTCTCCAGATCGGTCGTCAGGCCGTTGTACACCGAAGGCTTCGAGCTCTTCAGATATGCCCCGTAGCCGATGCCGCCGACGATCGCGAAGATCAGCAGCAATGGCATGAGCCGGATCACCAGTGCGTCCGACCCCGCGACGATGTCGAAGTTCACCACCGCGAGGATCGAAATCGCCAGCAGCCCCAGGAATCCGATGCCGGGCGCGATCAAGGTGCTCCACAGCCGGGGGTCATGGGCGCGGCGGAAATACACGATGATCGACAACGCAGCCAGCGCTTGCAGCACGATGACGCTCAGGGTGCCGAAGCCCAGCATGCTGGGCACCAGCGAGGTGATCGGATCCAGGCCTGCGACGGCGAACAGTCCGGCGACCACCGCGGCGAAGGTCGCCTGCACGATGCCGGCAACCTGCGGCGCGCCGCCGGATCGGGTGTGCGCCAGGATGGTCGGCAACACCTTCGCCCGGCCCAGCGCGTACAGATAGCGCGTCGCCGAGTTGTGGAAGGCGAGCATCGCCGCGAACAGGCTGACCAGGAGCAGCACCATCATGACGTCGGTGAGGGCAGTGCCCAGGTACTTCTGCGCCAGGCTGAAGATGAGGTCGCCGGTGGGAAGGTGCTCGACGGCGGTCTGCTGTGCCTGCGCGACGCCCGTCGCGCTGACCACGGCCCAGGTCGTGACGCCGAGGATGACCCCGATGCTGGTGATCGCGATGTAGGTGGCCCGCGGGATGGTGCGCAGCGGGTTGCGGGCTTCCTCGCTGAACAGCGCCGTCGCCTCGAAGCCCAGATATCCGGTCGCCGCCAGGAGCAGGCCGATGGGCAGGGAACCGGACACCACGGTGCTGGGGCTGAACGCCGACGCGTCGTAGCCGGTCTGCACCAGCACCGAGATGTCGAACACCACCAGGATCGTGGTCTCGAGAACCAGGGACACTCCGAGCACCCGAGAGCTGAAATCGACTCCGCGGCGGGCCATCACGAACGACACGACGATCGAAGCCAGGCCCCAGGCATACCAGTGCAGGTTGAACCCGGTGAGGTCCGAGATCACCAACTGCATGAAGAAGCCGCTGGTGCCGATGGTGCCGACCACGAAGAAGTTGTAGCCCAGCGTGGCGATGAAGCCCGCGATGAGACCGCCGGTGCGGCCAAGACCTTTGACCACGAAGGCGTAGAACCCGCCGGCATTGACCAACTGCTTGGACATTTGTGCGTAGCCGACGGCGAAGAGCAGCAACACAATTGCGACGATGAAGAACGATGCGGGCGCGCCGCCGCCGTTGCCGAGCGCGATAACCAGCGACGCCACCACGACGATGCCGGTCAACGGAGCCACCGCGGCCAGGACCAGGAATACGATGCCGGCCACGCCGAGGGCATTGCGGCGTAACTCGGTGTTGATCTCGCTCATGGCGGATCCTTTCGAAAGGGGTTGATTCAGAGCCTGATTGACACTCGGGTATCGAGTGCGAGCGTTCCGGGGTCGACGACGCACGAACCGCCGTCGACGGGCAGTACCGCGCCGTTGACATACGACGCGGCGTCCGACAGCAACCAGCACACCGCGCCGGCCACTTCGTCGGCCGAGGCGGCACGGCGTTGCGGCACCATGGCCGTCGCGAGCCGGTAGGCCTCGGCGGCCGAGATCCCCCTGGTTTCCCTCAATTCCGCCATTTCCATGTCGGCCATCTCGGTGGCCGTCCAGCCGGGGCACACCACGTTGGCCCGCAACCCGTCAGGACCGTGATCGACGGCCAGCGACTGGGTCAGCAGGATCAGCCCGGCCTTGCTCGCCGAATACGCGGCCATCGCCTCGCTGGCGCGCAGCGCGGCCACCGAAGACACCGCGACCACCGCGCTGCGGGCGGCCAGCAGATGCGGCAGTGCCGCGCGGACGAGCAGGAACGGCCCGGTCAGGTTGACCTGCAGGGTGTCCTGCCAATCCTCCACCGACAGCTCGTCGACCCGGCCGACCCGGATGATGCCGTGGTTGAGCACCAGCCCGTCCAGGCGTCCGAACGCCGCCAGCGTCTGTTCGACGACAGCGCCCACCCCCGCGGGAGCGCTGACATCGGCGACGACCGGCAGTGCGCCGGTCTGTTCGGCCACGCGCCGCAGCGGTTCTGCGCGCCGTCCGCAGATCACCACCTGATCGCCCGCCGCGGCGAGCTGACCGGCCACCGCCGCACCGATTCCGGTGCCGCCGCCGGTGACGAGGACGACGCGGCCGCTCATCACCGCGCACCGAGGGGGTCGGCGACCGCGACGCGATCGAGGAAGCTGTCCACCAGGCGGCGGGCGCGCACGGCGGCGTCGGCCTCGGCGGCTTCGGTCTGAGCGAGCAGGACCCCGGGATCCAGGCCCGCCGCCACCGCCTCGCGGTCCCCGCCGAATTCCAGCCAGCCTTTCAGTGCTGCGGTGTCGATCTCCGGATGGAATTGCAGGGCAAGGTTGCGCCGTAACCTGAAAGCCTGTGGGGCGGCGCCGTTTCGGGCCAGCTCCACCGCATCGGGCGGGGTTAGCCAGCGGTCGTAATGCCATTGGAACCACGGCCCTGCCAGCCAGGGTTCCTCGGAATGCACGGGCCGCCAGCCGATTTCAGGAAAAGGTGACTTGTGCACCAGGCCGCCGTGCGCAGTGGCCAGCAGCTGACCGCCGAAACAGATGCCGAGTACCGGTACCCCGGAGTGGTCGGCCCGCCGCATCAGTTCCAGTTCGGGGCCCACCCAGCCGGCCACCTCCGGGGCGTACGCCGACCACGGTGCACCCAACACCAGCACCGCGTCGTAACCGGCCGGGTCGGGGAAGTCGAATTCGACGCCGGGATCGTGGAACCGCTCGGCGGGAACCACGACACGCTCGTCGATGTCGTAGCCGCGCACCACGAACTGGTGGGCGACGGCGCCGGCCGGCGACACGTGATCGTGCGCGATCTGCAGCAGCCGTGGCATCAGTGCACCGCCATCGACTCGGCGCGGCGCATCACGTCGGCGCAGAATGCGGGTAGTTCACCGGCGTCGTCGATGAACATCGACGGCTTCACGCAGATGGTGGTGAATCCTTTCTCCAGCTGCTCGGGTACGGAGGCCATGGCCTTGCCGATGTCGGCACAGGAGTGGTCGTCGGGGAAGTCCACCCGGACGCCGCCGATCATCTCGAGGTCGGCCATCGCGCGTCCGGCGGCGGTCATCGCTTCCCCGATCGCCCTCATGTCCTCGGCGCTCGGCGCGCCGAGCGGATGGAAGCCGTGGCCGTAGCGGACCAGGCGCTCGACCACCTTGCCGTGTGCGGTCTGGCCGCCGAACCACATGCGTGGGCCGTCCGGTCGAAAAGCCTTGGGCTCCAGATAGATGTCGTCGAAGGAGAAGTACCGGCCGTGGTAGCTCGCCGGTGAGTTGCCGAACACCAGATCCATCACCGCGAGCTGCTCGTCGAGGATGCGGCCGCGTTCGGCGAACGGCACGCCCATCGCGGCATACTCGTCACGGCTCCAGCTGACGCTCGGCTGCACCACCAACCGGCCCTCGGACAGCAGGTCCAGCGTGCCGAGTTCACGGGCGAGCAACAGTGGGTGCCGCAACGGGGCCAGCACGGCCGCCGCGACCAGGCGGATCCGGCTGGTCACCGAGGCCATCGCCGACAACAACATCAGCGAGTTCGGCCACGGCGTGAACGGATCCTGGTTGCCCGGCAACGCATATGCGCGCGGGTTGGCCATCACGCCCTTGTCGCTGGCGTCCGGTCCGAGCACGATGTGCTCGGAGATCATCACCGAGTCGAACCCGGCATCCTCGGCGATCCGCGCCCACCGGACGAGGTCGCCGAGATCGCGACCGGCGGTGAGGGTCCAGTTCTCGCTGAGGATCAGCAGCATCCTGGGGGTGGTCACGGGATCAGAAGGTGTTCGACAGGTCGGGTTTGCGGATGCCGCGGAATTCCCAGTCGCCGCCCTGGGCGGTGGAGAGCACCTCTTCGCTCTCGGTGGGCTGGGCACCCACATCGGCGCGAATGGCGGTGGGGCCCTCCACGATATGGTTGCGCAGCACGCCGAGTCCTTCCACTTCGACCTCCACCACATCGCCCGGATAGACGGTTCGGGAGATCGCCGGGGTGCCCGAGAGCAGGACGTCCCCGGGCTGCAGGGTGATGGTGCGGGCGATGTCGGCGACGAGATAGTGCATGTCCCACTCCATCTCGTCGGTGTTGCCGTCCTGGCGGACCTCGCCGTTGACGATGGTGCGGATCCGCTTGTCGTGGAAGTCCCAGCCTTCGACGATGCCGGGGCCCAGCGGGCACAGCGTGTCGGCGCCTTTGACCCGCAACATCGAGCCGGAGTCGGTGTCGCGGAAGTCGTGCAGGCCATAGTCATTGGCGACGGTGTAGCCGCGGATGTAATCGCCGGCCTCGGCGGGGGAGATGTTGCGCGCGGTGCGCCCGATGACGATGCCGACCTCGCCTTCGTAGTTGAGCCACTTGCAGCCCTGCGGACGGACCACCGCCGACCCGTGCGCGTTGAGCGAGGACACCGGTTTGTGGAAGTACGTCGGGGCGGGCGGCAGCTTGGTCAGCAGTTCCTTGACCCGCGAGATGTAGTTGAGGTGTACGCAGATGATTTTCGTCGGGGTGACCGGCGGCAGGTGGTGGGCGTCGTCGGCGGCGACGGTTCGGCCGTCCCCGGCGATCAGGGTGTCACCGTCACGGATGACGTCGACAATGTTGCCGTCCAACAGAATTCGGCGGTACTCACGCACTGTCATGAAATGCTCCTGGGATGGTGGGGTCAGCCGGCGGCGGGCAGGTCGGGACCCGAGGTCTGACGGACATAGTCGGGATCAGTCGGGGTGGCTCGCGACGGCGGGAAACCCCCTGCGGGGCGGTCGAACCAGTAGTGCACCTGGCCGGTGCCGACGGAGTTCTCGTACTCGCCGTAGCGCCGCCCTGTCGCGGTGCAGTCGCCCTCGCCCAGCGCGCCGATCATCATCAGGTAGTGGCCGAAGCGCGCCTCGGGCTTGTACCGGTAGAAATCGGTCATGGTGTCGAGCACGCGGGCGTGATCGCCCGCCTCGAACCAGGCCATCCGCTCGGCGTCGGCAGCGGCGGCCTCGGGGGAGAAGATGTGCTCGGCGCCTGCGGCCTCGTGGTCCCGCAGCTTGCGCAGCGGCCAAAAGGTGTGTGACAGCGCGCCCGAGGCGATCAGCAGCACCTTGCGGTCGGACTCGGCGATGGCAGCGCCCAGCGCACGGCCCAGCCGCAGATTGTCCTCGGTGTCGGCGGTCTGGCACACGCCGATGGAGATCCAGCGCTTGTCTGGCAGTCCCTTGCCGAGGAACTCCCACACGTTGGTGGTGGCGTAGAAGATCGGCAACGAATCGTCGTCGATCGGGGTGATCCAGGTGCTGTGCGCGGTTGCCTTGCTCGCGATGAGGTGCGCCAGTTCAGGGTCGCCGGGGATGTCGTAGGGACGCTGCGTCATGCCGCGCGGCAGTTCCTCGGACGTGAACAGCCCGGTCCGGCGGTCGTGCGCGGTGACGACGAACTCGACGGTGGTGGCCCAGTGCGAGTCGAGCACCACGACGGTGTCGTAGTCGATGACGTCGAAGACCTCGCGGCGCAACTGCTGCAGGCCCGAGACCAGCGTGGTGTCCTCACCGTTGTTGAGTTCGCGCCGGATCTTCTCGGGTAGCACGATGGTCGGAACGTGCGCGATGAGTCCGGCGCCGACGATTTCGCCCATCAGGAATTGCCTCCGTTGCCTGTGTGCCAACCGTTCGGGGAGAACACCGTGTTCTTGACATCGCAGTAGAAGTCGAACGACCAGGGGCCGCCTTCACGGCCGATGCCGGATTTGCCGTTGCCCCCGAACGGTGCGCCGAGATCGCGGACGAAGAAGCAGTTGACCCACACCGTTCCGGCGTTGAGTCGAGCTGAAACCCGTTCTGCGCGTTCCGGATCGCCGGTGACCATGGTGGCGGCCAGGCCGAACCGGGTGTTGTTGGCCAGTGCGATGCCCTCCTCCTCGGTGGCGAAGGTCTGGATCGTCAATACCGGACCGAACACTTCCTCGGTGAGGATCTCGCTGCCGGGCCGGGCACCGGTCAGGATGGTCGGCCGGAAGTAGAGGCCGCCCAGATCGTCGTTGGGGCCGCCACCCAGCACGGCGTGAGCTCCGTCGGCCAGGGCGCGTTCGACGAAACCGCGGACCCGCTCGAAGTGTGGCCTGCTGACCAGCGCGCTGACGTCGGTGGCCTCGTCGCGTGGATCACCCTGGACGACCGTTTGCGCCTTGGCCAACACGCGCTGCAGGAACTCGTCATGCAGGCTCTCGTGCACCAGCACCCGGAACGCCCCGAGGCAGACCTGGCCGGCGTTGTCGAACTGCTCGACCGTGAGGTTGACGGCGAGATCGAGGTCGGCGTCTTCGAGGATCAGCAGCGGCGACTTCCCGCCCAGCTCGAACGACAGCGGCACAATGTTTTTCGCGGCGGCCTCGGCGATGACCCCGGCGGTGGGCACCGAACCGGTGAACGACAGCCGGTTGATCCCCGGATGGCGCGTCAGTGGGGCCCCTGCGTCAAGACCGGTGCCCTGCACGACGTTGAACACCCCGGCGGGCAGTCCGGCCTCGTCGGCGATGTCGGCCAGCAGCGACGCGGTCAGCGGTGCCCACTCCGGCGGCTTGAGCACCACGGTGTTGCCTGCCGCCAGGGCCGGGCCGATGCGCCAGGTGGCCAGCATCAGCGGTGCGTTCCACGGCGTGATGATCGCGACCACGCCCGCCGGGTCGAAGCTGACCCGCTGGCGGTGGCCGCGGACCTCGTCGATGGGGTGGGTGAGGCGCTCGGCGAGGTCGGCGAAGTAGCGGAAGTTCATCGCGACGCGTGGCATGACGCCGCGGCGGTGGCTGCGCAACAGCGAGCCGTTGTCGCGGGTCTCCACCTGGGCCAGATCCTCGATCCTGGCCTCGATGCCGTCGGCGACCGCGCGCAGGATGTCGGCGCGTTGCTTGACGGGCAGTGCGGCCCACGCTCCGAACGCCTCGCGGGCCGCGGCCACGGCGGCGTCGACCTCGTCGGCGCCGCCGGCGTGCACCTGCGCGATCGGTTGTTCGTCGATGGGCGAGATGTCGGTGAAGGTTTTGCTCGACGCGACCCGGCGGCCGCCGATCCAGTGCCGGGTGTCGACGCGTACCCCCGCCACCTCGGCGTACTCGGCCGTCACTGGGCGGCCGCCGCGGGTTCCGGGGTCAGCGTGGCCAGGTTGCGCCCGCCGTCCCAGACGACGCCGACCTGACGGTAGTAGCCGCCGATGATCTCGTCGACGGACAGCCGGGCGAGCTCCTCGGTGGGGGAGTCGAAGAGCTCAAGCTCGACATCGCCGGTCCAGGCCGGGCCGGCCTCGAATTCGCGTGCGCCCGAAGCGATCAGTTCGACGTAACTGTCCGGGCTGCCCTTTCCGATGCCCGGGTAGATGCGGTGGTGGGCCATCGGGTGGCCGTTGACGAAGCCGTTGGTCTCCGACGGTTCGCGCAGGGTCAGCACGGCCTGGGCCAGGCGGCGGTCGCCCGCGGCGAGGGTGGCGCCGAAGACGCCCCCGGCCGCCACCTGGGGTGCGGCTTGCGAGAAGGGGTGCGGGCGGGTCTGCCACATCGAGCCGAACTTCTTCGGGTAGCCCTGGTGCATGCCGCGGGCGATCGCGAAGTCCTTGTCGACCCAGATGTAGACGCAGCGCGAATAGGTGACGCCCTCGAAGGCACACCGCACCACGACGAATGCCTCTTTGTACTGGGA
This sequence comes from Mycolicibacterium brisbanense, assembly GCF_001570425.1. GTDB lineage: Bacteria > Actinomycetota > Actinomycetes > Mycobacteriales > Mycobacteriaceae > Mycobacterium > Mycobacterium brisbanense. The sequence goes on from NZ_BCSX01000024.1 coordinate 28,136, forward strand.
CCGCACCGGGTCGAGCAGCTCTTCGCGTGACGACGAGCAGGACTGCCAGTCAGCCCAGATCAGGGCGACGGCGCCGGGGTCGTCGGGAGCGAGTTCCAGTGGTGCGGGCAGCAGCTCGGCAACGCGGGCCGGGTCGGTGCGGTACTCGACGGTGAGCAGATCACCCGAGTAGTACCACGGCGGTGCGGGGATGATGGAGGATCGGCCGGTGGCCGTTCGGGGAAAGAAGAACCCCAACTGGTCGTTCATATGGCTCCCGTCGAGAGATCGTTCGCATCCGTACGATAACTTGTTCGGGTACGAATGGCTAGCCTTGCGGCGGCACATTCCTCCCGTTATCGTTCGGATACGAACAATATTCGATGGAGGAGAAACGTCGTGGAAAAGCCCCCGCACGTGCCGCTTGCAGACGTCGACCTTGCCGACCTTGACCGCTTCGCCGGCAACCAGGGCTGGGGCATGTTCGACACCCTGCGCCGGGAGGCGCCGGTCTACTTCAATCCGGAGCCGACCCCGAACAAGGGGTTCTGGGCCATCACGCGCCATGAGGACATCTGCGCGGTCGACAAGGACGCGGAGACGTTCACCTCCACCAAGTTCGTCAACCTCGAGGAGGTCGACGACGATCTGATGGACATCCGCCGCTCCATGCTGGAGACCGACGGGCTGCGGCATCGCGCCCTGCGCAAGCTGATCCAGCGCGAGTTCAGCCAGGGCAACCTCATGCGCAATTACGAGGAGTTCCTCCGTGGGCTGACCAAGGCCACCGTCGACGCCGCGCTGGCGAAGGGGGAGTTCGACTTCGTCAAGGAGGTCAGCGCCGACTTCCCGATCCAGGTGCTGGCGCGGCTGCTCGACGTGCCCGACGAGCATACCGGCCAGCTCATCGACTGGGGCAACGAGATCATCGGCAACACCGACCCGGACTACAGCGACCATCTGCTCGGCGATCCCGAGACTGCCAAGTACAAGCACCTGCCGTTCAGCTCACCCGCGTCGATCGAGGTGTTCGAGTACGGGCGCAAACTGGCCGCCGAGCGCCGCGGCGGGACCGGGACCGACCTGGTCAGCATGCTGGTCAACAAGATTCCCGAAGACGGAAACGCCTTGTCGGCCACCGACTTCGACAACTATTTCCTGCTGCTGGTGGTGGCCGGGAACGAGACCACGCGGCACACCATCAGCCACACCATGCTCGCTCTCATCGAGCATCAGGACCAGCTGCGCCTGCTGCGCGACCAGCCCGAGCTCATTGCCGCCGCGACCGAGGAGTTCCTGCGGTGGGCGTCGCCGGTCTATCACTTCCGCCGCACGGCCACCCGCGATGTCGAGCTGGGAGGCAAGCAGATCAAGGAAGGCGACAAGGTCGTCATGTGGTTCGCCTCGGGCAACCGCGACGAGTCGGTGTTCGAAAACCCCTACGACTTCGACGTCACCCGCACCGACATCAACCACGTCACCTTCGGCAAGGGCAGCCCGCACCTGTGCCTGGGAAACAACCTGGCGCGCATGGAAGTCCGGCTCATGTTCGAAGAGCTGATCCCGCGGTTGAAGTCGATCGAGTTGGCCGGCGATGTCCGTCGGGTGCGGAGCAACTTCGTCAACGGCATCAAGACCCTGCCGGTCCGGGTCAGCTCCGACTGAATCTGCGGATTTCCCGCCGAAACGGCATTCCGGCAAGTCTGCTGGAATGCCGTTTCCGCGCTATGCCCCTTCGTCGGCGACCAGGCGGCGCATGATCTTGCGGACCTGCAGGGCGGCCACATCGGCCGCGACGCTGACCTCGTCGCCATAGCCATCGGTGTCGATGACCTCCTGCATGGTCTGCAGGATCTCCTGCACCCGACGGTAATAGCCCTCGAAGATCGGCCGCATCGCTTCGGTGGCCGCCTCGCCAGGGGCGAAATTGCGGCTGACCCGCCAGATGTGCCGGGTGGTGCCTGCGTCCACCGGGGTGATCGCGTGGGTGAACCGGAAAGTCTGTGGGCCACCTTCACTTTCGGGCAGGTGGCAGTCCCATCTGTCGGCCCACAGGCCCGGCGACAGGAACGCGCCTTCCTCGCGCTGCGGGTACGCTGTCGTCGCCGAGGCGCCGGTGATGTCGGCCTGCCAGGCCGGCATCGGCGCGGGCGGCCAGTCCCGGCGGAAGCTCACCGTGGTCTCGGTGAGCTGCACCTCCAGTGGCGGGGCCACCTCGGTGGTCAGCGCCGGCGGTGAGATGACCGGGTCGACGACTGCGACATGGGTGATGTCGGCGAAGTTCTCCAGCAGCAACCCGATGTGGGCCGCTGTTTCCCACTGGCCGCCGAATGTGGTCCACGCGGGGTCGGACAGCCACGGCGTGGGCTCCGGCGGTCGCCGGTCGGCCAACGACGGCTCGCCCAGCCAGACCCACACCAGCCCGTCATGCTCGCGCACCGGATAGCTGGGAACCTGTGCGCCGTAAGGAACCTGGGCCTGTGTCGGCACGCGCACACACGTGCCGTTGCGGTCGTAGGCGAAGCCCGAGTAACCGGAGACGATGGTGTCCCCGTCCACCCGCCCACGGCTCAACGGGTAAGGCCGATGCGCATCGCGATCGGCCAGTGCCACCACCGAACCGTCGGACACCCGGAACAGCACGACCGGTCGCTCCAGCGCGCGGGTGCCGAATGGCCCGTCGGCGACCTCGTCCGTGGCGGCCAGGGCGTACCACGCGTTGCGCGGGTAACCCTTTGCGGTCACTCCGAGCCGGTGCAGCGGCTTCGTCGCAGCTTTCATCACCACTCCTGTCCCGATGTGCCGGTCAGAGATCCAACGTGAGCCGCGCTGACCGGCAGCGGGACACACAGATCATCATGTATTCGTTCGACTCTCGTTCCTCTTCGTTGAGGACGGAGTCGCGGTGGTCGACATCGCCGTCGACGACCTCGGATTCGCAGGTGCCGCAGATACCTTCGAGGCATGAGCCCACGACGCTGACGCCGGCCTCCTTGCAGACTTCGAAGACGGATTTGTCGGCCGGTACGGTCAGCGTCAGCCCGGAACGTTGCAGCACCAGCTCGAACTCGGTGTTGCCCGGCGCGCCGGCCTCCGGCGTCTTCGCCACGAACCGCTCCAGGTGCAGGGTGCCGGAAGGCCATGTCGCGCAGCGTGCTTCGATGGCGTCGAGCAGACCCGTGGGGCCGCACGTGTACACCAGCGTGCCCTCGCGGGGCGTGCCGAGCGCGGCATCGAGATCGAGCAGGCCGCACTCGTCCTGGGGTACCAGGGTGACGCGGTCCCCATAGGGCTCCAATTCGTCCAGGAACGCCATGGATCCTCGGGTGCGGCCGCCGTAGAGCAGGTGCCAGTCGGCTCCGGCCGCGTCGGCTTCGGCGATCATCGGCAGCAGCGGGGTGATGCCGATACCACCGGCGATGAACAGATAGCTGCCTGCGGCGACGAGTGGAAAGTGGTTGCGCGGCCCACGGACTCGCACGGTCGAGCCGCTGCGTAGCTCGGAGTGCACGGCCTTGGACCCGCCGCGACTGTCGGGGGTGCGCAGGATGCCCAGCCGCCACGCGGACCGGTCGCCGGGGCTGCTGCACAGCGAGTACTGCCGGACGAGCTCGTCACCGAGCACCAGATCGACGTGGGCGCCCGGAGTCCACGGTGGCAACGACGAGCCGTCGGCGGCCGCCAGGGTGAGGGCCACCACGTCGTCGGCCACCACGTGGGAGTCCGTCACGACGAGGTCGGCTTCGAACTCGCGCACGATGGTTGGGGTTGTCATCGTTGTCCTCCGACTAACGGGTCGACGGTCACAGGTGGTAGGCGTACTCGCGGAACTCCCAGTCGGTGACGTACTGGCCGAACCGCTGCAGTTCGTTGCGCTTGTAGGCGACGAAGGCCGCAACGAATGTCGGGCCGAGCATGTCTGCGATGTCCTGGTCTTTTTCCAGCGCGTCGATCGCGGTGGCGAGATCCCCGGGCAGCATGTCGGCCTTGGTGGTGTCGTACCCGTAACCCTCCAACTTGGCAGGCGGCTGCAGGCCGTCCCGGATGCCGAGGTAGGCCGCAGCGAGCAGGCTCGCGATGGCCAGATAGGGATTGGCCGACGCGTCACCGAGCCGCAGCTCCATGCGGGAGGCGCGCCCACGTTCGGGCGGGATGCGCACCATCGCACTGCGGTTGTCCAGACCCCAGTCGATCAGCCACGGAGCCAGGGTGTCGGGACCAAAACGCTTGTAGGAGTTGATTGTCGGATTGTGCACCGCGGCCAGCGCCGGCGCGTGGGCCAGCACCCCGGCGATCGCCGAACGCGCGATGTCGGACAGACCGTCGGGCCCGTTCGGGTCGTCGAAGAGGGGCTTGTCGTCGTCGTCGACGGTGGAGAAATGGATGTGGAACCCTGAGCCGCCCTCGTCGTTGAACGGCTTGGCCATGAAGGTTGCCATCTTGCCGCTGCGACGGGACAGCTCCTGGACACCGCACTTGAAGCGGAATGCGCGGTCGGCCGCGTCGAGGGCGTCGGAGTGCCAGAGGTTGATTTCGAACTGGCCGCTGGAGAATTCGTGATTGGCCGCGACGACGTCGAGACCGTATGCGGAGAGTTGGCGAAGCGAGGCCAGCAGCGTGTTCTCGGGATCGCCCTTGAGCCCGGAGACGTACACGTTGCCGGTGCCCTCGCCGTACCGGCGCCAGCCACGTGGGTCGGTGGCGTCGGGCTCCAGAACGTAGAACTCCAGCTCGGGGCCCACCATCGGGCGCATCCCCAACTCGGCGAACTTGTCGATGACCCGCTTGAGCACGGCGCGCGGGCTCTCCTGCGAGGGGGTGCCGTCGGGATTGAAGACGTCGGCGATGACATGCGCGACGCCGGGTTCCCACGGCACGGGCCGCACGGTGTCCAGGTCGGGGAAGGCGACGATGTCGGGCAGGCCCGCTGACATGCCGCCCTCGATGTCGACGACGTCGCCCATCGGGGAGGTGCCGTAGACCGAGCGGCAGAAGGCGACGCCGTCGCCGACGGTGCGACCGAACCGCTCCACCAGCAGGTCCCGGCCACGTTCGGTTCCGATCAGGTCGGCGTAGCCCAGGCGGACCACGTCGATTCCGTCGGCGCCGAGTTGTTCGGCGACCCGGAACAGACCGCTCTCGTCGAAGTGACCCACGCTTCCGCACTCCCTTGTTGGTTGGGATTCAGGCTCCGTCGGCGACGTTGAGCGAACACCGTTGCAGGGGCACATCTACCGCTGCAATCGATTCGCCCGTGGCCGTCACCGCGCCACCTCTCGTGATATCGTTTGGGAACGAACGATTGAATCGTACGGGGCCGAATGACTATGTCAAGAGGTTTGCGCTTAATTCCCAGGCATCCTGGTGGCCGGGTAATCTTGGCCCCATGCCGGACCGCCACACCCTCGCCGAGACCGAGAAGGCGATGACCGACCACGTCAGTTCGCTGTCACTGGACTTCAAGGCAGCGCATGCGCTGTCGAGCCTGTTCCGGGCAGCAAACGCCGTGCGCCAGGAGCTCACCAACCGCGTGCTGCGCAAGCACGACATCACCTGGACCGGTTTCGTGGTGCTGTGGGTGGTGTGGATCTGGGACGGCATGGAGGCGCGGCACGCCGCGGAGTCGGCCGACATCTCCAAGGCCACGCTCACCGGCGTGGTGAAGACCCTGGAGGGTCGCGGCCTGATGGTGCGCGAGGGTGACAAGCATGACCGGCGCCTGGTGCGGCTCTTCCTGACTGCGGATGGGGTGCGGTTGATGGAGACGATATATCCCGAGTTCAACAGTGTGGAGTCCGAACTCGTCGCGGGCCTGCCGCCCCGTCAGCTCGCGAGTTTCACCCGCATCCTGCGCGACCTGGTCACGCACATCGAGGAGATCGACGCCGCCGAGCCGGCTTGAGTCGCCGGTCAGGCCGCCACCCGGTCACATGCTGCGTCGACGAACGCGCGAAACAGCGCCGCCTGGGCCGGATCGTCGGCCGCGGTGTCTTCGGGATGCCACTGCACACCGACGTACCACCCGTCGTGCGCCTGCAACTCGACTGCTTCGATGACGCCGTCGGCCGCGCGTGCCGTGGGGCGGAGGCCGTCGCCGAGCCGCCCGATGCACTGGTGGTGATAGCACGAGATGGTCGGTGCGGGGCCGACGATCTGGGCAAGCATGGCGTCGTCGGCGACCTCGATCGGATGGGTGACGTGGCGGTGATTGCCGCAGGCATCGTCCATGTCCTGGATGAGGTCTCCGCCGAGCGCGACGTTGACGATTTGATTCCCTCGACAGATGGCGAGCAGTGGGAGCCGCCGGTCCAGTGCGATACGGGCGACGGCGAGGTCGAAGGCGTCCTGTTCCTCGTCGACGTCGTAGGCCGAGGGGCTCGGGACGGCGCCGTAGCGGTGGGAGGCGATGTCGCCGCCGCCCGGCAGCAGCACGCCGTCGGCGAACCACAGCCGTGCGGCGACGTCGGCATCGCTGATCTGACCGGCGGGTGCGTACGGGTGGACGACGACCGGTTCGCCGCCCGCGGCGTACACCGACTCGGCGATCTTGCGGGAGACGACGCCGGCGCGGGACCGCAGGGCCGAGGCCGATTCGGAGAACCGGGCCGGGATGGCAATCATCGGACGCCTGACGGACACGGTGACTCCTGCCTGACGGGGATTGTTCGCACCCGAACGATACCGGTTCGGGATCTGCCCCGCCAGGGGTGTCGGGTCAGTCCCCGGTGCGACCCAGCTTCCGCCACAGGAACTCGTAGGTCAGCGCAGCCTTGAACGCGGCCTGCTTGTTGTCCGCGGCGCCGCCGTGCCCGCCCTCGATGTTCTCGTAGTACGTCACGTCATGCCCCGCGGCCTCAAGGGCCGCGGTCATCTTGCGGGCATGTCCCGGGTGCACGCGGTCATCGCGCGTCGAGGTGGTGATGAGGATCGGCGGATAGCGACGGTCACTCGAAATATTCTGGTACGGCGAGTATTTCGAGATGACCTCCCAATCGGCGGGATCGTCGGGGTCACCGTATTCGGCCACCCAGGACGCGCCCGCCAGCAGCAGGTGATAGCGCTTCATATCCAGCAGCGGCACACTGCACACCAGGGCGCCGAACAACTGCGGATACTGCGTCAGCATGACGCCCATGAGCAGGCCGCCGTTGCTGCCACCCGCCGCGCCGAGCTGTTCGACCGTGGTGATGCCGCGCCGCACCAGATCGGCTGCCACGGCGGCGAAGTCCTCGTAGACCAGGTGGCGGTTCTCCCGCATCGCCTGGGTGTGCCAGCGTGGGCCGTACTCCCCGCCGCCACGGATGTTGGCGGAGACGAAGGTGCCGCCGCGGGCCAGCCAGGTCCGCCCGATGCCTCCGGAATAGCCGGGAGTCAACGAACTTTGGAAGCCGCCGTAGCCGTAGAGGTACGTCGGGCTGGGTGCCGACCGCTGACCGACCACGTAATAGGGAATCGCGGTGCCATCCGCGGAGGTCGCGAAATACTGCGCGACGTCGATGCCGTCGGCGTCGAAGAACGCCGGGGCGGACTTGAGCTGTTTGAGTGAGCCACCAGCGGTTCCGTGCAGCAGCCGCGACGGTGTGATGAAACCGCTTGAGTCGTAGAAGACCTCGTCGCCGAGCGGATCGGTCTCGACGACGACGGTCTCGTCGCCCACGGGGATGCCCGGTGCGTCGACGCGCTCCCACGTTCCGGGCGTGACGATCTCGATGTGGCTCGCGACGTCGCGCCGCGTGACCAGCACCAGTTTGTCCTTGGTCCAGCTGGCCTCGGACAGGCAGCTGTGCTCGTCGGGCTCGTAGACGACGGTGAATTCGCGGTTGCCGGAAAGGAAGTCGTCGAACTTGGTGGCGAGCAAGCTGCCCGCCGAGTAGGTGACCTCGCCGACCTCCCAGTCGCTGCGCAGCGAGATCAGCATCCATTCGCGGTGCGTCGACGTCGTCGCGTCGGTCGGGACGTCGATGAGGATCAGTTCGCCGCCGCGGAGCTCATAGCGCAGCTTGTTGTAGAAGTCGGTGTAGCGGCCGACGCGGGTGTGCTCGAATCCGGGGGTCCGGTCCACGCTGGCGATCACGCGGATATCGGTCGGTTCGGCCTCGAATACGGTCTCGGCGCTCTCCAGCGGTTCGCCGCGGCGCCAGCGCTTGGCGATCCGGGGGTAACCGGATTCGGTCATCGACCCATCGCCGAAGTCGGTGCACACCAACACGGTGTTTTCGTCTTCCCACGTCACCGATGACTTGGCTTCCGGCAGTTCAAAGCCGCCCTCGACGAATTCCCTGGTGCGCATGTCGAATTCACGCACCACCGTGGCGTCCGCGCCGCCGCGCGACAGGCTGATCAACGCCAGCGTGTGCTCGGGTTCGATGACCTCGGGGCCTGCCCACACCCAGTTCTCGTCCTCGGTGCGCGCGAGTTCGTCGAGGTCGATGATCACGTCCCAGTCGGGCTCATCGGTGCGGTAGCTGTCCAAGGTGGTGCGCCGCCAGATGCCCCGCGGGTTCGCCTCGTCTCGCCAGAAGTTGTAGAGGTACTCACCCCGGCGGCCCACGTACGGTATGCGTGCGTCGGTGTCGAGTACCTCGAGCACCTGGTCACGCAGCTCGTCGAACCGGTCGCCACTGAGCGCTGCCACGGTCGCGTCGTTGTGTTTGCGGACCCAATCCAGGGCGTCGTCGCCGGTGATGTCCTCGAGCCACAAGTACGGGTCGTCTGCCACCTCAACATTGTGCCCGCGCGCGTAATGTGAGCTGTGTTACACCGCTCACGAGGAGTCCGTCATGACAGTGTTTTCGCGCCCGGGGGCTGCCGACGCCCTGATGTCCTTCGAGTCTCGCTACGGCAATTACATCGGTGGGGAGTGGGTGGCCCCGGCCGAGGGGCGGTATTTCGAGAATCCGACACCGGTCACCGGGCAGGTGTTCTGCGAGATCCCGCGGTCCACCGAGGCTGACGTCGAGAAGGCGCTCGACGCCGCGCATGCGGCCGCGCCCGCGTGGGGCAAGACCTCACCCGCCGAGCGCGCGGTGATCCTCAACAAGATCGCCGACCGCATCGAGGCCAATCTCGAATCCATCGCGCTGGCCGAGTCGTGGGACAACGGCAAGCCGATCCGCGAGACGCTCAACGCCGATATTCCGTTGGCGGTGGACCACTTCCGCTACTTCGCCGGCGCGATCCGGGCACAGGAAGGCTCGCTGAGCCAGATCGACGAGGACACCGTCGCCTACCACTTCCACGAGCCGCTGGGTGTGGTCGGGCAGATCATCCCGTGGAACTTCCCGATCCTCATGGCCACGTGGAAGCTGGCCCCGGCGCTCGCGGCGGGCAACGCCGTCGTCATCAAACCGGCCGAACAGACTCCGGCCTCGGTGCTGTACCTCTTCTCGCTGATCGGTGATCTGCTGCCGGCGGGCGTGGTGAACATCGTCAACGGTTTCGGGGTCGAGGCGGGCAAGCCGCTGGCCTCGTCCAACCGGATCGCCAAGATCGCCTTCACCGGTGAGACCACGACCGGCCGGTTGATCATGCAGTACGCGTCGCAGAACCTCATCCCGGTCACCCTCGAACTCGGCGGCAAGAGCCCCAACATCTTCTTCAACGACGTGATGGCGGCCGGCGACGACTTCCAGGACAAGGCCCTGGAAGGGTTCACGATGTTCGCCCTGAACCAGGGTGAGGTGTGTACCTGCCCGTCGCGCAGCCTGATCCAGGCCGACATCTATGACGAGTTCCTCGAGCTGGCGGCCATCCGCACCAAGGCGGTGCGGCAGGGTGATCCGCTGGACACCGAGACCATGATCGGGTCGCAAGCCTCCAACGACCAGTTCGAGAAGATCCTGTCCTACATCGAGATCGGCAAATCCGAAGGAGCGCGGGTGGTCACCGGCGGTGAACGCGCCGACCTCGGTGGTGACCTGGCCGGCGGCTTCTACATCCAGCCGACGGTGTTCGAGGGCAACAACAACATGCGGATCTTCCAGGAGGAGATCTTCGGACCCGTCGTCGCGGTGACGTCGTTCAAGGATTACGACGACGCCATCAGCATCGCCAACAACACTCTCTACGGGCTGGGGGCGGGCGTGTGGTCGCGGGACGGCAACACCGCCTACCGGGCCGGCCGCGACATCAAGGCCGGCCGGGTATGGACCAACTGCTATCACGCCTATCCGGCGCACGCCGCGTTCGGTGGCTACAAGCAGTCCGGCATCGGCCGTGAAAACCACAAGATGATGCTGGACCACTACCAGCAGACCAAGAACCTGCTGGTGTCCTACAGCAACAAGGCCCAGGGATTCTTCTAGATATGACGAGCAGAGCCCTCATCACCCAGGCCGCCGCCGACCTGCTGACGACCCTGCAGGAGCGGCACGGCGCGTTGATGTTTCACCAGTCCGGCGGATGCTGCGACGGGTCGTCGCCGATGTGCTACCCCGACGGTGATTTCATCGTCGGGGACCGCGACATCCTGCTGGGCATCCTCGACGTCGGCGATACCGGCGTGCCGGTGTGGATCTCCGGGCCGCAGTTCGACGCGTGGAAACACACCCAGCTGGTGATCGATGTGGTGCCCGGCCGTGGCGGCGGGTTCAGCTTGGAGGCGCCCGAGGGTAAGCGGTTCCTGTCACGCGGACGGGCGTTCACCGACGCCGAGATCGACGAACTCGCTGCGTCCCCACCGCTGACCGGGGCCGAATACGCGGCGGGGAAGCGTCCGACCGACACGGGAAGCCACATCGTCGCCGAGGCGTCGGACGCCTGCCCGGTGCCTCAGAGGTAGGAATCACCCGGATCGCGCAGTGAGGCTATTGCCCCGCCCACTAGGGTGAGGGCGTGACCCACTTTGACGTCGTCGTTCTCGGAGCCGGTCCCGGTGGATACGTCGCGGCTATTCGTGCCGCTCAACTGGGGCTGAACACCGCCATCATCGAACCCAAGTATTGGGGTGGAGTGTGCCTCAACGTTGGGTGTATCCCGTCCAAGGCGTTGCTGCGCAACGCCGAGCTGGCCCATATCTTCGCCAAGGAAGCCAAGACCTTCGGTATCAGCGGTGAGGCCAGCTTCGACTACGGCGCGGCATTCGACCGCAGCCGCAAGGTCGCCGAGGGCCGGGTGGCCGGCGTGCACTTCCTGATGAAGAAGAACAAGATCACCGAGATTCACGGCTACGGCACCTTCACCGGGCCCAAGTCGATCTCGGTGAAACTCAACGACGGCGGCACCGAGAACGTGACGTTCGACAACGCGATCATCGCCACCGGATCGTCGACCCGCCTGGTCCCCGGCACCACGCTCAGCGACAACGTGGTCACCTACGAGACCCAGATCCTGTCCCGTGAGCTGCCCGAGTCGATCATCATCGCCGGCGCGGGCGCGATCGGCATGGAGTTCGCGTACGTGCTCAAGAACTACGGCGTCGACGTCACCATCGTCGAGTTCCTGCCGCGGGCCCTGCCCAACGAGGACGCCGAGGTCTCCAAGGAGATCGAAAAGCAGTACAAGAAGCTCGGTGTGAAGATTCTCACCGGGACCAAGGTCGAGGGCATCGTCGATGAGGGAGCTGACGGTCCAGTTCGCGTCACCGTCAGCAAGGACGGCAAGACCGAAGAGCTCAAGGCCGACAAGGTGTTGCAGGCCATCGGGTTCGCGCCCAACGTCGACGGCTACGGCCTGGAGGCGGCCGGGGTGGCGCTCACCGACCGCAAGGCCATCGCGATCGACGAGTACATGCGCACCAACGTGCCGGGCATCTATGCGATCGGCGATGTGACGGCGCTGCTGCAGCTGGCGCACGTCGCCGAGGCCCAGGGCGTGGTGGCCGCCGAGACCATCGCCGGTGCCGAGACGTTGTCGCTCGGCGATTACCGGATGATGCCGCGCGCGACCTTCTGCCAGCCGCAGGTGGCCAGCTTCGGGTTGACCGAACAGCAGGCCAAGGATGAGGGCTACGACGTCGTCGTCGCGAAGTTCCCGTTCACGGCCAACGGCAAGGCCCACGGCCTGGCCGACCCGACCGGGTTCGTCAAGCTCATCGCCGACAAGAAGCACCTGGAACTGCTCGGCGGGCACCTCATCGGACCGGATGTGTCCGAACTGCTGCCCGAGCTGACGCTGGCCCAGAAGTGGGATCTGACCGCGCACGAACTGGCGCGCAACGTGCATACCCACCCGACCCTGTCCGAAGCGCTGCAGGAATGCTTCCACGGCCTCACCGGCCACATGATCAACTTTTGAGAAACGAGATCATTGCCGGTATCGGCGGATTGGTCGTCGGCCATATCCTGTGGCTGACGGCCATTTCGCTGGCCACCGACAGCGGCTACGTCAACCAGTGGGTGTTGGTGGTCGCTGCGGTGTCGTTCCTGATCGCCGTGGCGGCCGGTCTGCTGGGTAGGCGCAAGTACCAGCAGAAGGCCTACGAATGGGCGGCGTTCCTGTGGCTGCTACCGGTCTCGCCGGTGCTGTTCTCGATCGCCGTGCTCGGGGTGACGTACCTCTAGGTCATTGTGTGATCGCACAACGGTAGGGACTGTATTTCGAGCATCCGTGCGGTTCTCGTTCGGTATCCGCTGGGCAAATGTCGATGTATGTCATCTAGTAGTGGCCTGATCGACGACGCGCCGTTGACTGCATTCCACAAGAAACTGACGGTGTATTCCTCCGGTGGGCCGTTCATCGACGGCTATGCCATCGCGATCATCGGCTTCACCTGGGCGACGATGAGCAAGTCATTCGTCGTCACCGCCGCCGACAAGGGCATGATCGCCGCCGCCGTCCTGGTAGGCATTTTCGTCGGGGGCGGCCTGTTCGGCTGGGTGACCGACAAGGTCGGCCGCCACGTCATGTACATTCTGGATCTTGTTGCGCTGGCGGCATTTTCGCTCGCCTGCCTGTTCGCCACCGAGGTGTGGCAGCTCGTGCTGCTCAGGTTCCTCATCGGCATGGCGATCGGTGCGGACTATCCGATCGCCACCTCGCTGCTGGCGGAATACCTGCCTGCCAAATACCGCGGGCGCATGCTCGGCGCGACGTTCGTCGTCTGGGCCATCGGCGCCACGGCCGCCCCGGCAGTTGCCATGGTGTGCAGCCATTTTGCCGGTGACAACGCCTGGCGGTGGATGCTCGCCAGCCCCGCGATTTTTGCCCTCGTGACGCTGTTCCTGCGGCTGGGTACGCCGGAGTCGCCCCGTTGGCTCATCAGCAAGGGCCGCGTCGAGGAGGCCGATCGATCCATCAAGCAGGTCTTCGGCCCCAACTACGGGGTGGCCGATCTCGGTGAGCCCGAATCTTCTGGGCGCGCGACGTTCTGGTCGGTCTTCAAACCGCCCTACCTGACTCGGACCCTCTTCGTCAGCCTGTTCTGGATGTGCCAGGTCATCCCGCTGCTGTCCATCTACTCGTTCTCGTTCGACATCCTCGCTGAGGTCGGCATCACCGGAAACGGAGCCGAGGTCTTCCTCGCCGCGCTGTTCGTCATCGGCGGCATCCCTGGCCTGCTGCTGGTCGACCGCATAGGCCGCAAGGCGTTGTTGATCTACACCTTCACCGGCATCGGCATCATTTGGGGTGTTGCCGGCCTGATCCCCGGTCTGCCGGTGATGGCCGTCTTCGGGGCGGTGTGTGCGTTTGCGTTGCTGTCCGGAGGCTCCAATTTCCTGGAGATCGTCTATCCGAATGAGCTCTTCCCGACCGAGATCCGCGCCACCGCAGTAGGTATCGGAACCGCGGCCAGCAGAATCGGTGCGGCGGTGGCCGTTTACCTCATGCCGCTTGCGCTCGACAAGGGGGTCAACTGGGTGCTGCTGGCCGGTGCGGCCATCTCGTTCGTCGGACTGGCCGTGACCGTCGCATGGGGTGTCGAGACGGCGGGACGTTCGCTCGGTGAGGCGGCGAACGCCAAGTCCGGATCACCCGAAGAAGAGCCGGTCAGGCGCTGACACCCGGCGGCTCAGTCCGGGAAGTCCAGCGGGATCCGCAGCGTCGCCATCGTCGCGGCGAGCGCGTCGTATTGTCCTGCCAGCATGCAGAATTCGATGAGCTGTGTACGGGTGAGGATCCCCGAGAGCGCGGCCCAGGTCTCCGACGACATCGAGCGGGTGACGACGAATTCGTCGGTCGCGGTGATCAGTATGCGCTGCCGGTCGGTGAGTCCCGCGGCGTCAGGACCCTCGAAGATGCGAGCCTGGGTTTCACGGTCCACCCCGCGGCTGCGGGCCAGGCGGCGGTGCTGCTGCAACTCGTACTCGCAGTCGCGAAGGTGCGCGACGCGCAGGATCACCAGTTCGGCGTCCTTACGGGTGAGCTTGCCGAACGGTCCGAGCAGCAGCCCTGCCGACGGCAGCCACGCCAGGAACAGGAGTTTGTGCTGCCCCAGCACGTTGAACAAGGTGAACCGCGGTGCCCGGATGGCCCGTGCTCCTGCCTTGGCGATGACCCAGTTGATCGGCCCCAGCTCCCGGAATCCTCCCGGTGCGATGCGGGCGGGCTCAGTTGTGCTCACCTAGCCGAGTCTGGCACACCTGGCGACACTACGGTTTGTGGTGCGATTTCGACGATTAGGCGCCAGAAACCGTAGTGTCGGCGGCGAGTGCGCACTATCAGGACTTCTTGACCAGATACGGCGACACCGTCGAGCGGTGCTCATCGATGTCCAGAGCCCGGCCGAGCGCGGGAAATGCGCGCTGCGGGCAGTTGTCGCGTTCGCACACCCGGCATCCGGAGCCGATGGGCGTGCTGACCTCGCCGGAGACGTCCAGGCCATCGGAGTAGACCAGCCGGCTGGCGTGGCGCAGCTCGCAGCCCAGACCGATCGCGAAAGTCTTGCCGGGCTGGCCATATCGCGAGGCGCGACGCTCCACGGTCCGGGCGACCCACATGTAGTTGCGTCCGTCGGGCATCTGGGCGACCTGCACCAGGATCTTGCCGGGATTGCCGAACGTCTCGTAGACATTCCACAGCGGGCACGTGCCGCCCGACGACGAGAAGTGAAAACCGGTGGCGGACTGGCGTTTCGACATGTTGCCGGCCCGGTCGACGCGGACGAACGACAGCGGGACACCGCGCATCGACGGTCGTTGCAACGTCGAAAGGCGGTGGGCCACCGTCTCGTAGCTCACCGAATAGAACGCCGACAGGCGCTCGACGTCATAGCGGAAGTTCTCGGCGACATCGTGGAATTGCCGGTAGGGCAGCACGGTGGCGGCCGCGAAGTAGTTGGCCAGTCCCAGCCGGGCGAGCTTGCGGGACTCGTCGCTGGTGAACATGCCCTCGGTGACCTGCGCGTCGATCAGGTCGCCGAACTCCAGATACGCCAGCTCGGCGGCGAGCTTGAACACGTACTGTCCCGACGAGAGATGCCCGCCGATCTCGAGAGTCTTGGTCTGCGGGTCGTACCGGTGCATCACGTTGTCGCCGAGGTCGATACGCCTGACGATGCGCACGCCGTGCACCATGGTGAGCCGCTCGGAGAGCTCGCGCGAGAGCTCGGCGCGGTGCATCCGCATCCGGATGGTGAAATCCTCTGCGGCGGTGTCGAGTTCGTGCAGGTAGTTCTGCCGCTGGTAGAAGAAGTCGCGAACTTCCTCGTGGGGCATGGTGATCGCGCCGGTGCCGCTGCTGTCGGAATACCGGCCCTCGGTCACCGCGGCCAGTTGCGTTGTGGTGAGCCGATACCGCTGGTGCAGATTGACCATCGCCCGCGCCAGCGTGGGATGGGTGTTGACGATGTCGGCGACCTCGGCGACGTCCACATCGATGCCGAGGTCGCGGTCCATCGTCACCTCGCGTAGTTCGGCGACCAGGCGCGTGTCGTCGTGCGACGCGAAGAAGGTGGCATCTACGCCGAACACCTCGGTGATGCGCAGCAACACCGCCACCGTGAGCGGCCGCACATCATGCTCGATCTGATTGAGGTAGCTGGGGGAGATGTCGAGCATCTGCGCCAGCGCGGCCTGGCTGAAACCGCGTTCACTGCGCAGTTGTCGCACCCTCGAGCCGACGAAGGTTTTTGCCACGTCAACCAGCGTAACAACGCTGTGAAGCCCAGCTTCGCATTCTTGGCAGAACGGTCCTTGGGGCTGCCTCGGGCTGCCTGGCATGATCGGTCTGGACGAGCGATTGGGGAGATCGAGATGACGGGTTCCGCGGATAAGCCGAAGGCCGGACTGGGCAAAGTCATGATGCCGGTACCGGATCCTCATCCCGACGTCTTCGACAGGGAGTGGCCGCTGCGGGTCGGCGACATCGACCGCGTGGGCCGGCTGCGGTTCGACGCCGCGTGCCGCCACATCCAGGACATCGGGTCCGATCAGCTGCGGGAGATGGGCTTCGAGGAGACCCACCCACTGTGGATCGTCCGGCGGACCATGATCGACCTGATCCGTCCGATCGAGTTCCAGGACATGCTGCGGATGCGGCGTTGGTGTTCGGGGACGTCGAACCGGTGGTGCGAGATGCGGGTGCGCATCGACGGCCGTAAGGGCGGGCTCATGGAATCCGAGGCGTTCTGGATCAACATCAACCGCGAGACCCAGGGGCCTGCCCGCATCTCCGACGACTTCCTCGAAGGTCTGCGACGGACCACCGACGAATCCCGGCTGCGGTGGAAGCCCTACTTGAAGCCGGGCAGCCGTGAGGACGCCGTCGAGATCAAGGAATATCCGGTCCGAGTGTCGGACATCGACCTCTTCGACCACATGAACAACTCGGTCTACTGGACGGTCATCGAGGACTACCTCTACTCCCATCCGGAGCTGCTCGCCGGACCACTGCGGGTGGCCATCGAGCACGACGCGGCCGTGGCTCTCGGCGAGAAACTGGAGATCCTCTCTCACGTGTACCCGGCGGGGTCGACGGACAAGTTCGGGCCGGAGCTGTCCGATCGCACTGTTATAACGCTCACATATGTGGTCGGCGACGAGGCCAAAGCCATCGCCGCACTGTTCTCCCTCTGATCATCCCCGGTTTAACAGTACGAGCGTACTGACCTGCGTAAATCGGTTACCGCTGGGTAGCTTCTGAACCGGTACAGCCATCATGTTTCTTCGCAAACTTCGCAAGTTAACGCTGCCATTTGGCGAAAATTGGCAACTTAAACGGGTGGACCTGCGGATATGGGCTGTGTCATCGTCGGATTAGCACATCAGTGAAGCTGCTGCGGCGTTAACAAGTAACGGGCGGCGGTGAACAAACCGAAGGAGCAGTCCCTATGTCGACCGTGGGCACCCCCAAGTCACCGGAACAGATCCAGCACGACTGGGATCACAACCCCCGCTGGAAGGGCATCACCCGCACCTACACCCCGGAAGACGTCGTCGCACTGCAGGGCCACGTCGTCGAGGAGGCCACCCTGGCCCGCCGTGGCGCCGAGGTGCTCTGGGACCAGCTCCACAACATGGACTTCGTCAACGCGCTCGGTGCGCTGACCGGCAACATGGCCGTGCAGCAGGTTCGCGCCGGTCTCAAGGCCATCTACCTCTCGGGTTGGCAGGTCGCCGGTGACGCCAACCTCTCCGGCCACACCTACCCCGACCAGAGCCTGTACCCGGCCAACTCGGTGCCGCAGGTCGTCCGCCGCATCAACAACGCGCTGCTGCGCGCCGACGAGATCGCCAAGGTCGAGGGCGACACCTCCGTCGAGAACTGGCTCGCCCCGATCGTCGCCGACGGTGAGGCAGGCTTCGGTGGCGCGCTCAACGTCTACGAGCTGCAGAAGGCCATGATCGCCGCCGGTGTCGCCGGTTCGCACTGGGAAGACCAGCTGGCCTCGGAGAAGAAGTGCGGCCACCTCGGTGGCAAGGTGCTGATCCCCACCCAGCAGCACATCCGCACCCTGACCTCGGCCCGCCTGGCCGCCGACGTCGCCGACGTGCCGACGGTCGTCATCGCCCGCACCGATGCCGAGGCCGCCACCCTGATCACCAGCGACGTCGACGAGCGCGACCGCCCCTTCATCACCGGTGAGCGCACCGCCGAAGGCTTCTACCGGGTCAAGAACGGCCTGGAGCCCTGCATCGCCCGCGCCAAGGCCTACGCGCCCTACTCCGACCTGATCTGGATGGAGACCGGCACCCCGGACCTGGAGCTGGCCAAGAAGTTCGCCGAGGGCGTCAAGAGCGAGTTCCCCGACCAGATGCTGGCCTACAACTGCTCGCCGTCGTTCAACTGGAAGAAGCACCTCGACGACGCGACCATCGCGAAGTTCCAGAAGGAGCTCGGCGCGATGGGCTTCAAGTTCCAGTTCATCACGCTGGCCGGCTTCCACGCCCTCAACTACTCGATGTTCGATCTGGCCCACGGCTACGCCCGCAACCAGATGAGCGCCTACGTCGAGCTGCAGGAGCGCGAGTTCGCTGCCGAGGAGCGCGGCTACACCGCCACCAAGCACCAGCGTGAGGTCGGCGCCGGTTACTTCGACCGGATCGCCACCACCGTCGACCCGACCAGCTCGACCACCGCGCTGGCCGGCTCCACCGAAGAGGGTCAGTTCCACTGAGCTTGCGAAGTGGAACCGACAAGCTGGAGCCACTGAGCTTGCGAAGTGGAACCGACAAGCTGGAGCCACTGAGCTTGCGAAGTGGAACCGACTAGCCGGAGCCACTAAGGCCCGGTCACCGCTCGCGGTACCGAGCTAGTTGACAGCGGCAGGCCTCGCTCAGAATTCTTGGGCGGGGCCTGTCGCATGTCCGGATCTTGAGACGAAAGTGAGAGCGTGAGCAATCAAATAGAACGAGTGGGTGTTATCGGCGCCGGGCAGATGGGCGCGGGCATCGCCGAGGTGTCGGCGCGGGCCGGTGTCGACGTCCTGGTTTTCGAGACCAATGACGACCTGGTCACCGCCGGACGCAACCGCATCACCAAGTCGTTGGAGCGTGCCGTCAGTGCGGGCAAGGTCACCGAGCGGGAGAAAGACAACGCTCTGGCAAACCTCAAATTCACCACCAGCATGGCCGATCTCGCCGACCGGCAACTCGTCGTCGAAGCGGTCATCGAAGACGAGAACGTCAAGGCCAAGATCTTCGCCGAGCTCGACCGGGTGATCAGCGATCCCGACGCCGTGCTGGCGTCCAACACCTCGAGCATCCCGATCATGAAACTCGCAGCCGTTACCCAGAACCCCGCAAGGGTGCTGGGCCTGCACTTTTTCAACCCGGTGCCGGTGTTGCCCCTGGTCGAACTCGTTCCCACGCTCGTCACCAGCGACCATGCCGCTTCGCGAGCCGAGGAATTCGCCGGTTCGGTGCTGGGGAAGCAGGTCGTGCGGTGTGCCGATCGGTCCGGTTTCGTGGTCAACGCGTTGCTGGTTCCGTACCTGCTCGCGGCCGTGCGGATGGTCGAGGGCGGGTTCGCCACGATCGAGGACGTCGACAAGGCGGTGGTCGCCGGACTGTCGCATCCGATGGGGCCGCTGCGGCTCTCTGACCTGGTCGGCCTCGATACGTTAAAGCTGATCGCAGACAAGATGTTTGAGGAGTTCAAAGAGCCCCTCTACGCCGCTCCGCCGCTGTTGCTGCGCATGGTCGAGGCAGGGCAACTGGGCAAGAAGTCCGGCAAAGGGTTCTACACCTACTGAACGGACCCGCGCTGGCACTCAAGGCCGCGCTTAGCTACCCTACCTTCAGTAGGGCCTGCTGGCTCGGTTTTGAGTCCGCGCGGCGCCACGCGCCGGCTGGGCCGGTTACTTGTCAGCAGAGAAACGTAAAGGGTTACCGTCGCATGTCACAAGCCGATTCCGATCTCGCTCCGTACTACGAGGAGTCGCAGTCGATCTACGACATCTCCAACGAGTTCTTCGCCCTGTGGCTCGGGCCGACCATGGGTTACACCTGCGGTTATTACGAGCGCGAGGACATGACGCTCGATGAGTCGCAGAACGCCAAGTTCGACCTCGCACTCGGCAAGCTCGATCTGAAGCCGGGCATGACCCTCCTCGATATCGGCTGCGGCTGGGGCGGTGCGCTGGAGCGTGCCGTCACCAAATTTGACGTCAACGTAATTGGTATCACGCTGAGCAAGGCGCAGTCGGAGTGGGCTCGCGAGCGGCTGGCCAAGATCGAGACCAACCGCACCGTCGACATCCGGCTGCAGGGCTGGGAAGAGTTCGACGAGCCCGTCGACCGGATCGTCTCGATCGGCGCGTTCGAGGCCTTCAAGGCCGAGCGTTACCCGATCTTCTTCGAGCGCGCCTATAGCATCCTGCCGGAGAACGGCGGCCGGATGCTGCTGCACACGATCCTGGCGCACACCCAGCAGTTCTTCCGCGAGAACGGCATCAAGCTCACGATCAGCGACCTGAAGTTCATGAAGTTCATCGGGGAGGAGATCTTCCCCGGTGGGCAGCTGCCCGCGGTCGAGGACATCGAGAAGCTCGCCGACGACTCAGGCTTCAAGCTCGAGCGCACGCATCTGCTGCGGCCGCACTACGCACGCACGCTGGACATGTGGGCGGCCAACCTGGAGGCGGCCAAGGACGAGGCCATCGCCATGCAGGGCCAGGAGGTCTACGACCGGTACATGAAGTACCTCACCGGTTGCGCGGACTTCTTCCGTCGCGGCATCACCAACATCGGGCAGTTCACGCTCGTCAAGTAAGTCTCTTCTTCGCCGAGGCTACGGTTCTTGGCGCGATTTCTCGGATTTCGCGCCACAAACCGTAGCCTCGGTGCATTCAGCGGGGGTATCCCGCCCCATGCAGTGCAGCCCAGGTGCGGGCGACGACCTCCGGGCCCCGGTATCGCAGTTGCCGGGCGCTCACCCGCACGATCGTCCAGCCGCGCGACGCCAGAAATTCCAGCCGGACGATGTCGTTCTCATGGTCCTGCGGGTTCGTCCAGTGTTGAACACCGTCATACTCGACGCCCACCATCCAGTCCGGCCAACCCATGTCGATTCGCCGGCGCACCCGGCCCCACTCGTCAGCAACCGGAATCTGGGAGACGGGACGGGGCACCCCGCCGCGGACGAGCAGCAGACGCAGCCGGGTCTCCTGCGGGGATTCGGCTCCCGCGTCGGCAAGATCGAGGGCGCTGCGCAGCCGCCGGATACCGCGGGCGCCCGGGTAGCGCTCGGCGACGCTCCTGACGCGCACCACCCCCACGTTGGTCACGTTGAGCAGTGCATCGATCTGGATGATCGCAGTGTCGAGTGGTCGGCGGCGCCCGATGTCGTAGCACGTGCGGGCGACGCTGGTGCAGGTCATACCGTCGACGATGTCGACTTCGTCGTCGGCGAGACCGCCGGTGTGGACGAGAATGCCCGGGGGAGATGGTTGCCGGACGCGGGCAAGCTCCGCCGGCGCATCCTCGGGTAGCCAACGGCTGCCGTGTACCGCCGCCGCGGAGTACCCGGCCAGGGTTGCGCGGCGGCCGGACCACAGCCACGCAGCAGTAGCCCTCGACGCCGCGTCGAGCGTGAAATCTTTTGGTATGTAGATATTTTGGTGAAGTTTGCGATAGCTGGTCCGAAGTGCGTACCGGGTGACGGCGCCGGCGGCGAGTGCCTCGGTGCCCACGATGATGTCCCCCACATCGATATTCGACGCAGTGGGTGCCCGCCCGGTTCCCCACTCGCGACACTACGGTTTATTGCGCGATTTGACGGATTTCGCGACATAAACCGTAGTGTCGGCGGGAGATTCACGCCGAGGCGAGCCTGCGCTTTTCCGCTTCCACGTCGAAATCGGCTGGGGGCCAGGACAAGTCGAATTCTTTGAGCGCCTCGATGAGAAGCTCGAGGATGGCCAGCCGGCTGTACCACTTGCGGTTGCAGGGCACGATGTGCCACGGCGCGTAGTCGGTCGACGTCCGGTCCAGCATCGCCTGGTAGGCCTCCTGGTACTGCGGCCAGAGCAAGCGTTCGTCGATATCGCCCGGGTTGTACTTCCAGAACTTGTCGGGGCGGTCCAGGCGCTCGGCCAGCCGCCGCTTCTGCTCGTCGAGTGAGACGAACATCGCGACCTTGACGATCTTGGTGCCGGAGTCGACCAGCTCTTTCTCGAACGCGTTGATCTCGTCGTAGCGGGCTTCCCAGACGTCGGGCGGCACCAGGTTGTGCACGCGGACGATCAGCACATCCTCATAGTGCGACCGGTCGAACACGCCGATGTGCCCGGCGGGCGGCAGGGCCTTGCGGATGCGCCACAGGTAGTGGTGTGCCAGCTCCTCCTCGGTCGGCTTGCCGAAGCTGGCATACCTGATGCCCTGCGGATTGCCAGCTCCCACAACGTGTTTGACGATTCCGCCCTTGCCCGCGGTGTCCATGCCCTGCAACACCAGAAGCAGTGAGCGGGTGTCGCCGGCCCGGCTGCCCGCGTACAGCATCTCCTGCAGGCCCGCGAACCGGGTGTTGCGTTCGGCCTGCAGTTCGGGCGCGTCGCGCTTGGATCCGGTGAATCCGGGTGTGGCGTCGGGATCGATGTCGACGACCTTGTCACCGGACCGGAACTCCAGATGGTGGTGTGGCTCGTGGCTCCACTGCGCCGGCAGATCGTCATCGGACTTGTCGCTGGTGCTCACGCGGCCTAGTCAAGCAGCTACGGCGGCAATACCGGGGAAGGATGCGGTTGCGAGTTGAATTTCTCCAGCGATCCGCCGACCTCGACGATGCCGCACAGCGCGTTCCACGACAGCATCGTCAGGTAGTCGATGAGCTCATCGGAGGTCATCCGCGGATTCGACATCCACGAGTGGGTGGCCAGCTGCACACCGCCGACGGTGTGGAACGCCCACGCCTCGGCGCCGCCGGTGTCCATCCCCGCGTCGGCCATGCGGCGGCGCAGCATCACCGCGAGCATGCGCGCGATGATCTGCTCGGAATCGGCGACCGCCTTGCTCTTGCTCGCCGAGTTGCTCGTCATGACGAATTGGTAGGGCTCGGGTTCGGCGGCCACCGTCTCGACGTAGACCTTGATGATCTCGCGGGTGAGGTCGAAGCCGTCGAGGTTCGACGTCAGCGCCGCGGCCATGTTGGGGATCAGCGTGGTCTGCGCGAACCGCATCATCACCGCGGTGGTGAGGTCGTTCTTGTCGACGAAATAGCGGTAGAGCACGGTCTTCGAGACACCGATTTCGGCAGCGATCTCGTCCATGCTGACGTTGCTGCCGAGCCGGCGGATGGCCTCGAGAGTGCCGTCTACCAGCTCATTGCGGCGCTCCACCTTGTGTTGGTGCCAGCGCCGCTTTCGCCCATCGGTCTTCACCGTCGCCGGCGGAGTCTGCTGTGCCACTGTCGCGGTAGTCCCATTCCCTAGTTCCACTTGATAGTACGGCGAAACAACCGCCTCCGGCCCCTGGGATCGAGCCTCCGGGCATGCCTTTGTGGATGATGGAGGCGTGGCACATAGATCCGAAGCAGGTTTGCGTGCGCTTCCTGCTCCGCGAGCGAGTTTCGCCGAGACACTGGCCGGTGCCGATCCGACGGCTGATGCCGAGCGCCGGCGCGGTTTGCGACGGATGAAGGCTGTGGCCCTCGGTTTCCTGCTGGGCGCCACCGCGGTCTATCTGGTGTGCACCTGGGCAGAATCCCGCGGCGCCGCGGCGCCGCCGTGGGTCGGGTATGTGCGCGCGGCGGCCGAAGCGGGCATGGTGGGCGCGCTGGCCGACTGGTTTGCCGTCACGGCACTGTTCCGGCATCCGCTGGGCATCCCGATCCCGCACACCGCGATCATCAAACGCAAGAAGGACCAACTCGGCGAAGGGCTCGGCACGTTCGTGCGGGAGAACTTCATGTCACCGCAGGTCATCGAGACCAAGGTGCGCGACGCGGAGATCGCAGGCCGGCTCGGCAAATGGCTCTGCGACCGCTCCCACGCCGAGCGCGTGGCCTCCGAGAGCGCGACCGTGCTGCGCGTCGGGGTGGAGTTGTTGCGCGACGAAGACGTGCAGCACGTGCTGGATCGCATGATCGTCAAGCGCATCGCCGAGCCCAAGTGGGGGCCGCCGATCGGCCGCGTACTGGCCACCCTGCTGGCCGAGGGCCGGCAGGAGGCACTGATCCAGCTGTTGTGCGACCGTGCGTTCCAGTGGTCGCTCAACGCGGGCGAGGTCATCGAGCGGGTGATCGAACGTGACTCTCCGACCTGGTCGCCGCGGTGGGTCGATCATCTCGTCGGCGACCGGATCCATCGTGAGCTGATGGACTTCACCGACAAGGTGCGGCGCAATCCCGACCACGAACTGCGCCGGTCGGCCACCCGCTTCATGTTCGAGTTCGCCGACGATCTGCAGAACGACGACGCCACCATCCAGCGCGCCGAGAACGTCAAAGAGCAGATCATGGCCCGCGACGAGGTGGCCCGGGCCGCCGAGACGGCGTGGGACGCGGCCAAACGGATCATCGGCGAGTCGGTCGACGATCCGTCGTCGGCGCTGCGGACCCGGATTGCGGACTCGGTCATGCGCATCGGGGAGTCGCTGCGCGACGACGCAGAGCTGCGCGACAAGGTGGACAACTGGATCGTGCGGGCCGCAAAACACCTGGTCGGCGAGTATGGGACGGAGATCACAGCGATCATCACGGAGACGATCGAGCGCTGGGACGCCGACGAGGCGAGCCGCCGTATCGAACTCCATGTGGGCCGTGACCTGCAATTCATCCGGATCAATGGCACCGTGGTAGGTGCGCTGGCGGGACTGATCATCTACACGATCGGTCAACTACTGTTCTGACCTGCGCTAGCAGGTGCTTGCAATTGTTAGCACTAGGTCGTACCGTGGGTTTTGTCAGCGCAAGCCCAAACGGAACGAGGCTCAACATGTCGCAGGACGAGAATCTTGCAGCCGTGGTGAGCAATGCGGCTTCGGACATCGGAAGCTTCATTCGCAGCCAGCGTGAGGCCGCTCAGGTGTCCGTGCGCCAGCTCGCCGAGAAGGCAGGCGTCAGCAATCCCTACCTCAGCCAGATCGAGCGGGGACTGCGCAAACCTTCAGCGGATGTGCTCAAGGAGATCGCCAAGGCATTGCGGGTTTCTGCCGAGGTGCTCTACCTGCGGGCCGGGATCCTCGAACCCACCGAGGGCAACCGGGTCCGCGACGCAATAGTCGGCGACACCGCGATCACCGAGCGGCAGAAGCAGGTGCTGCTCGACATATACACGTCTTTCTGTCAGCAGAACGAGGGCAGTGAAGACACGGCAGAGGCGGTGCCGGCATCACAGGAACCAGCGCCGGAATCGCCCTCAGAAACACCGCACACACCCCCGTCATCAACTGCAAGCATCTGAAAGGAAATTCGACATGACCGAGAAGAACCAGCCCAACGTCGAGGACCTCAAGGCCCCGCTGTTCGCCGCCGTCGGCGCCGCCGATCTGGCCCTGGCCACCGTGAACGAGATCATCGCGAGCCTGCGTGAGCGTGCCGAAGAGGCCCGCACCGACGCCAACACCCGCGTCGAGGAGAGCCGCGCCCGCCTGAACAAGCTGCAGGAAGACCTGCCGGGCCAGTTCGGCGAGCTCCGCGAGAAGTTCACCTCCGAGGAACTGCGCAAGGCTGCCGAAGGCTACGCCGACCAGGCCACCGCGACCTACAACAAGCTCGTCGAGCGTGGCGAGGCCGCCCTCGAGCGCCTGCGCAACCAGCCGGCGATCGAAGAGGCCGCCAGCCGTGTCGAGGGCTACACCGACCAGGTCACCGAGCTGACCCAGGAGGCGCTGGGCACCGTGGCGTCGCAGACCCGCGCCGTCGGTGAGCGTGCCGCCAAGCTCGTCGGTGTCGAACTGCCGAAGAAGGCCGAGAAGGCCGCCCCCGCCAAGAAGGCCGCCCCGGCGAAGAAGGCCGCCCCGGCGACCCCGGTCGCCAAGAAGGCTGCTCCGGCCCCGGCCGCCAAGAAGGCCGCCACCCCGGCCAAGAAGGTGACCCAGAAGTAATTCGGTCCCGACCGGCATCCGCACGATTCGGGGCCGGGTCGTTAGCACTGACGATGACGCCCGCATAGGGTGGTGAGGTGATACTTGCCAACCTTGCGGGCGTCATTGTTGCTGTCATCGTCGTCGCGGTGTTCGTCGTCGGTGTCTACGCCTTCGTGAACGCGGCCATGCAGCGGCCCGACGCCTACACAGCCACGGGCAAGCTCACCAAGCCCGTGTGGCTGGCCATCATCGGAGTGGGACTACTCCTGGAACTGTTGATGCGCGACGCCTTCGGGGCCGCCATCTCGGCCTGCGCCACCGGCGTCTACCTGGTCGATGTGCGCCCCAAACTGCTTGAGATCCAAGGAAAGCGGTAGGTCGATGCGCTCACCCAAGGCCGCACTCGGTGCGGCCTGCTTGGCCATGTCCGGGCTGCTCACCCTCGCACCGGTGGCGGTCGCCGAACCCGATCCGGCGCCCGCGCCGCCATACGTCGACCATGTGGAGTGGGCCAAGTGGGGTGACCTGTCGAGCCTTCGGGTCTACCCGACCGCCGCCGCGCGCCGGCTCGCTGCGCAGCCCGGCACCACGGCGCAGGCCGACGAGGCATGGGGCGAGGTGCTGACCCAGTCGCCGGACGCCGATCTGCCCGGTATGCGCGAACAGTTCCTGTGCCACTGGACGTTCGCCGAGCTCATCGAGCCAGGCAAGACCAGCTGGAACCTAGAGCCATGGCGCCCGCAGGTGTCACCCGAACAGATGGTGGCGACCCGGTGCAACCCCGGCGGTACGGAGGAACCGTTCTGATGACTGGCTACACCCGCGCCCAGGTGGCCGCACTCGTCGACCACACCCTGCTCAAACCAGAGGCCACCGCTGCCCATGTGACGGCGCTGGTGGGCGACGCGGCCGCGCTGGGCGTGTTCGCGGTCTGCGTGTCACCGCCGTTCGTCCCGGTTGCCCGCGCTACCGCCGGCGACGGCCTGGCCGTCGCCACAGTGGCCGGGTTCCCGTCGGGCAAGCACCTGTCGGCGGTCAAGGCCAACGAGGCGGCCCTGGCCGCCGAGGCGGGTGCCGCCG
Source organism: Mycolicibacterium brisbanense (assembly GCF_001570425.1). Classification (GTDB taxonomy): domain Bacteria; phylum Actinomycetota; class Actinomycetes; order Mycobacteriales; family Mycobacteriaceae; genus Mycobacterium; species Mycobacterium brisbanense. The sequence goes on from NZ_BCSX01000024.1 coordinate 55,036, forward strand.
AGGTGGACATGGTCATCGACGTCGGCGCGGCCCTGGCCGGCGACCTCGACGCGGTCGCCGCCGACGTGGCCGCGGTCCGCTCCGCGGTGCCCGCGGCGACGCTCAAGGTGATCGTGGAGTCCGCGGCGTTGCTGGAGTTCTCCGGCGAGCGACTGCTGCTCGACGTGTGTCGCGTGAGCGAGGATGCGGGAGCTGACTTCGTCAAGACCTCCACCGGGTTTCACCCCAGCGGCGGCGCTTCGGTGCGCGCGGTCGAGCTGATGGCCGGCGCGGTCGGCGGACGGCTCGGGGTCAAGGCCAGCGGCGGCATCCGCACCGCGCAGCAGGCCGTCGCGATGCTGCAGGCCGGCGCCACCAGGCTGGGACTGTCCGGCACCCGCGCGGTGCTCGACGCGCTGGACTAGCGAGTCACAGCTTCGCGAAGCACGGGTCCTCGGAGGCCTTCGGCATCGACGCGTTCTGCGTCGAGTACTGCGCCTTCACGCCGTTGTCGGTCACCTGCACGCTGTCGGCGTGGATGCCCATCGGGTAGTTGTCGGTCAGCTGGCTGGTGAAGCTGTCCAGGATGGGCTGGATCATTTCGCGCGGCCACGACAGCCCGATCGCGTTCAGCTCGGTGATCTGCAGCGCGATGCCCTTGTTCGCGACCACCGGCTTGGCGGTGATGGTGCCGAGCATGCTCTTGAGCTGGATGGTGCCCGCGGAGGCATTTGTCGACACGTCGGTGATGGCCGAGCCGAGGAACGGCAGCTGCACCATGTTGGCGGCCGTCTGCCTCAGGCCGTCGAGCGACCAGGTGATGTCGGCCGTCAGCGATCCGACGGTGCCGCTGGAATCGGCGGTGTCGTGGATGCGGACGTCCTTGATCCCGAGCACGACCTTCATGCCCTTGGCCTCGCGGATCTGATTACCGGCCGTCTCGATGTTGATGTTGGTGTAGTGCCCGGTGGCGTGCTGCCACAGGAACGGCGGCAGCGGGTCGAACGATGCCTTGGCATCGTCCTGTACGACGCATGCGACGACACCCGCGACGACGCTGTCGGCGCGTTTGCGGGCGTACAGTTCGCCGCCCAGCAATCCCGCGGCGACCAGTGCCAGCACGATGACCACGACCAGCACGATCGACAGCGGATCGGACAGCAGGTTCTTGATCTTCGAAGCCGCCGACGTCGCCGGTTTCGGCGCTTCAGGCGGTGTTGACGCGCCTGCGGGCGGGGTCGCCGGGTATCCGGGCGGCGGGGCCTGGGCAGGCTCGGGCGCGCTCTCGGACGTCACGGGAGGGGACTGGTCGGTGGGGCGAGCCCAGGGATCGGTCACCCCGCCGATTGTGCCCTACCGATCTGAGCGAGCTCTGAGCGGTTCTGCAGCACCGCGATGCTCTCGCGTGCGCGCCGGGCGGCGTCGGGGTCGATGTCGGCGATCAGCAACTCGTTGTCCGTGCCGGCCGCTGCCACCACCTCACCGGTGGGGGAGGCGACGATGCTGCCGCCCGCGCCGGTCGGCCCGGCCTTGGCGAGCTCCTCACCCGGATAGGGCTGATCCACCGCCGCGACGAATCCGGTGGTGTCCAGTGCCCGCGCCCGGGCCAGCAGCGTCCACTGTTCGAGCTTGCCCGGTCCCGACGCCCAGGACGCGTGCACGGTGATCAGCTGGGCCCCGCGGCGGGCGAGCTCGATGAACAGTTCCGGGAAGCGGATGTCGTAGCACGTGGTCAGCCCGACCGTCATGCCGTCGACGGTGATGGTCACCGGCTCGAAACCTGGTGCGACAGTTTTGGATTCGGCAAAACCGAACGCATCGTAGAGATGGATCTTGTGATAGTGCGCGTAGACCGACGGCCCGGTCGCCAGCAGCGTGTTGGTCACGCGCCCGTCGTCGGCAGGCGCGAACATCCCGGCCACCACCACGACCCCGGCGGCCGCGGCGATGTCGCGCACCCCGTTGGCCCATGGGCCGTCCAGCGGCTGCGCGACCGGTGCCAGCGGCACCCCGAAGCGGCACATGGTGGCCTCGGGGAAGAGCACCAGCTGGGCCCCGACGGCCGCGGCGCGGCGCGTATAGGAATCGACGAGCTCGAGATTGGCCGCCGGATCGGTGCCGGTGTTGATCTGCGCCAGGGCAACTCGCATGGCCTCAGGATAGTGGCGCGACGCTCGCCCACGGCAGGCTCAGGACGCCGTCGCGCATGCGCCGCCGCGGCGGCTCGACCGGAAAGCCTCCGAAGTCCCCGTCGCGCAGCAATTCCAGCATCGCGCGCCAGCGCACCCGCGGCCCGAAGACCCCGTGCCCGGCGACACTGGCCCAGGCCAGGTCGGCGGCGCTCAGCAGGGCGTGGATGGGCTGGCCGGGCACGTTGTGGTGGATGAGCACCTTCGGCAGGCGCACCGCCAGATCCGACGGCCGTTCGATGCTGAACGGGTCGCACGCCAGGGTCAGGCTCACCGGCCCGGTGGCATCGAGCAGCACCCAGCAGCTCAAACGGCCCAGCTCGTCGCACGTTCCGTCGACGATCAAGCCGCCAGGGGCCAGCCGGTGCTGCATCGTCGCCCACGCCTCGGGCACCGCCTCCACCGGATACTGCCGCAACACGTTGAACGCGCGCACCAGCACCGGGCGCAGGCCCGCCAGCTCGAAGCCGCCGAGCGCGAACTCCACGGACGGGCCGGTCGACGGATCCGGTCGCGCCGCCCGGGCCGTCGCCACCCGCTCCGGGTGGATCTCCAGGCCGACGACGCGGGTGCCGGCGCGCACGGACTGCAAGCGCGCCGCCAGCTCCAGCGTGGTGACCGGAAGCGCGCCGTAGCCCAGGTCCACCACCAGCGGGTCGGCCGCCGCACTCAGCGCGGTGCGCACGCGCGCCGAGTGCACCAGCCAACGATCACTGCGGCGCAGCCGGTTGTATCCGGTGGTGCCCCGCGTGATCGCCCCGAGGGGCCGACTCATGGTTCTCGACGCTACCGCCCTGGTCAGCTGTTCTCGGTGATCCACACCGTGGTGAACCGCTGTTCGGCGGTCAGCAGATCCACCAGCTGGCCGCCGATGAAGTTCTCGATCTTGCCGCCGACCAAGGGCACCTTGACCTCGACGCTGAGCGTCACCGTCAGCCGGCCACCGCTGCCGGCCGGCGCCAGCAGCCCGCCGCCGTCCAGTGTCACCGGCGCCCCGGCGATGAAGCCGCTGACTGTCACGGCCGACCGGCCGTCGCGAACCGGCTGCCAATGCTCCTCGCGCCGGATCCGCAGGTCGCCGTGGTGGAACTGCGAGACCAGCGCAGGCAGCCCTTCAGCGCGCAGCACATGGCTGGTGATGACGTCGATGTGTCCGTCGTCGGTGACGGTCAACTCGTCCAACGTGGCGTCGTCGGCGCCGAAATTGGCCAGCCGGGCGCGCCAGTACTGCTCACTGTGGAAAGCCTGATGCACCTGTTCGACCGTGGCGGGATATTCGGTGGCCATGTCGAATGATCGCGGCATAGCTGGCCACGCTACCGTTACCGGCCGTGGCCACTTCGTATGTCGCCGGGGTGGCGGTCGCCGAGTCGGTCCCGCTGGCGCCGCTGACCACGCTGCGCGTCGGGCCGGTCGCGCGCCGGGTCCTGACCTGCACCAGCACCGAACAACTCGTCGGCGTGCTGCGTGCGCTCGATGATCCGATCCTGGTGCTCGCCGGGGGCTCCAACGTGGTGCTCGCCGACGACCTGGCCGACACCGAACCCGAGCTCACCGTCGTGCGGGTGGCCAACACCGAGATCACCGTCGACGGCAACATCGTGCGCGCCGAGGCAGGCGCGGTGTTCGACGACGTGGTGGTGACCGCACTGGCGCACGGCCTGGGCGGGCTGGAATGCCTGTCCGGGATACCCGGCTCCGCCGGGGCGACACCCGTGCAGAACGTCGGCGCGTACGGAACGGAGGTCGCCGACACCATCCGGCGGGTCCGCCTGCTCGACCGCCGCAGCGGCGAAGATCGTTGGGCCGCACCGGAAGAACTGCGTTTTGCTTATCGGACCAGTGTGCTCAAGCACTCGGATGCCGTCATCGTGCTCGAGGTGGAATTCGAGCTCGACGCGCAAGGCCGCAGCGCGCCGCTGCGCTACCGGGAACTGGCCAACGCGCTCGGTGTCGAGCCGGGCGAGCGGGCTGACCCGCTGCTGGTCCGGGAAACCGTGCTCGAGTTGCGGGCAGGCAAGGGCATGGTGCTCGACGCCGACGACCACGACACGTGGAGCGTCGGCTCGTTCTTCACCAACCCGGTGGTGTCGGCGGACCGGTTCGACGCGTTGCGGAAATCGGCCGACGTGCCGCACTACCCGGCCCCCGACGGCGTGAAACTCGCGGCGGGCTGGCTTGTGGAGCACGCGGGCTTCGGCAAGGGTTTTCCGGGCGACGGCGCCCCGGCCCGGCTGTCGACCAAGCACGCCCTGGCCCTGACCAACCGTGGCGGGGCCACCAGCGCCGACGTGATTGCGCTGGCCAGACGCGTGCAGGCGGGCGTACGCGAGGTGTTCGGGATAGATCTCACACCTGAACCAATTCTGATTGGCAGCTCGCTATCGGTACCCTAGGTCCACGTGAGCTCAGCCGGTTTTTTCCAGGTCCCGGCGCCGGTGATGAACCGGCGCCGAGCCCTGTCCACGCTTGCTGTCGGAGTCGGCGCAAGTGTGCTGGCAGCGTGCTCGGGTAACTCGACGCCCAAGTCCGCACCGGAGGCCGCCCCGGCGGCCCCGACCGTGACCTATCAGCCCGGTGCTGACGCGTCCGACGTGATCCCGACGGCTGCCGTGGGAGTCCAGGTCGCCGACGGCTGGTTCCAGACCGTCAGCCTGACCAATCCGGACGGCAAGATCGTGGCCGGCGCGCTCAACAGCGACCGCACCGCGTACACGGTCACCGAACCGCTCGGCTACGGCATGACCTACAAGTGGTCCGGGTCGGTGGTGGGCCACGACGGCAAGGCCGAGCAACTGCAGGCCAAGTTCAAGACCATCGACCCGCAGAAGCAGGTCAACGGGCAGTTCCAGCTCGCCGACGGCCAGGTCGTCGGCGTGGCCGCGCCGATCATCCTGCAGTTCGACGCCTCCATCAGCGACGCCGACAAGGTGACCGTCGAAAAGGCGCTCAAGGTCACCACGGATCCGCCGGTGGAAGGCGCCTGGGCCTGGCTGCCCGACGAGGCGGCAGGCTCCCGGGTGCACTGGCGCACCCGCGAGTACTACCCGGCCGGAACCAAGGTCAACGTCAGCGCGCCGCTCTACGGCGTGAAGTTCGGCGACGGTGCCTACGGGGCCGCCGATTCCACGCTGAGCATCGAGATCGGCCGCCGCCAGGTGGTCAAGGCCGACGCGACCAGCCACCGCATCCAGGTGATCAACGACGGCGGGGTGCTGTTCGACTTCCCGTGCAGTTACGGCGAGGCCGACCTGCCGCGCAACGTCACCCGCAGCGGCACCCACGTCGTCACCGAGAAGTACGCCGACTTCTACATGTCCAACCCGGCGGCGGGCTACAGCAACGTCCACGAGCGCTGGGCGGTGCGGATCTCCAACAACGGCGAGTTCATCCACGCCAACCCCGCCAGCTCCGGTGCCCAGGGCAACACCAACGTCACCAACGGCTGTATCAACCTGTCCACCGGTGACGCCGAGCAGTACTTCCACACCGCGATGTACGGCGACCCGGTCGAGGTCACCGGCACGTCCATCCAGCTGTCCTACGCCGACGGCGACATCTGGGACTGGGCGATCAGCTGGGACGAGTGGGTGTCCATGTCGGCCATCAACAACAAGAAGCCACCGGAGATCCCGGTGAGCGCCCCCGCGACGCCCACCGACGCGCCGACCCTGTCGGGTACGCCGACCACCACGACGCCGCCGCCGGCCCGGGGGCCGGGCGGCTAATCCGTCCGCCGGTTGTACCGGGTGGCCGACGCCTGATCGCGTGGCCGGATGACGATCTGGTCGAGGTCGACGTGGCTGGGGCGCGTCGCGACGAAACCGATGACCTCGGCAATGTCCTCGGCGACCAGCGGGGTGAGCCCGGCGTAGACGGCGTCGGCGCGTGCCGCATCACCGTCGAAGCGCAGCAGGGAGAAGTCGGTGTGTACCGCGCCGGGCGCAATCTCGGTGAGCCGCACCGGTTTTCCCAACAGCTCGCCGCGCAGGGTGCGGTGCAGCGCGCTCTGGGCGTGCTTGGCCGACGTGTAACCGCCGCCGTTGTCGTAGACCTCGAACGCCGCGATCGAGGTGACCGTGACGATCAGCCCGTCACCCGAGGCTTCCAGGGCGGGCAACAACGCCTTGGTCACCCGCAAGGTGCCCAGCACATTGGTCTCCCACATCCAGCGCCAGTGATCCAGATCCGCCGCCGCCACGGGCTCAAGGCCTCTGGCGCCGCCCGCGTTGTTGACCAACACGTCGACGCGGTCCAAACCCGCCGCGAGGGCATCGACCGAGGCGTCGTCAGTGACGTCCGCCACAATTGCCGTCCCGTCGATCTCCGCGGCAACGGCCTCGATCCGGTCCGCCCGGCGGGCCACGCAGACCACGTGAAAGCCAAGGGAGGCAAGGGTTTTGGCGGTAGCCGCACCGATGCCCGCGCTGGCACCGGTCACCACCGCCACCCGGCGGTCGTTCTGTGGTGTCGTCATCTGCCCAACTTTAATTGGCGTGCTAAGTTCGTCGTGTGTCTCGGAGTTCTCAGGCTGCCCTCGTGCGGCGTGCGTGTTGTTGTCGCGCACCCCGCCGCGCCTGATTCGTACCCGGACATCGTTTTCCTGTCCTGCTGAGTCGCCAGGTGTGGCCCCCACCCACCGGCCGACCTCCAGTAAGGACCTCTCACGTGACCACCGCTACCGCCGTCAGCACCGCCCCCGCCGCCCCGCTGCGTCGTTCCACCCGGGCAGGCGCCGCGCACAACAAGCGCGTGCTCACCCCCGCGAGTGCCCGCTATCCCCAGTCGCGTCTGCTGCACATCGTCGCGCCGTCGCTGAAGGTCGCCGACGCGGCCGCGGCATCGGTGTTCAGCGCTGCGCGGCTGCGCGGGCCGATCGCGCGTGACGCCATCGCCCAGCACACCCAGCTCAGCATCGCGACGGTGAACCGTCAGGTCACCGCCTTGCTGGAGGCCGGGATCCTGCGGGAACGCGCCGACCTCGCGGTATCGGGTGCCATCGGACGCCCTCGCGTGCCCGTCGAGGTCAACCACGAGCCGTTCCTCACCCTGGGCATCCACATCGGCGCCCGCACCACCTCGATCGTGGCCACCGACCTGTTCGGCCGGACCCTCGACGTGGTCGAGACGCCGACGCCGTCCGGCGCGCAGGCCGCGGCCCTGGCCACGCTGGCCTCCAGCGCGCGGCGTTACCTCAGCCGCTGGCACCGCCGTCGCCCGCTGTGGGTCGGCGTCGCCTCCGGTGGCGTCGTCGACAGCACCACCGGCTACCTCGATCACCCCCGGCTCGGCTGGCACGACGCCCCGGTGGGGCCGGTGCTGGCCGAGGCGCTGGGCCTGCCCGTGTCGCTGGCCTCGCACGTGGACGCCATGGCGGGTGCCGAACTGCTCCTGGCGGGCGCACGGCGCGGACGGGACGAGCAATCGGGTCAGGGCGCCGACGCCGGTGCGGCCAGGACCAGCCTGTACGTCTACGCCCGCGAGACCGTGGGCTACGCATTGTCCATCGACGGCCGCGTGCATTCGCCTGCCAGCGGACCGGGCACCATCGCAGCCCTGCCCGCTCAATCCGAATTGCTCGGTGGCACAGGGCAATTGGAGTCCACCGTGAGCGACGAGGCGGTGCTGACCGCGGCCCGCAAGCTGCGCATCGTGCCCGCCGACGGGCCTGCGTCCACGCTGCCCGCGGTGCTGCGTGCCGCGCGCACGGGCAACGCCCAGGCCGCCGAACTGTTGGCCGACCGCGCCCGCGTGCTCGGTGAAGCCGTCGCACTGCTGCGCGACATGCTCAACCCCGACGACCTGATCGTCGGCGGCCAGGCCTTCACCGAGTACCCCGAGGGCATGTCCGCGGTGGAGTCCGCCTTCGCCAGCCGGTCGGTGCTCGCGGCGCGCGACATCCGCGTCACGGCATTCGGAAACCGGGTGCAGGAGGCCGGCGCGGGCATCGTTTCGCTGGGCGGGCTGTACGCCGATCCGATCGGTGCGATGCGGCGCGCTCAGACCCGCCGATCTGCCGCGGTGTAGACATGACGATGTGCGCCTAACTTCAGACGGTTCCGACGTCTCTGCGGAACGGCAGCGGCCCGACGGGCCGCGTCGCGTCGCGGTGCTGTCCGTGCACACCTCGCCACTGGCCCAGCCCGGCACCGGTGACGCCGGCGGCATGAACGTCTACGTGCTGCAGACGGCCCTGCAACTGGCCCGCCGCGGCGTCGAGGTGGAGATCTTCACCAGGGCGACGTCGTCGGCCGACGCGCCGACGGTCGCGGTGGCTCCGGGTGTGCTGGTGCGCAACGTCGTGGCAGGCCCGTTCGAGGGTCTCGACAAGTACGACCTGCCCACGCAGCTGTGCGCGTTCACCGCCGGGGTTCTGCGCGCCGAGGCCACCCACGAACCCGGCTACTACGACGTCGTGCATTCGCACTACTGGCTCTCCGGCCAGGTGGGCTGGCTGGCCAGGGACCGCTGGGCGGTGCCGCTGGTGCACACCGCGCACACCCTCGCCGCCGTCAAGAACGCCGCGCTGGCCGAGGGTGACGCTCCCGAGCCGCCGCTGCGTGCCGTGGGGGAACAGCAGGTGGTCGACGAGGCCGACCGGCTCATCGTCAACACCGAACATGAAGCGCAGCAACTTGTTTCACTGCACAACGCGGATCGCTCGCGGATCGATGTGGTGCATCCCGGGGTCGATCTCGAACTGTTCAGCCCGGGTGATCGACGCGCGGCCAGGGCCGTGCTTGGCCTCGCCGCCGACGAACAGGTGGTGGCCTTCGTCGGCCGCATCCAGCCGCTCAAGGCTCCCGACATCCTGTTGCGGGCGGCGGCAAAGCTCCCCGGCCTGCGGGTCCTGGTGGCCGGCGGCCCGTCCGGTTCCGGGCTGACCGAGCCGGACACCCTGGTTCGACTCGCCGACGAACTGGGTATCACCGACCGGGTGACGTTCCTGCCGCCGCAGTCGCGGGCCGAGTTGGTCAATGTGTACCGCGCCGCCGATCTTGTTGCCGTGCCGAGCTATTCGGAGTCCTTCGGGCTGGTCGCCATCGAGGCGCAGGCCTGCGGCACACCCGTGGTGGCCGCCGCCGTCGGCGGACTTCCGGTCGCCGTGCGCGACGGCGTCACCGGCGCCCTGGTCCACGGTCACGACATCGACGACTGGGCCGCGGCCATCGACGATGTGCTGCAGCGCGATCCCGTCGCGCTGAGCCGCGCCGCCGTCGCCCACGCCGACGGCTTCTCCTGGGCCCACACCGTCGACGCGTTGCTGGCCAGTTACAGCCGGGCGATGAGCGACTACCGCGCCCGGCACGCCCGGCCGCCGGCGCGCCGGTCCGGCCGCAGGTTCTCGATGCGCAGGGGTGTGCGGACGTGACGGCGGTCCAGCAGGTCATCGAGGAAACCCTCGACGAGCACGGCCTGGAATACAGTCACCACCCGGGTTCGCACGGCGGACTGCCCGGCCTGGTGGTGGCGCTCCCGGGTGAACGCAAGCTCAAGACCAACACCATCCTCAGCATCGGCGAGCACTCGGTGCGCGTGGAGGCGTTCGTCTGCCGCAAGCCCGACGAGAACCACGAGGGCGTCTACCGGTTCCTGCTCAAACGCAACCGCAGGCTCTACGGCGTCGCCTACACCCTCGACAACGTGGGCGACATCTATCTGGTCGGCCGGATGTCGCTGGATGCGGTCACGCCCGACGAGATCGACCGCGTGCTCGGGCAGGTGCTCGAAGCCGTCGATTCGGACTTCAACACGTTGCTGGAGTTGGGTTTTCGCAGCTCCATCCAGAAGGAGTGGGCCTGGCGGGTCTCCCGCGGCGAGTCGCTGAAGAACCTCAAGGCCTTCGAGCATCTGATCGACGACGGCGACTCATGAGAAGATCCTCTGGACCGCACGCGAGGAGGACAAACAGAACATGCCGACGCTGATCTTGCTCCGCCATGGTGAGTCCGACTGGAACCAGAAGAACCTGTTCACAGGATGGGTTGACGTCGACCTCACCGAAAAGGGCCGCGCCGAGGCCGTGCGCGGCGGCGAACTGCTGGCCGAGCAGGGCGTGCTGCCCGACGTGGTCTACACGTCGCTGCTGCGTCGTGCCATCAACACCGCGAACCTCGCGCTGGACAAGGCCGACCGGCACTGGATCCCGGTCCACCGGGACTGGCGACTCAACGAGCGGCACTACGGCGCGCTGCAGGGCCTCGACAAGGCCGCCACCAAGGAGAAGTACGGCGAAGAGCAGTTCATGGCATGGCGGCGCAGCTACGACACCCCGCCGCCGCCCATCGAGAAGGGCAGCGAGTTCAGCCAGGACGCCGACCCGCGCTACGCCGACATCGGCGGCGGACCGCTGACCGAATGCCTCGCCGACGTCGTGGCCCGGTTCGTGCCCTACTACGAGCAGGCCATCGTGCCGGACCTCAAGGCAGGCAAGACCGTGCTGGTCGCGGCACACGGGAACTCGCTGCGGGCGCTGGTGAAATACCTCGACGGCATGTCCGACGAGGACGTCGTCGGGCTGAACATCCCCACCGGCATACCGCTGCGCTACGACCTGGACGAGAACCTCAAGCCGGTGGTGGCGGGCGGAGAGTACCTGGACCCCGAGGCCGCGGCTGCGGGCGCGGCGGCCGTCGCGGCGCAGGGCGCCAAGAAGTAAGTCGGGACATTCGGCAAACAACCGGTGAACCTGGGTAAACGCAGACCGAACTCCTGTGTTTGCCCGTGTGACTTGTCCCAATTTGGCCGCACGCTGCTGGGATGACGTTCACCCGATGCGTACGCTTTTCGCGTGAGTGTTGTGTCGGCGTTACTGCTGACGGCGGTCGTCGCAGTGCTTGCGCTGGCGCTCGGGCTGGGCATCGGTGTCGGGTTGATACCCCGGATCAGGGCTAGGCAGGAGCGGCGGGCGGCCGACGAGGCGGGTCTGACCGTCTCGCAGATGCTGCAGCACATCGTGTCGCTCTCACCGGTGGGCATCGTGGTCGTCGACATGTTCAACGACGTGGTCTACACCAACGACCGGGCCGACGAGCTGGGCGTGGTGCGCGACCGGCTGCTCGACGAACGCGCCTGGCGCGCCGCCGAGCAGGTGTTCGCGACCGGGCAGAGCGTCGAGGTCGACCTGTCGCCGCTGAAGGTGGCCAACCCCGGCCGGTCGGGCATCTCGGTGCGGGGCATCGTGAAACTGCTCACCGACCACGACCGCCGATTCGCCGTCGTCTACGCCGACGACCAATCCGAGCATGCCCGCATGGAGGCGACCCGACGCGACTTCGTGGCCAACGTCAGCCACGAGCTGAAGACGCCGGTCGGCGCGTTGGGTGTGCTGGCCGAAGCCCTGCTGGCCTCGGCCGACGACCCGGACACCGTGCGGCACTTCGCGGACAAGATGGTCGCCGAATCGCACCGGCTGGCCGACATGGTCGGTGAACTCATCGAGTTGTCCCGGCTGCAGGGCGGCGAACGACTGCCCGATCTCGACGAGGTCGACGTCGACGCCGTCGTCGCCGAGGCGTTGTCCCGGCACAAGGTGGCCGCCGACAACGCCGACATCTCGATCACCACCGACGCGCCGACGGGCTACCGGGTGCTCGGCGACGAGGCGCTGCTGGTCACCGCCATCGCCAACCTGGTCTCCAATGCAATTGCCTACTCGCCCAACGGTTCTGGCGTTTCCGTCAGCCGGCGTCGGCGCGGCGGCAGCGTCGAGATCGCGGTGACCGACCGCGGTATCGGTATCGCCAAGGCCGACCAGGAGCGGGTGTTCGAACGGTTCTTCCGGGTGGACAAGGCGCGTTCGCGGGCCACCGGCGGCACCGGCCTCGGGTTGGCGATCGTCAAACACGTCGCGGCCAACCACAACGGAACCATCCGGCTGTGGAGTCAGCCGGGAACCGGGTCGACGTTCACGTTGTCGATCCCGGCCTATCCCCATCACGACCGATCAGATGAATCGTACGAACGAGAGGATTAGCGAGAACGATGACCAGCGTGTTGATCGTTGAGGACGAGGAGTCGCTGGCCGATCCACTGGCATTCCTGCTCCGCAAGGAAGGCTTCGAGGCCACCGTGGTGGCCGACGGCCCTTCAGCTCTGGCCGAATTCGAGCGCTCCGGCGCCGACATCGTGCTGCTGGACCTGATGCTGCCCGGGATGAGCGGCACCGACGTCTGTAAGCAGTTGCGGTCACGCTCGAGCGTGCCGGTGATCATGGTGACCGCCCGCGACAGCGAGATCGACAAGGTCGTCGGGCTGGAGCTGGGCGCCGACGACTATGTCACCAAGCCGTATTCGGCGCGTGAGCTGATCGCGCGGATCCGGGCGGTGCTGCGCCGGGGATCCGATTCCGACGACTCCGGCGGCGGCGACGGCGTGCTGGAGGCCGGCCCGGTCCGCATGGATGTCGAACGCCACGTGGTCAGCGTCAACGGTGAGCAGATCACGTTGCCGCTCAAGGAGTTCGACCTGCTCGAATACCTGATGCGCAACAGCGGGCGGGTGCTCACGCGTGGCCAGCTCATCGACCGGGTGTGGGGCGCGGACTACGTCGGCGACACCAAAACCCTTGACGTGCATGTCAAGCGGCTGCGGTCGAAGATCGAGGCCGATCCCGCCAACCCGGTGCACCTGGTGACGGTCCGCGGGCTGGGTTACAAGCTGGAGGGCTAGCTAGTCCTCGGCGGTGGAGGCCGCGGCGCGGGTCGCCGGGTGTATCGCGATGAGCCCCAAACTGCTGCGCCGCTTGCACATTGCGGCCAGTTCGGCGTACGCCTTCTCGCCGAGCAGCGCGGTGAGTTCGGGTGCGTAGGATTCCCACACCTGCTTCGCGCCGACGTGGGCGGCCGGATCGCCGGTGCAGTACCAGTGCAGGTCCGCGCCGCCCTCGCCCCAACCGCGCCGGTCGTACTCGGTGATGACGGTGCGCAGCACCTGCGTGCCGTCGGGCCGCGTCACCCAGTCCTGGCTGCGCCGGATCGGCAACTGCCAGCACACATCCGGCTTCATGGTCAGCGGTTCGACCCCGAGCTTGAGTGCCTTGCTGTGCAGCGCGCAGCCGATGCCCGCGGGAAAACCGGGCCGGTTCAAGAAGATGCAGGCGCCCTTGTACTTGCGGGTGCGCAGATTCGGCTTGCCGTCGTATTCGTCGTCTTCGAGATACCCCTTGCGGCCCAAGCCTTTGTCGCGGAACTGCCAGTCCTCGTCGGTCAGCTGTTTGACCGCATCGTCGAGCCGGGCCCGGTCGTCGTCGTCGGACAGGAACGCACCGTGCGAGCAACACCCGTCGTCAGGCCGTCCGGCCACGGTGCCCTGGCACGCCGGGGTACCGAACACGCACGTCCAGCGGGACAGCAGCCAGGTCATATCGGCCGCGATGAGATGCTCCGCGTCGTCGGGGTCGTAGAACTCCACCCACTCGCGGGCGAAGTCCAACTCGACTTCGCCAGGATGCACGTCTGTCACGGGGGGAAACGGTACTCGCATCGGGCTGAACCCGAATTATTTCGCGCTCGCGTCCAGCGGGTGGTCCAGGCAGCGAACCGGGCCACCCACTCCGATAGGTTGTGGGCGTGCGGTTAGGCGTGCTCGATGTGGGCAGTAACACGGTCCATCTACTCGTGGTGGACGCTCGTCGCGGCGGCCATCCGACCCCGATGAGTTCGACCAAGGCGGCCTTGCGGTTGGCCGAGGCCATCGAACCCTCCGGCAAGCTCAGCCGGCGTGGGGCCGACAAGCTCGTTGAGACCGTCGATGAGTTCGCCAAGATCGCCACCAGTTCCGGCTGTGCCGAGCTGATGGCGTTTGCCACGTCGGCGGTGCGGGATGCCACCAACTCCGAGGATGTGTTGGCCAGGGTGCGCGCCGAGACCGGGGTTTCCCTGGGCGTGCTCAGTGGGGTCGACGAATCCCGCCTGACCTTCCTGGCTGTCCGGCGCTGGTATGGGTGGAGCGCGGGGCGGATCATCAACATCGACATCGGCGGCGGTTCGCTGGAGCTGTCCAGCGGTGTCGACGAGGAGCCCGAGGTGGCACTGTCACTGCCGCTGGGGGCCGGCCGGTTGACCCGCGAGTGGTTGCCCGACGATCCGCCGGGCCGGCGCCGCGTGGCGATGCTGCGCGACTGGCTGGCCACCGAGCTGTCCGAGGCAGGCGCGACGATGGGCGCCGCCGGGCGTCCTGATCTGGCCGTGGCCACCTCGAAGACGTTCCGGTCACTGGCCAGGCTGACCGGCGCGGCACCCTCGGGAGCGGGTCCGCGGGTCAAGCGGACACTCACCGCGGCCGGATTAAGACAGCTCATAGCTTTCATCTCTAGGATGACGGCGGCAGACCGTGCCGAACTGGAAGGGGTGAGTGCCGAGCGGGCGCCACAGATCGTGGCCGGAGCTTTGGTAGCTGAGGCCAGTATGCGAGCCCTCGAAGTGGAATCAGTCGATATTTGCCCCTGGGCGTTGCGGGAGGGGCTGATTCTGCGGAAACTCGACAGCGAGGCCGATGGCACCGCCCTGGTGCAGACATCGACGCGGGATGCTGCACGGTAGGAATAGCTAGCCCTAAAGGCAATACAGGACATGACTGGACCAGAAGATAGCCACGCCGCCACCCGGCCGATCTCGGTTGCGGAACTGCTGGCAAAGAACGGCACCATCGGCGCCCCTCCCGTCGGCGGTCGCCGGAGGCGGCGCCGGGGCAACAGCGACGCGGTGACCGTCGCCGAACTCACCGGCGAGATCCCGATCGTCTCCGACCATGCCGACGAGCCGCAGGAAGCTCCTGCCGAGAAGGCCGACAAGCCGGCCGCGCCGACCAACGGCGCGAAGGTGACCAACGACACAACCGAGGTCGAGGTCGAACCTGAGGCCGCGTCCGTAGACGCCACCGATGCGGAAGCCGATTACCGGGCACATCTGGACGCCCGCGACGCCGACCCGGAGCCCGTCGAGTTCAAGCCGAGCAGCCGCCGGCCCCAGTACTCGCGTCCGCTGCGGGACTACCAGCCGTCGGGGACGGGCGCCGAGCGCATGAGCCCGGACCTGCTCGATGACGCCGAAGACGACGAGTCCGCCGCCGATGACGACCGTCCGGCGTACCTGGGCTCGACGCTGGGACCGCTGTTCGGTGGCCAGTCGGTGGCCGACGACGTGGCGCGCCGGCGTGGCCGGCCGGGGCCCGAGGACATCGATCTCGAAGATCGTGAGCACGATGAGCACGACCTCGACGAAGCCGATGAGCTCGACCAGGCCGACGAACTCGACGAGCACGAGAAAGCGGCAGGCTCCGGTGCGCGCGTCAGCGGGACCTCGCTCATGCACGGCCTGTGGGTGGTCGGTCAGTGCGTCATCGCGGTCGCCTTCGGGGCGGGCCTGTTCATCGCCTTCGACCAGCTGTGGAAGTGGAACACGATCGTCGCGCTGATCCTGGGTGTCCTGGTCATCTTGGGCCTGGCCGGGGGAGTGCGGGTGGTCCGCAAGACCGAGGACATCGGCAGCACCCTGACCGCGGTGGCGGTGGGTGCGCTGGTCACGTTCGGGCCGCTGGCTCTGCTGCAGGCGAGCTAGTCAGGCGGCTCGCGGGCGAGCCGGTGAGCCGGCGCGCACGCGAGGAGCGACACAACCGGAGACAATTACCCCGTGCGTCCTGCCATCAAGGTCGGCCTGTCGACTGCCTCGGTGTATCCGCTGAGGACCGAGGCGGCCTTCGAACACGCGGCCCGGCTCGGCTACGACGGCGTCGAGCTCATGGTGTGGGCGGAGTCGGTCAGCCAGGACATCGAGGCCGTGGCAGCGATGTCGAAGCGCTACAACGTGCCGGTGCTCTCGGTGCACGCGCCGTGTCTGCTGATCTCGCAGCGGGTGTGGGGCGCCAACCCGATTCCCAAGCTTGAGCGCAGCGTGCGGGCCGCCGAACAGCTGGGCGCCCAGACGGTCGTGGTGCATCCGCCGTTCCGCTGGCAGCGCCGCTACGCCGAAGGATTCAGCGAGCAGGTGGCCGAGCTGGAGGCCGGCAGCGACGTGCTGGTCGCGGTCGAGAACATGTTCCCCTTCCGGGCGGACCGCTTCTTCGGCGCGGGCGAGACGTCCATCGAGAGGATGCGTAAGCGCGGCGGTAGGCCAGGACCCGGCATATCGGCGTTCGCGCCGTCCTACGACCCGCTGGACGGCAATCACGCCCACTACACGCTCGACCTCAGCCACACCGCGACCGCGGGCACCGACGCACTGGACATGGCCCGCCGCATGGGCGACGGGCTGGCGCATCTGCACCTGTGCGACGGCAACGGCGCGTCCACCGACGAGCATCTGGTGCCGGGCCGCGGCACCCAGCCCACCGCAGAGGTGTGCCAGATGCTGGCAGCCGGGAACTTCTCGGGGCACGTCATCCTGGAGATCACCACGTCGGGCGCCCGGACGGCCACCGAGCGCGATGCACTGCTGACCGAGTCGCTGAAGTTTGCCAGGGCGCATCTGATGCGCTGAGGCGCCGGTTCGGCGCCCGCGCCGGCTCGTGCAATGCTGTGGCCCATGTCGAGAATCGCGATCATCGGTGGCGGAAGCATGGGCGAGGCCCTGCTGTCCGGCTTGTTACGGGCCGGCAGGCAGGTCAAGGACCTGGTGGTCGCCGAGAAGCACCCTGACCGGGCCAAATACCTCGCGGAGAAGTACTCGGTGCTGGTCACGTCGGTCGCCGACGCCGCGGACAACGCGGACTACGTCATCGTCGCGGTCAAGCCGAGCGATGTGGAGTACGTCGTCGACGAGGTCGCAGGTGCCGCGTCGGCGGCCGACAGCGATACCGAGCAGGTGTTCGTCTCCATCGCCGCGGGTGTCAGCACCGCGTACTACGAGGCCAAGCTGCCCGCAGGGGCGCCGGTGATCCGTGTCATGCCCAACACCCCGATCCTGGTCGGTGGCGGCATCAGCGCGGTGGCCCCGGGCCGGTTCGCGACCCCCGAACAGCTCAAGGAGGTTGCGGGGATCTTCGATGCCGTCGGCGGTGTCATCACGGTCGCCGAGGCACAACTGGACGCCGTCACGGCCGTCTCCGGCTCCGGGCCCGCGTACTTCTTCCTGATGGTCGAGGCCCTCGTGGATGCGGCCGTGGCGGCCGGCTTGTCACGTGCCGTGTCCACCGATCTGGTGGTGCAGACCATGGCCGGGTCGGCCGCGATGCTGCTGGAACGCCTCGATGAGGTGACCGCCGCGGGAGACGCCGCGCTGGACACGACCGCTGCGGCGCTGCGCGCCATGGTCACCTCTCCGGCCGGTACGACCGCCGCTGGGCTGCGCGAACTGGAGCGTGGTGGATTCCGGGCCGCGCTGGGCAACGCGGTCGAGGCTGCGAAAACGCGGTCTGAGCAGCTAGGAATTACATCTGAGTAATTAGATAATTTCTGATGGATTAGCCCACACCCGTCGCAGTAACCCCATCCGCCACGCTATTCTCCCTTTGTATGCGCGGATTGGTGCCAGCGGTGGGGAAGCCGCTGGAACTGTCCGTGCCTGATTGATTGGGTTGCGATGACGTCTATGAACGGGCCATCGGCGCGGGATTCGGCTGGCGACGGCCAGCCCCGAGCTCAATTTCTCACAGTCGCCGAGGTGGCGAACCTGATGAGGGTGTCGAAGATGACGGTGTACCGGTTGGTGCACAACGGCGAGCTGCCTGCCGTGCGGGTGGGCCGCTCGTTCCGCGTGCACGCCAAGGCCGTGCACGATCTGCTGGAGACCTCCTACTTCGACGCGGGCTAAGCGGCAGCCGTTTTCCGTTTCACTGGCGGGCCCGGGTAAAGTGACCGGGTCAACCAATTGCTGTCTAGGTAGCGGAGTCACCGGGATTTATGGGTTCAGTCATCAAGAAGCGTCGTAAGCGCATGTCGAAGAAGAAGCACCGCAAGCTGCTTCGACGCACCCGGGTGCAGCGCAGAAAGCTCGGCAAGTAGCTTTCAGCCCCGGCCGTTAGGCTTGCCCGATGGATTCTGATGGTCGTTCGGGAGGGCGCGCGCCAGGCAGCACCGGTGATTCAGGTGGCTCAGAATCCACCGACGCGGCGCCCTACCCCAAAGTGGTTCTGGTCACGGGGGCCTGTCGGTTCCTGGGCGGTTACCTGACCGCCCGCCTGGCGCAGAACCCCCTGATCAACCATGTGATCGCGGTCGACGCGATCACGCCGAGCAAGGATCTGCTCCGTCGGATGGGCCGGGCCGAGTTCGTTCGGGCCGATATCCGTAACCCGTTCATCGCCAAGGTGATTCGGAACGGGGACGTCGACACCGTGGTGCATGCCGCCGCCGCGTCGTACGCGCCCCGCTCCGGCGGGCGGGCCACGTTGAAAGAACTCAACGTGATGGGCGCCATCCAGCTGTTCGCGGCATGTCAGAAGACGCCGTCGGTACGCCGGGTCGTGCTGAAGTCCACCTCCGAGGTGTACGGCTCGAGTTCGCGTGACCCGGTGATGTTCACCGAGGACAGCAGCGCACGTCGGCCACCGGGCGAGGGATTCGCCCGCGACAGTATCGACATCGAGGGATACGCCCGCGGTTTGGCGCGCCGCCGTCCCGACATCGCCGTGACCATCCTGCGGTTGGCCAACATGATCGGCCCCGCGATGGACACCGCACTCTCGCGGTACCTGGCAGGTCCTGTTGTGCCATCGGTGATCGGGCACGACGCCCGACTGCAGTTGTTGCACGAACAGGACGCCCTCGGCGCTCTCGAACGGGCGACCGTGGCCGGCAAACCCGGCACCTTCAACATCGGTGCCTCGGGCATCATCATGATGAGCCAGGCCATCCGGCGATCAGGCCGGCTCCGGCTCCCCGTACCACGTTCGGCACTGGCTGCCGTTGATTCGCTGAGCCGCGCCGCCCGCTCCACCGAGCTGGATCGCGAACAGTTGAACTACCTCAGCTACGGACGCGTCATGGACACCACGCGCATGCGCAGGGATCTGGGCTACAGTCCAAAGTGGACGACTGCCGAGGCATTCGACGACTACGTCCGGGGTCGTGGTTTGACGCCGATCCTCGACCCGCGATGGGTACGCTCAATGGAGAGTAGCGCCGTGGCGTTGGCGCAGCGTTGGGGACGATAAGAATCAGCTTTACCGGGGTGGGGAGAAGGTATCGACGTGGCGGGCGAACCTAAAGCCAAAGTCATTCCGCTACACGGCAATTCGAATCGCGCAACATCAGCGCGCCGGGCGGCCCAACGCTCGGAGAGCGCACGGCGGCACCCGTCGCTGCTGACCGATCCGGGTTCCCGGGCGTCCGCGGAACAGATCGCGGCGGTGGTGCGCGAAATCGACGAGCGGCGCGGTGCCGTTTCGGGGTCCGCGACCGTCGACAACAGCCCGACGGAGCTTGCCAAGCAGATCGCGACGGCGAGCGAATTTCTCCGCAAGAGGATGGCGGGCGACTACTCCGTCGACGAGTTCGGCTTCGACGAGCACCTCAACAACGCTATCTTTCTGCCTTTGCTGAGAGTGCTCTTCCGGTCATGGTTTCGGGTCGAGGTATCCGGCATCGAGAACCTCCCGGAGACCGGGGCGGCGCTCGTCGTCGCCAACCACGCGGGCACCCTGCCCTTCGACGGGTTGATGACCCAGGTGGCCGTGCACGATCACACGCCGGCCCACCGCGACCTGCGCCTGCTGGCCGCCGACCTGGTGTTCGACCTGCCGATGGTCGGGCAGCTCGCCCGCAAGGCAGGCCACACGGTCGCCTGCACCACCGATGCCCACCGCCTGCTGGCCAACGGTGAGCTCACCGCGGTGTTCCCCGAAGGCTTCAAGGGGCTGGGCAAGAACTTCAAAGACCGCTACAAGCTGCAGCGATTCGGCCGTGGCGGCTTTGTGTCCGCGGCGCTGCGGGCCAAAGCGCCCATCGTGCCGTGCTCGATCGTGGGTTCCGAGGAGATCTATCCCATGATCGCCGACGTGAAGCTGCTGGCCCGGCTGCTGGGGCTGCCGTACTTCCCGATCACGCCGCTGTTCCCGGTGGCGGGTCCGGCCGGCCTGATTCCGCTGCCGTCCAAGTGGCACATCCAATTTGGAGAGCCGATCGACACCGCGGACTACGACGAGACCGCGGCCGACGACCCGATGGTCACCTTCGAGCTGACCGACCAGGTCCGCGAGACCATTCAGCAGACGCTCTACCAGCTGCTGGCGGGCCGCCGGAACATGTTCTTCGGCTGACCCTTCCCGCCGAGCAGTCACGTAGGCACCCGACACGCCGTGCTTTGGGGGACCTCTATGTCTGCTCGCGCAAGGAAACGGGGACGCTCAGGCGTTTTGCCCAGCAATCATCTTGGCGATCGCGGCGTCGCGCGCCGCGGCGATCTGCGAGCTGATCTCGCCGGCCTCGTCGGGGTGCGCGGCCTCGCCGAGCATGGTGACGATGCTGGTGGCCACGGGTTTGCCGTCGTCGTCGGTGACCTCGGCGCGCACCTCGCAGATCACGGTTCCGTGCGACTCGATGACCGAGTCCAGGTAGGAGTCGAACCACAGCCGGTCGCCGACCATGATCGGGCGGTGGAAGATCAGCTTCTGGTCGCGGTGCAGCACGCGCTCCAGGTTGATCGGCACGTCGAACTTGTCGAACAGCTCCAGCTGGACGCGCCGCCCGGCAACTGCCAGGAAGGTCACAGACGCCACCACGGCGTCGTGCCCGTACTCCTCGGCCGCTTCCTGGCTGTAGTGCGCGGGATGGTCGTCCTTGACCGCTTTGGCGAATTCGCGGACCTTCTCCCGGCCGACCTCGAAATAGTCGGGGTACCGGAAGTGGGTACCGATGATGTCGCTGGCGATGCTCATGTGTCCGCGCTCTCCACTCAAACGTGTCTGGCGGGTGTGAAGCCTATCAGCGCGTCCGGGTTGCTCAGCGAATGTCGTGACGCCGGGAGGCCACCGCGGCCAGGGCACCGCCGAGCGCGCCGAGGGCCAGTGCGGACGGCACGCCGATCCGGGCGGCCTTGCGCGCGGTGCGGAAATCGCGGATCTCCCAGCCGCGTTCCCGGGCCACGTCGCGCAGCGCGGCATCGGGATTGATTGCCACCGCCGTGCCCACGAGCGACAGCATCGGCACATCGTTGAAGCTGTCCGAATACGCCGTGCAGCGCCGCAGGTTCAGGCCCTCCCGGATGGCCAGCGACCGCACCGCGTGGGCCTTGCCCGTGCCGTGCAGGATGTCGCCGACCAGCCGCCCGGTGAACACCCCGTCGACCGACTCCGCGACGGTCCCCAGCGCCCCGGTGAGGCCGAGGCGTTTGGCGATCGTGGCGGCCAGCTCGTAGGGCGTTGCGGTGACCAGCCAGACCTGCTGGCCCGCGTCGAGGTGCATCTGTGCCAGCGCACGGGTGCCCGGCCAGATCTTGTCGGCGATGATTTCGTCGTAGATCTCCTCGCCGAGCTCGGTCAGCTCAGCGGTGGACCTGCCCTCGATGAACGCCAGCGCCTTCTGCTTGCCCTCTGCGACGTCGTCGCTGTTCTCTTTACCGGTGAACTGGAACTTGGCCTGCGCATAGACGATGCCGAGGATGTCGGTGTAGGTGAAGTACTTGCGCGCGGCCAGGCCACGCGCGAAGTGCACCAGCGACGAACCATGCACCAGGGTGTTGTCGACGTCGAAGAACGCCGCCGCGGTCAGGTCCGGCGGGGGTGGGGCAGGTGTGGCGCCCGTGCCGGATTCGGCTGCTTCGGCCTGCAGTCCGGCGACCGCCACCTCGGCGCTGGCCTCGGCGGCAAGCTCCTGATCTGGCGCATCGGCACTACCGGTTTCGGACACGGATTCACCCTAAGTCACCGCGCCCGGATACTGGCGGTGTGGAGCACCCGCAGACCGGCGCAGGCAGCCGGCACACCGTGACGTTGCTGACCCGGGCGGGCTGCAGCCTGTGCGCGCGGGCCGCCGAACAGCTGGCCGCGTTGCGCGACGAGCTGGGCTTCACGCTGCTGACCACCGACGTCGACAGCGAGGCCGCCGCGGGCAACACGGCCTTGCGGGCCCAGTACGGGGACCTGCTGCCGGTGATCTTGCTCAACGGCGACGTGCACGGCTACTGGGAGGTCGACGAAGCGCAGCTGCGGGAGGACCTGGCCACCCTGTGAGTGCCCGGCGGATCTGCTGCCGGGAACAGCGGGCCACAGCCGGCCAACAGTGC
This sequence comes from Mycolicibacterium brisbanense, assembly GCF_001570425.1. Lineage (GTDB taxonomy): Bacteria > Actinomycetota > Actinomycetes > Mycobacteriales > Mycobacteriaceae > Mycobacterium > Mycobacterium brisbanense. The sequence continues at coordinate 77,363 of NZ_BCSX01000024.1, forward strand.
GCTGACTAGGCGAAATTTGGTGGCCGGAGGTAAAACGTTTACCTTAGATGACGTGGTGATGAAGCCGTGAGCGTGTTGCTGTTCGGAGTTTCGCACCGCAGCGCGCCGGTGTCCGTCCTGGAGCAATTGAGCACGGACGAGGCTGAGCAGGCCAAGATCATCGACCAGATCCTGCAGTCGTCGCTGGTGACCGAGGCCATGGTGCTGTCCACGTGTAACCGCGTCGAGGTGTACGCGGTGGTGGAGGCCTTCCACGGCGGTCTGTCGGTGATCGGTCAGGTGCTCTCCGAGCATTCCGGGATGGGTCTTGGGGACCTCACCAAATACGCCTATGTGCGCTACGCCGAGGCCGCGGTCGAGCATCTGTTTGCCGTGACCAGCGGCCTGGACTCGGCCGTCATCGGTGAACAACAGGTGCTCGGCCAGGTGCGCCGCGCCTATGCCTCCGCCGAGGCCAATCACACTGCCGGCCGCACGCTGCACGAGCTGGCGCAACGGGCGCTCTCCGTCGGCAAGCGGGTGCATTCCGAGACCGGGATCGACGCCGCAGGCGCGTCGGTGGTCTCGGTGGCACTGGACATGGCCGAGACGAAACTCACCGGCGGGCTGGCGGGCCGCACCGCGGCCGTCGTCGGCGCCGGATCCATGGGTGCGCTGGCCGGCGCCCACCTGGTGCGCGCGGGCATCGAACGCGTGCACGTGGTCAACCGGTCGTTGCCGCGCGCCCAGCGGCTGGCCAAGAAGCTGATCGAACAGGGCGTCCAGGCCCGTGCCTTCACCCTCGACCACGTGTCCGGGGCGCTGACCGACGTGGACGTCGTCATCAGCAGCACCGGCGCCGTGCGTCCGGTGGTGTCGCTGGCCGACGTGCACCACGCACTCGCTCAGCGCAGCGTCACCGAGCCTGACCATCAACTGGTGATCTGCGACCTCGGCATGCCCCGGGACGTCGACCCCGCGGTCGCCGGGCTGCCCGGCGTCTGGGTGGTCGACATGGACCGCATCCAGCGCGAACCCACCGCGCGGGCCGCGGCCACCGATGCCGATGCGGCCCGCAACATCGTCGCCACCGAGGTTGCCAACTACCTGGCCGGCCAGCGGATGGCAGAGGTCACCCCGACCGTCACGGCGCTGCGGCAACGGGCCGCCGACGTGGTGGAGGCGGAGTTGCTGCGGCTGGACAACCGGCTGCCGGGGCTGGATGCCGCCCATCGCGACGAGGTGGCCAAAACCGTGCGTCGCGTCGTCGACAAGCTGCTGCACGCGCCGACGGTGCGGGTCAAGCAGCTCGCCAGCGCCCCCGGCGGGGACAGTTACGCCGAGGCGCTGCGTGAGCTCTTCGAGCTCGACCCGCAGGCTGTCGACGCTGTTGCGGCCAGCGAATTGCCCTTCATGACAACAGAACTCGATAAGTCTGAGTAAAGCTTGGCCATCTCTCCTGAAGCCCCGGTAATCCGAATCGGCACCCGCGGTAGCCTGCTGGCCACCACACAGGCCGGACATGTCAGAGACGCGTTGCTGGCCGCAGGTCATCCCTGTGAGCTGGTGATCATCTCCACCGACGGGGACCGCTCCAGTGCCCCCATTGCCGAGATCGGTGTCGGCGTGTTCACCGCGGCACTGCGCGAAGCCATCCACGACGGCAGGGTGGACATGGCCGTCCACTCCTACAAAGATTTGCCGACCGCGGCCGACGCGCGTTTCGTCATCGCCGCGATCCCGCCCCGTGAGGACCCCCGCGACGCGCTCGTGGCCCGCGACGGGCTGGTGCTCGGAGAGTTGCCGGCGGGCTCGGTCATCGGCACCTCGAGCCCGCGGCGGGAGGCGCAGCTTAGAGCACTGGGTCTCGGTTTGGAAATCCGCCCCCTACGAGGCAACCTAGATACCAGGTTGAACAGGGTTACGAGCGGTGATCTCGACGGCATCGTGGTCGCCCGGGCGGGTCTCTCCCGCATCGGACGGCTCGGCGTTGTCACCGAGACGCTCGAGCCGGTGCAGATGTTGCCAGCGCCGGCTCAAGGTGCGCTTGCGGTGGAATGCCGCGCCGGCGACACCGAGCTGATCGCGGTGCTTGCGCAGTTGGATGACGCCGACACGCGTGCCGCGGTCACCGCCGAACGGGTCCTGCTCGCCGAACTGGAGGCGGGTTGTTCCGCACCGGTAGGCGCGATCGCTGAGGTGGTCGAGTCGATCGATGAGGACGGCAATGTCTTCGAGGAGCTGTCGTTGCGCGGCTGCGTGGCGACGCTGGACGGATCCGACGTGATCCGTGCGTCCGGCATCGGGACTCCGGAACGGGCCGCCGACCTCGGCGTCTCGGTGGCTACGGAGCTTTTCGAACTGGGGGCACGCGAGCTGTTGGTAGAGCGCGGGAGTGAAACATGACCATGCGAGGCCGCAAGGCAAAGCCCGGCCGCATCACCTTCGTGGGTTCGGGCCCCGGGGATCCAGGTTTGTTGACGGCGCGGGCGCAGTCCGTGCTGGCGCACGCCGAGATGGTCTTCACCGACCCCGATGTGCCCGAAGCCGTGCTGGCGATGGTCGGCACCGATCTGCCGCCGGCCTCCGGTCCGGCCCCGGCCGCGCCGGCCAAATCCGCGGGCGACGCTGACGCGGCAACCGCCGATTCCGGCCAGTCCGAGGCCGCATCGGCCGTCATCCCCGGCGGCCCCGAGATCCGTCCCGCGCTCGGCGACCCGGCCGAGGTGGCCAAGACGCTGGCCGCGGAGGCTCGCCACGGATTCGACGTGGTGCGGCTCGTGGCGGGGGATCCGCTGTCGATCGACGCCGTGATCACCGAGATCGGTGCGCTGGCCAAGACCCACCTGAACTTCGAGATCGTGCCGGGCCTGCCCGACACCACTGCGGTGCCCACCTACGCGGGCCTGCCGCTGGGTTCGTCGCACACCGTCGCCGACGTGCGCGGCGACGTCGACTGGGCCGCGCTGGCCGCCGCGCCGGGTCCGCTGATCCTGCACGCGACCACGTCGCACCTGCCGGACGCCGCTCGCACGCTGATCGAGTACGGCCTGGCCGATTCCACCCCCGCGGTGGTGACGGCCAACGGCACCACCTGCCAGCAGCGCTCGGTCGAGACCACTCTGGGCGGGCTGATCGACAAGGGCATGCTGGAAAAGCACGCCGCGTCCGATCCCGCGGGTCCCCTCGCTGGGCCGCTGGTGGTGACCATCGGCAAGACCGTCGCCAACCGGGCCAAGCTGAACTGGTGGGAGAGCCGCGCCCTGTACGGCTGGACCGTGCTGGTGCCGCGCACCAAGGATCAGGCCGGCGAGATGAGCGAGAAGCTGGTGGGCCACGGCGCCCTGCCGATCGAGGTGCCGACCATCGCGGTCGAGCCGCCGCGCAGCCCCGCGCAGATGGAGCGCGCGGTCAAGGGTCTGGTCGACGGCCGGTTCCAGTGGGTCGTGTTCACCTCCACCAACGCGGTGCGTGCGGTGTGGGAGAAGTTCGGCGAGTTCGGCCTCGACGCACGCGCGTTCTCCGGTGTGAAGATCGCCTGCGTCGGTCAGGCCACCGCGGACAAGGTGCGTGCGTTCGGCATCAACCCCGAGCTGGTGCCGTCGGGTGAGCAGTCCTCGCTCGGCCTGCTCGACGAATTCCCGCCCTACGACGAGATTTTCGATCCGGTGAACCGCGTGCTGCTGCCGCGGGCCGACATCGCCACCGAGACGCTGGCCGAGGGCCTGCGCGAACGCGGTTGGGAGATCGAGGATGTCACCGCGTACCGCACCGTGCGCGCGGCACCGCCGCCGGCACACACCCGCGAGATGATCAAGACCGGCGGGTTCGACGCGGTCTGCTTCACCTCGAGCTCGACGGTGCGCAACCTGGTCGGTATCGCGGGCAAGCCGCACGCCCGTACCATCGTCGCCTGCATCGGCCCGAAAACCGCTGAGACCGCAGCCGAATTCGGGTTGCGTGTCGATGTGCAGCCCGAGACCGCCGCGGTGGGACCGTTGGTCGAGGCGCTCGCTGAGCATGCCGCCCGGCTGCGGGCCGAGGGGGCGTTGCCTCCGCCGCGCAAGAAGAGCCGCCGGCGTTAGATGGGGTACCCCAGGCACCGGCCCCGCAGGCTGCGCACCACACCGGCGATGCGCCGACTGGTTGCGCAAACCTCGCTGGAGCCAAGGCATTTGGTTCTGCCGATGTTCGTCGCCGACGGTCTGTCGGAGCCACGGCCCATCTCCTCGATGCCGGGCGTCGTGCAGCACACGCGAGACTCGCTGCGCCGCGCTGCCGCCGACGCGGTCGCCGCGGGTGTGGGTGGCCTGATGCTGTTCGGGGTGCCGCGTGACGAGTCCAAGGACGCCGTCGGCTCTGTCGGAACCGATCCGGACGGCATCCTGAACGTCGCCTTGCGTGACCTCGCCAAGGATCTGGGCGACGCCACGGTGCTGATGGCCGATACCTGCCTGGATGAGTTCACCGATCACGGCCACTGCGGCGTGCTGGACTCCGCGGGTCGGGTGGACAATGACGCCACCAATCTCCGGTACGCGGAACTCGCTGTGGCACAAGCCAATTCGGGTGCGCAGGTGGTGGGTCCCAGCGGCATGATGGACGGTCAGGTGGCCGCCATCCGCGACGGGCTCGACGCGGCGGGGCACACCGATGTCGCGATCCTGGCGTATGCGGCGAAATTCGCCTCGGCGTTCTACGGCCCGTTCCGCGAGGCGGTGTCCTCCAGCCTGAGCGGCGATCGCCGTACCTACCAACAGGATTCGGGCAACATCCGCGAAGCCGTGCACGAGATCGAGCTCGATATCGACGAGGGCGCCGACATGGTGATGGTCAAGCCCGCGATGAGCTACCTCGACGTGGTGCGCGCGGCGGCCGACATCTCGCCCGTGCCCGTTGCGGCCTATCAGATCTCCGGCGAGTACGCGATGATCAGCGCCGCGGCCGCCAACGGCTGGATCGACCTGCAGGCCGCCGCACTGGAATCGCTGGTCGGCATCCGGCGGGCCGGAGCGGACATCGTGCTGACGTACTGGGCGGCCGACGTGGCCGGATGGCTGGCCTGACCCGCGACCCTCTAGGCTTCCCGGCAATGCCTGCACCGTCGTCGCCGTCCCCGAAGCAGCCGTCGCCGCGGTCGCTGCGCGCCACCATCGCGTTCAGTTGCTGGCTGGCCGCGTCCGTGTTGTTGATCGTCGGCGGTCTCATCGCCGCGACCGTGTCCTGGCCGGGCGCCGTCAGCACCCTGTATCGCGGGTCGGGGGTACTCACCGTGATCGTCGGTGTCGTGATGGCGTTCCTGGCCGGCCGCAGCCGCGGCGGGGATCCGCGATTTCGCCGGGCCGCGATGTCCTTGGCGCTGGCCGCTGCCGTGCTGATCGCCGTGGCGGCAGCGTTGAGCCTCGTTCCGGTGCACATGCTGACGCTGGCCGGGGTGATCCTGCTGATCGCCGGGACCGTGCTGAACGCACAGATCTCCAGGGGGACCGGTGACTGACGAATCCACGCCGCAGCCTTTGTTCTACGAACCGGGCGGCAGGTGGCTGTGGCTGCTGCTCGGGCCATTTTCCGCGATCGGCATGGCGTTGTTGCAGATGACGGGCGGCTACGGGCGGGACCCGTGGATACCGCTGCTGTTCCTGGTCCTGGTCTCCGGTTTCGTCGCCATCCAGATCAAGGCCGCCAGGATTCATACCTCGGTGGAGCTGACGAGGGACACGCTGCGGCAGGGCACCGAGAAGCTCAACCTGGACGAGGTCGTCAAGCTCTACCCCGAGGCCAGCGGCACCGACGTGCCCAAGTGGCAGTCCGCCCGGGCGCTCGGTGAGCTGACCGGGGTGCCCCGCGGCAGGACCGGGATCGGCCTCAAACTCAAGGGCGACCGCACCGTGCAGGCGTGGGCCCGCAGGCATCGGCAGCTGCGCGAGCAGCTGGATGCGTTGATCGAGGAGCGCACACCATGAAGATCCGTGCCGTGATCGAGTTGGTGGTGGCGCTCTGCGCGGCCGCCGGGTGTGTGGTGAGTTGGCTTGCGGCCCGCACCACGGTGGACGTCGCGCCCATCCTGCCCGGCGAACCGTCGACCACGTCGGTCGTCCATTCCGCCCCGTTGCTGGTGCTGTCGCTGCTGCTGGCGACCGTCGCCGGGGTACTCGCCGTGCTGGGTATCGCGCGCTTGCGCCGCCGCTAACGGTCCCGGTCGAGCCAGTCGGTCTCGGTGATCCCCGGGTACGCCGACCGCGCTGTCCCGGGCTCGGGTGCCCTGCCGTACAGCGACCGGGGCGCAGGCGCCGACGCCGGCGCGTCGGCGGCCTCGGTGAACCGGCGATGAGCTGACCCCGCGGGCGGGGGTGGCGGTGTCGGACGCGCGGGCTCCGGCTCGGCCCGGGCCGGCGCCGGTTCGCGCCGCGGCCGAGCCCCCGCGGTGGTCTGGATTCCGTAGTCGTCGGCGGGTGCGACGACCTCTTCCCCGGGATACGGCGGTCGGCCGGGCGGTCCGCCGCCCTCGCTGGGGCGGCCCGTCGCCTCACCCACGGTCTGCTCCAGGTAGTGCCGCCACGCCTGCAGATAGGTGAGCAGCTGCTGGGCGTAGTCGGTGGGCGCGGCCGTGACCGGCGTGCCCGGCGGGGTCAGCAGCGCACCACCGAGTCCCCCGAGCCCCGCCTGCTGCAAGAACTGGCGCCAGGCCTGCAGGTAGGCCAGCAGGTGCACAGGCTCGGGCGGCATGGTCGGCTGGGTCATCGGTAGGCCTCCTCCGGCGGGGAGCAGCAGTGGCGCCGCAGTGTCCAATGGGTGGGGTAGCGCCTCCCGGCAGTACTGGCCGTCGAGGGTGCGCAGGGGACGGGCATCGGCAGGTTCGCGGTTCTCGATGTCGAAGACATAGCAGTAGTCCCCGGCGGGCGACGGCATCCGAACGGGGCTGGAGTAGCCCTGGTCGAGGAAGTCGTAGGGAAAGCGCCAGTCCAGCGTGGTGTTCTCGCGGTGATCGGTGCCGCCAGAGGCCACCCAGATGTAGTGGTCGAGGATCGCGTTGACGGCGTGGCGGGCCGATTCACAGGCCGCCTCCATCGACGTCATCCGGGTGAACGTCTTGGTCCAGGTGCCCGCGAACACCACCGAGTTGTGATGCACCTGGTAGCCACCGTGACGGGCCTGCCAGACGTTGCGCTGCCGCAGATCCTCCAGCCAGGTCTCCTCGGTCGGCCGGGTGCCCCAGGACCCGCCGTGCGGATTCCACGGGTCCGGGCCCGGGCGGTTCTCCCAGTCCCCGACGATCGGGACGAGGTAGGGCGTCTCGTTGCGCACCGCCTTGCCGTGCCCCTGGCCCGGGCCGCCGCCCATCACCAGACCCCGGTCCAGCGCGTACCAGGTGGGCCACGGCATGAGCGCTTCGGCGACATTGTCGACGTCGCTGGTCAGGGCCCACACGATCTGGCGCCACACCTCGGTGGCGATTTCGTCGGCCGTGCAGTCGCGGGCCGCCTTGCCGCGCCCGGATTCGTCGAGCAGATGCCGCGAGGGCGTGTTGAAGTCGCCGATGTCGACCGACAGCACCGAGACGTGGCCGTCACGGGCCAGCGTCGGCCGGCGTTCCCACAGGCCGTGCTGGTTGATCGACGACAGCGCCCACTCGGTACCCGAGTAGTACATGTGCCCGCGCAGCAGCTGGAATTCGGTGTCGAAGTAGTACTGGATGCCGCCGAGCGTCTGGAACCGGTCCCACGGCACCCGGCCCATCTCGTCCATGGCGTACGGGTCGCGCCGGGTCTGCGGGCGGCGGTGACCGGGCTCGAGCGGTCCGTCGTTCGGTGGCGGCGACGTGGTGAACCCGTCGAGTTCGGCCACGGTGCCGCCCGTGCCCGCGGCGCGCAACGCTTCGGTGATCTGTTCGGCCGCCGGGGCGTCGACCGCGACGACGGTGTAGTCGGGGGCGAGCCGGGTGCCGTCGGTCAGCGTCACCTGCACGCGTGGCCGCAGGTGCGGCGGCTGTCCCGGCTCGGACGCGGGTGGTTCCAGGCGTCCGGCGCCGGCCCGGACGAAGCGGACGCCGAGTTCGACGAGGTGGCGGTGCCAGTGGTCGAACCACGATTCGGTGGTCGGGCCGTTGAGCACCCCGTCGGCCTTGTTGTCGCGGCGGTCCATCTGCAGCTGCAGTTGCAGATAGGTGGTCAGGTTGGTGCGGGCGTCGCCCCAGCGGGTGTCGAACGCGGCCAGGACGCGGGGCATCTCCAGCAGCAGGGAGTCGAACCGCGGCGAGTAGGTGAACCGGGGTGGCTCGGCGGTGTCGTCGCGGCCGACGAAGAAGTCGTAGGCCGACAGGTTCTGCAGTTCGGCGGCCCGGCGCAGCGGGCTCGTGACGAGGTAACGCACGAGCCTGCTGACGAACCTGTCGATGTCCGAGGCCGTGAAACCCAATTGGGTCAATTGCCCTGCGATGGTGAGGAATTCGGCCGGCGTACGGGGCGCCTCGCGCGGGAAGACCAGTGACGGCTTGCCGTCCACGGTGGTGCCCTGGGTGACCACGCGCCGGACGTTGTCCATGATGGTCCGCGCGGTGGGCACCCAGTCGACCGTGCCACCGGGTCCGTCGATGCGCTGGTAGACGGGAATGCGCTGGAACAGGTCCCAGGTGTGCAGGTAGTACGCGGGGAAGAAGCGGAAGCCGTGTTCGCCGGCGACGGCCCGCGCGGGTGGACGCGGGTCACCGCGGCGGCCGGGGAAGGGCCGCAGCTCGGCGGCGCTGCCGTCATGCGTGCCCACCGTCGAGTACTGCGAGGCGGCCAGCCCACCGAGCTTGACGGGTGGATAGGTGTCGGGCGGTGCGGCGCCCAGCCCGGCGCGCTCGTCGACGCGCGGTTCGTACACCGTGACGTCGAAACCCCGTTGCGCCAATTCGTGCGCGGCGGTCAGCCCCGCGATGCCCGCGCCCAGGACCGCTACGGTGGGCCGCCGCGGGCACGACGCGGGTGTGGTGATGACCTCGCTCATCACGGCGGTGCCTCCCGCAATGCGGACAGCAGCCCCGGCAGCGACGGCGCCCGGACCGCGGCGTGCACATAGGCCAGCAGGGTGTCGTGCACCTGCAGGAGTTCGTCGAGCGAGCCTTCGACGTTCACCGCGCCGGCCTGCACAGCGTCGTGCAGCCCGATCCGCGCGTCGAGCACGTCGAGGATCGCGGCGCGCGACGTGGTGATCCGCGGGCCGCCGGAAACATCGCCGTCGGCCACCTCCAGGCGAGGCCCGCCGCGCAGCGCGAAGCGTTCGCCGTCGACGTCGAGTGCGACCACCAGCGGCCCGAGCCGTTCGAGCACCAGGCGGTAGCTCGCGGGCACCTCGTCCGCGAGATGTCCGACCGACCGGCGCAGCAGCGCCGCCACCGGCTCAGCCATGGAGAAACTCGAATACTCCGGTGCCGGTGAAGTCGATGGCTTCGCCGTTGATGGATCCGGTCATGCGGGCCGTTCCGGTCGCCTCGCACAGCACGGTCGAGCGGTCCAGGCTCATCTCGCTCGGCTGGGCCAGCCGGGCGTAGGACTGTGGCCGGAACTCGGCGTGCACCGTATCGCCCGCCCGGGTGGCACTGACCTCGACGTGCTCCGGCACGCCCGGGACGTCACCGTCGATCAGCAGCCGCATCGGCGGCGGCAGGGTGCAGTCGGGTGCCCGGCCGAGCCGCCCCGACGTGCCGATGTGCACCTCCGCATGCCGGAAGATCGCCGCGGGGTCGTCGTGGTGCCACACGTAGAGCGCCTGCGACAGGAACCGCAGCCGGTGCCGGTCGGTCATCTGCAGCAACACCGCCGACCACGGATCGTCGGGCTCCGCGGGCAGGATCGTGCCCCACGTCCAGCCGAAGTCCTCGCCCCACCGGAACCGGCCCCAATTGTGGTCGTGATAGGCCAGGGCGGCCTCCAGCCGATGCTCTCGATCCGCGATGCGCAGCCATCCGTCGGCACGCAGCCGCGGCACGAACAGCCATGACATGCGGCCCTGCCCGACAGGCTGGTTGTTGACGGCGAACGGCCGGCTGACCGGGGTGAGGTGCAACTCGCCGCGGATGCCCGGCAGGTCGATGAGCACCTCATAGCCGTCGGGCCGCACGATCATGCGGTTGGCGCCGACGGTGCACGCCCCGAGATCGGCAGAGATGTCCAGGGCCGTCTCGGCGAAGCGCTCGACGGCCCCGGTCCACTGGCGGTCGTGCGCGATGACGATGACGCGCGGCGCCATGCGAGAGCGCCCGGTCGGGGTGTCTTCGCACGCCAGGCTGAAGTTGATCAAGAAGCTGCCGGTACGGCCATGCACCACGAAGTGATGCCATTCTTTGAAACCTGCGGGTTGCGCGGCGGCCAGGACCGGGGCCCGCAGGAAATCACTGGCCGCCAGCGTCATCGCAACCACCGCACCGACGGGTCGGGTGCCGCACCGGGCGGCGCAGGCGGTGCGGGCGGGGCCAACCGTTCCACCCGGGCGCCCAGGGCCGCGAGCCCGAGCAGCACGTGCACGAAGTCGTCGGCCTCCCGCCGCTCGCTGCCGCCGGTGCCCAGCGTGCGCACGAGCCGGCCCAGGCCCGCCAGGCCCACCAGATAGTCGATCAGGCAGGCGTTCTCGGCCAGTGCGGCTCGCGGCTCGGTCAGGCTCACGCGAACCCCTCGGGGCGCAGCCGGGCCAGCACGGGATCGTCGGCGCGCGAGGCCCCGATGATCGCGTCGGCGAGCAGCTCGATCCAGGCGGTCGGCGCGGCCGCCGGCGGGGCCGGGCCGTCGAGCACGTTGAGGCTCACGGTCTCCCACACCCGCCGCAAGTTCTCGACCGCCTCGGACGTGGTCAGCGCGTCGCGCAGCCGCGCTCCCTCCGGCGTCTGCGCATAGCGAACCCCCTCGGCCACCAGCAGGTCGTGCACACCGCGCGCGGCGGCGGGGTTGCCGAGCACCGCGCGCCGCGCCCCGAGCAACAGCTCGTACACGGCCCGCTCGTCTCCGGCGGCGTCCTGCGGCGGGGCCGGTAGCAGTTGTGGTGCGCTGCGCTCGACGAGGTCCAGCGTCAGGGCTCGGATCCGGTCCAACTCGGCCAGCATGCCGACCAAGGCCTCGGGCGTCATCGCGTGCGTCCGTGCACGTAGGCGACGAGGTCGCTGAGCATGTCGCGGTGCTGACTCGGCGGCAACCAGTCGAGGCCGGCCAGCACGGCCGCCGCGTCCCGTGCGTGGCCCGCCGCGACGTCGCGCGCGTGGGCGAGCGACCCGGTCCGGTGCAGCAGGCGGTACAGCCACCGGATGTCGTCGAGCGTCTTGGCCTCGGTTTCGTGCCGGCCCAGCACCTGCGCCGCGATCGCGTCGCGCCCGACCCGGGAGAGCTCGCCGCGCGCGGTGAGCCGGTCGAGCAGTTCGGCCAGGCCCAGTTCGCCGGCCGCACTCGGGCGCCGTCTGGCCAGGATGGCCACGGCCCGCTCACGGTCCTCGGGGTCGGCGCGGCGCAGCGCGTGCAGCAGCATCAGCGTGCGTTTGCCCTCCCACAGGTCACCGCCGATCTCCTTGCCGTAGTCCTGTGGATCGGCTCGTAGGTTCAGCAGGTCGTCGGTGATCTGGAAGGCCGCGCCGAGATGGCGACCGAGGACTTCCAGCGGTGCCAGCCGGTCGGCCCCGCCGCCCGCGGCGATCACCCCGGCTTGCAGCGGGGTGATGAACGAATACCAACTGGTCTTCAGTTCCACCATGCGCAGATAGTCGGCGTCGTCCAGGCGCCAGATGTTGGACCGCACCCATTCCAGTTCGATGGCCTGGCCCTCGACGGTCTGGCGGGTCATGTGGGCGACGGCCCGCAGGATGCGCAGGGCGGGACCCAACCCGATGCGTTCGACGTTGTCGAGCAGGGGCTGCAGCGACAGCGAGAGCATCGCGTCGCCGACGTTGACCGCGATGGGGATGCCGTGGTCGATGTGCAGGGTGGGCCTGCCGCGCCTGTGCCAGGAATCGTCTTCGATGTCGTCGTGGATGAGGAAGGCGTTGTGGTAGAGCTCCAAGGTCGCAGCGGTCGGCAGGACCGCCTCGAGGTGACCGCCGAGCCCGAGGCACGTCGCGATACTCAGCGCAGGCCGCAGCGCCTTCCCGCCGCGCAGCGGATAGTCGAGGATCAGCTCCCGCAGCCCGCTCGTGCCGTGATCGCCTGAGCCGTAAAGCCTTTCGATCTCGCCGTCGCACGCGTCCTTGCATCGGGCGAGGTAGTCGTCAAGGCCCGATGTTCGCGCAGGCAGTTCCACGACAGCCGGCATGGGCGGGTCAGAAAGTGATGCCGACGACACCGCCCGGGTCCTTGATCCGCAGCGCGTAGCGAATCCGCACCGCCAGTTCGATCGCGCCGTCGGCGTTTTCGCCGATGACCTCAAGGCTGGGCGCGACGGCGACGGCGAGGTCCACCGGCTCCTCGCCCGGTGAGGCCGTCGCGGCGGCGCCCTGCGCGATGCGTTGCCGACGGCCCAGCATGAGCATCCCGGTTTCGTCGACGCGGTAGAGGCTGGTGACACCGCCCGCCTTGAGCACGGCCTCGGCGATGTCCTCTCCGCTCTCGATGTGATTGAGCCGCTTGAGACCGTCGGCGCCGGTGAACAAGCATGACGGTGCCCGGTACCCGGCCGTCTCCACTTTGGCCCGGGCGTCGACGAGGGTGTTCAGCAAGTCCTGGGTGGTGCCTGCGGTCTGCAGAGGCGTGGGATCCGCGGCTTGCAGCTTTGCCAGGACCGCGGTGTCGATGGTCGCAGCGAGTTCGACGGTCGTCTTCATCAGGACCGCCAGCAGGGGGTCGGCCAGCGGCGCACCCGCCTGCGCGAGCGTCACCGCGAATTTCTCGTTGACGGTGTCGACCTCGAGAAAGCCCGGCGGGATGGTGTCGCTGCGGACCCAGGTCTGTCCCGGATCGCCGGTGTCCCAGTGCGGGATCGCCTGCCAGGCAACGCTGGTCTGTTCGAACGTCTCGCGTACGGCCCGGTTGGCCACGGCCAACCGCTCGGCGCTCAGGTACATGGGCTGCGACCCCCTCGACGAGTGTGGTCCAAATCATGGCAGAGGATCCGGGCCGTCGAGGGCCGATTGACGTAGCTACTTCTGCGCGAGGGCGACCTCTTGACCAGGGGACATGTCACCGCGGACGACGGCATCGCAGTGCGCGACGTGCAGCGTGGCAACGGTGTCCTCGGGCAGCAGCTGGCGGCATTTCTCGAACGCGGCCCGTGCTCGCGCGGCGTCACCCGCGTCGAACAAGCCGAATGCCTCGTCGAACATCGGCTGTGCGGCGCGTTTTGCCTCCCGCAACGACGGCGGATCCTCGTCGTACACCTCGTAGATGGTCACCGGGCGGCGCCGGTTGACCACCATCACCCGTTCCATCCGGCGGATCGCGAACTGGCCTGCCGCCGCGACGCGTGCGTAGGTCGCGTCGGAGATGAGCAGCGCGGTGCCGTAACGCTTGTTGGTGCTCTCGATGCGTGCGGCAACGTTCACGGCGTCGCCGATGATGGTCAGGACCATGCGGTTGACGCCACCGACGAGACCTACCCCGACGCGGCCGGTATTGATACCGATGCCGACCTGAAGCTCCTCCGATCCGTGCGCGAGCCGGTCACGATTGTGCTCGCGCAGCGACCGCAGCATGGCCAGACCGCCCCGTACGGCGTCGGTTTCCGATTCGAACACCGCGACGATCTCGTCACCGCGGACGTCCTGGATCATGCCGTTGCAGCTGATGATCGGCAACTCGACCGCACGCAGGAAGCCCATCGCCAGATTGCTGGCGTCGGAGACGTTCATGTCCTCCAAAAGGGTTGTGTAGCCGCGGATATCGGAGATCAGCACGGTCATCTCACGCTCGACGCGGTAGCCGCTGTGCACGCGGCGCAGATCGTCGATGTCGAGGATGCGCAGCAGTTCGTTGGGCACGAACTTGGACTGCGCGTCCATCAGCGAGCGGCGGTATTCATCGGCGGCCTGCAGCTGCGCCTCGAGCTGAAAGTTCCACATCGGCGCGGCGGCCTGGTCGCAGACGAACGAGACCGCTTCTTCGTGATGTGCGCCGAAATGCTGTGCGGGATCGTCATGTTCGGCATAGACCATGCCGATGATGTTGTCCTGCAGGCGAATCGGTGCCGCCAGCACCGACGGCACCGGGTGGCGCTGGCCGTTGGGCCCGGGGCGCCGCGTCGAGTCGGCGGCCACGATCAGCGGCGTGCCGCAGTCGACGACGCGGCGCACCAGGGCGCGGTCGTAGGCCACCTCGGTCCATGGTCCTTCGACCGGCGTGATCTCGGCGCCGTCGAGCACGGTCCGCACACTGAGATGCTCGGGCTCACCGGTGAGCAGCAGGACGCGGTGGGCACCGGTCGTGTCGGCGACCGTCCGCAGCACGATGTCGGCCAGGCTGTCGGCGCTGCGTGCCGCGGACAGGGCGCGCGCCAGATGATGGGCGCCCGCCGGATCGATGCCTGCCGAATCCGGCGTGACGAGATCGCGGCTGAGCAGCCACGGATGGGCGCGGGCCAGCCGCTCGGTGCGCAGCGTCAGACCCAGTGTGGAAAACCGCTGATACGCCGTGCGCAGCATGTGCTCGCTGAGCCGGCTGCGGCCGGTGTCGGCGTAGAGGATCGCGGCTTGCTCGTGGGCTGCCGCGGCGATCAGCGGCAGCTGGTGCTCGTCGGCGAGTTCCATGGCTCGGTGCAGGGCGAGTTCGGCCGTCTGGTGCCTGCCGCGGGCGTGTGCCCAGGTGCCCTCGATCAGTGCGCAGGGCGCCGCGTAGTTTGCCGGTGATTCCGCCGCCCACTTGCGATGCAGTGTCAGAGCGCGGTGTGCACAGCGGCGGGTCGAGCGCGCGTCGGGCGCAACGTGGATGCGGCTCAACGCATTCACCATGTGCACGAGCTGCATGATGGCGGTGCCCTCCATGCCGCCGATGTGCTCGACGGCGTCGTCGGCGACCTCGACCGCCCCGGCGTAGTCACCGGCCCAGAAGTGCAGGCCGAGGCGCATCGTCGCCGCGGCGCCGAGGGCCACCTCGTCGCCCTCGCGGCGGGCCGCGGGCAGGGCCACCCGCTCGTCGTAGCCACTCTCGCCGGCCAGCAGGAACGGATCCTCGCTGCGCCCCATCATGTTCAGGCAGATCTGCTGGACGGCCTGACACAACCCTCGCGGCACCGGCTGCGACCAGATCTCCGGGATCAGGGTCTGCGCGAGTTCGTCGATCTCGGCCAGCGGCCGGCCGATCCAGAAGTACTGCGAAAGCAGAACGGCGCCAAGGAATCCCGCATATTCCTGGTCGCCGTGGTCGAGCGCCTCGGTCACTGCGTCGCGCAGCTGGCCGAAGCCGTCGCGCAGTGGGTGCCGCCAGTGCCGGATGAAGTTCAGGTGCATGAACAGCGTCTCGGGCCGGGCATCGCGGAATTCGGGCCGCTCGGTGAGCAGCAGCGCGGTCTCTCCGAACCGTTGCGCGCCTGCGCGGTCCCCGGTCAGCACCAGCAGCACGCCGTAGCTGACCAGCACCAGTGGCAGTGACGGCGTATGGCCGTGCGCGAGGGTCAGGTCCAGCTGCTTGCGCACGATGAGCGGGAACAGGTTGGGCCGCGCGATGTAGGACAGGCTGCGCAGCTCGGCGAGAATGCGCTGGGTTTCCACCACGCGCCGGTCCTCACATCGGGGCAACTCGAGCAATTGGTCGGTGCTCCAGTGCCGCACCGCCAAGCGCATCCGCAAGAGCGCGTTGACCATTCGTGGTTTGCCTGCGTCGCTCGGCAGCGTCTCGCCGAGCTCGTCGAGTGCGCGTAACCCGGTGTCGAGCGCTTCCTGCAACCGGTTCTGGGCCATGCGTCCCTTGAGCCGCAGATATGCCAGCCGTGTGCGGTCGGCCGGTTCGCGCAAGCCGGCCTCGGCCTCGTCCAGCAATGTGTGCAACTCCGCCACGTCACCGACCAGCAGCGCGGCTTCGGCCGCCTCGAGCTGCAGTTCCCGGGCGACGTCGAAGTACCGGGTCCAACGCTCGTCGCCCAGGAGGTCCAGCCCGTTGCGGCAGTATGTCAGCGCCAGCGGAAACGACGCCTGCGCCCTGGCCTTACGCGCCGCCCGCCGCAGCACGTCGACGAACCGGATGCGCTCGGCGTCGTCGGCCAGGCCGTGTCCGCCGATGCCGAGGTGCCGCGCGGCCTCGAACAGCCGCTCGTCGCCCTGCTCGACGAGTTGCCTGCCGAGCCTCAGGTGCGTATCGCGGGCGATGTCGTCGGAGAGGTCTTCGCGGGCCGCCTCGGCAACCCGGTCGTGGCTGAACCGGTAGCGGGCGTCGTGGCTGATGGTGTTGGCGATGCGCTGACCGCGGCTGTCGACGGCTTCGAGCAGCCTGAGCTCCAGGGCCGACCACAGTGCCTGTGCGACGAGGTCGGTGGGCTGCGCGGCCGCCGTGGTCGCGTCGGCGAGGTCGAATTCACCACCGATGCAGGTCAGCGTGCTCAGCACCGCGCGGTGCGCCGGGCGCAGCTGGTCGAGGTAGCGGTTGAGGAACTCGGCGGCCGAGTCGGTGACCTCGATCGAGGACAACACCCGCAGATCCCAGCTGGGACGCCCGCTCGCGCCGACCGGGCTGAGCGCGCCTTCCCGCTGCGCGCGGTACAGCAACTGGCGGACCTGCAGCGGGTTGCCGCCGGTGCGATGGTGGAATTCGGCGGCGACGTCGCCGATTTCGACGGCGCGGCCGCACACACCGGCCAGCAGCTCTTCGACGGTGTCGCGGGACAGCGGCGCGAGCCGGATGCTGGACAACCCGGCCGTGGGCAGGCCCGCGCTGTTCGGATCGAACTCGCCGGCCCGGTGCGCGCCGAGCACCAAGACATTGCGCAACGACACCGCGAGCAGCTCGGAGAGCATCAGCAGCGAGTCGTGGTCCGCCCACTGCAGATCGTCGATCGCGAGCACCACCGGACGGTAGGAGGCGGTTTCGGAGATCAGCCTGATGGCCGCGCGGTGCAGCCGGCGGCGTGGGTCGGCGGCCTCGCGATCGCCGGTCGCGGACGGCTGTCCGAGCACCTGCCCGAGGTCCGGTACGAGCTCGGACAGGACGCCGGACAGGGCCGCCATGCCGGTGGCGAGGTCGGCACGCCAGCTGTCCCGTTCGGCCGGGCCGGTGGTGTCCATGGCATGCACGATCGAGCTGAAGGCCTCTCCCAGTGCCGCATAGGGCGCCGGGGCGCCGTCGCGGCACCGACCGTAGGCGAAGACGCAGTTGCGTTGGGCGAGCTCGGCACCGAAGGCCTGCACGAGGGTCGATTTGCCCACGCCGGGCGCGCCGCTGACCAGGACACAGCGGCCGCCGTTGCGTTCTGCATCGGTGATGGCGGCGCGTAGCGCGCTCGACTCCGCGGCGCGTCCGACGACGCGTCCGTCGAGGTCGAGTACCGGAGCGGTCACGGCCACCGTTCCTTCCGCCCCCCGCAAACGTGCACTCATCGTAGTGAGCGATGCCCGCTGGAGTGCGGCGATGAGAAAGCTCGTCGAGGTTGCCGTGAGTTGCGCCACACGCATTGGAACAAAGTTCAAAATTTGTAACACTGTGTCTATGACCGAACTGGCCGAACCGTCGCAGCAAGCCGACGCCCTGCCGCTGGGCCCGCAATCGCTGGTGTGGAAGTACTTCGGCGACAACCGGATGTACCTGATCGGTCCTCGGCCCGCGGTGTTGCAGAACATGCTCGCCGAGCTCGGCCAGGGCGTGCTGGATCATTCGACGTTCTTCTCCGATACCGCCGAACGGCTCAAACGCACTGTGCCGCCGATCTTCCGGACCGTCTACGGGACCGAGGACGACAACGCGGGCACCCAGGTCCGCGACTTCCATCACCACGTCAAGGGCGTCATGCCCGGCCCCGACGGGGAGCCGGTGTCGCGCTATCACGCCTTGGATCCCGACACCTACTTCTGGGCGCACGCGACATTCGTCGAGCAGGTGCTCTACTTCGCCGACACCTTCGTCAAGCGGTTGACCCGCGAGGAGAAGGAGCAGATCTATCTCGAATCGAAGACCTGGTACCGCCGCTACGGCGTCAGCGACCGGCCCATGCCCGCCGACTACGCCGAGTTCGAGCGGTACTGGGACCGGATGATGAATGAGGTCGCCGTCGCGCACAAGAGCGCGCGATACGGCGTCGGCTACGTCACCAAGGGCTTCCCGTGCCCCAGGGCCGTGCACCCGGTCCTGTGGCGGGTGGTGGCGACGGTGTTCAACCCGGTCGCGGCTTTCCTGACGACGGGCGGCCTGCCGCCGCGCGCCCGCGATCTGCTGCAGCTGCCGTGGTCGGAGCGCCAGGAGCGCAACTATCAACGGTTCGCCGCGTTCTGGCGGTCGGCTCCGGTCAACTGGGTGTGGGACCATCTGCCGATGAGCGTGCGCTACAACCGTTTCGCCCAGAGGGGCTATGCCCGCGGCTGACCCGACGGGGTCGGAATCGACCCGGCGGATCCTGGACGCGGCCCTTGCCGAATTCGAACGGCACGGTTTCCGCCGGGTCGCGCTCGACGACGTGGCCCGCCGCGCAGGCGTCAGCCGCACCACCATCTACCGCCGGTTCGCCAATCGCGACGAGTTGGTGGCCGCCGTCATCGAGCGGGAGAACGTGGCATTGTTCGCCGACATCGCGCGCGAACTGAAAGACGCCGGGCCGCAATCGAATTACTATGTCGAAGCGTTCACCCTCTCGATCCTGAGATTCCGCACACACCGGGTGCTCAACCAGATGATCGTCGACGAACCGGCGTTGGTCCTGGAGCTGATGCACCGGCACTACGGGGCGGCGATCGAGCGGATGGCCGCCGCGCTGCGGGTGATCTTCCCGGATGGGTTCGCCGAACGCATCGGCCCGCAGGCGGTCAATGACCTGGCGGACACCATCCTGCGCTACGCGGCGATGGTGTTGTTGCTGCCCGGTGTCCAGCCGGTGCAGACCGCCGAGGAGATCCGGGCGTTCGCGGCTCGGCATTTCCTGCCCAGCGTGCCCGCGTCGCTGCGCACGGTCTCGGCCTGAGCCGTTTGGCGGCCCGGCTTTTTGGGCAGCCGTTACCCATGGCTACCGAGAAAGAACTCCACGTCACCGAGGAAAACCACAGACAGGCCGAAGAGGTCATGAAGTCCTACGACGACACCCGGCCGACCGTCACCCTGCCCGGAACCGGGGGCACGGTGTCGGGTACTGCGGTCAACGACTGGCTCGACGACGAGGGAAAGCCCATCTACGGCCGGGACGACAAGGGCGCGGACAAAGACGCCGACAAGGGCGACGACGGGTAATAACCTCGCTCGTGTGACCTCACTGGAGCGCATCGCGCCTGCCTTCGTCGAGATGGCCCATTCGATCGTGTGGGCCTCGGCCGCCACCGTCGACGCCGATGGGCGCCCGCGCAGTCGCATCCTGCACCCGATCTGGGAGTGGGACGGCACCGACCTGTTCGGCTGGATCGCCACCGGGCCCACGCCGGTCAAGAAAGCTGATCTCGCCGCGCACCCCTATCTCTCGGTGAGCTATTGGACCACCAGCCACGACACCTGCTCGGCGGACTGTCTGGTCGAGTGGTATCTCGACGACGACACCCGCCGCCAGGTGTGGGACCGTTTCGCGACCGCGCCCGCGCCGGTCGGTTACGACCCGGCGATCATCCCGGGATGGGACGGGCCCACGTCGCCCGGCTTCGCGGCGCTGCGGTTGAGCCCGTACCGGCTGCGCGTCATGCCGGGGACGGTGTTGACGGCAGGCGCCGGGGAAGTGCTGACGTGGCGCGCCTGACGTCACGGCGGACAGCCTCGTTACTTTTCTGAAAACTTCGCTGAAAAAAATTCACACTCAGCCGTAGACACCGGGCCATAGCTGTCATATATTCACACGCTATGTGCAATTCAGCGGTCGGCGTGGCGAATTCGCGCCCTCGCGATGTGAAACTTACACACGAGTGGCGGGTGTGAGCGTGGACGCCAAGACCCGCAGAGATCGCATCAGCGAACGGGTACGCACCGATTTCGAGGTGGGTTACGCGGAGCTGGCGGCCGAGTTCGACGTGTCCGAGATGACCATCCGCCGCGACGTCGAGGCTCTGGAGGCACTCGGTGTCGTACGCCGGGTGGTCGGGGGCGTCATCGCGCTGACCGGCAAGCGCACCGAGCCGTCGTTCGCCACCCGGGTGGCCGACGCTGCCGAGCAGAAACGCCACATCGCCGACGCCGTCGCGGACCTGATCGGTCCCGAGGAGACCCTCATCCTCGATTCCGGTAGTACGGCGCTGGCCGTGGCGCAGTCGCTGCGCGGCCGCGGGCTCGGCCTGACCGTGGTCACTCCCAGCGTGCTCGCCGCGGTGGAACTCGTCGACGAGCCGGACACCAAGGTGGTGCTGGCCGGCGGCGAGCTGCGTCCCGGCGAGCTGAGCCTGATCGGTCCCGCCACGGAAGACACTCTGACCCAGTACAACTGCGACACCTTCGTGATGGGCGTCGCGGGTATCGACGTCGAGCGCGGGATCTCCGACTATCACCAGGCCGAGAGCCGGGTCAAGCGGGTGGCCAGCAGCCGTGCGGACCGGGTCATCGTCGCGGCGGACACCAGCAAGCTCGGACGCGTCACGTTCGTCAGCATTGCCGCACTGACCGATATCGACGTCATCGTCACCGACGGACCTGTCGACCACCCGGCGCTGGTCGCCGCACGCAATGCGGGTGTCGAGGTGATCTGCGTTGCGGGGCAAGAGGATCCGGCCTCCGACCCTGAGGCGGCCCGGGTATGAGCCACTACACCATCGGGGTCGACATCGGCACCACGGGCACCAAGACGGTGCTGTTCGATGTCGATCACGGCATCGTCGCGACCGCTTCCCGTGAGACCGCGCTGTACTCGACGGGGCCTGGCATCGCCGAGGCGGACACCGAGCAATGGCATCGGAACGTGGTCGAGTCGATCCGGGAAGTGGTCACTGCCGCGGGCGCCGACGCCGGCGAGGTCGGCGCGATCGCCACGTCGGGCATGGTGCCCGCCGTGGTGCCGATCGACAAGTCGGGAAAACCGTTGCGCCGTGGCATTCTTCAGAACGATGCCAGGGCGCATCGGCAGGTCGACCGGCTCGCCGAGTCGGTGGCCGCAGTCGATCTGGTCAGTCTGACCGGTTCTGCGCTGACTCAGCAGTCGGTGGCTCCGACCATTGTGTGGCTGCGCGAGAACGAGCCGGATGTCCATGCCCGCACCACGCATTGGGTCGGCTCGTATGACTGGGTGCTCGCAGCGCTGGGTGCGCAGGTGCACGTGGAGCAGAACTGGGCGCTGGAATCCGGGTTGTTCACGATCGCCGGGGCGACGGCTGAACCTGTGCTCGCCGCTGCTGACATCGACCCGGCGACCCTCGCGCCGGTGTGCCGGCCGGGCACCAGGGTGGGCGAGCTCAGCACGGCGGCCGCCGAACTGACGGGCTTGAGGGCGGGCACGGCGCTCGTGGTCGGTGGTGCCGACCACGTGCTCTCGGCGTACGCCGCCGGCGTCAATCAACCCGGCGATGCTTTGGTGAAACTCGGTGGGGCGGGGGACATCCTGGCCGCCAGCAACACCGGGGTGGTCGACGAGCGGCTCTACCTCGACGCCCATCCGGTTCCGGGGCAGTGGCTGCCCAACGGCTGTATGGCCACCAGCGGCAGCCTCATTCGCTGGTTCCAGGCCCTCGTCGGCGGTGTCGAGCTGACGGCGCTCGACGCCGAGGCGGCCGGCCGGGCACCGGCGGAGGTCATGTGCCTGCCCTACTTCCTCGGGGAGAAGAGCCCGATCCACGACCCGGACCTGCGAGGCGTGTTCGCGGGCTTACACCTTGGGCACACCCGAGCGGACATGTACCGCTCGGTGCTGGAGGCCATCGCTTTCGGATTCCGCCACCACATCGACGTATTCGCCGACATCGGCCTCCCGCTGCGCCGCGTGATGATCACCAACGGCGGATCGAAATCGACACTGTGGAAACAGATCCACGCCGACATCCTCGGTCTGGAGATGCTGCCGGTGCGCGGTCATCCCGGCGCCTCTCTGGGCGCCGCCGTGATCGCCGCCATCGGCATCGGTGCCCTCGACGACTGGTCGGATGTCTCGCGGTTCATCACGCTGGACGCACCGTATGTGCCGGACCCGGCGCACAAGTCGATCTATGACGCCGCATACGCGACGTGGCGCGACCTCGGCGACGCGGTGGCGCCCATCTCGCACGCCATCGCCCGTGCCCCCCGATGAGAATCAGAACCGAAAGGATAAGTGCCGCAATGAAAATCACCACTAACCCGACACCAGGGCGGAGGCGGCCGTTCTTTCTGGCTGCCGTGATCGCCCTGGTGTCAGCGGTCGCCATGTTGCTGAGCTCCTGCGCCGGCAGCGGTGGACCCGAGCAAGCACAGGGGACCGGAACGGGGGACATCCCGAAGAACACCTCCGGCAACGTGCGCATCCTGATGGAGAACGTCCCGGACAGCGACATCGTCAAATCGATGGTGGCCGACTTCAACAAGGACTACCCAGACGTCAAGGTCGACATCGAGCTGCTGACCTATGACCAGATGCGCGACAAGCTGGTGTCCTCGTTCCAGTCCACCACCCCGAACTATGACCTGATCGTGGTGGACAACCCGTGGATGGTGGACTTCGCCAAGGCCAAGTTCCTGCAGCCGCTGGACGCCCGTATCGACAGCACGCCCGGCTACGACGCGGCCGACTTCTTCAAGCCACTGACCGACATCACCACCGTCGACGGGGTCCGCTACGCCGTGCCGTTCTACAACTACGCGCTCGGATACCTTTACAACACAGACGATCTGGCGCAGGCCAAGCAGACGGTCCCGACCACCCTGGATCAACTGGTCAGCACCAGCAAGGCGCTCAAGTCCGGTGATCACGCCGGTATCGCGATGCAGCCGCAGCGCGGCTACAAGATCTTCGAGGAATGGGGCAACTGGCTGTTCGCCGCGGGCGGCTCCATCTACGGTCCCGACGGCAAGCCCACCCTGAACACGCCGCAGGCCAAGCGTGCGCTGGCCGCGTACATCGACACCTACAAGAACGCCGCCCCGCCCAACAGCCTGAACTGGAGCATGGACGAGGCCCAGCGGTCGCTGGCCGCCGGGCAGGCCGCGTCGATGATCAACTACAACTGGCAGCTACCCGCCGTCAACGAGCCCGGATCCGGGCCCTCGGCAGGCAAGTTCAAGCTGGCGCCGATTCCCGGCGGCAAGCAGGTGCTGGGCTCCTGGAGCTGGGCCATCCCGGCCAACTCCGGTGCTTCGGACGCCGCCTGGGCGTTCGCCTCGTGGATCACGGCCAAGCCGCACGATGTCGCCCGCACCGAGAAGGGCGGCGCCGCGATCCGGCAGAGCACGCTCAAGGACCCGGCGGTGCTGAACGGGAAGTTCGGCGCGGACTACTACCAGACGGTGGAAAAGCTCCTCGCCAATTCCGCACCGCTGAGCCAGGGTCCCAGCGGCGAGGAGATGATCCAGGCCGTCGGCACCGAGCTCAACGAGGCCGTCGCAGGCACCAAGAGTGTCGACGACGCGCTGGCCGCCGCACAGGCCGCGGCCGAGAAGATCCAGGGCTAGCTGACCCCTCGCAGCTGCCCTCATGAAACCGACCACCCCGCGAAAGGAGCAATGACCATGATGCAGTTCAAACACGGCATGGTCGCCCCTCTGATTGCGCTTTTCGTCGGGGTGGTCGGTTTCCCCCTGGCGTACGCGTTCTACCTGAGCCTCACCGACTATCGGCTGACCAATCACGGCACACCGAACCTGGTGGGTGCCAAAAACTACGTCAACACCTTCGGCGACGGCGAGTTCTGGCACGCGTTCGGCATCACCGCGCTGTTTGTGTTCGTGGCGGTGGGGCTCGAGTTGGTCATCGGGCTGGCCATTGCGCTCGCCCTGCAGAAGCAGCGCTGGGCACGCGATCTCACGCGGTCCATGCTGCTCGCACCGATGTTCATCACGCCCATCGCCGTCGGGCTGATCTTCCGCTTCCTGCTCAACGATCAGCTCGGTGCGATCCCACATCTGTTGCGCGCCATCGGTATCGACTACGACTTCTTCGGGCCTGGCCGCGCGCTGTTCACCATCGCCTTCATCGACGTGTGGCAGTGGACCCCGTTCATGGTGCTGCTCCTGCTTGCCGGGCTGGAATCCATTCCGCGCCAACCGCTGGAGGCTGCGCGCGTCGACGGCGCAGGCGGCTGGTACATCCTGCGGAGGGTGACCCTGCCGCTGCTGGCGCCCGTGCTGGTCGTGGCCATCATGCTGCGGTGCCTGGACGCCATGAAGGTGTTCGAGTACGTGTTCGCCACCACTCGGGGCGGCCCGGGCACCGAAACCGAAACCTTGCAGTACTTCATCTACCAGACCGGAATTCAGTTCTTCCGGCTCGGATCCGCCTCGTCCATGGCCTTCGTGGTGCTGCTGGTGGTGCTCACTGTCATCGTGCTCGCGTTCCGCCGGATGGAGAAGACGAAGCAGTCATGAGGAATTCGATCGCGCTCACGGTATGCCGGATCGCTCTGTTGTGGGCCGCGGCCATCACGGTGCTGTTCCCGGTCGTATGGGTCGCGCTGGCCAGCGTGAAAACCCCTCAGCAGCTCAATGATCCGTTCTTGATCGCGTTCACCCCGGTGCTCGACAGCTGGCGCAACGTGTTGACATCGGGGATCTTGGCCGCGGCCGGCCGCAGTGCCGTCGTCGCCGTCGTCACCGTCGGTATCAGCGTGGTGGTCGGCAGCATGGGCGCCTACGCGATCGCGCGGTATCGGGCCGGCGGCACCGCGACCCGGTTCGGCATGCTGGCGGCCCAGGTGCTGCCGCCGGCGGTGCTGGTGTTCCCGTTCCTCACCATGGCGTACGCGCTGCGGCTCAACGACACCTTGGTGCCGGTCATCTTTGCGCACCTGAGTTTCGTTCTGCCCGTGGTGACGTGGTTCCTGATCGGCTTCTTCGAAGCAGTGCCGCGGTCGCTGGAGGAGCAGGCCCAGGTCGACGGTTTCACCAGGTTCCAGGCGTTCCGGATGGTGGTGCTGCCCCAGGTGTATCCGGGCATCGGCGCCGCCGCCATCTTCGGGTTCACCCTGTCGTGGAACGACCTGTTCTACGGCCTGATCCTGGCGCCCGGCAAGGCCGCGATCCTGCCGGTGGCGATCGCCGGGTTCAACACGTTCCGCGGTGTCCAGATCGGCTCGATGAGCGCGGCGATCCTCATCGCGGTCGTACCGGTAGTCATAGCAAGCTTTTTCATTCAGCGCAGGCTGGTGCAGGGCATCAGCGGCGGCGCGGTCAAGTTCTGACAAGGTTGGTGATCAACACTTCATGGCAACAGTCCGATTCTCGGGTGTCAACAAGTCCTACGGTTCGACGTCCATCGTCGAGGACTTGAACCTCGAACTGCCCGACGGTTCGTTCACGGTGCTGGTCGGGCCGTCCGGCTGCGGCAAGTCGACGTCACTACGCATGCTGGCAGGGCTGGAAACCGTGACGGCGGGCACCATCACGATCGGTGACCGCGACGTCACCCACCTGCCGCCGCGTGACCGGGATGTCGCGATGGTGTTCCAGAACTACGCGCTCTACCCGCATCTGACCGTGCGAGAGAACATCGCGTTTCCGTTGCGGGCGTCGAAGACGCCCCGGCACGATGCGCTGGCGCGGGCCGACGAGGTGGCCGAATCGCTCGGCTTGGGAAAGTTGTTGGCCCGCAAGCCCAAAGACATCAGCGGTGGGCAGCAGCAGCGCGTCGCGATCGGCCGCGCCATCGTGCGGCAACCGTCGGTGTTCCTGTTCGACGAACCGCTGTCGAACCTGGATGCCAAACTGCGCGTCGAAACGCGCACTGAGCTGCTGCAGATCCAGCGCCGGCTCGGCATCACCTCGGTCTACGTCACGCACGACCAGGAGGAGGCGATGACGCTGTCGGACCGCATGGTGGTCATGCGCGACGGCCGCACCGCGCAGGAAGGCACGCCCCTGGAGGTGTACAACACCCCGGCCGACACCTTCGTCGCCGCATTCGTGGGCAGCCCCAAGATGAACCTCGTGGACGGCCGGCTGGACGGCCAGACGTTCACGCTGCCAACCGGTTTCGCGTTCGGGGTGCAGGGGGCCGAGGCGTCCGGCGCGGTGACGCTCGGTGTGCGCCCCGACGACCTGGTGCCCACGGTCGCCGCCGACGGCGACGAGACCGCGGCCACCGTGACACTCGTCGAACTGCTGGGCCCTCGGGCCATCGTCACGATCGACGCGCGTGGCACCGAGCTCACCAGTGTCGTAGAGGTGTCCCGCATGTCGGGGATACGTGAGGGTGCCGCGGTCACCCTCGCGGCCCGGCCCGGCGCCGTCCACACATTTGACCCAGCCACCGGCCGGCGTCTCACGGGCGCAGGCAAGTAACCGAAAACGGATAGGAACGAACCACACTCATGACCAAGACAGTCGTCGTGACCGGCGCAGGTTCGGGGATCGGGCGCGCCATCGCCACCATTCTCGCGCAACGGGATTGGCGCGTCGTCGTCACCGATATCAACGGCGACGCGGCACGGGAAGTCGCCGCATCACTGGCCAATCCGGACGCCGGCCACGAATCGGCGGTGCTCAACGTCACCGAGCCCGACGATGCCGCCGCAGTGGCCTCCGGGGTCGCCGACCGCCACGGCCTCGATGCCTGGGTCAACAACGCCGGCATCTCCTTCATGCACAAATTCCTCGACGCTCCGATAGCCCGCTACGACCAGACCATGGATGTGAACCTCAAGGGTGTCTTCGTGTGCGGGCAGGCGGCGGCGCGCGCGATGGTGCGCAGCGGCACGGCGGGAGCCATTGTGAACACGGCATCGATGGCAGGCAAACAGGGTCGGGTTCCGTTCCTGTCCGACTATGTGGCGTCGAAGTTCGGTGTCGTCGGCCTGACCCAGGCGATGGCCTACGAACTCGGCGAGCACGGCATCACCGTGAACTGCGTCTGCCCGGGCTATGTCGAAACACCCATGCAGTCAAGGGAATTGGGGTGGGAGGCGGAACTGCGCGGGATCACCCCCGAGGGCGTGCGCACCATGATGATCGACGACACGCCGCTGGGCCGGCTGGAACAACCCGAGGACGTCGCACGCGTCGTGGCCTTCCTGCTCTCCGAGGACGCGCGATTCGTCACCGGCGAGGCTCTGGCCGTCAACGGCGGCGCCTACATGGACTAGCCCGAAACAGACTGTGATGCAAGACAAAAAAGAAAGGTACAAGTAGTGACCACCACCTGGCTCGACGAGGTTTTCCATGTGCGCAAGCCCGTCATCGCCATGCTCCACCTGAGCGCGCTGCCCGGCGACCCCGCATATGACAGCGCGGGCGGTATCGCCGCGGTCGTCGATCGGGCCCGCGAAGAACTCGATGCCCTGCAGTCCGGCGGCGTTGACGCAGTGATGTTCAGCAACGAGTTCAGCCTGCCGTACCTGACCAAGACCGAACCGATCACGGCGATCACCATGGCGCGCATCATCGGTGAGCTGCTGCCGAACATCGCCGTGCCCTACGGGGTCAACGTCCTGTGGGACGGGCGGGCCTCCATCGATCTCGCGGTGGCGACCGGGGCGAAATTCGTCCGCGAGATCTTCACCGGCGTGTACGCCAGTGACTTCGGGTTGTGGGACACCAACGTGGGCGAGGTCGCCCGGCACCGCGCCCGGGTGGGTGGGGCCGGCGTGAAACTGCTCTTCAACATCGTGCCGGAGTCGGCCACGTACCTCGCTGCACGCGATCTCGCGTCGATCACGCGGACCACGGTGTTCGCCACCGCACCGGACGCCATCTGCGTATCCGGCGCGACGGCCGGGTCACCGACGGACCTCGAGGCACTGCGCGTGGTCAAGGCGGCGGCCGGCGCGGTCCCGGTCTTCGTCAACACCGGGGTGCGTGCCGAGAACGTCGCCGACCAGTTGGCCATCGCCGACGGCGCGGTGGTCGGCACCTACTTCAAGGCCGACGGTGTGTTCGAGAACCGGGCGCAGCGCGCACGGGTGGAAGAGTTGATGGGCAACGCGCGCGCATATCGCGAGCAGTTGGTGTGAGGGTGACGGCACGCGTGGGCGGGACCGCTCACGCGTGCCGCACTCCCGCCGAGCAGACACGAAAGTTCGCGACGCGCGGCGTTTGGCGGACTTTCGTGTCTGCTCGCGGGCCCGGGCGTGGCTACCCGTCGGCGCGAACCGCTTCGACCAGAGCGTCGGCGGCGAGTAGGCCGAGATTGTTCGAGGCCAGTGGACTGTCCCCGGTGAGCAGCTTGCGGTCCCGGTGGACCTGGCCGGTCATCTGATCGTTGACGATCGTGAGCCCCTGCTTGCCGAGCAGGTCGGCGACCAGCCACCGCAAATGCCCTGGCAGGTAACCGATCTCGAGGTTCGGGCCCTGGTCGAGGGCATCCGGGAAGACGCACACTGAGTAGCCCTTGAACGGCGATTCCTGCTTGCCGAGAGCACCCGCCAGCAACGCGGCCGGGCCATGGCACAGGGTGATGATGAACTTGTCGTTGGCCAGGGCCCAATCGAGCGTCTGCTCCACATCCTTACTCGAAGGCAGGCCCACCACGGCGGCATGACCCCCCGGGATGAACACCGCGAGATAGTCGGAGTCCGGGCCGAGGTCATCGGCGATTACGTCGGCAAGTTTCTTTGGCTGCTTGAGCTTGGGCTTGAGCGCCTCGTAGGTCGACATGACCGCCTGGTCCTCGCGGGGCATGGCCCACAGTTCCAGCTTGGCGGGGTAGCCCGACAGCGTGGCGATGTCGATCTCGAAGCCGGCCTCCATCAGGTGGTGCAGTGGGAGGAGCATCTCGATCGGGTGGTTGCCGGTCGAGAACATCTTGCCGTTCTCCAGCAGCACGTAGCGTTCTTCGGCGGCGATCATGAGCACCTTCCACCTGCCGCCGGTGTAGGCGTCCTTGTGCTTGACGCCTGCGAAGTCGGTCTTGGCGGTGGTGTACTGGCTCAGCGAGTACGGCGACGGGAAGAAGGCGTTGTCTTCGGCAGGGTCCGGCGTCGGTTCCCTGCTCAGATCGTCTGCATTGGCTGCCACGGCGTCCACCTGCTTTCTTCTCGGTTGTCGGTCTTTCTCCATCGTGGTCGTCGCGGGTTGCCCCAGTCGATGGTGTGCCAAACAAGACCGGCCAGGCGTCGTTTGTCCACCGGCACAAGTCCACCGGCACAACTTTGGTCGCACGGGACGGGTGTCCGCATACCCTGGCATCGTGCGCGCTCCCATTCCCGACGCCGGTGCGACGCTCGCGGCAGCGATGCTGCCCCGCGTCGATGAGTTGGCGCAGGTGCTGGTCGACCGCATCCGCGACAACATCGAGGTGTACCGGTCCGACGACGTCGTGCCACCCGACGATCTCTACACGTCGTGCCGCACCAACCTGGAATTCATGATTCGCCACGTCGCGCACGAGCCGTGGCTCGATCTCGATGCGCCGCGGCAGACCGGGCGCAGGCGTGCTGAACAAGGTGTTCCGCTGGCGATGGTGCAGACCGCATTTCGGCATTCGTTCGCCTGTATGTGGGAGATGATCGTGACCGAAGCTGCGCGCACCGACACGGGTCACCGACGCTGACCTCGTCGGGATCGTCGGTGAGGTGTGGTCCTTTCACGACGCCTTCACCACCGCGATGATGAACTCGTTCAGCGAGACCGCGGCCCTGCTGATGGTGCAGCGCGATCAGGAGCGTTCTGCGCTGGTCGAGGCAGTGTTGCAGGGCGGCGGCACCGGTGACACCAAGACCATCCTCGATGCCGCCGACCTGCTGGCCCTGCCGTATCAGGGCACCTTTGCGGTCGTCGTGGCCGATGCCCCGGGCCTGGCCCGGCACGCGCTACCCAACGTGGAACCGGTGCTGCGGGCCCGGGACATCGGGTCAGCGTGGCGGCTCACCCCCGATCTGCACATCGGAATCGTGTCGATGCGCGGTGCCGATGGCCTGACCGAACTGGTCGACGCGTTGCGAGTGCTCGCCGTCGGGGCCGTCGGCGTGAGCCCGTCCTACACCCGGCTGGATCAGACGCCGCAGGCGTTGCACCTGGCGCGCAACGCGCTTGCCGGTGCCCAGGCCGGCGTGGCCCGTGTGACGGTGTTCGACGATGCGCCG
The DNA here is from genome assembly GCF_001570425.1 of Mycolicibacterium brisbanense. GTDB lineage: Bacteria > Actinomycetota > Actinomycetes > Mycobacteriales > Mycobacteriaceae > Mycobacterium > Mycobacterium brisbanense. The sequence goes on from NZ_BCSX01000024.1 coordinate 107,523, forward strand.
CTGCCGATGTTGGTGGTCGGCGCACCGTCGACGGCAGCGACCATCAGTAAGCAGATCCTGGGTGAGCTGCTCGACCTGCCCGAGGCCGACCGCGAGCTGCTGCTCACGACAATGGCCACCTACTTCGCGGTCGACGGCTCTGCCAGCGAGGCCGCCGAGCGGCTGTACTGCCACCCGAACACGGTCCGCTACCGCCTGCGCCGCATCGAGCAGCTGTCCGGCCGGTCCTTCGACCGGCGGCTCGATTCCGCCGAGCTGTACATCGCCCTGGACGCCGTCCGACGCCTGCCGGAATGCCGGATCTCGGTGCCGTGAGCTATCCGACGTACGGGCGTTCGCGGCGCAGCTCGTTGCGGGCCACCGTGCGCCGGTGAACCGCGTCGGGGCCGTCGACGATCCGCAGCACCCGCGCCCAGCTGTAGAAGTAGGCGAGCGGGTAATCGTCGCTGACCCCGCCGCCGCCGAACACCTCGATGGCGCGGTCGATCACCCGGGTGGCCATGTTCGGCGCCGCGACCTTGATGGCGGCGATCTCGGTCGCGGCCCCGCGCGCGCCGTACCGGTCGATCAGCCATGCGGTGTGCAGCACCAGCAGACGGGCCTGGTCGATCTCGATGCGGGACTGGGCGATGAGGTCACGCACCACGCCCTGCTCGGCAAGCGGTCCGCCGAACGCCTCGCGGTTCTGGGCGCGATCGACCATGAGCGCCAATGCACGTTCGGCCATCCCGATGGCCCGCATGGCGTGGTGGATGCGGCCCGGACCCAGACGTGCCTGGGCGATCATGAACCCGTCGCCCTCGCCCGAGAGCACGTTGGTCACCGGGACGCGGACGTTGTCGAACACGATCTCGGAATGCCCGTGCTGATCCTGATACCCGAAAATCGGTAGATGCCGGACGATCTGGAGTCCCGGGGTGTCGCGGGGGACCAGCACCATGGACTGTTGCCGGTGCGGCGCGGCGTCAGGATCGGTCTTGCCCATCACGATGAAGATCTGACACGCCTCGTCGGCGACGCCGGTGATCCACCACTTGCGGCCATTGATGACGTACTCGTCGCCGTCGCGGGTTATCGAGGTGGTGATGTTGCGGGCGTCGGAGCTGGCCACTGCCGGCTCCGTCATGGCGAACGCAGACCTGATGTCGCCTGCCAGAAGGGGTTCGAGCCACTGCTTCTTCTGCTCGTCGGTGCCGAACATCAACAACGTTTCCATGTTGCCGGTGTCGGGCGCGTTGCAGTTCATCACCTCGGGGGCGATGACGGGCGACCACCCGGTGATCTCGGCGATCGCGGCGTATTCGGTGTTGCTGAGCCCTGATTCATGCGGCAGGAACAGGTTCCACAGCCCCCGCCGCTTGGCTTCGGTCTTGAGTTCCTCGAGGACGGGTGGCCGCGCGTGCGCAGAGTTCGCCGCGCGCCAGTCCCGGTAGACCGATTCGGCGGGAAACACCTTCTCGCGCATGAAGTCCCACACCTTCTCGGCGAGCTCGGTGGTACGTGGTGACGGGCTGAAATCCATGATGTGCTCCTTGTCCGAGGGTTCAGTGGCCGGACATGCCGCCGTCGACGGGCAGCGTGATTCCGGTGATGTAGGTCGACGCGTCGCTGGCCAGAAAGATCAGGGCGGTATCGAGTTCGTGTTGGCGGCCGACGCGTTTGAGCGTCGAGGTCTGGTCGACAAACGCGGCGAGTTGGTCACCGGGAATCGCCGCGGTCATCTCACTCTCGAAGTATCCGGGCGCGATGGAGTTGACCCGGATGCCCTTGCGGCCCGACCACTGCTGGGACAGGTCCCGGGTCAGGCCCATGACCGCGGCCTTGCTCGACGCGTACGCCGCTTGCGGCGCATAGGATTTGATCAAGCCGAGCACGCTGGCAATGTTTACGATGCTCGATCCGGGTCTCATCACCCGGGCGGCGGCCTGGGCCATCCAGTACGTGCCCATGAGGTTGACGTCGACGACGCCGCGGAACTCGTCGGGGGTTTCCCGCAGTGCGGGCACCGCGGTGCCGACCCCGGCATTGTTGACCAGGACGTCGAGACGGCCGAATTCGGTGATCGCCAGCTCGGCCAGCGCCGTGCAATCTTGCGGATCGGTGACGTCGGTGCGCCGAGTGCGGACCACATCTGTATCGAATTCACTTGCCAGCGTGTGGAGTTGGTCCTCGCGCCGGGCTCCGAGCACGACGCGTGCGCCGGCGTCGACGAGTGCCCGGGCGAATCCAGCTCCCAGGCCTGAGCTCGCCCCGGTCACCACCGCGACCCGCCCGTCCAACCGGAACCGGTCGATGACGCTCTCCATCACACCGCCTCCAGGGCGGCCAGGCCGGCCTCGGCGAGCTGGACGACTTCGCTTTCCACCTCGCCGAAATCCTGGCCTGCCATCATTCCCGCGGCCGAGCGGGCCGCGACGCCCTGGATGATGACGGCGAACTTGAACCGGGCGAACGCTTCGTAGAACGGTACCGCCGAGACGTCACGTCCGGTCCGTTCCGCATAGCGGGACAACAGATATGACCGCGGCGGGAATCCCTCCTGCGTGGTGACCGTCGGCACCAGCGGGATCTGCGGTTCGCCTGCCTGCGGCCAGTAGAACATCAGCAGACCGAGGTCGGTGAGCGGATCGCCGACCGTCGACAGCTCCCAGTCCAGCACCGCGGCGACGCGACCGGGATCGGTCGGGTCCATGAGGCAGTTGTCCAGCCGGAAGTCGCCGTGCACGATGGCCGGTGGCGGGCTGGCCGGCAGGTCCGCCTCCAGGGCGGTCGCCAGGGCATCCAGGGCGGGCACATCGCGGGAACGACTGGCCAGCGACTGCTTTCGCCAGCGGGTGACCTGACGGGCCAGGAAACCCTCCGGCCGGCCGTAGTCGTCGAGGCCGACGGATGCGGGCTCGATGCCGTGGAGATCGGCCAGTGTGTCGATGAGGGCGTCGGCGATCTTGTGCCGATCCGCCGGCGCCGTCGCGTAATCGGCCGGCATGGCGTCGCGGATGGCGTGGCCTGCGACTCTCTCCATGACATAGAACGGGGTTTTGAGCGTCTGCGCGGTGGTCTCGGCGTAGACGACCGATGCGACCGGCACGGATGTCGGTGCCAGTGCTCGCTGCACGCGCGCCTCGCGGGCCATGTCGTGCGCACTCGGCAGCAGGGGCCCCTGCGGTGGTCGACGGAGGATCAATTCGCCTGCGGCAGAAGTCAGTTCGAAGGTCAGGTTCGACTTTCCGCCGGCGATGAGCCTGGCCTTGAACGTGGCCCAGCGATTGTCGAGCGTGACGTCGGCCAGGGCGGGGCCCAGTCGGGCCGGGTGCAGCAGCGATTCGACATCGGTCATGAGGTGTTCCGTTCTGCGGGTGGTGGGACACGATTTGCGGGTCCCGACCGAACGCTCGATAGGGTTCGGTATCCCCATGGTGCGGTGAGCGCTGCTGTTTTGTCAACAGCATCTGTCAACAGCGCTGACGAGGCAGTAGTTATGTTCAGGAAAGCTGAACGTGAGAACGTCAGCCGGCGCGCATGATGTCGATTGCGAACCGGGCGTACTCCCGAGCGATCTCGGACGCCGACGTCGGCCCGGACGGCTGGAACCACGACGGCAGCGACGTGCACATGGTGGATATCGCCCGGGTGGCGTCGTGGGCATGGGGCGTGCGGAATTCGCCTGTCGCGATCGCCGCTTGGGCCTCGTCGTCGAGCATGTACTGGATATCGTTGCGTAGCGCGGAAATTCGTTCGTGATCCGGTGGCAGGATACTGCGCATCTCGCTCGCGCCGATGAAGGCCAGGTCTCTGCGGTGGGTATGGAACAGCGCAAGCGCCTCGACCATGTTGCTGAACCGCTGAGTGGGCGTTGATCCTTCAGCCCTGGCCGCCGGGATGAGCCAGTGCAACTCGCTCATCGCGACGTCGAGAATCGCCACCAGCAGGCGCTGCTTGCTCGGGTAGTGGTGGTACACACCGGGAACGCTCATGTGTGCGGCGGTGGCGATGGTCCGCATGGTGGCGCCGTGGTAGCCGGTGCGGACGAACACCGAGATCGCGGCCATGAGCACCGGATCCAGGTTCAGGGCGGGGAACGTGCGCCAGTCTGCGCCGGGGGCCTTGGCGTGGGCCCGGGGCTGCGGGACGTGGTCGGCCTCGGGCACTCGCAACATCTCGGTGGCCGACGTGCCCAGGGCTTCGGCGATCGCGTAGAGCCGGTCCACGCTGAGGCCGGCCTTGTCGTTCTCGATCGCGCTCATCGTCGCCGGGCTCACGCCGATGCGGGTGGCCAGTTGGCGTAACGAGACCCCGGCTCGCGTTCGGGCGGACCGCACGAGCGCACCGGTATGTTCAGCCATGCTGAACATGGTAGGCACCGTTCAGCAAGGGCCGGTTGTCGCACGCGTTTTCGTTCGATCCGTGCATCACCTGGCCAGTGGGCGGGCGGCTATGCCGAGAGTTCGGCTTTCGCAGCCTCGCGCGCGAGCATGCGGTCGCGCTGCTCCTCGAATTTGACGACCTGCTTCTGCAGGTCCTCCAGGTAATCGGCAAGCTGCTCGCGGCGCTTCTCACCGATCGCGGTCACGTCGTTGCGTTCGAAGATCCGCCACTTCTTGACGTTGGGCATCACGACCTCTTCGAGGTGCTGGCGCAGATCGTAGATGCCGTGTTTGGCCATGATCACGCTGTTGCGGCGCCAGTTCGGCATGCCGCGGCCGGGCATCCGGAATCCTTCGATGATGGCGCACACCGCTTCCATCGCCTGGTCGGGCGCTAGGTCGAAACCGGCCGAGAACATGTTGCGGTAGAAGACCATGTGCAGGTTCTCGTCGGTGGCGACGCGCTGCAGCATCGACTCGGCGATCGGGTCGTCGCAGATCTTGCCGGTGTTGCGGTGACTCACGCGGGTGGCGAGCTCCTGCAGCGTCGCGTACGCCGAGATCATCAGCGGTCCGGGCTCATGGATTTCGCGTTCTTCTTCGTCGGGGTCGTAGCCGTTGCGCATGTGCTCCATACGCATGCGTTCCAGCGCCACGGGATCCACACCGCGGGTGACGACGAGGTAGTCGCGGATGACGATGCCATGACGGTTTTCCTCGGCGGTCCACTGGTTCACCCAGTGGCCCCAGGCGCCGTCGAGGGAGAAGTGATTGGCCGCGCCCCGGTGATAGGACGGCAGGTTGTCCTCGGTGAGCAGATTGGTGACCATCGCGACCTTGGCGACCTCGGACAGCCGGGACTGCTCGGGATCCCAGTCCTCGCCGCCCAGGGCCGCGAAGTTACGGCCCAGGTCCCAGGGGACGTAGTCGTGCGGATGCCATTCCTTGGCGACCTTCAAATGATGATTGAGGCCTGCCTCAGCAACCGGCTCGAGCTCCTTGAGAATCTCGACGTCGGTCAAATGTCTCTGCAACGGGTCCCCTTAAGTGTTAGCCCGACCGGTGCGTGTCCGCGGTGTCTGCCTAGATAGCCACGTGTAAGGTACCCGGTTTTGCGGCCAAATCCGATTTGCCGTCCCATTCATGGGACATACCGACGCGTGGTCGACCCGGTAAGTGCGCTCTGCCTGCCTCATCAAGATCGGCCTCTACGCAGTTGGACGCGCTTTCTTGAACTGGGAACTTGATCCCATGGGCACGCCGTCAGTGGCACGTGCGGCGTCTGGGCCCCTCTGCACCGGTTTCCCGGTGGCAGGAATGCCGCTCCACCGTAGCTGGCGGCCGGCTGTTCAGCCCAAGTTGGGCACCTGTGCCACAGCGGTGTCGACGCACGAAACCCCGGGACGTCGCGCGCTTGGTCCCGGGGTTTCGGAGATGATCAGGTGATCAGAGGGCGGTTACGCCCACGGCTTGCGGGCCCTTGTTGCCCTGGGTGATTTCGAACTTCACCCGCTGGTTCTCTTCAAGCGACCGGTAGCCGCCACTCTGGATCTCGGAGTGGTGAACGAACACGTCTGGCGCACCGCCATCCGGGGCGATGAAGCCAAAGCCCTTGTCGTTGTTAAACCACTTCACGGTTCCTTCGGTCATGCTGTTACTACTTTCTCTTTTTTCGATGAACGCATGACGATGCGTCCAAATCTGGTGCCCAACGGATAACTCGTTGGTGGGCTGAGCGGCGACCAGCATGTCGACCGCTGTCGCGCGGTTCTCGGGCCGTGCTGCTGTCCTGTTGCGGCGTCATCGCGGCGCTCCAGCCTTGACCGCAATCGGCCACATTCTTCAAATCGGCGACGGCGTGACTTTGACCAGTCAGGCGACGGAATACCGCCGAATTACCTCTAGCATACGTGGTACGTCCAAATCGGCCGAAGGCGGCCCTCGATCGGAACACTGTGGTTGTGGGGGCGGACGATCATTTCGTTTCGGCGGACCTACGCCTGCCCTGCGGTTCGGGTGATTCCGTCGCCCTGGCTCTGGCGCAGATATTCAGCTGTGCCGCAATCGATTACGGTGTTCAGGCTCGTCGCCCGAGGCTGTTGCCGCCAGTACATGCGTCATCCGATCGAGACCAGCTGGTCGACCGAATCCCTGGGGAGCTCACCTTCGACGACGGCAAACACCCTCATGTCGCACAGTGCGACCGAACCCCCGTGGTTGTCGAGAAATGCGGTGTCTGCGGAGTCGCGGCCGGTGGCAATTCGCACCAGGCTCTGCCTCGGAGCCAGCAGGGTCCCGTCGACCACGCGCCAGATGCCGTCGACATACGCCTCGGCGACCGCATGAAAATCCATGGGCTGCAAACCAGGTGCGTACACCGACACCATCCGCGCGGGTACGTTGACTGCCCGCAGCAGCGCCACCGCCAGGTGGGCGAAGTCGCGGCATACCCCGGCGCCCGCCAGCAGGGTGTCGACGGCTCCGTCGATCGGATCACTGGAACCGGGCACATAGCTCAGCCTTTTGCCCACCCACGACGAGACTTTCGACAGTAGCGTCGCCGAGTCCCGGTAGCCGCCGAATTCCGTTGCGGCGAAGCCGAAGAACTTGTCCGACTCGGCGTAGCGACTGGGGCGGAGGTACACCGAGAGGTCATAGTCGGTCACCGGGGCGGGGTCGGCACGCCCGACAACCGTGGCTGTGTAGTCGACCGTGAGCCGCCCTCGCGCAGCGTCCAGTTTGTGGATACGGCTGCCGTGCGCACCGATAACCTCGGTCGGCTGCAGCTGCCCACCGTCCATATCGAAGGAAAGTGATTCGAGTACTTCGGTATTGGCCTGCCGGGCAACAGCGATCTGAAACTCGAGTGACGTCGGCTCGAGGATGTCGACGCCGAGGTGGACGCCCACGTGGCGTTTCATGATGCCGTGGAGCTATCGGCCACAGTCCGCGTCGTCAGCCATGGTTGCCGATGACTCGCGGGTCGGTGACATGCGTCATGGCTGTCCTTCTGTCGTCCGCGGCGGGGACCTAGGTCGGCGGATTGTCGGTGGTCCCGTCGATCGGATTCCGAAAATACCGCAGCGCAGCCACTCAGGCTCCGGTCAATGCCCGCTACTGCACGCCTCCCATGTCAAAGGGGCCGCATCATGTCCGACAAGTCGCTCAACGAGACTTTGGCACTCGCCAGTGACATCGTGAACGAAAACATCTGGCGCGCCGCCATCTTGAGTGATGAAGCCAAAACCTCGGTAGTCGGGGGATCAGTCCGGACCGGCGCCGTCCCGACGGCGACCCTGCCGCGGCCGAGTTCTGATGACTTCGATGGTGCTTGCCGGATGGGTGTAGTTTGGTGCAGGTAGGCGTCACATCTCTCAGCGGGGTAGCCGGCGGCTTTCGCCGCTCGGGTCCTCCCATTGTCGACGCGATCAGCCTGCAGATCATGCATCGAGTGGTTCCCACCGCCTCATCCGTACCGCTTGCGGCCGAACCACACCGAACTAGGAGCGGGCCTATGCAGTCATCCGTCATCTTTTCTCATACCAGTCCGCCCCTCGACAGCCGCGACTATGCCGACGCCGCCACACCCGTTGAGCCGCCGCTTTTTTCGGACGACACCGACAGTCAGCCACAGGCCGGTCCGACGCCATCATGAACGGCTTGGAAGGCCCCCGGCGCTCAGCGCGACCGGTGCGGGTCGTGTTGGCGAAGCAGCTGGGGGCCGACATCGACGGGGCGTGGTGGCCCTATTCCGGGTCGCTGGCCACCGAGTTGCCGAATCTGGTGGCTGCCCTGCAGCAGCCGCTGGGCGAGATCGTCGAGATCTGTCTGAATTGGTCGGAGACCGACGGGCAACTCGACTTGGACGCAATGGTCGTCGGCAGCCGGTGGGCAACCACGACGCGTCCGAAACGTCTGCGCCTGATCAGGGTGACCGGACGCAACGCTGACATCACGTTGCTGGTGATACCGCCGAGAACGTCGCTGGCGCTGGGGGCGCTGGTGATGCGCTGTGCGGCGGTGCTGCCGATCGCCGGCGCCGAACGCAGCACACCCCTGTTCGCAACAGCCGACTCGGTGGTCGGCGCCGCACTGGCTGAATCCGCCAGGTGGGCCCGCCCGGTCCGCAAAGAGGTGGCTGACGGCTGACGCGGCGAGCGAGTGTCGAACCGCCGGCTATCCCTCGGTCAGCAGGACAGCCTGCTCGAACGGCAACCGGGCGAACGGCCGGCGCATCACACCGGTCACGTGCTCGGCGGCCTCTTCCTTTGTCACCACTCGCGGGTCGTGAACCCGGATGGTCTTGCCGTGCCTGCGGATCTGCGCGTGGCCGGCGGCGGTGAGGTTCTTCAGCCAGTCGCGATCCGGGCCGTAGGTCAGCATGATCGCCACGCCCTCGTCGGTGCTGAAGACGCTCAGCGGGGTGCGGTAGGTCTTGCCGGATTTGCGGCCGACGTGCTCGAGGATTCCGAAGGTCGGGGCCCAGCCCGCCCACAGGCGTTGGATGGGATTGGTCACGTGGCGATTGAAGCGAGCCAGCGATTGCGGTAACTGCATGTTCCCATCAAACTCGTGCGTTATGGCCTATCTCAAGCCTGGATGGTTTGTTCGCACAGTGTTCAACCGGATAGCGATGGCCACCGGTGTCGGCGAAAGCCAGACCCTCACTGTCACCACCCGAGTGAGCAAACAACCGCAGCGGATTCCCGTCGTGGTTCCCGAGGTCGACGGGGTCAAGTACCTGGTTTCGACCCGCGGTGAATCCGAATGGGTTCGCAATGTGCGCGCCGACCCACGCGTGACACTGGGGTCGCAGAGCTACGTCGCGGCCGAGGTTGCCGTGGACCGACGGGCACCGATCATCGCCGCCTACCGGCCGTTGGCAGGCAAGGTCGTCGACGGCTATTGGCAGCAGTTGCCCGACGACGCCGACCACCCGGTGTTCGCGCTGACCCCGGCTGGGTGAGACGTTCGGCTACAACTGATGGTGATGAACGCCACAGCGAATGTCGACGACGTCAGCACCTTGCCCCTTGCACCTCGCAATCCGCTGTCGATCCGGCAACTGGCAACCGCCGTGCGGCAGCTGGACACCGGCCAGTTGCTGTTGCGGGCCGCGGGCGGCCCCGTCACCCGCGTGCAGTACGGGCCCGCGTGGCTCATACCCCCGCTCGTCGCGGTGTTCTCCGCGGACGGCATCCGCGACGTGCTCGCGCGCAACGACGCGTTCGCCGAGCGGTGCATCGTGCACGACGAGGTGCGGCACGCCGCCGGTGACAGCTTGTTCGTGCTGCCCAACGAGCAGTGGCGGCCTCGGAAACGCGCGCTGCAGCCCGTGTTCACCAGGCAGAACGTGCGGGCCTTCGGTGGGCACATGTCGCGGGCGGCGCAGACGGCGGTCGACAGCTGGGGCGCTGGCGGCGACATCGACCTCGACGCCGAATGCCGCCGGGTCACCATGCAGTCGCTGGGCCGTTCGGTGCTGGGTATCGACCTCAACGAGCGCGCGGGCGTCATCGTCGAGCACATGCACGTCGCATCGTCGTACACCACCGACCGGGCACTGCGTCCGGTCCGCGCGCCCAGGTGGCTTCCCACCCCGGCGCGCGCCCGCGCCCGTGCTGCCGTCGCGGCGATGCGTGAGGTGACCGCCGAGATCCTCCGCGCCTGCCGCGCCGATCCGGAGCGCGACGCGCCGCTGGTCCAGGCGTTGATCGCGGCCACCGACCCGGAGACCGGGCGCCCGCTGTCCGATGAGGACATCAGCAACGATCTGCTGATCTTCATGCTGGCCGGGCATGATACGACGGCGACTGCGCTGACCTACGCCCTGTGGCAACTGGGCCGCCATCCCGAGATTCAGGACCGGGTGGCGGCCGAGGCCGCGGCGCTCGGCGACCGCGAGCTGACCCCCGATGACGTGCCGAGCCTCGGCTACACCGTGCAGGTACTCAACGAAGCGCTGCGACTGTGCCCGCCCGCCGCCGGGGTGGGCCGCCTGGCGCTGCGCGACATCGCGGTGGACGGCTACCGGGTCGAGGCGGGCAGCCTGGTGGCGTTGGGTATCTACGCGGTGCACCACGATCCGCAGCTGTGGCCGGATCCGCAGGTGTTCGACCCCGACCGGTTCAGCCCGGAGAACACGCGGCAGCGGGACCGCTGGCAGTTCATCCCGTTCGCCGGTGGGGCGCGGTCGTGCATCGGCGAGCATTTCGCGCGGCTTGAGACGACGCTGGCGCTGGCCACCGTCGTGCGCGCCGTCGAGGTCGTCGCGACCTGCGCCGAGTTCCCGGTCGACGTGCCGTTCACCACCGTGGCCAAGGGACCGATCCCGGCGACGGTGCGTGCACGAGGACGGGCCACTATTACACCCTGTAGTTGACGGGTTTGCACCGGCTGGGACACTGGTGGCCATGCCTGTCACCCAGCGCTCGGCCGAACTGTTCGCCGATGCCTGCGCCGTCATCCCCGGAGGAGTGAATTCCCCGGTCCGGGCCTTCAACTCTGTGGGCGGTACGCCGAGGTTCATCACCTCCGCGCAGGGCTACTGGCTCACCGACGCCGACGACAACCGCTACATCGACCTCGTCTGCTCGTGGGGCCCGGCGCTGCTCGGCCACGCGCACCCGGCCGTCGTGGAGGCGGTGCAGCAGACCGCCGCGCACGGGCTGAGCTTCGGTGCCCCGACGCCGTCGGAGACCGAGTTGGCCGCCGAGATCATCGGCCGGGTCGCGCCGGTCGAGAAGCTGCGGTTGGTGAACTCCGGGACCGAGGCCACCATGAGTGCCATCCGGTTGGCCCGCGGCTACACCGGGCGCGCCAAGATCATCAAGTTCTCGGGTTGCTACCACGGCCACAGCGACGCGCTGCTGGCCGACGCGGGCTCCGGCGTCGCGACGCTGGGCCTGCCGTCTTCTCCCGGTGTCACGGGCGCCGCTGCCGCCGACACCATCGTGCTGCCGTACAACAACGTCGAAGCGGTCGAGGACGTGTTCGGCCGGTTCGGTGACGAGATCGCGTGCGTCATCAGCGAGGCCAGCCCCGGCAACATGGGCACAGTGCCCCCGCTGCCGGGCTTCAACGCCGCACTGCGCCGAATCACCGCGGCCCACGGTGCGCTCCTGATCCTCGACGAGGTGATGACGGGCTTCCGCGTCAGCAAGGCAGGTTGGTACGGGCTGGATCCCGTCGACGCGGATCTCTTCACGTTCGGCAAGGTGATGAGCGGTGGCCTGCCCGCTGCGGCGTTCGGCGGCAGCGCCGAGGTGATGGGCCGGCTGGCCCCGCTGGGTCCCGTCTATCAGGCCGGCACGCTGTCGGGAAACCCGGTGGCGATGGCCGCCGGGCTCGCGACACTGCGCAACGCCGACGATGCGGCCTACACGCGGCTCGACGCCAACGCCGACACGTTGGCGGGTCTGCTGACCTCGGCGTTGACCGACGCCGGCGTCGCGCACCAGGTGCAGCGGGCCGGCAACATGCTCAGCGTGTTCTTCACCGACGAGCCGGTACACGATTTCGCCGCCGCGAAGGCCACGCAGACGTGGCGCTTCCCGCCGTTCTTCCATGCGCTGCTGGAGGCCGGGGTCTACCCGCCATGCAGTGCATTCGAAACCTGGTTTGTCTCAAGCATTTTGGATGACGCAGCGTTCGAGCGCATCGCCGACGCCCTGCCCGGTGCGGCGCGCGCCGCCGCGGAGGCTCGACCGTGACCGTGCGGACGACCGTGCATGTCATGCGGCACGGTGAGGTGTTCAACCCGCAGAAGGTGCTCTACGGGCGGCTGCCGGGCTACCACCTGTCCGAGCGCGGCCGGGCCCAGGCGCAGGCCGCCGCAGATTGGTTGGCGCACAACGACATCGTGTACGTGGTGGCCTCGCCGTTGGAGCGGGCCCAGGAGACCGCGACACCCATCGCCGAAAGTCACGGCCTGCCCATCAACGTCGACGACGATCTCATCGAATCGTGGAATCAGTTCGAGGGCGAGCGCGTGTCTCCCGGGGACGGCGCGCTGCGCGATCCCCGGAACTGGCCGCGGCTGCGCAATCCGCTGAAGCCGTCGTGGGGCGAGCCCTACGACGAGATCGCCCCGCGAATGATGGCTGCGCTGAACCGCGCTCGCGAGAAGGCCGCCGGCCACGAGGCGGTGTGTGTGAGCCACCAACTCCCGGTCGAGACGCTGCGGCGCGCCATGACCGGTCGGAAACTCGCGCATCTGCCGCTGCCGCACAGCCGATTGTGCAACCTGGCTTCCCTGACGTCGTTCACGTTCGACGGCGACCGCCTGGTCCGCTGGGGATACTCGGAGCCCTGGGGTATCTAGTGAAGTGGTTGGTCGCGCTGCTTGCGGTGGTGCTGTTGGTCGCCGGGTGTTCCACCGGTGACGACGCCGTCGCGCAGGGCGGCACGTTCGAGTTCGTCGCGCCGGGCGGCAAGACCGACATCTTCTACGACCCACCCGAAAAGCGCGGCACCCCAGGCAAACTCAGCGGGCCCGAGCTCACCGATCCGAACAAGACGCTGTCCCTCGACGATTTCGCCAGCAAGGTCGTGGTGATCAGCGTGTGGGGCCAGTGGTGCGGACCGTGCCGTGCGGAGATCAGCCAGCTGCAGAAGGTGTACGACGCCACGCGCGACAAGGGCGTGGCGTTTCTCGGCATCGACGTGCGGGACAACAATCGTGATGCCGCAGTCGATTTCGTCACCGACCGCAAAGTCAGCTTCCCGTCGATCTATGACCCGGCGATGCGCACCATGATCGCGTTCGGCGGCAAGTACCCGACGACGGTGATTCCGTCGACCGTGGTGCTGGACCGTCAACACCGCGTTGCGGCGGTGTTCCTGCGGGAGTTGCTGGCCGAGGACCTGCAGCCGGTCGTGGAGAAGCTGGCAGCCGAACCAGGACCGAACGCATGACCGGTTTCGCCGAGATCGCCGCTGCGGGCCCCGTGCTGCTGGCCCTGGGCGTCAGCGTGCTCGCCGGTGTCGTGTCGTTCGCATCGCCGTGCGTCGTGCCGCTGGTGCCGGGCTATCTCTCGTACCTGGCCGCTGTGGTCGGGGTCGACGAGTCCGCCGCGGCGGCGGGCACGGTCGGCGTCAAGACGGCGCGCCTGCGGGTGGCCGGGGCGGCGGCGTTGTTCGTCGCGGGGTTCACCGTGGTGTTCCTGTTGGGCGCCGTCGCCGTGCTCGGCATGACCACCACGCTGATCGCCAACCAGCTGCTGCTGCAACGCATCGGCGGCATCGTCACCATCGTGATGGGTCTGGTGTTCGTCGGGTTCGTGCCGATGCTGCAGCGCCAGGCCCGGTTCACGCCGCGGCAATGGTCGACGCTGGCGGGGGCCCCGCTACTGGGTGCGGTGTTCGCGCTGGGCTGGACTCCGTGCCTCGGGCCGACCCTGACCGGCGTGATCGCGGTGGCGTCGGCGACCGACGGCGCCAGCGTCGCGCGCGGTGTGACCCTGGTGCTGGCGTACTGCCTGGGTCTCGGCATCCCGTTCGTGCTGCTCGCCCTCGGGTCGGCGCGGGCCGTGCAGGGGCTGGGCTGGTTGCGCCGCCACACCCGCGCCATTCAGATCTTCGGCGGCATCCTGCTGATCCTGGTGGGTGCCGCGCTCGTCACGGGCCTGTGGAACGACTTCGTGTCCTGGGTGCGCGACGCCTTCGTCAGTGACGTCAGGTTGCCGATATGACCGACACCGACGCGCGAGCAGACGCGCAAGTCCCCGAAACACGGCGTGTCGGGGTACCTCAGCGTCTGCTCGCGGTGATGCGGAACACCTGGCGGACACTGACGTCGATGGGCACGGCGCTGGTGCTGCTGTTCCTGCTGGCGCTCGGCGCCATCCCGGGTGCCCTGTTGCCGCAGCGCAGCCTCAACTCCTCGAAGGTCGACGAGTACCTCACCAAGCACTCGACCATCGGCCCTTGGCTGGACCGGGTGCAGGCCTTCGACGTCTTCTCCAGCTTCTGGTTCACCGCCATCTACGTGCTGCTGTTCATCTCGCTGGTCGGCTGTCTCACCCCGCGGATGATCGAGCATGTCCGCACCCTGCGGGCCGTGCCGGTGGCCGCGCCACGCAACCTGGCCCGGCTGCCGAAGTACCACGCCGAGCAGGTCAGCGGCGATCCCGGCGAACTGGCCGAGCGGGTGACGCAGCGGCTCAAGGGCTGGCGCACCGTCACTCGCACCGAAAACGGCGTCACCGAAGTCTCGGCGGAAAAGGGCTATCTGCGCGAGTTCGGCAACATCGTCTTCCATTTCTCGCTGCTCGGGCTGCTGGTCGCGGTGGCCGCGGGCAAGCTGTTCGGCTACGAGGGCAACGTCATCGTCATCGCCGATGGCGGCCCCGGCTTCTGCTCGGCGTCCCCGGCGGCGTTCGACTCGTTCCGCGCGGGCAACACCGTCGACGGCACTTCGCTGGACCCCATTTGCCTGCGGGTCAACGACTTCGACGCCCACTACTTGCCGTCGGGCCAGGCTCTGTCGTTCGCGGCCAACATCGACTATCAGGCCGGCCACGACCTGGCGGCCAACACCTGGCGGCCGTACCGGCTCGAGGTGAACCATCCGCTGCGCATCGGCGGCAACCGCATCTACCTGCAGGGGCACGGCTACGCGCCGTCGTTCACCGTCACCTTCCCGGACGGGAAAACCCGCAGCCAGACCGTGCAGTGGAAGCCCGAAGAGCCGTTGACCCTGCTGTCCTCGGGCGTCGTGCGGATCGATCCGCCGGGCGGCACCTACCCCGACGCCGACGAGCGCCGCAAGCATCAGATCGCCATCCAGGGACTGTTCGCCCCGACCAAACAGCTCGAGGGCACGCTGCTGTCGTCGAGCTTCCCGGCGCTCAACGATCCGGCGGTCGCCGTCGACATCTACCGCGGCGACACGGGCCTGGATACCGGTCGGCCGCAGTCCCTGTTCTCGCTGGATCCGCGCCTCGTCGACCAGAAGCGGCTGACGAAGGTCGCGCGGGTCAACCTGGCCAAGGGGCAGGTCACCCGACTCGACGACGGCACCACGGTCCGCTTCGACGGGGCGGTGCCGTTCATCAACCTGCAGGTGTCGCATGACCCCGCGCAGGTGTGGGTGCTGGTTTTCGCCATGTCGATGATGGCGGGGTTGCTGGTGTCGTTGGTGGTGCGCAGGCGCCGGGTCTGGGTTCGGATCGCAGACGCCACGGGAGGTACCGTGAGCGTCGAGCTGGGCGGGCTCGCGCGCACCGACAACTCCGGATGGGGCGACGAGTTCGAGCGATTGACGCAACGGCTGCTGGGAGAGTGACGCGCGCATGAATGGTCAGCGAGGAGCGAAGGCGGATCGCGCATGAATACAGAGCACATCGATATCGGGTTGGCCCGGTACTCGGACTGGGCCTTCACCTCGTCGGTGGTGGTTCTGGTGGGTGCCCTGCTGTTACTGGCCGTCGAGCTCGCCTACAGCCGCGGCCGCAAGGTCGATGAGCGCTCGCGCGAGCTGGTCGGCGCCACGGTCGGGGCCGACAGCACCACGCCCGGCGTCATCGCCGATGTCCCCACCCGCTCAGCCGACGAGCGCATCGGCCGCGCCGGTCTGGCCCTGGTCTACGTCGGTATCGCGCTGTTGTTCGGATGCATCGTGCTGCGCGGCCTGGCCACGGCCCGGGTGCCGTGGGGCAACATGTACGAGTTCATCAACCTGACGTGCTTCGCGGGGCTGATCGCGTCGGCCATCGTGCTGCGCCGGCCGCAGTACCGCGCGTTGTGGGTGTTCGTTCTGGTGCCGGTGCTGATCCTGCTGGCGGTGTCGGGGCACTGGCTGTACACCAACGCCGCGCCCGTGATGCCCGCGCTGCAGTCCTACTGGCTGCCGATCCACGTGTCGGTGGTCAGCCTGGGCTCCGGGGTGTTCCTGGTGGCCGGCGTCGCGAGCATCCTGTTCCTGGCCAAGATGTCGCCCCTGGCCGAACGCGACAATGCCCTCGGTCGGGTCATCCAGCGCCTGCCCGACGCGCAGACCCTCGACCGGATCGCCTACCGGACGACCATCTTCGCGTTCCCCATCTTCGGCTTCGGGGTGATCTTCGGCGCCATCTGGGCCGAGGAGGCGTGGGGCCGCTACTGGGGCTGGGACCCCAAGGAGACGGTGTCGTTCATCGCGTGGGTGGTCTACGCCGCGTACCTGCACGCCCGTTCGACCGCCGGTTGGCGCGACCGCAAGGCCGCCTGGATCAATGTGGTCGGCTTCGTTGCAATGGTGTTCAACCTGTTTTTCATCAATCTGGTTACCGTCGGGCTGCACTCGTACGCCGGCGTTGGTTAGGTGATGTGGTGCGCGGGTAGCGCATCGCGCCCGAATGGAGGGGAGATTCCATGTCCGAGTCAACTGAACACGGCACGGTGGATGTGTCCACGACCGCACCGGACGAGCCGACCATCAGTCACTCCGGTCCCCCTCCGACACAGGTAGTCGAGCCACCGGCATCGGTCGTGTCCGGTTTCCGCGGGCAGCAGCGTTTCAGCGATCCGTCGACCAGCGCGGCGCCGCCGCCGGAATGGACGGCCCCGACGCCGCCGCACGGAGTTCCCGTCGTCGAGGCACCGCACGCGGCACCCGCGCAGCCGGTGCAACCCGCTCAGCCAGCCCAGCCCGATTTCTCGTCCCCATACCGCGATCTGTCGACCACGGCACTGCTCGGGCAGCGCAAGAACCCGCCGTCGTCGGGCTGGCGCAAGCTGCTCTACCTGGCGACGTTCAAGCTCGTCAACGTGGGGGAGAGCCCCAAGGTCAACCACCACAACGACCTGCTGGCCGAGGTGCGTCAACCGCTGCAGGGCTGCTACCGCATCGCGCTGCTGTCGCTCAAGGGCGGCGTCGGCAAGACCACCATCACCGCAACGCTGGGAGCCACGTTCGCCTCCATCCGCGGTGACCGGGTGGTGGCCGTGGACGCCAACCCGGATCGCGGCACGCTCAGCCAGAAGGTGCCGCTGGAGACCGCGGCGACGGTGCGCCACCTGCTGCGCGACGCCGAGGGCATCGAGCGGTACAGCGACGTACGCGCCTACACCTCGCAGGGGCCGAGCCGCCTGGAGGTGCTCGCCTCGGAAAGCGATCCTGCCGTGTCGGAGGCGTTCAGCTCCGACGACTACGTGCGCACGCTGGAGGTGCTGGAGCGGTTCTACAGCCTGGTGCTGACCGACTGCGGTACCGGCCTGATGCATTCCGCGATGTCAGCGGTGTTGTCCAAGGCCGACGTGCTGATCGTGATCAGCTCGGGCTCCGTCGACGGCGCGCGCAGCGCGTCGGCAACGCTGGACTGGCTCGACGCGCACGGGCATCAGGATCTGGTGCGCAATGCGGTCGCGGTGGTCAACGCGGTGCGGCCGCGGTCGGGCAAGGTGGATCTGTCGAAGGTCGTGGATCACTTCTCGCGGCGGTGCCGTGCGGTGCGGTTGGTGCCGTTCGACCCGCATTTGGAAGAGGGCGCCGAGATCAGCTTGGAACGGCTCAAGCCGAAGACGCGGGAAGCATTGATCGAGTTGGCTGCGGTGGTCGCCAGTGACTTTGCCAAGCCGCGGCAGCGCCGCAGTGAGCTGCGCGGCTGACGTGCTGCACGAACCCGCGACCGCCTAGGGTCGCGGGTTGTCGCCGTGTCCGAGCCTGCGCAAGAATTCGGGATCGTCGTCGGGGCCGATCACCCGAGTCTTGGGTTTGGTTGCCGCCGCCCGTGCCAGCCGAAATCCGACGTAGACCAGGCAGCCCAAGACGAGCAACAGGAGTAGGTAAGCCACTCGAAACCTCCTTTACCTGAATATACGCGCCGTCGGTAGGCTCAGGTGGTGTCAGGAAGTCGTCCGGTGGCCCGGTTGGTCGCCGATGTGTTGGTTTACGTCGCGGCCCGGTTGGTGCTCGTCGCGGTGCTGGCGGGAGTGATCTTCGCCGGCGGCCACCTGCTCGGTGTGCGTGAGTTCCCGATCGTGGTGGCGTTGTTGTTCGCGTTGGTGATCGCGCTGCCGCTGGGCATTTGGTTGTTCCGCCCGTTGCGCGAGCGCGCCACCGCGTCCATCGCGGCCCTCGACGAGCGTCGGCGCGCGGACCGCGAACAGCTCCAGGCGCGGTTGCGCGGCGAGGACCCGAAGTCGTGAGAACCGCCTTCGGCGCCGAATTCGCCGGTGCCGAAGGATTTCTCAACACACCGACGTTCGGGCTGCCACCGCAGTTCCTGCTCGACGCCCTGCACGGCTGCCTCGGCGAGTGGCAGGCCGGGACCATGCAAGCCGCGTCGTTCGACGATCCGGTGCGCGCCGGGCGGGCCGGTTATGCGCAGCTGGCCGGGGTTCCTGTCGAATCTGTGGCGATGGCCGGGAACGTCTCGGCGGCACTCGGTCTGGTGGCCGCCGCCATCCCCGACGGCAGCCGTGTCGCCGTGCTCTCGGGCGAATTCACCAGCACCACCTTCCCGTTCGCGGCGCAGGGCCGCGGCGTCACCGTCACCGAGCTGACGCCGACTGAACTCATCGATCGCGCCGCCGACTTCGATGCCGTGTCGGTCAGTCTCGTGCAGTCGGCCAACGGAGCCGTGCTCGATCTGGCGGCACTGCGCGCCGCGGTACAAGGCGCCGACACGATCACGGTGATCGACCTGACGCAAGCCCTCGGCTGGGCGTGCCCCGACGTCAGCTGGGTGGATGTCACGGTGGCCGCGGTGTACAAATGGCTGCTGGCACCGCGCGGCACCGCGTGGATGTCGTTGTGCGAGCGCGTCGCTGCGACCATGACGCCGCATGCGGCCAACTGGTACGCCGGCGAGCAGCCCTGGCAGTCGATCTACGGGCTGCCGCTGCGGTTGGCTGACGATGCCCGTCGGTTCGACACTTCGCCGGCCTGGTTCAGCGTGCTGGGTGCGGGGTTGACGCTGCCGTGGCTCGCGTCGCTGGATCGGGGTGCGGTCAAGCAGCACACCGTCGGGCTGGCCAATCGGTTGCGCGCCGAGATCGAGCTGCCGCAACAGGATTCGGCGATCGTGTCCATTCCCATCGCCGACGCGGCAGAGCGGTTGCAGCGGGCCGGGATTCGTGCGTCGATGCGGGCCGGCGCCCTTCGGGTCGGATTCCACCTGTACAACACCGAAGACGACCTGGACCGATTGGTCGACGCGCTGGGGGCTAGCCGGTAGCCGTTCTTTGGTGCTGACGCCGACGCCGTGAGCCATCTGTGGGGTGGACACTGAAAGTGTCCGAATTCCATTGGGTGATAAAGAAAGTAGCGACACATGGGTACCAAGGCACGCATCGCAGCAGGAGTGGCCGCAGCCGCGGCCGCGCTGACAATCGTCGTCGCACCGGCAGCGCAGGCCGCCACCGTCGCGCAGACCTGCACCGCGCAAGGGGACGCGACCCTGTGCCAGTCCGACGGCAACGCGCAGATCAGCGCTACCCCGCCAGCTGTGGACTACCAGGCGCAATACCCGTTCTTCGGGATCGGGGGCTATGGCCTGGATTTCCATCACGATGGCCGCAGGTGAGCGGAATCCGCGCCGTCAGCGTCGTTCCGATGTCACGTGGGCTGATCACGGTGAGCTGCCCGCTCAATGCCTCGACCCGGTCGGTGAGCCCGGTCAACCCGGATCCGGCGCCGGTGGTGGCGCCGCCGATCCCGTCGTCGCTGATCGACAGGGCCAGTTCGGCTCCCTCGGTGACCGCGCGCACGTCGACGCCGGACGCTTGGGCGTGTTTGGCGGCGTTGGTCAACGCCTCGGCGACGACGTAATAGGCTGCCACGCCGACGGATTCGGGGACGGGCAGGGTGATGTTGAGGTCGAGATCGACTGGGATCGGGGAGCGCCGCGCCAACGAACGCAGCGCCGGGCCCAATCCGCCCTTGGACAGGATCGCCGGGTGGATGCCTCGCGAAACATCCTGCAATTCGGTGGACAACGCTGCCAATCCCGAAGCGAGGCGGGCGATGTCGCGGCGCAGCCGGGGCTGATCGGCGGGTACCGACGCCTCGACGGCCCGCACGGCCAGCCCCAGCGACACCACCCGCTGCTGAGCGCCGTCGTGCAGATCGCGTTCGAACCCGCGGCGCGCCTGATCGGCTGCGGTCACGATTCGGGCCCGCGACGCGGTCAGCGCGGCCCGTGTCTCGGCGTTGCTGATCGCGGTGGCGACCAGGTCGGCGAAATCCCCGACGTGGGCCTCGGCCTCCGCGCCGAATGCGTTGCGTTGCGTCGAACCGGCCACCAAGACCCCGCGCAGTTGTCCGCCGACGGTGATCGGCGCACCGACCGCGGAGCGAATTCCCATGGCGCGGACCTGGGCCGCGGTACCGTCGATCTCGTCGTAGTCGTCGACGCGGGCCGCAGCCCCGGTTTCGGCCACCTGCCGGGCCACGCTGCTCCCGTGCAGCCAAAAATGTTCACCGACAGCCAGTTTGGGTTGTCCGACCGGATCACGCGACGCGAGCACCACCGGTGCCGCGTCGTCGCAGTACTGCAGTAGGGCGACGTGATCGATGCCCAGCCCGCCGGCCAGCTCCGCCACCGCGGCCGGGTACACCTCCTCGGGTCCGGATCCGCGGGCCACCAGGGTGGCGACCCGGCGCAGTGCGGCCTGCTGCCCGGCTGCCAGATCGGCTGCGCGCCTGCCCGCTCTGGCTTCGATGCTTCGCAACCGCGCCTGCCCCACCAGCACGTTGATCAGGAACGCCAGCGGCAGGAAGATCGTCAGCGCCATCACGTCCTCGGCGTGGGCGGGCAACATCCCGCCATTGGTCTGCATGTGGAAGTGCACGTAGGTCACGGCGCTGGCCAGTGACGTCGCCACCGCTAGCCGCATACCCCACCCCGCCGAGATGACCAGCACACCGAACAGGAACAGCGCGCCGCAGGCGCTGCCCGGCGCCAGCCGCCGCACGACGAAGGACAGCAGTGTCTCGGCGGTGATGAACGCCGCGGCCACCGCGACACCCACCATCAGCGGCGGCGCGCTGGGGCGCAGGAGCAGTGCGAGCAGCCGGGCACCCACGGCGCGGGAGCGCGCAGGTGACGACAGAGGTATTGCAGTGGGCACTTACGTAATGACGCAGGCCGAGGGCCGATGGTTCACCGGTGACCGGAATTCCCGCTAGCGGTAATGACGCGTCGTGCCGCCGATGGGATGCTGGAAGCATGATTGGCCACCGGATGCGCTGCCTCATCGTCGATGACAGCGCCGGCTTCCGCGACGCCGCGTGCCGCATGCTGGCGCGCGGCGGCGTCGACGTCGTCGCCTCGGCCTCCAACAGCGGCGAGGCCATGAGGCTGTGCCGGGAGCTGCAGCCCGATGTCGCGGTCGTCGATGTCATGCTCGGCCCGGAAAGCGGGTTCGACCTGGCACAGCAGCTGCAGAGCAGCGAGCTGCCGCACCGGCCCGTCGTCGTCCTGGTCTCCACCTACGCCGAGCAGGACCTCACCGAGATGATCGAGACCAGCCCGGCGGTCGGCTTCCTGCCGAAGTTCGCGCTGTCCGCCGCGGCCATCGAGGATCTGGTGGCTACCGCGCTTCCAGGTAGGTGATGACGGCACGGACCCGGCGATGGTCATCGGCGGTCTCGGCCAGATTCAGTTTGGTCAGGATGCTGCGGACGTGCTTCTCCACGGTGCCCTCGGTGACCCACAGCCGGCGCGCGATACCCGCGTTGGACCGACCCTCGGCCATCAGCATGAGCACTTCCTGCTCGCGGGCACTCAGCACGGCCAGCGGATCGTTGCGCCGCCGCGCGGACACCAGTTCGGACACCAGTGCGGGGTCGACCACCGATGCGCCCTTGGCGATGCGTTCCAGGGTCTCGACGAAATCGGTGACGTCGGTGACCCGGGACTTGAGCAGGTAGCCGATACCGTGGCCGCTGGCCAGCAGCTCGGTGGCGTGCTCGACCTCGACGTGCGCCGAGAGCACGAGAATGCCGGTGTCGGGCGATTCGTCGCGGATGACTTTTGCCGCGTCGAGCCCCTCGGTGCTGTGCGTCGGGGGCATCCTGATGTCCACCACCGCCAGTTGCGGTTTGTGATCCCGAACCAGGGCAAGCAGTTCCGTCGCATCGCCGGCTTGACCGACCACATCGAAACCCGATCTCTCGAGCAGGCTCGAGAGGCCTTCCCGGAGCAACACATCGTCGTCGGCCACGACGACCCGCAGGGCACTCATCTCAATGATTCTGCCGTGCCGAACGCCGAGCCCTTCTCGCGGTCCAGGTAGGTGTCGGCCTTGTTCTTCAGGAAGAACAGGTACACCACCAGTGAGATCGCGATGCACACCGTCACGTAGGCGATGAACAGCGGAACCTGGTGCTGTTCCTTGAGCGCCTGGTAGATCACCGGCGCGGTGCCGCCGAATATCGAATTGGCCAGCGCGTAGCCAACTCCCACGCCGAGCGCCCGCACATGGGCCGGGAACAGTTCGGATTTCACCAGCGCGTTGATGGAGGTGTAGCCCGTCAGCAGCACATAGCTGACCGCCACGAGTAGGAACGACATGATGGGCGAACGGGTTTGGGGCAGGTAGGTGAAGAGCACATACGTGTAGACCACACCGCCGAACCCGAAGAACAGCAACAGCGGTTTGCGTCCCACCTTGTCACTGATGAGCCCGCCGACCGGTTGCAGCGCCATCAGGAAGATCAACCCGATGAGGTTGATCCACGTGGCGGTCATCGCCTGGTCTTTGTAGGTGGCCTTGACGATCGCGGGGGCGTTGACGCTGTAGGCGTAGAACGCCAGCGTGCCGCCCATGGTGATCAGGAAGCACAGCAACAGCGGTTTCCAGTAGCCGGTGAGCAGTTCCCGCATCGACCCGGAGCTGTTGTCCTGCCCCGCCTTGACTGCCGCGAGTTGTTCCTCGGACAGCGATTCGTCCATCGTCCGGCGCAGCCAGAACACCACGACCGCGGCCACGCCACCGACGGCAAATCCGATGCGCCAACCGAATTCGCCGACCTGCGCAGGGCTGAGCACGGTCAGGATGATCAGCAGCGTGAATTGGGCCAGCACGTGGCCGCCGACCAGCGTGACGTACTGGAACGACGAGAAGAAGCCGCGGCGCTCGCGCGTGGCCGCCTCGGACATGTAGGTGGCCGACGTGCCGTATTCCCCGCCCGTGGCGAAGCCCTGCACGAGCCGACACAGCACCAGGATGATCGGGGCCGCCACGCCGATGGTGTCGCGGGCCGGCACCAGCGCGATGACCAGTGAACACAACGCCATCAGCGACACACTGAAGGTCAGGGCGGCACGCCTGCCGCGGCGGTCGGCGAACCGGCCGAAGAACCACGAGCCGATGGGCCGGGTGACGAACGTGACGGCGAAGATCGCGTAGATGTAGACCGTCGAGTTCTGGTCGGCCTGGTCGAAGAACTGCTTCTCGAA
This sequence comes from Mycolicibacterium brisbanense, assembly GCF_001570425.1. Taxonomy (GTDB): domain Bacteria; phylum Actinomycetota; class Actinomycetes; order Mycobacteriales; family Mycobacteriaceae; genus Mycobacterium; species Mycobacterium brisbanense. The sequence goes on from NZ_BCSX01000024.1 coordinate 131,275, forward strand.
GTAGGTTGCGAACACCGTGTAGACGTAGACGTCGTACCACTCGACGAGATTGCCCGACGAGCCGCGGATCGTGTTCCAGATGGCCCTGCGGGTCGCCGCCGGGCCCGACGGCGGTGGCGGGTGTGCGGTCGAAACGGTCATGCACGTCTCCAGACGGTCGGCCGGTCTGACTGAAGAGCCACGTTAGTGGAATGCTGTGTCGCCGCGGGCCCACTTCTCCCGGCCGTTCTCCCCGCCTTCTCCCCGCGAGCAGTCGCCGCGGTACGCGACACGCTGCAGTTCCGGTACCGTCATGTCTGCTCGCGGGCACAACTCGCGGGCAACTCAGCCAGCAACTCAGCCCGCCAACGACGCGCCGTCGAGGTGCCACAGCACCCGGCGTACCAATTCTTCGGGTCGGTGGCGGATGTCGTCGGCCACCGCGGAGACTGTGCGCCAGCCACACTCCTGCAGCCGAGCGGCCTTCAGCCGGTCGTGTTTGAAGCCTTCGGGTGTGGCATGCCATGCCACGCTGTCGTATTCGGCAGCCACTTTCGCGTCGGGCCAGGCGAAGTCCACCCGCCAGCGCTCACCGTGGCGGTCGATGATCTCGTATTGCGGCTCCGGCGTCGGCACGCACCAGTCGATGAAAACCAGCCGCATCTCGCTTTCCATCGGCGACTCGGCGCGAGCGTCGGCGTGCACCAACAGGTCCCGTACCGCCACGATGCCCCTGCGGCCCTTTTGTTCTCGCACCGCCGACTCCAATTCCGCGGTGCCGCAAGCTCCGACGTGCAGCGCGGCATCGAGGACGGCAAGTGCCCGCGGTCGCCTCAGGGTGCGGGCGAGCTCGACGGCCGTCCACGCTGGGGCCGTCGCGAGTCGACCGGAGACTTTTTTCAACGGTGCGCCGACACGCTGATGGACCATCAGCCCGTCGGCGGGGCGGATCCGCAGGCCGGGATCGAGGATGTGAACGCGCTCGTCGTGTTCGGTGTCGAAACCGTACAGTGCGGCAGCGGTGTTCATGCAGGCCACGATGGGCATCGAGGTCAGAATGTCCAAGGCCGCAAGTCGCTCGATCGTGCCGGGAACACGATCGGAGTAGACGCCGCGACAGACGCGCAGGATGTGCCCTGAACGCACAAGCGCCGCAAGTGTCTTGCGCGACATGACCGACCGCAACTGTGCAGTGCTGGCCACTCCGCCGTGGGCGGCGAACAGGTTTTCGAGATCGATTGCAGCTCTGGGCATCCTTCATGCTGGCCGCCCCAGTGCCCGCGATTGAAGAGGCCTTCGCCAATCTGTGGATAACCGCGTCACCTTTCTTGCCGAGCAGGCATGCAGGTACGCCAACTACGGCGTGTCGCGGACCGCGGCGTCTGCTCGCGCTAGAAAGTCTCGCGCTAGAAAGTGAGGGCGAGCGCAACCGCGACGGCCCACACCAGCATCGTCAGCCCGGTGTCGCGCAGCACGGGGATCAGCCCGGCGCCACCGCTGCCATTCCGCACCGGCCGAGCCGCGCGCACCGCGAGTGGCGTGGCCAGCAGACCCACCAGACACCACGGGGTGGCGGCGGCCAGCGCCAGCGTCCCGGCCAGCGCCACGCCCAGCAACACCTGGTACAGCACCCGCGTGCGGGCATCACCGAGGCGCACGGCCAGCGTGATCTTGCCGGCCTCCGCGTCGGTGGGGATGTCGCGCAGATTGTTGGCGACCAGCACAGCCGAGCTCAGCGAGCCCATCACCACGGCCATCACCACGCCGACCCAGTCGATCCGCAGGGCCTGGGTGTACTGCGTGCCCAGCACCGCGACCAGACCGAAGAAGATGAAGACCGCGATCTCACCCAGCCCCAGATAGCCGTAGGGCTTCTTGCCCCCGGTGTAGAGCCACGCGCCGGCGATACACGCCGCGCCGACCGCGATCAGCCACGGCGCGCTGACCGCGGCGAGCGCCAGGCCCGCGACGGCGGCCACCGCCAAACTCACGAGCGCCGCGGTCAGGACCGCCCGCGGCGACGCCAACCGCGATCCGACCAGGCGCAGCGGGCCGGATCGCACGTCGTCGGTGCCGCGGATGCCGTCGGAGTAGTCGTTGGCGTAGTTGACGCCGATGATCAGGGCCACTGCGACGGCCAGGGCCAGCAGCGCCTTCCACCACACCGCCGCGCCGAGCCACGCCGCGGCACCGGTCCCGGCGATCACGGGGGAGACGGCGTTGGGCAAGGTGCGGGGCCGGGCGCCCTCGATCCATTGAGCGAAACTGGCCACGGTCGCCATCGTATGAGGACCGCAGGAACCCGACCTACACTGGCGGCATGAATGAGCGGCTCAGCAAGACCGAGATCGGCAAGGATGTGCTGCAGGAATCCGTCGAGGCCGTGGCGTCGACCGTGGGTGAGGTGACCCACATCATCACGACTGCGGTCAAGGACGTGGCGGCGGCCATCGGCGGCCTGGCCACCGATGCGTTCGAGATCCGCGACAGTGCGCGCAAGGCCCGCGCCCAGCTCGATGACGACCTCGACGTGGACGCCCCCGCAGACGTCGACGACGTCGAAGAGGACGTCGACGAGGTCAAGCCCACCGATGTCCCCGAATCCCAGGACCTCGGCGACAAGACCGACTAGTGCTCGGAGTCGTCGGCGGTAGCGGCTTTTACACATTTTTCGGGTCGGACGCGCGCAGCGTCAGCCTGGATACGCCGTACGGGGCCCCCAGCGCACCCATCACGGTCGGCACCGTCGGCCAGCATGAGGTGGCGTTCCTCCCGAGACACGGCGTGAGTCATGAGTATTCGCCGCATACGGTGCCGTATCGGGCGAACATGTGGGCGCTGCGTGCGCTGGGCGTGCGGCGCATCTTCGGGCCGTGCGCGGTCGGTAGCTTGACGCCCGATCTCGGCCCCGGGTCGATGGTGGTGCCCGATCAACTGGTCGACCGCACCAGCGCGCGTCCCGACACCTATTTCGATTCCGGCGGCATCCATGTGAGTTTCGCCGATCCCTACTGTCCGACGCTGCGCGCCGCGGCGGCCGGGCTGCCCGGCGTGGTCGACGGCGGCACCATGGTGGTGATCCAGGGCCCGCGGTTCTCCACGCGCGCCGAGAGCCAGTGGTTCGCGGGCCAGGGCTTCCGGTTGGTCAACATGACCGGCTACCCCGAGGCGGTGCTGGCCCGGGAACTCGAAATGTGTTACGCCGCCATTGCTTTGGTGACCGACCTGGACGCGGGCATCGAGACGGGGGCGGGGGTGCGCGCGGTCGACGTGTTCGCCGAATTCGAGCGGAACATCGTGCCGTTCAAGAAGTTGGTGCACGAGGCGCTCGAGGCGGTCGACGTCGAGCGGACCTGCACCCATTGCCTGGCCCATGACGGGGTGAAGCTGCCTTTCGAGTTGCCGTGAGGGTTCTGCTCACCGGCGCGGCGGGTTTCATCGGGTCCCGGACGGCGGTCGCGTTACGGTCCGCGGGCCACGAGGTGATCGCCGTCGACACCATGCTCGCCGCCGCGCACGGCCCCGGCGCCGAACCTCCGCCGCAGTGTCACCTTGTCGACATCCGGGACGGCGATGCCCTGAAGCCGTTGCTCGACGGTGTCGACGTGGTGTGCCACCAGGCTGCCGTCGTGGGAGCCGGGGTAGATGCGGCCGACGCGCCGTCGTACGCGGGGCACAACGACTTCGGCACGGCGGTGCTGCTCGCCGAGATGTACGCCGCGGGCTGTACGCGGCTCGTGCTCGCGTCATCGATGGTGGTCTACGGGCAGGGTGGCTACGACTGCCCGGCGCACGGCCCGGTCGACCCGGCGCCGCGCACCCGCGCGGATCTGGACGCCGGGGTGTTCGAGCATCGCTGCCCGGTCGGTGGGGAACCGTTGCGGTGGCGGCTGGTCGGCGAGGACGCACCATTGCGGCCCCGAAGCCTGTACGCCGCCAGCAAAACCGCGCAGGAGCATTTCGCGCTGGCCTGGGTGGAGAGCGGTGCCGGGTCGGTGGTCGCGTTGCGCTATCACAACGTCTACGGCCCCAACATGCCGCGCGACACGCCCTACTCGGGTGTCGCGGCCATCTTCCGCTCCCAGCTCGAATCCGGTGGGCAGCCAAGGGTTTTCGAGGATGGCGGGCAGATGCGCGACTTCGTCCACGTCGATGACGTCGCGGCCGCCAACGTCGCCGCGGTCGACGCCGGGCTGGACGGATTCAACGCGTTCAATGTCTGCTCGGGGCGGCCCATCTCGATCATGGACGTGGCGACACGGTTGTGCGAGGCCCGCGGTGCTCAGGCGCCCGTGGTCACCGGCCAGTACCGCAGCGGCGACGTCCGGCACATCGTGGCCTCGCCGGCCCATGCGGCGCAGGCACTGGGGTTCCGGGCCGCGATCGACCCGTATGACGGTTTGGCCGAGTTCGCGTTCGCGCCGCTGCGGGCGTGATCCGCGAGCGTGAATCCGCTGCGAGAAAACGGCCGATTTTTCGCAGACGTTGCACACTCGTGGATGCTCGTTGGCCAAGGCTCGCACTTGACACCCGTCAACTCCACGTGCCAATACTGACGTGGTGAAACCCGCCATCTGTGAGCAGTTCGGCATCGACTTTCCGCTCTTCGCCTTCAGCCACTGTCGTGACGTGGTGGCCGCGGTGACCAACGCCGGAGGCTTCGGCGTCCTGGGCGCCACCGCCTACACGCCCGAGCAACTGGACCGCGAACTCACCTGGATCGACCAGCACGTGGGCGGTAAGCCGTATGGCGCCGACATCATCGTCCCGGCGAAATTCGAGGGCAAGGGCGAGCACCTGTCGCGCAGCCAGCTGGCGGACCGAATCCCGGGTGAATACCGCGATTTCGTGGCGCAACTGCTCGCCCAGCACGGCATCGAGCCCGATCCCAACCCGCGGCTGGGTGGTTCTTCGCTGTCGGGGGACACCGGGCAGGAGCTCCTCGAGGTCGCGCTGAGCCATCCGATCAAACTGATCGCCAACGCCCTCGGCGTGCCGCCCGATTACATGATCGACGCGGGGCGAGAACGCGGCGTCCCCGTAGCGGCCCTGGTCGGGGCCCGCGAGCACGCCGTCAAACAGGTGCACGCCGGCGTCGACATGATCATCGCGCAGGGCACCGAGGCGGGCGGGCACTGCGGTGAGGTGTCGACGCTGGTGCTCGTCCCCGAGGTTCTCGATTCGCTGGCTGAGATGGGCAGCACCATTCCCGTTTTGGCCGCGGGCGGCATCGTGACCGGGAGGCAGATGGCCGCCGCCGTCGCGATGGGGGCCGCCGGCGCCTGGACGGGATCGGTGTGGCTGACCACCGAGGAGGCCGAGACGGCGCCGCACACCGTGCAGAAGATGCTCGCCGCGACGTCGCGCGACACCGTGCGGTCGACGGGCCGCACCGGCAAGCCTGCGCGCCAGCTGGTTTCCGAATGGACCGACGCGTGGCAGCCGAATCCCGCTGGACACCAGACACTTCCGCTCCCGCTGCAGAACATGCTCGCCGAGCCCGTCATCCGCCGCATCGATGTGCTTGCCGCACAAGGCCATCCGGGTGCCCAAGCGCTGGCGACCTACTTCGTCGGGCAGGGCGTGGGGTTGATGAACAAGGTGAAGCCGGCGCGTGAGGTCGTCCGCGAGTTCATCGAGGACTACGTGGCGGCCACGGAACGGCTGAGCAACAGCCTGCCCGACTAGTGCTGCGGGCGCCCACCGCCACAGTTGCCGTTGACCGCGGGCCGCACCGTGGCACCGGCGGCCTGCAGGACGCCGCTGCTGTCCTTGGTGCCCTGGGCCGCCAGGCACACGCCGGTGACGATCGCTGAAGCCTCTGCGCCGGAACGCTTTTCGTAGCGAGTGTTGGCAGTGACGGTCACCGTTGCGGTGCTGTTGTCGGCCTCGGTGACCACGATCGAGTTGCCATTCACCGAAGTGACGGTTCCGGCGACGCCGTGTTGCTGATTACCCCCTTTGTGTCCGCATTGGGTCCCGGCGTTCTGCGCGATGACGACTGCTGCGGCGGCGCTGCTGTCCTTGGCGTTGTGGACCTGGATGCACTCGCCGGGCGTGACGTCGGTGAGCTGTGCGGCAGTGAGTTGCGCGATGTGCGTCGAGCCGGTGATGTTCACGGTGGCCGGACCCTGCCGTCCCGTGACGTTCACCGTGCCGCCGGATACGGCGCTGACCAGGCCGTCCACCCGGTCCTTCCCGTCGTGGCCGGCGCCGGGGGCGGGGCCGGCGGCGGCCGACGTCGACGTCGACGTCGAGCCGCTGGTCGCGGAACTGGGTGCGGACGACGTGCTGGACGTGCCGCATGCGGCCAAGGAGAGCACGGCGAATCCGGCAAGGGTGACGACGGCATAGCGCGGTGTGATGACCATGTAGCTACGGTCCGCGTCACAGCTGTCGATGAGCTCAGCAGTGGATATGAATTCAGTGTGCGTCAGTCGACGTTGTCGAGCGTCAACGGCAGGCGCACCTCGAAACGCGCACCGGTGTCCAGATTGCGGGCCGACAGTGTGCCGCCGTGCGCCTGGACCAGGCCTGCCGCAATGGTCAGCCCCAGCCCCGAACCGCTCGGCAGTGACGAGTCTGCGCGTGGCACACGGCCGTTGGAGCCGCGATAGGCGACGTCGAAGACGCGCGGCAGGTCGGCCTCGTCGATGCCGACCCCGGTGTCGTCGACGTGCGCCCATGCGCCGGCCGCGTCCGCGCCGAGGGCCAGCGTCACGGCCCCGCCCTCGGGGGTGTGCGCGATGGCGTTGGCCACCAGGTTCGACAGCACCCGCACCAGGGCACGGTCACTGCCCAGCACCCGCACCGGCTGCGGCGGCAGTTCGGCGGTCAACCGCACGCCGGCGCGGCCGGCCGCTATGCGGTGGGCCGAGATCACGTCGGCCACCACCTCGTCCAGAGCGACCTGCTCGCGCACCGGTTGCACCGAGCCCGCGTTGATCTTCGACATCTCGAACAGGTCGTCGACCATCTCGGAGAGCCGGATCGATTCCTGCTCAATGTGTTTGGCGTGGGTCCTGACCTCGTCGTCGGTGACCACGCCGTCGGCGATGGCCTCGGAGACCGCGCGGATACCGGCCAGCGGGGTACGCAGGTCGTGGCTGACGAACGCCACCAGCTGGCGGCGCGAATGCTCGGCCGCGCGCTCCGAATCGCGGATCTCCTGTTCCCACACCGTCCGCCGGGCCTGGTACCGGGCCAGCATGACTGCCGCGGGGATGGTCACCACCGACACGATCACCAGCACCACCGCGGTCTGCTCGAACGTCTCGGTGATCATGAACCCGCTGGCGCCGAGCACCCCGGTGAACGTGGCCAAGGTCGGGATCAGGACGAGCACCACCATGCTCACCGCCAGCGACCAGGACCGCGCGAACCGGATGATGATCGCCCCGGCCAGCACCACCGGCAGCGAGCAGGCCAGCGCCCATCCGATGATCTCAGCGAGGTTCTGCACTACACCCTCTGTTCTTCGCGCAAGCGCTCATCTACACCCTCTGTTCTTCGCGCAAGCGCTCATCTACGTCCTCTGTTCTTCGCGCAAGCGCTCATCACCACTCCACAGGTAGCCGCGTCCCCACACTGTCTGAATCCGGTGTCGATCGCCGAGCTTGGACCGTAGCCGCTTGATGTGCACCGTCACGGTGGACAGATCTCCGAAGTCCCAGCGCCACACCCGTTTGAGCAGATCCTCGCGAGAGAACACGGTGTCGCTGTTGGTCAAGAGGAACACCAGCAGATCGAACTCGCGGTTGGTCAGGCTGACGGGGCGCCCCGCCACGGTGACCGAGCGTGCCGCGGTCGATACGTGCAGATCGCCGACGGCGACTTCGGCGGGCACCGACCCGACGGACCCGGAGCTGCGCCGCAGCAGCGATCGCACCCGCAGTGCCAGTTCGCGGGGGCTGAACGGCTTGGTCAGATAGTCGTCGGCGCCGGCCTCCAGCCCGGCGATGCGGTCGTCCTCTTCACCGAGCGCGGTCAGCAGGATCACCGGCATGCTGTAGTCGCCGTCGCGCCGCAGGTCTCGGCACAGCGACAGGCCGTCGGAACCCGGCATCATCACGTCGAGCACCGCGACGTCGATCTGCACGGTGTCCAGCAGCCGCAGGGCTTCGGCGCCGTCGTGCGCGACCGACACATCGAGTCCGTCGCGTTCCAGGTAGCGCCGCACCACGTCGCGTACCACGGTGTCGTCGTCGGCGATCAGTACCCGGGTCACTCTATGAGGTTACTGCCGCAGGGCCGCGACCTGCGGTGATGTCACGGTTTCGTCATGGATGGCCTCTGGCCCGCGGGCAGTGGACGGCCTACCGTCGGAGACCATGGCCTCCGAACCGGCGCTCGTGACCGTGGTGCTGCCGTGTCTGGACGAGGAACAGTCGCTGCCCGGCGTGCTGGCCGCGATGCCCGACGGGTACCGGCCGCTGGTCGTCGACAACAACAGCTCCGACCGCACCGCGGAGGTGGCCCGGGAACTCGGCGCCACGGTGGTGGCCGAGCGACGACCCGGATACGGCTCGGCCGTGCACGCGGGGGTGGTCGCAGCCGCGAGCCCGATTGTGGCGGTGCTCGACGCCGACGGCTCGCTGGACCCAGGGGAGCTGCCGGCGCTCGTCGCGGAACTGGATCGCGGCGCCGATCTGGTGATCGGCAGGCGCAGGCCGGTGGCCGGGTTGCGCTGGCCCTGGCATGCCCGGCTCGGGACGGCGGCGGTGTGCTGGCGGCTGCGGCAGCGTTACCGGCTGCCGGTGCACGACATCGCGCCGATGCGGGTGGCCCGCCGCGACGCCCTGATCGGGCTCGGGGTGTCGGATCGCCGCTCGGGCTACCCACTGGAGTTGTTGATCCGCGCGGCACAGGCCGGGTGGCGCGTGGTCGAGCGGGACGTGACCTACTGGCCGCGCACCGGAGGCCAGTCCAAGGTGAGTGGATCGGTGCGGGGCAGCGTCATCGCCGCAGTGGACTTCTGGCGGGCGATCACATGAAACCCGTTGTGGTGCTGGTGGTTGCCAAGGCTCCGGTTCCCGGTTTGGCCAAGACCCGGCTGGCCGCCGGTATCGGTGCCGAAGCCGCCGCCGAGATCGCTGCCGCGGCGCTGCTGGACACCCTCGACGCGGCGGCCGCTGCCACTGCCCAGGCGCGTGTGGTGGCGCTGACCGGCGACCTTGACCGGGCCCGCCGCAGCCACGAGATACGCGACCGGCTTGCCGATTTCGTCGTCGTCCCGCAGCGCGGTGAGAACTTCGCCGAACGGCTCGCCAACGCTCACGCCGACGCCGCCGCGGCGGCCGGGCTGCCGGTGCTGCAGGTCGGGATGGACACGCCACAGATCAGCGCTGCCCTGCTCGACCAGTGCGCGGACGCGCTGTCCGACGCCGACGCGGTGCTCGGCATGGCCCGCGACGGCGGTTGGTGGGTGCTCGGCGTGCGGGACAGCCGCACGGCGGCGTGCCTCGCCGACGTCGAGATGTCGACGCCGCAGACCGGAGCAAAAACCCTTGCCGCACTGCGTGATACCGGCGCAACGGTGGCCCTGACCGCCGAGTTGGCCGACTTCGACACGGTCGACGACATCAGCGAGGTGCGCGGGGCGTGCTCACCCGACAGTCGGTTCGTCAGGGCGACCCAGGGGATGTGACATGCACGGACAGCTTTACGACCGGGCGCTTGACGGGGAACAGTGCTGGGTCCGGCGCGCCGACGGCGGCACAAGGCATCTGCCGGTGTACAGCTGGCTGGGCGGGTCAAGGGCAAACGGCCGCTTCGACAGCAGGTTTGACGAGACCATCGTGAACCTGTGCTCTGGGCCGACGCTCGATCTCGGTTGCGGGCCGGGACGGTTGGTCGCGGGGCTGGTGCGGCGGGGCCTGCCTGCCCTCGGCGTCGACGTGTCCCGCACAGCTGTCGAATTGGCCCGCGGCAGTGGCGCACCGGTGCTGTGCCGAGATCTGTTCGCGCCGCTGCCCGGAACGGGCCGGTGGCAGACGGTACTGCTGGCCGACGGCAATGTCGGGCTCGGCGGTGACCCGTGGCGGGTGCTGCAGCGGGCCGGCGAGCTGCTCGGCCGGGGCGGCCGGTGCCTGGTCGAATTCGACACGGCGGCAAGAGGAGTCGACGCAGCATGGGTCCGGCTGGAGTCGGTCAACAGCATCGGTCCCTGGTTCCGCTGGGCGACAGTCGGTTTGGATTGCGCGGGGCGGCTCGCCGGGGATGTCGGTCTCGCGGTGACAGCCACCCATTCGGTCGGCACGCGGGTGATCGCCGTCTTGGAAGCGGCATGAGTACCGGGACGCTGCGCGGCACGGCCGTGACCGTCCGGGTCGGGGCGGCGCTGGGCGTCGCGGTCGCGGTCTGCTTCGTGACGGGACTGATCAGCCATTTCATCCAGCACCCGCAGCCCTGGTTTTTCTGGCCCACCCGGCCCGTGTGGTTGTACCGGTTGACCCAAGGTCTGCATGTGATCTCGGGCATCGCCGCCATCCCGCTACTGGTGGTCAAACTGTGGTCGGTGTGGCCGAAGCTGTTCGAACGCCCGCTGATCGGTGGGCTCGTGCGCCAGGTGGAGCGGCTGTCGATCCTGGTTCTGGTCGGTGCCATGCTGTTTCAGCTCTCCACCGGGCTGATGAACATCGCTCAGTGGTACGCGTTCAAGTTCTTCTTCACCACCGCCCACTACGCCATGGCCTACGTCGCTGCGGGCGCTGTGCTGGTACACCTTGCGGTCAAACTGCCGGTGATCCGCCGGGCACTGGACGAGCCGCTCGAACTCCCCGATCACGTACCGGATGGACCCACCCGGCGCACGGTGCTGCGCGGCACCTGGCTGGCGGTCGCGGTGGCGACGCTGGCGACCGCGGGGCAGACGGTACCGTTGCTGCGCCGCGTGTCGGTGCTGGCTCCGCGCTCCGGGCAAGGGCCGCAGGCGGTTCCGGTGAACCGCTCGGCCGTCGCGGCCGGCGTGATCCGCAGCGCCACCTCACCCGACTACCGACTGACGGTCACGAAAGGCGACGTGGTGCGCACGTTCACCGTCGCCGAACTCGCGGCGCTCCCGCAGGCCACGCGAACGCTGCCGATCGCATGCGTCGAGGGCTGGAGCGTCGACGCCGAATGGAGCGGGGTGGTGCTGGCGGATCTGATCGCCACGGTCGGCGGTGACGCGGACTCCGATGTGCGGCTGATCTCACTCGAGCCGCCGGGGCCCTACTCCCGCACGGTGTTACCGGCGCGGCATGCGCGCGACAGCGCGACGCTGATCGCCTTGCGGCTGGGTGGCCAGCCCCTGGACCTCGACCACGGCTACCCGTGCCGGCTGATCGCCCCGAGCAGACCTGGTGTGCTGCAGACGAAATGGTTGTCCCGGATCGAGGTGGTGCAATGACGGCGATGCGGCTGCTGCTGGCGATGGCCGGAATCGGACTGGGCGTCTACGGCGCGCTTTTGGTGTGGCAGAACCCGCCGGTCATCATCGTCCGGATCCTGGTGTGGGCGCTCGTCGCCGTCGTCGTACACGATTTCGTCTTCGCGCCGCTGTGCGCGGCGATGGGATGGGTGGGGCACCGGCTGATCCCCGCGGGCTCGCGCTCACCGATCGCCGTCGCGGGGTTGTGCAGCGTGGTGCTGGTGCTGTTGGCCGTACCGGTGTACGGGCGGCCTGGCATGCGCCCCGACAACGCGACGGTGCTGGACCGCGATTATCCACTGGGACTGGCGGTTTCCCTGGGTGTGGTGTGGTTGAGCGTGTTGCTGTACGAGTTGCTCAGGCGGGTGCTACCAGTTGGTGAGGATGACGTGGTTGAGCACGAGCGCGCCGAGCAGGTTGACCGCCAACCAGAACCGCGCTGAACGCGGCGGCAGGAACGCGCCCGCGGCCGTGAGCCACACCGTGAACGGCAGCCAGATCCGTTCGGTCTCTGCCTTGCTCAGCATGCTGAGATCGGCGAACAGGATCGCCACCAGCGCAGCGATCAGCACCAGTCGCAGTCCCGGTTGCCGCCGGATCGCGGAAACGTCGAACAGCCGGCCCATCCCGGCCACACTGCCCAGCCCGATGGCACACACCACCGAGGCAAGGTTGGCCCACGACCAGTACTGGAACGGCCGGTTGGCGGCGATCCCGCCCCAATACCGTTGCTGGACCAGGGTATAGCCGTCGAACCACCAGAACCCTGCGGCGAGGAACACTGCCACCACGGCCAGCGCCGCCACCGCGGCAGGTACCAGAACCCGCAGCGCGGCCCGCCAATCGGGCGCGGTGAGCAACACGGCCAGTGCCGGGAGCGCCATCAGGACCAGGCCGTAATTCAGGAAGATGCCCCAGCCCAGCAGGAGTCCCGCGCCGAGCGCCCACGGTATGTGGTGGCGGCTGTGTACCGCCAAGGCCAGCAAGGCGATACCCCACGCGGCGACACCTGCGTAATACCCGTCAGCCGAGACCGCGATCCAGATGGCGGTCGGCGCCACAGCCACGAAGGGCGCGACCCGACGTGCCGTGGCTTCGTCGGTGAGAGCACGGGCTGTGACGACGATCGCCGCGGCGGCACTGGATCCGACCAACAGGCACAGCAACCCGGCCCATGCGCCGCCGCCCAGTCCCAGGCGGTCCAGCCACACAAAGGTCAGCAGCGCACCCGGCGGATGCCCCGAGACATGCGTGATCCACGAATCAGGCTGATGGCCGGGGATTCTCGCCGAGAACGTGCGCAGCGCCTCGGGAATGTCGGTGACGGTCGGCACCTGGTTCAGATACTCGTGCGGCGCGGTGAGCCGCCCGGCAAAGCCGCGCTGCCAGCCGTCGATCATGGCCAGCGAGAACGCCCACGCACCCGATGCCGCCCAGGCCGTGACGGGCAGCACCCGACACGGAAGCCGCTGTGCCAGAGCCGGACCCCACCACACGGCGGCCACCGCGATCACGATGGCCGGGACGGTGCCCCATCCGACGTGCGCGTTCCACCAGCCGAAAATCGGTGCGGTGTCGGCAAAGCTGTGAATCTGCGCGGCCGTGCTGTTGATCAGAGGGGTGACGATACCCAAGTGCAGGTGTGGTACCACGAACGCCGCGACCACCAGGACCAGACCGATGGCCACCGCGACAGCTTCCCGGCGTCCGATCTGCATGCGCTCAAGCCTAAACGGGCCCCGCTCGGACGGGTCTGACCATTCGGTGACGTCGGCTGTCGAGTCATGGCATGCGGTCGATATTGCCGCATCGTGGAACGCATGACAGCGCTACCAGAACGTCTCACCGCCGCCGGCCAGGTTGTCAGCCGCTACGGGCTCGTGATCGTGCTCGCGTGGATCGGGGTGGGCAAGTACGTGAAGATGGAGGCCCGCGTGCTCATCGAGCACAGCCCGCTGATGTCGTGGATCTATCATTTTCTCAGCGCCGGAGCGGTCGCGGCCACGCTGGGGTCCGCCGAGATCACGGCGGCTGCCCTGATTGCCCTGCGGCCGTGGTGGCCCCGGCTTTCGGCCGTCGGCAGCGCCATGGCAGTCGTGTTGTTTCTCGGCACTCTCAGCTTCCTGTTCACCACGCCGGGCGTGGTGGTCAACCATGCGGGTCCCATCCCTGTGCTCGGGGCACAACCGGGGCAATTCCTGCTGAAGGATCTGGTGCTCATCGGTGTTGCGCTGTGGACTCTCGGTGAGGCTTGGGGCGCGGGGCGGAAAACCTCTGGAGAATTGCGCTCGACGATGTGAAGGTAGCCAACGTGAACACCGACGTACTCTTCTGCGGCACCGACCTGGCGGCTCGTATCGAGCGCGCCGAGACGCAGCTCATCGTCGCCGCGACGCACGCCGCGGCGAGCCGCGGCGCCGACGTGCTCGCGGTGCCGGTGGCCGGCGGATACGCCTGTTTCGCCGAACCCCACTCACCGCTGAACAAGGTCGTGGGCCTGGGCTTCGACGGAGTGCCGGACACCGCTCTGCTCGGCGAGGTCGAACACATGATGGCCGAGCGCGGTGCGGCCACCCAGGTGGAGTTGTCCACGCTGGCGGATCCGGCGATCGCGGCGATGCTGACCGCACGTGGCTACCACGTGGCCGGTTTCGAGGACATCCTCGGCCGGGTACCCACGGGCGACGAGCAGTCGGTGCCAGGTGTCGAGGTGCGCCGCGCCGACGATCTGACGGCGTGGGTGAATGTGGTGGTCGACGGGTTCGCCCACCCGGACGGTGTCGGTGTGCCCAGCCACGAGGAGTTCCCGCGCGATGTCATCGAGCGCGTCGAACGGGATTTGGAAAAGGCCGGCGCCACAGCGTATATCGCGTTGTGCGAGGGCGTGGTGGCCGGCGGTGGCAGCGCCCGGTTCGCCGACGGCATCGCCCAGCTCGCCGGTGCTGCGACGGCCCCGGCCTACCGCAGGCGAGGCGTGCAGACGGCGCTGCTCGCCGCCCGGCTGACCGACGCCGCGGCCGCGGGCTGTGACATCGCCGTCGTGACCACCGCGCCCGGTTCCCAATCCCAGCAGAACGTGCAGCGACGCGCCTTCCAGCTGCTCTACACCCGCGCGGTTCTGGTGAAAGCCCCTGGCTAATAGAGGATCTTGCGCAGGTTGTCTTCGCTGTAGTAGTCGTCGAGTTCGCGCTGGCTCAGGTCCGGCTTGAACGCCTTGGCCAGTTGCGCCACGCTGGGCACTGCCGTCGGGTTCCAGGATTCGGGCTTCCACGTGTCAGAGCGCAGGAATGCCTTGGCGCAGTGGAAGAAAACCTCCTCGACGGCGATCTCCAGCGCCAGGATGGGTCGCTTGCCGTCGACCACCAGTGCGTCGAAATAGTCTGCGTCGGAAAGGATCTTGGCGGTGCCGTTGATCCGCAGGGTGTCGCCGCGGCCGGGAATCAGGAACACCGTGCCGACATGCGGGTTCTGCAGCACGTTGAGATACCCGTCGACCCGTTTGTTGCCCGGCCGCTCGGGGATGGCGATGGTGGTGTCGTCGATGATGTGGACGAAACCCGGCGGGTCGCCCTTGGGTGAGACGTCGACGCGGCCGTCGGCGTCGGTGGTGGCCACGAAGCCCAGCGGGGAGTGCTTCAGCCAGTCCTGCTGGGCCTCCGAGAGCCGCGGCGACACCTTGTTGGCCACGTACGTGTTGGGGAACCCGACGATGGCACGCAACTGGTCTACCGATGTCACTTCCTGGCGCATGAGTCCATGATGCCCACGCCGGCAACCGGTTTGTCCGGTCCGTGCCGCGGCTCAGCCGAATCGGCTGGCCAGCGCCCGGCGGTCGAGCTTGCCGATGCCGCGCCGCGGCAGTTCGTCGACCACGTGGATCTCCCGGGGCGCCGCCGTCGCGTCGAGCGTCTGGGCCACGTGAGCGCGCAGCTCGGCCACCCCGGGCACGGCCGCCGACGACAACACCACCGCGGCCACCACCCGTTGGCCGAGTCGTTCGTCGGCGAGCCCGAACACCGCACAGTCGGCGATCGCGGGATGCGTCGCCAGTGCCGCCTCGACCAGCTGCGGCAGCACGGTCAGCCCGCCCGTGCTGATCGCGTCGTCCACCCGGCCGAGCACCCGAAGAGTGCCCGAATCATCCACGACGCCAAGGTCATCCGTGCGGAACCAGCCTGGCTCGGCGAACGGGTCCGGGCTGACGGGGTTGCGGTAGCCCTTCGCGACCGTCGCACCGCCCAACACGATGCGCCCGTCGTCGATACGTACCGCCACGCCGTCGAGGGGTACGCCGTCGTACACGCAGCCGCCCGCGGTTTCGCTCATCCCGTACGTCCGTACCACCGTGATGCCCGCTTCCGCGGCTCGTTCGGCAACACCCGCGGGCATCGGGCCGCCGCCGATGAGCACGGCATCGAGTTCGGCGAGCGCGGCGGCCGCGCGTGCGTCGTGCAGCGCCTTGTCGAGCTGCACCGCGACCAGTGAGGCATATCTGCGCCCGGAACCCATCGCCGCGACCACGCCGGGCAGGTCGCCGACGTCGAAGGACGGGTCGATCGACACCGGCGTGGTGCCTGCGACGACGCTGCGGATCAAGACCTGCAGCCCTGCGATGTGATAGCCCGGCAGGGCCAACAACCAACGCCCGGGGCCACCGAGCCGGTGATGGGTCGCCTCGGCGCCGGCCCGCAACGCGGCCGCCGTCAGCAGTGCGCCCTTTGGCGCGCCGGTGGTTCCCGATGTCGAGACCACCACTGCGACGTCGTCGTCGATCGGGGCGCCGGCACGCAGCGCTGTGGTGAGCAGCGAGGCCTGGCGGTCGTCGGCTGCGGGTACCGGAAGGATCGCTGCATCCCGGCCGGCCAGCAGATTCTCCAGAACCGGCAGAAGTGGCGCGGCGTCACCGACGCTGAGCGGACGCAGGGTGGCTATGCCGACCCCTCATTTCCGTCGGGGTTCTCGTCGCGGGTCTCGGTGTCGCGCGGATCGTCCAGCGGCCAGCCTTTCGCGGCCAGGCGCTCGCGGACCCGTTCGACATCTTCGTCGCGGGGCAGCTCGTCGGTGATCTGGGTGATCAGCACTCCGATGTCGAACTTGTCGAACTCTCCCATGTTGATGAGGTCGCGGGCGACGGCCTTGACCTCGTCGTTGGTGAGACGACGCGACAGCAGCGCCAGCAGAGGCACCCGATCGGCGTCGGGCACCCCCTCCGGATAGCCGGACTTGAGCCAAGCCGCGATCTTGGCGAGGAAGGTGTTCACTGCGGCAACTCCTGATGGGGGACCGGGCGGGGATCCCGGGGCATGCGACGGAGACTGCACCGATGGTAGTGCTGTCGAGGGCTGTGGATCACAGTGAACATATCGCAGCCGTCCGGCGCATTGTTGCCACGGGCAAACGCCTTGAAGCCCTAAGATGAACAATCGGTGAACTCATCGCTGAATAAGCTGAATTGCCTGTTGGGAGGGCCAATCGAGGTGATGCGTCAGCTGGTCAAAATTGCCAGTGGTCCCCCAGAATTAGCGCCATGAGCGCAGAGCTGATCATCCTGGTGTTGTTGATAGCAACAGCACTGGCTTTCGATTTCACAAACGGTTTTCACGATACCGGCAACGCCATGGCGACCTCGATCGCGACGGGCGCCCTCAAGCCCAAGACGGCGGTCCTCCTTGCCGGCATCCTCAACCTGGTCGGCGCGTTCCTCTCCGTCGAGGTGGCTGTCACCGTCACCACATCGGTGATCAAGGTGCAGGACAGCAAAACAGGCCACCTGCTGCCGTCGATCTCCTCGTCGACCGGCCTCACCATCATCTTCGCGGGCCTCATCGGCGGCATCCTCTGGAACCTGCTCACCTGGCTCTTCGGCATCCCGTCCAGCTCGTCGCATGCGCTCTTCGGCGGTCTGATCGGTGCCGGCCTCGCCGCGCTGGGCAGCAGCGGGGTCAACTGGAGCGGTGTCATCTCCAAGGTGCTCATCCCGGCCGTCGCGTCCCCTCTGATCGCGGGAATCGTTGCCGCCGTGGGCACTTGGCTCGTGTACCGGATCACCCGCAACGTCATCAAGAAGCGGCGCGAGGAAGGCTTCCGCTGGGGCCAGATCGCCACCGCTTCGCTGGTCGCCCTGGCTCACGGCACCAATGACGCGCAGAAGACCATGGGTGTCATCGCGCTCGCGCTCATCACCACCGGCCACCTGACCGGCGACGTGAAGAAGGACGGGCTGCCGTTCTGGATCATCCTGTCCTGCGCACTGGCCATCGGCCTCGGCACCTACATCGGCGGCTGGCGCGTCATCCGCACCCTGGGCAAGGGGCTCGTCGAGATCGAGTCCCCGCAGGGCTTCGCCGCCGAGGCCTCCTCGGCAGTGGTCATCCTGAGCTCGTCGGCCGCCGGTATGGCGCTGTCGACCACGCATGTCGCGACGGGTTCGATCCTCGGTAGCGGTGTGGGCAAGCCCGGCGCCGAGGTGCGTTGGGCGGTTGCCGGCCGCATGGCGCTGGCATGGCTGGTCACGCTTCCCGCCGCGGGCATCGTCGGTGCGCTGTCCTTCTGGCTGTCCGAGGGTGTCGAGTCGCTCACCGGTTCGGCCCTGGCCGGCGACGGACTCATATTCCTCATCCTGGTGGCGCTGTCCGCCTACATGTGGTGGCGTGCCCAGCAGCAGAAGGTCGACTCCAAGAACGTCAACGCCGATTGGGACGACACGACCAACTCCGTGGTGCCCGCCGAGGTCCGCGAGGCCACCAAAAGCGGCGACAAAGCCGCAGCGGTCTGACCGGACTTCGATACGGAACGAATAGGGACTGACAGATGACTTATGTAGAAGCCATTTTCAAGGTGTTGCTGGTCGGACTGATTCTCGGTGCCGGGTTGCCTGCACTGTTCGCGGGCGGGCTGGTCGCGTACTCCAGCGGTGCCGGCGGCACGCACGAGGACGGCACCGTCTCGGCGCCCAACCAAGCGCTCAAGGCCCTGGGACTGCTGCTGTTCGCAGTCGTCGCGGCGGTGATCGTGATCGCGATTCTCTACATCACCAAGACCACGATCATCCACCACTTCGGTTTCAACCCCGTCCCCTTCCTCCCTAAGTGAGCTGACGACCATGACAGAAGGCACGAGTGTCATCGACAACGTCCTGGGCTGGCTGCACCAGGGATACCCGGAGGGTGTTCCGCCCAAGGACTACTTTCCGCTGCTGGCGCTGCTGAAGCGTTCGCTGACCGAGGACGAGGTCATCAAGGCGGCGCAGACCATCCTGCGGTCCAGCAACGGCGACGCGCCGGTGACGGACGACGAGATCCACCGCGCCATCCAGCAGATCACCGAGAAGGCGCCGAATCCCGAAGAGATTCATCAGGTGGCGTCCCGGCTGGCCTCGGTCGGCTGGCCGCTGGCGACGCCGTCCCGCTGAGCTCATCACGCGAAAACCCCTGCCACGGCAGGGGTTTTCGTCATTTGCGACCCATCACTGTCGGGTGTCGCGGCGCAGCGGGTGAGTGTCGGGGACTTCGACGAAGATCAGCGTCACGCCGTCGGGGTCGCTCACGTGCATCTCGTGCAGACCCCATGGTTCCTCTTGGGCGGCCCTGGCGATCGGCACGCCGCGGCCCTCCAGTTCGGCCTGGGTGGCGTAGATGTCGCGCACCTGCAACCACAACGCACCAGGGAAGACTCCGGATTCGGTGGGGGAGTGATGGCCGGCCAACTCGATGAGCGACTGCCCCGCGTAGAAGACTGTGCCGCCCGGGTACTCGCGAGCGATCGCCAGACCGATGCCGTCACGGTAGAACTCGACCGATTTCGGGTAGTCCACCGGCCGGATCAACATCCGGCTGGCCAGGATCTCCATAGCTGATTGTTTACCATCGGGTCGCGGCCTGCGTGCCCCGACACGTCACACCGGTTGGACCCGCTGCCTTTTCATCATGGCGTCGACAAGTGCGGGGGCCACGGTGTTGAGTGCTTTGGCCGTGACGGCCATCCGCGGCGCGATCTGCACGGGGCGGGTCCGGGTGGCGGTCACCATCCAGTCGGCGGCCTCGCTCGCCGAGAGCCCGGGCAGGTTGTCGTAGGCGCGGGTCGGCGCGATCATCGGGGTCTTCACCAACGGGTAATACAGCGTCGTGGAATGCACGCCGGCTGCGGACCATTCGGTCTCGATGACCCTACTGACGGCGCTGAGCGCCGCCTTCGAGGCGTTGTACACCGCAAACAGGGGTGACGACTCGTTCATCACGCCCCAGGTCGACACGTTGATGATGTGCCCGTCGCGCCGCTCCCGCATGCCCGGGGCCAGCCCGCGGATGAGCCGCAGCGGTGAGTAGTAGTTGAGCGTCATGGTCCGTTCGACGTCGTGCCAGCGGTCCAGCGATTCGGCCAGCGGGCGTCGGATCGACCGTCCGGCGTTGTTGATCAGGATGTCCACGCCGCCCATGTCGCGCTCGACTGTCGCGACCAGTTCGTCGATCGCATCCATGTCGGAGAGGTCGACGGCGTGCGCCACGGCTTCGCCGCCGTTGGCGGTGATGCGTCCGACGAGATCGCCCAGGAGTTCCTGACGACGGGCCACGACCACCACGGTGGCACCGCGGGCGGCCAGCTTCTCGGCGGCGGCCTCGCCGATGCCCGACGATGCGCCCGTCAGCAGGATGCGCTTCCCGGCGATGTCGATGTCGTCGCGAGTGTGCAACCGGTCGGTCAACGGCGGACGCATGCTGGTCAGCAACAGCTGTTCGGACAGCCGGCGCAGCGGGCTCTTGCTCATGCAGTGAGTCTAGGAACGGCCCCGTACCGCCAGGCGCCTGAGGTGGTCCGAGCGATTTGGCGGTTGCGCTTGATCCGGCCCGACGAGCGTGTAGGTTCAAGCCTGTTATTCCCATTTGGAAATAACTGTCCGGTGACACCCGGACGGTGCCTACGCCGCCGTTGTCAAACGTCAATCCTGTTGTGCGCGTCCCGACTCAACGACAGACCGGAAGGAACCACATCGTGCCAGCGCCCACCGATGCCGAGTATTTCGACCTTGGCGACTTCACCCTGCAGAGCGGCTTCACGCTGCGCAACACGACGCTCGCGTACAAGACCTACGGCACGCTGAACTCGGACAAGTCCAACGTGATCGTCTACCCCACTTGGTATTCGGGGTGGCACACCGACAACGAATGGCTCATCGGCACCGACAAGGCGCTCAACCCCGACGAGTGGTTCATCATCGTGCCCAACATGCTCGGCAACGGGCTGTCGTCCTCGCCGTCGAACACTCCGGCCCCGTATGACCGGGCCCGCTTTCCCGCTGTGACGTTCTACGACCAGGTGGAGGCGCAGCACAAACTCGTCACGCAGAACTTCGGGATATCGACCATCGCGCTCGTCACCGGATGGTCCATGGGTGCCGGGCAGACCTACCAGTGGGCGGTGAGTCATCCCGAGATGGTCCAGCGCGCCGCGCCGTTCTGCGGGTCGAGCATCACCGCGCCACACAACAAGGTGTTCCTCGAGTCGTTGATCTTCGCCCTGACGGCGGACGCGGTGTGGGCCGACGGCGACTACTCACCGGACCGGCTGCCGGTCAAGGGATTACGCGCTTTTGCCCGGGTGTACTCGGGCTGGGGCTACTCGCAGGCGTTCTACTGGCAGGAAGCATGGCGCGAGCTCGGCTTCACGTCGTTCGATGATTTCCTGTACGGCTTCTGGGAGAACTTCTTCCGCGACGGACGCGATCCGAACAATCTCATCGCGATGCTGCGGACGTGGCACAGCGGAAACGTCGGTAATACACCGGGGTTCGGCGGTGACGTGGAGAAGGCGCTGGCGTCCATCAAGTGTCCGCTGCTGGCGATGCCTGCCGAAAAAGATCTGTACTTCCCGCCCGAAGACGAGCAGTGGGCGAGTCAGTTCATCCCACAGGGCGAAGTGCGGGTCATTCCCGGCATCTGGGGTCACTTCGCCGGGGGTGGGGTGAATCCCACGGACACCGACTTCATCGATGCGGGGATTCGGGATCTGCTGGCCAGGCCGGGGTACACGCCCTGAGCAACAATCGATCTCGTGGACAAAGTTGTGGTGATCACCGGGGCGGGCAGTGGTATCGGCAGGGCGACGGCGCGGGTGCTGCTGGACGCCGGGCATCAGGTGGTGCTGGCCGGACGCAGGCCTGAGCCGCTGGACGAGACTGCCGACGGCAGGCCGAACGCGCGGGTGGTGACGACCGACGTGACCGACTCGGCCTCGGTGCGGGCGCTGTTCGCCGACGCGGTGTCGGAGTTCGGGCGGGTCGATGTGTTGTTCAACAACGCAGGAGTGTTCGGGCCGGCGGCGTCGATCGTCGACATCGACGACGAGCAGTGGCACAGCGTCTGGCGCACCAATGTCGACGGCGCGGTGTTCTGCGCGCGTGAAGCCGCCCGGGTCATGACGGCGCAAGACCCGCGCGGTGGACGCATCATCAACAACGGGTCGATATCCGCGCACCGACCTCGACCCAAGAGCCTGGCCTACACCGTCAGCAAACACGCCATGACCGGGCTGACCGCGTCAATGATGTTGGATCTGCGCGATATCGACATCTGTGTCACGCAGATCGACATCGGCAACGCCGCCACCGACATGACGGCGGGGTTCAGTCAGCAGACCCTGCAGGCCGATGGAAGCCTCGCGGCGGAGCCGACTTTCGACGTCGACCACGTGGCGCGTGCCATCGGCCATATCGTCGATCTGCCGCTGGAGGTGTCCGTCCCGTCCATCACGGTGATGGCCCGCGCCATGCCGTACGCGGGCCGTGGGTGATTCCGCGGTATCAGAAGTATCGGGGAAACGCGCTCCAGTCCGGGTCGCGCTTCTCCAAGAAGGCGTCACGGCCCTCCACGGCCTCGTCGGTCATGTAGGCCAAACGGGTTGCCTCCCCGGCGAATACCTGTTGGCCGACGAGTCCGTCGTCGATCAGGTTGAACCCGAACTTGAGCATCCGGATGGCCTGCGGTGACTTGCCGTTGATCTCGGCTGCCCACTGCAGGCCGACGGTTTCCAGATCGGCATGGTCGACCACGTCGTTCACCGCGCCCATCTGATGCATGGTCTCGGCGTCGTACGTGCGGCCCAGGAAGAAGATCTCGCGGGCGAATTTCTGCCCGGTCTGGCGCGCCAGGTAGGCACTGCCGAACCCGCCGTCGAAACTGCCGACATCGGCGTCGGTCTGCTTGAACCGCGCATGCTCACGGCTGGCGAGTGTCAGATCGCAGGTGACGTGCAGGCTGTGCCCGCCGCCGGCGGCCCAGCCGTTGACCAGACAGATCACCACCTTGGGCATGAACCTGATCAGGCGCTGCACCTCCAGGATGTGCAGTCGTCCGGCGCGGGCCGGGTCCACGGTCTCGGCGGTTTCCCCCGATGCGTACTGGTAGCCGGTGCGCCCCCGGATGCGCTGATCGCCGCCGGAGCAGAACGCCCATCCGCCGTCCTTGGGCGACGGGCCGTTGCCGGTCAGCAGGATCACGCCGACATCCGACGACATGCGGGCATGGTCGAGCACCCGGTACAGCTCGTCGACGGTGTGCGGGCGGAATGCGTTGCGCACCTCGGGCCGGTCGAATGCGATGCGGACCGTCGGCTGCTTGGCCCCGTCGACGACATGCCGGTGGTAGGTGATGTCGGTCAGGTCGCCGAAACCGGCGACCGGCTCCCACGCCGCGGGGTCGAACGGGTTGGCTGCGCTGGAATCAGAGCTCACCCGCTCGACTGTAGAGCGGGGTTTGACCGGTGCGGGCCACGGGTATGAAGCACGGTGCGCGTGTCTTGTGCGCGGACAGAAAGGGCTGCGATGAAACGCTCGGCAGGCATGTTGTTCTCTGGCCTGGTCGCCGGTGTGATGTTGGTCGGCTGCTCGCCGGCTGCCACCGGCGGCGACACCAGTTGCAAGGACTACCTGGGTGCGGACGAGAAGACCCAGAACGACGCCGTGGCAAAGATGCTCAAGGACGAGAAGGGCACCGACGCGGCCCAGCTGGAGATCACCGGGACCAAGGTGTCGGTGCAGACGTTCTGTCAGACGGCCGGCAAGCAGGACAGCAAGATCAAGGAGGCGCCGCACCTCTGACGCACGGGATCACACCGGGTCGAGCCGAAATACCGCGCAGCGGCCGGCGAGGGCTTCGAACTCGTCGGGGTTCGGCCCGGTGACCAACCCGGCGTTCTTCATGAACCCGACGCCGGTGGGCACCAGGATGGGGAACTGCCGCAGGAGCGGGCGGGCCTGGTCGGCGGGGATCTCGACCATGCGCACGCGCTGGGCGCGGCGGCCCTGGTTGATGGTCGCCTCGCCGGCGGCGCGTGCGTTGGCGGCCCAGTCCCCTCCAGGTAGGCCGGCCACGATGTAGCGCTCGCCGTCGACGGTCATCGGGGTCACCGGAGTCGTACGTGGCTTGCCTGTCTTTCGGCCGGTCACGGTCAGTACGACCGGGCCGTTGTCGCCGCCGACGCCGAGCTTGTTGAGTCCGATCATCACTTTGTTGACGTACTTGAGCCACCACGGTGGCCGGATGCGTTCGTCAGCCATGACCCCACACTAGGTGGAGATTCCGAAGCGGGTCAGGGCCGAACGCAGCCCGTCGGGTCGCTCGGCGGTGGGCAACGGGTCGACCAGCGCGAACTGGCACCCCAGTGCCCGCGCGCCGCCGTCGGCTTCTTCGCTGTCGCCGACCATCAGGGCGTCGGTGGCGGCCACCCCGAGCTTGTCCAGTGCGGCGGCGAAGATCGCTGCGTCGGGCTTGATCGCGCCCACCTCGAAGGACAGCACGAACTCGTCGACGTAGGCGTCGGCGCCGGCGGAAGCGAACGCCGGCCGCACGTCGAACGCGATGTTGGACACCACGGCCGTCCGGATACCTTGTGATTTAAGGTTTTTCAGGACATCGGCGGTGTCGGGGTAGGCCGTCCAGCTGGCCGGGTCGATGACCCGGTCATACAGCGACTCGGCGTGGTGATCGGCGAGTCCCGACTCGCGCAGCACGTGCAGGTAGGCCTCGCGGTGCAGATGCGGGGCCAGGTCGCGGTTCACCCACGCGTGGTACTGCTCGTCGGACATCTCCACCGACCGCCCGGTGGGCGCGGTGAGGCGGCGCATCAACTCCGCCTGCACATGGCCGTCGACCTCGTGCTCGTCGACGGCCATCCCCGCGAACCAGCTGTCGTCCTCCTCAAGGCGAAACAGAGTTCCCGAAAAGTCGAACATCACCGCATGCACCATGCGAACCATCGTGCCAGCCGGCGACTAGAAGTCGTCGGGCACGCTGGGAGCGGTCGGCCAGCCGAAGCCGACCGCGGCCCGCTGCGCCGATCCCTCGGTGAGCTCGACGGCCAATCCGGCCGCGGTCAAGGACTGCAGGCTGACGCCACCCAGGTAGATGGCCCCGAGATCGCGCGCGGTGATGGCGATATCGGCTGGATCCGTGGTGGTTTCGCATTCTGCGCCGTCGGGACCGCCGCGCAACCGGAACCGGCCGGTGTTCCAGGGGCAGAACTCGTCGGTCACCTCGAGTACGACGTCGATCGGCGCGGCGTAACGGCGCAACGTCAACGCGCGGGCGACGTCCACCAACCGCACGTAGATACCGTCGCTCACGTCGCATTGCAACGCGCGCTGGTCGGCCACCAGGTATCGCAGCGGTTCGTCCACGGCGGCGCCGTAGAAGGTGACGCTGCGCACCAGATCCATGTCCAACAGGTACCGCCAGAGCCGGGCGTACGCGCGGTGATGCGTCGCCCGCACCTCCTGGACATGCAATTCGGCAGCTGGCTGTCCGGTGTCTGCCCAGTGCGATTTGGGGCGGTAGATGGCGAATCCGCTGACGGTGCCGTCGGCGTCGTGGTGCACCGCGAAGCGGATCTTGCCGGATTCCTTCTGGCGCTCCTCGTTGTCGTGGATCCAGGCATCCCACCAGGGACGGGTTCTGGCCATCTGACCGGTCTTGTGCGCGACCGCTTGTCGGTAGATGTCCGGTGCGACGCTCAGCAGCGTTTCGGCATCGACTGCCGTCACCGAGCCGTCGCCGAGGTCGACGTCCGGGCGGAACGCGAGCTCACGTACCTGCCCCTTCAACGTGGCGCTGGAGCATGCCATGCCGTAGCCAAAACGCCCGTAGATCAACGCTTCTGAGGCGAACAAGATGGCGAGCGCCTCGCCGCGGGTTCGGATGTCGTCGAGTTGATGGCGCATCATCGCCGTCAGCAGACCGCGACGGCGATGGCTGGGCGAGACGGTGACGACCGTGACGGCGGCCACCGGCGCGGTGACGCCTCCGGGCAGCACCACGTCCCGGGAGAACGCCCCCGCCGTCGACGCCCACCGCTGCCCGTCGTGAAACCCGAACATCCGGTCGAGGTCGGTGAACTCGCGGATCAGATCGATCTCGTCCATCCGGGGGTCTTGCAGGAACACCCCGTATGACGCGGACATGAACTCTCGGAAGTCTTCGTCGTCGGTGGTTGCGCGCAGGATCAGTTCAGTCACATGGTTCTGCTTACCGCACCGGGAGTGTCCGGGGCACCTGAATATTTCGGCGCGTCAGCACCTGCCGCCTTCTCCAGCAGCACAGCGCGTTCGCGTTCGTTGGCCGTCATGGCCGCGGCCCGCTCGAATTCGGTTGCGGCCTCGGCATCGCGGCCTAGCCGCGACAGCAGCTCCCCACGTACGCTCGGCAACAGGTACGAGTCGTCCAACCCGGTGATCCCGTCCACGATCGGCAGCGCGGCAGCGGGCCCGTCGCGCATCGCCACTGCCACCGCCCTGTTCAGTTCCACCACGGGCGACGGTGTGATCTGGAGCAGTGCGTCGTAGATCGACACGATGCGGGCCCAGTCGGTGTCGGCGGCGGTGGGTGCGACGGCATGGCATTCGGCCAATGCGGCCTGCAATGCGTACGGACCCCAACCTCGTTGCCGGGCAGACTCTTTGGCGCGCTCCAGCCGGTCGATGCCGCGGTGGATCTGGGCGCGGTCCCAGCGGGTGCGGTCCTGATCCTCCAGAAGCACGGGGTTACCGTCGGCGTCGGTGCGGGCGGCGAACCGCGACGATTGGAATTCCATCAACGCCACCAGCCCCTGTACTTCGGGTTCGTCCGGGGCGAGCGCAGCCAGCACCCGGCCCAGTCGCAGTGCCTCACTGCACAATTCGTCCCGGATCCAGCGCTGACCCGATGACGCCGCGTAGCCCTCGTTGAACACCAGGTAGATCACGCCGAGCACGGCGGCCAGCCGCGCACCGAACTCGGCACGGTCGGGCACTTCGAACGGCACGCCGGCAAGCGCCTTCTTGGCGCGGGTGATCCGCGCCGCCATGGTCGCCTTCGACGTCAGGAAGGCCTTGGCGATCTCCTCGGTGCTCAGACCGCCGATCACCCGCAGGGTCAGGGCGATCTGCGCTTCCCGCGACAACAGGGGATGGGCCGCGATGAAGATGAGCCGCAGCACGTCGTCGTCGATACGGTCGGGGTCCCACGCTTCGTCGACGTGGTCGGCGAGTTCACGGGCCAGCACCGCGTACTTGGTGTCCAGGTTCTCCTGGCGGCGGAAGTGGTCGATCGCCTTGCGCTTGGCCACCGTCGTGAGCCAGGCGCCGGGATTGCGTGGCACCCCGGTCTGCGGCCACTGTGTCAGCGCGTCGAGAAGCGCGTCGGCCGCCATGTCCTCGGCCAGGCCGACGTCGCCGACCGCACGCGTCAGCGTCGCGACGATCTTGGCGGCCTCCATGCGCCACACCGCGTCGACAGTGTCCCGCAGATCCTCAGCCACCTCCCCATTGTGCCGAGCAGACGTGGAGGTGCCCCGACACGCCGCAAAACCGGGACCTTTGCGTCTGCTCGCGCAGGGGACTCGCGTGAAAACTCAGCCCACCGACCGTTCGGCACCTGCCCAGAACTGCGCCCGCACCGCCTTCTTGTCCGGCTTGCCCAGCGCCGTCACCGGCACGGAGTCCACCACGATCACCTGTTTGGGCGATTGCACGGAACCCTTGCGTTCCTTGACCGCGGCCTGGATCTCGGCGGTCATCGTCGCCACGGCTGTGTCGTCGGAAGCGGCATCGGGCCGCAGCACCACCACGGCCGTCACCGCTTCGCCCCACTTCTCGTCGGGAGTTCCGATCACGCACACCTGGGCCACTGAAGGATGTTCGGCGACAACGTCTTCCACTTCGCGGGGGAATACGTTGAAGCCGCCGGTGACGATCATGTCCTTGGTCCGGTCGACGATGTACCAGAAACCGTCCTCGTCTTCACGGGCCAGGTCGCCGGTGTGCATCCAGCCGTCCCTGAAGGTTTCGGCGGTCGCCTCCGGCAGCTTCCAGTACCCGCCCGACAGCAGCGGCCCGGACACACAGATCTCGCCGACCTCGCCCTGGGGCACGCGATTGCCGTCGGCGTCCAGCAGCGCGGTCCGCGCGAACAGCGTGGGCCGCCCGCATGAGGTGAGCCGCTTCTCGTCGTGGTCCTTCTTCGACAGGTACGTGATGACCATCGGGGCCTCGGACTGTCCGTAGTACTGCGCGAAGATGGGGCCGAATCGCCGGATCGCCTCCTTCAAACGCACCGGGTTCATCGCCGACGCGCCGTAGTACACGGTCTGCAGCGACGACAGATCGCGGGTGTGCGAATCCGGGTGATCCATCAGTGCGTAGATCATCGACGGCACCAGCATGGTCGCGGTGATCTTCTGTTCCTCGATGACCCGCAGCACCTCGGCCGGGTCGAACTTCGTCAGCACGATCAGCTCACCGCCCTTGACGACGGTCGGCACGAAGAACGCGGCCCCGGCATGCGACAGCGGCGTGCACATCAGGAAGCGCGGGTTCTCGGGCCATTCCCACTCGGCGAGCTGGATGGTGGTCATGGTGCTGATGGACTGCACGGTGCCGATGACGCCCTTGGGCTTGCCGGTGGTGCCGCCGGTGTAGGTGAGCCCGCCGATGTGGTCGGGTGCCAGGTCGGCGGCGACCAGCGGCTGCGGGCTGTACTTGGCGGCCTCGGCGGCCAGGTCGACGGCCATGCCCTCCAGTTCGGCGGGCACCGGGCCGATGGTGAGCACCTGGCGCAGCGAAGGCACCTTGTCCAGCAGGCCGAGTGCGCGTTCGACGAAGGCCGGGGTCGGGTCGATGATCAGCGAGGTGACCTCGGCGTCGGCCAGCACGTAGGCGTGGTCGTCGAGGGACCCCAGTGGGTGCAGGGCGGTGCGCCGGTAGCCCTGTGTCTGGCCGGCGCCGATGATCATCAGCACCTCGGGGCGGTTCAGCGACAGCAGCCCGACGGCCGCGCCGGTGCCGGCACCGAGCGCCTCGAAGGCCTGGATGTATTGGCTGATGCGGTCGGCGAGCTGGCCACCGGTCAAGGTGGTGTCGCCGAGGAACAGGACCGGCTTGTCCTTGTTGCGCTTGAGGGCGCCGACGGTGAGGTGGCCGGAGTGCAGGGGATGGCGCAGCAGGTCACTCATGCCGTCCAGACTAGAACGTGTTCCAGAAATCTCCGAGAGGGATGGGCCAATCCGTCGATTGGGGTAGTGCACTACGCGCGTTTGTGCAGGTGGATCTTCGTAATGTGCCAGTTATCCGACATCGGTGACAGGCCATCGGAGGAGGTTTGTCATGGCACACCCATTCACGAATCCACTGCCCGGGCCACGCTCGACCGCGCTGCTGGTGGTCTTCGGTGCCCTCATGGCGGCCGCATTCGGCGTGGTCGGATCGGCCGAGCCCGCGCAGGCCGCCGCGCAGTGCAGATTCGACACGCACAGTCCGATGTTCCTGCCGACCGACGATGTGTACCAGCGCCCGTTGCCGCTGGTGCCACACGCGGCCGAACTGGGCGGACCGTGCCGGTTGTGACGTCCGGTCCCCGGCGGTGATCTCGCCCGCCGGGGACCGTGGGACCGTCGTCAGCGGTTGGCGGCCTTACGCGCTTCGACGGCAAGCTTCTCGGCGAGCTCGGCCTTCCACTGGATTTCCTTCTGCACCCATTCGTTGTCCTGCGGGAATTCCTCGGTGTCATGGACTCGGCGCACCTCGAGCTTGACGCCCTTGCCCAGCGGGCACTTCACGGCCCACTGCCGCGCCTCTTCCTTCGAGGACACGTCGAGAATCCAGAAACCGTTGAACAGCTCCTTGGCCTCGGCGTACGGGCCGTCGGTCACCACCGGTGGGTCGGCGTTGAAGTCGACGACGAAGCCCTCTTCCGGTCCGGCCAGACCCTCGCCGGCCAGCAGCACGCCGGCTTTGATGAGCTCCTCGTTGTAGCGGCCCATCGCCGCGATGATCTCGTTGAAGTCGATGTTCAGCTCCGCCATCGCGGCCTCGGCCTCGGGGGTGGACCGCATGATCAGCATGTAGCGCGACATTGTCGTGTCTCCTTCTGGAGTAGGGAAGGGGCTCGCTTATCGTGCCCTCGTTGACACGTCGAACGGCACCCCGCGGAATCGACACGGCGGGAGAAATTTCTTGAAAGATTTTCGACGACGGGGAGAGCACCGGAAGGAAGCCGTATGACCGAACTGGTCCAGGCCATCGCGGCCCACCAATTTTCCGCACCTGCCGAGCGGGTGTTCGACGCGTGGCTGAACCCGGCCGACGTACGGGCGTGGTTGAGCCAGCCGATCGACGACAACCCGGGCTTCGACGTCCGGCGGGTCGAGACCGACCCACGAGTCGGCGGCCGCTTCACGTTCTCGGATCAGCGGGAGCAGCAGGAGGCGGTGCACTGGGGCTACTACCGCGAGATCGACCGGCCGGCGACGTTGGAGTTCACCTGGTTCACCTCCGAGGACGAGGAGCGCGAGGACAGTTCCGTTGTGAGACTGACGCTTTCGCCGCTACCGCAAGGATGTGAGGCGACGATCGTGCACAGCATGGATGAGCGATACGCGCAGTGGGTCGAGCAGACCGCGCGGGGCTGGACGATGCTGATGCGCAAGATCGACCTCGCCGTTGGCGGCGAGTAGCCGCCCACCGGCGTTCTGACGGCTTAGCATCCACGCTATGGCCAGCCCGACGCAGTCCGCCGACCTCGTCATCTTCGGCAACATCGTCACCGTCGACCCCGATCGACCGACCGCCGAGGCGCTCGCCGTGCGCGATGGCAGGATCGTGGCGGTCGGCGGCCGTGCCGATGTGCAGGCCTGGGTCGGCGCCGAAACCGATGTCCGTGAGGTCGACGGCTGCGTGTTGCCAGGCTTCGTCGAAGCGCACGGGCATCCGTTGATGGAGGCGGTGGCGCTGTCGGATCGGATGGTCGACATCCGGCCGGTGACCCTGCGCAACGCCGACGACGTGGTGGCCGCCATCCACGCTGAGGTCGCCAAGCGCGGGGCCGACGGGGCCTACCTCAACGGTTGGGATCCGTTGCTGCAGAAGGGCTTACCCGAACCGAACCTGGCCTGGCTCGACAGCGTGGCCGACACCCCGCTGGTCATCATGCACAACTCCGGGCACAAGGCGTATTTCAACACCGCGGCGGCGCAGGCCGCGGGACTCACGCGGGACACCCCCGATCCCAAGGGCGCCAAGTACGGCCACGACGCCAACGGCGATCTCGACGGCACCGCAGAGGAATCCGCCGCGGTGTTCCCGTTGCTGGGCGGCGCCATCCATCCGCACGACTATCCCGCCATGCTGCTGGCCGAATGCGCGCGGCTCAACCGGGCCGGCCTGACGACCTGCTCGGAGATGGCGTTCGACCCGATGTTCCGGCCGCTGCTGGCCGGCATGCACGATCAGCTGACCGTGCGGCTGCGCACCTACGAGATGTCGACCGCCGAATTGCACACGGACGCCAGCCCGTTCGACGGGGACGATCTGGTGCGTCAGGTCGGGATCAAGATCTGGGTCGACGGATCACCGTGGATCGGCAACATCGACCTCACCTTCCCGTACCTCGACACCGACGCCACCCGGACCATCGGCGTGGTGCCCGGATCTTGCGGGCACGCCAACTACACAAAAGAGCAACTCGCCGAGATCGTCGGCACCTTCTACCCCAAGGGCTGGCAGATGTCCTGTCACGTGCACGGCGACAGAGGCGTGGACACCATCCTCGACGTCTACGAAGAGGCCCTGCGGGCCCACCCGCGTGACGACCACCGGCTGCGGCTGGAACACGTCGGCGCCATCACTCCCGCGCAGTTGCAGCGCGCCCACGATCTGGGCGTGACGGCCAGCATCTTCGTCGACCAGTTGCACTACTGGGGTGACGTGATCGTCGACGGGTTGTTCGGCCCCGAGCGCGGTGAGACGTGGATGCCGTGCGGTTCGGCCGTTGCCACCGGCATGCGGATCTCGCTGCACAACGATCCGCCGGTCACCCCGGAGGAACCGCTGCGCAACATCAGCGTCGCGGCCACCCGCACCGCTCCCAGCGGCCGCGTGCTCGGGCCCGAGGAGCGGCTGACCGTCGAGCAGGGGATCCGGGCGCAAACCATCGATGCGGCGTGGCAATTGTTCGCCGACAACGTGATCGGTTCGCTGGAGGTCGGCAAGTACGCCGACCTGGTGGTGGTGTCGGCGAACCCGCTGACGGTACCGGCCGAAGCCGTCGCCGACCTGGAGGTACGCGCCACCTATCTGGCCGGTCGCCAGGTTTACCCGAAAGCCGGTTGACGGTGAGCGTGCCATGGCACGCTCACCTCATGTCTGATTTGCCGACACCGAAGTTTCTCGACGAGCGGGTGGCGCACTGGGCGGCGACCAAACCCGATGAAGAGGCCATCACCTATCTGAGCCGGACGTGGACGTGGTCGCAATGGTATGACCGCATCCGCCGGGCTGCCGGTGCGCTGAGCGCCAAGGGCATCAAGCGCGGCGACGTCGTCGCGTTCCTGGACAAGAACCATCCGGCGTGTGCCGAGGTGGTGCTCGCCGCGGCATCGCTGGGCGCGGCCACGGCCATCATCAACTTCCGGCTCGCGGCCGACGAAATGGACTATGTCCTCAACGATTCCGGGGCGAAGGTCTTGTTCGTGGGGGCCGAGCTGAAGCCGGGTGTCGAGGCCATCCGGGACAAGCTGCCGAATGTCGGCGAGATCATCGAGGTCAAACCTGAGGGCGACGACGAGTACGAGGCGATGCTGGCGGCGGCGACCCCGCAGGGCCGCGCCGCGGACGTCCAGAGCGACGACGTCTGCATCATCATGTACTCCTCGGGCACCACGGGCCGGCCGAAGGGCGTGGCGCTGACCCAGGCCAACGTCATCGCCCACACCATCAACGCGTTCGACAGCTGGGTCGCCGAGCCGGACGACAAGAACCTCGTGGCGATGCCCCTGTTCCACGTCGGTGGGACGTCATACATGCAGTACGGCCTGCACAACGGCATCCCGAGCTACATGACCCGCGACGTCGACGGCATGGCGCTGGCCGGCGGCATCCTGGCCGGCGCCAATCGGACTTTCCTGGTGCCCGCGGTGCTGGCCAAGGTGCTCGACACCGGTCCGGAAGCCGTGCAGTTGTTCGGCGGCTTGAAGACCTACGCGTACGGCGCGTCGCCCATGCCGCTGCCGCTGCTGCGCCAGGCGCTGCAGGCCTGGCCCGAGACCGAGTTCATCCAGGTGTACGGGCTCACCGAGGTGTGCGGTGTGGTCACCCGGCTGATGCCCGAGGATCACCGTTCGGGTGACGAGGAGCGCATGGTCAGTGCGGGCAAGCTCATCCCGCAGGCCGAGGTGCGGGTCGTCGACCCCGATACCCTAGAAGACGTCCCCGCCGGCTCGCAGGGTGAATTGTGGTTCCGCACACCGCAATTGATGAAGGGCTATCACAACAAGCCGGAGGCCACCGCTGAGGCCATCACGGCCGACGGCTGGTTCCGCACCGGCGACATCGGCCGTATCGACGCCGACGGATATGTGTTCGTCGAGGACCGGCTCAAGGACATGATCATCTCCGGCGGCGAGAACATCTACTCGATCGAGGTCGAGCGGGTGCTGGCCGAGCACCCCGCTGTCACCGAGGTCGCGGTCTTCGGCGTGCCCGACGAGAAGTGGGGTGAGGCCGTCAAGGCCGTCGTCGCCGTCGAGGGCGAAGCCTCAGAGGCCGATCTGATCGCGTGGGCGCGCGAGCGGCTGGCCGCCTACAAGTGCCCCAAGACCGTCGACTTCATGGAGGCGCTGCCGCGCAACCCCACCGGCAAGATCATGAAGAAAGATCTGCGCAAGCCGCACTGGGAGGGGCACGACCGCGCCACCGTGTGAGGCAGCATGTGAGGCGTGCCTTCACTCGATGATCTGCTGGAGCGGCTGCATGTGGTCTCCCTGCCCATGCGGGTCCGGTTCCGTGGCATCACGGTTCGCGAGCTTGCGCTGATCGACGGACCGGCCGGCTGGGGTGAGTTCGGCGCGTTCGTCGAATACCAGCCGCCCGAGGCCGCGGCGTGGCTGGGCTCGGCGATCGAGGCCGCCTACCGGCCGGCCCCGCCGGTGCTGCGCGACCGGGTGCCGATCAACGCGACCGTCCCGGCAGTCGACGCCGCCCGGGTACCCGAGGTGCTCGACCGCTTCCCCGGCGCGCGGACCGCCAAGGTCAAGGTGGCCGAGGCCGGCCAGTCCCTGGCCGACGACGTCGCGCGCGTCAACGCCGTACGCGAACGCGTACCGACCGTGCGGGTCGACGCCAACGCCGGCTGGACCGTGTCCGAGGCGGTCGACGCCGCAGCCGCTCTGAGCGCCGATGGTGACCTGGAGTACATCGAACAGCCCTGTGCCACAGTCGAAGAGCTGGCAGCGCTGCGCAGCATGATCGACGTGCCGATCGCCGCCGACGAGTCGATCCGCAAGGCGGAGGATCCGCTGCGGGTGGTACGGGCCGGGGCCGCTGACGTGGCGGTGCTCAAGGTGGCGCCGCTGGGCGGCGTATCGCGGATGCTGGAGATCGCCGCGCAGATCGACATCCCGATCGTGGTGTCCAGCGCGCTGGATTCCGCGGTCGGGATCAGCCGCGGGCTCCTGGCGGCCGCGGCGCTGCCGGAGTTGCAGCACGCCTGCGGGCTGGGCACCGGCGGGCTGTTCGTCGAGGACGTGGTCGCACCCGCGGTTCCCACCGACGGGTTTCTGCCGGTCGGCCCCGTCGTGCCGGAGCCGGATCGGCTCGCCGCGCTCGCTGCGGCGCCGGACCGGCAGCAATGGTGGATCGACCGCGTGCGGGCCTGCTATCCGCTGCTATTCGAGTAGACGCTTACTCTAGGGAACCCGGCCAGGTCGTTCGACACTCGTGCAATGTCTGGCATGCGTGTGGGCCTTCTCGATCCGGCCGTCGCTTCCCGCCCCGCGGCGGACAGCTTCACCCGGGCC
Source organism: Mycolicibacterium brisbanense (assembly GCF_001570425.1). Classification (GTDB taxonomy): domain Bacteria; phylum Actinomycetota; class Actinomycetes; order Mycobacteriales; family Mycobacteriaceae; genus Mycobacterium; species Mycobacterium brisbanense. Next base: position 165,977 of record NZ_BCSX01000024.1, read on the forward strand.
GGCTATCTGAGTGCCGTTGCCACCGGAATCGACTCCTTCTGGTTGCCTGACCATCTCAACAGTCTGTTTCCGCGGGCCCTGTGGCAGCCGAAGTACTGCGGCGGTGCGAAACTCCTGCCGTCCGTCGACGCCTATCTGGAACCGTGGACCATGTTGGGCAATCTCGCGGCGCGCAATCGGGTCGGCCGGCTGCGGCTGGGCGTCGGGGTCACCGACTCCGGCCGACGCAATCCGGCGGTCACCGCGCAGGCCGCGGCGACGATGAACCTGCTCACGAGGGGGCGGTTCATCTTGGGCGTCGGCTCCGGTGAGCGTGAGGGCAACGAGCCCTACGGGGTGGACTGGTCGAAGCCGGTCGCACGGTTCGAAGAGGCAATGGCCACCATCCGAGCCTTGTGGGATTCCAAAGGCGAACTCGTGAACCGGGATTCGCCGTTCTTCCCGTTGCGCAACGCGATCTTCGACCTACCGGCGTACCGCGGAAAGTGGCCGCCGATCTGGATCGCCGCGCACGGTCCGCGGATGTTGCGGACAGTCGGACGCTACGCCGACGGCTACTTCCCCGCGTTTCCGCACACACCGCAGGAGTATGCGCAGCGCCTCGATGCGGTGCGGTCGGCGGCTTCGGATGCCGGTCGTGACCCGATGTCGATCACGCCTGCGGTGGCACTCTCGGTCTTCACGGCACCGACCCGAGCCGAAGTGGACGACGTGCTCGAATCCGAGATCGTGCGGGCCGGTGCGCTGCTCGCCTCCGATGAGTTCTTCGCGCGCCACGGTGCGCAGCATCCGTTGGGCGTCGGATTCGCTGGTGCACAGGATGTCCTGCCCCAGGAATGGGACGAGGAAACAGTGTTGTCCCACATCAAAGGCATCCCGACGGGTGTAATGCGCGAGATGGGACTGATCGGAACTCCGGCCGAGATCATGGATCGGGCAGCGCAGTGGCGCGACAGCGGGGTTCGCTACATCGTCGTGCTCAACAGCACTGTTCTGCAGCCCAGCCTGCGCAAAGGGCTTGCGGCACAGCGTCTGTTCTACTCCGTCGTCCGCAAGCTCAAGAAACTCTAGGAGTCGCCCCATGTCTGGATTTCGCGTCGGCATCATGGATCCGGCGATCGCCTCGCGGCCTCGCGCGGACTCGTTCACCCGGGCCAACTACCTCAGCGCGGTCGCGTGTGGTGTCGACTCCGTGTGGGTGCCCGATCATCTGAATGCGTTGTTTCCCAGGACACTGTGGCAGCCGAAGTTTGCCGCAGGCGCAAAGATGTTGCCGTCGGCGGACGCCTACCTGGAGCCGTGGACCATGCTGGGCAATCTCGCGGCGCGCAACCGGATGGCCCGCCTGCGGCTGGGCGTCTCCGTGACCGACACCGGGCGGCGCAACCCGGCGGTCACCGCGCAGGCCGCCGCGACGATGAACCTGCTCACCCGAGGCCGCTTCATCCTGGGTATCGGCACCGGTGAGCGCGAGGGCAACGAGCCTTACGGCGTGGAGTGGTCGAAGCCGGTGGCGCGCTTCGAAGAGGCGATGGCCACCATTCGTGCCTTGTGGGATTCCAAAGGTGAACTGGTGAACCGGGATTCGCCGTACTTTCCGCTGCGCAACGCGATCTTCGACCTGCCTGCGTATCGGGGCACATGGCCGCCGATCTGGATCGCCGCCCACGGACCCCGCATGCTACGAGCGGTGGGGCGTTACGCCGACGGCTACTTCCCGGCGTTCCCGCACACCCCGGAGGAATATGCCCAGCGCCTGGATGCTCTGCGGTCTGCGGCATCGGATGCCGGACGTGACCCGATGGCGATCACGCCTGCGCTGTGGGTCATGATCGTGCCGGGGCGCAACCAGGACGATGTCGACGAGGCCCTGGACTCGGAGGTCACCAGGGCCGGTGCGCTGCTCGCGTCTGACGAGTACTTCGCGCGGCACGGAGCCGAACATCCGTTGGGTGTCGGTTTCAGTGGCGCGCAAGACATCCTGCCGCAGGATTGGGACGAGCAGACCGCGCTGTCCTACATCAAGAAGGTGCCGATGTCGGTGCTGCGCGATATGTACGTGTGCGGGACGACCGACGAGATCGTCGACCGCGCGATGCAGTGGCGTAACGCCGGAGTGCGCTACCTGGTGGTTGCCAATATCGGTCCGCTGCAACGCAATCTGCGTAAGGGGCTGCTGTCGACCGTCTTGTTCGCTCAGGCGGTCCGCAAGCTCAAGAAGTTGTAATCAGACCCGTCACGCCGGCACCTGACGGCGTCGGGCGGTCATGGCGCCCCAAGTCATGTCCTGATCTGTGGGGTGCATGGCATAGACGACACGGCCGACATCGCCAAGACTGAAGTCATGACGCGATCGGTGGTGATCCTCGGCTACGCCGGCGTACAAGCGCTCGACTTGGTCGGACCGTTCGACGTGTTCACCGGCGCCACCTTGCACCTGGCCAGTCAGGGGCGCACCGACGAGGGCTACACCGCCGCGCTGGTGTCGATCGACGGTCAGCCCGTCGCGACGCTGACCGGCCTGGAATTCGTCGCACAACCACCGCCGGACCCGAACTTGCCGATCGACACCATCGTCATCCCGGGCGGTGTCGGCGCCGACGCCGCCCGCGCCAACCCGGCCGTCATCGACTGGATCAGAACCGCGGCGCCGCACGCCCGCCGCGTCGTGACGGTGTGCACCGGCGCGTTCATCGCCGCCCAGGCCGGGTTGCTCGACGGATGCCCGGCCACCACCCACTGGGCCTCGGCCGGTCGCTTGGCGGAGGAGTTCCCCGCGGTGGCAGTCGATCCCGAGCCGATCTTCGTCCGCAGCTCCGACCGCGTCTGGACGGCGGCGGGCGTCACCTCGGGCATCGACCTGGCGCTCAAACTGGTCGAGGACGACTTCGGCACCGACGTCGCCCAGACCGTCGCCCGCTGGCTGGTGCTGTACTTGCGACGTCCGGGCGGGCAGACGCAGTTCGCCGCGCCGGTGTGGATGCCCCGGGCCAAACGCGAACCCATCCGCGATGTCCAGGAGGCCATCGAGGCCCAGCCCGGTGGCGCGCACAGCGTCGCCGAACTCGCGCGCCGCGCCGCCATGAGCCCACGCCACTTCACCCGGGTGTTCACCGATGAGGTCGGTGAGGCGCCGGGTGCCTACGTCGAGCGCATCCGCACCGATGCCGCGCGTCGTCAGCTCGAGGAGACCGACGACACCGTGACCGCCATCGCGATGCGCTGCGGGTTCGGCACCGCGGAAACCATGCGGCGCAATTTCGTTCGGCGGATCGGCATTTCACCCGACCAATACCGAAAAACCTTCGCCTGAAAAGAGGAAACATGCAGATCGCCATCGTCCTGTACCCCGGATTCACCGCGCTCGACTTCATCGGGCCCTACGAGATCCTGCACTACCTGCCCGACGCAGAGGTTCGGTTCGTATGGCACGAGCCCGGCCCGATCACCGCGGACTCCGGCGTGCTCGTCATCGGCGCCACGCACTCGTTCGACGAAACCCCTTCTCCGGACCTCATTCTGGTGCCCGGCGGACCGACGACCATCGAGCACACCCGCGACGAGAAGCTCATTGCATGGCTGCGTCAGGCCCATGAGACCGCGAGCTGGACGACGTCGGTGTGCTCGGGTTCGGTGCTGCTGGCCGCCGCGGGCATCCTGCGTGACCGCCGTGCGACATCGCACTGGATGGCATTGCCGGTCCTGAAGACCCTCGGCGTGACGCCGGTCTCCGATGAGCGGATCGTCAACGCAGGCGATCAGATCGTGACCGCCGCGGGCGTCTCGGCGGGAATCGACCTGGCGATGTGGCTGGCCGGCCAGATCGCGGGCGAAGCCAAGGCCAAGGCCATCCAGCTGGGCATCGAGTACGACCCGCAGCCGCCGTTCGATTCCGGTCACATGTCCAAGGCGTCCGCAGCGACCAAAGCGGCCGCGACGGCCATGCTGTCGAAGGACGCGATGAAGCCCGCCGCACTCAAGGCGACCACGCTGCTGCTGTGGGACCGCGCACTCGACGCCGTGCGCGCCCGCCGCTGAATCCACAGCCGCGTCGGGCAGTAATGTCGGCCGGGTGAACCTGGCTTACGACGAACGAGGCAAAGGTGAGCCGGTGCTCTTCATCGCGGGCCGCGGTGGCGCCGGCCGCACCTGGCATCTACACCAGGTGCCGGAGTTCCAGCGTGCAGGCTATCGCTGCATCACCTTCGACAACCGCGGCATCGGCGCCACGGAGAACGCGGAGGGATTCGATACCGCCCAGATGGTGGCCGACACCGCGGAGCTGATCGAGAAGCTCGACGCGGCGCCGGTACGCATCGTCGGCGTATCGATGGGATCGTTCATCGCGCAGGAACTGATGCTGGCCCGCCCCGAGCTGGTGCACTCGGCCGTCCTGCTGGCCACCCGTGGTCGCCACGATCGCGCGCGCGACTTCTTCCGGGAGGCCGAACGCGACCTGGATCGTTCCGGTGTGCAGCTGCCGCCGACGTTCGACGCGAAAGTCCGCATGCTGGAAAGCTTTTCGCCGAAGACGCTCAACAACGACGTATCGGCACGGGACTGGAGCGAGATGTTCACCATGTGGCCCACCAAGCCGACGCCCGGCTTGCGCGCCCAACTCGACGTCGGCCCCGACGGCAACCGGTTGCCCGCCTACGCAGCCATTCGCACCCCGGTGCTCGTCGTCGGGTTCGCCGACGATGTGGTGTTGCCGCCCCACCTCGGGCAGGAGGTGGCCCAGGCCATCCCGAACGCGCGGTACCTGGAGATTCCCGACACCGGCCACCTGGGCTTCATCGAGAAACCGCAGGAAGTCAACGCCGCGATCCTCAATTTCTTCGCCGAATCGCGAGCCCAATAGGCTGTGGTGGTGAACCCATCGACGGCACAGGCCCGTGTCGTCGTCGACGAACTCATTCGCGGCGGCGTCCGCGATGTCGTGCTGTGTCCCGGATCACGCAACGCTCCGCTGGCATTCGCGCTGTCCGACGCCGATCGAGCAGGCCGGATTCGCTTGCACGTGCGTATCGATGAACGGACTGCCGGCTACCTGGCGATCGGCCTGGCCTGCGGTGCCGAGGGCCCGCGGCGCGCCCCGGTCTGTGTGGCGATGACCTCCGGCACCGCGGTGGCCAATCTCGGCCCCGCGGTGGTCGAGGCCAATTACGCGCGGGTTCCGCTGATCGTGCTGAGTGCCAACCGGCCCTACGAGCTGCTCGGAACAGGCGCCAACCAGACCTTCGAACAGCTCGGCTACTTCGGCACCCAGGTGCGGGCCAACATCAGCCTCGGGCTCGCTCCCGACCTCAGCGGCGGCGCGCACGGCGAGATGGATGCCCTCAACGCCCAGTGGCGCTCGGCGACGTGCCGGGTGATCGCGGCCGCCACCGGTTCGCGTACCGCCAACGCCGGCCCGGTGCAGTTCGACATCCCGCTGCGGGAACCGCTGGTTCCCGACGACGCGGCGGGCACGCCGGCCGTGTTTCCTGACGGCAGGCCCGGTGGTAAGCCGTGGACCTTCACCCCGCCGGTCACGTTCGATCAGCCGTTGGACATCGACCTGACGCCGGACACCGTGGTGATCGCCGGACACGGCGCGGGTGTGCATCCGAACCTGGCGGAGCTGCCGACGGTCGCCGAGCCGACCGCGCCGCCTGCCGCCAACCCGCTGCACCCACTGGCGTTGCGGCTGGTGCATCCTCAGCAGGTCATCATGCTGGGCAGGCCCACCCTGCACCGCCCGGTGTCGTCGCTGCTGGCGGACCCGTCGGTGCCGGTCTATGCCTTGACGACGGGCCCGCGCTGGCCTGACGTGTCGGGCAACTCGCAGGCCACCGGCACCCGCGCGGTCACCTCCGGCACCCCGCACGCTGCCTGGCTGCGCCGCTGCGCCGAGGTGAACCGGCACGCGGTGGCTGCGGTGCGCGACCAGCTCAAGGCGCATCCGCTGACCACCGGCCTGCACGTCGCGGCGGCGGTGGCCGCTGCGGTACGTCCCGGCGACCAGCTCGTGCTCGGCGCATCGAACCCCGTGCGGGACGCTGCTCTGGTGGCGCTGGACGCCACAGGGGTGAAGGTGCAGTCGAACCGCGGCGTGGCCGGCATCGACGGCACGGTGTCGACGGCCGTCGGCGCAGCCCTGGCCCACGAGCGCGTCGGCCGGACGATCGCGCTGATGGGCGATCTGACCTTCGTGCACGACAGCTCGGGGCTCCTCATCGGCCCGACCGAGCCGACGCCGCGCGAGCTGACCATCGTGGTCTCCAACGACAACGGCGGAGGCATCTTCGAGCTGCTCGAACAGGGCGACCCTCGGTTCTCCGACGTGTCATCCCGGGTCTTCGGCACGCCGCACGACGTCGACGTCGGTGCCTTGTGCCGCGCCTATCACGTCGAACACCGCCAGATCGAGGTCGACGGGCTGGGCGACGCGCTGGCCGAACCCGGCGGCACCATGCGGGTACTGGAGGTGAAGGCCGACCGGTCCTCGTTGCGCGCGCTGCACGCGTCCATCAAGGCAGCGTTGTGAGAGTGCGCGTGGATGCGGCCGTGCACCGGCTGCGTGCGTGGGCGCAAGCTCTGCTGCCGCGGCTCTCGGGCGAGGGCTGCGAGACCCGCGCGCAACGTGTCATCCGCCGCGTCCGCATCGGGGTGGTGATCGTCGCGTGCCTGGTGACCCTGCAATCGGTGCTGCTGGTGCTCGGCGCCTGGCGCAACGACCGCCAGATCGAGCGGCACATGGGAGTGGCCGCCGCCGAGGTGCTCAGCGCGGGGCCGCGGCGCTCGACCATCGAGTTCGTCACGCCCGATCGGGTCACCTACAGACCCGAGCTCGGCGTGCTCTACCCCTCCGAGCTCGACACCGGCATGCGGATCTACGTCGAATACGACAAGAACGACCCCGACCTGGTGCGGGTGCGCGACCGCAACGCGTCGTTGGCGATCATCCCGGCCGGGTCCATCGCGGTGGTGGGCTGGCTGGTGGCCGGCGCGGCGCTGGCCGGGCTGGCGGTGCTGCAGAAACGGTTCGACCGCCGTCAGATCGCAGACAAGAGCTTGGCCAGCCAGTCGTTGTCGTAGATGTCGATGATCTTGTCGTTCTTCAGGTCGTAGACCGTCGGAGTGCCGATGGTGTCCTGGATCTCGCTGAGGAATTCGACGTTCTGGTCTGCCATCTCGCCGGTGTCGACTCCGGGCTCACCCGCGGCGATCTTGGCGACATGCTCCGACCCGACTCCGCTCTCCCGCGCCATGTCGGCCAGCTCCTGATCGCTCGGTGCCTGGGCGCCGGGCTTCTGGTGGCTCCACAGGACCTCGACGTAGCGCTGGAAGTGCACGCCGCCGGTGCCTGGGCCTGCCGCGAGGAACAGGGCATTACTGACCCGCGCCGAGTAGTCGTGGCCGTCGACGTCGAGGAACGTCATCGGGCGATAGGTGACGGCGAGCTCGCCGAGGTTGATGTAGCTGCTGATCTCGTCGCCGAAGTCGTGCTGCAGCTGAGCGCAGTGCGGGCACTGGGGCTCGGTGAAGATCTCGATCTGCAGCGGCGCATCGGTGAACCCCACCTGAATGCCCGAGCCGTCCTTGGTGATCTCGGTCGGCGGCCCATTGGGGTCGGGTGCCGCGACGCCGGAGACCACCTGAGTGCAGCCCGCGGTGGTCAGTGCCAGGCTCATGGCCAGCGCGCCGAGCAACCGCGTGATTCGCATGCCAACTGAGCGTAGTCCCAGGATGACGCGAGCGCGCAGGTCAGGTTTTTGCGTGTCGTATCCCCGTCGGCAACCTTTCCGACAGGTGCCGCTGCGACGATCGTGACGTGCGCGTGGCAATCGTTGCAGAGTCCTTCCTCCCGAATGTCAACGGCGTCACCAACTCCGTGCTTCGGGTGATCGAGCATCTCCGCCGTACCGGCCATGAGGTGCTCGTCATCGCTCCGGACACCCCGCGCCGGCAACCGCCGGCCGACCGGGTCTACGACGGTATCCGGGTGCATCGGGTGCCGTCGCACATGTTCCCGAAAGTGACCTCGCTGCCCCTTGGCGTGCCGCGGCCCCGGATGGTGAGCGTGCTGCGCGGGTTCGCGCCCGACGTCGTGCACCTCGCCTCACCGGCCCTGCTCGGCTGGGGCGGCGTGCATGCCGCCCGGTACCTGGGTGTGCCGACGGTCGCGGTGTTCCAGACCGACGTCGCCGGTTTCGCCGAGAGCTACGGGGTCGGCGTGCTGTCGCGGGTGTCGTGGGCGTGGACGCGTCGGCTGCACGCCAAGGCCGACCGCACGCTCGCCCCCTCGACCTCCGCAATCGAAAACCTTGAAGCCCATGGCATTCCACGGGTTTACAAGTGGGCCCGCGGGGTTGATATCACCGGGTTCGCGCCGTCGGCGCGTGACGATGCGCTGCGGGCGTCGTGGTCGCCGGATGGCCGCCCGGTGGTCGGATTCGTCGGCCGGCTGGCACCGGAAAAGCATGTGGAACGGCTGGACGCCATCGCTGCGCGCGATGACCTGCAGCTCGTGATCGTCGGCGACGGGATCGACCGCTTGAAGCTCCAAACAGTGCTTCCCTCAGCGATTTTCACCGGTGAACTGCGCGGTGAGGCGTTGGCCGCGGCGTATGCCAGCATGGACGTGTTCGTCCACCCCGGTGAGCATGAGACGTTCTGCCAGGCCGTTCAGGAGGCGATGGCATCTGGGCTTCCGGTGATCGCCCCTGACGCCGGTGGACCGCGAGATCTGGTGGCGCCGTATCGAACTGGTCTGTTGCTCGGAGTCGATGAGTTCACCGCCGCGCTGCCTGCCGCGGTCGATCATCTGATCGCCGAACGGGCGCGGTATTCGGTGGCGGCGCGGCGCAGTGTGCTGGGCCGTACCTGGCCGGCGATCTGCGATGAACTGCTCGGGCACTACGAGGCTGTGCAGCCGGGCGCCGATGTGACGCTGCGCCGGCATGCCGGATGAGTTGCTCCGCTACGCGTGGCGGGCGGTGTCGGACGCGCGCAGGGTGGGCTGAGCGGCGCTGAGCGCCACGCGAATCACCGCGAGGGCATTGTCGTCGGTGGCGACGTACACCTGCCGCTTGCCGTGGCGCTGGGCACGGACCAAGCCGGCGAGCTTGAGCTTGCCGAGGTGATGGCTGACCGTGGCGATGCTCTGGCCGGTCTTCTCGGCCAGCGTCCCGACGTCCTGCTCACCGCTGTCGAGCAGCCACAGGATGTGCAGCCGGACGGTGGCCGACAGCAGACCGAAGAGCGAAGCGGTGTCCTGAAGCACCCGGGGCGACACAGGGTCGGCCGGGTCGGGCGCGGTGGTGGGGGCGGGCACGGAACTCCTCTCGATGTCCCTGACCTAGACTGTCTCATACTCAACACTTGTGCAAGTGTTTGAATTTCCTGGTTGACTGCTGTTGCCCCACCTTCTGGTCGAAAGGAGTGTGCGATGACCACGCTGGAGATGCTGCTGCGCATCGGATCCGGTGTCGGCTTGGGCACCGTGATCGGACTGGAACGCCAATACCGCGCTCGCATGGCGGGTTTGCGTACCAACGCCCTCGTGGCGGTGGGGTCGACGCTGTTCGTGCTGTTGTCGGCGCACGGTTTCAGTAGCGACCCTGGAACCGCTGACCCCACCCGGGTGGCTGCCCAAATCGTCTCTGGCATCGGTTTCCTCGGCGCCGGCGTCATCATGCGGGACGGGCTGAGCGTCCGCGGGCTCAACACCGCCGCGACGTTGTGGTGTTCGGCTGCGGTCGGTGCGCTGTCGGGCGCGGGGCTCTTCGACGTGGCCGCCGCGGGCACCGTCGTGGTCGTTCTGGTCAACATCGCACTGCGTTTCGTCGGCCGCGCCGTCGACCGCATCCCCGAGACGGGCGACGAGCAGCCGACGTCGTACGTGTTCGTCGCTGCCACGCGCGACGAGCACGAGGCACACATCCGGGCCCTGGTGGTACAGGCGTTGACGCGCACCGACTTTCGGCTGCAGTCGATCGCGAGCACCAACACCGATGATGCCGGTGGAGTCGAGGTGCGGGCCGAGTTGCTCAGCGATCAGCGCGACGACCGGCAGATGGAATCCGCGGTGAGCCGGCTGAGTATGGAACCGTCGGTGACGAGCGTGCGATGGAACGTCAACGTCGAGGAAGCCGTCGACCACTAGTCGCGTAGGTACCGTGGACAAGGGTTATTCGACCGCGTGAGGGGCCGACGATGACAGACAACGCAGCCGGCCTCGGCACTGTCCTCGACGCACAGAACCACCGCCTGTGCGAGCTTGCCGCCGCACCCGTGTTGACGGTGTTTCACCAGGTGCAGAGCTCTCCGCGCGGGCTCACCGAAAACGAGGCCGCCGACCGGTTGAGCCGGTTCGGCGACAACGACCCCGCGCCCGACGACGAGGACACCGCGTGGACGCGCCTGCGGGCGGCGGTCCGCAGTCCGTTCGTGGCGCTGCTGGCCGGGCTCGACGTGGTGTTCCTGCTGGTCCGCGACATCCGGGGAGCCGGGATCGTCAGCCTCATGATCGCGCTCGCGGTGCTGCTGCGGCTGTGGCAGCAGACCCGTTCGGAGCGCGCCACGCGCGCGCTCGACGAGCTGGTGTCCTCGACCGTGACGGTGCGCCGCCGCGCCGACGATGCCGACGAACCCGTGGAGCGCGAGGTATCCCCACACGACCTGGTCCCGGGCGACATCGTGTTGTTGCGCGCCGGCGACATCGTCGCCGCCGACGTGCGGCTGATCACCTCCACCGACCTCGTGGTCGATCAGTCGGTGCTGTCGGGGGAGTCGCTACCGGTGTCGAAGTCGGCCCGGCCGGGCCCGTCGGACCCGGATGCCGGGATCCGCGATGCGGTTGTCGATGCGCCGAACCTCTGTCTGTCCGGTACGGCCGTGGTGGCCGGCGCCGCCACCGGCGTGGTGATCGCCACCGGTCCACGCACCTACACCGGATCGTTGACAACGTCGGCCGCCGCGATCCGTCCGGAATCCAGCTTCGACCGCGGGGTGCGCGCGGTCGGTTGGACCCTGATCCGCTTCATGCTGGTGATGGCGCCCATCGTGTTCGTCGTCAACGGTCTGGTCAGCGGAGTGTGGGCGCAGGCGGCGATGTTCGCCGTGGCCGTCGCCGTCGGCCTCACACCCGAGATGCTGCCCGTCATCGTCACGACGAACCTGGCCCGCGGAGCCACCCGACTGGTCACCGAAAAGGTTGTCGTGCGGCGGCTCAACGCCATTCAGGATCTCGGTGCGATGGACGTGCTGTGCGTGGACAAGACCGGAACCCTCACCGAGGACCGCATCATCTACGCCCACAGCATCGACGTCACCGGACGACCCGACGAGGCCGTGGCCGAATTCGCTTACCTCAGCGTGCATTTCCAGGACTGCGCGCACAGCCCGCTCGACGCCGCCATCCTCGAACTCCTCGGGGGCGGGCAAATGGAGTTCATCGCCGACGCCGCGTTCACCAAGGTCGACGAGGTCGCGTTCAACCATCGTCGGCGCCGTAACACCGTCGTGGTGACGAGGCAGCGCGGCGAGCACATCATGATTTGCAAGGGCGACCCCGACCAGGTGTTGGCCCGCTGCAGCGAGATCCGCATCCACAACAAGGTCATCGCCTTCGACGACGAGCTCACCGCCGAGGCCGACGAGATCGTGGCGGCCTACCGGCGCCAGGGTATGCGGGTGCTGGCCGTGGCCGTCAAGGAGCTGCCCGCGCGGTGGGAGGACTACGGCGAATCGGACGAATTCGGCTTGGTGCTGGTCGGTTTCGTCGGCTTCGTGGATCCGATCCGGGAGAGTGCCACCGCGACCGTCACCAGCCTGGCCGACCACGGCGTCGGGGTGAAGATCCTCACCGGCGACAGCCGGGTGGTGGCTGCGCAGGTGGCCAACCACGTCGGGTTGGACTCCCACGCAACGGTTCTCGGCTCCGACGTCGATGACGCCGACGATCAGGAGCTCCGCGCGCTGGCCGCCGCGGCGGACGTGTTCGCCGAGCTGACACCGGCACACAAGGCGCGCATCGTCGCGGCGCTGCGTCAGGAAGGCCACGCCGTCGGCTACCTCGGGGACGGCGTCAACGACGTCGCCGCACTGCGGATCGCGGACGTGGGCATCGCCGCGGACACCGCGGCCGACGTCGCCAAGCAGGCCGCCGATCTGATCTTGCTCGACCGTGACCTCGCCGTCGTCGCCCGCGGTGTTGTCGAGGGCCGTCGGACGCTGGCCAACACCATGAAGTACGTCAAGATCACGGCCAGCTCGAATTTCGGCAACGTGCTCTCCGTGTTGGCGGCCAGCGTGCTGCTGCCGTTCCTGCCGATCCTGCCCATCCAGCTGATGGTCCAGAACCTCCTGTACGACACCGCCCAGCTCGCGCTGTCGTGGGACCGTGTCGACGACGACTACCTGCGGGTCCCGCAACGCTGGCGCTCCGGCGGGCTCATCGGGTTCATGCTGACGTTCGGGCCGCTCAGCTCACTCTTCGACCTCGCGACGTTCGGAGCGCTGTGGTGGTGGTTCGGCGGCGCCCATGCGCCCGCGCTGTTCCAAACCGGCTGGTTTGTCGAGGGTCTGCTGACCCAGCTGCTGATCGTGCTCGTGCTGCGCACCCGCGAGCTGCCGTGGCGTCGCCCCGGCCCTGCGGCGACGGTGGTGCTGGCGTTGTGGTGCGCGGCATCCATCGGCCTGGTGCTGCCCGTCACGCCGTTGGCCGACCCGCTGCACATGACGCCGCTGCCGACCGCCTATGTGCTGTGGCTCGCCGTGGTTGCCGTCGGTTACGCGTCGTGCGCGCAGCTGGTCAAGCAGCGGTACCTGCGGCGGCACCGCGCATGGCTGTGACCGACCGGCCGGGTAGCGTCAGCACGGTGAGTCGAGCGAGCCTGGAGAAGAACCCACACGAGGTCGCGTCGATGTTCGATGCGGTGGCGCGGCGCTACGACCTGACCAACACCGTGATGTCGCTGGGCCAGGATCGGTTCTGGCGGCGCGAGACCCGCGCGGCGTTGGGCATCGGGCCGGGGGACAAGGTGCTGGATCTCGCGGCAGGCACCGCCGTGTCGACGGTCGAACTGGCCACCTCGGGCGCGTGGTGCGTGGCCGCGGACTTCTCGGTCGGGATGCTGGCGGCCGGTGCGGGCCGGCCGGTGCCCAAGGTCGGGGCCGACGCCACCAGGCTGCCGTTCGCCGACGGCGTGTTCGACGCGGTGACCATCAGCTTCGGGCTGCGCAACGTCGTCGACCATGTGGAGGGGCTGCGGGAGATGGCCCGCGTGACGCGGCCCGGCGGCCGACTCGTCGTGTGCGAATTCTCGACGCCGACCAATCGCGCGTTCGCCACGGTCTACAAGGAGTACCTCATGCGGGCGCTGCCTGCGATGGCGACCGCCGTCTCGAGCAACCCCGAGGCCTACGTCTACCTCGCCGAGTCGATCCGGGCATGGCCCGATCAGGCCGAGCTGGCCCGCCGCATCGGAACCGCCGGCTGGTCAAATGTGCGCTGGCGCAACCTCACTGGCGGCATCGTCGCGCTGCACGCCGCCACCAAACCGGACTAGACGCACCGCGAGAGCACCGCTAGACGCACCGCGAGCGTGCGTGTCTGCTGGTCGACACGCCGCGCTGCGCCAGCAGTTCGTGCACGCTCGCGCCCCTGTCTTTACGATGACCGCATGGCGGCGTCGGGTTCGGTACCAGTACTGGCTGTCGCGGGCCATCTCGGCGCGGGCAAGACCACGCTGCTCAACCACCTGCTGCGCAACAGTCGCGGCGTGCGGATCGGCGCCCTGGTCAACGATTTCGGCGCGGTCAACATCGACGCCATGCTGATCGCCGGTCAGGTGGATGCGATGGCGTCGCTGTCCAACGGCTGTATCTGCTGCGCGGTCGATGCCGACGAAGCGGCCGACATGCTGGGCAAGCTGGCGGCGGTCAAGCCCCGGCTGGACCTCATCGTGGTCGAGGCCAGCGGCGTGGCAGAGCCGTCCGCGCTGGCGCGCACGCTGGCCACCGCCGACGACAGCCGGTATCACTACGCGGGTCTGGTGTTGCTGGTCGACGCCGTCGAATTCGCCCGCGCCGACCTGGGACACAGTGTGCGCGTGGCGGATCTGGTCGTGCTGAACAAGGCGGACCAGGTGAGCGCCGACGAGCTTGCCTGCGTCACCGACAAGGTACGCGAGCTCAATCCACGAGTTCCGGTGCTGCCCACCGAGTTCGGTCGCGTGGACCCGGCTCTGCTGATCGACGTGCCGGAGCGGGCACCCCGGGCAGGTCAGCTCAGCCTGGACGAATTGCTATGGGACACACACGATCACGATCAGCATGAGCATGCGGCCTATCAGAGCGTGGAGTTCACCACCGACCGGGCGCTCGACCCCCGTCGACTGATGGACTTCTTGCGAGACCGGCCCGCCGGCCTGTACCGGGCGAAGGGTTTCATCGATTTCGGCGCGGCTGGCTCCGGGCGCAAGTTTCTCCTGCAATTGGTCGGCAGTTCATTACGGTTTTCCCGACGGCGGTGGGAGAGCTCCGAACAACGCGCGACCACGCTCGTGCTCATCGGCGCGGACATGTGCGCGGACACAGTCAAGTCGGCACTGCAGGATTGCGTCAGTGCCGAGCCGCCCGACGACCAGGCGATCCTCGGAGTGCTGCGCTACGCAGACTGACGAAACGTGGTAGCAACGAATGATGCGACCAAGCACATTGATCAAGACCGCATCTGCCGCGTTGGCCACGGCCGTGGTCGGCGGGCTGGCGAGTCGGCCCGCGCAGTCACAGTGGTACACCCAACTACGCAAGCCGTCGTTTCAGCCACCGCGCCAAGCCTTTCCGGTGGTCTGGCCGCTGCTCTACGCCGACATCGCCGCGGTCTCGGCGACGACGCTGGACGCTCTGCGCGCGGAGAATCGCGATGATGAGGCCCGCGCGTTCGGCGCGGCACTGGCCGCCAACCTCGTCATGAACGCGGGCTGGTCGTGGATCTTCTTCTCCCAGAAACGGCTCGGCACCGCGGCCGTCGTCGCAGCGGCGCTCACGGCCAGCAGTGCCGATCTCACCCGGCGCGCCGTGGCTGCCCAGGGCCCGCGCGGCGCCGCGCTCGCGCCCTATCCGCTCTGGTGTGCCTTTGCGACCGCGCTTTCCACGCGGATCTGGATGCTCAACCGCTGACCGGCCGTCGTTGCATGGCCCGATCTTGGTCGCGGAATCGGTTGTGGAGGTTCTGCTTTGAGACGCCGAGCGCAGTGCCGATCTGAGCCCACGAGAGTCCGGCGTTACGAGCTGTGAGGACTGCCTTCTCATACCGCGTCTGCAGGTGGTCGAGTTCTTCACGTATCCGGGTGAGTTGACGCAGACTGGCCGTGGGCGAGAGATTCTCGGCGACCGGCTCGGCTTGCGGTCCCGGCAGTGGTGCGCAGGCTGCTATTTCGCGTTGCAACTGCTCGTTTGAGCGACGAATGATCTCCTGCAGCTCAGGATCGTTGGCCCACCACGGTTCGGAGGCCGGTGCACGTGCCGGTTCGTCGGTTGCCATCGGCTGTTCCCCCTGTGGAGCGTCAAAACTTTTGACGATCTTTTCTGCGAGTATGCCGCCCACCGGCGACACGCCCGACGGGTCAGCTCACGAGAACGGCTTGCGCTGATCGAACCGTCGTGACACCAGCCCAGCGGCTCGCCACACCCGGGCCACCCAATCGGCGTCCTCGTCGGTGACCAGGTTGCCCATCACCCGTACCGCGATGTTCATCAGGAACGTCGAGCGCATCGCCACCGGACCCGTCAGCGGCAGGAACCGCGGCAGCGTCAGCAACACGCCGAGCCGCCGCGCCACAGAGAACCCGCGGGCGTAGTGCTCCTGCAACACCGCAGGCCACGCCGTCGCGTAACCCCCGCCGGCACCCAGCAGTTCGGCGGCCAGCCGGCCGGTTTCCAGGCCGTAGTCGACGCCCTCGCCGTTGAGCGGGTTCACGCACGCCGCGGCGTCGCCGATCAGCATCCAGTTGGGTCCGGCCACCCCCGATACCGCGCCGCCCATCGGCAGGAGCGCCGAGAGCGCGGCCCGCGGCTGCCCGGTCAGCCCCCACTCGTCGCGCCGCAGCTCCGTGTAGTGGCTCAGCAGCGGCCGCAGCGCGGCGTCGGCAGGGCGTTTCGCGGTGGCCAGCGCACCCACTCCGATGTTCACCTCCCCGTTGCCGAGCGGGAAGATCCAGCCGTAACCCGGCAGCACAGCGCCTTCGGGCGAGCGCAGCTCCAGATGTGAGGTGATCCACGGCTCGTCGGCCCGCGGCGAGGCGATGTAGGCGCGGATCGCGACGCCGTAGACGGTTTCCCGGTGCCACGTGCGGCCGAGCTCGCGACCGAGCGTCGAGCGGGCCCCGTCGGCCACGATCAGGTCCGTACACCGGATCGTGCTCCCGTCGTCGAGGTGCACCGCGTCCGCTCGGCCTCCGGAATCATGGCTCACACCAACGGCTTTGACTCCCAACAGCATCTTCGCGCCGTCGTCGGCGGCGACCGAGCGGATCCGGTCGTCGAGCTCGGTGCGCGGCACGGCGCTGCCGGTCGACGGGAACGATGGACCGGGCCACGGCACCTCGACGTCGGCGCCGAAACCTGACATGCGCAATCCCCGGTGGCGCAGCTTGGTGTCGAGCCACCCGCCCATGCCCAGACGCTCCAACTCGGCCACCGCGCGTGGGGTGAGCCCGTCGCCGCAGGCCTTGTCCCTCGGGAATTGCGCGGCGTCGACCACCAGCACGTCGCGGCCGCTGCGCGCCGCCCACGCCGCAGCCGCCGACCCGGCCGGACCGGCGCCCACAACGACCACATCTGCATTGGTGTCCATCGGTCCCAGTATGTTGGACGAATGAGGACACCAGCGACTGTGGTGGCGGGCGTGGATTTCGGGGACGAGGCGTTTGCCGCCGAAGTCCGCGGCGGTGTGGCCCGCATCGAAGATCTGATGTCCACTGAGCTGGGCAAAGCCGATGAGTTGATGGCCGAGGCCGTTCAGCATCTGTTCCAGGCCGGTGGGAAGCGTTTCCGCCCGCTGTTCACGGTGCTGGCGGCCTCGCTGGGGCCCCGGCCCGACGATCCCGATGTGGCGATCGCGGGTTCTGTGATCGAG
This sequence comes from Mycolicibacterium brisbanense, assembly GCF_001570425.1. Taxonomy (GTDB): domain Bacteria; phylum Actinomycetota; class Actinomycetes; order Mycobacteriales; family Mycobacteriaceae; genus Mycobacterium; species Mycobacterium brisbanense. The sequence goes on from NZ_BCSX01000024.1 coordinate 183,105, forward strand.
CTGGTGCATCTGGCCACGCTGTACCACGACGACGTGATGGACGAGGCGCAGGTCCGCCGCGGTGCACCCAGCGCCAACGCCAGGTGGGGCAACAACATCGCGATCCTGGCAGGCGACTACCTGTTCGCGACCGCATCCCGGCTCGTATCGCGGCTCGGCCCGGACGCCGTGCGTGTGATTGCCGACACATTCGCGCAGCTGGTCACGGGCCAGATGCGGGAGACCCGGGGCGCTGCCGAGCAGGCCGACCCCATCGAGCACTACCTCAAGGTGGTCTACGAGAAGACGGCGTGCCTGATCGCGGCATCGGGGCGGTTCGGCGCCACCTTCTCCGGCGCCGACGACGAGCAGATCGAGCGGCTGGACCGGCTCGGCGGGATCGTCGGCACCGCGTTCCAGATCTCCGACGACATCATCGACATCGACAGCGATCCCGACGAGTCGGGCAAGGTTCCGGGCACTGACCTGCGTGAAGGCGTCCACACCCTGCCGGTGCTGTACGCATTGCAGGAGACCGGGCCCGAGGCCGATCGGCTGCGGGTCCTGCTGGCCGGGCCGGTGGAGCGTGACGAGGACGTCGCCGAGGCGCTGAGCCTGTTGCGATCCTCCCCGGGAATGGCTCGCGCCAAGGAAACGGTGGCGTCCTACGCGGCGCGGGCGCGCGTCGAGCTGGACAACCTGCCTGACGTCCCGGGCCGCCGGGCGCTGCTGTCGCTCGTCGACTACACCGTGAACCGGCACGGCTGATTCCGGAACCCGCGCGGGCTTGCTGAGCGTTTAATCGGCGAAGACTTCCCAAGCTCGAGGAGGAAGCTGATGACCTGGAATCCTCACGCCAACCGACTCAAGACATTCCTGCTGTTGGTGGGCATGTCGGCGCTCATCGTGTTCGTCGGCTCGCTGTTCGGCCGCAACGTGATGTACCTCGCGGTGCTGTTCGCCGTCGGCATGAACACCTATGTCTACTTCAACAGCGACAAGTTGGCGCTGCGGGCCATGCACGCGCAGCCCGTCACCGAACTGCAGGCCCCGGAGATCTATCGGATCGTCCGCGAGTTGGCGACCACCGCGCATCAGCCCATGCCGCGGCTGTACATCTCCGACACCGCCAATCCGAATGCCTTCGCCACCGGTCGCAATCCGCGTAACGCCGCGGTCTGCTGCACCACCGGCATTCTGCAGATCCTCAACGAGCGCGAGCTGCGCGCCGTGCTGGGCCATGAGCTGTCACATGTGTACAACCGTGACATCCTGATCTCCTGCGTGGCAGGCGCGATGGCGTCGGTGATCACCGCCCTGGCCAATATCGCGATGTTCGCGGGTATGTTCGGCGGTAACCGCGACAATGCGAATCCCTTTGCGCTGTTGCTGGTTTCGCTGCTGGGGCCCATCGCCGCGACGGTCGTGCGGTTGGCGGTGTCGCGGTCCCGCGAGTATCAGGCCGACCAGTCCGGTGCCGAGCTGACGGGCGATCCGCTGGCCTTGGCCTCAGCGCTGCGCAAGATCTCCGGCGGCGTCGAGGCGGCTCCGCTGCCCCCGCAACCGCAGTTGGCCGATCAGGCGCATCTCATGATCGCCAGCCCCTTCCGTGCCGGTGAGCGCATCGGCAAGCTGTTCTCGACCCACCCGCCCATCGCCGACCGCATCCGGCGGCTAGAGGACATGGCAGGCCGCGGCCCAGGGCATTATTAGTCCCTTTGCACCGCGAGTCCCCTTTCACCGCGAGTCCCCTTGCACCGCGAGCGTGCGTGTCTGTCCCCCGACACGCCGCTCGCGGTCGGCATTTTGCGCACGCTCGCGCCGCCTGAAGTCCCGAAGATGGATACCCCCAGGGGGTACTTGTGCAGGCGCCGTCGGCTGTGTAGCGTCAGCTCCGTTAGATACCCCCTGGGGGTATAAAGCGAGAGGAGTTGGCGATGGCGACAACGGATTGGCATCTGCGGGGCGAGTGGTTCGATGTGTGCAGCTGCAAACTGCCCTGCCCGTGCAGCTTCGCGCAGGAGCCCACGCACGGCGACTGCCTGTTCACCCTCGTCTGGAAAGTCCACGAAGGCCATTACGGCGAAACGGATCTGAGCGATCTCGGCGTGGTTGCGCTCGGCGAGTTCACCGGCAACATGTGGGTCGGCGACCCCAACGCCATGATGTCGCTGATGTTCTACATCGACGACAAGGCCGACGCGGAGCAGCGGCAGGCGCTCGGCCAGATCTTCACCGGCTACGAAGGCGGGTGGCCGGGGGAGTTCGGCAGCCTCATCAAGGACCTGCGGGGAATCTCCTACGCGCCCATCAGGTTTGAGGCCGCTAAGGATCTGGCGTACTGGCGCGCCGAGATTCCAGGCAAGGTCGACGTGCGCGTTGAGGCATTGACGGGTCCGACGTCGGATCCGAGCCGGCGCGTGACCACCGTCAACGCGCCGGGTGCCGAGGTGGGCCCGGGTCAGGTTGCGACTTGGGGCGTGGTGAAGGAAGACCACGCCGTGGGGTTCGACTTCTCGCACGAGTACCGGGGCGGCTCGAGCAAACACTTCCCGTTCGACTGGCGCCCGGAGTCCTGACGACGACACACCGCGAGCGTGCGTGGACTGCTGCCCCAACACGGAGTGTCGGGCAACAGACACGCACGCTCGCGGTGCAGATGGCTAGGCCGCGTCGGCGAGGGACTCGATGTGGGTGGGTGTCACCCGCAGCACGCCGGCGCTGGGGATGTCATAGAACAGCCCGATGATGTTGACGCGACGGGCGACCGGGTGGGCCTGCAGCGTCTGCACCTGTATCGCGATGTTGACCATCGACAGCTGATCGACGCTCCCGAACCCTGCGTCGGCAGCCGAGCGCGCCACGGGATGCCTGCCGTCGTCGAACGCCTCCAGGGACGGATTGCCATGGGCCAGCCAGGAATCCAGGTGTTCGCCGAGGTTGGTCTTGCCGAGCAGGGCCGTCATGGCACCGCAGCTGGAATGCCCGCACACCACGATCGAGCTGACGTCGAGCTTCTCGACCGCGAACGCGATGGCCGCTTCGATGGAGGCGTCGCGCTGCCCGGCGGGCACCATGTTGCCGACGTTGCGCACCGTGAACAGATCGCCCGGGCCGCTGCTGGTGATGACGTTGGGGATGACCCGCGAATCGGCGCAGGTGAGGAAGAGCGTCTCCGGGCGCTGGGCGTCGACCAGATCCTGCATGTGTGGCCGCAACACCGCGGCGGTGCGGCGTTGGTAGGCGGCCAGGCCGTGCAGCACCGATGGCGAATCGTCGCGCTGCCACGAGCTCCACGGCACCACACCGGAGCGCTTGTCGAAGGGCGTGAACCCGCGCACGGGCGGCCCCGCCACGGCACTGTGCATCTCGACCGCGCCCACGTCGTGGATGTCGACCGTGCCGCCGGTGGCCAGGTGCTGGCGTTGCCACTCCTCGATCGTCTGGTGCGCGGCATGGTCGAGGAAGTCGACCGAGAGCTCGACGGTGACCGGGACACCGGGCGGAACCTCGCCCAGCGCGCTCGTCAACTTCGGCAGCGACAGGAACGTGCAGGAACCTTCGATCACCACGCGCCAGGAGTCACCACCGCTGGGCTCGGCCGAGATCTTGGTGCGCACCACCCGCCACACTGTCAGCGCCACCGCGAGCGCCAGGCCGATCAGCACGCCCTCGAGCAGGTTGAGGAACACCACCGCCACAACGGTGACCACATACACCGCGAGATCACCTGTGCGGCGGGCAGTTTCGATGTGTGCGCGGTTGACCAGCTGGCAGCCGATGACGATCAGCAGGCCGGCCAACGCCGCGGTCGGGATGAGCTGAACCAGGCCGACGAACGGTACCGCGAACACCAGCACCCACACCCCGTGCATGATCGCCGAGGCCCGGCTGCGGGCACCTGCCGCGACGTTGGTGGAGCTGCGCACGATGACACCCGTGACGGGCAGCCCGCCGATCGCGCCGGAGGCGATGTTGGCCGCGCCCTGGCCGATCATCTCGCGGTCGAAGTCGGTACGTGGGCCGGTGTGCATGCGGTCGACCGACACGGCCGACAGCAAGCTTTCCACGCTGGCGATCAACGCCACCGTCAGAACGCCGGTGGCGAATGCGCCCCAGTTGCCGTCGGGCAGGCTGGGCAGTGCCAGGGCGTCGAGCAGCGAGCCGTTGAGCTGAATGCGGCTGACGTCGCTGAACGGTGCCAGCAGCGAGAACGCCGTGACGCCCGCGATGGCCACCAGTGGGCCGGGCACCTTCTTGACCGCCGCGGGCATCCAGCGCCACCCGACGAGGATGGCGATCACCAGGGCGCCCAAGATGACGCCGTGGCCGTGCGCGCCGATCAGCTGTGCCGGGAGCTCCTTGACGTTTTCCCAAGCAGAGCTGTTGGAGCTGCCACCGAGCAGGACGTGCGCCTGCTGCAGGACGATGGTGATGCCGATGCCGGCGAGCATGGCGTGCACCACCACCGGCGAGATGGCCAGCGCGGCACGGGCCACCCGGCTCAAGCCGAACAGCACCTGCAGAACACCGGCGCACACAGTGATGGCGCACGTGACGGCCCAGCCGAACTGGGCGACCAGCCCGGCGACGATGACCGTGAGCCCCGCGGCCGGCCCGCTGACCTGTAGCGGTGATCCGCCGAGTGCGCCGACGACGATGCCGCCGACGATGGCCGCGATGATCCCGGCCAGCACCGGCGCGCCGGACGCGACCGCGATACCCAGGGATAGCGGTAGTGCGACCAGGAACACCACCAGCGAGGCGGGGAGGTCGTAGCGCAGGACGGATCTGGCCCTGTCAGCCAGTTGAGAAGTTTGCTGCATCACGTGCTCCAGTTCGGGTCGGGCGGTTGTCGGTGCACGCGCGAACGCGCACCTTTTGGCGAATTGACGGCGGTGTCATTGAAAGATGTTGCAGCGCAGCAATACCCAGGATCGGTTGTTTTGACAGCTGGCTCCAAGCATCCAATTGCTATGGGCGAGCGTATTTATCGCTGCGAGCGAGCGTCAACGAAAGATGGTGGACGCATAGAAAACGCAAATCTTCCGCGACGCCTGCTGTCTACTCGAATTGCCCTGCTGTACAGGCAAAACGCTCGAAGCGCGCCGAACCGCGTAACCAAGAGTTCACGTAGCCGATTGAAAGTGTATGTATTGCAACAATTCTCGACTGGCTCACCACGCGGAGCATAAGGTGACGCACGTCATAGCTTTGGCGCCGAATGGGTTTGTGTAAGAACTCGATATGAACTCCGTGACAACTAACTGTGTGCTCAGGAGAATGGCAGTATGACCACGATGTCGGTATCTCCACGTGCTCACCAGCCGCGCCAGGCCATTCTCGGGCAGTTGCCCCGGATCAGCCGGGCCGACGGCTCACCCATCCGGGTGTTGCTGGTGGACGACGAACCGGCGCTGACCAACCTCGTCAAGATGGCGTTGCACTACGAGGGCTGGGTCGTCGAAGTGGCCCACAACGGCGAAGATGCACGTGCCAAGTTCGACGAGGTGGAGCCGGATGTCGTCGTGCTCGACATCATGCTGCCCGACATCGATGGTTTGCAGATTCTGCAGCGGGTGCGCGAAGCGGCCGGCTATACGCCCACCCTGTTTCTCACGGCGAGGGATTCTGTGCTCGACCGGGTGTCGGGGCTGACCGCCGGTGCCGACGATTACATGACCAAGCCGTTCAGCCTCGAGGAACTGGTGGCGCGGCTGCGTGGTCTGCTGCGCCGGTCGAGCCATGCCGCGCCTCCGGCCGACGAGGTGCTCAGGGTGGGCGACATGGTGCTCGACGGTGCCAGCCGGGAGGTGACCCGCGGTGGTGAACCCATCGCGCTTACCGTGACGGAGTTCGAGCTGCTGCGCTACCTCATGCGCAACCCGCGCCGCGCGCTGAGCCGTGCCGAGATCCTCGACCGCGTGTGGAACTACGGGTTCGGCGGTAAGTCGAGCATCGTTGACCTCTACATCTCCTACCTGCGTAAAAAGGTCGACGCGGACCGCGAGCCGATGATCCACACGGTCCGCGGCGTCGGCTATATGCTGCGTCCCGTCGAATAGCCGCGCGATGAGCCGGGTCAGCCCGTGGTGGCGGCCACGCTCGCTGCGCAGGCAACTGGTACTCGGCGTGACGGCGATCGTCACGGTGGTACTGGCCGCCGTGGGAGCGTTGTCCGTTTACAGCCTGCACACCTACGTGTCGACGATGAGCGACAACGAGGTGGCGCGGTCCTTGGCCGCATTCAGTCACTCCTTCGAGAAGCTGCGTGGCCAGGACCCCGCGCATCAGATCGACGAGGCGCCCGATGCGTTGACCGCGTTCGTCGGGCAGGCTCCGGGCAACCTGATCGCGGTGGTCCGCGACGGTGAGGTGGTGCAGTCGGCGATGTTCTCCGACGGCGAGCCGCGACCGGCCCCTGCCGCGGTGACCCAAGCACTCGACGCGCAGTCCTGGACCGACCACAATCCCCGCACGGTCAAACTGCCGGTGCTCGGCTCCTACCGCCTGGCCAGCCAGGCGGCCGGCGACGGGGACGTGCTGGTCTCCGGCGTCTCGCTCGACAGCGCCAACCGGGTGATCGCCCGCAAGACGGTGACGGTCGCGGTCATGATCGTCATCGCGCTGATGGTGACGGCGGTCGGAACGGTTCTCGTGGTGCGCTACGCGCTGCGGCCGCTGCGCCGCGTCGCCGCGACCGCCGCGAAGGTCGCCACGTTGCGGCTCGACGGTGACGATCACCGGATCACCGCCCGGGTGCGGGAACGGGACACCGACCCGGACAACGAGGTCGGCATCGTGGGGGAGACGCTCAACCGGCTGCTGGTCAACGTCGACAGCGCGCTGGCCGAGCTGGCCGCGTCCGACCGACGCACCCGGCAGTTCCTCACCGACGCCAGCCACGAGCTGCGCACTCCGCTGGCCGCGATCCAGGGTTACGCCGAGCTCACGCGCCAGGACAGCACGACGCTGCCGCCGACGACCGAATATGCGCTGGCCCGGATCGAGGCCGAAGCGCGCCGGATGACGGTACTGGTCAGTGACCTGCTGCTGCTCTCCCGGCTGGGCGAGGGGCAGGACCTGGAGACCGACGACGTCGACTTCAACGACCTCGTGGTCGACGCCGTGAACGACACCGCGGTCGCAGCGCCCAGCCATAACTGGGTGACCCGGCTGCCCGACGATCCGGTGTGGGTCCGCGGCGACCTGGCCCGCCTGCACCAGGTGGTGAGCAATCTGCTGACCAATGCGAAGGTGCACACGCCGCCGGGCGTCACGGTGGTGGTGGCCCTCACCGTCGCCGGGGAGTTTGCCGAACTGACCGTGTCCGACGACGGTCCGGGAATTGAATCCGAATTGTTGCCGAATCTTTTCGGGAGATTTGTGCGTGCCGATAAAGCGCGGTCTCGCGAATTGGGAAGTACCGGCCTTGGGCTGGCAATTGTGGCGTCGATCGTGCAGGCCCATGACGGCACGGTCGCCGTCGCATCGACCCCCGGGGAAACGGTGTTTACCGTGCGTATACCGCTTGCCGCGCGGTCGACGGACGTGACCCAGGCGACATTGTGAAATATGTGAATTCAGCCTGAATTAAGCCTATGCGCGATATCGTATGCGTTCGATATGAGTTGATGGCCGCCGCATGAATGCCCACCTAGGCTGGAAGAGAATTCAGCGAAATAGGAAGGGTGAATTCGAAATGAGAAAGCCTGTTGTCGCCACCGTTGCCGTCAGCCTGGCTGTCACCGGTATCGCACTGGCCGCGCCGGCCTCCGCGGCGCCGTCGGGGCAGACCGCCCGGCAGACCATCCAGCAGCTCGAATCCGAGGGCTACAAGGTCATCCAGACCAAGGTCGGCAGCGGATCGATCGACAACTGCACGGTCAGCGCCGTGCGGCCCGGACGCCCGATCACCGATCTGACCGCGGCGCCGCGTGGCAACACCGTCGAGGTGGTCCGCTACACCACGGTGTACGTCGACCTGGCGTGCGGCTGATCCGATGGCCTCGTGGCGACGGTCACGTTAGGGTGTCCGGGTGCTGAGCAGAGTGATGATCGGCCTGGTGAGTGCTGCGGGGGCGGCTGTGATGGGTGTGCCCGGGGTCGCGACGGCGGATGATCCGCCGCCGCTGCCGAACGTCAACGCGTACCCGCCGGTCAAGACATCGGACTACGCGGTGATGGACAACAACTGGTACGCCTTCAGCACCCCGGAAGGGGTCACCTGCGTGTTGCAGCGCGACGGCGGATACGGCTGCAGTGGCGCCATCCCCGCCGCGCCGGGCGGCGCCAACATGGTCAGCGGTGGCACCGGTGCACCCGGCTTCGCCAGCGCCGCGGCGCCGGTGTTCTCCGTGGTCGACGGGGCCAAGCCGCTGCCCGCCAACACCCGGATCAGCTACCAGACCGTCAGCTGCGGCACCGACGGGGTGATGACGGCCTGCGTCGACGGGCGTAACCAGTCGGGATTCGTGATCAGCCCGGCGGGCAGTTACGCCGTCGGCGACCGGCCGTCGGGCATCAAGCCCTCGGTACGGATCGGCTGATCAGCCGATCCCTTCGAGGGACTCCACCTCACTGGTCCCGATCGCCGAAATCACATGCGGCGCACGGCGACTCAGGAACCAGTACCATGCCAGGGCCGCGGCCACGGTTGCGATGAACAGCCATGGAATGACGTTGAGCGGATACGCCGGAACGGGATACACGTTGGCGTAGAACACATATGCCATCGATACGATCGCGACGGCGGCGGCGGGCCACACCAGCGGAACCCGCGCGTTGATCCCGCGCAGGAACACCACGGCGGCCAGCGCTGCGGCCGCGTAGGCCACCATGTAGCCGTAGGTCCCGTAGGTGTCCACCCACGTGACGACGTTCATCGGGTCGACGCCGAACAGGTACATCACCACCGGCACGGCGATCACCAGCGGCCCGACCGAGACGAGTGCGCGGTGCGGGGTCAGGTGCGTGGGATGGGTCCGCCCGATTGCCGGGCTGACGACGCCCTCCTTGCCCATTACGTACAGGATGCGGCCGACAACGTTCAGCGGGGCGACCACCACGGCGAAAAACGATGCGGCGACACCGAAGTTGAGGATCGGGTTGAACCATGTCGGCATGCCGACCAGCGTCGCGATATCGTCGAGCGGCTGCGCGGATGAGCCCAGCGCAGGCCCGAGCGCGGCCACCTGCGTGTAGGCGGCGAACACGTACAGCACACCCACACCGGCCGCACTCCACATGATTGCGCGCGGCACCGCGCGGTAGGGGTCCTTCGCCTCGCGGGCCAGGGCGTCCGAGCTGGAGAAGCCGACGAAACCGAGGATCGCCAGCACCATGCCCACCACGATGCCCGACGGCTGTACATCGGTGAGCTCGAACTGAGCGGCGTCGAAGGCGTCGCCACCCAGGTGCACCAGCGTGATCACCAGTAGCAGCGTGATGATGGACACCGAAATCAGTTCCAGCACAAGAGAAACCCGAGCCGACAGCCGGATGCCGCGAATGGTGAACAGGGTCGCCAGTGCGCCCAGGACGATCGCCAGAACGATCTGCGCGACCGTGCCATGGATCGGGATGCCGAGCTGGTTGAGTAGGGTCGCGGTGTAGGCGACCGACCCGCTCAACGACCCTGCGGCGATGCCGAAGCAGCCGATCAGCAGGCTGACACCGGTCAGGTAGGCGCCGAACGGGCCCAGCGCCGTTGCCGCGTAGCTGTATAGCGAGCCCGCGGACGAACGGCGCTTGGCGAACTGCGAGATGCAGTACCCGACCGACAGGATCACCACGGTTGCCAGAGCGAACGACACCCAGGTGCCGTTGGTGGCGGTGTTGTAGATGGCGGCGGCCGTGAACGCGATGACGGCACTCGGTGCGATGTTGGCGATGGCCTGGGCGGCGAGTTCGCCCCCGCCCATCACGCCACGGCGCAGCCCGGCATCGGTGGCGTCGGGACCCATCTGAATGTCTTCGGACACAGGGGTTCTCGTTTCCTGTCAGGCTGAGGGGATGAGGAGTTGACGCAGTGCGTGCCCGGCGGCGAGATCGTCGAGCGCGGCCGCGGCTTCCGCGAGCGGACGGCGACCGGAGATCATCGAGGCGAGATCGAGATTGCCCGCCATCACCTCGTCGACCAGGGCAGGGATGTCGCGCTCGGGCACCGCCGAGCCGTAGTTGGAACCGAGGATGCGCTGATCGGCCTCGGCCAGGGTCAGGGGGTCGAAGCTCGCCCGCTCACCCTGCGGGGGCAGTCCGACGATGACGGCCGCGCCGCCGAGACCCAGTGCGGCGATGGCTTGTTCGGTCGTGACGATCTTGCCGATCGCGTCGAACACATAGTCGTACCCGTCGGCCACCACGTCGCGCAGCGCTGCCACCACATCGTCGGCCGCGGACGCGTCGACGACATCGGTGGCACCGAGTTTGCGTGCCAGGTCGAGCTTTTCGGCGACGACGTCCACCGCGACGATGCGTGCCGCGCCGGCCAGGCGGGCGCCCTGCACGCAGGCCAGGCCCACGCCGCCGCAACCGATCACGGCCACCGTCGAATCCGGTTCTACGCCAGCGGTATTGCGAACCGCACCGACGCCGGTGGCGATCGCGCAGCCGACGATCGCGATGTCTTCCAGTGGGGCGTCCTTGCGCACCTTGACGGCACCACTGCGCGGCACCACGACCTCCTCGGCGTAGGACGAGACGCCGAGGTAGTGATGGATGGTGCCGCGTTCGTTGGACAACCGGGTGGTGCCGTCGTACAGCGTTCCGCCTGCCGCGACGACCGACGCGACCAGGGAGCACTGCGCGGGCCGGCCTGCCAGGCAGGCCCGGCACTCGCCGCAGCCGGGCACCCAGCTGAGCACGACGTGGTCTCCGGGCTCGAGATCGTCGACACCGGCGCCCGTCGCCGTGACCACCCCCGAGCCTTCGTGTCCGAGCACCACCGGCGCCGGCACATCCCAGGCGCGGGTGGTGACGTGCAGGTCGGAGTGGCAGACACCGGCGGCGGCGACCTTGACGCGGACTTCGCCGGGGCCGGGGGCGGCGAGGTCGACGTCTTCGACGGAGATGCCGCCGTTCCCGTCGAAGACCGCAGCCTTGATGCGCGTGCTGTGCTGGGTGTCTTGAGCTGCCGACACTACGTGCCTTTCTGGTCTGAGGGGGCCGTCACCACGAGTAGGGTTCAATGCCATAAAACGCTGATGCGTGTTTTACACCACTAAACGAACAGGCGTCAACAGCCAGGGGAGGGATTGAGTGGCGGACGGTGAGGAGACCGGAATGGGCCGCGCGGGCGCGCGGCTACGGGAGTTCCGCACCCAGCGCAGGTTGAGCCTCACCGAGGTGGCAGCTCGGGCCGAGGTGACCAAGGGCTTTCTCAGCCTGGCCGAGCGGGGCATGACCAACGTGTCGGTGCCGGTGCTGATGCGGATCTGCGACGCGGTGGGCATCGGCATCGGCGATCTGTTCGAGTACCCGACCGCGCCCATCGTCCGCAGCGGCGCGGGGGCGCCGTTGGAGATGGGCGGCCACGACGTCCGCGAAGAGCTGCTCACCCCGAAAGCCGAGCGGCATGTCCAGGTGATGCACACCGTGATGAGGCCCGGCGGCGGCTCGGGCGGCGCCTATCGGCTCGATGCCACAACGATTTTCGTGTACGTGCTCAAGGGTGCGCTGAGCATCACCGTCGACGGGCAGACCACGCTGTTGGAGACCGGCGACAGCATGACGTTCGGGGCGACCCAATTACATGACTGGCACAACCCCACCGATGGCGAGGCCGAGGTGCTGTGGACCATCGCCCCGCCGGTGGGCGCCGAGGACTTCAGCGCGGCGCTGCGCGGGACCTGAGCTTCAGAACCCCGAGCCGTGCACCTCGTGGCCGGGCTTTTCGGCGGCGAGCCCGCGGTAGGCGTCCTCCACCGTCGCACCGTGGTTGAGGACGCGGTCGACCTCGCGGGCGATGGGCATGTTCAGGCCGTACTTCTCGGCGAACTCCATGATCACGCTCGCGGCCTTGACGCCCTCGGCGACCTGGTTCATCGAGGCGATGATCTCGTCGATCTTCTTGCCCTGCCCCAGTTGCTCGCCGACGTGCCGGTTGCGGCTGCGCTGCGACGTACAGGTGACGATGAGGTCACCCATGCCCGCCAGTCCGGCGAAGGTGTCGCGATGGCCACCCATGGCCTCACCGAGCTTGGACATCTCCCGGACCGCCCGGGCCATCACCATGGCCCGGGTGTTCTCGCCGATGCCCAGCGAATACCCCATGCCGACGGAGATCGCGTACACGTTCTTCAGCGCGCCTGCCATCTCGACGCCGATGACGTCGTCGGTCGTGTAGGTGCGGAAACGCTTGGTGCGGAACAACTCTGCCAGCTTTGCCGCCAGATGCTGATCGGGCATGGCCAGCACGGCGGCCGCGGCATACCCCTCGGCGACCTCGCGCGCGATGTTCGGTCCGGCCAGGATTCCGGCCGGATGTCCCGGAAGCACCTCGTCGACGATCTGGCTCATCCGCATGTTTGTGCCCTGCTCCAGGCCTTTGACCAGGGACACCACCGGGACCCACGGCCGCAACTCTTTCGCGAGCTCCTGCAGCACACCCCGGAAACCGTGCGACGGCACACCCATCACGATCACGTCGGCGCAGTTGGCCGCCTCGGAGAAATCATGGGTTGCCCGAAGGCTTTCCGGTAGCACCACCTCGTCGCCCAGATACCGGGAGTTGCGGTGGTTCTCGTTGATGTCCGTCGCGGTCTCGTCCGAGCGCACCCACTGCAACGTCGGGCCGCGCCTCGCGCAGATCGAGGCCACCGTGGTGCCCCACGAGCCTCCACCGAGGACGACGACGTTCGGTTCGCGTTGCGCTGGTGCCATGGCGATCAGACTAGGTCGGCGGCGGCGGCCTGGGACGCGATTCGGTTGCTGGCTATGCGGTTCTCTGGTTCTGGGTCCGCAGGGACCGGGCTCCGATGACTGCCGCGGTGAGGCAGGCGAGTGCGACGGCCGCGGCGAACCAGGGGAACACCGTGGCCAGGTCCCAGTGAGTGGCCGCCCAGCCGGCGAGCAGCGTCGGCACCGCCATCGCGGTGTAGGCCAGGACATAGAACGCCGACATGGTCTCGCCACGCTGATCGGCGGGCACCACATGCGACAGATGCCGCAGTGAGCCGCCGAACCCCAGCCCGAACGTCGCGCCCAGCAGTGTGGCGGCCACGAACACCAGCGGCCAGGAATGGGTCAGCAGTACCGGCACGGTCAACACCAGTGTCACGGCCATGCCGACGTCGCCGGCGATCGCCGCGCGGTGTGCCGGGACTCGGGTCGCTGCCAGTTGCGCCACCGCGGCGGCGAACGCCGTGACACCGACGACCCCGCCGCCGAACAGCAGATTGTCGACGTGGGTCTGGTGCGCCGCCAGCGACGGGTACAGCGACAGCAGCACGCCGAGCACCGACCAGGAGGCCATCGCGCCGATGGCCGAGAACCAGAAGTCGGACCGGATGTCCTGGGCCACCGCGGGTTTCGAGATGCGGATCGGGCCGGACTGCCGCACGGTATGCGTCTCGCGCAATGCCACCACACCGACGCCGAGGATGGCGCAGAACACCGCGACGACCGCATAGGGCGTACGCAGCGGATGCGGGGCGTATTGGGCAAGCACCGCGGAGCCCACGATCGCGACCGTCATCCCGATGTTGAACGCGACGCCGCTGAGTTGCCCGGATCGCACGCCGTGCTGGGGCCGCAGGTCGAGCAGAGCGGCCGCGGCGACCACGACGATCGAGCCCACCGCGGCGCCGTGGATCGCTCGCGCGACCAGCAGCAGCGTCATGTTGTCCGCCACCAGGAACACCCCGAGCCCCGCGATCATCGCGACGAGCGCGCCCAGCAACACGGGTTTGCGGCCCACGACATCGGAGATGCGACCCGAGATCAACACCGCGGCCAGCGCGGCGACCGCATACACCGCGAACACGATGGTGGTGGCCAGCGGCGTCAGATGCCAGACCGTCTCGTAGAGCCCGTAGAGCGGCGCGGGCACGCCGGACACCCCGAGCGCGACACCGCACAGGACCAGCAGCAGCGGGTAAGCCCACCGCTGAGCGTCGCTACCGATCGCGCGGTCTGCTTCCAGCGTCACCAGGACTCCCGTGAGGTAAGTTTGATGTTCATCGAACCTCGACGAGGCTACCCGGGGTTTGATGATGATCAAACTGATTTAACGGGTGATGGAGGACACAACATGGTTCAGGCGCAGTTGGCCGAGCCGGTCCGGCACCCTGTCGCGCCCCTCCGGCAAGTGCTGTGCGCACTGCAGGATCCGGTGCGGTTGGAGATGGTGCGCCGGCTGCACAACGCCGGGCGGCCGGTGAAGTGTGCGGAGCTCTACGACGGCATCAACAAATCGACGGCCACGCATCACTTCAACATCCTGCGCGACGCAGGCATCATCGAACGCGAGCCAGTCGAGGGCCACACACATCAGCGCCTGCGCCTCGACGACGTCGACGCCGCAATTCCCGGCTTACTCGGTTCGGTTGTGGCGCAGGCCAATCGGGAATCTGAGTCTGCGGCGCTCACCTAGCACCGCGAGCGTGCGCGTCTGCTGCCCGACACGCCGTCAATCATCAGCACTTCACGCACGCTCGTGTGAGCTGAGCGGGCTGAGCTGAGGCGCGGAGCGAGGCTGAGGCGCGGAGCGAGGCTGAGGCGCTGGTTCCATGCTGAGCAGTCGACTAGCACCACATCGAGTCTGCGGTGACGGCGCAAAACACCGAGAGGCAAGAGCCCCCACCGCAGACTCAACGCGTCAGCTCAGCGGTAATTGACGAACTGCAGGGCCACGTCGAGGTCAGCGCCCTTCAGCAGGGCAATGACGGCCTGCAGGTCGTCGCGCTTCTTGCTCGACACCCGGATCTCGTCGCCCTGGATTTGAGCTTTCACGCCCTTGGGGCCCTCGTCGCGGATGATCTTGGTGATCTTCTTGGCCTGCTCGCTGCTGATGCCCTGCTTGATGTCGCCGGACACCTTGTATGTCTTGCCGCTGGCCTGCGGCTCGCCCGCGTCGAAGGCCTTCATCGAGATGTCCCGGCGAACCAGTTTTTCCTTGAACACGTCGACCGCGGCCTTGACGCGCTCCTCGGTGCTGGACGTGAGTTCGATCACCTCGTCGCCCTTCCAGGCGATGGTGGTGTCGGTACCGCGGAAGTCGAACCGGGTCGCCAGCTCCTTCGCGGCCTGGTTGAGTGCGTTGTCGACCTCCTGGCGATCGACCTTGCTGACGACGTCGAAGCTGGAATCCGCCATTGGAACGCCTCTCCTCTCCCTCTGCGTGTACTGCCGGTTTGTAACTTTGGTACATCCTCGTTGTACCCTGCTAGTCGCACCAAACCGGAGACGGGGCGGATGCGACACCAGGCAGGTTGCCCGAGCGGCCAATGGGAGCGGACTGTAAATCCGTCGGCTTACGCCTACAGTGGTTCGAATCCACTACCTGCCACACCAATCAGGCCCCCTTTCGAGGGGGCCTGAATGCGTTGCCCGGCATGCTCGTCCGCAGCGCGTCCGGCAGTAGCCTGCTCTGCCACGTCCAAAGCGTCCGCAGCCGTGTCCGGATCATCGGAGATGGGAACGCCCGTACGGTTCAATGTCAACACCGCTGTCGTGTCCGACGGGCTTCTGGAGCACCTAGACGTTGGACCCCGAGCTGACCGGCGCCTAGGGGGCCGATGGTTCGCTAGGCGCTGACTTGGGCGCCGCTTTGGACGTGTGCGACGGAAGGTCGTTGATTTCAACGTTGTCCCAGCGCGACCGCGGGTTTCGTGTGAGTTCTAGTCCCTGTGCGGATTACGGTATTCGACACACTGGGCATTGCCAGCCAACGCGCGGATCATGGGGAACATGACGCGAGCCTGGTTGCTGTGTGCCCCATTGCTGTTGGTCGGTGCGGCACTCGTGACGGCGCCGATCGCATCAGCAGGCGCCGATGACGTCATCAGCGATCTGGAGGCGCAGGGCTACACCGTGCAGATCAACTGGACCAACGGATACGACACCAAGCCGCTGTCGGAGTGCTGGGTCACTGGCGTCAACAACCCCAGCAACCAGACACCCAGCAAGACCACGTTCGTCACCGTCTACGTCGACGTCGCGTGCCCTAATCACGATTACTGAGAGGCTACGGGCTGACAGGCACCGTGGTCATCGGTGATTCGCCGGAATGCCCACCGCCGCTTGAGCTTCCGCCACCGTAGGAGCCGCCGGACGACCCAGAGGACCCGCCTGACGAGCCACTGCCGGACGATCCGGACGACCCCGACGACCCGCCGCCGTACGACGGCTCCTGCTGATAGACCGTGGTCTGCGGGGCCTCATGGGTCGGCGCGGCCGTCTGGGCCGGCGGCGTGTAGGCGGGCGCGGTGTAGGTCGGCTCTTCCTTCGGGGTCACCGGGGCTGCGGACGATGTCGCCGTCGTATGAGTCGGCGTGGAGGGTTCGGTCGGCGTCGAGGTCGACGGAACCGTCGTCGTCGGCACGGTCGTGGTTGTCGTCGGCACAGTGGTCGTCGTCGTCGGCACAGTGGTCGTGGTGGTCGGCGCCGTCGTCGTGGTGCTCGTGGGAGGAGTCGTCGGCGTGGTCGGGAACGTCCACGGCGGTGTCCACGGCGGCACGAGCGGCGGGACCGGTATGGGAACCGGGATCGGCGCGGGAATCGGCACGGGCACCGGGGCGGGCGGAACCTCGACGGGCGGGGGAGCCGGTGCGGGCTGTGGCGCCGCGGGTGCGGGGTTGTTCGGCACCTGAACCGGCTGATCATTGCTACGCACGTTCGGCACGACGGGGGCCGCGGGCGGCGGGGTCAGCACCGAGACCGGCAGCGCCACCGGGTCTGCCTGGTGCGGAACCGGCGGAAGGTAGCGGCCCGGCACCGTGTTGGCCTGCGTGGGAGGCGCCGGCTGGGCGGCGACGTCGGCGGTCGGCCGGACGTTGATCGCGACGGTGACGGCCAGGGTGGCGAAGCTGATCACCAGGAACATGACGGCGCTGCCCATGAGGAGCATTCGCGGCGCCGGTGGCGCAATGACCGTCGTGTACTCCGCTTCGTCCTCCTGCTCGGGGACGAACTCGCCCAGCGGCTCCATGGGCATCTCGTCGGCCCACGGCTCATCGCCGGCTTCCTGCGAGTAGGCCAGGTCCGGACCGACGGCACCCTCGGTCTGCGCGCTTGCCGGCGCCATCTGGGTGGCATCTGAGGCAGGCGCCATTTGGGTGGCGTCCGCGGCAGGTGCCATCTGAGTCGCTTCGCCGAGAGGCGCCATCTGGGTCGCGTCGAGCGCGGGCGCCATCTGTGTCGACGCCCCGGCCGGCGCGAAGCCCGAGCCGTCGGCGGTCTGGGCGGCGCCGCGCGCGATCGCGTAGCCGGCATCCGGGGCCACCTCGACGGGCGCTGTCGAACGTAGTTCTGCGGCAACGGAATCCAGGTCCAGGCGCTGTCCGACGAGCATCACCCGCATCGGGGCCGCGGCGGCGGGCATGTGTTGCAACACCGACGCGCACGCCACGGCCGCACCGGCAGCTCCGATCGGTAGGGATGCCAGCGTGGACGTCGACTGCTCGTCTTCACCGACCACGGTCAGCGACACGGTGTCGTCGTCGGCCAGCAGCAGCGCGGCATCCGCGCCGGCGCTGCGGGCCACTGCCGCTGCGGCCTCGGCCTCGGCCACCACCTCGACGTTCTGCACACCGGCGGCGGCCACCCGCTGACGCAGGGTGTCAGCGGCCGACGGGTCGGGCAGGCACAACCGTGTTGCGGCGACCCGGTTGCCCGATTCGGTCACGTCGCGGTAGGTGCCGATGATGGTGTCGGCCAGTTCCGTCATCGCATCGTCGGACAGGTCCAGCGCATACTGGTCCAGCAATTGGCCGCCACTTGCGGGCGAACCGACCATCGCCAAGCGGGCAACTCGCCCGGCAACTGCCACCCCGAGGACTACGTCCACCGGTTACCACTCCTCATCTCACGCATATATTGGGCGTCCGACGCATCTTGCCCCGTGCTGCGCATTTCGACTCCTCAAAGCTACCGCACAGCCTCGGTGGGCCCGGCCGGATGAAAACGATCACGGTCGCCACTGCTTGTGCGCCAGAGCAAAAGTGAGCACGCTGGTTGAATCGTCTTGCGACGTCATTCATAGAAGGGAATCGGTACGTGAGCGACCAGCGTTACGACGCGTCCGCCACAGTCCAGTTGGCGACCACGGCTGCACCTGCCGTGGCGCGGTCCCCACGTGTCGGCTACGTGCCCGCCCGGGCCAACAGGGTGCGTGACGGGGTCGCCGTAGCGCTCCTCGTCCTCGCGCTACTGCTCCCGTGGAACCTCGAATTCGGCGTCGGCGTGCCGAACAGCGACGCGACGACGTTCGTCGTGGTGGCCGTCGTGACGCTGCTCGCAGTCGCGGCCGCCATCGCCCCGCACCTCGGACCGTTGCGGCTCAACTCAGCACAACCGGATGTCCGGCGAACCGCGGGGATCCGGCTGCTGCTGAGCGTCCCCTATCTGGTCGTGGTCATCGGTTTCGTGGTTTTCCATCTGGTGCAGACGGTCCACGGCGGCGGCACCGGCGCCGTGCCGCCCGGAGTCGGCCCCGGCATGCTGCTGGGTGTCGCGGGCGCACTGCTCGCAGCGCAGCCGCCCATCACGTCGATCACCATCGAGCACAACAAGTTTCGTCGCTGGTATGCGGTGGCGCGGGTCATCGGTTTCGTCTCGATCGCGCTGGCGACGCTAGCGGTCGCGTTCAACCTGTACTGGCGGCTGCGGTACCTGTTCGTCACCAATGTGACGTTCGGCGGCCATGACGTCGCCGTCATCGTCACGACACTGCTCTACGGCGCCGAAGCGATGATCGCGTTGGTCATCGCCTCCCGCTGGCTCACCGAGCGGACCGCCGCGGCCCGGCTGGCCACCACCGCCATCGGTGTCTCCGGTGCCGTTGCGGCGACGCTGGTGTGGCTGCTGGGCGTCGGTCGTGACATCGACGCGTTTCACGGCATCGCAGAGAACACCTCGACCGCCGCAGTGGGATACGAGGGCTACCTGGCCTGGGCTGCGGCCGCTGCGATCGTCGCACCGACGACGCTGTACGCGGTTCTGTTGATCAAGCCACCGACCATCGGCGCCTACCGCGGTGCCGCGGAGAAATGCTTGACGCTCATCGCGTTCTGGTCGTTCGCGGCCGCTGCGCTGCGGGTCGTCGACTATGTGATCGCGCTGTCACTGGACCTTCCCCGTGCGCTGTACGACAGCGTGGCGATGACGGTGTTCAGCCTCGTCACGGGGTTCATCGCGCGGTGGGTGCACCGGCAGCTGGGCAAGGGCGTGATCTCGACGACAGTGACCGCCGCGTTCAGCGCGGTGTTGTTCGTCTTCACCGTCGCAGACGTGGCCATCGGCGTTGCCCTGGCGCCCCGGTATGCCCAAGCGCCGCCTGCGGCAATCTACGGCAACAACCTGGCCCAGCAGATCACCAGCACGTTCGATGTCGCGGTGTGCGTGCTGAGCCTCATCGTGCTGGCCGTCATGCTGTTCACCGGCCCGTTGGCCGGCTACATGGTCCGTCGCGACGCGCGGGCCGCCAAGCCGGCGAAACCGGCGGCACCGCAAGCCGCCGCCGACACATCCGCACCGCCGACGATCGTGCGTCAGCCCCAGGCTGCGGCCATGCCGCGTATCGCACGGTTGCGGGACGATTCGACGACGGTGCTGCCCGTCGCGCCGACCACCCAGCTCCAGACACCGACCACGACCCTGCGCATACAGCGTCGGCCGAGCTCGGGCTGGCCGCCGCCGTCAGAGGGTTAGTCGCACTGCGGCCACCCCGACGCCGCCAGCCGGTCGCGGACCCGGTCGACATCGAGCCGGCCGGGCAACTCGTCGGTGATGTGCATGATCAGCGTCCCGATGTCGGCCTCGTCGAATTCGCCGCGCACCATCAGGTCGCGTGCGATGGTTCTGACCTCGTCATCGGTCAGGCGGCGCCGCAGCAGCGCGAGCAGCGGAACTCGGTCCGGGCCTGGAACACCCTCCGGGTAGCCGGCGGTGATCCATGCCACGATCCTGCTGAGATACGTGTTCAGCGCTGGGCCACCTACTTGTGCGACCCGTTGCCGAACAGGTAGACGCCGGTGCGGTGGCCGATGAAGTTGTTGGCGATGAACAGCACGCCGGTGATGACGACGACCACCACCAGCGCGAAGATCGCCCAGCTGAGGCCGACCATGAGCCGGGCGCGCCCGGAGTTCGACCGGCCGTCGGCCGTGGCGGTGATGTTGAGCCGCAGGGCGAGGGCGAACAGGGTCGGCACCGCAGCACCCAATACCAGACCGAACAGCAGGATCTTGCCGACGGCCACGAGATTGATCCAGTGGTTCATGTGAATTCCCTACTTGGCCTCGACCGTGCCGGTCAGGCTGCCTTCCCAGGCGTCGTTGACGTTGTTGTGGTCGATCGGTGGCTTGCGCGACTTGATCCAGATGGGCACCGCCGACCCGACGAGCACCAGGAAACCGATGAGCGGGCCGAGGAATCCGCCGATCTCGTGCACCAGGTAGTAGGTCAGCGCACCGACCAGACCTGCGGCAGGCAGCGTGATCAGCCAGGCTGTGGCCATCTTGCCGGCGACGCTCCAGCGCACCTCGGTACGCCTGCCGACGCCGCTGCCAAGGATCGATCCGGTGGCGACGTGGGTGGTCGACAGTGAATAGCCGAAATGGCTGGACAGGAGAATCGTTGCGGCCGAGGAGCATTCGGCTGCCATACCCTGCGGGGCGGCGGTGTCAACCAGACCCTTGCCCAGGGTGCGGATGACGCGCCAACCGCCGGACAGCGTGCCCAGCGCGATGGCGATCGCGCAGGCGACGACGACCCAGAACGGCGGCATCGACGCGGACTCGTCGACCGCGCCATACGAGATGAGGGCAAGGAAGATGATGCCCATCGTCTTCTGCGCGTCGTTGGTGCCATGCGCGAGAGAGATCAGCGACGCCGACCCAATCTGGCCATAGCGGAACCCTGCGGTGGTGCGGTCCTCGGGCAGGCCGCGGATCAGCCGGTAAACCATCCAGCTGGCGATCGCGGCCACGATGCCCGCGATGAGCGGGGACAGCACGGCAGGCACGATGACCGTCGATACGAGCCCGTGCCAGATCACGCCGTGGCCGCCGACCGCGGCGATCATGGCGCCGACGATGCCGCCGATCAGGGCGTGCGACGAACTCGACGGGATGCCCAACAGCCAGGTGAACAAATTCCAGACGATCCCGCCGACCAGGCCGGCGAACACCAGCTCCAGGCTGACGAGGTTGGCGTCTACCAGGCCTTTCGCGATGGTCGCCGCCACCGCGGTGGAAAGGAACGCACCGACGAGATTGAGTACCGCCGAGAGGGTGACTGCAGTCCGTGGCTTCAGTGCCCCGCTGGCGATCGACGTGGCCATGGCATTGCCGGTGTCATGAAATCCGTTGGTGAAATCGAATATCAGGGCCGTGATCACGACGATGCAGAGCAGCAGGAACTGTAAAGACACGGTAAACAATTGTGGAACAGCAATGGTGTGAAAACCTAATTAGCTGTCCGAGGGCTGCGTCACTATCGCGCTCGCGGCGTCCCGGCAGGCTTGTCGCTAGGACTTGCGACCAGCCACCAGGTAGACGACGGGAACCACGCCCGAGGTGCTGAGCAGGCCGAGCGCACCGCCCCATGCCCACTTCGGGCCGTTGACGTGGACTGCCTCACGACTTGCCAGGTCACGCAGGGCCCAGGCCCGCAGGCCGGCGTCCACCGCGGCAACCCCGATGATGGCTACTCGGGCGGTCTTGGACAGGTCGTTCCAGCGCTTCTTGGTCACTGCAGGCATCCTTTCGGCGGTACGGGTGATCACCTCCACCGTACGACTAGACCGAGACCGCTTGGCGCTCATCACTATTGGCTCTGGTGCTGCGCACCTCACCATCACATCGCTGCTGCCCGCGCCGTGATCCGGTAGGCGCTCGCGAGGATGAGGCCGCACCCGAGTGTCTGCCATGCCGAAGGCACCTGCCCGAGGCAGATGGCCCCCAGCAGCAGCGCGCCGACCGGTGTCAACAGCAATACAGCAGAACTGACTTCGGCCCGCAGCAGGGGAGTGCTCAGCGCGACGAGAAGCCAGCCCAGTACCTGGCCGCACATCGCGGTGAGTGCAAGCCAGCCCGCCGGCCCCCAGCCCGGTACCAGGGTGACGCCACCCCACAGGGCACCACCGGCCAGTGCGGCGCACGCTGCGGATCCGATGATCGTCACGTACGACTGGACCGGCGGTTGGCCCGGCCCACCGCGGCGGAGCAGGAACAGGAACGCCGAGTAGCACAGCGCGGCCAGCGCGGAATGGATCGTACCGGCGACGGGCGCCGTGCCCGCGACGCCGGATTCGAAGACGCCTCCGGTGAGTACCGTGCCCAGCAGGACGACCGGCAGCACCGCGACGAACCGAGCGCTCAGTGGCTCGCGATCGATCAACCGGGCCAGCAACGGCACTATCACCACCTGGATGTTGACCAGCACAGCCGACAACCCCACGCCCACCTCGTAGATCGCCTGGGTCCAGAACAGCGCGTCTGCCGCGAACAGCACCCCCGCGGCGGCCGCCCAGCCATGTTGGCGAGCGGTAGGTGTTCCGCGGTGGCGTCGTTCGGCGACCGCGAGCGGTATCAGCAGCGGGAGGGCGAACGCGCATCGGAAGAACGACGCAGTGCCCGGCGAGGTGGCCGACAGTGCCACGAACAAGCCCGACGTCGATATTCCGAACGCACCCACGGCCGCGACCGGCACGGGCCGCTGCGCGATCGCGTTCAGTCCTCGGACGACGTTGAGCATCACTGCCTGATGGTAGGAACGGGCAGGCGCCCTGCGCATCGCAATTACGCGGGGCAACCCGCCAACCAGCAGAGGTGCGCGGAGTCGGTTGGCGCACAACAAAATTGCGTGTGGGCGAATAATCAGTAGCGATCCCATGTTTGCCCGCGTAGCGTTCTGCGGGCCGGTGATGTGAGCCGGACGTTGATCGGTTACCACTTCGGATGGAGATGTCGCGGGTTCGAATCCCGCCCGCCCCAGAGGGCGGTAGCTCAGTCTGGCAGAGCGCTCGATATCGGTTGACCCCTCACACGCCCACATCCACTGGCGCACAACTTCATTGCCGCGGGCCGAAAGTCGGTCGGTTATCTGGCGATTCATGGGTTCGATTCCCTGCGCAGCAGTTTCGGCTGCTGTGAACCCGGTCGGCGCCTCACACGCTCGCGGCTCCATGTCCGGCACACAACACTGAAAGGAGTAGCCCCATGGACATTCTCAGGACGATCAACCTGCGCTGGACGCGACAGTCACGCGCAGCGAAGGCCGGCCAATTGCTCAATGCCGCTGGCGGCTACACCTTTCCGGTTGACGACTGGGCGCGGGTGCACCGGTTCCTGACTCTGGGCACCGAGGGCGGCACCTACTACACCGCTAGCGGCGACCTCACACGTGACAACGCAGAGGTGGTGCTGCGGGCAGCCGCGGCCGACCCCGTCGGGTTGGTGAACCGCATCGTGGCGGTCTCGGAAGCGGGGCGTGCACCCAAGGCGAACCCGGCGCTGTTCGCGCTGGCCATCGCGGTATCTGCTGATGACGTCGAGGGCCGGCGAGCGGCGCTGGCGGCTCTGCCGCGAGTGGCGCGCACCGGAACTCAGCTGTTTCTGTTCGCCGGGTATGTCGAGCAGTTCCGCGGTTGGGGTCCGACGCTGCGCCGCGCGGTCGCGCAGTGGTACACCGAGCGGCCTGTCGATCAGCTGGCCTACCAGCTGGTGAAGTACCGCAGGCGCGGCGGGTGGAGCCACCGCGATCTGTTGCGGCTGGCCAGCCCGTCGGGCACCGTCGACCCGGCTCGCCGGATGGCGTTCAACTGGGCTGTCGGCAAGGGCCTGGGTGATTACGCCGAACCCGTTGTGCCGCTGACCGACGAGCAGCTCAAGGCCGGGCAGCGCAACGCTGTTCGCCCCGCCCTGCGGGTCGAGGTCGTACCCGAGGCGCTGGCCATCATCGCCGACTTCGAGGACGCGCAGGCCGTGACGACTCCGTCCCGGTGGGTCGAGATCATCGAGCGGGGCAACGGCCTGTCGTGGGAGATGCTGCCCGACGCAGCGCTGGCGGAGCCGGCGGTGTGGGAGGCGCTCATCGCCCGCGGGATGCCGCAGACGGCGCTGATGCGTCAGCTGCCGCGGCTGACCCGGTTGGGGCTGCTGGCCGGCACGGCCGGTGAGACGGTGGCGACGCAGCTCGCCGATCCGGTCCGGCTGGCTCGGGCCCGGGTGCATCCGGTGAATGTCCTTGTGGCACAGCGCACCTACGCGTCGGGTCACGGGGACCGCGGCCAGAGCACGTGGACGCCGGTCGGGCGCATCAGCGATGCGCTCGACGCGGCGTTCTACGCGGCCTACGGGGCGGTGCAGCCGGCGAACAAGCGGACCCTGCTGGCACTGGACATCTCGGGCTCGATGACCATGCCGGTGTCGGGTCTGCCGGTGACATGCCGGGAGGCGTCGGTCGCGCTGGCGATGGTCACCGCGGCGACCGAGCCGCAGCACCGGATCATCGGGTTCACCGCGGGCAGCCGCGGATACCCCGACACTGCGGTCACCGAGCTGGATATCGGCGCGCGTCGTCGCCTCGACGACGTGTGCCGGTACACCGCAGGGCTGCCGATGGGTGCCACGGACTGTGCACTACCGATGGTCTGGGCAGCCAAGCACCGGGTGGAGGTGGACACGTTCCACATCTACACCGATAACGAGACCTGGTACGGCAACATCCATCCGCACCAGGCGCTGGAGCAGTACCGCCGCCGGATGGGCATCGATGCGCGCCTGGTGGTCGTCGCCATGACGGCCACCCGCAACTCGATCGCCGATCCGAGCGACCCGCGTCAGCTCGACATCTCCGGGTTCGACTCGGCGGTGCCGACGCTGCTTGCGGACTTCTCCCGTGGCGACGTGTAACGGAATACGTTCGGGGGTGGCGGTTTTCGACCGTCACCCCCGACTTGTTCAGCGCTTCGGGATATCCACCCCGAGCAGCTTGAGCGCATCTTTGATGCGTTTGTCCGCCCGGTCGATGGCCATGCTGAGCCGCTGCAGGTCGGCCGGGGTGCTGGTCGGCGTCAAGGCCTCGCACATGGTGGCCACCTCACGGTAGCCGTCGATACCGTCGCGCAACGCGGCGTTGACGTTGGAGTCGGGCCCGGGCAGGACATCGCGTTCCATGGTGTCGAGGTAGGCGCCGAGACCTCGGCAGCTCGATTGCAAGGCCGGATAGTCATCACCGGACATCGCGTCGCCCACCGGTCCCAGTGCGGTGCCCAGCCGCACCACGGCGTCGATGACGGCATTGCGCCATTCGTTGTCGACGGGCCCCATCGTGGGCGTACCTGCCGTCACCGTCGTGCACCCGGTCAGCAGGGCCAGCGCGGCCAAGACCGCGCACACAAGCCTCATACCAGCTCACTCTAGGGGCCGTGCCGCGAAGGACCACTGCTTCGTCATCCGTTCGACGGACGGTCGACTTTTCCTCCCGGGTTCGGTGTGCCCGGCCCGGCATGCGGTGAGAGGATGCGTCGAGCAACCCGTCGAATGGGAGAAAGGTCCGCCGGTGTCCGAGTGGGGATGGGCCGTCGAGCTCAACGACGCTAACCCCGACCCTCGGGTGGCGTGTGTCGTGCTGGCCGATGTCTCGGGCTCGATGCAGGGCGAGCCCATCGAGGCACTGGAGCGGGGCTTTGCCGCCTTCACGCAGTACCTGCACAACGAGACGCTGGCCAGCAAGCGCGTCGAGGTCGCGGTGGTGACGTTCGGGACGGTGGCGACCGTCCTGGTGCCGATGCAGGAAGCGCGGACGTTGCAGCCCGTGCCGTTCACCGCCTCGGGGACGACGAACATGGGCGCCGGCATCAACCTCGCTCTCGACATCATCGAGGACCGCAAGCACGCCTACAAGGTCGCCGGGCTGCAGTACTACCGCCCGTGGATCCTCGTCCTCACCGACGGCAAACCGAACCTCGATGGTTTCGATGCCGCAGTCGCCCGGCTCAACGCCGCCGAATCGGCCAGGGGGGTCACCGTATTCGCGGTAGGAGCGGGACCCCGCGTCGACTATCAACAGCTGAGCCGTCTTTCGGTGCAGCGCAGCCCCGCCCCGTTGGAGGGGTTGAAGTACGCCGAGTTGTTCGAATGGTTGTCGGCCTCGTTGAGCAACGTGTCGAATTCCTCGGAGTTCGGCCGCAACGATGACGCGTTGGGAGCCATGAGCGACCGGATTCCGTTGCCGTCGGTCAGTGGGTGGACGAGCGCATGACGGCCGTCCGCTCGAGTGAGCGGATGACCGGTTGTGGGTGGTCGGCCTGCGGTGCCGCGGTGACAGGGTCGATGCACCGGCAGCGTGGCCTCGGCTGCGACGATGCCTACAGTTACGGTGTCGCAGGGGATTTCGTCGTCGCGGCTGTCGCGGACGGGGCCGGCTCGGTGAGTGGCACGTCGGCATGGGGCGCGTATGTTGCGTGCCAGAGCGTGCTGGACGATGCGCTGCAGCCTGCCTTCATCGGAAGCTACCGCAAGGCGACCGCCGAGCATGCCGAGAGACTGCTCCGGTGGTTGTTCGACGGTGCACTGCAACGGGTTCAGCGCCACGCGCACGCCACGGGCCTCGATGTATCCCTGCTGTCCACGACATTGTGTGTGGCGGTGGCCAATTGGGATGTGGCCGTGTTCGGCCAGGTGGGTGACGGGGTGATCGCCGTGGAGAACGACGAGCAGATCGAGTCGCTGCTGATCGAGCGCAAAGAGGAGTACGCCAACACCACATCGTTCATCCAGTCCGACCGTGCGCTGGCCGAGTCGTTGCGCACGGCCGTGTGCACCGACGTGACTGCCTTTGCGCTCAGTACCGACGGAATGAGCTACAAGATCACCGACATCGCCACCGGCGACGCCTACGAACCGTTCTTCCGGGGCTGCTGGCAGCATCTGCGATCGGGCGCAGGCAGCACGAGTTTCGCGGCGATGCTGGCGGGCATCGAAGACGACCAGACCGGCGACGACAAGACGATGGTGCTTGCGGCACTGCGGGATACCGGCGACCGTGCCGGCGGGATCGTCACCGAGTCCAGCCCACCGCCGCAGACAGGCACCCCGAACTCCCTCGACGTCGAGCGACGGACAGACCCGCTTCCGGCGGCTGGGACCGACGCCCCGACCGAGCCCCTCTCGACGAAACCGGTGCGGCGACACTGGTGGGGGAGGCGGCGATGACGAATCCTGCAGGCATCCGGCTGGTGACCGGAGAGCCCATCACGCTGACACCGGTGCTGGCACGGGCCGGCGAAGGCACCGTGTACGGCGTTGCGCAGCGGCCGGATTGGGCCGCCAAGGTATTCCATCCGGACCTCAAAGGTTTGCCGACCAAGCTCGACAAGGTCGCGGCCATGGTCCAAGGGCCCCCGCCGGGTGCGGTGCAGCCCAACGGAACTGTCGTGTTGACCTGGCCGTCACAGGTACTGGTCGACGATCACGGACCGGTCGGATTCGTCATGCCGCGGATCGACGCCGCCACCGCAGTGGAAATCCACACCATGAGCAACCCGACCAACCGCGAGGATCCGCTGCCGTCGGCGCCCCAATGGACCCGAAAGGTCTCGTGGGGACATCTGGTGAACACGGCGGCCAACCTGTGTCTGGCAGTGCAGGTGGTGCACCGCGTCGACGCCGTCATCGGTGACTTTCAGGAACGCAACATCCTCGTCTCCGACACGACCGAGGTCACGTTGGTCGACTGCGATTCGATGCAGTTCACCGATCCGTCCGGCCGCCGGTTTCTGTGCGGGGTAGGGCGTCCCGAGTTCACCGCGCCCGAATTGGCGGGCGTCGACCTACGCACCTGTCCGCGGGGCAAGTCGTCGGATCTGTTCGCGCTGGCCTTACACATCCACCAACTGCTGATGGGGGGCAACCATCCGTTCATGCGGGGCAATTGGACCGCCGGCGGCGAGCAACCGGATGCGCTGAGCCTGGCGCGGTCGGGCAGCTGGGCCGGTGGGCCTGGGTCTGCGCTGCGGACGCACCCGCTGGCCCCGCCGGTCACTTTCCTGCCCAACGAGATTCAACGGCTGTTTGTCCGGGCCTTCACCGACGGGGCGCAAGACCCGCTCGCCCGGCCCAGCGCCGAGGAATGGCGTGGCGGGCTGCTCAGGATGCGGGTCGGCGTGTGTCCACGTGGGACACACCAGATTCCGGTCGGCGCCCCGACGTGTCCGTGGTGCGCGATCGACGAGCAACGCCGGACCCGGCAGCAGGGCAGGCAGTCGTCACGACCCGCGCCGCCTCCGGCCAGACCCGTCGCGCGTAAACCCGCTGTCACGCCGACCGGCGGCCTGAAAGCCACCTGGGCGCAATTGCCGCAGAGCACCAAGCTCATCCTCGCCGGGTTGGCCACCGTGGTCACCATCGTCGTCGTTCTCACGTCCTTCATCGTGTGGGCGATCCTCAGCGGCACATCGACTTTCGGGTTGTAGGTGCGGTGACGAGGTTCGATCTCGTTCGTAGCGGACTGAGCAGTCGCCTGCTACGCACGCCAGATCGACGGCGGTGCAGTAGGTTTGGATGACTGCGACGTTTGAGGGCGCGGGGCCGGCGCTGCCGGACGGTCCACCGTCACCGGTCGTGGCTGCGGCGCGGGCCGCGGAGGAGCAGGCGGTTTCGGCAGGTCCGCTGGCGCAGCGGGAGCGCTGGGTGCGGCCGCAGGCGTGCCGAGCATCAGCTCTTGGATGAGTTGGCCCGCGGTGACCATGTCCTGATATTCAGCCTTTTCGACATCCACGTGCAGCACGGAACCACCGTCATTGATGACGGTCAGGCCCAGGCTTCGAGCCATCCAGAGCTGAAAGGCCGCCACGCCCAGCAGTGCCAGACCGACAAGCAGCATCAGGCCCCCGATGAGGGACACCGCGAGCGAGGCCAGTCCCGACATCGCCATCATGCCGCCGACGCCACCGAACACCAGAGCCTTGAACACGCGGCTGCGTGAGAGCGTGCGGCCCACCGTCACCTTGCTGAGTTTGCGGATCGGGCAGGCTGATTCAGCGTGCCCGACTCGAATGAACGCGAGAATGTACTGCGGATAGCGCATCACGACGCGATCCTGGGTTACCACCACACCGGTCTTGATATGTCGCAGGATCGGTGACGCGGTGAAGTCTGCTGCGAACAGCGACTGTTCGCCGGGTAGCAACGCGATATCCTGATGCTCGAAGTCCCCACTGGCCGCGGCGCCCGCGAGTGTCAGCACCGGCACTCCGGGCTGCCTGCCCCCGAAATGTTCGGAAGCTTGGCGGCGGTAGGAGGCGTGCGGGTCACTAGAACCGCCGGAGACGTAATTGGTCACGGTTGACTCCGTTTTCGTTGGGTGCTCGGGCTCATCCGGGCATCGACGGGCTGGGGGGAATGTTCATCACGGCGGGGTCGGGAAGCGGGACAGTCGTCGTCCCGAGGTTGATGGTGCCGCCGCTCTTTCGCGTCACCTCCTGGCCGGACGTGACGTCGATGAGAGTGAAGTCGCCGTCCGCGGCTGGTCCGTCGGCCGCGGCGTAGTTGATCGCCAACACGGTCTGTGGCGCGAACTCGTCCCACTTGTCACCGTTGAGGCGATAGTCGGTGAGGTTCTTGTTGGCAGGCGGTGTCAGCGGCGCACCGGACACGCAATGCACTCTGGGCACTCCCAGCGGATCGACCAGCACGCCGGTTCCTGCCTGTAGCACCGCCTGGGCGGAATGGGCTGCACCGTCAGACAATTCGTGCGTGGTGACCCAGGTGTCACCCATCAGTACCACCGCGGTCAAAGTGTTGAGATAGTACGGAATCTGCTGAGGGTTGAGTCCCAATGCCAGCCCCCACGCCTGAGCAGCCGCGGCGTCGGCGTCGAGGTAGTTCGCCAGTGTGACGACGTCGCATGGCGAGGTCTGACCGGTGGTCCCGTACAGGTCGTTCTGGCGCCCGGATACGGGGCGCACACCGCGGTCGGCGCGCACCGGTAGTTGTTGCAGCAGTGCCGTCGACTTCTGTTCTGCCTGGTCTGAAATAGCCACCGGGACAACCAGTATCGACCGGGTGAAAGGTGCGTCCACCGGCGCGTTCCGCTTGATGAGGGCGACGTCGCCGGCTGTCGGATGGGGCGAATTGCGCTCGGAGGCGAACACCAGAACTGCCACCAGGGTTGCGACCACCACGAGGGTCAGGGCGACGGCAGACACCGCGAGAATGACCGGTGCCCGCGGGCTGATCGGGCTCGGCTGATTCGGATCGACCCAGCGATCGGTCACCAGTTTCCGCTTCCGTCATTCTTCAGGTCCACTTGATCGACGACGTCACCCTGGAACTTTTGGAATGCTTCGGCAGATCCCGCCGCGCGGCTGTCGGCACCGCTGTTCGCTGCGTCATCCCATTTTTGGGACAGATCGCCGTAGCCGTTCATGTGTTCTCCGGCGCCGAATACGGTGAACAGCGACGGCTTGGACGCAAAGACTTCGACGTTGTTGTTCGCACTGCCGGCCGAGTTGCTCCACAGGTCGGGACGAACGGCTGACGACGAGGGCACGATGTCCTGGCCGTACTGAAGGTGCACCGCCGATATATTGAGGTCGTTGCGCACCGGAGATCCATAGGTCACGATTTGCTGAACGTTGAGCGCGTGTGAGGCCGCAATGTTCTGGGCGTCGATGCCGCCCTGGCTGTAGCCGACCAGCATGACTTCAGCTCCCTTGGGGATCAGACGTTGGAGTGCTTTCAGCTGAGCCTCGTCGGGCTTCCCGCTGATGGCATCGATATTCGCAGCCCAGCTCTGGTGGTCGAAGGGGTTGAGGGTCGTACCGCCGATGTAGACGATGTAGCGCTCGTGGCCGTGCTCATCGACGACTTTCTGTACTCGGTACCCCGACATGTCACCGCCATTGGGGGTCTCGCCGATTTCCTTCCACATCCCGTTCAGCCCTTTCGGCGCCTGGTTGTAGCAGACGTTCGCGGCTTTCGACACTCGGCCGCCGCCGTCAGCCTTGCTGGCAGTGTCCTGCTCATCGGCATTGCGGCGCAGGATGTTTGCGGCGTTGTGCAGGGCGTCGACGGCGTTGGTCATCGAGCGTGCGGATTGCCCGTGCCACTGTGAGCGGAAGCGGTCGGCATCGGGCCCCCGCCAGAACGACGCGTTGGCGATCACGCCGCCCAAGCTCTGGACCGAACCCTGCAATTGATCGGCTGCTTGCGTGAGCTGCTTTGCTGCCAGCCGCAGTTGTTCGGGGTCCGCACCGTCAACGGTCATCTCAGTTCCTCATCCGGGCCGTCATCCCTGGGATCCACGCACGGGTAAGCATGCACCCCAGGGTGATTCGATCGTGTGCTACGAGCTCGCCTGCTGTTGTTCACTGGCGTTGCGGTTGGCGTTCTGCGATGCGGTCTGCAGTGCGCTGACCACCTGCCGCAGCTGCGGCACATGCTGGCCCTGCCAGTCCGACTTGAACCGCTCGGCATCCGGTCCCATCCACTGGACCGAGTTGACCGCGGACGTCAGCTGCGAGATGACCGATTCGATGTCGGACGCTTTTGCGTTGAGTTGAGTCGCCAGCTGCTGGACCTGTGCGATGTCCTGCCCGAAAAGTGCCATGATTCCTCCGTTGTGTTGTTTCGATGCACCGATGACGTTGGGTGTTTGCGCCTAGATGACAGGCTGTGCGACCTGTAACCACACCCCCTTACCGCGTTCCACGAGCACTCCGCGTCCGGGCGGAAAGGCAGTGCGGCGCACGATGCCGATGGAGGTGCTCAACAGGCTTTCGGATTCCACCCCGCCGGGCCACAGCAGCAGGCCTCGTCGGGATGCCTTGAACGGTTGTGCCAGCAGCCACGCCTGGCCCCAGCCCGACACTTCGGATTCGCCCACGATGAATGCCGTGTCGCCGAGCCGTTTGATCATTGCGGCAAGGTCGTTCTCGGCCTCTGTCCCACCGAAATTCGACACACCCTCGATCACCACCATGAGGCTCGACGCGCCGGTGTCCAAGCGGTTGACCTGAGCGATCACCTCGTCTTGTCCGCACGCGGTGTCGGTCCACACATCCAGGCCTGAGATGGTCGATGCCGCCGGCGCGAGGTGCACGATGCGGGTGTTCGGATGCTGCCTGCGCACCGCTTGGGCCAGCGTGACCAGGGTGGTCGAGCGCCCGCTGCCCGGAGGCCCGGTCACCATGAGCACGCCGGCGGGGGTGATGCCGATGGGTGCCAGGGATTCGTCCGCGACGCCGACCACAGCGGTTCCCGCGGCGGTCGTAGCCGGAAGCGCATCGAGTTCGATGTGCTCCGAGAGCCGTTCGACGGGCTCTGGCGGGATGAAACCGCTGTGCCGCATCCGCTCGGCCAGGTGCTCTATGGCCCGTGCCTGTATGGCCACATTGGCATCGCCGCCGAACACTGCGAGCTGGACCTCCACACCCTCGGTGATTGCCCGGCCCGGTTGCGATTTGGCCGAGAGGATATCGGTAGGTACCCCGGTCAGGACGTAGTCGTCGTCGGACGCCAACCGCAGTACCAGCCGTCGCTGCATCGTCGAAGCCAATGACGACGGGATTGCCGCCGGGCGGTCCGCGGTGATGATGACGTGGACACCGAGCATGCGACCGTCGGAGGCAAGTTGGCTGAGCATGCTGAAAAACGGTGTGTGCGATATGTGTTCATACTGCTCGCGGAAGGGGCCGATGCCGTCGATCAGAAGCAGGATGCGGGGTTCGGCCGGATTGGCCAGCTCGCGGTAGTGGGTGATGGTCGATGCGTTGACCCTGGCGAACTTGCGGGATCGCTCCTCGAGCAGTGCGGTGAGCCGACGTAGCACCCGGCCGATGCGTTCCTCGTCGTCGGCGTTCACGACCGCAGCGACGTGAGGCAAGGCTTCGAGCATGCGCAAGCTGCCGGAGGCGAAGTCGAGGGCGTAGACGTGCACCGGCCCGTCGTTCGGATTGAGCGCAGCCGAGATGGCCAGCGTCCGAAGGGCGGTCGACTTGCCCGCGCCACCGGTTCCGATGATGGCCATGTTCCCCGACTCATCGGGCGAGAAGGTGGCGAGGGGCTGGGCCTGCTCGGTGGGGGTGTCACACTTGCCGATCACCAGCGCGCCGCTGTTGTCCTGGCGGACGAGCTCTTCCAGTGCATAGGTGTCGCCCAGCGGGGGAAGCCAGGGTTTACGTGGCACCGGGATGCGCAACTGTGCCGCGGCCGCGCCGATGGTGCTCACCACACGGGCGATGTCGGTGGGCCCGGATGGCCGCCGCGAGCCCGGTGCGGTGGTCGGGTCGTGCCACGGCCTGCGTCGCCCGAAAACGAACTCCCAGATGTCGATCGGCGCCTGCTCGGGCTGATCGCTGGTCCACCCACCGGCGTAGGCAGCCTGGAACGTGGTCAATCGCCCGGGTCCGGTCTTGGCCACCGCACGGCCGGGGATCTCAGGCGGGAAATGCGCGGCCAACGGATCGTCGATGACGTCCAGCGAATCGTCGATATCGTTGAGGCGCAGAGCAATCCGCAGATTGGTGTTGGCGCGCAGATTGTCTTTGATGACACCGGCCGGGCGCTGCGTCGCCAGGACCAGATGTAGCCCGAGTGATCGACCGCGCTGGGCCACGTCGATGACACCGTCGACGAATTCGGGCACCTCGGACGCCAATGCGGCGAATTCGTCGACGATGATCACCAGCGCAGGCGGGGTCTCCGGGTCGCCGGTCTGTTCCAGCGAGATCAAGTCCTTGGCGCGCTTGGTGTTCAGGAGGTGCTCGCGCCGGCGGATCTCGGCGCCAAGGGACGTGAGCGCACGCCGCACCAGATGAGGGGACAGGTCGGTGACCAGGCCGACGGTATGCGGCAACTGCACGCAGTCGGCAAATGCGGTGCCGCCCTTGTAGTCCACCAGCAGGAAGCTGACCCGGTCGGGGCTGTGTGCAGCCGCCATTCCCATGATCCACGACTGCAGGAACTCGCTCTTACCGGAGCCGGTGGTGCCGCCGACCAGGGCGTGCGGGCCGTGTTCACGGAGATCGAGGTACACCTCGGCCGCGCCGCTGGAGCCCACCAAGGCCCGTAGGCCGGCGGCGGGCCCACTGCGGGGGTGGGGTTCGCCGGTGCGGATCAGCACCGAATCGTTGGAAAGCCATTGCTGGGCAATGGCAGCCGGTTCCGACGCCATCCGGGTACCTGCCAGCGTCAAGTAGGACACCGAGCGGGGCAGATCGGTTTCGTCCTCGACCGCAGCGCCGACATCGACGACCGGGGCGAGGAGCAGAGCGATCTGCCGCGCGTCGGCGATCTCGATGCTGTCACAGGCCACTGGAAACGTGTGCCGACCGTGGCGAACTTGGCCGACCGTCGCGCCCGCCGACTCGTTCTCGACGAGCAGGAAGGTTCGGCACGCGGCAGGCAGGCTGGCGACCTGAGTCGCGACCCAGATGACGTGCACGCCGACGGCGCCGCCCTGTTCGGCCAGTCGGGTCAGCCGGGAACGGTCGATGGGTGCGGTGTCCTCGACCAGCACGACCACGGCCGGGGTAATCGACGGAGCCCGGGTGTCGTCGCCGCTACGCTGGTCGATACCACCGAAAACAAATGGGGTGGAGGTTGATTCACCGTTGCGGCGCTGCTTGACCAGCTCCTCGAGTCGTGACATCAACGCCTGGCCGCCGCCCAGGCTGTCGGTCAGGTGGTTGCCGGAAAACGGGCTGTGCACCGAACCGGTGTGCGGGAGCCATTCCAGCCACTCCCAGGACGTTCTGGATTGCGGCGAGCTGAACGCGGTGATGGTCAGGTCGGCGGGAGAATGCAGCCCGGCGAGTTGCATGATGATTCCGCGGGCCACGCCGTCCACGACACCCCGCGGCCCGCAGATGCCCAGCGCCCCGGATTCCCGGAGGTCGGCCACGATGGGCACGTCGGTGACCGTGGCGAACTCGTCGCGCAACTCGGTGAGCTGCCCGGCGTACTTCGCTTCGGCGTTCTCGGTGTCTGACAATTGGATACGGCACCGCGACGGCGCGTCACCGAGGCCGAGTCGCACGGTGAGAAATCCGGGCAGCTCCGGGCGGTGGGTCCACAGCAGCGGGCCCAGTCGGTGGATCGCCTCGACGACCTGGTCCAGCGAGGGTGCCTCGCTGAGTCGCACCGCACGCTCGACCCGTTGGGTGTCGGTCAGATCGGCTGCCAGCGCGCGCAGGGAATCGCCGAACCGCTGCAGCTCTTGACGTTGTTTCTTGCGACTCTGCAGCAAGGTGTCGATGTACATGCCGAGCATCAGCAGGGGGCTCAGGGCGATGAACGCGACGGCCAGCAGGCTGCGGCTCACCGCGAACAGCACCACACCCATGATCAACGGTGCGACGAGTGAAATGACGGGCAGATGGGCCGGTTCCGGGCGCTGCGGCGGCCTCGGTGCGGCGAATTCCTGCTCGTCGAAGCGCGCGACGACCCGGGGTGATCGGTTGAATTCGATGGCCACACTGTCGGTTTGCGTCGTACCCGGTCGCACGGTGGGTAGCACGGCGACGGAGGTGCCTGCCAGCTGCACGACGTCCGTCGCGCCCACCGCGGCCCGTTGCACGGGTTGACCGCCGATCCGCACGCCGGAGGGACCGGCAAGGTTGACGATCTCGATGCTCTCTCCGACGGTGATCGCGGCGTGCACGTCGGCGATCCCGTGGTCGGTGAGTGCCACGTCGTTGGTGATACCCGTACCCACTGACGAATTGCCAGATGGCAGAGGGAATTCAAGCCCGGCGTCGGGGCCGTCCAGCACCCGCAGAACCGCCACGGCCCGCCCTCGGCGTCGGCGCGGAGCGACGCGCGACACCGCGGACACGCTGACTGTCGAACCTGATCGCAGACCAGAATCGATGAGGCTGCGCCCGGGGTCGAGAAGTCTTCCGGCGGAACTGTTGTCGAACGCCGCGTCTTCGAGTTTCAGGGTGAGACCACCGCTGGGCGGGCGCTTGCGTTGATCGGGGTCGCTGACGACGAGCGCGTGGGCCAGGTCCGAAACCGATGCCGTGGCGTCAGCTGTGATGGCGACCTGCGCGCTGCTCCCATCCGCCCGGCGCAGAATGAACTTGGCCTGCATCTAACCTCGCCTCGATACGGGGTGCGGTATTGGCGAACGAACCTGGTTCAGTCCCCGGTCCGGCGAGCGTCGCAGCGCCGCCTGCCGGCGCGGACCGAGGGGATTTGCCCCTGTCGTCACGTCGAGCACCGCCAGCCCACTGGCGCGGTCGTGCAACCCGGGCCGGTGCGCCAGCACGGGCAGCGCTGCCAGTCCGCAGGTCGCCACGAAGATCATGCTGCGCTGGATCGAGGGTCCCAGGCCCGGTGGCCGATTGTCGGTGGCGCGGACCACCCGCAGCCCCATCATCGACTTTCCGAAGGTGTTCCCGGTGAGCCCCTGGCGGATCTGCAGCCAGGCCCAGACGGCCACGAACGCCACCGGGACGACGATGTAGATCACCTCGGCCACACCGAGGGCGGCGCCCGTAATGGCAAGCGGCAGAGCCGGACTGATCATCGCGGCGATGTCGAGCAGGAACGCGCTGCACCTGACCCCGCGACCGGCGAGTTGTATCCGGTCAACAGTGGCCGCCGCTGTGGGCTGTCGCTGCCAGGGGTGATTCGGGATGCTGCTGCGGATCTGCACGGTGTAGCCGCAGGTGCCGCAGAAGCGCGCGCTGACGGGCAGGGCTGAGCCGCAATTCGGGCAGTCGACCCGGGCACCGTTCGCCGGCTGTCCTGGCATCGACCATCTCCGTTCGGCCCGGGCCTTGGGTGGTTGCGGGCCGGGGTGGCCCGTTCTGGCAACACCGACAGGCCTGCCCTTCGGACGCCGGCGGCCTTGGGCAGGGTGGTCGGTTGAGGAAACATTAATGTCCGATGCCCGGATCGGATAGCGAATCGTTGTCGCCCGATCGTATGAATGTCCAGCGCTCGAAGTCCGCGCACCTGGTCGACGGCTGGCAAATTTTGATCGCGAATCGGCCGGGATGTGGAAGATACCCCGCTTTCCGGTGCAGTCTAACCGAACTCGTTGTTTCCCAACGCAACAATTTGTCGTCTGTCGTCCGTCGTGGCGACGCCCGCCGATTTTCCGATCCGGGGGGCGGGGCGCGCGCGTCGTCCGAACGGCCGATATCCGGCAACCAGGCGCAGGTGTGAGGATCGCTGCGCAGTTATTTGGAGGTTGGTGATGCCGGATCGTGACCTGGCGTTTACAGTGAGCACGCGCGCCAGCAAAGGCGGTGCTGTCTGGGTCGGCGGCCTGATGAATGAGGTGGGCTAGATGGACGTCATGCTCGGGGTGTCCGTTGTCGGCGCCGACGCGCGGATCGCGCTGCTCGACGCGGCGGCGTCGCACGACGTCATCGATCAATCGGCCGTCGATCTGAGCACCGAACCCATCAGCGCCCTGGTCTCCACCTTGGTGTCCACCGACCGCATGCTGGCCGAGTCCGGCCACCGCGTCGTGGCCACCCGCATCTGTGACAGCGACCCCGAACAGGCGGAGACGCTGGTCAATGCCCTCATTGACGCCGATATGACGGACGTGACCGCGGTAGCGCGCCCCGACGCACTGATCGCTGCCGTGCGGTCGCTGGCGGCAGGCGAAACGGTCGCCTCACTGTCGTCGGAGGGCGATACGGCCGCGTTGTCGATCGTCGATTCCGATACCGACACCACCTCGCTCATCGCGGTAGAACCGATTCGGCAGGACGATCACGCCTCGGCCTACCGGACCCTGCTCGAGCGGTTCAGCGAGGAGCCCGGCGGCGCGACGAGCGTGATCGTGCTGGGCGCGCCGACCGCTTCACAGTGGGCCTCCGACGTCGGTGCGGTATCGACAGTTCCCTTGCGTTTTCCCGATGAGCCTGAATTCATTCTGGCGCGCGGTGCGGCATTGGCGGCCCTGTCATTGCCCTCGGCCGCCAATGCTCTGCCCGACATCGAGTTGGACGCAGCAGAGACGCTGCTCAGCCCGCAGGCGCAGCAGTTGGCCTATTCGGAGGTCGACGACACCGGCGGCATCGACACCGAATTCGAGCACTCGGGCACCGACATTCCGCTGCAGACCCCGATGCGGCCGCTGAGCGCGGTCGACCCCGAAGAAGTGGAAGACGACGGAGTCATCGCTGCGGCGCCGCGTCCCAAGATGCTGCTGCTGGGCAGTACGGTCGCCGCCGTCGTGGTGGTGGGCTTCGCGGCATTGGCCGTCAGTGTCGCCATCAGCATCCGGCCCACCGCCACCCAGCAGGCCATCCGGATGCAGGACGAAACGGTGCCCGGCAAGTACTTCCCGGTGACACCAGGCCAGGGCGTCACTCCCGACGGCCCGAACTGGACCGCCATCGAGAACACCCCGCCGCCCGGCGTGGACACCGGTGGCGTAAGGACCTTCCAGACCAAGGCGTTGAACTTCTCAGGGAACGGCGCTGACGCCGTGGTGCCCAGGGTCATTCAGATCTACCGGGACGGAACTGTGGGCGTTCCCGACCCGCAAGCACTGGTGCCCGTCCCGCCGGATCCGCTCAACCCCGATATCCCGCAGGCGGTCCCGGATTTCGTGCCACGGCTGATCCCTGACCTGTCCAAGGTCGACATGACCCAGGTGCTGTCGGTACTCGGCAACATGCAGGAGAACCCGGCCAAGAACGTCGAGGCGGCGCAGGATGTCAGCCGCGTCGTACCTCTGACCGACATGGTCAACCCCACCAACGGCCTCGGCCTCAAAGACCTTGGTCTGGTCGCCGCCGTACCGAGCAATCGCGGCGCGCTGTTCAGCACTGACCAGCCCAAGTCGGCGGTCTCGAACGCCGGCGCCATCCCCGCCGAAATCTTCCAAACGGGTAAGACCGGAGTCGACGCCGCGCAGGTGCTGCCGCCCGACACCAAGGTGATCGAGGCGCTTCCTGCTCCGGCGACCAGTGGAAAACCAGGTAGCGCACCGATTTTCGGGAGCGCCATACCCGATCTTGGTGCCGTGATGCCGAATCCTGCTGCTGTGGCGCCCGGTACGGTCAAGCCGGCGCTCGGCGCGACGCCCGACGTCACCGCTGGGCTTCCGGACGTGCTGCCCAAGCCTGATGTGCCGCAACAGTTGCCGGGCGTATTGCCGCTGCCGGGGCTGTCGCCCAAGCCCGATGTCACCCCGCAACTGCCGAACGTGCTGCCGCTGCCGGATCTGTCGCCGAAGCCGATCGTGAAGGCACCCGTACCCGATGTGTCCGTCCCTGAGGTGAAGATCCCTGACGCGCCGATTCAGGTGCCTCAGGTGAAGGTTCCGGACGCACCGATTCAGGTGCCCCAGGTCAAGATTCCCGATCCGCCCGTATCTGTTCCTGAGCCTCCGGTGTCGGTGCCCGAGCCGGTGTTCAAGCTGCCCATACCGGTGTTGAACGTCCCGGCGCCGGCCGCCCCCTCGGTACCGGTCCCCGAGGCCCCGTCGGCGCCTTCCGTGCCGCTGTTGCCGCAGATCCCACTGCTGCCGCAGCTGCCGTTCGGCGGCAGCGGGGGCGGACTGTTCGGATCGGGATCGGGTTAGAGCCTGTGGCTACACGTCATCAAACCGAAGCCGCGACAACGGTATTCGCCGCCGACGCGGCCATGGATCGGGCCAACCTGGCCCGCGACGTGTTCGCCGCGGTGCTCGTGGTTGCCGGCCTGCTGCTGCCCTGGAGCATCTCCTGCGGCGTAGGGATCTCGGCGACCCCGGCCTGGGTGCTCGGCCTGCTGGCAGTGGTCACGGTGCTGTCGCTGGCTGCGATGGTGTGCAGTCACATCGGCACTGTGGCCGCGCGGGATCGGCTGCGGTTGATGCTCAATGCGCCGTATCTGATTACGACAGTGGGGTTTGTGGCGGTCACCGTCGTCCAGTCTGTCTCCGATGGAGGCACCGGGACACTTCCGCCGGGTATCGGCCCAGGTGCGTGGCTGGGAACGGCGGGTGCGCTGTTGGCCGCCCAGCCGAGTATCACCGGAACCGAGGACGGATCGTTCGGCGCCCGGGCGTCGCGGATCATCGGCATCGCGTCGCTCGTACTGGCCATCGGCGCGGTGGCGTTCAACCTCTACTGGCGCACACGATTCGTGGTGCCGGAGATCGGCAATGCCGACACCGGTATGCAGAACCTCGTCGTCGCCGTTGCCGCGCTGATGTATGGCCTGGTTGCCTTGGCGCCCATCGTGATTGCCGCACGTTGGCTCATGGCCGGGGCAGCGGGATCTCGGCTCGCCACCGTGTTGCTCGGGTCGTCGGTCCTGATCGGCGGAGCGCTGGTGTGGATCCTGCCGGTGGGCCGTGACCTGGATGCATTTCACGGGATCGCCCAGAACATCTCGACTGCGGGTGTCGGGTTCGAGGGATACCTGGCGTGGGCGGCCGCGGCGGCGCTCGTCGGCACCACCACCGTGCTCGGTGCGTCAGTCTCAGGTGGCCAGTGGCGTGGTGCGGCGCGAAAGTGCCTGCTGCTCATCGCGGTCTGGTGTGGCGGCTCCGCGGTGCTTCGGATCATCGACCTGATGTCAACCTCAGTGCTGGATCTACCGGCCCCGCCGTACAACAGCACCGCATTGATGGCTTTCGATCTGGTGGTTGCGGTGCTGGCGATGTGGTTGTTCATCAACCACAGCTCCGCAAGCGCGGCACCGCGATTGGTGATGCCGCTACTTTTCGGCCTCCTGTTCGTACTGACGGTGTCGAGAGTGATCGTCGGGATCGCGCTTGTGCCACGGGTTCAGCCGCTCAACGCGTCCGACATCAACAGTGTGTACGGAAACACCCTGTCTCAGCAGATCACCAGCACGTTCGATGTCGCTTTGTGTGTGCTGGCGCTTGCTCTTCTGGTGATACCGCTCGTGGCCGGAGCCAGGAGTGAGCGCCTCCGAACCACTGAGCAACAACCGGTCCGGGCTGCCGAACACCCGGCGCCTGCGGTCGTCGATTCCGCCACCGTCAGGATCGCCCGGGCGGAGCCCGCCACGGGCACAACAGATACCGCCCACGATCGCGTGGCTCGAGTGCTGGCCGAGTCAACGAGGCGGTTCGCTGCAGGCACCACTTATGGTGGGGCGCAACGCAGCGATCGCGACGACTAGGACAGGTCGTTCAGGCTGAGGATGCCGTCTTCGATGGCGCGGGCCAGTAGCGCCGACTTGGTGGGCGCAGGCCTCCCGACGCCCGCGTACTTCGCCCGCGCGCGCTGCAGATGGGTGCGCACGGTGGTCGGTGAAATGTAG
Organism: Mycolicibacterium brisbanense; assembly: GCF_001570425.1. Taxonomy (GTDB): domain Bacteria; phylum Actinomycetota; class Actinomycetes; order Mycobacteriales; family Mycobacteriaceae; genus Mycobacterium; species Mycobacterium brisbanense. The sequence continues at coordinate 224,501 of NZ_BCSX01000024.1, forward strand.
AGGCGCTTGCCGACGAGTTCTTTGCTCTCGGTTTGGAACCACGCGATGAGGACTTCTTTTTCGCGCTCCGACAAGCTGATCCGGCCGAGCCGGGTATCGTTGAGAAGAGCTTTTGCCATGCGCGGAGCCACGTAGGGTGTGCTGGACTGCGCGGCGTGGATGGCATCGATGAGATGACGCTTACCCTCGGTCTTGGTCAGATAACTGACAGCGCCGAGGTCCAGTGAGGTCAGGATGACTTCGTCGGCCGTCAGATGTGAATACACCACCACCCGCTGACCGGATTCGGACAATGTGCGCAGAGTGTCGAATTCTGGCTTACCCCCGTCGATCTGGAGATCGAGAAGCACGACGTCGACCGTTTCTGTGAACTCGGCGGCCTGCGCGAAGTACTCAGCCGGGGTACTGAAGCACCCCGTCACCGCAATCGGCGGAACCGCATCCACGCACCACGCTTCGATGCCGGCGCGCACCACATCGTGGTCATCGATCACCGCGACCGTCACCGGACGGGGACTGCTGGTGGGTTGGGGCGTCGTCATCGCTGTGTCCTGAACCGAAATCTCCATGCGGGTCGGGGATTTGCACGTCAGTCTAATCGATCTATGTTCTTCTCATGGCGGCATCGGATCCAGCAGCGGCAGAGCTGCAGACCGATGCTCCGCGACGCCATTTGATGCGCCGCGCCGCCACCGTCGGGCTGCTGATGCGCAACTGCGTGGCTCTGGTGGTGGCGCTGGTGACCCTCGCTGATCCGGCGTCGGCCAGATTGCCCGCAGGCACCTGGTTGATGGTGATCGTCGCGACATGGTCGGCATACCGGATCGGCACCCGGTCGCACGGCCGCGGCTTCCTCGTCGTCGATTTCCTGCTGGTTCTCGCAGTGTGCACAGCGATTCCGGTGCTGACGCCCGACGCGCACTTCTACCTGACCAACAGCGCGCCGCAGGCGATCGCGGGTACCGCCGTGATCAGCTTCGCGGTTTCGGTGCCGGCTCGCGTCAGCTTGCCGATCACGCTCGCCGTGGCCGCGGGCTATGCGTGGGGGAGCGCGCACGTCGTGGGGTGGGGTCATGTCACGGCCGTCGCGGCGCTGTACTATTTTGCGCTGCAATGGTCGACATCCGTGCTGATTCGGCTGATGGTGCTGCGGGTCGCCGATGCGGTGGGCCAGGCGCGGGCAGGGCGCCACGCGGCCGAACTGGTGCAGCAGGTCAATGACGCGGTGTGGGAATTCGATCGCGAACAACTGGCCCTGCTGCACGATACGGCGGCCTCGACGCTGTTGATGGTCGGGCAGGGCGCCGTCGCATCGCCCGAGCGGGTGTCCGCTCAGGCTCGTCGCGATCTTCAACTCCTGCAACACAGTCCGTGGATCGCGCCGCCGGAACGACTCGATCTGGTCGGTGAACTGCGCGACGCCGCCGTGCATCTGGCGACGCCAGTCGAGTTCGACGGGCCTGGCGAACTCTGGCTCGCGGGTGACACCGGGCGGCTCGTGCTTGCGGCGGCACGGGAGGTGATGAACAACGTGGATCGGCATGCTGAGGCAAAGCTATTGAGAATCACGGTGTCTCCCAACGCCGTCCTGTGTGTGGACGACGGCGTCGGGTTCGACCCTGACGCTCCCCGCAGCGGTCACGGCGTGACGGATTCCATCATCGACCGGATGGTCCGAGCCGGCGGGCAGGCGCACATCACGTCGTCGCCGGGGACGGGCACGTCGATCGAATTGCGTTGGCCATCCGCCTCGGAAGAGCCCTGCGCGCAGCAGGCGGTCTCCGATCCGGATCGGCTGATCGACCGCGTGCGAATCCGATACGGGTTGGCCCTCACGGCGTATGCGTTGGCGAATCTCGCATTCGCGGTGCCACAGGCAGAACTGGCCGCCGACGGGCGCACGGTCGACGTTGTTCTCGGCGTGGTCGCTGCCGGGGCGGTGCTGACCGCGGTGCCCGGGATCTTGCGTGGGCTTTGGGGATGCGCGAAGCCGGCAGCGGGCGCCCTGATGCTCGTGACGGTCCTGCAACCACTGCTGCTGCCGCCGGAATTGGTCGGCGGTTACGCACATTGGGCGCAGAACGCGGTCGGCTGGTGCGTGTTGCCGCTGCTGCTGGGTGTGCCGACCGGTCGTGGCGCGGCTGTCCTGGTCGGCTTCTGGACGCTTGGCGCGGCCGCCGAACTGATCTGCCGACCGGACTGGGCGTTGCTGGTGAACATCGGCCTCGGGACGGCAAGCATTCTGGCCGTCCAGTTGTTCGCGCTGCTGTTCAACGGTCTGGTACGGGGTGCCGCCGCCGAGGCGCACGCTGAGACCGATGCCCATCACCGGCTCGTCGCCGCGGATCGGGTGAGTCGGGCAGTGCGTGACGAGTATCAGCGGCGTTATGCCGGATTGGTCGGCAACGTGTTGCCGCTGCTGCGCCAATTGAGCGATTCCGGCAACGCCGACGCTGATCTGCAGCGTGCGGCGCGCTCCGAATCGCGCAGGCTGCGAGCTCTCTTCGACCAAGAGGCGACCTTCGATCACCCGCTCGTGCGACAGGTCCGACGGCTGGTCGATACCGCCGAGTCTTCCGGCATCGAGGTCACGATCGACCTGGCAGGCACCCTGCCGGTACTGGAACCCGACGAAATCGATGTGCTGCTAATACCTTTGGAGCGTGTCGTGAGAGCTGCACCCGCATCGACACGGCTCGTGGTCAACGGCACGGATTCAGAGGTAAGCGTCAGTATCGTGTGCGAGGGGATGGCCGACGACGATCCGGAATTGACCCGCGACCTGGAGTCCGCCGACTGCGCCGAGGTGGTTATTTCAGGTGATCTGGTCTGGGTGGTGGTCCGCCATCGCCTGATACCGGCGTGATCGTCAGAGCGCCCCGAAGAGGGCGCGGATCGCAGCGGGATCCCACCGATCGGTCGGCTTCCCGTCGACTGTGCCGCTGACCGATCCGTGACCGATCGCGATGAGGTCGGACCCGTCGCGGATGACACACACCCAGGCGGCGCGCTCGTCTTCTTCGGTGAAAGCGGTTCCGTCATAAGTGTGTTCGGCGAGCCCGAGGACAGCTGCGGCGGCGTCTTCGGCGGACGCCGGGCGCAGTGCGTGGACGCCGGCTGCCGTCGTGGTGTCCACCACCCAGCCGTCGGGTGTCTGTGCCGCGGTCACCGATGCACCGCCCAGCACCGAATGATCCGACGCCGGTGCGATATACGCGCCGACGCGGTGCTCCGAGTCCAGAAATGCCGCGAGATCGTCGGCGATCATCTCGTGTGGGCGCATGCCGGGGCGGTCCGCGTCCGCCCGAGCCAGCCGGCGCACCATCAGGGAACGCATGCCGCGCATGCCCGCCCGCGCGAGCTCCTCGGGCGTCGCGGCCACGGTGCTCAACCCGATGGGCCACGGCCGCCCGTCGGCGGCGCAGAGCGCCACGATCTCGTCGTCGGTCAGCAGTGCGGTGTCGTCCACGCAGGATCGGCCTCTCTACCAGGGAACCAGATTCGAGAACAGTTTCGGTACGTAGCCGACTACGGCGTCTTTGGCGGCGTCGAAGGCGCCGCCGGGGTCCGAGGCGATGTAGTCGGTGACGGTCTTGACGCCCCCGGCGCTGAAGTCGGCCTGCGCCGCCTGCTCGGCGACGTCACGCCATTGCGACAACGCCACACCCGAGAGATAGCCGACCGGGGTGTCGGTGCCCTTGAGCAATCCGCTGGCGAGGTCGACCAGTGAATTGCCTGCCTCACCGATCTTCTCCTCGGGCGTCAGCCGGGTATCCCCGGCGAGCCCGAGGGCATCCAGCAGGGGAATGGCGCCGATGTCGTCATATCGGCCGAGCAGAGTTCCCCACGTGATGGGCCACACCGCATTCGAATTGAGGAAATCCCGGATGCCGACGAGTGGGTTGAGGGACTGCTGCTCGAACCCGCCCGGCAGAACCTGCAGTGCCGACTTGGCGATGGTCGAACCCGTTGCGGCGCTGGCATGTTCCTGCTCACCGGCATTGCGCTCGACGGCGGTCGCTGCGTCCCGCAGCGCGCCCGCCACACTACGCATCGCCGCGCGGGACCGGCCGTGCCACTCAGACCGGTAGCGCTCCGCGTCGGGGCCGCGCCAGGGCACTGCCGACAGTGAGCCGGTCACCGCGGTCGACGCCGCCTCCAGGCGATCGGCTGCGTGTTGCAGCGTCCGTGCCAGGGCTCGCATCTGGCCGAGATCGGCACCGACCACTCCCATTGGGACCTCCTCGGGCAGGCTGTGTGGCGCGGACGATGCCACCCAATCACATCATCTGGCGTCGCGATTGACTGTCAGTCCAACGGATGACAACGCCGGGCCGACTGCTCACAGATCGTCGATGTGGATGAGGCCGTCCTGAATGGCGCGTGCGACGAGGGCGGCCTTGGTCTTCGCCGGTCGTCCGACTGCCGCGTACTTTGCGCGCACCCGCTGGAGGTGAGTGCGGACCGTGGTGGGCGCGATGTGCAATTGACGGGCGACCGCTTCTTTGCTTTCGGTGTGGAACCAGGCGACGAGCACCTCGACTTCTCGGGGCGCGAGTTCTGGTTGGACAGCAGGTGTCATATCGGGAACAGACAAATCCGGGACACCTCTCAACCTGAAACGTGGTCCTATCGTCCGTTCGGACGACAGCAAAAGCAGGTGGTATTTGCACCTATTTGCCAGACTTGGAGTCGGCGAAACGTCAATAACTGAGAACTTCGGGCAAGATCTTGCCGGGCATAGGAAGATTGATTATGGACCGCAGTCCTCGAATCCTGGTGGCATCGCCGCTGGCTCGCATCATCACGCCGGCGCTGGCCAATGCGTTCCCCGGCGGCGCGGTGGAAGAGGCGCTGGACCGTGACGATGTCCGCCGACAGGTTGCCGGCAGGGTTCGCTACGACGTGGTGATCGCCGATCTGGTGTGGAATCACCCCGATCTGGAATACAGCTTTGACGGCCTCGATGTGCTCGACATCCTGCGTGCGGCAGACCGCCCGGCACCGGTGATACTGGCGACCCAGGGACACACGATCGAACTAGACCTGCTCGACGAGGCCAGGCTGCGCCCCGAGATCGCCGCCGTGTTTCCCAAGTCTATTGGTGCCGGAGAGCTTTCGACGCTCGTCCGCGATGCCGCGGTGGGCAGACGACACATCGCTGCTGTGCCGGCATCGCGGAAACCTCCTCTGTACGAGGCATTCCGCAGCCGCAAGGGGCAGACGGCCGGACGCTTGGCCGGGGCGATCGCGGTGGGGCGGGCGACCGACGGCGTGACACTCGCCGCCGCCGCAGGCGTTGCGGTCAACACCGCGAACAAGGTCACCGCCCACTATCTCGGGCCGATCATCGTTCAGCGTGGTGAGCACGATCCCGACCTGCCGTTGACGTTGCCCGCGGTCTACCGGTGGTGCGGCCTGCATGCTCGTTACATCGTGAGTTGGTGCAGGCGCAACGGGCACGCCGACGTGCTGAAATCACCGAATACCGATTCCTGACAACGGGTTTGGCGTTGTCTACCGGCTGAGGCGGGACTGCTCGGCGCGCACCAGCTGATCCTGATGCGGCGGGGCATCGTCGTGGCTCTGCGCGAGGCGGCGGATCGGCTCGTCGATGCTGCTGCGGGCCAGCAGTCGGTAGACCCGGACCGTGGGCAGCTCGCTGATGCGCTGGGTGCGCCCGATGATCTGGCGTTCCACCTGGGGGCGCCACTGCGGTTCGGTGATGATCACGACGAGCGGCGCCGGAACCTTGCGCAGGTCAAGGGCTCCGCAGTCGACCTGGGCCAGCAAGGTGGCGGGCCCGTGGTGGGCGGCGAATTCGGCGATCACCGCCCGCGGATCGGGTACCGTATCGTCGAGTGGTCCGAACACGTTGCTGGACAGCGCTTTCCGGATCACCTCGAGCACCGGCACGAACTGTGAGAACACCACCACCCGGGCGCCGTTGATGTGGGCCTCGGCGGTCAACTCGATCAAGCGGTCGAGCTTGGCGGCCGGTTCGGGAGACCCGGACGGCCATGCGCCCTGCCGGATCGCGGTGAAGTTACCGCTGCTGACCGCGCGCCGATAACGTTCCCGGTCGGACCGCCCGAACCTGACCCATTCCTCGGTCGAGACGCGCAGCGGAAGTTCGTCGATCACGTCACGGAAATCGCGGCGCAGGTAAACGCGGTCCACCGCGCGGCGGAATCCGATCGACCCCCGCATGCCGGCGTTGGGCGCCACCGTTGCGGCGACTTCTGGTTGCAGATAATCGACCAGATTGCGGAAACCGTCGATGCGGCTGTGCATCGGGATTCCGGTCAGGAACATGATGCGGTTGTCCGACGTGAGCACATTGCGCACTGCCCGGGCGCGGTCCGATTTCGGATCGCGCAGCAGATGCGCCTCGTCGACGATCACCAGGCCGGGCCGCACCCGAAGCGTGATCCGCACCAGCGTGGCGAAGGTGACGATCGCGACCCCGCCCTTGGCCTCCCACTCGGCCAGTCGTTCCTCGCTCTGGCTGCCCCGGATCTCGATCGGCGTCAACGCGGTGTGCTTGACGGTTTCGTTGACCCAGTGGATGGCGAGGTTGGCCGGGCAGATCACCAGCACGTGCCGCATCTTCTCGGCCGCGGCCAGGTGCGCGGCGACCGCCAGGGCCTGCAGCGTTTTACCGAGCCCGAGTTCGTCACAGAGCAGTACGCGCTGACGTGCCAGCGCGTACTGCGCCCCGAACGTCTGGTACCCGCGCAGCTGGGTACGCAGCAGCGACCGGTCGAGCGACACATGCTCGGCCTGTGCCGTCACCTCGGCACCGACGAATCCCTGCTGGGCATCCACAATGGTGGTCCCCGAGGCGAATTCGCCGAGCAGGGTGTCGACGCCGGTCGGGTCGCGGCGGTACTCGGCCCACACGTCGGATGCGGGCTGGCGGGCTTCTTCGATGCGGTCGATCAGTTCGGTGGCCTTGGCGACCACAGGATCGGGGACATCGGATTCGGCGGCGGGCTGGGTCGCCGCGGCCCGGGCGCGCAGCCGCGGCAGCAGCCGCCGTAGCTGCTTGACGGATGTGTCGGCCTTGCTCAGCGCGAGTAGGTTGCCGACCAGTTCGGTGTCGCGCTCGGGGGTCAGCCGGGGCCGGACGCCGCCGCGGAGGTGGTCGGCCTTGGCTTGGGCCGCGGCCTGCACGGCCTGGGCGGTGGCGATATCGACACCCGGTACCTGGGTGAGTGCTCGGGCCGGCACCGACTGGATGTCGGCGACGGTGCGGTACTGCGGCGAATTGGCCAGACCGCCGAGCCTGGCCCCACGGGTGAGGTAGGCGCGCACGCTGTCGACGGGTGCGGACTGCAGGGTTTTGGCGACGATGGCGTCGGTGCTGGCCCGGATGTTCGCGGCAACCTCGGCCCGGAGTTTGCCGATGTCGGCGAGTGTGCCGTCGGCGCGGTTGACCAGTTCGCTGAGGTCGACGCGCTCCATGACAGTTGATCATCCCACCTCACCGTCGTGTCGCGTGCGCCGATTCCGCTGCGTCTACCGTGAAGACATGGACGAGGACCCCTCGGCCACCGATGCCGACACCGAGCGGCGGTACCGCGAGATGGCTCGCAACCCGTTGCTCCCACGCAGCCAGGTCGAGGATCTGGTAGCCGAGTTCGACCGGCTGCTGGCGATCACCGCGCCGCCGTACGGCTTTCCCCGATATGCGATGTCGGAGACATCGAGGACAGCGACGTGCGCACGGCGGGGTTTGGTGAAGGGGCTGGCCGACCGCGAGGCGGGGGACCGGGCCGAGCCGCGTCGCGAGCAACTCGCCGAGCGCGTGATGGCGGCGCTGACGACGGTGACCGACTGCATCGACGGCATGCAGGCGCTGGAATCCGACAAGCTCGACGCGGAGGCCACGGCCACCGCGGACGGTTTCATCGTGCAAGCCGGCGGAGGCGTGGCGGTCGGATCCGACACCCGGGGCGCCCCGGAAAGCCAAGCGGTCGCGCGCGCCCGTCACGAGCACCGCATCGTCTCGACCGTTGCCGAGATGGACCGGCTGCAGTTGCGGACGGTCGACACCATCCGCAAGCAACTGGATGTCGGAGAGACCGGAATCCCGTGGACGCTCATGGAGTGTGCCCGCGCCGGACTGGACCTCAGCGGCAGCTTCGAGGCCAGTGCGCAGCTGCCGGACTCCCCATTGCGGGATCTGATGGAACGGCTGGCCGCCGACATGCACCGCGCCAACGCCGCCGTCCGCGGTGAAGCCCGCTAGATCATGTCGTTCTTCGTGAGCCAGCGCATCACCGGCCACCCCACGAAGACGGGCAGCCAGCACGTCAACACCCGGTAGAGCAGCACCGCGGGCACGGCGATCGCGGCAGGCAACCCGAACGCGGCCAGACCACCGATGAGGGCGGCTTCGACCGCGCCCACGCCACCGGGCGTCGGAGCCGCCGACGCCAGCGTGCCGCCGATCATCGTGACGACGGTGACGGTGACGAACGAGGTGGTCCCGCCGAACGCCTCGACGCTGGCCCACAGCGCGAGTGCGGCACCGAGAGTCGTCCCCGCCGCGCCCAACACGATCAGGCCGAGCCGCTTGGGCTCCTTGGCCAGATCGACGAGGTCGTCGGTCACCTCTTTGAGCCGCGGCCGCACGGCCGTCGCGAGCCAGTGCCGCAGCTTCGGAACCGCCAGGAACCCACCGATCAAACCGAAGGCCAGGCCCGCGATCAGGTACAGCACGGTCGCCGACGGTACGAAGTGCGACAGGTCCGCCCGGGCGCCCGCTGCGGTGGTGAACAGGATCAGCAGCAGCACATGCACGATCACCTGCACGGTCTGCTGCAGGGCCACCGCGGCCGTGGCGCGTAGCGTGCTCAGCCCGGCCTTCTGCAGGAAGCGGGTGCTCAGGGCGAGACCGCCCACGCCGGCCGGGGTTGTCGTCGCGGCAAAGGTGTTGGCCACCTGCATGATCGCCAGGTGCCGGAAGCTGACCAGTCCGTCGGCGCACGCCCACAGCGCGGCCGCGGCTCCGACGTAGGTCAGCGCCGAAACCGTCAGGCCGAGCAGCGCCCACCACCAGTTCGCGGTGCCCAGCTCGGAGAAGAACGTCGGCACGGTGCTGATGAACGGGTAGGCCACGTAGACCAGCGCGACCAGCAGCACCAGCTGGATCACCTGGTTGCGGGTGAACCGCGTGATGGTCTCGGCCTGGATCTGATCGGCGCCGGTCTGGTGCTTCACCTCGTCGCGGGCCCGGGCCATCACGGCCTTCGCATCGGGTATGGCGTCGCGCACCCGGCCCGGCACCGCGGTCTTGGTCAGCCGGCCCGACGCGGCCAGCACCGTCTCGCGGCCGAACGCTTCGATCGCCGAGCCGACCGCCGAGGGGGCGTCGTACAGCGCCGAGGTGGTCACCAGCAGCTGCGCGATGTCGGATTGCAGCTGGGTGTCGGTGGCGCCGTACTCGGCGCTGCCGAATCCGCCGAACAACACCGCGCCGTCCTCGACGGTGATCTCGCGGCTGCGCAGATCTCCGTGCGAGATCTGGTGGTCGTGCAGCATGCGCAAGGCATTCCACACCTTCTGCACGCCGACCTCTTCTGTGCACTGGTCCAGCGGGAGACCGCGTTTGGGATTGTGGGCGTACAGCGTCCAGCCGCGTTCCAGCGCCGCCACCGACATCGTCGACGTACTGGCCAGCCCGAGGTCGCCGATGGCGATGGCCATCAACGCGCGGTGTTCGACGGCGCGGCGCATCGAGGTCTGCAGTGGCGCGGTTTCGTTGGCGCGCAACCGAAACTTGCTCCACAGCTGGCGCACCGCGCCGCCGCTGCGCTGGTTGGGTCCGTAGAGCTCGACCACCGCGGTGGCGGCCGGGTCCGGCGATGCCGCGTTGAGTAGTAGCGGTCCCGCGCCTGCGGGACGCAACACCGTGAACGAGGACACCGTGAAACCGCGGTGCGCCAGTGCCCGTACGGCTCCGTCGAGCGGCACCTCCAGCGCGGGAGTGCCGACGACGAGCACCACGAGCGCGCCGACGAACCAGCCGACCGCCAAGCCCAGCAGCGTGCGGGCCGGCACCACGGCGCTGACCACCAGATGGATCGGCACGAAGGCCAGCAGCAGCGTCCACCACCAGCGGCGCAGCCGGCGCGAAAGCCACGGGCCCGACACGGTCAGCACCGCCGCGAGCATCGCGATCCAGCGCGGGTCGTCGAGGAACTGTGAGAGCTGGGTATCGAGCCGGTCGGTGAGGTCGAAATGCCATTGCGGAGCGGCGATGCCGTTGCCGGTGATCGACAGCGAGAGGATCGCGATGAGACCGGCTGCGGCGTAGGCGCCGAGCAGCTTCCACTGCCGCGAGAGGACCAGGCTGACGAGGATCACGAACGGCAGCGCCAGGATCGCGATGCCGTAGGCCAGGTACACCAGATTGGATTGGGTGGGCGTGAGAACGCCGACGATGCGGGAGATCGACCGCTCGAGCGCCACCCATTCGTAGCGCGTGATCAGTGAGCTGGTGATAACCGTCGCGAGGAACAAGGTGGCCATCGCCAGGCGCAGGATGTCGTTGGTACGCCGGGTCAGTGGTTGCAGCAGGCTGCCGGTGACGGTGATATCCCGTCCGTCAACGCGCATGTTCCCCCTTTCGCGGCTCGCGACAAAGGTAACCGGCTGCATCGTCGATACCGGTCATTGGTCGTGATGCTCGGTTGCGGTTTGCCTGCGCAGCGCGCCTCGGAGGGCTGTGAGAGGATCGGGGCATTGACGCACCGGCGTGACGAATCCGCTTGGCGCACAGCACACCGAACTCATTGGAGCCTTAGATGCGTGCCCGTCGAATACCTGAACCTCTTGTCGCCGCCGTCCTTGTCCTCGGCACTGTGCTGGCCACGCTGGCCGTTATCGGTGCGCTGTCAGGTGCCACGCGGTGGCCGACCGCGGCCGTGATCGGTGTGGGCGTCATCGTCGGCGTCTTGTTCGGGGTCGCGAGTTGGGCGGTCTCGGGCGCACGCTCTGCCGTCGTCGGACGCTGGGCGGTTGCGGTGGCCGTCGGTGCTGTGGTCGGCGAACTCGCGGCCATGGTGGTGTTCGGCGGCTCGATCGACCGGGTGCTGGCCGAGCAGGCGTCGGCCGCGCCTACCGTCACCGCGGCCGCCGCCGAGCTGGACCAGGCGCGGGCGGCCCGCAGCAAGCTCGACGACGCCGTCACGCAGGCGGCCCAGCGCCGGGACGAGGCGCTGGTGGTCGCGCGCTGTGAGTTCAACCCATCACCGCAGTGCCCGCAGGTCCGCATCACCGGAGTGCCGGGCACGGGACCCGAGACCCGCACTGCCGACGATTTCCTTGCCGACACCCAGCGGGAGCTGGATACCGCGGTCGCCGACCGGGACGGCCGCGCCGCCGGGTTGGACGCGCAGATCGCCGCCGGGGAGCAGACGCTCGCGCAGGCCCGCCAAGCGGCGACGGCCGGGGGCGTGGGAGCGCGGTGGCTCGCGATGAACAGCTACACCTTCACCCATCCCGGTGCGCTCGCGCTGCGGTTGCTGGTGGTCGGGTTCTTCGTGCTCCTGAGCGCGTTGCCGCTGATCCTGCGACTGTGGCGAGGTGAGACGACGCCGGAGCGCGCCGACGATGCCCGCGCGGAACAGGAACGCGCCGAGCTGGACGCCGAGACCGCGATCGCCGTCAAACGTGCCCAGGTGCGGGCGACCATCGACGAGATGTGGGCCGAGCAAGAGCTGACCCGTGCGCAACTGGCCATCGAGGCGCAGAACGAGATCGACCGGGAACAGCAGCGCCGCCGGGTCATCGCGGCGCTGGACGCACCTATGCCGGAGCCGCTGCAGGCGCAGGTGCCCCCGCGGCCCGTCACGGCGCACCGACCGGTCGAAGAACCGCGGCCCGAGCTGATCGAGGCGGTGCCCGCGGAGCCGGTCGCCGATCTGTACCTGCCGATCGCCGCGGCGGCCGAGGCGGCGAGCTTTGCGGCGCAGGCCGCCGAGCGAGACAACCTTCCGGTCGCGGCGCAGCCCGGAGAGCTGGATACACCCGCCGAGGCGGCTCAGCCGAAGCGTGGCCCCGCACTTCCCGGCATCCCGGCCATTCCCGTCATCCCCGATGTCACCAAGGCCGCGGTGCGCTGGCTGCGGCCGTTCGTACCGCCGATCGTCGCTGGTGCCATCGACAACGCCACCAAGCCCATCCGGCAGGTCTTCGAGGAAACCGAGGAAATCCACCTCACCGTCAAACGCACGCACAAGGTCACCGTCGAGACCGAGGCACAACCAGCTTCGGCGTCGGCAGCCACCGCCACCTCCGCCCCCTCGGCGGAGGCCTGGCCCACCCATGTCCCGAGCGGTCGCATCGAATCCCAGCGGGGTCCGGCGCTCGGTGGCGGGCACGAGCGCGGCCAGCTATCTGATTCGAGTGGCCCGCGGCAATTACCACCCGCGTAAGCCGCCCCGGAGACACATGCGCCCTCGGTGATGTAACTTCGATCGACACAGCGGCGCAGGGGGCCTGCGCCGAGAGGGAAAGCGGTGGAGACGACACCCTTTGGCCACTATCAGCTGCGAAAGCTGATCGGCCGCGGCGGTATGGGCGAGGTGTACGAGGCCTTCGACACCAACACCGATCGCATCGTCGCGCTCAAAGTACTGCCCGCGCACCTGGCCCAGGACGCCTCGTTCCAGGAACGATTCCGCAAAGAATCGCACGCCGCGGCCGGCGTCAACGATCCGCATGTGGTGCCGATCCACGGCTTCGGCGAGATCGACGGCCGGCTGTATCTGGACATGCGTCTGATCGAGGGCCGCAACCTCGGGGCCATCCTGGCCAAGGCCGATCAACCCGTGAAACCGGCGTTCGCGGTGAGCGTCGTCGAGCAGGTTGCCGACGCGCTCGACGCCGCCCACCACGCGGGCCTGATCCATCGGGACGTCAAACCGTCCAACATCCTCATCACCGATCACGACTTCGTGTATCTGATCGACTTCGGTCTCGCGCGCACGGCCGGCGAGGCAGGCATGACGACGGCCGGCAACACGCTGGGGACGCTGGCCTATATGGCGCCCGAGCGGTTCGACTCCGCGGGCAAGACCGATCCGCGGTCAGATGTCTACGCGCTGGCGTGCGTGCTCTACGAATGCCTGACGGGCGCGCGGCCCTACCCGGTCGACAGCCTGGAACAGCAGATCGCCGGGCACATGGTGCAGCCGGTGCCGCGGCCGTCGGCCACCGACCCTCGGCTCGCGGCGTTCGACGAAGTCATCGCCAAAGGCATGGCCAAGAAGCCGGCCAAGCGGTATCAGACCGCGGGTGAATTGGCGGCTGCCGCGCGCCATGCGCTCAGCGTCCCGGTCCGTACCACGGGCCGCTCCGGGCGTCATTCGGCCCAGCGGGTCAAGGCCAGGCCATGGGCTCGGTTGCCGCGAAAGGTCTTGGCCATAGCGGCCGCGACGGTCGTGGTGGCCGCCGTGGGTGCGGTCGGGGTCTGGCAGTTGCGCGGCGACCGCGGACCCGGGCTCGCCGACACGTCGTCGGCGGCCGGCCGCGTGGCTGAGCCGTCGGGCGCGGTCCCGGCGATCGCCGCGACGGTCCCACAGCAGATCCGCGACACCGGGCGGCTGGTCATCGGCGTCAACGTGCCCTACGCACCGCTGGAGTTCAAGAACTCCGGCGGTGACCTCATCGGCTTCGACGTCGACCTCATGAAAGCGATGACCCGCGTGCTCGGGTTGGTGCCCGACTTCCGGGAGACGGGGTTCGACGGCGTGCTGCCCTCGGTGCGGGACGGCAATTTCAACGTCGGGATGGCGGCCATGACCGATACCGCCGAGCGGGAACGCCAGGCCGACTTCGTCACCTATCTGAATGCGGGCACCCTGTGGGCGCAACGCACCGGATCGAGCGTGGACCCGACGGCGGCGTGCGGTCTGCGGGTGGCGGTGAAGTACGGCACGATTCAGGACACCAAAGAGCTTCCGGCCAAGAGCGACACCTGCGTGGCGGCGGGCCTCTCGCCGATCCAGAAGGTGCAGCTGACCCGTCAGGACGAGGTCACCGCCGCGCTGGTCGCCGGGGACGCCGATGCGATGACGGCGGATTCGCCGGTGACGGGGTTCGCGATCAAGCTCAGCGGCGGAGCCTTGCAGCCCGCCGGCGAGGTCTTCGATTCCGCGCCCTACGGCTGGCCCGTGGCCAAGGGCTCCGCGCTCGCCGATTCGTTACGGCAGGCCTTGGAGCAGCTCATCGCGACCGGTGAGTACCGCAATATCGTGACCAAGTGGGGGCTGGAGAAGGGCATGATCGATCACCCGAGGATCAACGGCGCCGTGCACTGACGCTCACAGCGAGTTACGGCCGCCGATGGTCTTGGCCAACTGGACGACCTGGCTGTCGGTGACGTCGGTGCCGCTGATCCGGACGTCGACGACGACGTTGTCGGCAACCAGAACCGCGCGGCGATCGCCGTACCCGGGATAGTCCGGTCGCTCGTCGTGCGTCACGTCGACGCCGTCGATTCGCCCGGGAGCGGCCATGACGTATTGATAGGACTTGCTGCTGCCGCCGTCGGTCATGGACAGCGTGTCACCGGCGCACTGTCGCCACAGCCCGACCGTCTTCGCCGCGACGGCGCGGGCCGCGGCGGGGGTGTCGAACATCGCGACCGCCTGGTCGACTTCCAAACTGTCGGTGTCGTCGGCGAACTGGGTTTCGCGGAAGTTGGTGTAACCGCTGCCCTGGTACACCGAATCCATGGCGTTGCCGATGACGGGCACGCACTCGGGGCGCGACGCACGTTCGCCGGCGTCGAGCTTGGCGGGTTGGCGCAGCGCCGTCTTCGATCGCAGGCCCGTGGTGCTCATGATGGTGTTGAGTTCGGATTCGCTGGCCAGCATGCTGCCCAGGACATCGACCTGAGGGGTGGCCACGTCGTGCACGGTGCGGGTGCACCCGGTCACCGCAAGCAATCCCGCCAGGGCCAGGGCAGCACCGGTTTTGCTCATCAGTTCACCTTTCGGGTCCGGTGCTGATCCTAGTCCCGCATCGCGACCGGTCCCGACGGCAGTTTTCCGAGTCAGACCAGTTCGGTGCCCGGGGCAGGCGGAGGCACGACACCGCACGCCGCGGCGAACTGGACCGGGTTGAGGCCGTCGGCGGAATTCATATCGCAATTCCCGAAAGGTGGTGCCCCTTCGGGCAATCCGCCGCCGAAGCCGCTGCCGTCGGTGTACTGATGGGCGACCTTGCCGGGGTACGGCGGGTTGCTGCCGTAGCTGGCGATGATGAGCCGCAGGCCGGTCGGCTTGGTGCGCCACATGGCGGTGAGGTCGTAGATGTTGCCGTAGCCGATGATCCGGGCCGGACTTTGGGCATAGTCCGCCAGGTTCCAGTACAGCTGGTTGATCCACGAGGATCCGTCGCCGGTCGGATTGCCGCCCTGTTCGACGTCGAGCATGAGCGCGACGCGGGGATGCAGCCCGCCATTGGCGTCGATCATGGACCGCACGGTGTTGGCATTGGCCTGCCAATTCGGCCGGCAGTAGGTGTAGACGATGCCGAACACCAATCTGCCGTCGTCGAGCGCCTTGCGCATCCAGGCGTAATTGGCGGCGAAATTGTGGTCACGGTAGGTGCCGTCACTGACCCGGATCGACAGCACCGCGTACGGATAGCTGTCGTCGACGACCCTCTGAAACTCCGAGACGTCGGCAAACAGGGTGTCGGTGACCGGCACGACGGCGGCGGTCAACTCCTCCTGTGGGGATTTGCGGCGGCGCGGATGCGTCGAGCGCGACTGTCGTTCGGCGGGCGACCGGCCCGAGACCATCTGTTTCGCAACTCCGCTCGTCATACTTCCGCCACTCTGCACGTGGCCCAAACCGGGCCACTACCACCAGAGTAGGTCGGAAATCCGGACGACGCACAGCGGCTAGGGGGTGGCGTCGGCCTGCCGGTTGGCGAACACGAACTGGTACACGATGCCGCCGAGAGCGCCACCGATCAGCGGTGCCAGCCAGAACGCCCACAGTTGCGCCGGGGCTCCGTTGCCGTTGAAGAACGCGACGCCGGTGGAGCGCGCCGGGTTGACCGACGTATTGCTGATCGGGATCGATACCAGGTGAATGAGGGTGAGGGACAAGCCGATTGCCAGCGGGCCGAAGCCTTTCGGTGCCCGGTCGTCGGTCGCTCCCAGGATCACGATGAGGAAGAACGCCGTCAGCACGATCTCGGCGATCAGCACCGCCGCCAACGAGTAGTGGCCGGGGGAGTGGGCGCCGTAACCGTTGGCCGCCATGTTTCCGGTTGCCGTGAAACCGGGCTGGCCCTTGGCGATGACGAGAAGCAGCAGGCCGGCGATCAGGCCGCCGACAACCTGCGCGATCCAGTAGCCGGGCAGGTCTTTCCACGGCAGCCGACCGCCGACCGCAGCACCTAGGGTGACCGCGGGGTTGAAGTGACCACCCGAGATGTGGCCGACGGCGTACGCCATGGTCACCACGGTGAGCCCGAAAGCCAGTGCCACGCCGAGAAATCCGATACCCACCTGATAGACGTTGTTGCCGTCGGCATCCTGGGCGATCTGTTTGGCGGCGAAAATCGCACTGCCACAGCCACCGAAAACCAACCAGAACGTTCCGAAGAGTTCAGCCCCGAGTTTTGAGACGAGTGAGCCGTTCACCTGCTGTCCCCCTGTTCAATGAATGACCATTGACGAAAGGGTAAGACCGCGAACGAAATTTCCAATGCATGTTTATTATTTCGTTGCCGTACGTTGACTTTCAATTTCGATTGCTATTTTCACGGCTCGTCGCCGTCGGTGATTGCGTTGGGCGCCAATCCGTTTGCAGACATGAATTGCAGCAACGCATTGATCGCGACTTTCGCCGCGGTCAACTGGGTGACTCGCGCCGACTTGGGATCGTTGAACGGCTCGAGCCGGTTGATCACCGCCGAGACCTGGCTTTCGAAGTCGGTGACCTGATACCAGAGCCGGCTGTCGTAGCCGAGATCCAGTAGTTTGCGGGCATGCTCGGCGGCCACCCGCATCATGAGTTTGTCGAGATTCGGTGTGGCTTCGGCAGTTCCGTGCCCGCTGGCCAGCGCCGCCGCTGTCGTCGCGGCGCCGGTGCCTGCCAGACCGCTCACCATCGCCAGCCCGCCCACCATGCCGCCCGGACCGAATGCGGCCAGTCCGCCCGCGACCGCGGCCGCACCGAACGCACCGGCCGGGGCGGCCACGGCCAACCCGACCGGTCCGGCCGCGATCAGTGCCACACCGGCCGCGGCGGTGAGCACCCGGCCCCACGGCACCCCGCTCTTACCGCTGACAGCGGCCTGTACATCTTTGATCGCGGTGGCCACGGTCTTGCCGACGTCGCGGCGGAAGCCGAGCGCCTCGGCGATGTCCTCCAGTGCCTTGATCGGGGCGTCACCGGTGTCGATCTCGTAGGGCGTGACGCAGTTGGTCAGGGCCAGCACCACGAGTTCGCCGATCGCCTCGTGCAGTTCCCACCGGTGCGGCAGGGTCGGCAGACTACCGGCGATGATTTCCTGCAGTTCCGGGGCGAGCAGCTGCCCGCCGGCGGCCTGCTGGGCGAGCTGGGCGGCCAGGTCGTCGCGCAGGATCTGCAGTGTCGCGCGATACCGGTCGGCCCGCTCGGAATCCTTGATATGGCGCGCGACGGCCTCGCCGAAATGCTGCACGAGCAGTGCCGAGGCCTCGGCTTCGCTCATCCGCACCGCGATGTCGGTGCCCGTCGGGGCGGCCGGCTCGACCGGCGGGTACAACGCGTCGGCGATGAGCCCGGCGACCGCCGGATCACCCAGATAGGTGTCGGCCTGGTGCCCGCGCACGGTCAGCATGAAGTCCTGTGCGCCGGGAAATGTCGACGCCAAACCCCTTCCGCCGGTGACGATGTCACGCACGTTGAGGAAGTTCGACCAGTCGTCGACGCGGCTGTAGGGGAACCGCTTGAGCAGCCGCTCGCTGCCCTCGTGCAGGGCGCGGATGCCGGCCGGGCTGCCGATCGTGATGAACCGCCGCACATGTAACTGCTCGGGCAGGTGGTCGAGCAGGTCGATGGCGATGACGCTGCCGAGGCTGTGCCCGATCAGCACGACCTCGCCGTCGTCGGGCAGTGCGTTGATGATCCGCAGCATGATCGCGGCGCGCAGCCCGTCATTGCCGATGTAGCGACGAACCTGGTCGAGGTCGTACATGGACAGGTAGTCGACGACGGCGCCGGGTGCGGCGTTCCAGACCGGGTCGGGAATCAGGTTGAACCCGTAGGTGCGCACCCCGAACTCCTGGCGCAGCAGGCGCTGCACGCGGGCCTGGCGGCGCTCGAACTCGCGGCGTGCCAGCGCGTCGTCCTTGGCCTTGTAGGTGATGGCCGGGAGCTTGGCGGAGATGCCGTCGGTCTTGAGCAGGTCGGCGTAGCGCGGTGCGAGCACGTCGGCGCGGTCGACGGGCTCGAACCCGGCCTGGGTGAGGCCCCGGTTGAGCCCGTCGAGCCAGTCGTAGTCGCGGTTTCCGTCTCCGATGCCGTGCAGGAAGACGACGTGCATTGTTCAGCTCCTGATCGCGGGTGGTGTCGCCACCACGTTAGTGATCGGTAAGGGGCAGGCGCTGGCTACGATCAACCAACTCTGACGGCTGAGGAGAGCGATATGGCGCGGATGGATGTGACGGGTCTGCTCGCGGCGGCGGCTGCAGCATGTGTTGTGCTGGCCGGTTGCGGCAGCCACGATTCCGCGGGCGCGCCCAGCTCGACGCCCGGGCCCGCCGGCCCGGAGCGGGTGGTGCTGAAACCTGTTGACGCCAAAGGCAACCTCCAGAACGGGTGGTCGCAGGACGAGAGCCACCGCGACACCCCGGTCGACTGCTGGGGCACGTCGCCCTATGACGTCGGCACCGGGATCCGCTGGTGCGGCGGCACTGCCGATTCGGGCGATGCCTGCTGGCCGACCGAGAACGGTGCGGCGGTGCTGTGTCTGGCCGATCCGTTCAGCACCACGCTCTATCTGCGCAACGCCACGGGGCTGGGCGATCCGAGCGAGCCGCGCAGCGGCGACGCCGTCCCGATGGCGCTGGCGCTCGACGACGGGACCCAGTGCCGCGCCGTGATCGGCGGAGCCTGGGGCCAGCGCGGCGCCCCGGCCTATACATGCGGCAAAGGGCCCGAGCTGATCGGGATCTGGGGCACGTCGCCCGACGACGCGTCCGGAATTCACCGCGGTCCCGACGGCTGGACCGTCGAGGTTGGCACCGAGACAGGCACGCCGACCAAGCACACCGTCGCCAAGGCCTATTACGTCGGCACGGCCTAGGCACCTCCTCCCGCGCCAGCACTTCTCTCGCGCCAGCACTTCTCTCGCGAGCAGTCACTGAGGTACCCCGACACGCCGCAGTTCCCGGACCTCTGTGTCTGCTCGCCCGACTTCCCCCGATCGGGGGACAGCAGGTTCATCTGATGCGTGGGCCGGTCGGTCGATACTGACGTGTGTCGCAGTGGGGCATTCTTTTCTCAACACCGGATCACACCGGATGAGAACTTCAAAAGCTCACTGAGACAAAGGATCTGATCATGAGCATCTCCTGCCGCATCGCCGCCGGATACGCCGCTGGTGTCACTCTCGTCGCCGCTCCGGTCCTCATCTTCCTCGGTGCCGCCTCGGCCCGCGCCGATGTCTCGCCCGTCAACACCGGACCGTCGGTGAGCCACCACGAGGCGTTCCCGGGCCAGCAGAACTTCCCGCAGCCCGGCACCGCGGTGCATCACCACCACCAGAACAACCACGCCTGATCGGCGTTGCCCGAGGAGCCCGGACATTGTCCGGGCTCTTCACTTGTGTGGGCACCCTTGAGCAGGTCCGCTGCGGGCCATCCTTAGACATTCGCACAAACTTCCCAGGTGAGGATGTGCCTCGATGCGGCTGGCGCGTTGTCACGCCGATCGTCACGATTGGGCCACTTCAGCCTCAAGGAGAAACAATGGCCCTTGGCAGCCCAGAGAGCGTCGCCGACGATCCGGTGACGCCGTCGCGCGCGACCGGTCACGATGTCCTGAACCGCGGCTTCGGCTTCCGAGCCGCGTTGTCCCTCGCGTTCGCCGACATCTCGCCGATCGTGGCGCTGTACGCGATCTTCGCCCTCGGCCTGTTCGCGGCAGGGCCCCGGTTCTTCTGGGCCTTCCCGATCGTGCTGTGCGGCCAGTTGCTCGTCGCGCTGGTCTTCGGTGAACTGGCCTCGCGTTTTCCGTACGCGGGCAGCGTCTACCAGTGGGCGCGGCACGCCAAGGGCACAACCTGGGGCTGGACGGCGGCATGGGCCTACATCTGGGGGCTCACCCTGACCCTCTCCACGATGGCCTACGCCGCCGCGGGATTCATCCTCGAAGTGTTCGGAGTCGAGTCGCCCAGCCGCTGGCTCCTTGCCGCGGTCTCGATCGGCGTCATCTGCTTCACCACGGCCGCCAACATGATCGGCCGCCAGGTCCTCAAGGTCATGATCGTCGCGAGCATCATCTGCGAGATCGTCGGCTCGGTCGGGCTGGGCACCGTGCTGTTGCTGTTCCATCGCGTCAACCCGGTGTCGACGCTTTTCCAAGGTCTCCCGGATAGCTCCGGAAGCACGTTGAGCACCATGCTCATCGCGGTCGCCTTTGTGGGCTGGGCGTTCCTGGGGTTCGAGTCGGCAGGGTCGATCGCCGAGGAGGTCGAAAACCCGGAACGCAACGTGCCGAAGGCCATCGTCTTCGCCCTGCTCCTGGTCGGCATCATCGTGATGTACTCCGCGGCCGCCGTCATCCTCGCGATCCCCGATCTGTCGGCGGTGCTCAGCGAGCAGAGTGACGACCCGGTGTCGGCAACCCTGACGGCGCAGCTGGGTTCCTCGATCGCCAAGCCGCTGCTGCTGATGTTTGTCATCGGCTTCATGTCGGCATGCCTGGCGGTGCAGTCGGCGGTGTCGCGGGCGGTGTACGGGATGGCGCGTGACCGCGCTCTTCCCGGCGCGGCGTTCCTGTCGAAGCTGGGTGGTCCCGAGCGGATGCCGATCCGGGCGATCGGGCTGACCGCGGTGGTCGCCGCGTTCTTCCTGTTGTTCGCCGGCTCCGACCTGTACAACGTGCTGGTCAACTTCTCGGTGATGGGTCCCTACATCGCGTTTGCCGTCCCGGTCTTCGCCGCCGCACTCACCCGGCTCGCCGGGCGCTGGGTTCCCGGGGCGTTCACGCTGGGACGCTGGGGTGCTCCGGTGACGTACGCGGCCGCCGCATGGCTGGCCTTCGAGGTGCTCAACGTGTTGTGGCCGCGCACGCAGCCCGGGCAGCCGTGGTTTGTCAACTGGAGCATGGTGATCTCCCTGGTGAGCCTGGGCATTCTCGGCGTGGCCGTGTACGTGAAGTGCCGCGACCGCATCACGGTCCCGGTCGGGGAACGCGTCGACACCGTTGGGGCCGACGAGCCATAGGCCCCTGCGGCGAATCCGAGGAGATCCCCAGCATCGCGTGCCAGGCTGGGGCCATGGCTGCCAATCACAATCCACGCCGTCTGCGTGCCGACCTCGTGCTGTCCGGTGGCGGCGTCAAGGGCATCGGGCTGGTGGGTGCCGCCGTCGCGCTGAAAGACGCGGGATATGAGCTCCAGCGGATATCGGGCACGTCGGCGGGTTCGCTGGTCGGCGCGGTCGTGGCTGCGGCGGCGCAGGGCGATCAGCTGACCAGCGAGCAGCTGCGGGAGCTGGCGCTGAGCGTGCCCTACCGGAAGTTCCGGGACAGCGGGCCCATCGAACGCATCCCGATTCTGGGCCCGGCCTGGGGGCTGCTGCGTGAGACCGGGATCTACCGCGGGGATTTCGCGCATTCCTGGATGCGCACCGAGCTGAAGAACCTGGGCGTCAGCACCTTTGGCGACTTGGCCATCGACGACGACCAACTGCCGCCGGACCGGCGCTACCGCCTGGTGGTCACCGCCACCGATCTGACATCGGGCCAATTGGTGCGGCTGCCTTGGGATTACCGGCGGCTCTACGGTCTGGATCCGGATGAGCAGTTGGTGGCCGATGCGGTGCGCGCTTCGATGGCAATCCCGTTCCTGTTCCAGCCGGTCACCCTCGAAGGGGTCGGCGGGGAGCAGTACACCCTCGTCGACGGGGGAGTGCTGTCCAATTTCCCCATCGACTCCTTCGACCGGCCCGACGGCAAGGTGCCGCGGTGGCCCACGTTCGGCGCGACCGTGATTCCCTACCTGCCCGCGCCGACCATCGAGCAGTTGATTCCCGGGCTGGCGCCTCTGCACGGACCGCCGCTGCTGGAGAGCTTGATCACCACGATGCTGGTCGGCCACGACCAGACCTACCTCAATCAACCGTGGGTGAAGGTGCGGGCGATCCAGGTGGATTCCACTGCCACCGGGGTGCTCGACTTCGACATCACCCGCGACGAAGCCGAGGTGCTCTACGACAACGGGTACCAGGCCACCACCGACTTCCTGGCCACCTGGAACTGGCCGGCCTACATCGAGCGCTTTCGCGCGGACCATCCGGTGAGCTGATCCGCGATGCGGCGGGTGTTGGGGGCCATGGTCGTGCTGGGCGTGATCGTTGCGCTGCAAGCGGGTTGCGCGACGGCGCACACGTCGGCGCCGCCGGCGCCCATTCCCTCGACCCCGCCGATGGGATGGAACTCGTGGAACTCCGGCATCGCGCTCACGGAGAAGAACATCGACGAGACCATCGATGCGATGGTCTCGTCCGGGATGCGTGAGGCCGGCTACCGCTACGTCAACATCGACGCGGGTTGGGCTGCGCCGCAACGGGATTCCAACGGCGAGTTGCAGGCAGACCCGACGCGGTTTCCCGACGGCATGGCTGCGGTGGCCCGGCACGCTCACGACCGCGGCATGCTGCTCGGGCTCTACGCCAGCCCGTTCGACGAGCGGTGCAGCGCCCAGCCCGCACTCGCCAGCGTGGGGCATGAGGACACCGACGCGCACGAGTTCGCCGACTGGGGTGTGGACTACCTGAAGTACGACTGGTGCCGTGACGAGGCCGACCACACGCACCAGGTGAAGGTGTTCACCGCGATGCGGGACGCGTTGCGCGCCACCGGTCGTCCGATCCTGTACAGCATCAACCCCAACAGCTCCGACGATCCGACCGCGGGCTCACGCTATGACTGGTCCGATGTCGCCGACATGGCCCGCACCACAACTGATCTGGTGCCGGTGTGGAGAGACACCATGCCCCCGCTCGGGCCGGCGGATCCGTTCGGCGACCACGCCTTCCGCGGCACACCTGACCAATTTGCTGCTGCCGCAAAGGTTGTCGGGCCGAGCAAGCGCGGGTACTGGACCGATCCCGACGCTCTCGTCGTCGGCGTGAGCTGGAGCGATTTCGTCGCACACCACCTACCGTCGGTCCGCAACCATCTGAAGGTCAGCCCGACGGAGATGCCCGACGCTCAGCTCAGCCAGCTTCTGCTCAGGCAACCCGACATGACTGCCGACGAACAGCGGGCGAACCTGTCGCTGTGGGCCATGCTGTCGGCACCGCTGATCGCCGGCAACGATGTCCGGTCGATCGATACCCAGACGCGGGACATTCTCATCAACCCCGACGTGATCGCGATCGACCAGGATCCCTCGGTCGGTCCCGCACGGCCGATGGCCGATCCCCGGGTCCTGGTCAAGCCGCTCTCCGACGGCACAGTGGCTGTCGCGCTGTACAACTCGGCCGACACACCGCAGCTCATCTCCACGACGGCCGTGCAGATCGGGATGGGCCCGGCAACCTGCTACGCGGTACGAGATCTGTGGGCCCGCACCAAGACCCACACCCTGGATGTCATCGGCCGCGAGCCGGTACCCCCGCACACGGTGACGCTGCTCAAGGTCAGTCCGGGGTGTCGGTAGACGTCTCGGCAGATATCTCCTCGACGGGGACGGGACGCAGCAGCGCCCACACGATGAATGTCGCCGCCACGGCGATCAGCACCAGGCCCACCCACCAGTTGGCGCTGGTACCGACGTACAGGTCGACCGTGTTGTGCGCGGTGGATGGCTGGTGCGGACCGAGAATCGTGGGCGCGAGCCCGGCGATGGTCAGGAGCACGCCGAAGATGCCCAGCAGCGCACCCACGATATTGCGGATGTCGAACAGACGCGTAAACACCGGCACCTCCTAATGGAACACGATGTTGAGGACGACGACGCAGGCCAACATCACGCCGGCCAGCGGAACGGGCTTGAGGTACCACGGTTTTCCGGCATCCTCGGGATCGCCGAACAGCTTCACCGGGGTCTGTGAGTACACCAGCCCGGTGAGCTCCGCCTCCGGTTTGGGTGCGGTCACCAAACTGACCACGACGCTGACGATGATGTCGACGACGAACGCGGCGCTGGCGGCCAGGAACGGCATGCCCTGCCCCGGCAAGTCGATTACGCCCGCCTTGGACAGCGCGAAAACGGTGATGGCGGACAGTGTCCCGGCCACCAGGCCGGTCCAGCCGGCGGTGGCGGTCATCCGCTTCCAGAACATGCCGAGGATGAACGTCGCGAACAGTGGCGCGTTGAAGAAGCCGAACAGCGTCTGCAGGTAGTCCATCAGGTTGGAGTAACCCGAGGCGATCAGCGCGGTGAAGATCGCCAGCACCGTCGCGGCGATCGTCGCGAACCGGCCGACCTGGATGTAGTAGTGGTCGGGGCGATCTTTGACGATGTACTGCTGCCAGATGTCGTAGCTGAACACCGTGTTGAACGCCGAGACGTTGGCGGCCATACCGGCCATGAACGACGCGATCAGGCCCGTGACGGCCACCCCGAGCAGACCGTTGGGCAGGATGTCGCGGACCATGAGCAGGATGGCGTCGTTGTAGGTGACCTGGCCGCTGCCCGTGGACTTCAGCTGCATCACGTCGCCGATGGTGGCTGCGGCGATCATGCCGGGAAGCACCACCACGAACGGGATGAGCATCTTCGGGAACGAGCCGATGATCGGCGCGCGGCGCGCCGCCGACATCGAGCTGGACGCCATGGCGCGTTGCACCTCGACGAAGTTGGTGGTCCAGTAGCCGAAGGACAGCACGAACCCGAGGCCGAACACGATGCCGATCACCGACCACACGGGGCTGGTGAAACCGCTGAGCGCCTGGCCGGGCCAGGTGGTGAGCTGCTCGTGGGTGGTGGCCGTCACCGAGCCGTCGGCTTTGACGGTGTTGATCACCTTGTCCCGCAGACCGTTCCAGCCACCGACCTTGATGAGCCCGAAGATCGTCAGCGGTACGAGTGCGGCGAGGATGACGAAGAACTGCAGAACTTCGTTGTAGATCGCCGCCGACAGACCGCCCAGTGCGGTGTAGGTCAGCACGATCGCCGCGGCGACGATCAGCGAAACCCATTGCGACCAACCGAGCAACGCGTTGATCACCGTCGCCAGCAGGAACAGGTTCACCCCGGCGATCAGCACCTGCGCAACGGCAAAGCTGATGGCGTTCACCAGGTGAGCGCCGGGGCCGAAGCGTCGGCGCATGAATTCCGGGACGCTTCGCACCTTGGAGCCGTAGTAGAACGGCATCATGATCACGCCGAGGAACAGCATCGCCGGGACGGCGCCGATCCAGTAGTAATGCATTGTGGCCAGGCCGATTTGGGCGCCGTTGGCCGACATGCCCATGATCTCGACCGCGCCCAGATTCGCCGACACGAACGCGATGCCGGTGACCCAGGCGGGTAGCCGGCGGCCGGACAGGAAGAAATCGAGGCTGGACGTGATCTGGCTGCGCGCCAGAAGGCCGATGCCGAGCACGAATACGAAATAGATCGCGATCAGCGCATAGTCGAGTATGCCGACGTTCAAGTGCAGGACGTTGGTATCCGTTTTCGCTCCTTCGTCCAGAGGTCAGGAAAGATACTAGTGTTCCGAAGTGTGACGGAGCCGACACATTGGAAACTGGCCGACGGTCGCGACCTGTTTTTCTTCGCGCTGCCAGGCCATGTGCCCGCCCCGGTGCCCGATCAACGGCCGCTCGGCCCGGGCGGGTCGCATCCGACCGAACTGCGGTTCGACCGGACGACCGGGCAGTGGGTGATCATCGCGGCCGCTCGGCAGGACCGCACCTACAAGCCGCCGCCAGACCAGTGCCCGCTGTGCCCCGGGCCGACGGGCGAGACCAGTGAGATCCCCGCGCCGGACTACGACGTGGTGGTGTTCGAGAACCGCTTCCCGAGCCTGGCGGGGGAGGGTGTGGTGGGGCCACCGGAAACTGCCGGCTTCGTCGCGGCACCCGGCTACGGTCGCTGCGAGGTGATCTGCTTTACCAGCAACCACACAGGATCGTTCGGAGCGCTCCCCCTCCCGCACGCCCGGCTGGTGGTCGACGCGTGGCGGCACCGCACCGCCGACCTTCTCAAGCGGACCGGTGTGGAGCAGGTCTTCTGCTTCGAGAACCGCGGCGAGGAGATCGGCGTGACGCTGACCCACCCGCACGGCCAGATCTACGCCTACCCATACCTGACGCCGCGCACGGAGGTCATGTTGCGCCAAGCCGCCGAGTTCCGGGAGATTCACGGCGGCAACCTCTTTGAGTCGCTGCTGGCCGCCGAGCAAGCCAACGGCCAGCGGCTGGTGGCGCAGAACGACCTGTTCACCGCATTCGTGCCGTTCGCGGCCCGCTGGCCCGTCGAGGTACACATCTACCCGAACCGCTTGGTGCCCAACGTCGTTGAACTTTCCACCGCGGAGTGCGACGCGCTGGCCTCAATCTACCTCGACGTGTTGGGCCGTTTCGACCGCATGTACTCGGCGCCGTTGCCGTACATATCGGCGCTGCACCAGTATTCGGGCGCCGGTGTGCAGGGCGACGGCTACTTTCACATCGAGCTGATGTCCATTCGCCGCAGCGCCACCAAGCTGAAATATCTGGCCGGTTCCGAATCGGCCATGGATGCGTTCATCGGTGACGTGACGCCCGAGAGCGTGGCGCAGCGGCTGCGGGAACTGGCATGACCGTCCGATACTCCGCGCCGGGCCGGGTGAACCTCATCGGCGAACACACCGACTACAACCTGGGATTCGCATTGCCGATCGCGTTGCCGCAGCGCACATCGGTGGTGTTCGACCCGGATACCTCTGACGTGCTGGAGGTTTCGAGCGCGCTGGGCGACGGGTCGGTGCGGGTTCCGCTCGCGACGATGCCCGGCGGCGTGACGGACTGGGCCGGTTATGTCGCCGGGGTCGTGTGGGCGCTGCGCTGCGCCGGGCATGCGGTACCGGGCGGGACGATGACGATCACCAGCGACGTCGAGGTGGGCTCGGGGCTGTCGTCGTCGGCGGCCTTGGAATGCGCGGTCCTCGGTGCCCTCCTCACGTCAGCGGGCATCGAACTCGACCGCATCAACCAGGCCCGCCTTGCCCAGCGCGCCGAGAACGAGTACGTCGGCGCGCCCACAGGTCTACTCGACCAGCTGGCCTCCCTGTTCGGGGAACCCGCGCAGGCCATGCTCATCGACTTTCGTGACGTCACCGTTCAGTCGGTGCCGTTCGACCCTGAATCGTCCGGCACGGCGCTGCTGTTGATCGACTCGCACGCCCGGCACGCGCACGCCGGCGGCGAGTACGCGGCCCGGCGCGCATCGTGTGAACGCGCAGCGTCCGCTCTCGGTGTGGCGTCGCTGCGTGAGGTCTCCACGACGTCGGCGCTCGAGGTCGTCAAAGATCCCGTCGATGCCCGGCGGGCGCGTCACATCGTCACCGAAAACCAGCGTGTGCTCGATTGCGTTGCGGCGCTGGCTACTTCGGACTTCACCGCAGCCGGTGCGCTGTGGACCGCATCGCATGCGTCGATGCGCGACGACTTCGAGATCACCACGCCGCACCTCGACCTCATCGCGGCGACCGCCGTGCAGGCGGGCGCGTTCGGTGCACGGATGACCGGTGGCGGCTTCGGCGGCTGCGTCATCGCGCTCGTACCCGACGAGCGGGCCGACGCCGTCGGCGACGCGGTGCGCCGGGCTGTCGCCGCTGCGGGCTATCAAGACCCGACGATCACCAGAACCCACGCGGGAAATGGGGCGGGGCTCGGCGTTTAGTGCCCAGATTCCCGGGGTAGCCGAGCGCCCAGGGCTTGCGCGGGTGCGCCGATCAAGCCGACGGAACCAGCGGACGGGGAATTGCTGTGAAAGCGGTAACGTGGCACGGGCGACGCGATGTACGGGTGGACACCGTCGCGGATCCGAAAATCGAAAAACCGGATGACGCGATCATCGAAGTCACCTCCACCAACATCTGCGGCAGCGACCTGCACCTGTACGAAGTGCTCGGCGCCTTCATGCACGAGGGCGACATCCTCGGCCACGAGGCCATGGGCATCGTACGAGAGGTGGGCTCGTCCGTCGGTGACCTGGCCGTCGGCGACCGGGTGGTCGTCCCGTTCCAGATCTCCTGCGGCCACTGTTACATGTGCGACCGGCAGTTCTACACGCAGTGCGAGACCACGCAGGTACGCGAGCAGGGCAAAGGCGCGGCTCTGTTCGGCTACTCGGAGCTCTACGGCGAGGTGCCCGGCGGTCAGGCGGAGTACCTGCGGGTGCCCCAGGCCCAGTTCACGCACATCAAAGTGCCCGAGGGACCGCCCGACTCGCGGTTCGTCTATCTGTCCGACGTGCTGCCGACCGCCTGGCAGGCGGTCGCCTACGCCGACATCCCCGACGGCGGGTCCGTCACCGTCCTGGGGCTGGGCCCGATCGGGGACATGTCGGCGCGCATCGCCAGTCACCTCGGCTACCGGGTCATCGCAGTCGACCGGGTGCCCGAGCGGCTGCTGCGCGCGGAGGCCCGCGGGATCACCACGGTCGACCTCGACGGCCTCGACCGCTCGCTGGGCGATGAGATCCGGTCGATGACCGGCGGCCGCGGCACGGATTCGGTGATCGATGCGGTGGGGATGGAGTCGCATGGTTCACCGGTCGCGCAGGCCATGCAGCGGGTGACGGCGGCGTTGCCGGACATGATCGCGAAACCCATGATGCAGGTGGCCGGACTCGACCGGCTCGACGCGTTGTACTCGGCGATCGACATCGTGCGGCGCGGTGGCACCATATCGCTCATCGGGGTGTACGGCGGCAGCGCCGATCCGCTGCCCATGTTGACGCTGTTCGACAAGCAGGTGCAACTCCGGATGGGGCAGGCCAACGTCAAGAAGTGGGTCGACGACATCATGCCGCTGCTCACCGACGACGATCCGCTGGGTGTCGACACCTTCGCAAGCCATGTTCTGCCGCTCGACGACGCGCCGCGGGCCTACGAGCTGTTCCAGAAAAAGCAGGACGGTGCGGTCAAGATGATGCTGAAGCCCTGACCGGCTACCGCAGCTTCACCATCCGCGTCGTCGAACTCTCGTCCAGCTCGACGACGTCGGAGCGCGACCGCAGGAAATCACTGAAAGACCGGAAACCCAGCGACTTCTCGCTGAACGACGGGTCCATGCGTTTCATCTGCGCCTTGACCACCGAATTGTGCAGCCACTCCACGTCGTCCTTTTCCAGCCCGATCCGCAGGGCGCGGGTGAGCAACGCGGTGGCCTCGGCCTGCGGGTCCGGCTCAGCGGTTTTGCGGGTGCGCTTCTGCTGCTTGGGTTCTGGGGCCGGTTCCGGGGTGGGGACGCCGGGAAGCGCGTCGTAGATGACGAATTCGTCGCACGCCGCCGCCAACGCGCGGCTCGACGAGCCCGCGACCCCGATGCCGACGACGTAACGCCCCAGCCGCTTGCAGCGTTGTGCGAGCGGAATGTAGTCCGAGTCGCCGGCCACGATCACCACATGCGTGAGGTCGGGCAGCCGGAACATGTCCTCGACGGCGTCGACCGCGAGCCGGATGTCGGCGCCGTTCTTGCCATATGCCGCGGCCGGGAACAACTGCACCAGGTCCACGGCGCGCCCCACGAGCTGTTCGCGGTATCCCGCGTTGACGTCGGCCGACCAGTCCGCGTAGGCGCGGGTGAGTACCAGGGTTCCGAAGGACGACGCGAAGTCGAGGATCGCGGCGACGTCGACGGTGGCCTTGGCGAGCTTGTCCGCGTCGAGTCCCTTGGCCTTGTCACGTTGAAACGAGCTGCGGCCGTTGACCTGGTCGTAACGTGAGATGACGATGTTGTCGAAGTCGAGGTAGACCGCGACGCGGGTGGCGGGTTCGGTCACGAACTCAGTCTGGCTTATGAATGCCCGACTGTGCTGATTTAGACCCGCGCCGGCGTGGGTAGTCCTACAGTTATTGCTGTCACCTCAAGGGGCCATGATGGGTGCAAAGACTACAGGCGATGGATTGGCCGACGTCGTGGTTACGGCGGCGGTATCGACGACTGCACTGGCGGCGGAGGCCGAGGAGACCTGGCAGTTGTTGCTGGAGGGCCGCACCGGTATTCGCGACCTCGACAGCCCGTTCGTGACGGAATTCGATTCGCCCGTCAGGATTGGTGGGCAGCTCACGGAGAATCTCGACGAGATTCTTAGTCGTGTTGAGCGGAAACGTCTTTCGTACACCGGGCAGATGGCGACGGTGCTCGGCCGGCGACTGTGGGAGAGCGCAGGCGCCCCCGACGTCGACACCCGGCGGCTGCTCGTCTCGATCGGTCTGGCGCTGGGTTCGACCGAAGAACTCACCCTCCAGTACGACACCTGGCTGCAAAAGGGATTGCGTGCGGTGCCTCCGACGGCGATCCCGAAGTACATGCCCAACGGTGCGGCTGCCGCGGTTGGTTTGGAGCGGCAAGCCAAGGCGGGCGTCATCTCACCACTGATGGCCGACGCGTCAGGGGCCTCGGCCATCGCTCATGCGTGGCGGCACATCATCTTCGGTGACGCCGACATCGCCATCTGCGGCGGTGTCGAATCGTGGATCGAGGCGGTGCCCGTCGCGGCGTTCTGCCAGTTGGGCATGCTGTCGACCTACAACCAGGATCCGTCTGCTGCGTGCCGTCCGTTCGACGCCGACCGCGACGGCATGGTGTTCGGTGAGGGTGGCGCATTGATGCTCATCGAAACCGAGGAGCACGCCAAGGCGCGCGGCGCCCGTATCCTCGCTCGGCTCATGGGAGTCGGGATCACCTGCGACTGTCATGACGTCGTGGCACCGGATCCCGAAGGTGAGCAGGCCGGCGCCGCCATCAGCCGGGCCATCCAACTGGCCGGCCTCACCCCGGCCGACATCGATCACGTCAATGCTCACGCGACCGGAACGGTCGTTGGTGATCAAGCCGAGGCGCATGCCATCCACCGCGCCCTCGGCGCGCAGACACCCGCGGTATACGCACCCAAAGCGGCGCTGGGCCATTCGCTGGGGGCCGCAGGTGCGGTGGAGGCGGTGCTGACGGTGCAGGCCCTGCGCGACGGTGTCATCCCGCCGACCTTGAACCACAAGAACCACGATCCTGAGATCGATCTGGACGTGGTGGCAGACCAGCCGCGCCGCGGCCGATTCCGCTATGCGATCAGCGACTCGTTCGGGTTCGGCGGCAACAACGTGGCGTTGGCCTTCGGGGCGTACTAGTTTCGCTTGACGAGCGTGAACTGCGCGACCTCCGCGATACCGCGGCGGAAGAAGTCGGCACAACCCGTCAGGTAGTGCATGTATCGCTCGTAGACCTCGGTCGAGGTCGTGGCGATCGCCGCGTCCCGCTGCTCGGCCAGATTCGCCGCCCAGGTGTCGAGCGTGCGCACGTAATGTGGATTCATCAGTTGCAGCTCGACGGTGGAAAAGCCGGAACCGGAAGAGTATTCGAGGACGTCCTCGTCGGAGGGCAGCTGGCCGCCGGGGAATATCTCTTTGCCGATGAACCGCGTGAACTTCATGTCGCTGATGGTCACCGGGATCGCGTGCTCGCGCCAGTAGTTGATCGGATGGGTGAAGATCGTCTCCAGCACCATCGACCCCGCGGCAGGCAGAACCCGGTGTGCCATGTCGAAAAACGCTGCGTACCGCGACTTTCCGAAGGCCTCGAAAGCCTCGATACTCACGATGCGGTCCACGGGATCGTCGAACTGTTCCCAGCCCCGCAGGTGCACCTGGTGCGACCGATCGGTGGCGACAGTGTCCAAAAGGCTTTGCGTGTACGCGTGCTGGTTCCTGCTCAAGGTCAAGCCGACGACGTTGACGTCGTACTTCTCGATCGCGCGCTTCATCAGCGCACCCCAGCCACACCCGACGTCGAGCAACGTCATACCGGGCTGCAGGCCGAGTTTGTCCAGGGCGAGGTCGATCTTGGCCATCTGAGCCTCTTCGAGCGTCATGTCGTCGCGCGCGTAGAACGCGCAACTGTACGTTCGCGACGGGTCCTGGAAGAGTCCGAAGAAGTCGTCCGAGAGGTCGTAGTGGGCTTGCACATCCTCGAAGTACGGCCGCATCTGCGCCGTAGCCGTGCTGCTCTCAGCCATCGGATGACCCCCTCTGTGATTGAGTTATGTTTTCTCGCAGGTGAATTGGCATACGTCGGTGTAGCCCTTGCGGAACAGGTCCGCGCAGCCCGTCAAGTACTTCAGATAGCGCTCGTAGACCTCGTCGGACGTGATCGCGATGGCCTCATCCTTGTGGGCTTCCAGGTTGGCGGCCCAGGTGTCCAGGGTGCGGACGTAATGCGGACGCAGGCGTTGTTTGCGGGTCACGTCGAATCCTGCTGTGGTGGCGTGGTCTTCGACCATCGCGATCAGCGGGATCCGGCCGCCCGGATAGATCTCGGTGACGATGAACCTGAAGAACCGCATCAGCGACATGGTGGTCGGCAGCCCGAGTTCGGCGACCTCTTCCTTGCTGGTGGAGACGATGGTGTGGAGCAGCATGACACCGTCGTCGGGCAACAGGTCGTACGTCTTCTTGAAGTAGTCGTCATATTTCTCGAAGCCGAAGTGCTCGAACGCCCCGATCGACACGATCCGGTCGACCGGCTCGGTGAAGTCTTCCCACGGCTGTAGCCGAACCTCTTTGCTGCGCTTGCTGTCAGACTGTGCGAAACGCTGCTCGATATGTTCGAGCTGATTGTGTGAGAGCGTCAGGCCGATGACGTTGACGTCGTATTTCTCCACCGCGCGCATGATGGTCGAGCCCCAGCCGCACCCGATGTCGAGCAAAGTCATCCCCGGTTGCAGGCCCAGTTTGCCAAGGGCCAGATCGACTTTCGCCATCTGTGCCTGCTCCAACGTCATGTCGTCACGTTCGAAGTAGGCGCAGCTGTAGGTCTGGGTGGGGTCTTGCCACAACCGGAAGAAGTCGTTGGACAAGTCGTAATGAGAGCGGACTTCGTCTGCCGTCGACCCGTGTCGTTCGCCGGGCCGCGCGCCGATGAAAGGTGTTCTGGTTTTATCGCATCGGGTAGCTGTCACTATCCGCCGCCCGTCTATTGGCAGGATTCGATAGCTGACTGACGTACCGCTTCTTCATACGCCGCTTCGGAACATTACTCCGCTAATTGCTCGCTGGCCAGACTTCCTTGCGAGCTCATGAAAGATGCTGTGCGCAAATCTGTTTGGTCAGGTGAGCCGTTCCATTGCGCGGCGCGCGTACTTGCGTGTCGGCGGCCAGCTGTCTTTCAGGTGGGGTTCGATCAGGTGACGCACGCCGGTGGCGTTCATCTTGATCAGCGTGGGAATCACGACGCTCGGCCATCGATCGAGGTAGGGGAGCACGACGTCGCGCGACTGCGTGGTCTTCACCTTGCCGAAGTATTCGGTGAGGAAGAACTTTGCGCTGTTGTCGTCATCGAGTTCACCGAACAGCTCGACGAGTTGCTCGAAGTCTCGGGGCAACGCGATGCGGGCCAGCACCTGCCCGGCGCCGTCCGAGAACGGGGACGGCAGTGGCGGTTGCTGCCGGCGTATCTGGGTGATCACGAGATCGATGGCGCGCCGATTGCCTCGGGCTGCCGGGTCGTTGAGCCGCCAGATCAACCCGCCGCGAATCAGTTCGCGGTGACGCGTTTCCGGGCCGGGAATGCGTTCCTCTAAGTGCTCCAGCCAGTCGAGAACGATGGGAATGGCCTTGGGGACGGTGCGCCCGGGAAACCGATTGATCGTGTAGCAACGGTATCCGGCGGCTGCGAGATCCTCCATCAACCGCCGGTCGAAGCCGTTCTCGCCGTCGCGTAACCAGACCGGGAGGTTGTCCATCCAGTCGTCATCGTCGGGGATGCCGAACTCGGGCTGCGGCTCGGGTCCCGGCTTCGGCTTCTCCTTGCGCGCCTTGCGGGCCGCCGCGGCCGCGTCTTTGTCGACAGGGCCGGTCGACTCGATGTCGGCGATGCCCCGGCGCAGCCGGGCCAGCACCTCGTCGTCGCTCACAGTGTGCTGCAGTTGGGGCGACTGTTGTTGGTGGGGCTCACGATGGCCTTGTTGTCGGCTTCACTGGCCATCAAGCTGCTCACCCGCGGGCTCTGCGGTCACGGTTCCCCCTCAGATCTGTTGGCCGATCCTATGCCCGCAACATGGCCCGTCGGCGCGGCAATTCATGGGGCAGGTACGGACCCCCCGCGAGCCCTTCCCCCAATCGGGGGACAGGCGATTCGGCCGGGGTATGGGCCGGTCGGTCGATGGTTGGTGAGTCGGGCCGGCGGCATTCTTATATCAACACCGGAACACACCGGTTGGAATCCGAAAAGCCTTATCCGACAAAGGAGTCGACATGACCATCACCCGCCGCATCGCCGCCGGTTTCGCCCTCGCCGCCGCCCCCGCGGTCATCTTCCTGGGTGCCGCCTCGGCCCACGCCGACACTTCGGTCGCCAACCACGGCCCGTCGGTCAGCCATCATGACGCCACCGCGCATCAGGACAACACCCCCAAGCCGGGCACCTCGGAGCATCACCACCACCAGCGCAACCACCACGCCAAATAGCCAGCACGGTTCGCGCAGAGTCGCGAGACGTCCGAAACGCAGATATTGACGCAGGTGAAGGCGGTCTAAGCCTGGCACAAAAAGCCGAAGTGGACGGTTGCGTCCGCTTGCCGGTGGGTATGGAAACGATGTCGGGTTCAGTGATGGATTGAGGTTCGGTGATCGGCATGGGAACTCGGCAGGATGCGTTGGCACACATTCTGGTCGAGGCGGGCTACAAGCCGGCGGCGACGCGATCCATGCGCCCGCACCTGAAAAGCCTGCGACCGCAGGATCAGCAGGAGATCTTGGGGTTGTACCGCGCGCTCGGTGGCATTCTCGACGAGCCGCGGCTGAGGCCCGGCCCCTGGGACTGCGTGCTCGAAGGTGGTCTGATCGTCGAGCTCGACGAAAGCCAGCACTTCAACAGGTACCGCAGGAAGACGCTCGAACAGGCGTGGGCGCAACGGCTTCCCTGGTGTGAGACCTACATGCGGTACTGCGTGCAGTACGAGAGCACATGCTCGGCAGAGCGGGGCTGGGGCAGTTACTGGACGAGCATCGCGACGGAGCGGTTGTTCGGGCCTGCAGGGCCCGCTCGGATGCTCGACGGCGCGGGCTCGCCACGCTGGAAGCAGCGGGCGCTCTATGACGCGATGCGCGACATCG
This sequence comes from Mycolicibacterium brisbanense, assembly GCF_001570425.1. Lineage (GTDB taxonomy): Bacteria > Actinomycetota > Actinomycetes > Mycobacteriales > Mycobacteriaceae > Mycobacterium > Mycobacterium brisbanense. Next base: position 260,019 of record NZ_BCSX01000024.1, read on the forward strand.
CCGCGGTAGGTTCCGGGATCCGGCTCGCGCGGCTGGCTGTCTACGACGTGATCGGCGGCGCGTCGCTCAGCGAGTTGCTCGACGGCAAGCCTGTCGACCGGGATGCGTTGCGCGCGTTCGTCGATCAGCGGACCGCACAGGTTTAGAGCCGCAGATCAAATCCGCCGCGCCTGGCAACCAGGTCACCGGCCGCAGCGCGCACGCAGCATGTCATGTTGGGCAGTGTTCTCAGGGCACGCGTCGCTGGCTTTCCTTGTGCCCGAACGTAACTCCGCGATGCAAGCGATGACGTCGGCGTAGCTCAACCCGAATTCCGCGAGCAGGCACCCGACGACCGTCCCGGTGCGGCCCTTCCCGCCCAGGCAGTGCACGTACACCGTCCGGCCCGAGTCCAATTCAGCGTGGATGCGGGCCAGGATCGCGTCGTAGCCTGCGTGGTCGAGGACGCCGAAGTCGGGGATCGGGTGCGCGAAGTACCGCACCGTGCGTCCGGCCGCCGCGTCCAGGCGCTCCCGGTACGGCGTCAGGTGGTCTTCGTCGGTGGTGAGGTCGATGACGGTGTCGATGCCGGCCTCGACCAGGACACGCACCTTGGCGTCGGCCTCCTCGGCCGTGGCCGAGCCGGGGTATTCCCCGGCCAGGAGCCGGTGCGGCTCAACCCACCAGGCATGGAGGACGTCGTCGTGCGGCCACTGTCGCATGGGCCTGAGACTAGCGAGCTGCTGTTCCCACTCTCACTATATGGCCGGGGGTGGGGCTTGCGGCAAGGCCCCTGGCGTGCTGCACAATCGTCCGGCCGTTGACCAACTGCTGATGGGGGATGTTGTGACGAGCACGCCAAAACCATTTGAAGTACATCCGTCAGGTGCCTACCTGCACGGCACCAAAGCCGATCTCGCGGTGGGGGATCGGCTGGTGCCCGGCCGTGAGTCGAATTACGAAGCGGGCCGGATCATGAATCACGTCTATGTCACTCAAACGCTGGATGCCGCGGTGTGGGGTGCCGAGCTCGCGGTGGGTGACGGCCCGGGCCGCATCTACATCGTGGAACCCGAAGGCCCGCTGGAGGATGACCCGAATGTGACGGACAAGAAGCTGCCCGGCAATCCGACCCGCTCCTACCGGACTCGTGAGCCCGTGAAAATCGTTGGGGAGGTCACCGACTGGGTGGGGCATTCACCCGAGCAGTTGCACGCGATGCGTGAGGGGCTGGCTGATCTCCGGCGGCGGGGGCTGGACGTCATCTACGACTGACCCTCGACTTATTCGGCGGGCGTCAGCTTTATGGCCGCGAGGTGCAGCCGGTCCACCGCCTCGCTGAACTCCTCCAGCGTCGGGACGCGCTGGTCGCGGAACGCCATGCCCATCATCCGTTGGGCGCGTTTGGCACCGTATGACTCGGCGCAGCGGTGAAACAGGTCGGCGACCGTCGCGCGATCCTCGATGAGCTCACCGCGCATGGTCGTGGTCTTGCCGTCATGGAGGACTTCAGCGGGTGCGCCGTCACGGAAGTTGTTCTTCCACGCCGCTTCGGTGAGGGCGTAGAGGGTGTTGTCGATGCGGTGGGCGCTCAGCGGAATCTCATACTGCCGCCCGGTCTTTCGGCCGCGCACGGTCACAACCATGAGTTGGTTGCGCGCCGGGCCGGCCAGCGGCGTGCGCAACAGTAACCGCATGGCCGGATTCACGATGCGGAGCATCATGGCCGAAGGGTGAGCCACGGTGACCGCGGGTGACTGCTCTGTCATGACTTCACGCTAGGCCGATAATTCCGCCTTGCCCAGGTGGTGTGTGGTCTCCAATTGCTGGTGACCGCGGCGCGCGAGACCATGGCGGTATGGCCGGCTTCGTGACGGTCCGGGCCTACGCCGAACTCAACGACTTCCTCGGACCGGAGTCGCGGGGCATCACCGTGCGCCGGCCGTTCCGGAGCCATCAGACGGTCAAGGATGTGCTGGAGGCGATGGGCATACCGCACACCGAAGTCGACCTGATCCTGGTGAACGGGCATCCGGCGGGATTCGAGCATCGACCGGCCGTGGGCGACCGCATCGCGGCGTATCCGATGTTCGAGGCGCTCGACATCGGCGCGACGGCGCGGCTGCGGCCGGTGCCGCTGCGGGATCCGCGGTTCGTGATCGATGTCAACCTCGGCCGGCTGGCGCGGCTGCTTCGGCTGCTCGGTTTCGACGTGTGGTGGTCGAATGACGCTGACGATGAGACGCTCGCCGAGATCAGCCTGACGCAACACCGCATTCTGCTGACCCGTGATCGTGGCTTGCTCAAGCGTCGCGCCGTCACCCACGGCCTGTTCGTCCACTCCCAGCAGGCGGAAGAGCAGACCCTCTCCGTGCTCCGACGGCTGAACCTGCAGCAGCGGGTCGCGCCGTTCACCCGGTGCGTGCGGTGCAACGGCAGCCTGGTCGCCGTGTCGAAGGACGAGGTGCTGGACCACCTCGAGCCGCTGACCCGCCGCTACTACGACGAATTCATCCGCTGCACCGAATGTGGACGGATCTACTGGCGCGGTTCACATTTCGCCAAGCTGAGCGGTGTCGTCGACCGGCTCTTGGACCAACTCTGATGCGTGTGGTCCAGCCGAACCGCGTGTGCACCTTCGGCACCCCTGCGGTTGCGCTGAGGGTCGTTGTCCGTGCCATTTCACGACCCTGCGCGCAATCTCAACGAGCGGTACTGGTCAGTTGAACGCCGTGCTGCCCGGCACGGCGTGCGTCTTGCTAATGAGCTTCGCGTAGCAGTGGTCCCGGTCGAAGCCTTGTTCACTGCACCAGGCCAATGCCCCGTCCGCGCTGGGGAACGTGAACGGTGCGATGGTCACCCAGAAGTTGGAGGAGTCGAAGGTCGACCAGTCACCCGACCACAGCAGTTTGGCGCCATACCATTGGCGCAGCCGCAGATGCTCCTCCAATGTCAGGGCGTTGTTCCACACCACACCCTCATCGACGACGCCCGGGCGCTTGGAACTCAATTGCGGCACCCACCGGTCGGCGCCTTGCGTGCTCACGACGGTGTAGTCGCTTTCGGCGATTTGGCGCAGCTGGCTAGCGCTCGAGACCTCGGGATCGCGGACCGCCGTTGGGGTGTACGTCGGCGTCGGCGGTTTCGCGGTCGGCGCCGTCTTGTAGACGGTCGGTCCGGCGACCGTCACGGTTGGGGGCGGGGCAACTGTTGTCGCCCCCACTGGTGTCGAGCTGACCGACGGCGTCGAGTTCTTCGACACGAGCAGACCGATGACGAGCCCCACGGCGCCCAGTAGGAGTGCTGACACCAGGCCGATAACCGCCAACGGAACCAGTGATTGTTGCCGCGGCCCGGGTGCGGGTGGCGTGACCGGCGGTGTTGCGGTGAGCAAAGGCGGTGACGTGTTGGGCGCCAGCATGGTGTCGGCGCTCGCCGCAATCGCCTCTTCGGGACTGGTCTGCAGGGCGCGTCGCGCGGCACGGGCCAGAGCGCCGGCGCTGCCGTAGCGCTCGTCGGGTTCCTTGGCCATGCCGCGTGCGATGACCGCGTCCAGGGACGTCGGGATGCCTGCGTGGACCACACTCGCCCGTGGTGGCGGGGCGGCGAGGTGGGCAGTGATCAGCTGCTCGTAGCTGTTGGCCGGAAATGGCGAGTCTCCGGTTAGCGCCTCGTACAGCACGCAGGCCAGTGAGTAGATGTCGGAGGCCGGCGTGCATGGCGTCTCACCGAACCGCTCCGGGGCCATGTAGCCGAACGAGCCGATCTGCATGCCCGCCTGTGTGAGGCTCGAATCCCCTTGTGCCTGAGCGATGCCGAAGTCCAGCAGGTAGGCGAAGTCCGCGTCGGTGACGATGATGTTCTGCGGCTTGATGTCGCGATGGATCAGCCCTTGAGCGTGGGCGGCGTCCAGCGCAGCGGCGACCTGCTCGATGATGCCTACTGCGCGGTGTGGGTCGAGAGGGTATGCGGTCACGAGCTCCTGCAACGTCTGGCCGCGAACCAGACGCATGTCGATGTAGAGGTTCCCGTCGATTTCTCCCCAGTCGTGGATCGGCACAATGTGCGGCTCCTGCAGGTCCGCCGCCGCGTGCGACTCCCGGAGGAACCGGGCTCGGAACCGTTCGTCCTGGGCGTACTCCTCGCGGAGGATCTTCAGGGCAACGGTTCGGTCCTTCTCGGAGTCGTGCGCCTCATACACCTCACCCATGCCACCGCGGCCGAGTAGGCCGGTCAGCTTGTATTTGCCGAACGTGCTACCCACGCGCGAGTTCTTCTGAACCATCCTGTGCCTCCTCGACTGGCGAACAGGCGAACGTAGCGCGGGGTACTGACATCCTTGGCTTAGCGTCATTCCCCCGGCAGCCGATCTCTCTCAGGCTAAGCGCAATCGTTGCTGGGCGGGGTGGGATTTGGGGCAAATCTCTGGTCTTCGCTTCTGGCGATCGATGCCAGGGTTGACGGCGGCAAGAGTTGTCGTGTGTGGACGCGCGCCGACGGACGAACGTCAGTGCACTGCGTTAGTCTCCCGGCGTGGACGTTGGACTGTACGAATCTCTGCTTACTGAGCGGCTCAATGCTGCCCTAGTGGATCGTCCAGACCTGGAGCCCACCTTCAGCACGGTCGATGACGCCGAACAAGCGTTGACTATCGCCCGGCATCTCACGCCACTGATTGAGCGACAGTTGAAAGCCGCTGGAAGTGCTGAAGCGCGCGCAGAACTGCTCCGCAACCTCCTCAAGGTTCTCGATGATTCTGACGCGCAGCAAGAAGTGCTGCATATCGATGACGCAGCGAAGATTCATCGTCTTGACGCGGTACGCATGAAAACCCTCGGTGCCGCGGTGCTTCCACGTCCCGCGACACCGCTATCAGACACCGCATTGATGACCAACGCCCGCAACGAACCCACGCTGGCGGCGGAGCTGCGGGCCGAGCTCGCTAGTGCTGACCACGTCGACCTGCTATGTGCGTTCGTGAAGTGGCAGGGCCTGCGGCTGCTGGAACGTGAGCTCACCGAACTGCGAGAACATGGAGTGCCGCTGCGGGTCATCACCACCACATATCTCGGTGCTACCGACGCGCGTGCCTTGGACGCGTTGGTTAACGACTTCGGCGCCGAGGTGCGGGTCAACTACGAGACCGACCGCACCCGACTGCACGCCAAGGCGTGGTTGCTACGGCGTAATACCGGTTTCCACACCGCCTACGTGGGATCATCCAACCTGTCGCATGCCGCACTCGTCGACGGTCTGGAGTGGAACGTTCGCCTGTCGGCAATCTCCACCCCGCACTTGCTGGAGAAGTTTCGGGCCACCTTCGACTCCTATTGGGAGAACCGTGAATTCGAGCTCTACCGCCCGTCTGAAGATTCCGAGAAATTGCGGGCTGCGCTGGAGGTGGCCTCGGGCAGGAAGCAGCGTGACCCGCTGACGGTCACATTGTCCGGGCTGGAAGTGACAGCCAAGCCCTATCAGGCTGAGTTACTTGAACAACTGGATGCCGAACGTGTGCTGCACGACCGGCATCGCAATCTCATCGTCGCCGCCACGGGCACCGGTAAGACCGTGATCGCCGCGCTGGATTACCGCCGGCTGGTTCGAGAGGTCCATGGCCGCGACTTGACACTGCTATTCGTTGCGCACCGCAAGGAGATCCTGACCCAGGCGCGGCGAATGTATCAGGAAGTGCTTACCGACTCCGTGTTCGGTGAGCTGCTCGTCGACGGTGATCAGCCCACCCGCTGGCGCCATGTGTTCGCCAGCATCCAATCCCTCACGGCGGAACGGCTTTCCAGCCTGGAGGCCGGTCGCTTCGACATCGTGGTGATCGACGAATTTCACCACGCGCAAGCCGCGTCTTACCGGCGATTCCTCGATCACATCGCACCGATGGAGCTGCTGGGCCTCACCGCCACTCCGGAACGCGGGGACGGTGTCGACGTGCGGACAGCATTTTTTGGTGGGCGGGTGGCCGCGGAGCTGCGATTGTGGGATGCGCTCGAGCAAAACCTGCTATGCCCGTTTCACTACTTCGGCATCCATGACGGCACCGACCTCGAGACCCTGCAATGGAAGCGCGGCGGATACGACCTAGCCGAGCTGAGCGAGATCTACACCGGCAATGACGCCCGGACCCGCATCGTGCTCGATCAACTACAAGACAAGATCGCCGATGTTGGGGCGATGCGGGCGCTGGGGTTCTGCGTGAGCATCGAGCACGCTCGCTACATGGCCGAGCAGTTTGTCGCCGCGGGCATCCCCGCGCGGGCCATTGTGGGCCTCGACGACGGCACCGAACGGCGGGCGGCGCTGACCGCGCTCCGTAACCGCGACATTAATGTGCTCTTCACGGTCGACTTGTTCAACGAAGGCCTCGACATCCCGCTGGTCGACACTGTGCTGTTTCTGCGGCCCACCGAGAGTGCGACGGTGTTCCTGCAACAGTTGGGTCGCGGGCTGCGGCTTGCGCCCGGCAAGACCGTGTTGACCGCACTTGACTTTGTCGGGCACCAACATAGCGAGTTCCGGTTCGACCAGCGGTTCCGGGCGTTGACGGGGCTGGGACGCAAGCAGTTGGAAAAGCAAGTCAAGGACGGGTTTCCGTTCCTGCCATCGGGCAGCCAGATCGTGCTGGATTCGGTGGCGCGGGTGCTTGTGTTGGAGAACGTGCGCCAGCAGGTGTCGCCGAAGAAGGTGGCGCTGGTCTCCGAGATCCGAGCGCATCAAGACAATCGGCTGGCGTCGTATCTGGAAGATTCGGGCCGCGGGCTCGAAGACATTCTGCGGACTGATCGGTCTTGGACCACGCTGTGCCGCGACGCCGGAAAATTGGGTGAGCAACCCGGGCCACGGGAAACCGAGCTGGTAAAGCGCGTGAAGGCGCTCGCTCATGTGGACGATCCGCGTCGGTGGAACGCTTACGACGCGCTGCTGCAGCATCGCCAGTCCGAGAGCGGTGTGCCCCAGGCGCGGCTAGAGGCCATGCTGTACTACTCGTTGTTCCCAAATGGCGGTGGATTCGACAGTGTGGCAGCAGGACTCGATGCGCTCCGAGGCGAAGCCGTCACTGACGAGATGCGTCAGGTGATCGACATCGCGTTTGACGGCGCCCACCGCAGCACCTATGGGCTGTGGGATATGAGCGACGAGTTCGTCGAGGTGCCGCTCGCCCTGCATGCCAGCTATTCGCGGGAGGAGATCCTTGCCGCCCTGGGCTGGGTGTCGGAGAAGCGGACGCCGGCCACCATGCGGGAAGGCGTGGCGTGGTGCCCAGCTGTCAACGCTGATGCATTTCTCATCACGCTCAAGAAGTCCGACACCGACTACTCACCGACGACCATGTACCGCGACTTCGCGTTGAGCCCGGAACTATTCCACTGGGAGTCACAATCGACGACATCAGCGGCGTCACCGACCGGGCAGCGCTACATCCACCACCGTGAGCGTGGGTCTCACATCCTGCTGTTCGTGCGGGAGACCAAGAAGTCCGGGCTGGGTGATGGCGCGCCGTACATCTTTCTGGGGCCGGCCGACTATGTCTCGCATGAGGGCGACCGGCCGATCGCCATTACGTGGCGCTTGCGTCAGGCAATGCCGACCGAGGTGTACTTGGGAGCGCGGGCTGCGGTGGCGTGAGATCGCGGCCCGGCGTCTTTCGGATAATCGTGGATCGTGATCACTTCGGCGGCAATCCAGGCCAGACTAGCGGGACCCAACAAGGACTTCTCCCCACTCAACAAGCTTCGGCCGCTGACCATGAGCTCGAAGTTAGTGATGTTGGGAGCGCTCCACGGGATTGAGCTGAGAAGCATGCAAAATCCCTCGCATGGGCCGGCCAGCGCTGTACATCAGCATGCGTACAAGCTGCAGCCTTCGGTTGCAGAGGCCGGCACGTGGTCCAGCAGATGTGGGATATATGCACCAGGTCAGGACGGTAGCTTCAGAGAATGACCACCCGGGGAACTCAGAGAATGACCACCGGGGGATAGGGATTCCAATTATGCCGCGAGCTCAGACAATTCAGATCTATCTGCCAGCGGGCGATCCTGCGGGTATCCGGGTCGCGAACCTGACGACCCGCACGGTGCGTGTATTTGACGTGCCCCGTTCGCTCTTAGCCCAGTTCTTGGAGCGCTCTGAAGCTGGACAGGTCGGCGTGTACTACCTGTTCGGCTCAAACGAAGATGACACTCCGCAATGCTATGTCGGTCAATCGGGAAATGTGGGTGTCCGGCTTCAGCAACACACCACATCCAAGGACTTCTGGACCAGGGCGATGGTAGCGGTATCGCTAACCAACGAGTGGACCTCGACGCATGTGGCATTTCTGGAATGGCTGTCGCTGAACCGCGCAAAGGCCGCTGGGCGGTACACCGTAGTGAATGGTAACAATGCCTCCAACCCCTTCACGCCGGAACCGCTGGAAGCTGACTGTCAAGAGTTCATCGAGACCATTGCGGTGTTGCTCGCGACCCTCGGCGCCCCGGTCTTGGAGGCCGTCAAGCCGTCCATGGTCATGTTATCGGCAGACTCGTCGGACTCGGCGGAATCTCCGGAAGAGCTGTTTTTCAATGAATCCGGCTGTGATGCAAAGGCTTACCAAACTTCTGAAGGACTCTTAGTGCTCGCTGGCTCAAGGGGCCGATCTGCGCTTCGTCCGTCCGCACCTCCAAGGCTTGCGGGCCAACGAGATAGCCTCCTCGCAGAAGGGGTGATCAAGCTTGAGGATTCGAGCCTGCTCTTTCTGAAAGACCACCTCTTCACGAGCCCGTCGGCCGCGGGCGGACTGCTTGTTGGAGGCACGAATAACGGGCGTACATCCTGGCGAAATGCCGCTGGTCAATCCATCAGCGATCTGGAACAACTTGCATTGTCGGCGGAACACATCTCAGGGACGAGATTTACCGAGTGAACCGTACGCACGCCAGTCAACCCGACCCGAGTCGAGTGGCACGGCGGAATTGCCACCGGGAGGGGCGAGCCATCCCTTTGCGCCAGAGCGGTTTCTGTGCAGGTGTAAATGACTCAAGCCGAGATGGCAAAACAGTCGGTGCTCTGTCCTCTTCACACCATCGCGCTGTATGCGTCGGAATGTGACTGACTGCATCACGCCGACCCCGTTCGACGCGTAGCACGAGACCGCCCAATTACGGCTTCGCCCACCACGGCGGAAACCCAATATCCAACCGGGTACTCGCTTTATAGCCTGACCATGTAGGAACGCCAGATGGTTGTCCGCGGTAGATCCCGCGGGCCGCGGCCACCACGCGCATACGCTCTGTCGGCCAACGAATTTCGTCGGAGATCTGCTCCAGCTTGTCGCAACGCTTGTGGTCTAGGGCACGGCCGACGATGCTGATCGCCGGTAGTGCATTGGTCTTGTCGCCGTTGCATCGACGGCATGCCAGCACCAGGTTGGCCAGCCCGTCGATGCCCACCAACGACCACGGCAGCACATGGTCGATCGGATTATCGTCTGGCAAATGGGTATCGCAGTAGAAGCAGTGCGGTCCGAACGCTTCTTTGAAGGGAGCGCGGACGGCTGCCAGAGCCGTGCGGTCCCGGCCGAACAGGTGCCCGGCGACGTCAGGCACGTCAGCCTTTAGGAACTTGTTCATCCTCCGGACATCCTCGACCCACATGATCTCGAGCGCGGGTTTGAGCAGTCCCGCAAGCCGGGCTAACCCGTGTGCGACGCCGGGCATCATCTCGATCGCATCGCCATGGGCGCGCAGTGTCTTTCGTGACACGTTCTCCCCGAGGAACGAGTCGTCGTACAGGAACGGCTCGCTGGTGGTTGCGCCGGGCAGCTTCTGTAGCCGCGGCAGCGGTTGCTTGGCCATCGCGATCATGACCTTGTCGATTGCGGCCTGATAGTCCTCGGGCACCCGAACTTTCGCCACCTCCAGCGACAGGCCGCTGTTTCCGGCTCCAGCAGCAGTGCGCAGTGCCTGTGTCGCGTCGAGTATGCGCGCTTTCGCGCCTGTCCGGCGTTGCAGCAATACGTGGCCGTCGAAGGTTCGAACTTGTCGCCAATAGATAGCCAGTACGCGGTGGGCGAGGTCGTGGAGTGGCACGAGTAGGCGATCCTCGGGCTCAGGCGGGAGATTCTCGATGCAGTGTTCGATGAGGCCCATCAAGGTCGCCAGCTTGTATGTCGCGTCCCGCTGTCCCGTTTCCAGGATCGCGACCACACGCTGACCTAGCAGCAGCGGATCATCCACCATGACACATTCGCACATCCGGTGGCGGTAGCTGTTGTTCTGCGCAGTTTGCATCGGTGATTTCGCTGCATTACTGGGTGCGGGGGTTGTAGGGCCTGTTACTTATTCTGTGGTCGCCTCGCGGGCGCCCCGCTGTTAGCTGTTTCTCACTCTAGGTAGTGGGCCCATTCGGGAGCGCCACGCCCTGATCGGAGGCGGCATTATGGCCAACGACAACGCTTTGATTGAGATATTTCAACTCTGGCGTACGTCTGGGACAGTGAGCGCAGATCGTCGCCGGTGCCGGCAGATTGGAGGCAGTGTCGAACGAGGACCGCGTTCAGTCCGTCACGGTGTTGTGCCAAACGAGTTCGCGACCTCACTGAGGGTCTCGATGGTGGGCGGCTTGTCAGGACTGCGGTCGGCATGGTCGATGACCCTCATTAGTCATTCTCCAGTGGATTCCGGTGGAGCCGGGAGTTACTGGGTATATCGGCGCCACTGCAGGTCTGGGTGTCCCGAGCGGAGGGGGGAGGCCGGGAGTATTGGCGGCTCAACCGCATCGCCGATGACAGTCTTGGATACCTCCTCATCTACTCCAAGCTGTACCCGGACATCGCCGAGCGCCTCGCGACGATGGCACGCCTCTGTGAAAAAGCCGGCCGCAGTGCAGACTTCGCGTCGTTCACGGCGCAGATACGTCAGGACTACCGCAAGCGGTCCGCACTGACGAATGCGCTCGACGCCAGGCGGCTCTGAACGACAGCCGAACATGTCGGTGCCCGTGCGTAGCCTCCGTTCATGAACGACAAACGACGAGCGCGCAGGGCCAAACAGGTCCGACGTGACGCGCGACGGGCGAAGAAGCGCGATGTACAGAACGCGACGCTGAGCGACTTCGTCCGCAGAGCACTTGTGCGTGGGCATCCTGTTTATCTGCTGGATCTGGCCAGCAGGGTGTTCCGCGTGGTTCAGCAGGATGCGGGCCGGCTAAACAACATCCTGACCCACCTGATCGGTGACCGGAATCGGGAGACGACGGCGCTGCTGGCCGTGCTCGCTGAACTTCTCGAAGATGAGCCGGCGGCACAGCTGCGATGTCGTGAAGAGCTGGGCCGACGCGACGAGCATGTGCCGCAGTGGATTCCCGCTCTATCGCACGTCGACGTGTACCGGGCGGTGCGCAGAAGCGATGTACTTGGCGATGCCGACATAATCGTGCTCGGTGCGCGCATCGATGGCGAGGATGAGCTGACGGTCGTAGTGTGGATCGACCACACCACGCTGTCAGGAATTGCCGAAGCGGGAGTTGTGCCGAAACCGATCGACAAATTCCTTGCCCGCGTGGCCGAACTGAGCATCGATACCGATGTTGTCGAAATGAGCCTCGCCGATGCCCGCGCGTGGATCCAAAATGCGCTCGCCAAGCTAACATTCGCACCGGAGACCGAGCGGTGGCCGCTCTACCGAGCGCTCGTGCAGTGGTTGGTCCGTCGGCTTCCCGAAGGCGGTGAGCACCGATGGCAGGCCGCGGATTGGCCCGAGATCGAGGAGCTGTGCGACAGGTTCTTCGCCATGGATTCCGCGGCGCCGTTCACCGACCAGGGCCATCGGGAGCTCCTGCTGGAACTCCTCGAGGATGACCGGGATCCGTTGCGGTGGAGCGCAACACGCGTGGAACAGGCGATCGGCACCGCGCACCACTACGACTACGACAGGATTCCGCTTGAGGTCGCGCTCGACGCACCGGACCTGTTGCGGGCGTTCATCCCATTCGCTCACGCGCAGAGCGGAATTCGAGATGAGCTGACGTCGCGAGTGCTTGCGGTGATCGATGCGCTGAGGTCGAGTTACAAGCGGCAGGTCCTGAAGGAGGCGGATTATTGGGGTTATCTCGATGCCGGCTAGTGACGATGCAGCGTGACCATGTGAACCATCACGGATGGAGGTTCCACTGACCGCAATCCTGGGCCAGGACATCGTTGACGTCGACTGAGAGTCCGCCGACCGCCGGGCCCGGATTCGAGGCGGTGCTCACCACACGCTGGTAGAGCACCGCGGCAGGGTAGACCTGACCGCCGGACCAGGAGCGCGTCTGCCACGCCCATACGCGACCGGGCGTGCTCGACCGGCCGATGACGCCGTCGGCTGCGGCCCATTGGCACGGGTTGATCCCGCCGTAGATGCCGGTGCGCTGCGCGCCGATCACGGAATTGATTCCGCGAAACCACGGCAGCGCGACGTTGTTCCAGGTGTTGCGGTCGATGTCCTCGTCGACGCTGAAGAAGATCGGTGCACTGCGGCCGCCACCTGCGGCGGTGTGCAGTTGCCACGCGGTGCGCGCGTCGGCGACGCCACCGGCGTACCCGCGCGTGTAGTCCGACGGTGCTGTGCTGCCGGGCTTGCCGTATTGGTAGTTGCTGACGATCACCAGCCCGGCGGCGGTCAGCGACTGGGCGTAGGGGAGGGTGATCGGCTTGGCGCCGAAGGATGACCCGGGCCGCGACGTCGAGACGTAGTTGATCACCCCGGAGTGGCCGGCGGCACGGATGTCCTGGGCCGGAATCTGGCGCGCGGCGAAGTCGATGAGCGTGGGCGCGGCGGCGGATGCCGTGGGTGTGCCCGCGCATGCCGATGCAGCGCTCAGCCCGACGAGGGCCGAGGCCGCAGTGGCATAGCGCAGCACGTCACGCCGGGAAACCTGCACCGCTCGACGGTAACAAAGTGACTGCTGAGACTGCTGTAGCCTCGCGAGTCGACTTTCGTTTCAATATCACACCGTTATGCCATCGGTTTGCCGTCCGTCCCCGATCCCATCTGCGACGCCGTGACACGACTGGGCCGCGCGCCAAAGTCTCAGTTCAGCGACGTGGCAGGGGCAGTGTGCTGTGGCGGAAGCGTCAGCTGTCGACCTTCACGTCACGCCCCGCAGTCTTTTGCGTCCACTTGTACATCCAGCCGATCACGAGCACGAACGCGATGATCCCGATGATCTCGGCGAGGTTGCCGGTGTTACTGGAGAAGATCGCGAAGGGGTCTTCGCTGCCGGTGCCGGCGACGAATCCGGCGAAGATGACGCCGTAGAGGCTTTCACCGACGATCATGCCGGTGGCCAGCAGGACACCGAGGCGTTTCTTGCGTTCGACGTTGCCGCCGGTCCGGTCGGCCCAGCGGTTGTAGAAGTAGCCCAGCAACGCGCCGAACGGGATGATCAGCGTCAGGCTCATCGGCAGGTACATGCCCATCCCGACGGCCAGCGGTGGCAGGGCGAATCGTGTTGTGTGGTTGAGAATCTCGTCGACAATGATGACCGCGACGCCGATCGCGACGCCCAGCCCGATCAGTGACCAGTTCAGCGATCCACCGAACACGCCTTTGGTCAGCGAGGAGATCAGCGCGGCCTGGGGTGCGGCGAGAGCGTTCTCTTTGGCGCCCGGCGCGCCGAGGAATCCGAACGCGCGCTGCATCAGGTCGAGCACCGGCGGGATGATCGCCGAGCCGAACAGCACTCCAATCACCAACGCCACCTGCTGTTTCCATGGTGTGGCGCCGACCAGCTGGCCGGTCTTGAGGTCCTGCAGGTTGTCGTTGGAGATGGTGGCCACGCCGAAGGTTACGGCCGTGACGAACAGGGTGAAGGCGATCAGCGCGGTGGACTGGCTGTCGCTGGTGTGGCCGAACACCAGCTTGATCACCAGCGCGGCGATGAGCACCGTGAGGATGCCAACGCCAGAGATCGGGCTGTTCGAGGAGCCGATCAGGCCGGCCATGTAACCGCACACCGCTGCGATCACGAGTCCGATGAGGAAGACAAACACCAGGCTCGCCACGATGATCCCGGCCGCGCTGCCTTGCAGCGCGGTGCCGCGGGTGAATTCCCAGAGCAGCACGGCGATCGGGAGCAGCATCACCACCACGGTGCCGACGACGATGGGGAACGGGATGTCGCGCTGCGTGACGTCGACGAGCTTGCCCTGTCGGCGGTCACGCGCCGAGGTCAGTGCTTCGGTGATGCCCTTGACGATGGGGCGCAGGATCTTCAGCAGCGTCCACACTGCGCCGACCGCGATCGCCCCGGCGCCGATGAACCGCACGTCGTGCGCGAACACGCTGTCGATGACGTCGCCGATGGGTTTGTCGGTGCCGAACGCTCCATTGGTGCGGATCGGCAGCATGATCCCGAACGAGATGACCAGCCCGACGAGCATTGCGATGCCGACGGTCATCCCGACCAGATGACCGACGCCGATCAACGCGAACGACAGGCTCGCGCCGAACATCGAGCCGCCCGCGCCGACGCGGAAGTACGCCGCCACGGAATTGGCCAGCACCTTGAGGTTGGCCAGCAACGCGAATGCCGCCGAGACCACCGAACCGAACGCGATCACCCGGATGCCGGTGCGGTTGTCTTCGGCGCCGCCGCTGCTGTCACCGACCTTGAGCACCTCGGCGGCGGCCACCCCCTCGGGGTAGGGCAGATCCGACCCGGTCACCAGGGCACGGCGCAGCGGGATGGAGTACATCACGCCGAGGATGCCGCCGACGGCGCACACCGCGAGCGTGATCCAGTAGGGGAACCCGGTCCACCAGCCGACCATGACCAGGCCGGGCAGCACGAAGATGATGGCCGAGAGGGTGCCCGCCGCCGACGCGACGGTCTGCACGATGTTGTTCTCCACGATGGAGTGGTTGGCGAAATTGCGCAGGATCGCCATCGAGATCACCGCGGCGGGGATGGTGGTGGCGAATGTCAGACCGACCTTGAGGCCGAGGTAGACGTTGGCGGCGGTGAACACCAGCGTGATCGCTCCGCCGAGCAGGATCCCCCGGACGGTCAGTTCACGCAGCGTGGATGTGGTGGGTGACGCGGTCACCTCGGCCCCCTCTTGGTCGCAGTTGCTGAATAACGGTAAGCGCTGGGCCGCGGCGCCGAGGGCCGATCGGCGCAGGGATCCGAACCGTCAGCCCCACCAGAACGATGCCGCGATGATCCCGTACAGGACGACGAGCGTCGCACCTTCCAGCCATGTCGACTCACCGTCGAAAGAGATGAATGCGGCCAGCATGACCGCCAGCAACAGCGCCACCACCAACATCGGGCTGAGGACCAGGGTGAGCGCGGCCAGCCCGGTGAACTGGGAGATGAGAACCAGCAGCGGCGCCAGCACCAGGGCGATCTGCAGCGGGGAATTGAGGACCACCGAGAACGCGTACGCCGATTGCCCGCTGGATACCGACCAAATTCTCCACGGCATTACCGGCGATCGCGACCACCACCAAACCGGCGAATGCCTGGGAGATGTTCAGCGTGGCCATGGCGGGTTCGAGCGCGGCGACGAACCAGTCCGACACGAAGGCGGCCAACATACCGGCGACGGCGAGCATGCCGATCGCGAGCCAGACGGGCCAGCGCGGTTGTTCCTGCGGTTCGGCGGCGACGTCGGGCTGCAACGGAGCCTCGGTGGTGTCGCGGCGCAGCGACGCCGGCAAGGACAGCGCGAACAGGCCGAGCAGCAGCACCGAGACGACGATGGACAACGCGCCCTCGTGCTCGGCGGCGGGGGTGTGAATCCAGTAGGCCACCGACGGAATGGACAGCGCCGTCACGGAAAGCAGCATCAACACGGTGATGGTCCGCGCTCGCTCCGAGCCGAGTTGTTGGGTGCCGTGCCGAAGCCCGCCGACCAGGAACGCGAGCCCCAACACGAGCAACAGGTTGGCGAGGATGGACCCGACCAGCGCTGCGCGCACCACGTCGACCAGGCCGGCCTGCAGACTGAACAAACAGATGAACAACTCGGGCAGGTTGCCGAGCGCGGACTGCAGGACGCCGGTGGCCCCGGCGCCGAACCGGTCGCCGAGTTGGTCGACGCTGCGGCCCACCAGCGCCGCGAGCACGGCGACCGCCGCAGCGGCGACCAGGAACGCCACCACCGAATTCCAGCCACCGAAATGGGCGAGCCCGGCGCACAGGGCAAGTGCCGCCGAGAGGATCAGCAAGATCCGATCAGACCGGATCAGTACGGGACTGGCTGCGGCGGCCGACATGGGTCAACCGTAAAGGGCGATGCCATTGACGGCAGCGGATCTGGCCACAGCTAAGTCAATGGAGCGTGAATTATCATTCCGTGCTGGGATAATTCAGCGGTGCTGCAAACGATGAGCCCGCCAAGCTCGAGCTGTGCGGGCTCATCGCCTGCGGCATTACTTCTGGCCGGTGCCGCGACACGCGGAGCAGTTGACCCAGTTGCCGAAGTCGCTGTGGCCTCCTGCGCCATTGCAGCGCGGGCAGACGGCCCGTAGCCGACGAACGAGTTTGAGCATATTGAGCCCCTTCCGTTGTGGTGGATCTCCAACGGTGCCAGCTTCTTTGGTGCGGCGGAATACGACATTCGGACGACAGGAACGTCGACGACCGAGGTGTCAGGCCAGAGCGGACAACCGCCGCAACGCTTCTCGAAACGCCGGGTTGGGATTCGCGTCGGGCAGCACCTCGAGCACGTCGTGGAGTGCGTCGTCAATGTCGATACCAAGGCGCCGCGCACCGTAGAGCGCCGCCACTGTCGGTGTGCGACTGTATGCCTCCACGCAATGCACCAGAACAGTGCGCCCCTGGGCCCGAAGGTCTTCGATCGCCTGCACAGCTTCGCGCAGCACGAAGTCCAGGTGCGGATTCTCGTCGGGCTCGACGCTGTCGATCAGTCGCACTTCCACGTGCATGCCTTTGGGCACATCGCTTTCCGCGATCCGGCACAGCGACACCACCGCGTCCACCTCGGCCGGCGACCGGCGCAGCGCATTCACGCTGCCCAACAGGACATTCGGATCATGCGGGTGGGGAGTGAGGATGTCGGCGCGCGACCAGGAGTAGTCGGGATCGGTGCCCGGGCCCTTGCGTGCGATCGCCGTCGCGAGTCCGACGAGCCCGCGGCCGGTGATGCCCGGCCAGCCGTGCAGCAGGGCGCGCCACTGCAGTGGAACCGCCGAGGCTCCATATGCCGCGCCGAGCAGGCCGCCGGCAATCGCGGCGACGGTGTCCGTGTCGTTTCCGCAGCGCACCGCCGCGTCGAGCCCGCGGCGGAGATGTTCGGGGCCGGTGGCGTTGGTGGTCGCGATGGCCGACCACGCCGCTTGCAGGGCCGCGACCACCCAGCCGTTGTTGGGGAAGTCCGCCGGGCGCGACGACTCGGCCTCGTCGAGCCGCTGAGACCACACGTCGCGGCGGCCGGAGTCGATGTGGCGCAAGCCGATTCGCACGTCTATCTCCGCGGTCAACACCGCGTGGCGAATTGCGCTGCACCACAACACTGTCGCGTCGGCGGCGTCGGGATCGAAGTGGGTGAGCTCACTGACGGCTCGGGCTGCTTCGACCATGGCGGCTTCGTCGTCAAGATAGGCCAAAGCGACTGGCGCGGTTCGCATCAGTGACCCATTGCCGGCGGTGCGTCCGGTTTGTTCGTGCAGCACTGCCGACGCCGCGCGAGCCCCGGCGCCCGACAGTGCGCCATCACGAGCCGCGGCGCTGAGTACCGAGCGGGTCTGAATACCGACATCCTTCGCGCCCAAGGACCATTCGTGCCAGCGGGCGACGATCGCGTCGTGTGCGGCACCGTCGCGAAGATCGGCCCCGGCGGCCGCTACCTCGGCGATCGCGATCGCCATCGCGGTGTCGTCGGTCCACTCGCCCGGCTCCCATGGGCCGCCCCCGGCCATCTCCACCGGCAGTTCGGGGCCGCGCGCGGGCTCGAACTCGTACGGAGCGCCCAGTGCGTCTCCGGCTGCGGTCCCCAGAAGGACACCTTCGATTCGGTCATTCAGTGATGCCATCGCGGCCTCCTCGATTACATTTTGCGCATATCTGCGCTAATTGGGTTTCACTGTACGCTGAGGCACTGACATGGACAAGCGGAGCCATCGAGATAGCCACGGGAAGAGTCTTGAGGACTACCCGCGGCCGTCGGTCGCCGTCGACACGGCGCTGCTGACCATCGATCCCACGCAAGGGCTGGTGGTGCTTCAGGTGCGCCGCCCGAGCGGCCCGGGCTGGGCGCTGCCTGGCACCTTCCTGCACGAGGGCGAGACGCTCGCTGACGCCGTGAAGCGATCCCTTGCGGACAAGGCCAACGTCCAGGGCGTGCTGCCGCGCCAACTCCAGGTCTTCGATGCCCTCGACCGCGATGACCGCGGGTGGGTGCTGTCCGTTGCGCACGTCGCCGTCGTCCCGCCCGAGCGGTTGGCGACGCGCGTCGTCGACAGCACCCGATTGGTACCGGTGAACGCCCCGGGCCGACTGGTGTACGACCACGACAAGATCATCGAGCTCGCCGTCGCCGAGGTGCGCGGCCGCTACCAGGTAGGACCTGATCCCGACGGCCTGCTGGGTGGCGAATTCACCCTGCGGGATCTGCGACTGCTCCATGAGGCGGTTGCGGGAGAACCGTTGCAGCGCGACACTTTTCGGCGGGCTATGGAAGGCCAGCTGGAAGCGACCGGCAATGTGACGGCCGGCGGGCGAGGGCGCCCGGCCGAGTTGTTTCGGCGCGCGGCGAAGTGAGATCAACCACGTCCGCAGGTGGGTTTACGACGTGCCGACCTCGGCTATCCCGACCTTTCGGCGCAAAACTCCCGAGGAAAGTGGGTGAAACAAGTATGACCTTCACACCGACACGCATGACCCTATTGCTCGCGGGATCCGCAACCGCAGTGGCCGTTGCGCTTTCGCCCGGCGCCGCAGCTGACGAGCCCAACCAGTGCCAGAGCGGCGGCACTCCCGCCGATGTCGCGGGTCCGCCGACATGTGCGGTGACGCCGCCGGCCGTCACCGGAACCCCCGGGCCGATGCCGGGGCCAGGCGTCCAGAACGGACCGTACGGGCCGGCCGGTGGGCAGCCGCCCGTGGGTGGGCATTAGTCCTGCCGGACCGCGGTCAGGGTTCGACTTTCGCGAAACTCCTTCCGTACGGTCGGAACCATGAGTGTGTACAACGTGGCTTTCGAATGGACGGAAACCAATCGACATTGGCTCATCGAGGTCCCCATCCGCATCGCGGCGTACATCGCCGTCGCACTGATCGTGCGATTTTTGCTGCACCGCATGATCGATCGCGCGACCACCGGTAAATCGCGCGAGGTCCGTAGCGGGGACATGGAAGTCGAGACCAAACGACCACCGCTGGTGCGCTATCTGCGCGACCGGGCATCAGCAGCAGGAGGCAGAGCGGCCGAACGGCGTCAGCAGCGCGCCCAGACCATCGGATCTGTTCTCAAATCGACCGTGTCCATCCTGCTGCTGATCTGGGTGGTGCTGGCGTTACTCAGCACACTGGGCGTGAACATCGCGCCGTTCATCGCCTCCGCCGGCGTGGTCGGCCTCGCCATCGGCTTCGGTGCTCAGAACTTGGTGAAAGACTTCGTCACCGGCATCTTCATGCTCTTGGAGGATCAGTACGGCGTCGGCGACACCGTTGACGTTGGGGATGTGACGGGCGAGGTGCAAAGCGTCGGCCTGCGGATCACCACGCTGCGTGATATCGACGGCACCCTCTGGTACGTCCGCAACGGCGAGATCTCTCGCGTCGGGAACATGAGCCAGGATTTTGCCGTCGCGCGGGTCGAGGTGCCGGTCGCACTGACCGCTGATGTCGACCGGGCCGAGCAGGTCGCCCTCGACGCCGCGCACGAAGTCATCGCCGATCCGACGATGGCTCACAAAGTGGTCGGTGAGCCGGAAATGCTTGGTGTACAGGAGTTGTCGGCCGATCTGCTGAAGCTGCGGATGACGGTGAAGACGAAGCCCAACGCGCAGTGGGCAGTGCAACGCAGACTGCGACGGGCGGTTCTCCGCGCTTACGACGAGCACGGCATCGATCTGCCGTATCCGCAAGGGCGCATCCACGCCCTGGTCGGCGGGAAGCCGGCCGAGGAGAACTAGTTGTCGGAGGTCTCTGTCATTCTGTTCGGCTCGCGTGTGCGGGCTGTCCGAACAGAAAGATGGAGACGTTCCGATGAACACCGGCCACTGCACGCGCGTCGAGCTTTCTACGCGTGAGCGCGAGATTCTGATTGCCTGGCTGAGAACAGAAGGCAAAGCCGCTGTGGAGCGGGCGCTGTTCATCGCGCCCGGCACCGTTGCGACGTATCTGCAGCGCGGGTGCGCGCGAAGTACGAGCGAGCGGGACGGCCCGCCCCCACCAAAGCGGCCCTGGCCGCGCGGGCGATCCAGGATGGCTACATCGCGCTCGACGACTTGTAATGCTCAGGGCGGATTCGCTTTTCGCCGGACCAGCGGTACGCCGTCAACGCTCCGCCCTTGACGGCGCTGAAGTCGACGCATGCGGTGTAGTCGGTCCAGTCGTGGCGTTGCTTCGGCGGCTGCTGCCGCCAGTAGTGGCCGTAGAACACCGGGACGGTGTCGGAGTAGACGTGGGTGAGCGTGTCGGCCACCTCCAACTCCGGCAACGGCGGGTAGGGATCACCGGCCTCTGTGGTGAAATTGCCGCCCATCTCGGCGATGTCGCGCAAGGTGCGGGCCTCGCTGTTCCACCACTGCATGCGGGCGTTCTCCCGTGGGTGACCGTCCTTGTCGTGGTAGGGCGGCTGGTCGTGGTTGACCAGGCTGATCTCCGGCCCCTTCAGGAGCGTCTCGACCGCCGTGAACAACGGATGGCTCTCGTCGCTGGCGGCGGCGAGATGGTTGACGTTTGTGAAGGGTGCGCTCGAGCCGCACTGCTGCTCGACGACTGCGATCGAGTCGTCGTGCCAGCAGGCATGGACCACTCGCAGGTCACCGAGGTCGAGCCACAGTGGAATTGTTGTTAACCACTTGAGATATCGACGGCGGTCGTCGCCTGTGACCTGGTCGAGAAACGCTTGGTGCTGGTTGGTGTTCTTCTCGGTGTGCGGGCGCAAGAATGTGCCGCTGCCAGGTGGCCATTCGGTGTCGTAGGCCAGCGCGTTGAACTCGTGGTTGCCGATGACGATCATTGCGCTGCCGGCGTCGACCATGGATTTGACGATGTGCAACACCTTCAGTTGTTCGTCGCCGCGGTCGATCAGGTCGCCCACAAAGATGGCCTGGCGGTCCGGGTGGCGGTATTCGCTTGTGTTGTCCTGCTTTTGATAGCCGAGATCCAGAAGCAACACTTCGAGTTGGGCGGCGCATCCGTGGACGTCGCCGATGATGTCGTAGCCCCGCACCGTCACTTCTTGGGCTCCCTTCGTCCGAGTGATCCTGCTGACCGCTGGCATCCGAGCGTGGAGATAGCGTGGCATGCCATCGGTGCTTGACGACGGCCTCTCAACACGCACCTCGATGGTATCCGTGTGCACTGACGGGTGCGCGTGCAGCGGATTGGGCAGTGTGGTGAGAGGCAGCGTCAAAACTTTTGACGGCTTCAATGCGGTTGTGTGCACGTGGCAGACTTCCACGTGATGCACGCACAGATCCTGCGCACCGATGACTGGCCGCTCTGGCGTCATCTCCGCCTGCAGGCACTGGCAGAGTCACCCGACATGTATGGGTCGACGCTGGCTGAGTGGACGGGCTCCGGTGACACGGAAGAGCGCTGGCGCCAACGATTTTCCACCGTCCCGCTGAACATTGTCGTTCATTGTGATGGGGAACCGGCCGGGATCGTCGGCGCCTACGAGCAGCCTGGCGGTGCGGTGGAACTGATATCTATGTGGGTCAGTCCGGTTGCTCGTGGACGCGGCGTCGGCGACGCCGCTGTGCAGGCCGTGCTCGATTGGGCCGGAGATCGTGACGTGGTGCTCTCGGTCAAGGCACACAATCGGCCCGCCATCGCGCTCTACGAACGCAACGGATTCGTCGATGCCGGTCCATCGCCCGACGATGCCGGTGAGCGGTTGATGCGACGGCGCGCTGAAGCAGGGTCGTGACGGTGGCTGCTTACTGAGACTGGTACCTGATTTAGGTACCAGTAGCGGTATCGTGGAGTCGACGGTCGCAATCTGCCGCCGGAGTTTTTGTGAGACAACACAACTGATCGACTGTGGCGCTCTTAGGAGCGACTTCGTCGGCGCGGCCCGTCGCCCGATGACGCCGCACGCATGTTGCGCTCGACTACCCCTCAGCAGCCACCAACGACCCGAGCTTGATGTTCGGGTTGTCGCGCTGGAAGCCTTCGAGCCGCCACGGCGTCGAGAAGAGGACGAGCATCACGCCGTCGGTGCGGGTCAGAACTTCTGCTGACACTTGGCGATTCACGAAGTCGGCATCTTCCGGCGACACGATGCGGGCGACTTGGTAGGGCAGTGATTCGAGCGAGATGGGTGCGCTGAGTTCGGTGGCCATGCGATGGGCGGCCACCTCGAACTGCATGGGACCGACGGCGGCGAACACCGGGGCCTGCTCACCGCGCTTGTCGGAGCGCAGCACCTGCACGACGCCTTCTTGCTCCAATTGTTCGATGCCCCTGCGGAATTGCTTGTGCTTGCTGGGGTCGGTGCCGCGGGCCACCGCGAAATGCTCGGGGGAGAAGCTGGGGATCGGCGGAAACACCACGGGCACATCGCGATACAGCGTGTCGCCTGGACGGAGCGCCGCGGCGTTGGCGAGCCCGATCACGTCACCGGGCCACGCATCGTCGAGCGTCGAGCGCTGTTGGCCGAACACCGACTGCGCGTACTTGGTGACGAACGGCTTGCCGGTGGCGGCGTGGGTCAGCACGTCGCCGCGTTCGAACGTGCCGGAAACCACCCGCGCGTAGGCGATGCGGTCGCGGTGCGCGGAATCCATACCGGCCTGCACCTTGAACACGAAGGCGCTGAACGGCGTGTTGGGTGCGCGCCGAACACCGTCGACGTCGAGCGCGCCGCTGGGAGCGGGCGCGAGTTCGACGAGAACATCGAGCAGCTGGTTGACGCCGAAGTTCAGCGCCGCCGACGTGAACAGAACGGGGGACGACTCACCGCCGAGGAACGTCTCGCGGTCGTAGTCGGATCCGTCGGCCGACAGCAGCTCGGATTCCTCGACTGCCGTGTCCCAGTCGACCCCTGCGGCGTCATGGGCCGCGTCGGCGGGGATGTGCTCCTCAGGTGCGATCGTGGCGCCGCCCGCGGTACGGGTGAAGCGGATGAAGTGCCCTTTGCGACGGTCCATCACACCCTGGAAATCCCCGGCGATACCGACCGGCCACGTCAGGGGTGTGGTGCGCAGCCCGATGCGTTCGTGGATCTCGTCCATCAGTTCCAGGGCGTGCCGCCCGGGCCGGTCCCACTTGTTGACCACCGTGATGATCGGGATACCGCGGTGCTTACACACCTGGAACAGCTTGAGCGTCTGCGGCTCAAGGCCTTTGGCGGCGTCGATGAGCATCACCGCGCAGTCCACCGCGGTCAGCACCCGGTAGGTGTCCTCGGAGAAGTCGGCGTGGCCGGGGGTGTCGAGCAGGTTGATGACGCAGTCGCGGTAGGGGAATTGCAGCGCGGTCGACGTGATCGAGATACCGCGGGCCTTCTCCATCTCCATCCAGTCCGACACCGTGGAGCGCCGGCCGGCCTTGCCGTGGATCGCGCCGGCCTCGGTGATGGCGCGCGCGTGCAGGGCCAGTGCTTCGGTCAGCGTGGACTTACCGGCGTCGGGGTGGCTGATGACGGCGAAGGTTCGGCGGCGGGCCGCTTCCGCGGAGACGCGGTCGCCTTTCGGCGGTTCGGTGGCGGTCGGGGTGTCGAGGGCGTTGTCGGTCATCTCGTCAGCGATGGTATGGCCGACCTGCGATAAATCAGTAATCGAGTTGAGCCGGTCACGCCTCGCGGTGGCTCCACGCCCGTAGTAGGTCGGCGACGGCGTGAATGTCCGACTCGACGCCGGTGGCCACCCGGATGACGAAGTCGAACCGGTCGTCTTCGGGTGCGGTGATCCATTGCCCGTTGATCGCCAAGAACGTCAGGCAGGCCGTCCAGGACAGGCGCTTGTTCCCGTCGATCAGCGCGTAGTTGCGCGCGAGAGAGTGCAGGAGCGCGGCCGCCTTGAGGTGCAGATCCGGATAGGCGTCCTCGCCGAACACCGAGGCGGACGGCCGAGCCAGGGCCGACTCGAGCAGCCCGTAATCGCGAACTTTTACGTCGGCTCCGACGGCCCGGCGGGCAATCTCCAGGAGATCTTCGAGATCCAGGTACTCGGTCACGCGTCCTTGAGGCGCTCCAGCACCCCGGCCTCCTGGGCGATCACACGCTGCAACACCGTGTCGACCTGGGTCTTGTGTGCGCGACGAGCGATGTATTCGTCGATGGCCGACAGTGCGACGGCTTGCATGGACCGACCTTCCGCGGCCGCTTGGCGGCGCAGCGCTTCGGTTTGCTCATCGGTGGTTCGCAGAGTCATGCCCACCTGCTCGATGATACCGAAGTGATACCACTGTTGAGCAGTCAGTACTCGTCGGCGACGGCCTGCGCGACCAATCGGATCCGGTTCATCTCCGGCGACAGATCGACGATGCTCACCACGGGTTGCAGCGTCTTGTCGGCAACGTGGAACTCGTCGCCGACCACGACCTCGAAGACCCCGCTCTGAATGTCGCCGACGAAACGATGACCGCCGACCGCGGGCTGCTCGCCGTCGTACGCGAGCTGGGCCGGATCTCGATAGTCGAACGACGTGGTCAGCTCGGCGCCGTCGACGCTGAACGTGCAGGTGCTGACCGCGGAGTCGGGCACGTTCCAGTCGATGCGGTGCGCGGGCTGCAGTCGTTTGATCGCGGCGCACGGGTCCGCGCCGGTGAGCACAGTGGTCGGAAAATCGGACTGCCCCCGCTGCGGCCGTTCGGCGAACTGGCGGATCGCGGTGCGGATCAGCTCTTCGCCGATCGGGCAGGCATCGACCGCAGGGGGTGCTGTCACTGTGGCCGTGATCGCGGTGGCGTCGGGGTACCGGGCGACGAAGTTGCAGCTCCAGCTCACCACCTGGTCTTTCGGTGGAGCGTTCGGTGCGTCGAGCGAAGAGACCGAGCTGACGTCGACCCCGTCGATCGTGCGATGTTTGACCCAACTGTCTTCTTTGGCAGGCGTCGCCGGACCGACATTGAGGCCCAGCGATACGTCGATCTTGTCGCCGGGTTCGCCGATCCGGGCGTCGCAAGCCAGAACCGAGGTCGGCCCCAGCACCGTCAAGGCCCGACCGGCCACGGACTGTTCGCCGCCGTATAGGGCACATGTGTCGACAGCACGGACGCTGCGCAGTACATCCTCACGGTCGGTGCTGACCGCATGCGTGGGCGACGCTGCCGGGGTCGCGGACTCACCTGTGCATGCGGCCGTCAGCAACACCGATGCCAGGACCGCAACCTGAATTCCCATTCGCACGGTCGAAGCCTATGGCCAGTTTCGGCACCGCCGGCGCGCCAAAATGTGCTCTCGCCGGCGCTGCCAGATTCGGTGGTAGCAGCGGCGATAGCGCGTTTCGCGGACGCTCCACTCGGTGTCGCGTCGCGCCCATACCTCACGCACGCAACGACCACATCACGACGCGCGCGCTAGCCGTGCCCGTCGCGCCACACGCGCCGTGGCCCGGTTAGGATTAGCGCACCCGATCGGCGCTCGATCGATACGGCCCTCGCCGGAAAACACATTGGAGTGACGTTGACGTCTGTTCGCCGTGCCTGCCTTGCGGTCGCGTTTGCTGTGCTCGCCGTGCTCGGCGGTGTGGTCGTCACCGCCTTGCCGGACTGCAGTGAGCATTGCCAGACGCTGGCCGCCGCCCCTCAAGGTGCGCCCCAGGCGTCACCCACCGAACCGGCCAAGCTCACGATCACCCCGAAGCCCAACGCCGAGGTCGATCCGCTGGCGCGCATCCTCGTGACCGCCGAGACCGGGACGATCGACAGCGTCACCATGGTCAACGACGGCGGCAAGCAGATCCCCGGCATCCTCACGCCGGACGCCAAGACGTGGAAGCCGACGACGACGCTCGGGTTCGGCCGCACCTACACGATGACGGTCTCGGCCAAGGGCCCCGGCGGCATGCCGACCCGGCAGGTCACCACGTTCAGCACCCTCACCCCGAGCAACCAGGCCCAGGTGTACCTGGACGGCACCTCGGGCGCCATGCTGCAGGACGGCGCGAAGTACGGCGTCGGCATGGTGATCGTCGCGCGCTTCGACGAGCCGATCACCGACAAGGCCAGCGCCGAACGCCGTCTCAAGGTCACCACGAACCCGCCCGTCTTCGGCGCCTGGAACTGGATCGACGATCAGACCGCACACTGGCGGCCCGAGAAGTACTACACGCCGGGCACCCAGGTCACCGTCAACGCCGACATCTACGGCGCCAAACTGGGCGACGGTCTCTACGGGGCCGAGGACGAGAAGGTGTCGTTCACCATCGGCGACTCGCACATCTCGATCGCCGACGACAACACCAAACAGGTCAGCGTCTTCGAGAACGGCAAGCTGGTCCGCACCATGCCGACCTCGATGGGCATGGGTGGTACCGAAACCATCGGCGACACCACGCTGAGCTTCTGGACGCCGCGCGGCATCTACACCGTGATGGACAAGGCCAACCCGGTGATCATGGATTCCTCGACGTTCGGCCTGCCCGTCAACAGCCGGCTTGGCTACAAAGAGACCATCCCGTACGCCACCCGGATCAGCACCGATGGCATCTACCTGCATCAGCTCAACGCGACGGTGTGGGCGCAGGGCAACACCAACACCAGCCACGGCTGCCTGAACCTCAACAGCGAGAACGCCAAGTGGTTCTTCGACTTCGCTGTGCCCGGTGACATCGTCGAGGTCCGCAACACCGGCGGCGAACCGCTGACCCTCAAACACAACGGCGACTGGAGCGTGCCGTGGGGCCAGTGGATCCAGGGAAGCGCGCTGCGCTGATCGGATCCACGGTCGTGCGGTGGGGGATTCTGCTGGCGGTCGTGCTTGGTGCCGGGGTCCTCGCGCCACCGGCCGCCGCGGCGCCGCCCGGCTTCCCCGACCTGGGCGCGTTCTCCGCGGCGGACCCGTCGCAGCACGTGCAGCGCTCCAAGTTCGACACGATCGGGTTCACGACGCCGGCGCTGACCTGCAGCTGGGACTACATCGACGATCCCGACCGGCACGTCCCGGTGCAGTGCCACGGGCAACTTCCCGGGCTTCCCGGCGCACCGGGCATGCGCTGCGGCTCGGTCTACGAGCCCGCCCGCTCGTCGGCCGACACCTATGTCTCCACGCTGTATGTGTTCACCCGCAGCGGTGAGGCGACGTGCGCGCCGCCGGACGGGTTTCCGCGCTTGGCCGTCGGCCAGAAGCTCACCGCGACCAACAACACGTGTGCGGTCACCGATGACGGCGTCGCGTGCATCGACCCGATCGTGAACCACGGGTTCGTGCTGCGGCCCGCCGGCAGTTGGGTGTTCTAGCCGTGCGCAGGGCAGTGGTCGTCGCGCTCGCGGTGGCGCTCGCCGTCGTGGTGACGATCGTCGCGGTGGTGCTGTGGACCCGGCACGGCGACGACGAGGCCGCGCCGACGCCACAGCTGATCGGGTTCTCGCTGGACCGTCAACCGGTCGATCGCTGGCGGATCACGAGCGCCGACATCGGGCTGCCCGACGACGTCTCCATCGGCAAGCCGTTCGGCAGCAGCGGCGACCGTGCGTACTTCGTCGCCGAGTGCGGCTCCCGGTGTGGCGGAGGATTCGTCTACGGGATCGACCTGCGAACCGGTGCTCGGCTCTTCACACCGGTCTTGCTCGACAGACCTGACGACCACACCTGTCGGCTCAACGGCCCGTCGGCAGCGATCTGTCTCACCGGCACACACGTCTGGGTCGTCGACCTCGAGCACGGATCCGTGCCCCACAGCGGTGACACCGACCTGCAGCAGGACGGCGTCACCGGGCCGAACGTAAGGCCCGTCGGTAACCCGCGCGGCGAGACCCGGCTCGTGGCGACCGTCCCGGGTAAAGGTGTCTACGGGCTGGGCGCGAAGGCCGAGTTGACGTGGTTCGTCCCCGGCAGTGGTCAGTTGGTGCTGTCGCCGCCGACGGTCACCGACACCGCACCGCTGACATTGGCCACGCAGATCCCGACACCGGACGATCCGCACTACCGCGTGTTCTCCGTCATCGATGGCACCGAGAAGACGCCAACGCCGCCTAACGGCACGACGCTGCGCCGGGCCGTCGTCTACCCCGGCGGGTTCGCCTATCAATACGAGGCCGGCGATACCGCGGGCGTGCTCCTCTACAACACCGCGGGCAGGCTGCTGGCCCAGCATCAACTCCAGGGCTACAACCTGCTCGACAACGTTGCCGTCCCGATCGTGCTCGACCAGCCCGTGTTCCGGGTCTACTCGTCCGACGGACAGCAACGCCTCGAACTACCCGCGGCCGACGCTCTGTACCAGGCACCGCAATTCCGGACGGTGGGCCACGATCTCTACATCGAGTCCGGCCCGGCCTGGCAGCAGTGGAGCCTCGAAACCGGGCAGGCCGGCGCGAGCTGCCCGCTCGACTTCACGCATTTCGTGGGTTCGGACGGGCGCATCGTCCTCAGCGAGGAGTATCACGGCTACACGCGGGACGTCGTTGCCATCGACACCGCGAATTGCCAAGAGCGTTGGCGCATCACCCAGGACGGCCGTGAGGACGTCGTCGAACAGGTGGGCACGTCGCTCATCCACCGCACGGCCCACGAACTGGCCGCGCTGCGCGATCCGTCGTGATCAGGCCGTCAGCTCCCTGAGTTCATCGAACGACGACGCGATGACGGCGGCCAGTCCGGCTGCGGAGTCGTCGGTGATCCACCGCGAAAACGCGACCTTGAACACCGCCACCCCGGTTTCGGCGGCCAGCCGGGCCGCCGCATCGCCGACGCCGCGGCGCCGCAACGCGTCGGCCGTCTCGGCAGTCATCGTGGCGAGCTTGATGAGTTCGCGTTCCTGAAGCCCTGGGTGGGCATCGATGATGGCCTGGCGGCGCCGGGCATGGTCGACCCGGCCTTCGAACACGGGCCCGAGCGCGGCGAGCGCCGTGGCGATGACTTCGAGTGGGCGCGCATCGTCGGGGGCCTCGGCGATGGCGGTGACGAGGAGCTCGGTCAGCAGGGCCTGCCCGCCGAACAGCACCTCGCGCTTGTCGGCGAAGTAGCGGAAGAACGTGCGCTCGGTCAGCCCTGCCCGCTCGGCGATCTCGGCGACGGTCGTCTGGTCGAATCCACGTTCGGTATAGAGCTGCAGCGCGGCTTCTTGCAGGCGATCGTGCGCGTTGGGCTCCCACCGGCTCATAGCTTCCGATTTTAGGGAATGTCAGTGACTGTCATCGTGTTGTCAGGCTATGGCAGTCACTGACATCAGGAGGTATTCATGAAGATCTTCGTCACCGGCGCGTCCGGATTCGTGGGGTCGGCGGTCGTCCGCGATCTCATCGACAACGGACACGACGTTCTCGGCCTGGCGCGTTCGGACGCCTCGGCCGATGCCCTCGCCGCGGCCGGAGCCGGCGTGCACCGCGGTGACCTGAACGATCCGGAGAGCCTCCGGGCAGGTGCCGACGCCAGCGACGGCGTCATCCACCTGGCGTTCCATCACGACTTCGACAACTTCGCCGATGCCGGAGAACTGGACCGTCGCGCCATCGAGGTCCTCGGCACCACGCTGGCGGGGTCGGACCGTCCGCTCGTCGTCACCTCCGGCATGGCCGGTCAGCCCCCGGGTCGGGCGCTGACCGAGAACGACGAATTCCGACCCGGGCTACCTCGCTTGTCCGAGCCCGCCGCGCTGGCTTTCGCCGACAAGGGGGTGCGGGCCTCGATCGTGCGGCTCTCGCCCACGACGCACGGCGAGGGCGATCACGGCTTCGTGCCGAGGCTGATCCAGATCGCGCGTGAGAAAGGGGTCGCGGCCTACATTGGCGACGGCGCCAACCGCTGGCCGGCCGTGCACCGCCTCGACGCCGCGCCGCTGTTCCGGTTGGCCGTCGAGCAGGCTCCCACCGGGACAGTTCTGCATGCCGTGGCTGAGGAGGGGGTGGCCGGCCGTGACATCGCCACCGCCATCGGCCGCCATCTCGACCTTCCGGTCACTTCGGTTCCCGTCGAGCAGGCCTTCGATCACTTCGGATGGATCGGCGGCATGTTCGCACTCGACATCCCGGCCTCGAGCGCGCTGACGCGGGAGCGATTCGGGTGGGAGCCGACGGGCCCGGTCCTGCTCGACGATTTGGCCCAGGGGCACTACTTCGCGTGAAAACGACTGGTAGACGGCGCTGTTGACAGGCGGAACGGGCGACAGCGCCGTCCTACCGGTACCCTCATGGGCGATTGACGAACGATCGGAGGTCATCCATGGACCTCGTACTGGGTCTCTCGATGACATCGAACGTCGTCCGGTGGGTGCTGGTCGACGGGATCACGGGCGAGGGTGCCCCTGTCGACCGCGGGGCACTGGACATATCCGACGTCGACGCGTTTGACGCCGAGGCGCTGCTGGAAAACGTGCTCGGCGGCGGCGAGTTGCACGCTGTCGGCCTGACCTGGTCGACGGGCGCCGACGCCGTGGCCGCCAAGGTCCGCGCGGCACTCGACGCCGTCGGTGGCGGGGCCCGCGTGGTCGACGTCCCCGACGTCGAGGCCGCCGAGGTCCTGGCCGGCGGCATCGCCGAGATCTCCGACTACAACTTCCTCGTCGTCTGCCTGGTCGAACCCGACGCCGCGCTCATCGCGACCGTGAACGATCAGCGCGTCCGCGCCGAGCGCATCGACCGCATCGACTCCGCCCTGGTCGATCAGGCCAGCTCCGCCGTCCGCAACGCACGTCCGAGCCCCGACGCCGTCTTCGTCCTCGGCTCAGACGTCGACGCCGCCGACGCTCTGGTGACCGTGTTGCGCGGCGAGACCACCCGGCCCGTCTTCACTGCTGCCGAAGCGGATCTCGCGCTGACCCGCGGCGCCGCGTTGGCCGCGGCTCGCACGGTCAACGCCGCGCCTGCGCCGGTTGCGAAACCGCTGCTGTCCCGCGTCGGGGTGCTGTCCTCGGTGCTGGCTGCCGCGGTCGTCGTTTTCGTCGTCTCGTTGTCGCTTGCGCTCGGGCTGCGACTGACCCCCGAGTCGACGGAGCTGAACAACACCGGCGCCGTCGAGCAATCCGTGCGACCCGCCCCGCCTCCGGTGGCACAGCCCGCTGTCGTCCATCCTGCCCCGCCACCGGTTCACGAGACGGTCGCCGCTGCTCCGCCACCCGCCCCTGTGCAGGAGGCTTCGGCCCCTGAGCCGGCGTACGTTCCGCCGGCCCCTGAACCGGAGTACGTCCCGCCGGCCCCCGAACCGGCGTACGTTCCGCCTGCCCCCGAACCGGCGTACGTCCCGCCGGCGCCGCCGGTCTATGTGCCACCACCCGCCCCGGTGTACGCACCGCCGCCGCCCCCGCCGCGGCTGCGCGACCGCATCATCGAAAAGATCCCGCTGCTCAACCGTTTTCACTGATTCGGCTGAAGCGCTCGATTGTCGCTAACAGGCGGGCAGCTCGAGTACTGGTTCCGCGATCGTGACCGAAGTGCGGATGTGACGACCTACTCCCGCCACACCCGTTCGAACGGCAGCCGCCAGGCATTCGGCGCGATCAACTGGTGGATGGCGTTGGGGCCCCAGGTGCCCTGCGGGTACATCTTGACGACGGGCGGATCCTCCAGCAGTGGCTCCGAGCGTTCCCACAGCGACTCGATGCCCTCGGCGGTGGTGAACAGCGTGTGATCGCCACGCATGGCATCGAGGATCAGCCGCTCGTAGGCCTCGAGAACGTCGGCGATCTCGGCGGTTTCCTGGGTCGAGAACTGCATCGACAGCTTCTCCAGCCGCATGCCCGGCCCGGGCCGCTTGCCGTAGAACGACAACGACACCTTCGACGCGTCGGCCAGGTCGAAGGTCAGGTGATCCGGCCCCTGCGCGCCGACGCCAGATCCCGCCGGGAACATGGTCCGCGGTGCTTCTTTGAACGCGATCGAGATGATCCGCTGCCCTTCGGCCATCCGCTTGCCGGTCCGCAGGTAGATCGGCACGCCGGCCCAGCGCCAGTTGTCGATTCCGACCTTGAGCGCGATGAACGTCTCGGTCTCCGAATCCGGCGCCACGCCCTTCTCACTGCGGTAGCCCTGATACTGGCCGCGCACCACCTCGGAGGTGTTGATCGGCAACATCGACCGGAACACCTTGTTCTTCTCTTCGCTGATCGCGCGCGGCTCCAGCGCGGTCGGCGGTTCCATCACGACGAACGCCATCACTTGGAACAAGTGGGTCACCACCATGTCCTTGAAGGCGCCGGTGCTCTCGTAGAAGTTGGCGCGCTGATCCAGGCCGAGGGTTTCGGGGATGTCGATCTGGATGTGGTCGATGAAGTTGCGGTTCCAGATCGGCTCGAAAAGCCCGTTGGCGAACCGGAACGCCAGGATGTTCTGCGCGGCTTCCTTGCCGAGGAAGTGGTCGATGCGGAAGATCTGGGATTCCTTGAATGTCCTGTGCACGAACGCATTCAGCGCGACCGCGCTCTGCAGGTCGGTGCCGAATGGTTTCTCCATGACCACCTTGGAGCGCTTCACGAGGTCGGCTTCTTTGAGCATGGTGATGACCGACTCTGCCGCTTTCGGTGGTACCGACAGATAGTGCAAGCGACGGGCGTCGGGGCCCAGCTCTTCCTCGGCGGTGGCGACGGCCGCGGCCAGCGCTGCCGGGCCTGCGCTCTGCGGGACGTACTGCACCTTGTCGGCGAAGCTCTTCCACTGCTCGTCGGTCGGGTGACGGGTGGCGAATTCGTCGACTGCGGCCTTGGCGTGTTCGAGGAACTGCTCCTTGGTGTAATCCTCCAAAGAGGTCGCCACCACGCGGATGTCGGGGCTGAAGCTCGACTGGTCCAGATACGCCAGCCCCGGGATCAGCTTCCGCTTGGCCAAATCCCCGGTGGCGCCGAACAGCACGATGACGTGCGGCGGCAGCACTTCGCCGTTGGGGCGCGTCGGACGGGAACCGGGTGCGGGGTAGGCGACGGTCTGCGCCTTTTCGGGAGCCACGTTGTGCATCCTGGCAGGCTGGCGTGCACTCATGGCGTCGGTTGGGTTAACTCGCGTAGAGACGGCCTGGCCAAAGGCAGCCTTTCTCTGAATGCATTCACCAAGCTCGGCTATACATTTCGCCTCGAAATTGTTAACCAAATCGACGCGCGATCTGGCTGTGATTCAACCCACAAGCGAGCTACAGTGTGACCGCAACCATAGAAAGGGCGGTCATGGTCGGAGCATTTATTGGCAGTCTCCTGCTGGTGCTGGGCCTCGTCGCAATCGCAGCCGTCGTCGTCGCGGTCGTGATGGGTTTGCCCACGTTGGCCATCACCATCGGCCTCATCTCCGGCGCGTTCTTCGCCGGGCGGGCCGTTTAGGTTCTGAGCCGCTTCCGCAGGCCGGTCGCGCGGACCGCCTGCCGGGTGATGGCCGCGCGTACCTCGGCTTCGGTCCCGACGACGCGCACGCGTGTCTTGGCCCGGGTGACCGCGGTGTAGAGGAGTTCGCGCGTCAGGAGACGCGACTCGATGTCCGGCAGCAGCACGGTCACCTCGTCGGCCTGGCTGCCCTGCGACTTGTGGATCGTCATGGCATGCATGGTCTCCACCTCGGTGAGGCGGCCCGTCGCAAACGATCCGTTGCCGCCCACCGCGACGCGCAGTCCGTCCGGCGTCGCGACGGTGACGCCGGTGTCCCCGTTGTACAGCTTGAGTCCGTAGTCGTTGGCGGTCACCAAGATTGGGCGCCCGACATACCATGACGCCCACAGCGGTTCGCCCGTTTCGTCGGTGAGCCAGCGCTGCACCTGACGGTTCCAGTGCATGACGCCGGCCGGCCCGCGCCGATGCGCGCACAACAGGCGATGCTCGTCGAGAGTTCTCAGCGCCGCCTTCGCATCGCCGAGGATCGCCGCCTGTCGTAGCGTAACGGCATGTGGCACAACGACTTCCCGCAACCGCTCGGTGATGTCGGTGGTCACCCACTCGATGTGCTCGTCACCCGTGGCCAGCACGTGCAGCGCCGCATCGGCGTCACCGACCCGGATCGCCGTCGCGAGCGCGCCGATCGACTTGCCGAACCGATGCGATGTCCGCAACGCCGCCACCCCACGCGATCCCAGCCCCTCGACCAGATCGGCCAGCACCGCACCGGCCTCCACCGACGCCAGCTGATCGGGATCGCCCACTAGCAGCAGGCGGGTCTGCGGCCGCACCGCCTCCAGCAGCCGTGCCATCATCGTCAGTGACACCATCGACGTCTCGTCGACGACGATCACGTCGTGCGGCAACCGATTTCCGCGGTGGTGCCGGAACCGCGACGAGGTGTCCGGCCGCGGACCGAGCAGCCGATGCAGGGTGGTGGCCTGCAACCCGGCCAGTCGTCGGCGGTCGACGAGGTCGAGCCGGTCCACTTCCAACTGCACAGCTTCCTGCAGTCGGGCCGCTGCCTTGCCGGTCGGTGCGGCGAGCGCGATGCGCAGCGACCGGTTACCGGTCAGCGCCGCCTGCTCTGCCAGCAAGGCCAGCAGCCGCGCCACCGTGGTGGTCTTGCCGGTTCCGGGGCCGCCGGTCAAGACCGTCAGGCCATGCGACAGCGCCACCTCCGCGGCTGCCTGCTGCTCGTCGAATCCCGTTGGAAACAGCCGTGATACGTCGGGGACGGCCCCGGGCGGGCGGGTGCCGACGAGCGTCAGCACGTCGTCACGCACCT
Source organism: Mycolicibacterium brisbanense (assembly GCF_001570425.1). Taxonomy (GTDB): domain Bacteria; phylum Actinomycetota; class Actinomycetes; order Mycobacteriales; family Mycobacteriaceae; genus Mycobacterium; species Mycobacterium brisbanense. The sequence continues at coordinate 294,909 of NZ_BCSX01000024.1, forward strand.
GTTGTTCCTCGCGCCAGTACCGATCCAGATACAGCTGCTCGTCGAACAGTCGCAGCACCGGCCCGGTGCTCAGCAGCGGGCTCGCGCTCACCGCGGCCAGCCACGTGTCCAGCTCGGGCCACGGCAGATCGGGCAGATCGACCTGCGCAGCCACCGACCGCAGATCCACGCATACCGAACCGGCACGCAGGGCCCGCACCGCCAGCGCAACGGCAAGTGTCACGGAATCGTCGCCCTCGCCGCCCAGCACGGTGAGCCGTCGCGCCACCTGCACATCGGCGGGCTCGAGGATCTCGGCGAAATGATCAAGCATCGAGCAACTCCGACACTGCCACCACGAGCGCGGCGGGCGGCTCCCAGCTGAACACCCCGGCCGGATGGCCATCCACAACGGGGGTCGCGGCCCCGCACATGCCGCGGACGAACAGGTACATCACCCCACCGAGGTGGGTCGCCGGATCGTAACCGGGCAGTCGCCACGTCAGGAACCGGTGCAGCACAACGCTGTACAGCAGGGCCTGCAGCGGATAGTCCGAATGCAGCATGGCCTCGGCCATGCGCTCGCGGGTGTAGTCGGCGGCAGTCAGCTCGGCGTCGCCCGTGCCCAGCCAGTTGGTCTTGTAATCCACCACCACGAAGCGGGATTCGACGCGCAGCACCGCGTCGACCGAACCCGACAGGTATCCACGCAACGGCTGGCTGCCGAGGACTCCGCCGGACAACCGCTGGGCATAAGACGCCATGGGATCGTCGGCGGGCAGATGGGTGCTCAGCAATGCGCCGACATCGGCAAGCCGGGCGAACGTGCCGGCCCGCAGGTCGCCACCGGCCATCGGGAACTCGAAGTCCAATTCCCGCAACCGGTCTCGCAACCCGATATGGCGCAATGTCACGCCGGGAGCCAGCGGGCCCAAGGGAGTGTCGTGCATGGGGACGAGCGCGGCCGCCAACTCGTCGGCGTCGACCTCGACCGGCCAGCGCGCCGAATGCGTCCGCACGTGGCTGGCCAACTCGGCACCGAGGTCGGAGGCGAACGGGTCGGCGGTCTCCAGCACCGCGTGCACCAGCGATCCGAACGCGGCGCCGGTGGGCAGCTTGCCCATCGGTGACGGAACATCGCTGCCGGTGACGGGCGGCACCGCGAGAACATCGTCGACGCCGTCGATCTCATCGTCGAGCTCGGTGACCTCCGGCTCGCTGGTGACACCCGAATCCTCTGCTGCACGAAGCAGACCCGAGTACGACGTCCGCCGCCACGACGTGTCGATGGCGCGGTGGAAGTGCCGGGTGGCCAAGTGCTCGGCCGGCGCCGGTGCCGGCACCGGGGTGAACCCCTCGACGACGGACTCCTCGATCACCGGGCCGCCCGCGGCCTCCCACGCCCGGAGCCGGTCCAGCGCGTCGGCGTCACTGATCTTGACCGGCGTGCACTTGTCCGGCACCGCCGACTCGCCGGGCCGCCGGCCCCGCAGCAGCCGCGACAACCCGCCGTTGGGCTCATCGCGCGACGGCGCCCACCACGCCACCACCTGCGACTGGGCGCGCGTCATCGCCACGTAGGTCAGCCGGCTGTCGTCGGCGGCCGCCTCGGCGCGGCCGGCGCGGGCCACCGCCGGATCGGCACCTCCGATGTGCAGACACCGCACGCCGTCGTCATGGAACAGGATCAGATCCGGTTCGGGCACATAGCGATTGAACGCGAACGGCAGATACACGATCGGATACTGCAGCCCCTTGCTGACCCACACCGTCATGATCTGCACGGCCGCGGCGTCGCTGTCGAGGCGGCGGTTGCGTTCGGTCTCACCGCCACCCTCGGAGCGCTGGGTGCGCAACCAGTCGCGCAGCGCGGGCAGCCCGAACCCTTCCCGGTGCGCGGTATCGCCCAGCAGCTGGGTCATGTGCGCAAGGTCGGTCATCAACCGCTCGCCGCCCTGCCACGCGAGTACACGTCGGCCCATACCGGCCAGCTGGGCGGCCTCGAAGATGGCCGCGACGCCCCGCTCGCGCGCATGGCCGGCCCAGGTGCGCAACGTGTCGGCGATCCGGTCGGTGAGCGCATCCCCGCCCGCGGCAAGGGTTTCCGCGGTCTCGCCGAAGAACATGGTGGCCGCGGCCGCGCGCACCAGCCCGGTGCGGTGCGGCTGGTCGAACGCCTCGAGCAGGTAGAGCCAGTCCTCGGCGGCCTCGGAGTTGAACACGTCGGAATCCCCGGTGTACACCGCGGGGATGCCGGCCGTCAGCAGTGCGGTGTGGCACGCCCTGGCGTCTTTGTGGGTCTCGGTGATGACGGCGATGTCGCGGGCCTGCACCGGCCTGCCGTCGAAGGTCGCCCCGCTGGTCAACAGTGCCCCGATATCGGCGGCCAGATCCCTGCCGATGTGGGTGCGCAGCCGGTCGATCGGAATGGTCTTGGCGTCCTTGCCGTTGCGGCTCACCACTCGCAATCGAAACGGGTCATTGTGTGGTGCACCGGCCAGTCGATGGCCCTGATGGTGGGCCGTCACGTCGTGGACCACGATGTCGGAGCCGCCGAGGTGAGCGCCGCGCAACACCACCTGCAGGCGGTCCACCAGAGCACTGTCGCTGCGCCAGTTGGTGCCCAGCGTCTGTTTGTCCCCGGCGGTCGCGGCGGCCCGCAGGTAGGTGTCGATGTCGCCGCCGCGGAACGCGTAGATGGCCTGCTTGGGGTCACCGATCAGGATCAGGGTGGAATGCCCCGAGAAGGCCCGTTCGATCACCTGCCACTGCACCGGGTCGGTGTCCTGAAATTCGTCGACCATGACGATCGGCCAGCGCTGATGCATGCGTACGCGGGCGGGGGAGTCGGGGTCCACCAACGCGGTGGCCAACCGGGTCAGCAGATCGTCGTAGCCCAGGACGCCGCGACGCCGCTTGCGGATCTCCAACTCGGCCAGCACATCCCGGGCGAAGCTCAGCCGGACGGTGGCCGGTGAATCCGGGTCGGGATCGGTGGGCCGAAGCTCGGTGGCCGGATTGGCCACCACGGTGCGGGCCAGCCGCAGCGCGGCCGCGTAGTCCAGCAGCGGGTGGTCTTTCTGTGCGCCGAACCGCGACAGGTACAGGTCGTCGACGATCTCGCACACCAGGTCGTCGAGGCTCTCCGCCAGCGTCACCCCGGAGTCGCTGTCTCCTGCGACACCAAGGGATTTCAGCACGATCTGGCAGAACTGGTGAGTGGTGTCGATGGTGGCGGCATCGAATCCCGCGAGGGCGTCGCGCAGCCGCTGCCTGCGGGCGTCCTGATCCTCGGCGATCAGGTAGGTCTCCAGATCGTTGCGGGCCCGTGCCGGGTCGGTCAATGCGGCCAGCGCACAGACGATTTGATCGCGGACGCGCTCGCGCAGCTCTTGACTGGCGGCCCGGCCGAACGTGATGAGCAACATCTGATCCAGCGTCGCAGCGCCCTCGGCGATCAGCCGGGTGACCAGGCCGGCCAGCGCGAACGTCTTGCCGGTGCCGGCACTGGCCTCGAGTACCGTCGTGGTGTTGGGGCTCGGTAGCGGCCCGAGCAGATCGAAAACCTTCACCGCGCCGCCCTTTCGGCTCGCAGCATCGGCAACCACAGCCGGGCCGAGTAGGCGCCGAGCCGGTTGGTCTCGCCCGCGACCTCTTCCCCGGGGCGCAGCGGCTGCATGAGATCCCGCAGCCACGCGCCGCGACCCCAGGCCCGCACATGCGCGGGCTGTTGGTCCTCGCCCGGGTAATTGCCACTGCGCCAGCGATATCCGGCGGCCTGCTCGGGATCGTCGCCGGTGTGCCGGGCCACCGCCCACGCGTATGACGTCTTCGCAGGCAGCGGCAACGGCTCCCTGCGGCCCGCGTCGTAGATCCGCACCAGGTCGATCAACAGCTCAACTGCATCGTCCGGGCTGCCCAGCCCCTCGGCGCGGGGCGTCGTCCCGCGCCTGGGGCGGCCGATGCACACGGCTGAGAACTCCCTGTCGGGATACTGGGCGGCCAACGCCAGCAAGGGAATCCACGACTGCAGCAGATGCTTGCCGTCGAGTTTGGAGTAGGTCACCGAGACCAGGCGCTCGCCGAAGACGGGGGACACGGTGCCGGTGAGGCGGCGCCCACCACCCAGGTCGATGTCGACGTCGTAGGCCTGAGAGTCCACGTCGCGGTGGTGCTGTGCTTCGGCAGCCAGCGCCGCGCACTGCTCGCGGATGGCGCCTGCCGTGCGCCAGCCGAGTTGTCCCGGCGGCAGGGTGCCGCGGCGCCACTCGGCCTGCTGCGCATCGGCCGGGGCGAGGCCGCGCAGCATGTCATGCAGCATGCGGTCGCCGACCGTCCACTCCTCCAACGCGTCGATGTCGACGGGCATCACATCCGAGACACCCTCGACCTCCCACGGCAGGGTGTAGTCCAGAGCCCGGAAGAAGCCTTTCACCGGGTCGTTGAAGAAGCTCACGAGATCCGCCAGCACCACGTCGTCAGGGGGTGGCGGCGGCAGCGGATCAGCGAAAAACGCCGGGCGCTCGGCACGTTGGCCGGTGTTGGCTTGTGCGGCCGTCAACGCCGTCGGGTCGAAGGTGAACGGTTCACCGGGCACCATGGCGCCGGGGATGACGTTGCGAATGTCGAACGGCTGCAACGGATGATGCGTCACCACGTCCACCGGCTGCTCGGTGGTGATATCCAGGGTGTCGAGCAGCTCGGCCAGGGGCACCGCGGGTGGGCGGGGTTGCCCGGAGTACTCGTTGGCGCCGGTGTAGGTGACGACGAGCGTCTCGGTGGCCGCGCCGATCGCGTCGAGCAGTAACTGCCGGTCCTCCGAACGGATGTCGCGTTCGCCGGTCACCGGGTCGCGGGCCAGCGCGTCGTCGCCGTCGACCGCGCCAAGGCGGGGGAACACGCCGTCGTCCAAACCGACCAGACACACCACGCGGTGCGGCACCGAGCGCATGGGGACCATGGTGCACACCGTCAGCGTGCCGGTCCGGAAGTTGGCGCGGGTGGGTCGACCGGCCAGGTGCCGCTCCAGCAACGCGCGAATATCGCTCAGCCGCAACGTGGTCGAGGTTTCGGCGGTCGCGAGGATGTCGTCGAATTCGCGCTGTACCTGGGTGCGCGGCCAGTCCTCGTCGTCGAATGCGAGCGCGTCGATGTCGGCGGTCAGTTCGGCCAGCCACTGCGCGAGCGTCTTGGTGCCGCTGAGCCCCCGTACCGCGTTGTGCAGCTTCTCGACGAAGTTGGCGAAACGCCCGGCCAGCTCCACCCGATTGCTGCTGACATCGTCGAGCGGCAGCGTGGTACCCAGCCAGGCGTGCGAATCGTCGGACATCGCGACACCGGCCAGCACCCTGTCGACGCCGAACCGCCAGGTGTTGTGCAGGAAGTCGACGCCGTAGGGGCGACGGTGTTCCTGGTCGAAGCCCCAGCGGATGTTGGCTTCGCGGACCCACGCCGTGACGGCATCCAGATCGTCGTCGGTGAAACCGAACCGGGCCCGCACCGGAGCCGACTCGGCCAGGTTGAGCACCTCGCTCGCACCCGCCCGGCCTCCGGCGAGGGTCAGCAGTCGCGCCGCCACCGCCAACAACGGATTGGTCTGCACCAGCGCACGATCGGCGAGCCGGACCCGCAGCCGGTGCGCGGGATGGGCGCCGTGCACCACGTCGCCGAGCCCGAAGCCCGCGGTGATCAGCGGCGCGTAGGTCTCGATGTCGGGGCACATCACGAGGATGTCGCGCGGCTCAAGCGTCGGATCGTCGGCCAGCAGACCCAGCAGCACCTCGCGCAGCACGTCGATCTGGCGCGCCGGGCCGTGGCAGCTGTGCACTTGCACCGACCGGTCTTCGGGACGGTGCACCCGGCCCTGCGGGCGCACCTCGTCGGCGGCGATATCGGACTGCAACCAGCCCAGCAGGGTTTCGGGATGGCCTGGTGCGCCGAGGAATTCGTCAGTGGCGGGGGTGGGAAGCAGCCGTTGCAGCTCGCGCAGGTCGCGGCCCAGGGTCGCCGACAGCGGGTGGGTGACCGCGCGGTGGCTCGTATCAGTGCGGCGCGGCACCGCGCCCTTCACGGCGGCCAGCGCCTGCCACAGCCGGTCGCTCGGATGCGGCAGCCACAGGTGCAGATCATGGTGCACGGCCAGGGCGTCGAGCAGCTCGATCTCGGTCACCGGTAGCCGGGTGTGCCCGAACAGGGACAGCCGCTCGGGCACATCGCTGGGAGATTCCTGCAGTCGCGCAAGGGTTTTCGCATGCCGAATGTGAGGTGGGTCGGCATCGATGCGAGCCGTGAGCGCCTGCCACAGCGGCTGCTGCCAGGCCAGGTCGTCGGGGATACCCGCCCAGTCGATGAGCAGCTGCGGGCGCTGCCGGGCGTAGGACGCGAAGATCCCGGCGAGCCGCCGCGCCACCGCGTAACGACGGCCCTGCCGCAGCTCGCGTTCCTCACCACCCTCGAACCGCCCCAGATGGGTGGCCAGGGCCGTGCACCATGGCGCCTCCAGGTTTTCGTCGATGACCGCCAGCAGCGGCCACACGAGCGCCTCGGGTGACCATGGATCGTCGTCCTGCGTTCCGGTGATCTCGGCGATCAGCGACCGAGGATTACGGAACCGGACAGCGGCGCAGACGCCGAGCCGGTTGGAGAGCCGTTGGCTCAGCCACCGCTCGACGCCCTTGGCCGGAACCAGCACCAGCTCCTCGGCGAACGGATCGGGCAGTGCGTCAGCCAGCAGAGCGCCCAGCCCGTCGGCGAGCAGGTCCGTGCGCTCAGCCCGGTGCAGATGCAGTGCCATCGCCCCTACCCTATGGCGCGCCACCGACACTGCCGCGCATGGATGATGGTGCCGTGACCCGAGATGAAATCACCGAAGAGATCGTGCTGGCCCGACTCTCCAAGGGGCTGACCTGGCAGCAACTCGCCGACGCCATCGACCGGCCCGTGGTGTGGACCACCTCGGCGCTGCTCGGTCAACATCCGATCCCGCCGGAGCAGGGCAAGGTGCTGGTCGAGATGCTCGGGCTGGACCCGACTGTGGTGCCGGTGCTGGCTGCCGTGCCGATGCGTGGCGGGCTGCCGACCGCGGTGCCGACGGACCCGACCATATACCGCTTCTACGAGGCTCTGCAGGTGTACGGCCCGGCGCTCAAGGAACTGATCCACGAGCAGTTCGGCGACGGCATCATGAGCGCCATCAACTTCAGCGTCGACATCGCCAAGAAGTCCAACCCCGCGGGCGATCGCGTGGTGGTGACCTTCGACGGCAAGTTCCTGCCGTATGACTGGACCGCCGCGGTCGACTAGTTGGGCGCGTTCGGCACCAGAGAGCGCCGACGGCCGCGTGCGTGACGCCACGGCGGGAAATCGGCCGAATTACCGTCACCGCGTTACGTACGCGGAGCTGTCGGTACCCGGGGGCACACTCCCGTCATGGGGGAACCATTCATCGGCAGCGAAGCTCTCGCAGCGGGGCGTCTGACCCGCCACGATCTGCGCACTCGATTTGTTGCCGTACACCAGGACGTTTATGTGGCAAGGGGAACTCGGCCGACGGCGGTGCTTCGGGCCAAGGCGTGCTGGTTGCGGTCACGACGGCATGGAGTGCTGGCGGGGTTCTCGGCGTCGGCCATGCACGGCTCGCGCTGGGTCGACGCCGAGCTCCCGGCATACATCATCGACACCAATCGGCGACCGGCCCGCGCCATCGTCACGTGGAGTGATGCGCTCGAGGACGACGAAATATGCCTGATTGCCGGCATGCGCGTCACCACTGCAGTGCGCACTGCTGTGGATCTGGCCTGCAAGTTCCCCGAGGCAACCGCGGTGCCTGCGATCGACGCGCTGGCCCGAGCGACGAAAATGAAGGTGGCCGATATCGAATTGGCGGCCCAGCGGCACTCTGGTCGCAGGGGTATCAAGCAGGCACGCACCACAATTGCCCTGGTTGACCCGGGCGCGGAATCGCCACGCGAAACGTGGTTGCGGCTCCTGGTCGTGCATGCCGGTTACCCGCCGCCCGAAACGCATGCCGGTTACCCGCCGCCCGAAACGCAGTACCCCATCTACAACGAGTTCGGCGTCCTGATCGGCGAGGTCGACATGGCGTGGCCGGACATGAAGATCGGGCTCGAATATGAAGGTCGCGACCACTTGGATCCCGACCAGCTGCGCAAGGACATTCTGCGCGTCGAGGAGATGACGAGAACCGGCTGGATCGTCATCCGTGTCACGTGCCGCGACGGCAAGGGCGGCATCCTGAAGAGGCTTGCCACGGCCTGGGCCTCGCGTGCGTAACGCCACGGCGGGAAATCGGCCTAATTGCCGCCACTGCGTTACGCACGCGGAGCAGATACGGGCTTATCCCGCGAATTCGGTTGGCAGGCCGTCAATTCCGGCGCGGATGGCGAGGATCGCGTCGGCGCGGGCCTTGAGCTTGCTGCCGACGTGGGCGCCGGCGTTCAGGGTCGTCGACGCTTCGGCGGCCACCTGCTGGGCGCGGGTCAGCACGGCGTCGGGTTCCACGATCTCGTCGAGCCACCCTGCCGCGATTGCGGCGTCGCCCGCGAACGTCGCGGCCATCGATACGCCCCGCTGGAACGCCGCGCGGGTCAAGCGCATCCGCATGATCTCGATCGCGGCGATCGGCAGCGTCATACCGATGGCGACCTCGTTGGCCTGGCAACGGGATTTGGGCGAACCCACCCGGTGATCACCGGAGAGCAGCAGGAACGATCCCATCGCGATCGCCGGTCCGGTCGCGGCCATGATGACCGGGACCGGGAAGGTCAGGCAGCGCAGCGAGAGCTCGAAACCGCCGGCCAGCATGGCCAGTGTCGCTTCGGTGTCGCCCGATGCGAAGACGCTCAGATCGAAGCCGCCGCTGAACACCTTGGCGTTGCCGGCCAGCACGACGGCCTTGGCGCCGTCCTCCACGGTGCGGTCGAGCGCGGCGTTGATTTCGCTCTGCATGGCCGGCGACAGCGCGTTGACCTTGCCATCATCCAGCGTGATGGTCGCGACGGACTCGTTGAGCTCGTAGCTCACCAGGCTGCTCATCGCTCAGATGCTACGGGCGGGCGAATTCAGGCGTTGTGGCGCCCGCGGGGATTGATCAGCTCGGTCTCGGGATCGTCGTCGTCGTAATCCTCGTCGTCGTCCTCGTCGTCGGTGGTCTCGTAGCGGCTCTTCCACCGCTCCCGGACCTCGGCACCGAGTGCGTTGATGCGGTTGATCTCCGAACGCAGCGTTTGCTCGTCGGTTTCCTTGGCCGCGTACTGGAAGTAGTTGAGGACGCCGCGCAGCAGCTCCAGCTTCTGCTTCTCCTGGCGGGCCCGGTCGTGGGTGGTCAGCAATTCCATGCGGTCCACCGGCGGCAGCGTGGCCCAGTCGAGGACGGCGGTGTTGCGGAACTTCTTGCCGGCAGGCTTGCCGCCGGAGGGCGGCTGATCGTAATAGGTGACGGCGCCGTCGAATCGCGACGCGATGGCCTCGCCGAGCTGTTTGCGGTCCAGCGCCGAATCCCACACCATCCGCCATTCCTGCGACGGGGCCAGATAGGGAATCTCCGCGGGCAGATTGAGGGGCACGATGTCGACGTAGTTGTCGTCGTAGGAACTCTCGTACTTGCCGACGGTGGGCGGGTTGGCGAATTCGAAGCGCAGCCCGTAGGCGGGGGTCTGGCCGTAGTTGCGCACGACCAGCTCGACCAGATGCCAGTCGGAGCCGCTGGGCTCCATGAACATCGAGACGTTCGGCTGGGTCAGTTCGGCGCGCTTGTCCCTGGCCTTGAGGTACTGCCGCCACCCGTAGATCAGTGCGGCGACGACGACGGCGATGGCGACCCACGCCGCCAGCGCCGTCCACGCACCGGGATCGAACTCAGCCAACTCGCGCCCCCGATCGGTGATTGAACCCGTGATGCGCATAAAAGTCCCCACCACAGGCTTATATCACGTACGGAAGAGTGCCGGGCCGAACGCGGTCAGCAAAGTTTCAGGAAGCGGCCGCCGTGAGGACGACGGGCGCCTCGGGCTCGGTTTTGACCGGCACGGGCAGCAGTCGCTCGCCGCGCGCCAGCCAGTCGGCATCGGCCCACTCGATGCGGGCCGGCAGGCGCCGCCAGTACTGCGGATGCGCGCGGAGATACAGCTCGACACTGGCGTGCACGGCCGCGTCCAGCGGCGGCCGGACCATGCCGAAGGTCGGGGCGGTACCGGCCAGCGCATCCAGGTCGGTGGGAGTGGACAGGCGCACAGGCACCCGCAGGCCCGCCTCGACGGCGCCGTCGAGCATCCAGTCCATGGCGATGTCGGCGAGCGCCCAGCACGCGCCGGTGCCGCCTGCGATGTCGCAATGCCCGCCGCGGAACCACACCTCGTCGATGGCGCCATCGTCACGCCACGCCGGGCGCAGCGCGTCGATGGCCAGCGCGTGGCGCCCGCTTTCGACATTGGTCAGCGGGGCGGTCCGGCGGCCGGCACCGGGAATCCTGGCAGCATCCCAAAGGCCCAAAAACCTTACGGGAACGGTGCTTTCGGCATTGCCGATCAACTCGGCGGCCAACCCTTTGACATGTTCCCAGTCCTGCGGAGTGCGTGCCGTGCGGGGCAGGGCGTAGGTGGCCAGCGCGTAGCTGACCAGATCGTCGGACCCCTCCGGCAACAACCCCACCGATCCGAGCAGCGCTGCCAGCTCGCGGGCCCGATGGCCGCCGTCCGCGCCGCCGAAAAGGTAGATGGCATCGCCGGGTTCCCAGCAGTCAGCGAGAAAGCGGTAGGCCTCCAGGAGTGCGCTGCGGGCTTCGGTCACCGCGGTGGCGCGACGGCGCCGGGAGAATCTCACGCGCGACGACGTAGCGCCCGAGTGATACCAGCCGAGCTGCTCGTCGTCGATGTCCAGCAACCGGAACAACGCCTCAGTGTTGGTCGCGTCTCGGGGACCGGGACGCTCATCTGTGTGGTCGAAACACAGCACTATGTTTTTCACAACGACCCCCGACCGAACAAACGAGGAAGACTGCTCAATCAGTTTGCCGGGGTATCGATACGGTGTCCTGAGTATTGCGCTACTCTATTTGCCCATTCACGCGGGTTTTTGCGTATGCAACGGTATTGCCGACGAAGTCGGCTACAGCACCGCGACATGCAGGAAAGTTCCGTGCAGCCCGGTCGGGAAGCCGCTCAGATCCGTGCTCGGCGAGCCTTGCAGGCGGCCGTCAGCCACCCATCAGCGAGCGCCACTGCTGCAGGTCCGAAGCGCGGTACACGTAGTTGCTGCGCTTGACCTCGGCCAGTGGCGCGCTGGGCTCGGCCGAGTACCAGTGGCCGGGAAACACCGTCGGGTCGCCGGGCAACTGGGCCAGCGCTTGCAGGCTGCGGAACATGTCGTCGACGTTGCCGCCAGGAAAGTCGGTGCGGCCACAGCCCTCGAGGAACAGCGTGTCGCCGGCGACCAGCCGCCCGTCGAGCAGGAAGCACTGACTGCCGGGGGTGTGGCCGGGTGTGTGCAGCAATTCGATGTCGACGGCGCCGACGCTGACCTTGTCGCCGTGCTGGTGGCGGGTCAGGCTGCTCAGCTGGATGCCGGTGACGCGCGAAACCCAGTCGGCCTCATGGGTATTGACGTGCACGGGCACCTCGATGCGGTCCAGCAGTTCGGCCAGGCCCTTGAGCTCGAAGCCCATCATCGACCCGCCGACGTGGTCGGGGTGATGGTGGGTGACCAGCACGCCCGCCAAGCGCATGCCGTCGGCTTCCAGTGCGTCGACCAGATCGTCCGCGGCGTAGGCGGGGTCGACCACCAGGGCCTCGCCGGTCTCGCGGTCGCCGATCAGATAGGCGAAATTGCGCATCTGCTGGGCGATCATGTCGTCCGCGGCGAAGTCGCGGCCGGACAACAGCTGCTTGAAGTAGAGGCGGTCCTGAGGCATCTGCCCATCATTGCAGGTCAAAAAACCGCACGTCACGCGGTGTTTAAGAGCACAGCGCTAAAAGTCGCATGGTGAATGCGGAATTTAATAGCGTCAAGCCATGCAACTCACCCGGTTCACCGACCTGGGCCTGCGCACGCTGATGCTGCTGGCCTCGGCGGAGTCGGCCGGCCGCCGGGTCACCACGCGCACCATCGCGGTGAGCGCCAACGCGTCCGAACATCACGTCGCCAAGGCCGTATCGAGGCTGGCGGAGCTCGGCATGGTGCACGCCCGGCGTGGCCGGGTCGGGGGCCTGGTGCTGACCGAGGCGGGCCGTACGGCATCGATCGGCGCGCTGGTACGTGAACTCGAAGGCGACCGCGAGGTCATCGAATGCGGCGGCGACAACCCGTGCCCGTTGATCGCCGCATGCCGGCTGCGCCGCGCGCTGGCCGAGGCCAAAGCGGCGTTCTACGCCGAACTCGACCGCTACACGGTCGCCGATCTGTCTGGAGGCATCGGCTTTTCGGCCGGCCTCCCGATTGTTCTGCAACTCACCGGAGAAAGGACCCAATGATGACCGTCACCACGCCCGAACCCTCAGCCGTAAGGGTCGAGCTCGAGCCGCACCACGCCGAGATCGTCACGGCGACACTGCCGCTGATCGGTGCCCACATCGACGAGATCACCACGGAGTTCTACCGCCGGCTGTTCGGCAGCCATCCGGCGCTGTTGCGCAACTTGTTCAACCGCGGCAACCAGGCGCAGGGATCGCAGCAGCGCGCGCTGGCCGCGTCGATCGCGACGTTCGCCACACATCTGGTCGACCCGGCGCTGCCGCATCCGGCCGAACTGCTGTCGCGGATCGGGCACAAGCACGCGTCGCTGGGTGTGACCGCCGACCTGTACCCGGTAGTCCACGAGAATCTGTTCGCGGCGATCGTCGACGTGCTGGGCGCCGAGACGGTGACGGCCGAGGTGGCCGAAGCCTGGGACCGCGTGTACTGGATCATGGCCGACACGCTCATCGAGCTGGAGAACGGGCTTTACTCCGACGCGGGTGTCGAGTCCGGGAACGTGTTCCGCCGGCTGCGGGTGGTCTCGCGCGTCGACGACCCGTCGGGCGCCGTGCTTGTCACGGTCCGCTCCGATGCGCCCGTGAATTTCCTTCCAGGACAATATGTTTCGGTGGGTGTGACGCTGCCCGACGGCGCCCGTCAGCTGCGGCAGTACAGCCTCGTCAACGACGCCGGAACCACCGATCTGACCTTCGCGGTGAAGCCGGTCGACGGGACCTCGGCCCAGCCCGCAGGTGAGGTGTCGAACTGGATTCGCGCCAACCTGTGCGTCGGAGATCTGCTCGACGTCACCGTACCGTTCGGCGACCTGCATGCGTCCGGTGCCGAGGGCAAGGCGCTGGTGCTGATCTCGGCGGGCATCGGCATCACCCTGATGATCGGGATCCTTGAGCACGTCGCCGCCGAGCGGCCGGAGACCCACGTGCGGGTGCTGCACGCGGATCGCAGCGACACCAGTCATCCGCTGCGGGAACGCCAGCACGAGCTGGTCGAGGCATTGCCCAACGCCGTCCTCGACGTCTGGTACGAGGACGGCATCACCGCGGGCACCCCCGGCGTGCACCCGGGCCTGCTGAACCTGGCGGGTATCGAACTGCCGGCGGACGCCGAGATCTACCTGTGCGGTGGCGCGGGCTTCGTCGCGGCCGTACGGAGCCAGCTGAGCGAGCGGGGGATCGGCCTTGAGCGGGTGCACTGCGAGTTGTTCGCGCCCAACGATTGGCTGCTCGACTGACCGCCGGCGCCGAAAAAGCCTCCCGGCAGCCGTGTTGACCAGCGGTTTGGTGCGGCTGCCGGGGAGGCTGTACCCTCTTTAAGGCCCACGGCTTACAGCCGCGGGCCGAAGTAGGTAGGCCCCCTTAGCTCAGTCGGCAGAGCGTTTCCATGGTAAGGAAAAGGTCAACGGTTCGATTCCGTTAGGGGGCTCGGTGGTCGCGGAGCGATGCCCGTGCCTATCGGGGCGGTGTAGCTCAGCTGGTTAGAGCGCACGACTCATAATCGTGAGGTCGGGGGATCGAGCCCCCCCACCGCTACAGGGACAAGTAAGACGTGAAAGAGGGCAGCTGACGTGGCGTCGAGTACGGACGTTCGGCCGAAGATCACTTTGGCCTGCGAGGTGTGCAAGCACCGTAATTACATCACCAAGAAGAACCGCCGCAACGACCCCGACCGGCTGGAAATCAAGAAGTTCTGCCCGAACTGCGGACACCACCAGCCGCACAAAGAGTCGCGGTAGCCCAACGCTCGTGGCTCTATCGTCGAAGCTCGTCGGGAAGCATTTTCGTTATCCCGAGCACTACGAGGTCGGTCGCGAGAAAATTCGGGAGCACGCGCTCGCCGTCAAGAACGACGAAGCGTACTTTCACGACGAGAAGGCCGCGGCTGAACTTGGGCACACCAAGCTGCCTGCGGCGCTGACCTTCATCTGCATTTTCGGCTACCAGGCGCAATTGGCGTTCTTGAACGACGCCAAGATCGCCGTCGAGGACGCCCAGATCGTCCAGGTCGACCAGGCATTGAAGTTCCTCAAGCCGATCTTCGCGGGTGACAAGCTCTACGCGGATGTCTACGTGGACTCGGTTCGGCAGGCGCACGGCACCGATCTCATCGTGTTCAAGACCATCATCACCGATGACGCCGGTGACGTTGTGCAGGAGACCTTTACGGCCCTTGCGGGCCGCACGGGCGAAGATGGAGAGGGCTTTACTGATGGCGCTGCGTGAGTTCAGTTCGGTCAAGGTCGGGGACACGCTTCCGGAGAAGGTCATCCCGTTGACCCGTAGTGACCTGGTCAACTACGCGGGTGTTTCCGGCGACCTGAACCCGATCCACTGGGACGACGAGATCGCCAAGCAGGTCGGCCTCGACACCGCGATCGCGCACGGCATGCTCACCATGGGCCTCGGCGGCGGCTACGTCACCTCCTGGGTCGGCGATCCCGCCGCGGTGAAGGAGTACAACGTCCGGTTCACCGCAGTGGTACCGGTGCCCAACGACGGCGTCGGCGCGGAGATCGTCTTCAACGGCCGGATCAAGTCCGTCGACCCCGAGGACAAGCTGGTCACCATCGCCATCTCGGCCACCACCGGCGGGAAGAAGATCTTCGGGCGCGCTGTCGCCACCGCACAACTGGCTTAGGGAGGTTGGGGGCATGGCTCTCAAGACCGATATCCGCGGCATGGTCTGGAAATACCCGGACCCGTTCCTGATCGGCCGTGAGCAGATCCGCCAGTACGCCAAGGCGGTGAAGGCCTTCGACCCGGCCAGTCACGACGAGGCGGCCGCGGCCGAACTGGGTCACGACGCACTGGTCGCACCGCTGACCTTCGCCTCGACTCTTGCGCTTCTGGTTCAGCAGCATTTCTTCAAGCACGTCGACGTCGGCATGGAGACCATGCAGATCGTCCAGGTGGATCAGAAGTTCGTCTACCGCAGGCCGCTCAAGGCCGGCGACCAGCTGCACGCCGTCATGGAGATCAAATCGGTCGACGAACGGTTCGGCGCGGACATCGTCGTCACCCACAACGTCTGCACCGACGACGACGGTGAGATCGTGCTGGAGGCCTTCACGACGATGATGGGTCACGAAGGCGACCATTCCATCCAGGTCAAGTGGGATCCGGAAACCGGCCAGGTCATCCGCAAGGCAGTCGGGGAATAGCCGGGTGGCCGACGCGATTGGTGGTTGATACCCACGCCGGGGTACACTCGGCTCTCGGGGTTTTTCCCATTTCAGCGCGCTGTCCGTCGGCTTGATCGAGCGAACGGGGAGCGCGCGAATTGTGTGAGCCCCGGACGAAAGACGTGATGACGAGGTAAAACCTTGCCATCGCTGAAGGGGCGTAGCTCAACTGGCAGAGCAGCGGTCTCCAAAACCGCAGGTTGCAGGTTCAAGTCCTGTCGCCCCTGCTCAACTGAATATTCGACAAGGTGTGGACACTGGAAGGTGACCACGCAACCAGGATGAAAGGCATGCGGTGAGCGACGAGCGCGAAGGTGCCGGCTCCGCAGACGACACTGGGACCGACGCCCATGGCTCCGGCGACAACCACGGTCAGACCGCGGTTGTGACCAGGCCGCTGCGCCCGACCGGTAAGCGGTCCCGCCGTGGAGTGCCCAGCGAGGCTGAGGGCGACGAGACCGACAGCGGTGAGGACACCGCCGAGTCGAAGGATGCCGCCAAGAACGGCTCCGGCAAGGCCAAGAAGACCAAGAAGGCTGCCGGCGGGCCGTCGCGCAATCCGATCATGTTCGTCATCAACTACCTCAAGCAGGTTGTTGCCGAACTTCGGAAGGTGATCTGGCCCAACCGCAAGCAGATGGTCAGCTACACCTCGGTGGTGCTGGTCTTCCTGGCGTTCATGGTCGCGCTGATTTCAGGTGTGGACCTGGGCCTGGCGCGGCTGGTGTCGCTGGTGTTCGGCACCTGACCCGGAATTTGAGAGAGGACTGACAACGTGACCACGTTCGACGGCGACGAGACGTTCGCCGACGAGACCGTCAGTGTCGAAGACGGTGGAGATGCCGTTGTGGCGGAGACCGTCGACGAAACAGTCGAAGAGACCACGGGTGGTGAGGACACCGCCGACGGCGACGCCGAGGAGGCTGTCGCCGACGAAGAGCCTGCGGCCGACGAGGACGCTCCGGCTGCCGAGGAAGCTCCCGCGGCCGACGAAGACGAAGACCCGGCTGTCGCACTCAAGAAGGACCTGCGTCTGCGGCCCGGCGACTGGTACGTGATCCACTCTTACGCCGGTTACGAGAACAAGGTGAAGGCCAACCTCGAGACCCGCGTTCAGAACCTCGACGTCGGCGACTACATCTTCCAGGTGGAAGTGCCCACCGAAGAGGTCACCGAGATCAAGAACGGCCAGCGCAAGCAGGTCAACCGCAAGGTGCTGCCGGGCTACATCCTGGTGCGCATGGAACTCAACGACGAGTCGTGGGGCGCGGTGCGCAACACCCCGGGTGTCACGGGCTTCGTCGGTGCCACCTCGCGGCCGTCCCCGCTGGCGCTCGACGACGTCGTGAAGTTCCTGCTGCCGCAGGGTGCCGCCAAGAAGGCCGCGGCCGGCAAGGCACCCGCTGCTGCTGCCGCCGCCTCCACCGAGGCCACGCTGGAGCGTCCGGAGATCCTGGTCGACTTCGAGGTCGGCGAGTCCGTCACCGTCATGGACGGTCCGTTCGCGACGCTGCCCGCCTCCATCAGCGAGGTCAACGCCGAACAGCAGAAGCTCAAGGTGCTGGTGTCCATCTTCGGCCGCGAAACACCTGTCGAACTGACCTTCACCCAGGTCGCCAAGATTTAGCCGGTAACGGCTAGAACAGCGGGCGCGGCACGCGCCCTCGGATAAGCGAGTAAGGAACACCACAGCATGGCCCCGAAGAAGAAGGTCGCCGGGCTCATCAAGCTGCAGATCCAGGCCGGGCAGGCCAACCCTGCCCCGCCGGTTGGCCCTGCGCTTGGTCAGCACGGCGTCAACATCATGGAGTTCTGCAAGGCGTACAACGCCGCGACCGAGTCGCAGCGCGGCAACGTCATCCCCGTGGAGATCACCGTCTACGAGGACCGCAGCTTCACGTTCGCCCTCAAGACCCCGCCCGCCGCTCGGCTGCTGCTCAAGGCTGCCGGCGTGCCCAAGGGTTCGGGTGAACCGCACAAGACCAAGGTCGCCAAGGTGAGCTGGGATCAGGTGCGCGAGATCGCCGAGACCAAGAAGGCCGATCTCAATGCCAACGACATCGACGCCGCGGCGAAGATCATCGCAGGCACCGCCCGCTCGATGGGCATCACCGTCGAGTAGCTCGACAGCAAGCACTGCGTGGGAGAGCTGGCATCGGCTCGCAACCACAACTTCTGAACCAAGGAGACTCAATGAGCAAGAACAGCAAGGCATATCGCGAAGCGGCCGAAAAGGTCGACAGGGACAAGCTCTACACGCCGCTCGAGGCCGCGAAGCTGGCCAAGGAGACGTCGTCCAAGAAGCAGGACGCCACCGTCGAGGTGGCCATCCGCCTGGGCGTCGACCCCCGCAAGGCGGACCAGATGGTCCGCGGCACCGTCAACCTGCCGCACGGCACCGGTAAGACCGCGCGCGTCGCGGTGTTCGCCGTGGGGGAGAAGGCCGAGCAGGCTGTTGCCGCCGGCGCTGACGTGGTCGGCAGCGACGACCTGATCGAGAAGATCCAGGGCGGCTTCCTGGACTTCGACGCCGCGATCGCCACTCCGGACCAGATGGCCAAGGTCGGTCGGATCGCTCGCGTGCTGGGCCCGCGCGGGCTGATGCCGAACCCCAAGACCGGCACCGTCACCCCGGATGTCGCCAAGGCCGTTCAGGACATCAAGGGCGGCAAGATCAACTTCCGCGTCGACAAGCAGGCCAACCTGCACTTCATCATCGGCAAGGCGTCCTTCGACGAGGCCAAGCTGGCCGAGAACTACGGCGCCGCGCTCGACGAGGTGCTGCGCGCCAAGCCGTCGTCCTCGAAGGGTCGTTACCTCAAGAAGGTGACCGTCTCCACCACCACGGGCCCGGGCATCCCGGTCGACCCGGCGGTGACCCGGAACTTCACCGAGGCGTAATTTTCTCCCTGCGCGAGCAGACACAAAAGTCCCCCGACACGCCGTTGTCGGGGGACTTTTGTGTCTGTTGGGCAGTGCTGGGCAGTCAACACTCGGTGATGCGGCGACGCAGGAACGCCGCGGCCGGTGCTGAGACGTTGTCACTCTCCAGCGCGATCCCGTACCAGTGCTTGGCGTCTCGGCTGCGTCCGGCGCGGCGCAGCAGATCCGCCCGGATCGAGGCGACAAGGTTGGAGCGGGCCAGCCGTGGATCGTCCGCCACCTCGTCGAGCGCTGCCAGCCCGGCGTCGAAGCCGTCGCGAAACGCAACGGCCACAGCGCGATTGGCGCGTACCACCGGGGATTCGCCGAGCTCGAGCAGCCGGTCGTAGGCCTGGCAGATGACGGACCAATCGGTGAGCTGCCAGCTCGGTGCGGTGGCGTGCAGGGCCGCGATCACCGCCTGCGGCAGATAGGGTCCGGCCGCTCCTTCGGCGAGCCGCAGCTGATCCAGGCCGCGCGCGATACGGCCACGGTCCCAACGGTTTCGGTCCTGCTCGTCGAGCGGCACCAGTGCGCCCTCGTCGTCCACTCGGGTCTGCCGACGCGAATCATGCAGCAGGACAAGGGCGGCCAATGCGTGCGCGTCCCGGTCCGCAGGCAGTAGCGAACACAATTCACCGGCCAGTCGCACACCCTCGTCGCACAGCTCGTCCCGAATAGCCGACGGGCCGCCGCTGGACCAGTAGCCCTCGGTGAATACCGAATAGACGCAGGCCATCACGTGCGGCGTGCGTTCGGGCAGTAGCTCCGGCGGCGGCACTCGCAACGGGATATTCGCCTGGCGGATCTTGTGTTTGGCGCGGGTGAGCCGTTGGCCTACCGCAGCCTCGGACTGCAGCACCGCCCGGGCGATCTCGGCCACCGTGAGCCCGGAGATCAGCCGAAGCGTGAGAGCCAACTGCGAGGCCCGGTCGAGTGCCGGATGGGCGCAGGTGAACATCATCCGCAATTCGTCGTCGCGAACGGGATGCAGTTCGCTCGCCCCGGTGCCATATCCCGTCGCCCCGCCCCGTGCCTCGTACACTGCGGCCAATTCCTTTCCCGCACGCGATGATTCACGCTGCAGGCGGTCGAGGGCCCGGTTGCGTGCGACGGTCGTCAACCACGCGCCCGGATTGGCCGGCATCCCGTCGGCCGGCCAGCTCTGCAGCGCCTGCGCGCAGGCGTCCTGGACGGCGTCTTCGGCGACACCGAGATCGCCGGACCACCGCGCGATGGTGGCCACGGCGGGGCCCCACTCCCGCCGGAAGACGCCGTCCAGCTGGGACACCGGGGGACTACAACCCCGCGATACCGGACAACTGCCGAACCTCGATGGCCGAGGCCGGGATCATCGATGCCAGTTTGACGGCCTCGTCGCGGTCGGCGGCACGCAACACGTAGAACCCGTTGGCCACCTCGGCACCCTCGGCGTACGGGCCGTCGGTGAAGGTCACCTTGCCGTCGCGCACCTGCACCGTGGTCGCGGTGGACGGCGGATGCAGCGGCGCACCGGCAAGCGTCTTGTCGCCGATGGTGTTGGCCAGCTCCATGTGCAGAGCCGCTTGTTTGTTCCACTCGTCGGTGCCGGGCACGTTCACGGACTCCGGCGGTTCCAGCAGCAGGGCCAGCCAGTCGTTGCGCAGCGGCTGCTCGGGTGCCCGCCAGTGGACCATCGGCCACACCTCGACCGCGCCGTACTTGGCTGCCGGGATGTCGCGGGCCAGCGCGAGCGCCTCGTCGAGGTTGTCTGCCTCGAATACGTAGTAACCGGCCGCCACCTCGGCGCTCTCGGCGAACGGACCATCGGTGATGGCCGGATTGTCCGGGCCGCCGGAGATGCGGACAGCACCCGCGGCCGGGGTCAGCGCATCGCCTGCACGTATGGACGCCGCAGCTTTGGCGTGGAAGTCCAGGTAGGCCGACATCTCGGCGGCACCCTGCTCAGGGGTGAGTGCGTTCTCCCGATTGATCAGTAGGGCGAAGTAGTGCATCGTCGTCTCCCGGTGTCAGCGAGTGAGAACCTGTTGTCCCCACTCTCTACCCATCCGACGAACGACGCCGCCCCGATCCGACAGCTCGGGAGAAATTACTTCTGCAGCGTGAACTGATGGACGCTGATGTGACCCGAGGCGAAGTACTTCTGGCAGCCGTTGAGGTACTTGTCGTAGCGGTCGTAGACCTCTTGGCCCTGGATCGCGATGGCCTCGTCCTTGTGGGCCTCGAGCGCGTCGGCCCAGATCTTGAGGGTCCGGACGTAGTGCGGGCCGATCTCCTGCAGCTGGGTGAGCTTGAACCCGGCTTCGAGCGCCCGCTCTTTCTCCATCTCAACCGAGGGCAGCCGGCCGCCGGGGAAGATCTCGGTCATGATGAACCGGGCGAACCGGGCGTCCTCGAACGTCATGTGCAGGCCGAGCTTCTGGCCTTGACGCAGGTCGAACCCGGTGATGTTGTGCAGGAGCATGGTGCCGTCGTCGGGAAGCGCGTCGTAGGCCATCTTGAAGAAGGCCGGGTAGCGGTCGAATCCGAAGTGCTCGAACGCGCCGATCGACACGATGCGGTCGACCTTGTCCTCGAATTCTTCCCAGCCCTGCAGGCGCACCTCGACCTTGCGGTCGGTGGGAACCTTCGCGAGCTTCTTGATGGCATATTCGCGCTGCTCGCCGGACAGGGTCAGGCCGATGACGTTGACGTCGTACTTCTCGATGGCTCGTGCCATGCAGGCGCCCCACCCGCAACCGATGTCGAGCAGCGTCATGCCGGGTTCCAGGCCGAGCTTGCCCAGCGCGAGGTCGAACTTGGCGATCTGCGCCTCGTCGCCGGTCATGTCTTCGCGTTCGAAGTACCCGCAGGTGTAGCCCATTGTCGGGCCGAGGAACAGTTCGTAGAATTCGTTCGAAATGTCGTAGATCGACTGCAGTTCTTCGTATTTCGGCGTCAATTCTGACATGTTCGAAATTGCTCCAAGCCTATAGATTTCCCTCGCGAAAAGTCAGCCTACAGCAGGTCAGGCCCGGTGGGCCTTGACTGCTGTCAACGATTTGACCTGGCAAACATGTGATGGGCGCCACTTTGTCTACTGCATCAACGGTGCCAGCGGGAATCGGATCGCCTGCGGCGCGATAGCGAAGCTGAGACGACACGCCTAGCGCTGCAGGGTGAACTGATTTACGTCGATGTAGCCGATCCGGAAGGCTTTCGCGCAGCCGGTGAGGTAGTGCATGTACCGCTCGTAGACCTCTTCTGACTGGATCGCGATGGCCTCGTCGCGGTGGTCCTGCAGCGCCGCCGCCCACAGGTCCAGGGTGCGTGCGTAGTGCGATTGCAGCGACTGCCTGCGGGTCAGGGTGAACCCGGCCTGTCCGGCGTGGTCCTCGACCATCTCGATCGACGGGAGACGCCCGCCCGGGAAGATCTCGGTGACGATGAACCTGATGAACCGCGCCATATCGAACGTCAGCGGGATGCCGCGCTCCTGCGCCTGCTTGGGATGCAGGCCCGTGATGGTGTGCAGCAACATCACGCCGTCGGGCGGCAGGGCGTCGTGGGCGAACCGGAAGAAGTCGGCGTAGCGCTCGTGACCGAAATGCTCGAAGGCGCCGATCGACACGATGCGGTCCACCGGTTCGGTGAACTGCTCCCAGCCACTGAGCAGCACGCGCTTGCTGCGCGGGCTGTCCGAACTGTCGAACAACTGCTGCACGTGCGCCAGCTGATTGCGGCTGAGCGTGAGGCCGACGACGTTGACGTCGTAACGTTCTAGGGCGCGCATCATCGTTGCGCCCCAACCACATCCGACGTCGAGCAACGTCATGCCCGGCTGCAGCCCCAACTTGCCGAGGGACAGATCGATCTTCGCCAGCTGGGCCTCGTCCAGTGACATGTCGTCGCGTTCGAAGTATGCGCAGCTGTAGGTCCTGCTGGAGTCCAGGAACAGCGCGAAGAAGTCGTCGGACAGGTCGTAGTGGGCCTGTACGTCTTCGAATTTCGGCGTGAGCTTGGCCGGATTTTTGGCCATGGTGTTGCCTCTCGGAGTCGTCCGAGGGCTGCGCTGCATCACGATTTGATGAGTCCGCCCCAGACTGCAGCAAAGCCTAAACCGGCATTACCCAGCTACCGAGCTTCACGGGCCCGGCAAATGCGCCGCGGGAGGAGTCTTGTTGCAGACTCACGAATCAGCTCACGCAGGCGAAGTTCGTCTTGAGCTCACCGACGACTTCGTCCCACACCGGTTCTGGTAGCTCGTGGCCCATGCCGTCGATCAATACCAGGCGGGCGCCCGCGATCGCCTTGGCCACGGCCCGTCCGCCGAACGGCCGCATCAACCGGTCCGCGAGGCCGTGGATCACCACGGTGGGAGCCGTGATGCGCCGGTCGTAGCGCAACAGGCTGCCGCTGCCGAGGATCGCGGCGAAATGCCGCGCGACGCCTGCCGGGTAGTACGACCGATCGTAGAGTTCCGCGGCCTCGGCGCGCATCTGGTAGTCGGGCGTCGGGTAGGCCGGGCTGCCGTTGAGCTTGCCGAGCCGAATGGCGTTGTCGATGACGGCATCTCGCGTCGAACCCGGCGGCGGGCCGGTGACCAGCGACAGCAGCTGCTTGACCCCCGGCGGCGGCAGGAGCGCCTTGTTGTTACTGGAGAAGATCACCGCGAGGGTCTTGGTCCGGTGCCGGTACTGCGCGGCGAACACCTGCGCGACCATCCCACCCATCGAGCCGCCGACGATGTGCGCGCTGTCGATGCCGAGGTGGTCCAGCAGGGCCGCGGCGTCGTCGGCGATGTCCTCGAGCGTGTACACCGACGGGCTGCGCAATCCCAGGAATGAGCGGGCCATCCGCAACGGCAACGGGGTGTCGACGCGCTGGCCGGACAACTTGGTCGACAGCCCGACATCGCGATTGTCGTAGCGGATGACGCGCAACCCCTGGTTGACGAGCTTCTCGCAGAAACCGTTGCGCCACAACAGCAACTGCGCGCCGAGCCCCATGATCAGCAGGACCGCGGGGTCGTTCGGATCGCCCATGTCCTCGTAATAGATGTCGAGATCGCCGGACTTCGCATAGCCGGTACGAACTTGCATCAATGCTCCTCGCGCGAGCGCTCGTCGGTCATCTACGCGTCGACCTCGTCAATGTCCTTGTGCTCGCGGCTGATGTCGACCATGAAATTGGCGAAATAGCCGGTGAGCTGCGGATCGCTCATCATCTGCCACTTGGGGGCGAGGAGTTTCATGTACCGCTCGACGTAGAGGAACTGTTTGCCGATGAGCACGAGCTCGCGGGGCAGCTTGACGTCGTACGCGTCGGCCAGCGCCGAGAGCTGCCTGCCGATTTCCGCATAGGACATATCGCCCAGCGACTTCATGGTCAGCGGGGTGGCGAACGCCTCGAGGTCCTTGGCGGCGTCGCCCTCGGGCTTGACGGTGCCGACCGCGCCCATCAGCACCACGATCTTGCCGGCGGCGGCATGGTCCTTCTTGACCAGCAGGGCGTAGACCAGCTCACGCAGCAGCCAGCGGGTGCGCGGATCGATGCGGCCCATGATGCCGAAGTCGAAGAACACGATCTTGGCTTCGTGATCCACGTACAGGTTGCCCGCGTGCAGGTCGCCGTGGAACAGGCCGTGCTTGAGGCCGCCCTCGAAAACGCTGAAGAGCAGCGCCTTCACCAGCTCGGTGCCGTCGAAACCGGCCTTACGGATGGCGGCCACGTCGTCGATGCGGATGCCTTCCACGCGTTCCATCGTCAGCACCCGCTGGCTGGTCAGGTCCCAGTACACCTGCGGCACCCGGATGTTCTCGCCCAGCGGTGAGGCGTGCATGTGCGACACCCATGCGTCCATCGACTGAGCTTCGAGGCGGAAGTCGAGCTCCTCGGCGAGGTTGTCGGCGAAGTCGGCGACCACGTCCTGGGCCGAGAGGCGGCGGCCCAGCTTGGCCAGCTCGACGATCTGCGCGCCGCGCTTGAGGATCTGCAGATCTGCGGCGACGCGACGGCGGATGCCCGGCCGCTGGATCTTGACCACCACCTCCTCGCCGGAGTGCAGGGTCGCGTAGTGCACCTGGGCGATCGAGGCCGACGCGAACGGCTTCTCGTCGAACGACTTGAACAGGTTCTGCGGGTCGTCGCCGAGTTCTTCTTTGAACAGCTTGTGCACGGCGTCGGTGTCGGCGGGGGGCACCCGATCCAGCAGGCTGCGGAACTCGCGGCTCAGCGGTTCGCCGAAAGCGCCGGGACTGGACGCGATGATCTGCCCGAACTTGACGTAGGTGGGGCCGAGATCGGAGAACGTCTGCGGGACCTGCTTGATGATCTTCTGCTGCAGAGAGCCCTTGCCGAGAAGGTTGGTGACCACGCGGGCGCCCGTACGGGTGATCTGCCAACCCGTCGCGCCGATGCGTGCGGCCTCGACCGGCAGGGGCACCCGATCCAGTTTGGCTCCCTCGCGCTGTTTTGTTTTCGAGGGGGGAGTGCTCATTAGGGCAGTGTCTCAAAACCGCCGGTACCGCCAAAAATGGGTGTGCTGCGTATCACAGGGACGCCGCGTGAGCAGAATGCGCAGAACCTCAAGATCGCTGGTTAGGGCCGCTTGTGAGCACAACCGCGCCACCGGTGCCCGCGCTTCGTAGCTTCAGCCAAAACGACTGGTTGAGGAGCGAACATGGCCACGATTCTGCAGGAATCCCAGGGCACCCCGATGAAGCGCGTGGCGATGGCCAGCTTCGTCGGATCTGCCATCGAGTACTACGACTTCTACATCTACGGCACGGCGGCGGCGCTGGTGTTCCCGAAGGTGTTCTTCCCGCATCTCGGTACGACGATGGCAACCGTCGCGTCGATGGCGACCTTCGCGGCGGCGTTTCTGTCGCGGCCGCTGGGTGCGGCGTTCTTCGGGCATTTCGGCGACCGGCTGGGCCGCAAGTCGACGCTGATCGCCACCCTGTTGATCATGGGCCTGTCCACGGTCGCCGTCGGCACGGTTCCCAGCGCGGCGACCATCGGCATGGCCGCGCCGCTGATCCTGCTCACACTGCGGCTCGTGCAGGGATTCGCGGTCGGTGGCGAATGGGCCGGTGCCGCGCTGCTGTCGGCCGAGTACGCACCGCCTGCCGAGCGCGGCCGCTACGGAATGTTCACGCAGATGGGTGTGGGCAGCGGACTGGTCATGAGCAGCCTGCTGTTTCTCGCGGTGAACAAGACCATCGGCGAATCCAGCCACGCGTTCGTCGTATGGGGCTGGCGGATCCCATTTCTCTTCAGCGCAGTGCTGGTGGTCATCGCGCTCTATGTCCGGCTCAACGTGGCGGAGACCCCGGTGTTCACCGGCCAGGCCCGCGGCGCTGCGCCCGTTACACCGCTGACCGCCCTGCTACGTGGACAGCGGCGCGAAGTGCTCCTTGCTGCGGGCAGCATGGTCGGATTCTTCGCGCTGGGCTACATGGCCAACGCGTATCTGATGAGCTACGCCCATACCCGCGTTGGCTTTTCGCCGGATTTGATCCTGCAGGTGGGGTTGCTCGGTGGAGTGATCGTGGTGGTGTTCAACGCGCTGAGTGCTGTGCTGAGCGACAGGTTCGGCCGGCGACGCGTCATCATGGTGGCGTTGGCCGCCGGTGTCCCCTGGACGTTCGTCGTGCTTCCGCTGATCGACACCGGCAATGCCGCGTTGTTCACGCTCGCCATGTCGGGTACTTACGCGATCGCCGCGAGTTCGTACGGGCCGATGGCCGCGTTCATACCGGAGATCTTCCGGACCAGGTACCGCTACAGCGGTGCCGGGCTGTCCCTGAACCTCGCGGGGTTGATCGGCGGAGCCGTGCCGACGATCGTCGCTGCACCGCTACTGGCCGCCTGGGGCACGCCTGCTGTCGGCGCCATGATGGCCGTGGTCGTCCTGGTCAGCCTGGTTTGCACATCGGCGTTGCCGGAAACGAAAGGTGCTGTTCTGCAGTAGATCTGCGCTCCATGTTGCACCGATGAGCCCCTGCTCGATTCGAATCAAGCAGGGGCTCAGTCGATTTGGCGCAGACGAACGCTTGAGCACAATGCGCGAATCTACCGGAAAGCGGATGTTGCGCGGGTTGTGCGCACAACCGCGACACCGGCTGGGCGGCCCCGTAGTTTCGTAGACGTGACAGCGTCACAAACAATCAAAATCCAGCTCACACAGGAGAACTCAGATGACAACCACCAACACCAAGTCCCGCTTCTTCGCCCGCTTCGTTGCGGCTCCGGTCGCCGCCGCAGGCATCCTTGGCGGTGCCGCACTGGGGCTGGCGGCAGGCGCCAACGCCGATCCGGGCCCCTCGGATCATTCCCGCAGCTACTCGGTGGACTACCGGCACGATTCGGGCGACCACCGCGAGCACCGCGAGTACCGCGACTGGGGCTTCTGGGGCTTCTGGCCGTGGCACCACTGGGACCACTCCTTCTACGGCCACCGCGGCGAACACCGCAGCTGACCCGCTCCACCCATACACTGAGCCCCTGGCCAATAGGCCAGGGGCTCAGTGTATTTCGCCTGCCTCAGGCGAAGCTGTGCTCGACCTCCTCGCGGCTGCGGACCGGGTCGCTGCCTGGTACGTACGACGGCTCGGTATGCGGCGCCAAGGCCGGGTCCACGCCGCCGGCCACCCGGGCCTGGGCCTGCCGGAACTCCGGAATGGACCCGGCCGCCAACTCCAGACCGTTGATGGTCGACCACACCAGGCCCCGGCGTGCGGTGCGCTCGATGATGTTGGGGGACTGGTGTGCAATCAGCTGCATGGCCCACTTCGGCATGGTGTCCCGGATGGCCCAGTCGATCGCGCTCTGCGGCATCGGCACATTCGGCCCGGTGGCCATGGCTGCCCCGTGGGTGAGCGCGAGCTTGGGAAGGTAAGACGTGAGGCAGTCGAGCGTCTCGGCCTTCGTGGCGGGAAGGCCGGTGCCACCAAGGGCGTGCCCGACGCGGATGAACTCGCCGTAGTAGCGGTCGAGTTTCTTGCCGCGCAAGGGTTGTGGGTGATACAGCTCGTGCGCGGTGGCCAGGCCCCAGACCACCGTGGCGTAGTTCCAGCGCAACCAGTCGGGATCGTCGGCGTCGTACGGTGCACCGTCGGGGCGGACGCCCTTGATGGTGTGGTGCATGGCCCGCACAGCCTTGGCCAGCCGTTCGGCGGTCTCGGTGGAGCCGTACGCGGTGCCTATGAAGAACGCGATCGAGTGGCCCAGGCGTACGGCGGCGCCCTTGGGGTCGATCTGGGGGATGGCCTGTCCGTCCTCGTCGCGCTTCACCAGCCGGGAGTGGTGCATGCCCATCCAGTAGATCGACGGATCGAGGCGCTCCATGTAGGCCGCGCACTGCAACCCGAAGATCAGGGCGTGCATGTGAGAGTGCACGTGCCACACCGCGCTGCCCGGGCCGAACCACCCCGGGTCACCCGCGGGCCCTTCGAAATCCATCCCACGGAAATAGTTCCGGCGAATGTCGGCGTCGAACTTCTGATTCAGCCACTGCCCGACGAACGGCATGAAGGGCACGGACCTCGGACTCAGCACGGCGGGGGCTCTCCTCACGGTTTGGCTACGGTCGTAACCACAATACATTTTGGCTACACCCGTGACCAGACTTAGTCTGTACTGATGTCATCTCCGACCCGGTGGGCGGGCGTGCCGCTGACGGACCGCCGCGCCGAACGCCGCGCGCGGCTCATCGACGCGGCGTTCGGCCTGTTCGGCGACGGCGGCGAGGCCGCGCTGTCGGTGCGTTCGGTGTGCCGCGAATGCGGCCTGAACACCCGCTACTTCTACGAGAGCTTCGCTGACACCGACGACCTGCTCGGCGCCGTGTACGACCAGGTGGCCGCGGCTCTTGCGGCCGAACTCGAGACGGCCATGGCGGGAGCGGGTGATTCGGTGCGGACACGGACCCGCGCCGGGATCGCCGCGGTGCTGGGCTTCAGCTCCGCCGATCCGCGGCGCGGCCGCGTCTTGTTCACCGACGCCAGGGCCAACCCCGTGCTGGCGGCGCGTCGCACCGCCACCCAGGACCTGCTCCGCGAAGCGGTCCTGACCGAGGGCGGCCGCCTGCATCCCGGCTCGGACCCGGTGGCCGCCCAGGTCGGCGCCGCCATGTACACCGGCGCGATGGCCGAGCTGGCCCAGCAGTGGCTGGCCGGGCACCTCGGCGACGATCTCGACGCCGTGGTCGAGCACGCGTTGCGCCTGGTGTTGGCGCGCTAGCCCTCGGCGGCGGGCCGCCCATCAGACTCGGCGGCGGGCCGCCAATCAGACTTCAGCGGGCCGCCACCGCTTGATCCACTCGGTCTCCGGCCATTCCTCCACAGCGGCCATCAACTCGTACATCGTTGCGCCGTCTATGGATTCACGGATGATGTCGGCGTGCCCGGCATGCCGGGCGAGCTCCTCCACGAGATGCATGGCCACCCAGCGCGGCGACCAGTGCTCGACGTCCTTGGGGAACCACGGCACCTCCTGCGGCACCGGCACGGGCACACCCAGGTCGGCGTCGGCGAAGGCCTGCAGCGTGGCGGCGTTCTCCGCCGTCAACGCAGCGACCAGATCGGCGAGGGTTTCGTCCTCGCGCATCACGTGCTGGTCGGCGTACTCGGCCATGATCTCCTCCATGGGCCGTGGATCCGGCGGCGGAAAATCCGGTGCCGACCTGACGCGATCAGCCCAGCTGCGCTGCACGGCGGTGACATGTTTGATCAAGCCGCCGACCGACAGCGCGCTCACCGACGGAGTGGACCGGGCTTGTTCGTCGGTCAAGCCGTGGCACACCGCGACGAACGCGTTCTGATTGTGGCGCAGGAACTCGATGAGGTTCTGACGCTCGTCGGCAGCGGGTGGGGGCATTCCGGGCATGTTCAGTTCTCCTGGTTGTGGTTTGAATGGACGTAAAGGTCGCGGATGCAGGCGATTTCGGCGCCGTGGTGGATGGCCTCCCGGTTGATGTGCAGTATCAGCTCGGTCATCGAGTACTCGGCCCATGGACCCTCCGCGGGCCCGCACGGCTGCTTGAGGTCATCCTCGCCCAGCGAGCGGACGCCGTCGATCCAGATTCGGTAGGCGTCGTCGAGTTGGCTCAGGGCCGTGGCGGCGTCGGTGGCGTACGGCCAGGTCTGGTAGTCGGCAGGCGCTCCGCCGAAGTGTGAGTGGTTGCGCATGGCGAAGACACCGACGATGACGTGCGCCAGCCGCCACGCGATGGTCGTGAACGGCTCCGGCTGCGGTGGGGGATAGCTGAAGTCGATAGCACCGTCGGGATGGATCGTCCAGCAACCGGGGACCGGCTGCCACAGGTACTCGTCATCGGTCAGTCCGTCGAGCCGGGGACGCAGTTGGTGGGTCCAGTGGTAGTCCAGCTGATCGGCCAGCGGGTTTCTCTGCATGAAGCCACCTTCGCACCCATAGAGGACAGTTTTTGTCCTAAGAGTGCGAC
This sequence comes from Mycolicibacterium brisbanense, assembly GCF_001570425.1. Classification (GTDB taxonomy): domain Bacteria; phylum Actinomycetota; class Actinomycetes; order Mycobacteriales; family Mycobacteriaceae; genus Mycobacterium; species Mycobacterium brisbanense. The sequence continues at coordinate 324,923 of NZ_BCSX01000024.1, forward strand.
AGACTTGCCGCATGGGCGAAACGACCAGTCGGGTGCTGCAACTGCTCGGCCTGCTGCAGTCGCGCCGCGTCTGGTCGGGCGAGGAACTGGCCCAGCGGCTCGGCGTCACGGGCCGCAGCGTTCGGCGCGACATCGAACGACTGCGTGATCTCGGCTATCCCGTGCATGCCAGCAAGGGGCACGGCGGCGGCTACCAACTCGGCGCCGGGGCGGCGCTGCCACCGCTGCTGCTCGACCCGGACGAAGCCGTCGCGATGGCCGTCTGCCTGCGTTTGGCCGCCGGCGGCAGCGTCGCGGGCGTCGGGGAATCGGCCTTGCGGGCCCTGACCAAACTCGACCAGGTGATGCCGGCGCGGCTGCGCTCACAGGTATCGGCCGTGCACGACGCCACCGTCACCCTGTCGCCCAACTCGTCGGACGCACCGGTCGAGCCCGATGTGCTGATGACCCTGGCCCGCGCCTGCCGCGACCGCGAACATGTCGCCGCCGGGTACACCGACATCCGCGGCAACAGCACGCAACGCAGGCTGGAGCCCTATCAGCTCGTCACGACGGGGCGCCGGTGGTACCTGATGGCCTACGACCGCGACCGTGCCGACTGGCGCACGCTGCGGCTGGACCGGATGTCCGAGGTCAGGGCGTTGGGCAGCACCTTCACGCCACGTGACGCTCCCGACCCGGCAGACTACGTGCGTCGGGCGATCAGCTCATCGCCGTATCGGTATGTGGCGCGAGTGCGCTATGCGGCCCCACAAGACGTTGTGGCACCGATGTTTTCACCCGCTTCGGCCACGGTCGAGGCGGACGGCCCGGATGCCTGCATCGTCACCGCGGGCGCCGACGACCCCGAACGCATGGTGGTGTACTTCGCCACCCTCGGTCACGATTTCGAGGTGCTGGAACCGCCTGAGCTGGCCTCCGCCGTTCGGGCAATGGCCGAACGCCTGTCCCGGAGCGCCGCGCGAACGTAAGGTTCGCTGCATGCGCGTCATCGCCGCGGAGTCGACGGAATTGTTCATCGGTTCCTCGGATCTGCCGGTGCAACTGGCCCGGGTGTCCTACACGGGATGCACGGCTGCGACGACCATCCGGGTGGACGGCGACGGCCTGTCCGGGCAGGCCGTCGCAGACGCGGGCGATGGTGTGGTCGAGGTCCCGGTGACCGTGCGCGACGCCGGACCCGGTGACACCCGCCTCGCGGTGGTCGAGGGATTCGAATTCGAGTTCACCGTCGCCGAACCCGGCTGGACCATGTACATGATTAGCCACTTCCATTACGACCCGGTGTGGTGGAACACCCAAGCCGCCTACACCAGCGTGTGGACCGAAGACCCGCCCGGCCGATGCCGGCAGACCAACGGATTCGACCTGGTGGCGGCCCACCTGGAAATGGCGCGCCGCGAACCGGAATACAAGTTCGTGCTGGCCGAGGTGGACTACCTCAAGCCCTACTGGGACGCGCATCCCGAAGACCGCGCCGACCTGCGGCGGTTCGTGGCTGATGGCCGCGTCGAGATCATGGGTGGCACCTACAACGAACCGAACACCAACCTCACCAGCCCGGAAACCGCCATCCGAAACTTCGTGGCGGGCATCGGTTTTCAGCGCCAGGTGCTGGGTGCGAACCCTGCGACGGCCTGGCAGCTCGATGTGTTCGGGCACGACCCGCAGTTCCCCGGCATGGCGGCCGACGTGGGCCTGACGTCCAGCTCCTGGGCCCGCGGACCGCATCACCAGTGGGGTCCGATGCAGAACGACGGCGATCCCGAGCGCATGCAGTTCGCCAGCGAATTCGAGTGGATCGCCCCGTCGGGTCGGGGGCTGCTCACCCACTACATGCCTGCGCATTACTCGGCCGGCTGGTGGATGGATTCCGCGGCGACGCTGGCCGAGGCCGAAGAATCCACCTACCGGCTGTTCGCCAAGCTCAAGCGCGTCGCGTTGACCCGCAACGTGCTGCTGCCGGTCGGCACCGACTACACGCCGCCCAACAAATGGGTGACCGAGATCCACCGCGACTGGAACGCCCGCTACGTCTGGCCGAGGTTCGTGTGCGCTCTGCCCAGCGAGTTCTTCGCCGCGGTACGAACCGAACTCGACTCACGCGGCGTCAAGCCGTCGCCGCAGACCCGGGACATGAACCCGATCTACACGGGCAAGGACGTGTCCTACATCGACACCAAACAGGCCAACCGGGCCGCCGAGGATGCCGTGCTCGACGCCGAACGTTTCGCGGTGTTCGCGGGGCTGCTCGGCGGTGCCGACTATCCGCAGGCGGCGCTGTCCAAAGCCTGGGTTCAGCTGGCCTACGGCGCCCACCACGACGCCATCACCGGATCGGAGTCCGATCAGGTCTACCTCGACCTGCTGACCGGCTGGCGCGACGCCTGGGAACTGGGCCGCGCAGCCCGCGACAATGCGCTGGAACTGCTCTCGGAAGCGGTGGACGGGTCCGTGGTGGTGTGGAACTCGTTGGCACACAACCGTACCGATGTCGTTACCCTCCATCTGGACGCTCCAGTGGGTGGCGTGCTGCTCGACACCGACGGCTCAGAGGTGCCCGTGCTGGTCGAGCACGGCGGCAGGACCGTGAGCTGGCTGGCCCGCGACGTGCCCTCACTGGGCTGGCGTGCCTACCGGTTCGCCGATGGCGCCGCGGCGCAGTGGAAACCGTTGGCAGGGTGCACCATCGAGAACGACCACTACCGGCTGACGGTCGACCCGGCTCGCGGCGGCGGGGTGGCCTCGCTTCTCCGGTCCGGCCGGGAACTGCTCGCCGACGGTGCGGTGGGCAACGAACTCGCGGTCTATGACGAGTATTCGGCGCATCCGCAAGCCGGCGAGGGGCCGTGGCACCTGCTGCCCAAGGGTCCGGTGGTCTGCTCGTCGGGCACTGCGGCCGACGAAACATTTTGTCAAGAAAGCGCTTTGGGACAACGCGTGACCGTCCGCGGCCGTATCGAGGGGCTGCTGCGCTACACCCAGACCATCACCCTGTGGCGAGGCTTGGACCGTGTCGACTGCCGGACGATCATCGACGACTTCACCGGATCCGACAAGCTGTTGCGGCTGCGCTGGCCGTGTCCGGTGCCCGGGGCACTGCCGGTCAGCGAGGTCGGCGACGCCGTCATCGGGCGCGGGTTCGGGCTGATGCACGATCACGAGCCGACGGCGGTCGACTCAGCCCAGCATCCGTGGACCCTGGACAATCCCGCCTACGGCTGGTTCGGCTTGTCCTCGGCGGTGCGCATCAAGGTCGGCGACGCGGTGCGTGCGGTGTCGGTGGCCGAGGTGGTGACCCCCGACCTCATCGATTCGTCCGACGTCGTTGACGCGCGAGAGTTGGTGGTGGCGCTGGCCCGCGCCGGTGTGACCGCCACCTGCAGCAGGGGGGACAAACCGCGCTACGGCAACCTAGCAGTGGATTCCAACCTGCCCGACACCCGGCTCGCTCTCGGCGGACCCAGTGAAAACTCGTTCACCGCAGCAGTTCTCGCCGAATCGGACGATGCGTACGGCAATGAACTGAAGCGCCAGTTGGACGCGACCGGATCTGCCAGGGTGTGGGTGCCCGCGACGGCGCCGCTGCGCGAGCAGTGGGTGCCCGACGCCGACCTGCGTGCCCCACGGGCGCTACCTGTGCTGATCTTGGCCGGTGATCTCGCGGCCGTGGTCGACGACCTGGCCGACGCCGAGATCGTCGTCGACCAGCACGTGCCGGCCGCAGCTGAAGCGTTCGAGCAACGCACCGTAGCGGTACTCAACCGCGGCATGCCGGGATTTGCCGTCGGCTCTGACGGTACCCTGCACACCTCGCTCATGCGGTCCTGCACCGGCTGGCCCTCGGGCACGTGGATCGACCCGCCGCGACGGACCACGCCCGACGGTTCGAACTTCCAATTGCAGCACTGGACACACACTTTCGACTACGCCTTGCTGGCAGGCGACGGCGACTGGCGCGCGGTCGGCGTCTGCGCGCGCGGGGCGGAGTTCAACCGGCCGTTGCGGGCGGTCCCGACTCGGCGTAGCCACGCAGGTGGCCTGCCGGCGTGGGGTTCACTGCTGGAGGTCGAGCCGGCCGGACACGTCCAACTCGCTGCGCTCAAGCCCACCGGCAACCCGTTGGCCTCCGGCAGTGTGCGGCTCGCCGAACCGGCGGCCGGTATCACCGTCCGGCTGGTCGAAACCGCAGGCAGCGCAACGGATGTCAAGCTGAGGTCCGGCTTGCGGTCCGCCGAGACGACGCCGTTGGACCTGCTCGAGGAGCCGCGGAAGTCACCGAGGTCGCGGGATAAGCTGCGGCTACACGGTTTTGAGATCGCGACCGTCGCGGCGCGGCTGAACCTGCCTCGGGTGCTGCGTGCGGAGCACCGCATACTGGCTCCGGAGGCCGAAGTCGCCCAACCGCTCTACGCCCGCTACTGGTTGCACAACCGGGGTCCGGCACCGCTCGGTGGGTTGCCCGCCGTAGCGCATCTGTTTCCGGAAAACCTCACCGTGTCAGTGGATTCCCCGGTGGTGCTACGCCTGACGGCGGCCAGCGACTGTACCGACGCCCCGCTGCACGGCCGGGTCCGGGTCATCGTTCCGCCGGGGTGGACCGCCGAGCCTGCCGAACTCCCGTTTGTGCTTCCGCCCGACGAGCATCTGGAAACCGAGGTGACGGTGGGCATGCCGGCCGGCGTCGCGCCCGGGCTGTACCCGATCCGCGCGGAACTCGTGGTCACCGGCACCGACGGGGCCGCCCTGCCGCCATCCTGGCGCCAGGTGGTCGAAGACGTCTGCCTGGTCACCGTCGGTGAACCGGGCGGTTCGGTGCTCAAGCTGAGCGCCGAACCGCAACCGGTAGAGGTCAAAGCCGGTGACAGTGGCCAGATTTCGATCGAGGTGGGAACCGATGCCCGAGCCGGCTTGAGCGCCGAGGCGCACTTGATCAGTCCGTGGGGCACATGGGATTGGATGGGGCCGCCTGCCGTAGGGTTTGAACTTCCGGCCGGTGGGGCGGCGCAGATCGATTTCGACGTGTCTCCACCGGAATGGGTGGACCCGGGTCAATGGTGGGCGCTGATCAGAGTGGGCTGTGCCGGAAGGTTGTTGTACACCCCTGCTGTCCGGGTGGTGGTGCGATGAATCACGGGGCCTCGATGGGTGTGGCCGCGATGGTCGCCGGTAAGCCGGTGCTGGTCAGTGAGATCGACGAAAGGGAGGCGATGGTGCGGGCAGGCAACCTCGCGTCGGCGCTGCCGCGTGAAGGCACGAGCGAGGGCAGGCAGTTGCGTCGTTGGCTGACACAGCTTGTCGCCGCCGAGCGCGTCGTCGCCGCGGAGGCGGCCGCCCGCGGGGCGAGTCCGGCCGGCGCGGTCGGCGAAGATGAACTGCTGCCGGATGTCGCCGCACGCTTGGAGATCGGCAGTGTGGCGGCCGCGGTGCTGGCCACGCCGCTCGCGCGGGCGGTGTTCGCTGAGGTCACTCAGGCTGTGGAGATCAGCGACGAGGACGTCACCGCGTACCACGCCCGCAACCCGTTGCGCTTCGCGTCGAAACCTGCCGTGCAGCAACAAGGTTGGCGAGCCAAACCGGTGCCGGCCGGGCTCGGTGAGGTGCGCGATCAGGTCGCAGCGCACCTGCTGGCCGCCGCGCGGCGCCGAGCCTTCCGGCTCTGGCTCGACGTGCGGTGTGCTGAACTGGTCGAGCTTGCGCCCGGGTATGAGCATCCGGGGGATCCGCGGCAGCCGGACAACACCCATAGGCACTGATGAGCGCTTGCGCGAAGAAGAGACAACACTGATGAGCGCTTGCGCGAAGAAGAGATTGCACTGATGAGCGCACTCACCCTGGCCCTGGACATCGGTGGGACGAAGGTGGCCGCAGGCCTTGTCGACTCCCGCGGCGCCTTGGTGCACCACGCCACTGCGCCGACCCCGCACGGGGACGCCGAGGCCATCTGGGCCGCCGTCGAGAAATTGCTCGTGGACACATTGCGCTTGGCCGAGGGGGCGGTGCGCGGCGTCGGCATCGGATCGGCTGGGCCGGTGGACCTGCCGAGTGGCACCGTCAGCCCCATCAATATCACTGAGTGGCAACGCTTTCCGATCGTCGAACGCGTCGAGTCGGTATCGCGGTTGCCGGTGCGACTCGGGGGCGACGGGTTGTGCCTGGCGTTGGGAGAGCACTGGCGGGGTGCCGGTCGGGGCGCGCGGTACATGCTTGGCATGGTGGTGTCGACTGGGATCGGCGGCGGCCTGGTGTTCGACGGCGCACCGTACGCCGGTCGCACCGGCAATGCCGGGCACGTCGGGCACGTGATCGTCGCGCCGGACGACGGGGCGCCGTGTACCTGCGGCGGGCGAGGCTGCGTGGAGACCATCGCCTCCGGCCCGCACCTGGTGCAGTGGGCGCGCGCACAGGGGTGGGCTGCGCCGGAGGGTGCCGACGCCAAGGCGCTGGCCGCGGCGGCCGAGTCGGGTGACCCGTTGGCAATCAAGGCTTTTCGACGAGGGGCCGCCGCCATTGCGGCCATGATCGCGTCGGTGGGAGCGGTGTGCGACCTGGACCTCGTCGTGATCGGCGGCGGGGTGGCCAAGTCCGGAGACCTGCTGTTCACGCCCATCCGGGACGCGCTTGCGGGTTATGCCGGGCTGACGTTTCTGCGCACGTTGCGCGTCGTGCCCGCCGAACTGGGCGGCGACGCCGGGCTGGTCGGTGCGGCCGCCCTCCTGCGGCCCTGAGGCTTCTTCATCTGGCGCTGCATGTGGGTGCGTCCCCAGTCGCACAGGACCTGCAGCACCGGTCCCAGCGTCATGCCGTACTCGGAGATCGAATAGTGCACGCACGGTGGCACGGTGCCCGCGTCGTGGCGATCGATGATCCCGGCATCGACGAGGTCGTGCAGATGCCGGATCAGCATGCGCTCGGTGATCTCGGGGATGCTGCGGCGAAGTTCGGCCGTGCGCATCGGCCCGTCGAACAACCGCCACAGGATGGTGCCCTTCCAGCGGCCGTCGATCACGGAGAGGGTGGCGTCGATCGGGCATTCGCCGATTTCCTTCTTCGAGACCGCCACGGTTGCGCCTCCTCGTCACGCTGTGCTGACTAATTTGTCAGTACCTTGTTTTTTGTCAGCATAGTGACCAGGGTCGAGGCTATGGAAATGATCGTGCAGATCGTGGCGGTACTCGTCATGGGAACTCTCGTCGGCGTCGAGTTCGGGGTCGCGGCATTCACCAATCCGATCGTGGAGCGCTTGCCCGACGACGCCTATCGACAGGCCCGCGCCACCGGCGGCCGGATCCTCGGCACCGTCATGCCGTTCTGGTACTTCGGCGCGGCGGCCCTGTTGGTCGGTGTGTGGTGGCTGGGACGCTCGCCGCTGGCGATTGCGGCGGTCGCGGTGATGGGTGTGACCATTGCCCTGACGGTCACCACGCTGGTGCCCATCAACAATCGCGTCACCGCGTCGGTGGGTGGTGGTCCCGAGGATGTGCCCGTCCGGGAACTGGCGCATCGATGGGACCGGTTGCACTGGCTGCGGGTGGCCCTGTTGGCTGTGGGGTTCGCGTTGCTCGTGGTCGCCGGCGCACGCTGAGCGGCCGCGAGCGTGCGCAGAGTGTCGGTGGCGTGCGGCGTGGCGGGCAGCAGACACGCACGGTCGCGGTGCAACGTGGGGCAACGCGGGGCGCACGGTCGCGGGGCAACGTGAGGCGCGAATTAGGAAGTCGGGCGGGTGTTCGGCTACTCTGGTCGGGTTCCACCGAAGACCGTCGGTCACCGAGTAATCGGTTGAAGGCCTGGGGTAACCCAGCGGCCCACGCAGGAGGACGAGGCTAGTTCGATGTGCGGGTGAACGCCCGCGTATTTTCCACGCCCCGACCTGTCTGCGTCGGGGCGTTCGTCATTTCATGGCCCTTCAAGAGTGTTCGAGGCCGGCGGCCCTGGTGGAGCAACCGATACCCACCACAAGGAGGCATGCATGGCCAAGGCTGACAAGGCCACGGCGGTTGCCGACATTGCCGAGCAGTTCAAGGGGGCGACGGCCACCGTCGTCACTGAGTACCGCGGGCTCACCGTGGCAAACCTGGCTGAACTCCGTCGTTCACTCGGCGACTCGGCCACGTACACCGTCGCCAAGAACACCCTGGTGAAGCGGGCCGCCTCGGAAGCCGGCATTGAAGGCCTCGACGATCTGTTCGCCGGTCCCACGGCGATCGCGTTCGTCCAGGGCGAGCCCGTCGACGCCGCCAAGGCGATCAAGAAGTTCGCCAAGGATCACAAGGCGCTCGTCATCAAGGGCGGCTACATGGACGGCCGTCCGCTCTCGATCTCCGAGGTCGAGCGGATCGCCGACCTGGAGTCGCGCGAGGTGTTGCTGTCCAAGCTCGCCGGCGCACTCAAGGCGAAGCAATCGCAGGCCGCGGCACTGTTCGTCGCCCCCGCTTCTCAGGTCGCACGGCTCGCTGCCGCGCTGCAGGAGAAGAAGGCATCAGAAGACGCCGCGTAGAGACCACCGCTTTCCCCATACATCCGTAAGAAATAAGGAAGGACCATCAACATGGCCAAGCTGTCCACCGAAGAACTGCTCGACGCTTTCAAGGAAATGACGCTGCTGGAGCTCTCTGAGTTCGTCAAGCAGTTCGAGGAGACCTTCGACGTCACCGCCGCCGCTCCGGTCGCCGTCGCGGCCGCCGGTGCCGCCCCGGCCGCCGCCGAGGCCGCCGAGGAGCAGACCGAGTTCGACGTCATCCTCGAGGGTGCCGGCGAGAAGAAGATCGGCGTCATCAAGGTCGTCCGCGAGATCGTCTCCGGCCTGGGCCTGAAGGAAGCCAAGGATCTGGTCGACTCCGCTCCCAAGCCGCTGCTGGAGAAGGTCACCAAGGAGGCCGCCGACGACGCCAAGGCCAAGCTCGAGGCTGCCGGCGCTTCGGTCACCGTCAAGTAGTTCGCTGCTTGTCAAAGATCCCCGGATCCCATGGGATCCGGGGATCTTTGCTGTTCTGGCATGTGTGTGCGATTTCAATAGACACAACCGTGTGGCGGTGGTAGTGCGTAGGTTATGGTGACTCAAGCCACAGGCCGCAGTCCGTGGCGCGGTCAGGCGTAGGCGGAAGGATCTTTGATGGGCGTCCAAATCGACGTAACCGGGCTCAGCAAGTCATTTGGATCGTCGAAGATCTGGGAAGACGTGACGATGAGCATCCCGGCCGGCGAGGTCAGCGTGCTGCTGGGCCCGTCGGGTACCGGTAAGTCTGTCTTCCTGAAGTCTCTGATCGGGCTGTTGCGCCCTGAGCGTGGCTCGATCGTCATCGACGGCACCGACATCATCCAGTGCTCGGCCAAGGAGCTCTACGAGATCCGCACGCTGTTCGGCGTGCTGTTCCAGGATGGCGCGCTGTTCGGCTCGATGAACATCTACGACAACACGGCCTTCCCGCTGCGCGAGCACACCAAGAAGTCCGAGAGCGAAATCCGCAACATCGTGATGGAGAAGCTCGAACTGGTGGGTATGCCCAACGACGGGCACAAGTTCCCCGGTGAGATCTCCGGCGGTATGCGCAAGCGTGCCGGCCTGGCCCGCGCGCTGGTGCTCGACCCCAAGATCATCCTGTGTGACGAGCCGGACTCGGGTCTGGACCCGGTCCGTACCGCCTACCTGTCGCAGCTGCTGATCGACATCAACGCCCAGATCGACGCCACGATCCTGATCGTGACGCACAACATCAACATCGCCCGTACCGTGCCCGACAACATGGGCATGTTGTTCCGCAAGCATCTGGTCATGTTCGGCCCGCGTGAGGTGCTGCTGACCAGCGAGGAGCCGGTGGTCAAGCAGTTCCTCAACGGCCGCCGGATCGGGCCGATCGGTATGTCCGAGGAGAAGGACGAGGCGACCGCGGCTGCCGAGCAGGCCATGTTGGACCTGGGTCAGCACGACGGTGGCGTCGAAGAGATCGAGGGCGTGCCGCCGCAGCTCATGGCGACCCCGGGCATGCCCGAGCGCAAGGCCGTGGCGCGTCGCCAGGCCCGCGTGCGCGAGATCCTGCACACCCTGCCGCCTGCCGCCCAGGCCGCGATCCTCGACGACCTGGAAGGCACCCACAAGTTCCCCGTCCACGAGTACGACGAGCCGACAGCGCGTCATCAGCGTTCGGGCGAAGACGACCCGACCGGCGTCATCGAGGTGCCCAGCCAGCACTGAGTCGCTGCACCATCAAATCCGGCGGGCCCGCGCAGGCACGCCGGATTTGCTGCATTCCGGAGGGCCTGTGCTTGCCCGGCTGATCGACCGGAAGTGAGATATCCCGACAAGTTTCCCGGCTCAAGAAGCGTGTGGACTCTTGACGGACGAGCCCAAACGGGCCAATCTGTTGGGCAGCATGTGTGAACGGGTACAGGACGCCAGCCAGCGCCAAGTGACCCATCTCATGGCATGGATTTGTGGTGGTTGAGGAATGCGCCGTTCTGCGCTATCGTTGGACGTTGCGCTGGCTGCATCCTGCCCACCTCACCTGTACCTGACATCGTGGTCCTAGCCTGAGCATTGCTCAGCACCTAGTCGCGTGCGTTGCGTCCGGGAATTTTGGACGGGGCTGAAGCAGGAGAAGCCAGCCGAACCGACGCAGAACAGAGCGACAGCAGGACCGGTTCATTCCGGCATCCGAATCGTCGCATGAGGTGCTGGAAGGATGCATCTTGGCAGTCTCTAGCCAGAGCACAGCGAACGCTAACACCAATAACTCCGTCCCAGGAGCACCGAACAGAGTTTCATTTGCCAAGCTCCGCGAGCCGCTTGAGGTTCCGGGGCTTCTCGACGTTCAGACCGATTCTTTCGAGTGGCTGGTCGGCTCCGACCGGTGGCGTCAGAACGCCGTCGACCGCGGCGAAGAAAACCCCGTCGGCGGCCTCGAAGAGGTTCTCGCCGAGCTCTCGCCGATCGAGGATTTCTCCGGCTCGATGTCGCTGAGCTTCTCCGACCCGCGTTTCGACGAGGTCAAGGCTCCGGTCGACGAGTGCAAAGACAAGGACATGACGTACGCGGCCCCGCTGTTCGTCACGGCCGAGTTCATCAACAACAACACCGGTGAGATCAAGAGCCAGACGGTCTTCATGGGTGACTTCCCGATGATGACCGAGAAGGGCACCTTCATCATCAACGGCACCGAGCGTGTCGTGGTGAGCCAGCTGGTCCGTTCGCCGGGCGTGTACTTCGACGAGAGCATCGACAAGTCGACCGAGAAGACCCTGCACAGCGTCAAGGTCATCCCGGGCCGCGGCGCGTGGCTGGAGTTCGACGTCGACAAGCGCGACACCGTCGGCGTGCGTATCGACCGCAAGCGCCGTCAGCCGGTCACCGTGCTGCTCAAGGCGCTGGGCTGGACCAGCGAGCAGATCACCGAGCGCTTCGGCTTCTCCGAGATCATGATGGGCACGCTGGAGAAGGACAGCACCGCAGGCACCGACGAGGCGCTGCTGGACATCTACCGCAAGCTGCGCCCGGGCGAGCCGCCGACCAAGGAGTCCGCGCAGACCCTGCTGGAGAACCTGTTCTTCAAGGAGAAGCGCTACGACCTGGCCCGCGTCGGCCGCTACAAGGTCAACAAGAAGCTGGGGCTCAACGCCGGCCAGCCGATCACGTCGTCGACGCTGACCGAAGAGGACGTCGTCGCCACCATCGAGTACCTCGTGCGCCTGCACGAGGGCCAGACCACGATGACCGTCCCCGGCGGCGTCGAGGTTCCCGTCGAGGTCGACGACATCGACCACTTCGGTAACCGTCGTCTGCGTACCGTCGGCGAGCTGATCCAGAACCAGATCCGGGTCGGCCTGTCGCGTATGGAGCGCGTCGTCCGCGAGCGGATGACCACCCAGGATGTCGAGGCGATCACGCCGCAGACCCTGATCAACATCCGTCCCGTCGTGGCGGCGATCAAGGAGTTCTTCGGCACCAGCCAGCTGTCGCAGTTCATGGACCAGAACAACCCGCTGTCGGGTCTGACCCACAAGCGTCGTCTGTCGGCGCTGGGCCCCGGTGGTCTGTCCCGTGAGCGCGCCGGCCTCGAGGTCCGCGACGTGCACTCGTCGCACTACGGCCGCATGTGCCCGATCGAGACCCCTGAAGGCCCGAACATCGGTCTGATCGGCTCGCTGTCGGTGTACGCGCGGGTGAACCCGTTCGGCTTCATCGAGACCCCGTACCGCAAGGTCGTCGACGGTGTCGTCACCGACCAAATCGACTACCTGACTGCCGACGAGGAGGACCGCCACGTCGTGGCGCAGGCCAACTCGCCGACCGACGCCGATGGTCGCTTCAGCGAGGACCGCGTCATGGTCCGCAAGAAGGGCGGCGAGGTCGAGTTCGTGGCGGCCGACCAGGTCGACTACATGGATGTCTCGCCGCGCCAGATGGTGTCGGTCGCGACCGCGATGATCCCGTTCCTCGAGCACGACGACGCCAACCGCGCCCTGATGGGTGCCAACATGCAGCGCCAGGCGGTTCCGCTGGTGCGCAGCGAGGCCCCGCTGGTCGGTACCGGTATGGAGCTCCGTGCCGCGATCGACGCCGGTGACGTGGTGGTCACGGCCAAGTCCGGTGTGGTCGAGGAAGTGTCCGCCGACTACGTCACCGTGATGGCCGACGACGGCACCCGGCACACCTACCGGATGCGCAAGTTCGCCCGCTCGAACCACGGCACGTGCGCCAACCAGCGCCCGATCGTGGACGCCGGGCAGCGTGTCGAGGCCGGTCAGGTCATCGCCGACGGGCCGTGCACCGAGAACGGTGAGATGGCGCTGGGCAAGAACCTGCTCGTGGCGATCATGCCGTGGGAAGGCCACAACTACGAGGACGCGATCATCCTCTCCAACCGCCTGGTGGAAGAGGACGTGCTCACCTCGATTCACATCGAAGAGCACGAGATCGATGCCCGCGACACCAAGCTGGGCGCCGAGGAGATCACCCGGGACATCCCGAACGTCTCCGATGAGGTGCTGGCCGATCTCGACGAGCGCGGCATCGTCCGCATCGGCGCCGAGGTCCGCGACGGCGACATCCTGGTCGGCAAGGTCACCCCGAAGGGTGAGACCGAGCTGACCCCGGAAGAGCGCCTGCTGCGTGCCATCTTCGGTGAGAAGGCCCGCGAGGTTCGTGACACGTCGCTGAAGGTGCCGCACGGTGAGTCCGGCAAGGTCATCGGCATCCGCGTGTTCTCGCGCGAGGACGACGACGAGCTGCCCGCCGGCGTCAACGAGCTGGTCCGCGTGTACGTGGCCCAGAAGCGCAAGATCTCCGACGGCGACAAGCTCGCCGGACGCCACGGCAACAAGGGCGTCATCGGCAAGATCCTGCCGGTCGAGGACATGCCGTTCCTGCCCGATGGCACCCCGGTGGACATCATCCTGAACACCCACGGTGTGCCGCGTCGTATGAACATCGGCCAGATCCTGGAAACCCACCTCGGGTGGGTCGCCAAGGCCGGCTGGAACATCGATGTGGCCGCGGGTACTCCGGAGTGGGCGGCCAAGCTGCCCGAGGATCTGTACAGCGCGCCGCGCGACAGCATCGTCTCCACCCCGGTGTTCGACGGTGCGCAGGAAGGTGAGCTGCAGGGCCTGCTCGGGTCGACGCTGCCGAACCGCGACGGCGAGGTCATGGTCGACGCCGACGGCAAGGCGACGCTGTTCGACGGGCGTTCCGGCGAACCGTTCCCGTACCCGGTGACGGTCGGCTACATGTACATCCTGAAGCTGCACCACCTGGTGGACGACAAGATCCACGCCCGCTCCACTGGCCCGTACTCGATGATCACCCAGCAGCCGCTCGGTGGTAAGGCGCAGTTCGGTGGCCAGCGCTTCGGTGAGATGGAGTGCTGGGCCATGCAGGCCTACGGCGCTGCGTACACCCTGCAGGAGCTGCTGACGATCAAGTCCGACGACACGGTCGGCCGCGTGAAGGTCTACGAGGCCATCGTCAAGGGCGAGAACATCCCTGAACCCGGCATCCCCGAGTCGTTCAAGGTGCTTCTCAAGGAGCTGCAGTCGCTGTGCCTCAACGTTGAGGTGCTCTCCAGCGACGGCGCGGCGATCGAGATGCGTGACGGTGACGACGAGGACCTGGAGCGTGCCGCTGCCAACCTCGGCATCAACCTGTCGCGCAACGAGTCCGCCTCTGTCGAAGATCTCGCCTGAGTTGTTTTCTAGTCCCGAAAGGGGAAAGGGAGTTACGTGCTAGACGTCAACTTCTTCGATGAACTCCGCATCGGCCTCGCCACCGCGGACGACATCCGTAACTGGTCCTTCGGCGAGGTCAAGAAGCCGGAGACCATCAACTACCGCACGCTCAAGCCGGAAAAGGACGGCCTGTTCTGCGAGAAGATCTTCGGACCGACTCGCGACTGGGAGTGCTACTGCGGTAAGTACAAGCGCGTCCGCTTCAAGGGCATCATCTGTGAGCGCTGTGGCGTCGAGGTCACTCGCGCCAAGGTGCGCCGTGAGCGGATGGGCCACATCGAACTGGCCGCCCCCGTCACCCACATCTGGTACTTCAAGGGCGTCCCGTCGCGCTTGGGCTACCTGCTGGACCTGGCCCCGAAGGATCTGGAAAAGATCATCTACTTCGCGGCCTACGTGATCACCTCCGTCGATGACGAGATGCGGCACAACGAGCTGTCGACGCTCGAGGCCGAGATGGCCGTCGAGCGCAAGGCCGTGGAGGATCAGCGCGATGCCGACCTGGAGGCCCGGGCCCAGAAGCTCGAGGCCGACATGGCCGAGCTCGAGGCCGAGGGTGCCAAGTCCGACGTGCGCCGCAAGGTGCGCGACGGCGGCGAGCGTGAGATGCGTCAGCTCCGCGACCGGGCCCAGCGTGAGCTGGACCGGCTCGACGAGATCTGGAGCACCTTCACCAAGCTGGCTCCCAAGCAGCTCATCGTCGACGAGGTGCTCTACCGCGAGCTGCAGGACCGCTACGGCGAGTACTTCACCGGCGCCATGGGTGCCGAGTCGATCAAGAAGCTCATCGAGAACTTCGACATCGACGCCGAGGCGGAGTCGCTGCGCGACACCATCAAGAACGGCAAGGGCCAGAAGAAGCTGCGCGCGCTCAAGCGTCTGAAGGTCGTCGCGGCCTTCCAGCAGTCGGGCAACTCGCCCATGG
Source organism: Mycolicibacterium brisbanense (assembly GCF_001570425.1). Lineage (GTDB taxonomy): Bacteria > Actinomycetota > Actinomycetes > Mycobacteriales > Mycobacteriaceae > Mycobacterium > Mycobacterium brisbanense. The sequence continues at coordinate 340,068 of NZ_BCSX01000024.1, forward strand.
GCATGGTCCTCGACGCCGTCCCGGTGATCCCGCCGGAACTGCGCCCGATGGTTCAGCTCGATGGTGGCCGGTTCGCGACCTCCGACCTGAACGACCTGTACCGCCGCGTCATCAACCGCAACAACCGGCTCAAGCGACTGATCGACCTCGGCGCGCCCGAGATCATCGTCAACAACGAGAAGCGCATGCTTCAGGAGTCGGTGGACGCGCTGTTCGACAACGGCCGTCGTGGCCGGCCGGTCACCGGTCCGGGCAACCGTCCGCTCAAGTCGCTGTCCGATCTGCTCAAGGGCAAGCAGGGCCGGTTCCGTCAGAACCTGCTCGGTAAGCGTGTCGACTACTCGGGCCGTTCGGTCATCGTCGTCGGCCCGCAGCTCAAGCTGCACCAGTGCGGTCTGCCCAAGCTGATGGCACTCGAGCTGTTCAAGCCGTTCGTGATGAAGCGTCTGGTCGACCTGAACCACGCGCAGAACATCAAGAGCGCCAAGCGCATGGTCGAGCGTCAGCGGCCGCAGGTGTGGGACGTCCTCGAAGAGGTCATCGCCGAGCACCCCGTGCTGCTGAACCGTGCACCTACGCTGCACCGCCTGGGTATCCAGGCCTTCGAGCCGCAGCTGGTGGAAGGCAAGGCCATCCAGCTGCACCCGCTGGTGTGTGAGGCGTTCAACGCCGACTTCGACGGTGACCAGATGGCCGTGCACCTGCCGCTGTCGGCAGAGGCCCAGGCCGAGGCCCGCATCCTGATGCTGTCCTCGAACAACATCCTGTCGCCTGCGTCGGGCAAGCCGCTGGCCATGCCGCGTCTGGACATGGTGACCGGGCTGTACTTCCTGACCACCGAGGTCGCCGGTGACACCGGCGAGTACACCCCGGCCGGTACGGATACCCCGGAGACCGGCGTGTACAGCAGCCCGGCCGAGGCCATCATGGCGCTCGACCGCGGAGCACTGTCGGTGCGCGCTCGCATCAAGGTGCGGCTCACCGATCTGCGGCCGCCTGCCGACGTCGAGGCCCGCCTGTTCGAGAACGGCTGGAAGCCGGGCGACGCGTGGGTTGCCGAAACCACGCTGGGCCGGGTGCTCTTCAACGAGCTGCTGCCCAAGGGCTACCCGTTCGTCAACGAGCAGATGCACAAGAAGGTCCAGGCCCGGATCATCAACGATCTGGCCGAGCGTTACCCGATGATCGTGGTGGCGCAGACCGTCGACAAGCTCAAGGACGCCGGCTTCCACTGGGCCACCCGCTCGGGTGTCACGGTCTCGATGGCCGACGTTCTGGTGCCGCCGCAGAAGCAGGAGATCCTGGAGCGCCACGAGGCCGAGGCCGAGGCGATCGAGAAGAAGTACCAGCGTGGCGCGCTCAACCACACCGAGCGCAACGAGTCGCTGGTCAAGATCTGGCAGGACGCCACCGAAGAGGTCGGTAAGGCGATGGAGGAGTACTACCCGGCGGACAACCCGATCATCACGATCGTGAAGTCCGGCGCCACGGGTAACCTCACCCAGACCCGCACCCTGGCCGGCATGAAGGGTCTGGTGACCAACCCGAAGGGTGAGTTCATCCCGCGCCCCATCAAGTCCTCGTTCCGCGAGGGCCTGACGGTGCTGGAGTACTTCATCAACACCCACGGCGCCCGTAAGGGTCTGGCGGACACCGCTCTTCGTACCGCCGACTCGGGTTACCTGACCCGTCGTCTGGTCGACGTGTCGCAGGACGTCATCGTTCGCGAGACCGACTGCGAGACCGAGCGCGGCATCATCGTCACGCTGGCCGAGCGTGGGCACGACGGTTCGCTGATCCGCGATGCGCACGTCGAAACCTCGGCGTTCGCCCGGACCCTGGCGACCGACGCGGTCGATGCCAACGGCAAGGTGATCATCGAGCGTGGTCACGATCTCGGTGATCCCGCGATCGACGCGCTGCTGGCTGCGGGTATCTCGCAGGTGAAGGTGCGTTCGGTGCTGACCTGCGCGTCGGCTGCCGGCGTGTGCGCGAAGTGCTACGGCCGTTCGATGGCCACCGGCAAGCTGGTCGACATCGGCGAGGCCGTCGGCATCGTCGCCGCCCAGTCCATCGGTGAGCCCGGCACGCAGCTGACCATGCGTACCTTCCACCAGGGTGGTGTTACCGGTGGCGCCGACATCGTCGGTGGTCTGCCCCGCGTGCAGGAGCTGTTCGAAGCTCGCATCCCGCGGAACAAGGCGCCCATCGCCGACGTCGCGGGCCGCGTGCGGCTCGAGGAGAGCGACAAGTTCTTCAAGATCACCATCGTCCCCGACGATGGCGGCGAGGAAGTTGTCTACGACAAGCTCACCAAGCGTCAGCGCCTGCGGGTCATCACCCACGAGGACGGCTCGGAGGGCGTGCTCTCCGACGGCGACCACGTCGAGGTCGGCGACCAGCTGATGGAAGGCTCCGCGGATCCGCACGAGGTGCTGCGTGTCCAGGGCCCCCGCGAGGTGCAGATCCACCTCGTCAAGGAGGTCCAGGAGGTCTACCGGGCCCAGGGCGTGTCGATCCACGACAAGCACATCGAGGTCATCGTCCGGCAGATGCTGCGTCGCGTCACGATCATCGACTCGGGTTCGACGGAGTTCCTGCCCGGCTCGCTCACCGAGCGTGCCGAGTTCGAGACCGAGAACCGTCGCGTCGTGGCCGAGGGTGGCGAGCCCGCAGCCGGACGTCCGGTGCTGATGGGTATCACCAAGGCGTCGCTGGCCACCGATTCGTGGCTGTCGGCGGCGTCGTTCCAGGAGACCACTCGCGTGCTCACCGATGCGGCGATCAACTGCCGCAGCGACAAGCTGCAGGGTCTGAAGGAAAACGTGATCATCGGCAAGCTGATCCCGGCCGGTACCGGTATCAACCGTTACCGCAACATCCAGGTGCAGCCCACCGAAGAGGCCCGCGCTGCGGCGTACACGATCCCGTCCTACGAGGATCAGTACTACAGCCCGGACTTCGGCCAGGCGACCGGTGCTGCGGTGCCGCTGGACGACTACGGTTACAGCGACTACCGCTAACACCTAACTGCGCGAGCAGTCGCGAAAACCCCCAAAACCTCCGGGTTTTGGGGGTTTTCGCGTCTTGTCGGCAGAGTTGTCCACAGCTTCTGAATGTGGGGTTCCTTCCGGCACGCCGAGGCACGAGCATTCAGGGCATGCCGTCTGACGCAGTACGGGAGATGTTCACCGCGAATGGCGGTGTCGCTACTACGCGGCAATTACTCGCCGTTCTATCTCCCAAGGGACTGGAGGTCGCCGTACGTGCGGGTCGACTCATCCGGGTTCGCCGAGGTGTTTATGCGCTGACGCCGCCTGACGTGTCCGCGCGGTTGGCCGCTCTGGATCTGGTGTCGGGCCGGCGGATCGTGGCGTGCATGCATACTGCGGCGCGACTGTACGGCTTCGCCACGGAGGCCGATGACCGGCTGCACATCCTCGACCCCGGCATCCGCATGCGACCGGCGCCGGATCTGATGGTGCATCAGCGAATTGGCGCACCGCTGAAGAAGATTGACGGTCGCTTGGTGACGGCGCCGGCCTGGACCGCAGTCGGGATCGCGCGCACGCTGCGACGGCCGCGCGCGCTGGCGGTGCTCGACGCTGCGCTGTTCACGCGATCGGTCACGGCAGCGGAGCTGAGGGTGGCGATCGATGAGCAGAAAGGCCGTCGCGGCATCGTGAAGGTCCGTGAGCTCATCGAGTATGCCGATGGCCGTGCCGAGTCGCCGATGGAGAGCGAAGCGAGGTTGGTGTTCATCGACGGCGGGTTGCCCTTGCCGGAACTGCAGTACGAGATCATCGATCGGCACGGGAAACGGTGGCGCGTCGATTTCGCTTGGCCCGAGGCCGGTTTGGTGGCCGAGTACGACAGCATGGAATGGCATGCCAGCACAGAGGCCCTCAAGCATGATCGCATCAAGACCGCCCGGTTGCAGGAGTGCGGATGGACGACGGTGCCGCTGGTGGTCGATGACGTACGCCGTCATCCTGACGAGTTGACCGCGAGGATCTACCGGCACCTCGAACGTGCCTCCGCACTGGCCGGCTGAGCAGACGTGTACACCCCCAAAAGGCTTGCAAATTGGGGGTGTACACGTCTGCTCGCGGGGAGAGTTATTCGTAGCGGCCGAAGCCACGAATGCCCGGATCGTCGGAGATCTTGTAGGTCGACAGGGCGATGTTGCGGCCTTCGTTGCCGCCGACTGTGGTGAGCGTGCCGTTGTCGTTGATCAACACGATGTTGACGTGCTGGCCTTTCGGGCTCGGGCTGTCGTAGAGCACCATGTCGCCGGGCTGCGGTGAGTAATCCGGCGGTTCCCACCGTCCCTGGGCCTGCAGGTAGTCGGTGAGCGTTAAGACGCCGGGGATGCGCCAGTGCCCGGAGTTGGGGTTGGAGAAGGGCTTGCCGGATTCGCGCATCACCCAGCTGGTGAAATCCGCACACCATGGCTCGTCGTTGCCCTCGGAGTACTTGGACATGCCTGCTTGCGCCGCGTACTCCTGGGCCAAGACGTGCACGACAGCGGCGCGGCCCGGGCTCAGCTGCGAGGTGTCGACGTCGGGAAAGTCGGGCCGGGCGATGTGCTCGCGATAGCCGCGGTACCCGGCCAATGCCGCGACGGCGACCATCACCAGGGCAGCCGCCACCAACAGGATGCGCCATGCGCGTCTGTGCATGTTTGCCAGATTAAGTGACCTCTGCCGGGTCACGGCGCGGCAATTTCGGTGTCAGAGCCGCGGCCTAAACTTGGGCACGTGCTCATCGGTTCGCATGTAGACAACACCGACCCGCTGGCCGCGGCGGAAGCCGACGGCGCCGACGTGGTGCAGTTCTTCCTCGGCAACCCGCAGAGCTGGAAGAAACCCAAGCCGCGCGAAGATGCCGACGTACTCAAGGCGTCGAGCGTGCCCCTGTATGTGCACGCGCCGTACCTGATCAACGTCGCTTCCGCGAACAACCGGGTGCGCATCCCGTCCCGCAAGATCCTGCAGGACACGTGCGACGCAGCCGCCGAGATCGGTGCCACCGCGGTGATCGTGCACGGCGGTCACGCCGACGACAACGACATGGAGGCCGGCTTCGAGCGGTGGGTCAAGGCGCTCGACAGCCTCAAGACCGACGTCCCGGTCTACCTGGAGAACACCGCGGGCGGCGATCACGCCATGGCGCGACACTTCGACACCATCGCCCGGTTGTGGGATCACATCGGCGACAAGGGGATCGGCTTCTGCCTGGACACCTGCCACGCGTGGGCCGCGGGTGAGGCGCTGATCGACGCGGTGGACCGCATCAAGTCCATCACCGGACGCATCGACCTGGTGCACTGCAACGATTCCCGCGACGCGGCCGGCTCCGGTGCCGACCGGCACGCCAATTTCGGTCTGGGACAGATCGATCCGCAACTGCTGGCCGCGGTGGTCAAGGCCGCCGACGCACCGGTGATCTGCGAGACGTCCGATGAAGGCCGCAAGGACGACATCGCGTTCTTGCGTGAGCACGCCGCGAACTGACTAGTCTGCCGGTCGCCAGGTGCCGTCGATAGGTACACCCGCGGCTGCGGCGATCCGGTCGCGTGACGCCGTCAATCGGGCCCGCAGCGTGGCGAGATCGACATCGACTAGTGCGCCGTCGCGTTTGACCACTCGGCCGGCGACCAGAACGGTGTCGACCAAACCGGGGTGACCGGCCGTGACGATCGTGGCGGCGGGATCGGAGACGGGGAACACCGTCACGTCGTCGGCACGCAGCAGGACCACGTCGGCGTCCTTGCCAGGAGTGAGGCTGCCGGTGCGCTCTGCCAGCCCGCACGATCGGGCGGCGTCGATGGTGACGAACTCCAGCAGATCTTTCGCCCGCAGGGTGCCGTCGAGGCCGCGTTGCACCGCGAAGGCGGTGCGCAGGGTGGAGAACATGTCACCGCCGGCTGCCGGGGTGTCATCGACCGACAGCGTCGGGCGCAGGCCCGCAGCCAGCGCCCGGCCCGTCATCGGCCAGCCGAACCCCATCTTCAGTTCGACGTCGGGGCTGACGGACAGTGAGCTGCCTGCGTCGGCGAGCATCCGGAGCTCGTCGTCGCTGATGCCGTTGGCGTGGACGAAAGTTGTTGTGTCGCGCAGCAGTCCGTGGTCGCGGAGGTCGGCGACGGGACGCGTGGTTCCGTCGGAGGCGACGTGCACGCTGGTACGCAGGCCGAGTTCCTCGGCCAACGCGAGCTCGTCGGCGACGGTGGCAATGCTGGTGTCCTCGGCGCCTCTCAGTCCCAGCGCCATGGTGACCAAGCCGCCCCCGGGAAGGCCGTTGCGGACGCGCCGGATCTCGACGCCGATCGGGGCGGTGGTGCCGTAGGCGGCGCCGTAGCAGAAGATCGAGCGGCCTGGTGCCTCGCGCAGCCCGGCGACGGCGGCGTCGGCGTGCTCGGGGCCCTGCGCGCAGTGGAACCAATCCAGCATTGTGGTCACTCCGCAGTGCAGTGCCTCCAGCCGGCCGACCAGGTTGCCCAGGTAGACGTCCTCCGGCAGGTACTGCGGACGGAGCGTGCCGTGGATCGCCGCCAGATAGTCGGCGAAGGTCCAGTCGGCGCCGACGCCCCGGAGCGCCGTCTGCCACGTGTGCCGGTGGTTGTCGACGAGACCTGGCATGACGATGCGGTCGGTCGCGTCGATCACCTCGGCGTCCGGAGCATCGATCCGCGCCGCCACGTCGACGATCACACCGTCGTCGATGAGCACGTCGCCGCGGCCGAAATCCCCGACGGCCGGATCCATGCTGATGACCGTGCCTCCGGTGAGGAGGGTTTTCATCGTGCTCTCCTTCGTTTCTCAGAGCTGGGTGGCGGCCTTCACGGCGTCGGCGGCGGCGAGCACGTCGGCAACCAGATCGGCCGTGTCCTCGGTGCCCGCTGCCACGCGCACGAGGCCGAACGGTACTCCCGACTGGGTGATCTGCTCATCGCTCAGCATTCCGCGCCACATCGAAACCGGGTGGACGGCAAGCGTTTCCGTCCCGCCGAGGCTGGCTGATCGGCGGGCATAGCGGAGCCGGCCGAGGAACTCGTCGGCCGCCTCGTATCCGCCGGCGAGTTCGATCCCGAGCACGCCGCCGAAGCCGTGCATCTGGTCGGTGGCCAGGGCATGCTGCGGATGGTCCGGTAGGCCGGGATAGTGCACGCGGCGAACGGCTGGATGGTCCTTCAGGGCCTCCGCGAGCGCCTGCCCGTTGGCGTTGTGCCGCGGCATCCGCAACGGCAGGGTACGCAGCCCGCGTAGCAGCAGCCACGCGTCGAACGGACCCAACACGGCTCCGGTGAGCGTGGAGACCTCCCAGATCTTGTCGAGCAATTCTGCCGACCCGGCGATCACCCCGGCCGACACATCGGAATGCCCGTTGAGGTATTTGGTGGCGCTGTGCCACACCAGATCGATGCCGAAGTCTGTCGGGCGCTGGTTCACAGGAGTGGCGAATGTGTTGTCCGCCAAAGTAAGTACGTCGTGCGCACGGGCCAGCTCGGCGACGGCGCGCAGATCGGTGATCTGTAGCAGCGGATTGCTCGGCGATTCCACCAGGATCAGCCGGGTCTGCGGGGTGAGCGCCCGCGCGAAAGCATCGCGGTCCGTCTGATCCACCTGGGTGGTCGACACGCCGAACCGAGGCAGCAGGTTCAACAGCACCGACCCGGTGCCACCGTAGGTGGAGGTCTGTCCGATGACGTGATCGCCCGCGGACACCAGGGCCAGCACGGCCGTGGTGAGGGCGGCCATTCCGGATGCCGTGACCATGGCGGCTTCGGTGTGTTCGAGTTCGGCCACCACAGCCGCCACCTGTGCGTGATTCGGATTCCCGAAGCGGGTGTAGAAGTCCTGTCCGCGTGGCTCGACGGCCGCTGTGGCGAACTGGTCCGCGTCGTCGGCGCTGAACGTCGCGGTCTGATAGATCGGCGGGGCCACGGCGCGGCACGGACGGACTTCGTCGTCGCTGTGAACGGCGATCGTGCTGTCACCCGGCATCGGTTCTCCTCCTCGCGGACCGTCAGACATGTCCCCATGAGCGTGCCGGAACGATCGATGGCGAGGTGTCATCGCTCGGCAACTTTGGCAGCAACTAGCGCGGTCGAGTGGCGTAGATGACCTGACAAGGGCGTCAGTAGAGCAATAATCTGCCAATGTGGACGATGTGGATCGGTCGATATTGGCTGTGCTCGACAAGGATGGCCGGATCAGCAACGCCGAACTCGCCGACCGGGTCGGTCTGTCGCCGTCACCCTGTCTGCGGCGCGTACGCCGACTCGAGGAAGCGGGTGTGATACGCGGCTACCGCGCCACGATCGACCCCGCTGCGCTCGGCCGCAGCCTGCGGGTGTTCGCCGGGGTACGGCTCATCCGGCACGCCCGCGCGGATGTGGTGGCGTTCGAACGGGCGGTCGTACAACTGCCCGAGGTTGCGCAGAGTCACCACGTCACCGGCAATTACGACTACCTGCTGCAGGTGGAGGTCGCCGACCTGCCCGCCTATGAGGACTTCCACGCCAACCGATTGGCGAGTCTGCCGGGCGTAGCGGCCGTCACCAGTTACGTCACCATGAAGACACTCATGGCCGAGCGTCCGAACGGATGAGGCCGGTGCGTTTGACGCTGGACAGGATCGGGGTGATGTCGATGGCCGAGACCCTGTCGACGGCACCGATCGTGGAGTTGAGGAAGTCGTAGAGCCCGGTGAGGTCGGCCGCCGCGACGGCAATCAGAAGATTCGACGGACCGGTGGTGGCGGCAGCGAACCGGACCTGCGCGTGGCGGCTGAGGCGCTCGCCGGTCTCTTCGAGAGCTCCGGGGGAGACATTGATCCATAGCAGTGCCTCGGTGTGGATTCCGAGCTGCGCGAGATCGAGTTCGGTTGCCAGCCTGAGGAATTGACCGGCGAGCAACCGTTCGACACGCCGCCGAACGGTCGCCACGCTCATGCCGGTGCGGTCCGCGAGTTCGGTGTAGGAGGCGCGTCCGCCGTCGATCAACGCGACAATCAGTGGGTCGTCGACAGGAAACGTGGCGGGGCCTGCACCGGTTGCGGGCGTATCAGCCCGCAGCGCGGCCAATTCCGTTGCAGAGAGCAGGCCACCGCTCCAATCGAAGCCGGCGGCGAACACCTTCAACAGCATGTGCGACGTCCACGATTGGACGGCATTGGTAGCAGGCAAGTCGCGCAGCAGAAGTCTGTTGCGCGTGTCGGGTCCGTCGATGTGCAGCACGGCACAGATCTCGTCCCCGCCGCCGAGTACGTCGACCCAGATGGTGTCGGGGCGACGGGCCAGCGTGGCGGCGATCGCCGAGATCCGCTTGGGCTCACACCGGATGCGGAGCGCCATCGGAACGAGGTCGGGGAACCGGGCGGGATTGCGGACCGCGGTGGATCGGAGCGTCCGCGTGCCGAAAAGTGGTGACGCGTGGCGCACCACTGTGCGTTCCGGAATCCCGAGGGCGTCGCTGATGGTGCGCCACGTCGCACGAGGTGAGGCCATCAGCGCGGCGGCTATCCGGCTGTCGGTCTCACCGAGCTTTTGGCGTACTTCCTTCATCATTCACATGGTATTGGCGTCTTCCCGTCATACAGGATGGTTGATTAGGCGTGATTGTGAGCTCTGAACTAGAACGGCTGTAAGCGGTTTCCGAGCGGGAAAGCCAGCAACCATGCCAAACGTCCAAGGTCAGATCGTGGCCACTGCCACCGGCAGCATCAAGGGATCGATAGAAGGAGACGCGCTGTGCTTCCGGGGTGTTCCCTACGCGGCATCGCCGGTCGGTGCGCTGCGATTCGCGCCTCCTCGGAGGCACGCGGGGTGGGCCGGAGTGCGCGACGCCGCGCAGGCCGGTCCGTCGGTGCCCCAGGGGCCTTCCCGACTCGAGCGGGTGATGGGTCACCGGGCTGCGGATTGGAATGAAGACGGGTGCCTGACCCTGAATGTGTTCTGTCCGGTTGCGGCGACTTCTGAGCAGACGCCGCGGCCGGTTCTGGTGTGGTTCCACGGCGGCGGCTTCACCAGCGGTTCCGGCGGGTGGGATTGGTACGACGGATCCCGGCTGGCCGTACTCGGCGACACGGTGGTGGTGACCGCCAACTATCGAGTAGGCCCGTTGGGCTACCTGTATCTGCCCGAGCTGGGGATCGACAACCTCGGCTGCCAGGATCAGCGGGCGGTGTTGGACTGGGTATCGGACAACATCGCCGCGTTCGGTGGCGACGCGGGCAAGGTCACCGTCGGCGGACAGTCTGCGGGCGCGTACTCGGCCATGTCGCTGGCCGTCGACGAGCAGACGCGCCCGCGCGTCAGTCAACTGCTTCTCCAGAGCGGTCCCTGGGGTCTCGAGCCGCAGCCGCAGCAAGACGCGGTCGCAAGCACCGAGGCGTACCTGGGGCTGCTGGGTGCGCCGAACGGCCCGGATGCGGCAAAGATGCTGCGCGAGTTGCCCGTTGACCGATTGCTTGCGGCCTATCGCGATCTCGCGACGCAACGGGCCCGTCCGGGCAGTGTCGCGCCACCGATGTATCCGGTGCTCGGGGGCGCCGGTGTCGGCCGGTCGTGGCGTCAAGCGCTCGATGACGACGCGCTGCTCGGCAAGGCCCTGCTGATAGGTACCACACGCGACGAAGCGACGGCTTTCTTCGACTACGACCGCATCAAGGACATCACGTCCCAGCAGGCATCACCGGCACACGTCTTCATCGAGGCACAGACCGACCTGATATTTCGCGGTGGCGCACTCGAGATCGCCCGGCACCATGCGGTCGGCGGCAACCCGACCTACGTCTACCAGTTCGATCGTCGACCCCCGGATGACCCGTCCGGGTTGGGGGCCACTCACTGCTGCGAATTACCCTTTCTCTTCGGCACTTTCGACGCCTATCCCCAGAGCCCGATGCTGGGAGCCGTCGCCGACGCCGACCATACCCTGAGCCGCGAGTTCACCACGGCCATAGCCGAATTCGTCACGACGGCAGCCGTGGACAGCTGGCCGACCTACGTGACGGGTCACATTCGCCACTTTGGTTGAGTCCGCACACGGGTTTGCCGCGGTCGGGTGTCAGCCGACCTAACCTGGGGGCATGATCGCGCGCTGTGGGTGGTTGCTGGTCGTCGTGCTGGTGTCGGCGTTAAGCGACAGGGGCCACCCGGCGCTACCAGGCGTACCGGATGGGCAGTCGGTGCGCCACATCAATGTCGGCGGGCTCGACCGGATCTACCGCCTGTACCGGCCGGAGGGCCTACCTGCGTCGGCTGCGCTGGTGGTGATGCTGCACGGCGGATTCGGCAGCGCGGCGCAAGCCGAAAGGTCCTACGGCTGGGACAGTTTGGCCGATAGCGCCAAATTTGTCGTCGCCTATCCCGACGGGGTGTCGCGCGCCTGGAACGTCGGCGGATGTTGCGGACAGCCGGCCAAGGAGAACATCGACGACGTCGGCTTCATCAATGCGGTGGTGGCCGATGTGCGGGCCGGCATCGGCATCGACCCGAGACGCGTATACGCCACCGGCATGAGCAACGGCGGCATGATGGCGTTCGCCTTGGCCTGCAACTCCGGCACTTTCGCGGCCATCGGTCCGGTCTCCGCGACCCAGCTGTCCTGTCCGAACCCGCGGCCGATATCGGTGATGCACATCCACGGCACCGCTGATCCGATGATCCGCTACGACGGCGGTGAAGGTATCGGCTTCGCCCGCATCAATGGACCGCCGGTGCTCGATGTCGACGCGTCGTGGCGCAAAGTCGATCAATGCGGGCCACCGACGGTCACGACGAACGGCGGCGTGTCCACGTCGACCGCGACCTGTCCCGACAACCGCGCGGTGGTGCTGAGCACCGTCGAGGGAGGCGGCCACGATTGGCCGCCATTCGCGACGACGGCACTGTGGCAATTCTTCGCCGCGCACGCGCGGTGACGTCACGCTGTTACAACTCTTGAACAACTGTCGGGAAACTGTAACACTGGGGGTATGAGCGATACGCACGTCGTCACCAATCAGGTCCCGCCGCTGGAGGATTTCAACCCCGCCGCGTCCCCGGTGTTGACCGAGGCCCTCATCCGGGAAGGCGGTGAGTGGGGACTCGACGAGGTCAACGCGGTCGGAGCCCTGAACGGCACCGCCCAGGTGCAGCGGTGGGGCGAGCTCGCCGATCGCAACCAGCCGATCCTGCACACCCACGATCGCTACGGTCACCGCGTCGACGAGGTCGAATATGACCCCGCCTATCACGAGCTGATGACCGCCGCGATCAAACACGGCCTGCATGCAGCGCCGTGGGCCGACGACCGCGCCGGCTCACATGTGGTGCGTGCCGCCAAGACCTCCGTCTGGACGGCCGAGCCCGGCCACATGTGCCCGATCTCGATGACCTATGCCGTCGTCCCCGCGCTGCGGTTCAACCCGGAGCTGGCCGCGGTCTACGAACCGCTGCTCACCAGCCGGGTCTACGACCCCACGCTCGCGGTGCCGTCGACCAAAGCCGGAATCACCGCGGGCATGTCGATGACCGAGAAGCAGGGCGGCTCCGACGTCCGTGCCGGCACCACGCAGGCCGTGCCCAACGGTGACGGCACATACTCGCTGACCGGCCACAAGTGGTTCACCTCGGCGCCGATGGGAGACATCTTCCTGGTGCTGGCGCAAGCCCCCGGCGGTTTGAGTTGTTTCTTCCTGCCGCGGGTGCTGCCCGACGGCAGCCGTAACCGAATGTTGTTGCAGCGCCTCAAGGACAAGCTCGGCAACCACGCCAACGCGTCCAGCGAGGTCGAGTACGACGGCGCGGTGGCCTGGCTGGTCGGCGAGGAGGGGCGGGGGGTCAAGACCATCATCGAGATGGTCAACCTGACCCGGCTGGACTGCACCTTGGGGAGTGCCACCAGCATGCGCACCGGGCTGAGCCGTGCAGTGCACCACGCGCAGCATCGAAAGGCCTTCGGCGCCTACCTGATCGACCAGCCGCTGATGCGCAACGTAATCGCCGATCTGGCTGTCGAGGCCGAGGCCGCGACCATGCTGGCCATGCGGATGGCCGGGGCCACCGACAAGGCGGTGCGCGGTGACGAACGCGAAGGGCTGCTGCGGCGTATCGGACTGGCCGCCGGGAAGTACTGGGTGTGCAAGCGTGCCACCCCGCACGCGGGTGAGGCCATGGAATGCCTTGGCGGCAACGGTTATGTCGAGGAGTCGGGCATGCCGCGGCTCTATCGGGAAGCCCCGTTGATGGGCATCTGGGAGGGCTCCGGCAACGTGAGCGCATTGGACACGTTGCGGGCCATGGCAACTCGTCCCGAATGCGTGGAAGTACTGTTCGACGAGCTGGCGCTGGGCCAAGATCCGCGGCTGGATGCACATGCCGCGGCCCTCAAGGCGGAACTCGGCGAGTTCGACGACATCGAATACCGGGCCCGCAAGGTCGCCGAGGACATCAGCCTCGCTCTGCAGGGCTCGCTGCTGGTGCGTCACGGTCACCCGGCCGTGGCCGAGGCATTCCTGGCCAGCCGGCTCGGCGGGCAGTGGGGCGGTGCCTTCGGAACCCTGCCCACCGGACTGGATCTCGCGGCGATCATCGAGCGCGCGCTGGTCAAGGGATGAGTGTGCCCGCCGACTGCTCGCGAGGGGAGGGGAGGGCATGAGCGTCGACTTCGACAACCTCAGCACCATGACCTATGAGGTCACCGATCGCGTCGCTCGCATCACGTTCAACCGGCCCGACAAAGGCAATTCGATCGTGGCGGCCACGCCACTGGAACTCGCGGCGTGCGTGGAGCGCGCAGACCTGGACCCCCAGGTGCACGTGATCCTGGTGTCCGGCCGCGGTGAAGGGTTCTGCGCCGGTTTCGATTTGAGCGCCTACGCCGACGGCACCTCCTCGGCCGGCGGAGCCGATCACAACGGAACCGTGCTCGACGGGAAGACTCAGGCGATCAACCACCTGCCCAATCAGCCGTGGGATCCGATGATCGACTACCAGATGATGAGCCGGTTCGTGCGGGGCTTTTCCAGCCTGATGCGCGCCGACAAGCCGACGGTGGTCAAGATCCACGGCTACTGCGTAGCCGGCGGCACCGATATCGCGTTGCACGCCGACCAGGTGATCGCGGCGTCCGATGCCAAGATCGGGTATCCGCCGATGCGGGTGTGGGGTGTGCCCGCGGCCGGGTTGTGGGCACACCGGCTCGGCGATCAACGCGCGAAACGGCTGCTGTTCACCGGCGATTGCATCACCGGAGCCCAGGCCGCCGAATGGGGGCTCGCCGTCGAGGCGCCCGAGCCCGACGCTCTCGACGAGCGCACCGAGCGGCTTGTCCAACGCATCGCGGCAATGCCGGTGAATCAACTCATCATGGCCAAACTGGCCTGTAACACCGCGCTGCTGCAGCAAGGCGTGGCCACCAGCCAGATGGTCAGCACCGTGTTCGACGGCATCGCCCGGCACACCCCCGAAGGGCACGCGTTCGTCGCCGATGCCCGTGAACACGGATTCCGGGAGGCGGTCCGGCACCGAGACGAACCCATGGGCGATTACGGGCGCCGGACCTCCGGGGTGTGACGCGTGCCCACGCTGAACCGGATGACGGCCAGGTCGGTCGTGCTGAGCGTGCTGCTCGGCGCGCACCCGGCCTGGGCCAGTGCCGCTGAACTCATCAGGCTGACAGCGGATTTCGACATTAAGGAAACCGCCCTGCGGGTGGCGTTGACCCGCATGGTCGGGGCCGGTGACCTGGTGCGCTCTGAGGACGGCTATCGGCTGGCCGACCGCCTGCTGGCCCGGCAGCGCCGCCAGGACGATGCCATCAACCCACGCCTGCGTCCGGACAACGGCGAATGGCTCACGCTCGTCATCACCAGTGTCGGAACCGACGCGCGTACCCGTGCTGCGTTGCGAACGACCTTGCAGCAGTACCGCTTCGCCGAGCTCCGCGAAGGCGTGTGGATGCGGCCCGACAACCTCGACCAGGTGTTGCCGCAAGAGATCACCGAACGGGTGCGGCAGTTGCACACCCGGGACGACGCCCCGAACGAGCTGGTCGAACGGCTGTGGGATCTGCCCGGCTGGATGCGGACCGGCAACCGGCTGCTGCACGATATCGCCTCTGCCACAGACGTTCCGGGCCGTTTCGTGGCAGCGGCAGGCATCGTGCGGCATCTGCTCACCGACCCGGTGTTGCCCGACGAGCTGCTGCCGGCCGAGTGGCCGGGCGCGCAATTACGCACGGCCTACACCGAATTCGCCGCCGAACTCGCCGCGCGGCGCGACCGGACCGAACTCACGGAGGCGACATGACCGAACCCGTACGAACCGAACGCAACGGCGCGGTGACCACCGTCATCCTGCACCGCCCGCACGCGCGCAACGCGGTAGACGGTCCGACCGCGGCCGCACTCGTCGCGGCGTTCGAGGAGTTCGACGCCGACGATTCCGCATCGGTCGCCGTGTTCTGGGGCGACGGTGGAACATTCTGTGCCGGTGCCGATCTCAAGGCTTTCGGCACTCCGCAGTCCAACACGCTCAGCGCGACCGGGCCGGGGCCGATGGGGCCGAGCCGGATGGTTCTCTCGAAACCCGTGATCGCCGCCATCAGTGGCTACGCGGTCGCCGGCGGCCTGGAGTTGGCGCTCTGGTGCGACATGCGGGTGGTCGAGGAGGACGCGGTGCTGGGGGTGTTCTGCCGACGCTGGGGTGTCCCACTCATCGACGGGGGCACCGTGCGGCTGCGATGGACCTCATCCTCACGGGCCGTGCCGTCGACGCTACCGAGGCCCACGCGATCGGGCTGGCCAACAGGGTGGTTCCGAAAGGTGACGCACGCACGGCGGCAGAAGAGTTGGCAGCGGAACTGGCGGCACTGCCGCAGCAGTGCCTGCGGGCCGACCGGCGCTCGGCGCTGCACCAGTGGGGCCGATCAGAGCAGGCCGCAATGGAATTCGAGTTCGAGAGCATCGAGCAGGTCAAACACGAGGCCGCACACGGGGCCGGCCGATTCGCGGCGGGTGCGGGCCGCCACGGTGCCAGCGCAAGCTGAGTGGCTCAGCCTTCCAGCGCCATCATCATGAGCTCGTCGAGCGCGTGCCCGAACAGGGTGACATCGAAATCAGGCTCGAAGTACGTGATGGCGAAACCCTGTGGATGGTCAGGGGATACCAGCAGATCCGAGTAGGACTCGCGTCCGCCGATCCGAAGCATCCGCAGCGGGTGGATGCTGTCGGGCTCGAGATCTGCAGGGGGCGCCGACAACGGCTCGGGCCAGCCCACATAGGCCGCATATGTCTGCATGCGGGCAGGCGCGATGAGCCCGCAGGATTCCCCGTCCCACGTGGTGAACCCGGCGTGCACGCTGCGCAGGAAGGTATCGGCCTGCGGCGGTAGGGCTTCGAAGAACGTCGGCTCGGTGTCGCCGAACGTGGCGGGATCCTCGCCGAGCCAGACGGCGTGGCGTCCCTCGTCGTCGATCAGGACGTAGTCCAACGTCGGTGCGGGCAACCAGGAATGCTGCACGACGCGGACATCGACCAGGCGCTCACGCAAGGCCTGCGCAAAACGGGGGATCATCGCCAGAAAGTCGTTGTTCCACAACGCCATCGCGGCGACTTTGCGTTCGTCGGGATCGGGGGACGCAGCTGTGGGCCACCAGGCGTCGGGAATGCGGTGACGCGTGTCTTCGCCGGGCTCAAGGATGGCGAACTGATTCGGCGCCCAGTCGGAGAACGCTTGGGTCAGCGCCGCTGTGTCGATACCCGCCACGGAGTCATCCTTTCGTCAGTGGACAGCGCTGTCCGCGAGCGCATGGATGATTTCGGTGAGCTCCCTGCGCTTGCGGTGCTGCAACGCAATCTGTTCTTGTTTCCAGGCCTCGTCGACCCCGACCATGTCTTCGGCGTTGCGCGAGCCCTTGTGGAACCGGCTGACCCGCGTGGGCAACCACTGCAGGTTCAGCGCGCCGTGGATGACTTCCCACATGTGGTCAGCGGACAGCTCCAGAAAGCGGGGCAGATACAGCAATTCGACTTTGGGCACGATGTGGTTGACCGACACGTCAGGAGAGCCGTCGACCTTTGCGCCGATGGGCTGCCAGGGTTGCGACGGGTGGATGTCGCCGACTTCGGGCCGGGGTTCGCCCTGCAGCGCGACGTTCGGGTACTTCACCATCGGGCAGGGCAATTTGCGGATGGCATCCCACAGCGGCCGCATCGGGCTGTCCGCAGGCACGTAGATCTGGCCCGCGCCCAAGTCGTCAGTCACCCTCCGAGCCTAAACGCGGCTACTCGGCGTCCGATGCACCAATTGCGCGCGGCAGCCGCTCACCGGCGACAGCGGTTGCGGGACGATCCACCGCAACCTCGGAGGCTGGTGCCGGTGAGCGGCTGTGGCTGTTGTGGGCTCAGGCCGACGCCGTCGGCTGCTGTGCTGCGGCCGGCACGAGACCGAGCTGCTGAAGCATGCCCAAGGTGTCCCAGGTGGCGTAGCTCTCGGCGATCTTGCCGTCCTCGTGCCGATCGGTGATGGTGAGCATGATCCTGGCATGCCGACCGGTGGCGGCCTGACCCATGAGACCGCCGGTGTCGTCGCCCTGCGCCTCGAGCAGGGTGCACACGTAGTCGCCCTCGGCGACCTGTTGCTTGATGTCAAATCGTATGTTGGAGAACGTCTGCCGATACATGCCCATGAGGCTTCTCATGTGCTCGGGCCCGCGTTGGTCTCCGAACGGGTCCTGCGTGTCGTGGTAGGCAGCGCCCTCGGCGACAAGGTCGTCGAGTTCGGCCAGATCGCCTGATGCGAATACCTCCCAGATTCTCCGGGAAACCGCTTTGTTTTGATCTTCGGCCATGATTGAGGCCTTTCGGTGAATACCGCACGGCAGAGAATGTCCGCACGAAAACGGTATTCCTGTGAGACCCCTTGTGACACCCGCAGCCGGTCAGATGCTGCCACAGGCAACAATCCGCAGATAGCTGACCTGCGTCAAACCACCCAACTCGGCGGACGTTTTTGCAGGAACGCCAGCATGCCCTCGCGGGCTTCGTCGGAGACGAACAGCTCGGCCGACATACGCGTCAATTCCTCGGCCCGGTCATCGAACGACTTCAGAATTGTCGCGGTGGTCAACGCTTTCGACGCGGCAAGGCCCTGCGGCGAACCCTTCGCGATATCGGCGGCCAGGCCTGCGACAGTGCCCTCGACGTCGTCGGTGGCCAGCGTGATCAATCCGATCGCCGCAGCCTCGGCGGCGCCGAACTTTTCGCCGGTCACGAAGTAGCGACCCGCCGAACGTGGCGTCATCTTCGGCAGCAGGGTCAGCGAGATGATCGACGGTGCCACGCCGATCCGCGCCTCGGTCAGGGCGAACGTGCTGTTCTGACCGGCCACCACGAGATCGCACGCACCGACCAGACCCAGGCCGCCGGCGCGCACATGGCCGTCGATCGCCCCGATGACCGGCACCGGCAGCTCGAGGATGGCCCGCAGGGTCTTGGTCATCTCACGGGCGCGGTCGACGGCGACGTCCCCGGGGTCCTGACCGGCTGCCTCGCTCAGATCCGCTCCCGCACAGAAGGTTCCGCCGGTGTGGCCGAGCACCGCCACCCGCACCGCCGGGTCGGCGGCCGCGCGGTCCAGGCCCTGGTGCAACTGGTCGACCAGAGCCGTGGACAGCGCGTTGCGGTTGTGCGGTGAGTCCAGCGTCAGCCGGGCGACGGCGCCCTCGACGTGATAGCGAACGAGTTCGCTCATCAGTGCTCTCTCTTCTTCGCGCAAGCGCTCATCAGTACGACCGGGGGAGGCCGAGCGACGTCTGCGCCACGAAGTTGAGGATCATCTCGCGGCTGACCGGGGCGATACGCGCCAGCTTCGACGCGGTCACCGCTGCAGCGATGCCGTACTCCTTGGTCAACCCGTTGCCGCCGAGCGACTGCACGGCCTGGTCGACGGCACGCACCGAGGCCTCGCCTGCCGCGTACTTGGCCATGTTGGCGGCTTCGGCAGCACCGAAATCGTCGCCGGCGTCGTACAGAGTCGCCGCCTTCTGCATCATCAGCTTGGCCAGCTCGATCTCGATGTGGTTCTGCGCCAACGGATGTGACAAGCCCTGGTGAGAGCCGATCGGAACCTTCCAGACCTGGCGGGTCTTGACGTAGTCGACGGCCTTGTTGATGGCGAACCGGCCCATGCCCACCGCGCTCGCGGCGCCCATGATCCGCTCCGGGTTTAACCCGGCAAACAACTGCGCGATGGCCGCGTCCTCCGAACCGACCAGCGCGTCGGACGGCAGACGCACATCGTCGAGGAACACCTGGAACTGGCTCTCCGGGCTGGTGATCTCCATCTCGATCTTGGTCCAGTGCAGGCCGGGAGTGTCGGTGGGGATGACGAACAAGGCCGGCTTGAGGTTGCCGGTCTTGTGATCCTCGGTGCGGCCGACCACGAGAACGGCCTGCGCCTGATCGATACCGGAGATGAAGGTCTTCTGGCCCTTGATGATCCAGTCGCTACCATCGCGGCGTGCCGTGGTGGTGATGCGGTGGCTGTTGGACCCCGCGTCGGGCTCGGTGATGGCGAAAGCCATGGTGATCGAACCGTCGGCGATGCCGGGGATCCAGCGCTTCTTCTGCTCTTCGGTGCCGAACTTGGAGATGATGGTTCCGTTGATGGCGGGGGAGACCACCATCATCAGCAGCGCCGACCCGGCCGCTGACATCTCCTCCATCACCATGCTCAGTTCGTACATGCCCGCGCCGCCGCCGCCGTACTCCTCGGGCAGATTCACCCCGATGAAGCCGAGTTTGCCTGCCTCGTTCCACAATTCGGTGGTGTGCTGGCCCGAGCGGGCCTTCTCCAGGTAGTAGTCCTGGCCGTAGTTGGCGGCCATCGCCGCCACCGCCTGGCGCAGCGCCTGCTGTTCTTCGGTTTCGATGAAGCTCACTGCTGTTCTCCTTCTTGAGATTCCACCCGGGCAAGGACAGCGCCGACCTCGACCTGCTGGCCCGCGGCGACATTGAGTTCGGCCAGCACACCGTCGTCGGGCGCGGCGATGGTGTGCTCCATCTTCATCGCCTCCAGCCAGATCAGCGGTTGGCCGGCGGTGACGGTGTCTCCGACTGCCGCGCCTACCCGCAGCACCGAGCCGGGCATGGGCGCCAGCAGCGAGCCGTGGGCGACAGCGTCATCGGGATCGGGGAAGCGCGGCTGGGCAGCCAGCTGCACCGGGCCCAGCGGGGAGTCGACGAAAACGTCAGGAGCATCGGGCTTCCCGTAACGGGCAATGTCGAACGCCCGCTCGACACCGTCGACAGCGAGCACCACCCGGTCGGGTGCCGCGGAGACGAGCGTGACGCCGGGGTGGTCGGGCAGGTCCACGCCGGTGCGGGTGAACCGGTACCGGACGGTGTGCTCGGTATCGGCCTCACGGTATGTCCTCGTCTGGTATCCCGAGGCCAGGTTGCGCCAACCACTCGGGGCGGCGGCGAAAACCGTTGCGGTGCTGCGGCTGTTGGCCGAGTCGGCGAGGGCCGCGGCGACGGAGCTCAGCGTCACCGACTCCGGCGAGGTCAGTGGGGCTGCCAGCTTGTCGAGACCATGGGTGTCGAAGAACGCGGTGTCGGTGGCCCCGTCGAGGAAGCCCGGGTGGCGCAGCACGTTGACCAGCAGGTCGCGGTTGGTGCGCACACCGTGAATCCGGGTGCGGGCCAACGTGTCCGCAAGTATTCCGGCGGCCTGACGACGCGTCGGTGCATACGAGATGACCTTCGCCAGCATGGGGTCGTAGAAGATCGACACCACCGAGCCGTCCTCGATGCCTGCGTCGACCCGCACCCCGGCGCGGCTCAGCTCGTCGAACTCGACCGGCGCGCCGGGCACGGCGAACCGGTGCACCGTGCCGGCCTGCGGCTGCCAACCCTTGGCCGGATCCTCGGCGTAGAGCCGGGCTTCGATCGAGGAGCCCCACGCCGGTGGGGGCTCGGGATCGAGCCGGCCACCGTCGGCGACCACGATCTGCAGCTCGACCAGATCCAGGCCCGTGGTGGCCTCGGTGACGGGGTGCTCGACCTGCAGGCGGGTGTTCATCTCCAGGAAGAAGAACTCGCCGTCATCGTCGGCCATGAACTCCACGGTGCCGGCACCGGTGTAGCCGATGGCCTCCGCTGCCAGCCGGGCCGCCTCGAACAACTTGCCCCGCATACCCGGGGTGCGTTCGACGAGCGGCGACGGGGCCTCTTCGATGATCTTCTGGTGGCGGCGCTGGATGGAACATTCACGCTCGCCGACCGCCCACACGGTGCCGTGGGCATCGGCCATGACCTGAACCTCGACGTGGTGGCCTGCGGCCAGGTAGCGCTCGCAGAACACCGTGGGGTCGCCGAACGCCGACTGCGCCTCCCGTTGCGCCGCAGCGACTTCCGTCGGCAGTGACGCGATGTCGCGCACCACCCGCATACCGCGCCCACCGCCGCCCGCGGAGGCCTTGACCAGCACCGGAAGCTGCTCGGCAGTCACGGTTTCCGGATCGAGCTCGGCGAGCACCGGCACGCCGGCTGCAGCCATCATCTTCTTGGCTTCGATCTTGGAGCCCATCGCCTGCACGGCGGGCACCGGAGGTCCGATCCAGGTGAGCCCCGCGTCGATCACGGCTGCCGCGAAATCGGGGTTCTCCGAAAGGAATCCGTAGCCGGGATGGACCGCGTCGGCTCCCGCGGCGCGGGCTGCGGCGATGATCTGCGCGGCGTCGAGGTACGCGGTATTGCCGGTGAGGCGTACGCGCGCATCGGCCTCGGTGACGTGTGGCGAGCCGGCGTCGGGGTCGGTGTACACCGCGACGGTGCCGATGCCGAGCCGTCGGCACGTGGCGAACACGCGCCGGGCGATCTCCCCGCGGTTGGCGACCAGAACTCTCGTGATTGGCATGTTGTCAGCTCACATCCGGAAGACGCCGAAGTTCGACGTTCCCTCGATCGGGCCATTGGCGATGGCGGACAGGCACATTCCCAGTACGGTGCGGGTGTCGCGGGGGTCGATGACGCCGTCGTCGTACAGCCTTCCGGACAGGAACATCGGAAGCGACTCGGCCTCGATCTGCGACTCGACGGCAGCCCGCAGCGCGGCGTCGGCCGCTTCGTCGACCTCCTGCCCGCGGGCTGCCGCGGCCGCGCGGCTGACGATCGAGAGCACCCCGGCGAGCTGCGTCCCACCCATCACCGCGGATTTCGCGCTGGGCCAGGCGAACAGGAACCGCGGATCGTAGGCCCGCCCGCACATGCCGTAGTGGCCCGCGCCGTAGGACGCCCCGATCAGCAGCGAGATGTGCGGCACCGTCGAATTGGACACGGCATTGATCATCATCGAACCGTGCTTGATCATGCCGCCCTCTTCGTACTGCTTACCCACCATGTAGCCGGTGGTGTTGTGCAGGAACAGAAGTGGGGTGTCGGCCCGGTTGGCCAGCTGGATGAACTGGGTGGCCTTCTGGGACTCCTCGGAGAACAGCACACCGCGAGCATTGGCCAAGATGCCGATCGGATAGCCGTACAGCGTGGCCCAGCCCGTCACCAGCGACGAGCCGTACAGCGGCTTGAACTCGTCGAAATCCGAGCCGTCGACGATGCGGGCGATGACCTCACGCGGATCGAACGGGATGCGCAGATCGGCGGGGACGATGCCGACGAGTTCTTCGGGGTCGAACAGGGGCTCGACCACCGGCGCCGGGGTGGGGCCCTGCTTGCGCCAGTTCAGCCGGGCCACGATGCGCCGGCCGATGCGGAAGGCGTCGAGTTCGTCGGCGGCCAGGTAGTCACCCAATCCCGAAGTCCGGGCGTGCATCTCGGCGCCACCCAGGGATTCGTCGTCGGATTCCTCGCCGGTCGCCATTTTCACCAGCGGCGGTCCGGCCAGGAACACCTTCGAGCGTTCCTTGATCATCACCACGTGATCGGACATGCCGGGAATGTAGGCGCCGCCGGCCGTCGAGTTGCCGAACACCAGCGCGATGGTCGGGATGCCTGCGGCCGACAGTCGCGTCAGGTCACGGAACATCTGCCCGCCCGGGATGAAGATCTCCTTCTGGGTGGGCAGGTCAGCACCGCCGGACTCCACCAGGGAGATCACGGGCAGCCGGTTCTCCAGCGCGATCTGATTGGCGCGCAACACTTTCTTGAGCGTCCAAGGGTTGCTGGTGCCGCCCTTGACGGTCGGATCGTTGGCGACGATCAGGCACTCGACGCCCTCGACGGCGCCGATGCCCGCGACGACGCTGGCGCCCACGGCGAAGTCACTGCCCCACGCCGCGAGCGGGCTCAGTTCCAAGAAGGGAGCGTCGGGGTCCAGCAGCAGCTCGACGCGTTCGCGCGCGGTTAGCTTGCCGCGCGAGTGATGCCGGTCGACATACTTCGGCCCGCCACCGGCCAGCGCCTTGGCGTGTTCGGCGTCGAGTTCGGCAAGCTTGGTGGTCATCACCTCAGCGGCTTCGAGGAACCCGGGAGAGCTCGGGTCGATGGTCGATTTGAGCGCCGTCATGACTGGCCTTCCATTCGCGAATGTGAAGCTACTGCGACTTTTTCACCGATTTTTCGCAGAGGTTTCACGCTCGGGGTAGCGGTGTATCGGCTCATGACTGGAATCCCAACGTCTTCGCGGCCAGTGAGGTCAGAATCTCGGTGGTTCCGCCGCCGATGCCCAGGATGCGCATGTCACGATACTGCCGCTCCACCTCGGACTCGGCCATGTAGCCCATGCCGCCGAACAGCTGGACGGCCTGGTTGGCCACCCATTCGCCGGCCTCGACCGCGGTGTTCTTGGCGAAGCAGACCTCGGTGATCAAATTCGCTTCGCCTGCGAGCTGCCGCTCGACGACGTTGCGCGTGTACACGCGAGCCACGTCGGTACGCCGAGCCATCTCTGCCAGCGTGTTCTGCACCGATTGGCGGGAAATCAATGGCTTGCCGAAAGTTTCGCGGTTGCGGCACCACTCGACGGTCAGGTCCAGACAACGCTGCGCACTGGCATATGCCTGGGCGGCGAGGCCGACCCGTTCGGAGACGAACGCCGCGGCGATCTGGAGAAACCCGGAGTTCTCCGCGCTGACCAGATTGGCCGCGGGCACTCGCACGTCGGTGTAGGACAGCTCGGCGGTATCGCTTGAGCGCCAGCCCATCTTGTCGAGTTTGCGGCTGACCTCGAATCCGGGTGTGCCCTTGTCGACGACGATGAGCGAGACTCCGCCCGCGCCGGGCCCGCCGGTGCGCGCCGCAGTCACGACGTAGTCGGCCCGCACGCCGGAGGTGATGTAGGTCTTGGCGCCGTTGAGGACGTAGTCGTCACCGTCTCGAACGGCACGTGTGGTCAGGTGCCCGACGTCCGAGCCGCCGCCCGGTTCGGTGATGGCCAAGGAACCGATCTTCTCGCCACGCAACGTGGGTTTCACATAGGTCTCGATGAGCCGCTCGTCGCCCGAGGCGATCATGTGCGGCACCGCGATGCCGCAGGTGAAGAGCGAGGCGAACACCCCGCCGGGGGCGCCCGCGTAGTGCATCTCCTCGCAGATGATCACCGCGTCCGCGCCGTCGCCGCCACCGCCGCCGACCGATTCGGGAAAGTTCGCGCCGAGCAGTCCGGCTTCGCCTGCCTTGCGGTGCAATTCGCGGGGGAGTTCGCCGGTGCGCTCCCATTCCGCGACGTTGGGCAGCACCTCGCGCTCGGCGAAGCTGCGCACGGTTTTACGCAGCGCCTCGCGTTCGGGGGTGTTCCAGATGCTCACTTGACGAGTTCCTCCGGGATGTCGATATGACGGCTGCGCAACCACTCGCCCAGCCCCTTGGCTTGCGGATCGAATCGGGCCTGATATGCCACGCCCTGTCCGAGGATGTCTTCGATGACGAAGTTCACGGCCCTTAGATTCGGCAACAGATGCCGGGTGACCGGCAGATCCGCTGTCTCGGGGAGCAATTCACGCAGCGTGTCCACCGTCAACGCATGGGCCAGCCACCGCCACTGCTCATCGGTGCGTACCCACACACCGACATTCGCCGACCCACCCTTGTCGCCGCTGCGGGCCCCGGCGAGGGTGCCGAGCGGTACTCGCCGGGTGGGTCCGGCCGGCAACGGCGCGGGCAATTCCGGTTCGGAAACCGGTGCGACAGAACGTGTCTCGGTGGCCGGTGCGATGTCGACCCGGGTGCCGTCGGCGTGTACCGCGACATGGGGGACGAGGGTCGCATCGACGTAGCCGGGGGTGAACACGCCGTACACCTGACCGTCTCCCGGCGGCGCGGTGGTGGTGAAGCCCGGGTAGCTCGCCAACGCGAGTTCGACTCCCGCCGCGGAGAATTGGCGGCCGACGACGTTGGGGTCCGGGTCGCGGGCCACGCAGTGCAGCAGCGCGCTGGCAGCCTCCTCGGTGTCGGCATCGGGATGGTCGGTGCGGGCCAGCGACCATTCGAGCTCGGCCGGTTTGACCTTCAGGCCCGCTTCCAGCTGACTGCGTACCAGCGCGGCCTTGGTTTCGATGTCGAGTCCGGTCAGCACGAACGTCGCGGCGTTGCGGAAGCCGCCGATGCTGTTCAGTGACACCTTCAGCGTCGGAGGCGGAGCCTCGCCCTTGACGCCGGAGACGCGCACGCGGTTGTCGCCGTCCTGGCTCAACTGCAGCGAGTCGACGCGCAGCGTCACATCGGGATTGGGGTAGCGGGCGCCGCTGATCTCGTAGAGCAGCTGTGCGGTGACGGTGCCGACGCTGACCTGGCCGCCGGTTCCGGGATGCTTGGTGATCACCGACGAGCCGTCGGCGGAGATCTCGGCGAGCGGGAAGCCGGGCCGCTGCAGGTCAGGGATCTCGGTGAAGAACGCGTAGTTGCCGCCCGTGGCCTGGGTGCCGCATTCGATGACGTGGCCCGCGGCGACGGCACCGGCGAGTGCGTCGTAATCGGTTCGGCTCCAACCGAAGTGCGCCGCGGCGGGTCCGACGATCACCGATGCGTCGGTGACCCGGCCGGTGACGACGACGTCGGCGCCGCTGCCCAGGCAGTCGACGATGCCCCAGGCACCCAGATAGGCGTTGGCCGCCAGCGGCGATCCCAGCCCGAGCTCACCGGCCCGGCTCACCAGGTCGTCGCCCTCCACATGTGCGACATTGACGTCGAGACCCAGCCGTTCGGCGAGGGCGCGCACTGCGGTGGCAAGCCCTGCCGGATTCAACCCGCCGGCGTTGGCAACGATCTTGACGCCGTTGTCGAGGGCCAGCCCAAGCGATTCCTCCAACTGCAGCAGGAAGGTCTTGGCGTATCCGCGGTCGGGGTTCTTGGCGCGGTCGCGGGCGAGGATCAGCATGGTGAGCTCGGCGAGGTAGTCGCCGGTCAGATAGTCCAGCTCCCCGCCGGTGAGCATGTCTCGCATCGCGGAGAGCCGGTCCCCGTAGAAACCCGAACAGTTGCCGATGCGTACTGCAGGTGGCACACGTACTCCCGTCGACGCCGATGAGCGACCCAACCAACCGGTAGGTTATCGGGTACCGCCGGTCTCACGTCAAGGGGGCGGGTTCGGGAGTTCGCCCCGGCGCCCCGTGGGCACAGCGTGGCCCGCGCCGCGTCCGGTCGCCGCGATCCCATAGAAATTTCAGCGTTCTCACAGCATGTCGCCGGTTATTTACGCAGGTGACGGCGGCCCCTCTCCTTCAGGTTGCTTGCGTTCGAAAATATGCGTCGTGACCAGGAGTAATCCCGGCCCGTTCATGCCGCAGGATGTCGCCTGAACGCACGCGTGGTGGTCGTCGCCACGCCCTACGGCTGGGGAAGGGAACCGGATGGCCAAGCACCGGGCAATGTCGCCGCACTCGAAGCGGGCACGCACCATTCTGGGCGGAGTCGTCGCAGGCGGAGCGCTGGCCATGATCGCGCCGGCGGGCCTTGCGCAGGCGACGCCGGGCGTCGACAACGCCGCGGGTAGCGAACCGGAGAACGTGAACCACAAGGTCTCGACCATGGCCGACAACGTCGGCCGGCCGGACTTCAAGAACCCGGCGCCGGGCGTGCGGGCGATCCAGACTGTCGGGGACACCGTGTTCAACCAGGGCAGCGACCTCAACACCGCGGTCGACAACTCGGCCCTCGGCGTCCAGTACCACCGGGCGTTCGGTACCCGGGGCACGCTCACCACGGACGAGAGCACGGGGGACGTGTACTACGCCGGCGACGGCAGCAACGGCTACGTCACCGGGATCCTCAACACCGGAACCGGTGGGCGCAACGGTGCCCAGACCATCCCCGGCAAGGTCTATTCGCAGACCGTGGTGATCCGCGAGTGCAACGTCAGCGTCGCCAACCAGACCGGCGTGCCCAGCGGCGTGCGGAGCTGCCGCAGCTAGGTAGGCTTGACGGACGGCGTCCTGCGGCGTCGTCTACGCGGCCTGCTCGTTTTGGAACCGACGCAGGTCAACCGTTACTCTGTAGTGCAATCGTCTGCCGCTGCGGTGCGCGCGGCAACCCCAAGCAAGGAGATGCACGTCATGGCTGTGCCCAAGCGCAGAATGTCGCGCGCGAACACCCGTAGTCGGCGCGCGCAGTGGAAAGCCGAGGCCACCGGCCTGGTCGGTGTCAGTGTCGCGGGTCAGCAGCACAAGGTGCCGCGCCGCCTGTTGAAGGCCGCCCGCCTGGGTCTGCTCGACCTGGATCGCCGACGCTAGGCGTTTTTGCGGCGCGCCTCTCAGGTCAATCTCAGATAGAGCGTTGACACTGTGGCTGTGCGCATACTTGTCGTTGACGATGATCGCGCTGTGCGCGAATCACTGCGGCGGTCGCTTTCCTTCAATGGCTATTCAGTCCAGCTCGCCCAGGATGGGGTCGAAGCTCTCGATCTGATCGCCGATGACCGGCCCGACGCGGTGGTTCTCGATGTGATGATGCCGCGGCTGGATGGTCTTGAAGTCTGCCGGCAGCTTCGCAGCACAGGTGACGATCTACCCATCCTGGTGCTGACGGCCCGCGATTCCGTGTCCGAGCGGGTCGCGGGGCTGGATGCCGGGGCCGACGACTACCTACCCAAGCCTTTCGCGCTTGAGGAGTTGCTCGCGCGGATGCGGGCGTTGCTGCGGCGCACCGTGTCCGACGACGGAGCCGAATCGCAGAAGATGACGTTCTCGGATCTCACGCTGGATCCGGTCACCCGCGAGGTCACCCGCGGCGAACGTCACATCAGCTTGACCCGCACCGAGTTCGCGCTGCTGGAAATGCTGATCGCCAATCCGCGGCGGGTGCTGACCCGCAGCCGCATCCTCGAAGAGGTGTGGGGCTTCGATTTCCCCACCTCGGGCAATGCGCTCGAGGTCTACATCGGTTACCTGCGCCGTAAGACCGAAGCCGACGGCGAGCTGCGGCTCATCCACACCGTCCGCGGCGTCGGCTACGTGCTGCGGGAAACGCCGCCCTGATCGGATGATGTCGCTCAATCCGAACACCTGGCGGCCCGGAACGCTGCCGAATACCAGTTCACTGTCGCTGCGCTGGCGCGTGATGATGCTGGCGATGTCGATGGTGGCGATGGTGGTCGTGCTGATGGCCGTCGCGGTCTACGCCGTGGTGTCCCGCGCGCTCTACGACGACCTGGACAACCAGCTGCACAGCCGGGCCCGGCTGCTCATCGAGAGTGGGTCGCTGGCGGCCGATCCGGGCAAGGCCATCGAGGGCACGGCCTATTCCGACGTCAACGCCATGCTGGTGATCCCGGGTCGCTCCATCTACACGGCCAATCAGGAGGGACAGATGTTGCCCCTCGGGCAGCCGGAGAAGGACGTGATCTCCGGTGAGCTGCTGATGTCGCTGCGCACTGTCAATCACCAGCGGGTGCTCGCGGTGCATCTGGCCAACGGCAGTTCCCTGCTGATCTCCAAGAGCCTGGCGCCGACCGGGCAGGTGCTCAGGCGGTTGGGCACCGTGCTGCTGATCGTCGGCGGGGTCGGTGTCGCCGTGGCTGCGATGGCAGGTGGTGCCGTCGCCAGGGCCGGTCTGCGGCCGGTCGGACGACTCACCGAAGCCGCCGAACGCGTCGCCCGCACCGACGATCTGCGGCCCATTCCGGTCGTCGGCAGTGATGAGCTCGCGCGGCTCACCGAGGCGTTCAACATGATGCTGCGCGCGTTGGCCGAATCGCGGGACAGGCAGGCCAGGCTCGTGTCGGACGCCGGGCATGAACTGCGTACGCCGCTGACCTCCTTGCGCACCAACGTCGAGCTGCTGATGGCCTCGCAGGCCCCCGGGGCGCCGCCGCTGCCCGAGGAGGAGATGGCAGGGCTGCGCGCCGACGTGATCGCGCAGATCGAGGAACTGTCCACGCTGGTCGGCGATCTGGTGGACCTGACGCGGGACGACGCGGGCGGCGTGACCCACGAACCGGTCGACATGGTCGAGGTGGTCGACCGCAGCTTGGAGCGAGTTCGTCGGCGCCGCAACGATATTCAGTTCGACGTCGCGATGACGGGCTGGCAGGTCTACGGCGACGCGCCAGGGTTGGGCCGGGCTGTGCTCAACCTGCTGGACAACGCCGCCAAGTGGAGTCCGCCCGGGGGCCGGGTCACGGTGTCCCTGCGTCAGATCGATCCTGTGCACGCCGAATTGGTGGTGTCCGACCACGGTCCCGGTATCCCGCCCCAAGAACGCCGGCTGGTGTTCGAGCGGTTCTACCGCTCGACGGCCGCGAGGGCGATGCCCGGATCAGGCCTGGGATTGGCCATCGTGCAACAGGTTGTGCTGAAACATGGTGGCGCGCTTCGGATTGACGAAACCGTGCCGGGTGGCGATCCGCCCGGGGCATCGATTCACCTGATCCTGCCCGGCATGCCGCTTCCCGCCGGACTACCCGAGGCTGCCGCGACACACGCCGACGACGCCACCGACGACGATGCGGTGAGCGCAGACAAAAGGTGAGACAGTTAACTACGGCCGGGGATAAATCATGGGTGCAACCAACGGTTCTCTAAGTGGATTCTCAGTTCACCTGGGCAACCTAGGGAACACCTTCTTCGTTTGTTGAGTAGTACGCGAGCCGATAGACCTTCACAAGAGAAGAGCACCGCACCGCCATGACGAACCACCCCAGGTACTCACCACCCCAGCAGCCCGGCCAGGGTCCCGGCGGCGGCGCTCCCGGTTACCAGGGGCAACCCGACCCCTATCAGTCGCAGGCTTATGACTGGCGCTACGCGCGTCAGCAGCCGCCATCGCCGCCTCATCAGCAGCCGCACGCCCATCACCAGCCGCAGCAGCCGGCCTATCGCCCGCCGTATGACCCCTACCGCGTCGCCCCGGCGACACCGCAGGTGGTCGCGCCCGTCAAGAAGCGGGGCAAGGCTGGTCTGGCGGCCGGTGCCCTGGCGCTGGCTGTGGTGTCGGCGGGCATCGGCGGGGGCGTCGCCACCGTCGTCACCCATCAGGACCGCCCGCACCTGGGCGCCGAGTCCAACAGCGCGGCACCGAGCGTGCCTGCCGCCGCCTTGCCCGCCGGCTCGGTGGAGCAGGTGGCCGCCAAGGTCGTGCCCAGCGTGGTCAAGCTGGAAACCGATATGGGCCGGGCCTCTGAAGAGGGGTCGGGCATCATCCTGACCGCCGACGGTCTGATCCTGACCAACAACCACGTCGTCGCTGCCGCCAAGCAAGCGCCGGGCGCCCCCGGCGGCGGCGCG
This sequence comes from Mycolicibacterium brisbanense, assembly GCF_001570425.1. GTDB lineage: Bacteria > Actinomycetota > Actinomycetes > Mycobacteriales > Mycobacteriaceae > Mycobacterium > Mycobacterium brisbanense. The sequence goes on from NZ_BCSX01000024.1 coordinate 370,736, forward strand.
CAGACCAAGGTGACGTTCTCGGACGGCAGCACCAAGCCGTTCACCGTCGTCGGTACCGATCCCAGCAGCGACATCGCCGTGGTCCGGGCGCAGGGCGCATCGGGGCTCACCCCGATCACGCTCGGATCCTCGCAGAACCTGCGGGTCGGCCAGGACGTGGTGGCGGTCGGCTCGCCGCTGGGACTCGAAGGCACGGTGACCACAGGCATCGTCAGTGCGCTCAATCGTCCCGTCGCCGCAGGCGGTGACGCGCGCAACCAGAACACCGTGCTCGACGCCATCCAGACCGACGCCGCGATCAACCCGGGCAACTCGGGCGGCGCGCTGGTCAACATGAACGGCGAGCTCGTCGGGATCAACTCCGCGATCGCGACCATGGGTGGCGATTCCCCGCAGGCCCAGAGCGGATCGATCGGCCTCGGCTTCGCGATCCCGGTCGACCAGGCCAAGCGGATCGCCGACGAGTTGATCCAGAACGGCACGGCGACCCATGCGTCCCTCGGGGTTCAGGTGAGCAATGACGCCACCACCGACGGCGCCAAGATCGTCGAGGTGACCAAGGACGGGGCCGCCGCCGCGGCCGGGTTGCCCAGCGGAGTGGTGGTCACCAAGGTCGACGACCGGGTGATCCCCAGCGCCGACGCACTCGTTGCCGCCGTGCGGTCCAAGGCGCCTGGTGAGAAGGTCACCTTGACCTACCTCGACCAGACTGGCAAACCGCAGACCGTGACCGTGACGTTGGGGAAGGCCGACCAGTGAGGATCCTGACGCCTACTCCGGGACAAGTGTCATTGCGAGTGGCTGCGCCGCTGTCTGCCCGCACATATACGGTTGCAGGCATGGAACAACCAGGGGAGTTGGTGGGGCGGGCACTCGTCATCGTCGTCGACGATCGCACCGCGCACGGCGAGGAGGACCACAGCGGTCCGTTGGTCACCGAATTGCTCGGTGAAACCGGTTTCGTCGTCGATGGCGTCGTGGTCGTCTCGGCCGATGAGGTCGAGATCCGCAACGCGCTGAACACGGCGGTCATCGGTGGTGTGGATCTGGTGGTGTCCGTCGGGGGTACCGGCGTGACGCCGCGCGATGTCACCCCGGAGGCCACGCGCGACATCCTCGACCGCGAGCTGCTCGGTATCGCAGAAGCGCTGCGCGCCTCCGCCCTGTCCGCGGGTATCGCCGATGCCGGGTTGTCACGCGGCCTGGCCGGTATCTCGGGCAGCACGCTGGTGGTGAACCTGGCCGGTTCCCGCTCGGCGGTCCGCGACGGCATGGCCACGCTGGGCCCTCTGGCGGTGCAGATCATCGGACAGTTATCAAGCTTGGACATCTAACCAGCGCGATACGGCGGCCGACGGCCGCCGTTTTCGTTGGAGATGGCAAATGCAATATCGATGGAGCGGTCAGGTTACCGGTCAGTTAATAACTCACCGGCAATAAATGTGATCTTCGTCACAAAGGGGAATGTGGATGACTCATGAGCCCCAGCCGTCACGGCGCCTAGTTAACAAAATTTTCGGGGACACGCTGCCGGAGATCGCTGCGAGCGAGCGCGACGAAGCTTCGCCGGAGGAGGCCGACGAGCACGACCGGTGGCTTCGGAGCAATATTCCGCCTCATCACGGTTGAGCTGTGTTGGCACAGTGAACGCCGTAAATGCACGGTCAACAGTGTGATCTGGCTCAACTTCCGTTAGCGAAGCGAACTACGTCACAGCATTGCCGGGCAGCGCGAACGCCCCTGCCCCTGCGCACTTGAGCATCTGTTCACCCGAACTCAGCAAACTTTTGTCGCCCATCTGCTGACGTGCCTGCAGATTAGCGCCTGCGTTGCCGGTCGGATGCCTCCCCGTTATGTTCCTCGTGTCAACGATGAGCGAAACGTAAGGACAAGGTGTGACCCTTCTAATCCGGGTCACATCACTGGTCTTGCCGGGAGCGCGACCGCAGTCGGTCGGGCGCCCCTACAACGACATAGCTAGGGAGAACATGAAGGCATTGAGTCGGGTGCTGACCGCGCTGGTGGTTGCGATGGCAGGTGCCTTCGCGACCCTGTTCGTGAGCACCGGTACCGCGCACGCAGGTCTGGACAATGAGCTGAGCCTGGTCGACGGCCAGGATCGGACCCTGACGGTCCAGCAGTGGGACACGTTCCTCAACGGTGTGTTCCCGCTCGACCGCAACCGCCTGACCCGTGAGTGGTTCCACTCCGGTCGCGCCAAGTACCACGTCGAAGGCCCCGGCGCCGCCGACTTCGCCGGCACCCTGGAGCTGGGCTACCAGATCGGCTTCCCGTGGTCGCTGGGTGTGGGCATCAACTTCAGCTACACCACGCCCAACATCCTGCTCGACGACACCAACATCAACCCGCTCTCGGCCGGCTTCAACCCGCTGGGCTCGGTCATCACCCCGAACCTGTTCCCCGGCGTGTCGATCTCGGCGGACCTGGGTAACGGCCCGGGCATCCAGGAGGTCGCGACCTTCTCCGTGGACGTCAAGGGCCCGGCTGGCGGTGTGGCGGTGTCCAACGCGCACGGCACCGTGACCGGCGCGGCCGGCGGCGTGCTGCTGCGTCCGTTCGCCCGCCTGATCGCCTCCACCGGTGACAGCGTCACCACCTACGGCGAACCCTGGAACATGAACTGACATCTCCCAGGACACACGAAGCGGCCCCCGGATTCCTCCGGGGGCCGCTCTCGTCTTCGGGGTAGGTTCCGGCTAGGACGGCTTGTTCTCGCCGTTCTGCTTGGCCTGTGCGGCGAGCAGGTCGCGGATCTCGGTCAGCAGTTCCGCCTCGGTCGCGTCGGGCTCGGGCGCGGGGCTGCGGCTGCGCCACGCGTTGTACGGCATGACGATCAGGAAGTACACGACCGCCGCGATCAGCACGAAGTTGATGGCCGCCGACAGCAGGATGTTCAGATCGATGGCCTGATCGCCACCGATGGGGATCCGCAGGATGCCGTAGTCGGATTCTTTGCCCGCGCCGATGCGGTTGATCAGTGGGGTGATGATGCTGTCGGTGAATTTCGTGACGAGCGCGGTGAACGCGGTACCGATGACCACAGCTACCGCCAGGTCGACGATATTGCCGCGCATCATGAACTCTTTGAAGCCTTTTAACATGCGGGGACCCTTCCTGCAGTGACGATGGTTTGTGCAGACAAGCGAACACTAACCGAGGTGCGCAGGTGTCAGCAGAGTTCAGTCGTCGCTGCTGTGCACCGCTAATGCAACACAACGGTCACGGCAGCGACCAGGCTTGCTGCGGCCACATCGTTGGCGGGCCGTGCGGGCAGGGCCACCAATGCGACCCGCTCGCCGCCGCCCTTGGGCTTCTCTGACACCAGAACCACCACGGCATCCGTGGCGATCACCCGCGGCCGGGATTCGTCGTTGTCGCCCGCGGTGAGCACGTCGACCACGTCGCCTGGCCGGATCAGGTCGAGCACGGCGGTGTCCTGCAGTTGCAGCGGCACGATTCTGGCGTCCGGCCCCGCGGCCGACTCGGTCAGCCGGGGACCGAGCAGGCGCACGTCGGTCAGCACTTCTCCGCGGCGGGCGGGTCCGGCGACCGTGGCGCCGATCAGTGCCGTGAGGTCGGTCTGGGCGCCGTCGGGCAGGGTGTCGGAGCTACGGCTCTCCATCCGGACGTCCTCGGCGGTCAGCGTCACGCCCGGTGTCAGGTCATGGGCGGCCACCGCGATTTCGGCCTGGTCACCTCTCGGATCAGCGCGCACGGCGGCGACGGCGGCAAGCACCACCAGAGCGGCGGCCGCGACGCGCCTGGCGGCGACCGTGCGCGTCCAGTCGGGACGCAGCGCAGCGGTCAGCCGGCGCAGTGCCGAAGGATTGAGGGATTCGGCCATGGCGTCACCGTAGGCGCCGCGATGCGACGCCGGAACAGTGTTGCGGCCGACCTGTGGATAACTCGGCGGATCAGCTCGACGCGGCGGCGGCCGGGGCGGAGCTGGAACTGCTCGACGAGCTGCTCGAGCTGCTGGAGGACGACGCCGACGACGAGGCCTTCTCCGACGAGCTGGAACTCTCCGAGCTCTTGGCCGAACCGTTGGACGAGCTCTTGCCCGACTCCCGGTTGTCGGTGCGGTAGAAACCGCTGCCCTTGAACACCACTCCCACCGAGCCGAACAGCTTGCGCAGCTTGCCGGAGCACTTCGGGCAGGTCGTCAGCGCATCGTCGCTGAACGCCTGCACCGCATCGAACCGGTTGCCGCACTCGGTGCATGCATAGGAATAGGTAGGCACGAAAACCTCCGACTAAGTCAATCTCGTTAGCACTCTACCGGCTTAAGTGCTAGAACCGCTATGCGGGTCGGGTCATTCCCGCCCGCCGACGCGTGCGCGCGGATGCCTGACGGTGATCCGCACGGTCCGCGCGGCGCTCGGAGCGGCACGGACATGCCGGGCGGTCGAGCGGAAGCGGACGATGTCCGACGGGCTCGGCGGTTGTTAGGCCTTGGCGGCCAAGGCTTTTCGATCGCGGCCCGACTCTCCCGCGATGATGAGTGCGCCGACCGTCATGATCGCCCATGCACCCGATTTCGGAACCATCACCCCGAGGAGGCCGGCCCACGCCACGATCACCCAGCCGAGCCAGGCGGGAACCGGGTGTCCTCGGCGGGTCATGTGCAGGACGAGCTGTCCGATCAACCCGAGCGGGACCCCGAAACTGCCGGGGCTGAACCAGAATGCCTCGGCGACCGCGACGCGATCGGGTGGCGGATCCAGTGTCACGGTGTTCGCCACGCCTTCGTCGAGGACCTGGGACCACACGGCTCTGCGTTTCACGGCCGCTGCCGCGACATGAAAACCGCCGCCGGCCACGGCCAGCCGACCGCCCCAGGCGGTAATGTTTCGGTTGTTCACATTGAAGGATGTTAATGACGTTCACATCTGGTCGCAAGACCTATCACCACGGTGACCTGCGCCGAGCGCTGATCGTCGAGGCGCGCGCGCTGCTCGCGGAAACCGGGACCACGGGGGTCACATTGCGTGCGGTGGCCGCCCGGGCGGGGGTGTCGCCTGCCGCTTCATATCGGCATTTCGCCGACAAGGAGGCGCTGCTGGCCGCCGTCGCCGCGCAGGGGTTCGACGATCTGACCGCCAAGGCGAAACTGGTCCGCAGCCAAGGGGCGCCCGGCATCCCGACCCTGCACCGCATGACCTGTGCCTACATCGATTTCGCGATGGCCGAACACGCCCTGTACCGCCTGATGCGCGGCCCTGAGCTGAGTGATCGGACGCGGCATCCCGAACTCGCCGAGGCCGAGGAGCGGTTGCGGCTGCAGGCGCAGGAGGCTCTGCGCGATGCCCGCGATGCCGGTGAGATCGCCGACTTGCCGTTGGAGGACGTCACGCTCACCATTCACCTGATGATGCACGGACTGGCTGTCGCGGCCGGCGACGGGCAGGTTCCCGACACCAGCGCGACAGCCCTGTCCGAGCGGGTCATGACAGTTCTCGACGCCGGGCTACGCCCGAGGCGCGATCAGCGGCGCGGCACGATCATCACCGGCACCGGCGCGTGACGCAAGATCTTCGCCGCGGCCGAGCCGAGGAACACCTGCGCCGATTGGGCAGCCGCCCCAGACCCGAGCACGAGCATGTCCCCGGCCTCCCACGACACGCTCTCCACCGCCGCGTTCCAGTCGTGTCCCGCGCCGACAACCACGTCGACGTCCGGAACCGTCATGTGCTCACGAATATCGTTGAGCTGCTTGGTGATATCGGCGACGGTGCGCCGTGTCCACTGCTCCACCACCAGATCCTCGGCCGACGATTCGATGATGCCGCGGAACGCCTTGGTGTTGCGTACCGTGAACGACACGATGCGCAGCTTCGCCGACCATTTCTCCGCCAGTTCGGCGGCGGCCGGGATGAGGCCGTTGATGTCGGCCTCGCCGCCGTAGGACGCGGTGAGCCTGCGGATCCGCCCGGCGTTCTGCGGGTAGCCCCGGGGCGCGATGGCTACCGGTACCTCTGCGGTGTGCACGAGCCGTTCGGTGACGCTGCCCAGCGCGACCCGGCCCAGCAGGCCCGTGGACGACGACCCGACCACCACCAGGTTGACCTGATTGGCCACTGCCAGCTCGATCAAACCCGTTGGTACGGAACTGGACTGGTGAACCGTGGTCGGAATGTCGACGTCCTTGGGCAGCCCCGCCACGGCGCGGTCCAGCGACTGGGTGGCCTGCGTCGTGATGTACCGCAGGTACTCGTCCTCGACCGGGTCGCCCCTGGGCGGCCACGGCCGTTCCACCACGGCTGCCGCGACCACCTTGTCCCCGGTCGTGCGGGCGAGCTGTGCGGCCAGGTTCAGCGGGGCGCTGCCGTGACTGCTCGCGCTGAAGGCGGCCAGGATGGTCACGACGCGGGTTCCTGTGCCGCGGTCCGCGCCACCACGTGGGTGACGGGGATCTGGTGCTCGGCGCGGGCGCGGTCGACCACGTCGAAGCGATCCCACACCGAATCCTCCGGCGGCAGTGTCGAGATCACGATCTGGTCGGGATGGAACGCATCGACGGCTGCCGACAGGGCACGCAGCGGGCGGTAGTCGCCCAGCTCGCCGTTGGCGTCGAGGTCGTCGGCGCGCAGCGTCTGCAGCGTGTCGTCAAGCCGTTGCTGGGCAACCTGTTTCGTCGCCTCCCAGACGTCCAGCGGTCCATGGCTGGCCGCGGCGCCGGTCTCGATGGGGCTGGCGGGCACCACCACGTAGTAGGTGGCTTCCCGGTCGGCGCCGATGCGGCGCAGCTCGTCGAGCAACTCGCTGGACTGCACCGTCTGATTGGCCAGCACCAGCACCCTGTGCGGATGCTCGGTGGGTGCGACGCCGGCCACCTCCGGCCTGGTGCTCAGGTACCACCGGTTGGCCACGTACAGCACGATCACCACGGCCCACGACAGCAGGCTCAAGGTCAGTGCGCTGCGGTTGTCGCCGCCCTGGATGAACATCTGCACCAGGATCGCGAAGATGCCTGCCGCGGTGAGGATCGACAGGATCGGGAACAGCCACATCTTCACCTTGAGCTTGTCCGGCGACGTGCGGTACCGCAGCACGATCTGTGACACCGCGATGAGCAGGTAGACGAACAGGATCACCGCGCCGCTGGAATTCAGCAGGAACGCGAAGATGGTGTCCGGCCAGAAGGCCGCCGCGATGACGCACAGCAGGCCGATCACCGACGAGGTCAGGATCGCCGCGGCGGGAACCCCGCGTCGGGTGACCGAGACCAGTTGCGGCGGCGCCTCGCGGCGGGCGGCCAACACGAACAGCATCCGCGACGCGGTGTACATGCCGGAGTTCAGGCAGCTCAACACGGCGGTGAGCACCACGGCGTTCATGATGTGGTCGGCGTAGGGGATGCCCATCTCGGTGAACGCCGACACGAACGGGGATGCCGCGACCTGCTTGCTGTTCCACGGCAGGATCGTCACGAGCAGGAACGCCGAACCGACGAAGAAGATCGCGATACGCAGGATCACGGAGTTGGCGGCCTTGGCCACGGCACGTTCCGGATCGGAGGATTCGGCGGCCGCGATGGTCGCGATCTCGGCGCCGACCATCGAGAAGATCACCGTGACGACGCCGACCGTGACGGCTGCCGGGCCCAGCGGGAAGAAGCCGCCGTGCGACGTCAGGTTCGAGAAGTCCATCGACTTGTGCGGCCAGATCCCGAAGACGAAAAACCCGCCCAGCACCAGGAACACGATGATCGCGGCGACCTTGACACCGGCGAACCAGAACTCGAACTCGCCGAACGACGACACCGAGAACAGGTTGGTCGCCGTCATCGCGACCAGCAGCAGCAACGCCGTCAGCCAGATCGGGGCGGCCGGGATCCAGTACCGGATGATCTTGGCCCCTGCGATCGCCTCGAAGCCCACGACGACGACCCAGAAGTACCAGTAGAGCCAGCCGACCGAGAAGCCCGCCCAGTTGCCCATCGCGTTGCGCGCATAGTCCGCGAACGAACCGGTGGACGGATTGGCCACCGCCATCTCGGCAAGCATCCGCATGACCATGATGATCAGCACGCCGGCAAGGGCATACGTGATGAAGGAGCCGGGGCCGGTGTCCTTGATGACGACGCCGGACCCGACGAACAGGCCCGCGCCGATGACGCCTCCGATTGCGATCATTCTCAGCTGTCGCTGGCTGAGCGCCTTTTTCAGCGCTGGTGCTTCACCCATTACTGACTCTTCCACGAGAAGTGATTCATGTCACAAGCTGGTAGAAGAGGAACGCTATTCCTTTGGGTGGCAATTGATGGCTGAAATTGGGGTCGAAATTGTCCGAAAGTTTCCCCGTGCCTTCAGACAGCTGTCGGACGGCCTCCGCCCGGAGTGTGGGGCCGGTACAACCCGGCAAAGCGGGCCAGCCGGATGCCGAGCATCAGCTCGAACCGGATCTCGCCGTCACCCAGATCGCCGCCGACGGCCTCGGTCAGTTTCTCCAGCCGGTAATACAGCGTGGAGCGGTGCAGGTAGAGCTCCTCGGCGGTGCGCCGCGCATCGCCACCGGTGCCCAGGTACACCTCCAGGGTGTGGACGAGGTCGTCGCGACGTGCGTCGATCAGCGCGACGATGCCCGGGTGGATCAGCTCGATGAGCCGGTCGGGACCGTAAGCCTCGGCCAGCAGCGCCAGGGTTCTCCAGGACCCCAGCTTCGACCATGCCGTGACCTGCTGATCGGATGCGCCGATCTGCCCCAGCCGCAACGCCGTGCGGGCTTGCCGCAGCGCGACGGCGGCCTGCGTGATCGGCAGCCGCTCGGCCGACGCGCCGATGGCAGGCCGGATGCCGTAGCTGGCGGCGACCGCGTCGGCGACGATGTCGGCCGCGGTGTCGACGACGTCGAGGCTCGGAGCAGGGGAGGGGATGACAGCCGCACGACGCGCCACCGCGAGCACCGTCGTCGGCGTGCCGGTGACGGTGAACCACTGTCGTGACCGGTCGGTCGCGGCCAGCCGCAGCCGCAACGCCATGGTGTGGTCGACGGGATCGCCTGCGCCGGGCGCGCCTGGCTCGAACACGAACACGCTCACGGTGCTGTCGGGGTGGGCCATATCTCTGGCCTGCAGTTCCCGCACGGCCTGCTCGGCCTGCTCGCCGGGCGAGGCACTGAGCAATCGCATCAGCACCGTCTGTTGGGCGGATTCCTCGGCGCGCAGCGTCGCATTGCGCCGGTCGAGGATGGCTAACAGGTCGGCACCGGCCTGCTCGGCCAGCCGCTGGCCTTCGGCGGGCAACGCCCCGTCGCGGTCGAGTATCCACAGGTAGCCGAAGCGTTCGGTCGCGGTGCGCACGGGCACGCAGTACCGGGGCACCAACCCGTGCTGCGGGAAGGCCGGGGTCCACATGGCCGAGTTCGCGGTGCCGATGCCGACGCCGAACAGGTCGGCCTTGACCTCGGCGCGCGTCTCGCGCAGCAGCACGCTGTGCACGCGGACATCGTCGAGTTCACCGAGCTGGCGACTATGGGTGATGGGCTGCAGCTCCTCGTCGTCGAGCAGCACGGCCCGGCCCAGGGTCTGGGCGAGCACATCGACGATCAGCTGCATGCGGGCGCTGAAGTCAGCGGTCACCGGCTCGGGCACCCGCTGATTGTCGTGCAGCTCACCGGGCAAGGAGCGCGACACCCCCTTTCGGCGTCATCACGTGCGTCATCCGGATGTCGTGGGGCTCGGCGGGCAGTTCGTCGAGCAGTTCGTCGTCACGCACCACGGCGACCAGTTTCGTCCCCGCCCGCACCGAATCCAGGGTGCGGTCGTAGAAGCCGGCGCCCCGCCCCAGCCGCGCGCCGGATCGGTCCACCGCCAGCGCAGGCACCAGGATTATGGCGGCTTGATTCACCGTTTCGGCGGGTAAATAGGGAGGTGCGGGTTCGCGCAATCCGAAATCTGCGGACTGCAGGGTGCCAGGCTGATAATCGGCCCACTGCAGCGGCAGCGGAACTCCGTCGGCGCCGTTGCGGGCCACGGGGAGCAGCACCCGGCTGCCGAGTTCGAGCAACCGATCAAGGAGAGCGATGGAGCCCGGTTCGGAACCGACGGGTACGTACGCACACACAGTCTGGCCGGGGTCGACGACACCGGGTAGCCAGCCGCACAGCGCCTCGGCCTCTGCGGCATGTAACTCCCTCGGTATCGCGCGTCGCGCCCGCAGGAGCGCGGCTCGTAGCTCGCTCTTCGTCGGTGGGGTCACAACCTCCACCATTTCAGAACGCGCGTTAGGGTGTGAATGATGACCACGTCTGCGAAGCCGCCTGTGCTGCCTATTCCCTACACGGCGGTCGTTCCGGCTGCGGGCCTGGGGACACGGTTTCTCCCCGCCACCAAGACGGTGCCGAAAGAACTGCTGCCGGTGGTCGACACGCCCGGCATCGAACTGGTCGCCGCGGAAGCGGCCGAGGCCGGTGCCGAACGGCTGATCATCGTCACCTCAGAAGGTAAGGACAGCGTCGTCGCGCACTTCGTCGAGGACCTGGTGCTGGAGGGCACGCTGGCGGCCCGCGGCAAGGTGAAGATGCTCGAGAAGGTGCGTCGGGCGCCCGCTCTGATCAAGGTGGAATCGGTCGTGCAGGCCGAGCCGCTCGGATTGGGCCACGCCGTCAGCTGTGTCGAGGCGAGCCTGCATCCCGACGAAGACGCCATCTCCGTGCTCCTGCCCGACGACCTGGTGCTGCCGACGGGCGTGCTGGAGACGATGTCGCGGGCACGGTCCAAGCGCGGCGGCTCGGTGCTGTGCGCCATCGAGGTGCCCGGCGACGACATCAGCGCCTACGGCGTATTCGACGTCGAGCCTGTCGCCGACTCGACCAATCCGAACGTGCTGCGGGTCAAGGGCATGGTCGAGAAGCCCAAGCCCGAGGATGCCCCGTCGCACTATGCTGCGGCCGGCCGCTATGTGCTGGACCGGGCGATTTTCGATGCCCTGCGCCGGGTTCCGCGTGGAGTGGGCGGCGAGATCCAGCTCACCGACGCCATCGCGCTGTTGATCGAGGAAGGTCATCCGGTGCATGTGGTGGTGCACCGCGGAGCTCGACACGACCTGGGAAATCCCGGCGGCTACCTGATGGCTGCGGTTGACTTTGCGTTGGAACGCGACGACTACGGCCCCGAGTTGCGGCGGTGGTTGGTCGAACGGTTGGGTCTGGCCGAGCAATAAGAGCCGCGCGTCGGGCCCGGTAGAGACGGGATAGGAAGGCGTGTTGTGCGTTCGGTGGAGGAGCAGCAGGCCAGGGTGGCCGCCGCCGCGGTGGCGCCTCGGCCGGTGCGGGTGGCCATAGCCGAAGCGCAGGGGCTGATGTGCGCGGAAGAGGTCGTGACCGAGCGGCCGATGCCGGGATTCGACCAGGCCGCCATCGACGGGTACGCGGTGCGCAGCGTCGACGTTCTCGGCGTGAGCGACGACGGCGACGCGGACGAGAGCAGCAACGGTGAGATCAGCCTGCCGGTCATGGGTTTGATCGAAGCGGGCGCACGGACACCCAGCCGGTTGCAGCCGCGCCAGGCGGCTCGAGTGCAGACCGGTGCGCCCATGCCGACGCTGGCCGACGCCGTCCTGCCGCTGCGGTGGACCGATGGCGGGCAGAACCGCGTGCGGGTGCTGCGGGGTGTGCGGTCCGGCGCCTACGTGCGGCGTACCGGCGACGACGTGCAACCCGGTGACGTCGCGGTGCGGGCAGGCACCATCATCGGGCCCGCACAGGTCGGCCTGCTTGCCGCGGTCGGGCGCGACCGGGTGCTGGTGCATCCGCGCCCGCGGCTGTCCGTGATGTGTGTCGGCGGTGAGCTCGTCGACGTCTCCCGCACACCCGGCACCGGCCAGGTCTACGACGTCAACTCCTATGCGCTGGCAGCGGCCGGGCGCGACGCCGGAGCCGAGGTGAACCGCGTCGGCATCATCAGCACCGATCCCGGCGAACTGCGGGAAACCGTTGAAGGCCAAGTGAATCGGAACGAGATCGTGGTGATCGCCGGCGCGGTCGGCGGGGCCGCGGCCGAGAGCGTGCGTACGGTGCTCGCCGAGCTGGGCGAGATGGAGGTGGCCCGCATCGCCATGCATCCGGGTTCGGTGCAGGGCTTCGGGCAGCTGGGTCGCGATCGGGTGCCCGTGTTCCTGCTGCCCGCCAATCCGGTGAGCGCGCTTGTCGTGTTCGAGGTGATGGTGCGTCCGCTGATCCGCTTGTCGCTGGGTAAACGCCAGCCCATGCGGCGTGTGGTGCAGGCCCGCACCCTGTCGCCGATCAGCTCGGTGGCCGGGCGCACGGGATATCTGCGCGGCCAGTTGATGCGCGATCAGGACAGTGGTGAATACCTCGTGCAGGCCCTCGGGGGCACGCCGGGCGCGTCCACCCACCTGCTGGCAACGCTGGCCGAGGCCAACTGTCTGGTCGTCGTCCCCAGCGAAGCCGAACAGATCCGCACCGGCGAGACCGTCGATGTCGCATTCCTGGCCCAGCGCGGCTGAACATGACCCTCTTTCGCTCGGGTGGGATCCACCCCGGTTGGCCCGACCCACTCGGCCCGCTGCGGGTGCCCGCGGGCGTGGTGAAGCTACGTCCGGTGCGGTTGCGTGACGCGGCGGTGTGGAGCCGCATCAGGCTCGCCGACCGAGATCACCTGGAACCGTGGGAGCCGGTATCCGGTGCGGATTGGACTGTGCGCCATGCTGTTTCGTCATGGCCGGCGGTGTGCTCGGGGCTGCGAGCCGAGGCCAGGAAGGGCCGCATGCTGCCGTATGTGATCGAGCTGGACGGGCAGTTCGCCGGTCAGCTCACCATCGGCAACGTCACGCACGGGGCGCTGCGCTCGGCGTGGATCGGGTACTGGGTGGCCAGCGAGAAGACCGGCGGCGGCATCGCCACCGGGGCGTTGGCACTGGGCCTCGACCATTGTTTTGCCGGGGTGCGGTTGCACCGCGTCGAGGCGACCGTGCGGCCGGAGAACGCGATCAGCCGGGCGGTGCTGGCGCGGGTCGGCTTCCGCGAAGAGGGCCTGCTGCGGCGCTACCTGGAGGTCGACGGCGCGTGGCGGGATCATCTGCTCGTCGCGATCACCGTCGATGAAATGAAGGAATCGGCCGCGCAGGCGTTGGTCCGCGCCGGCCGGGCGAGCTGGGCCTGACTGCCTTTTCGTTGAGATTGCACTCAGGGTCGCGGCCCCAGCGAATCCGCGACCCTGGACGCAATCTCAAGCCGCCTTCACCGAGCAACCTGTTACTAATGTGACACTTGGGGCTGTTGGTGCTTGTCTCAGTTGAATTACAGGTGTGTAATTGACCTCGGCGCGCCGCCCACGGATGCGCTGGTCACAGACCTAGCCTGATGGGGAAAGGAGCAGGCTTCATGCCAAGCATCCCCCAGTCTCTGCTTTGGATTTCTCTCGTGGTCCTCTGGCTCTTCGTGCTGGTTCCGATGTTGATCAGCAAGCGTGACGCGGTCCGTCGCACCAGCGACGTCGCACTCGCCACGCGGGTTCTCAACGGCGGTCGCAACGCGCAGCGGCTACGACGAGGTCCGGCCGCAGGCCACCACAGCGACCCGCACTGGCAACGGTCCGGTGACCACCTCGACGAAGAACTCGACGACGAGTTCGAAGAGGCAGCGCCGGAGCGGTCGGTGGTGGTCGTTGCCGCGGTCGCCGAACCGGCCGAGCCCGATTACCTCGACGTCGACATCGTCGAAGAGGATTCCGGTGCGCTGCCCGTCAGCACCCTGCAGGCCGAGGAGCCCGCGACCGACCAGTTCGAGCACATCGAGGTCGAGCCCGAGATCAGCCAGGCCGAGCCTGAAACCGACCAGCTGCCAACGGATCTCGACGAGCCGGAGCAGACCGACGAGGCTGCCGACGAGCAGGCCGACGGCACCGCCGATGAGTACGAGTACGTGGCCGACTCGTCCGGGCTCGAGTCTGAGCCCGATGAGGACGGCGAAGACGACGCCGAAGACGCGCCCGCTGCGGCATCGGTGAAAGACTCGCGCAGCCGCCGCTTCGAATCCAAGACCGCCGCCGCGGTGAGCGCTCGCAAGTACAAGTTCCGCAAGCGGGTACTCGCGGTGTTCGCTGCGCTCATGGTCTTCTCGGCCGCCGCGGCCTTCCTCCTGACGCCGTCGGCGTGGTGGGTTCTGGGCACCGTCGCCACCATGACCGTGCTGTACCTGGGTTACCTGCGCCGTCAGACCCGCATCGAGGAACAGCTGCGCCGCAGGCGCGCCCAGCGCATGATGCGGTCTCGGCTCGGCGTGGAGAACACCGACGACCACAAGCTCGACGTCGTCCCGTCCCGGTTGCGGCGGCCCGGTTCGGTGGTTCTCGACATCGACGACGAAGACCCGATTTTCGAGCATCTGGACTACGTCCCGTTCACGCGCGAATACGATCTGCCGCGCGCAGCCGGGCAGTAACCAGCCGGTTTCAGTTCCCGGGCCACGGGCTGGTAGCCTTTCCTCTCGGTATCAGGGGCTATGGCGCAGTTGGTAGCGCGACTCGTTCGCATCGAGTAGGTCAGGGGTTCGATTCCCCTTAGCTCCACAGAAAAACCCCAGCTGGTCTGGGGTTTTCTTGTTTCTGGGCGCGGAAGCCCGCCGATGCCGGACAATCCGATCCGTGAGTACGCCGGTGTTCGTGGTCGTGCTGGTTCTCGGCATCCTCGGCGTGCAGGCGCTGATCTGGATTCCGATCATCTTGTGGTTCAAGCGGCGTAGCCGGGCCGCCGCCGCGCAGTTGACCGCCGAGCTCGAATCCGAAGGGGTGGTCCGTGGTCCGGAGAAGGGTGTGTACCGCGGCGCGACGGCACCCGGGTATCCGATGGTGTGCAACAACGGCCTGATCGCCCTGGGCGGTCGACGGCTGTTGTTCCGGACGCTGACCGGTAAGGCCTTCGACATTCCAGTCGCCGCGATCACAGGTGTGCGGCTGGCGAAGGCCTTCAAGGGCGCTGTGGTGGGCGGTCGCGAGCACCTGGTGGTTCAGACAGCCAAAGGCGAGGTCGGCTTTTTCGTCACCGACAACCCGGCGTGGGTCGCTGCGCTGACGCCGGCCGCGCACCGATGACGTAGCGAAACCGTTGCGCTACAGCGGCATCGGGTTGTAGAGGTCGCCCGCATAGTCGTCGCCGAAGTGGTCGTGCAGCGTGCGCAGCACGGCCGCGCATGCCGCCCGGTCGTCGGCGTTGATGGTGTCGAGCACGCGGCTCAACTCCCGGCGGCGTCGGGTGCTGACCTGCTTGACGAGTTTGCGGCCCTGGGCGGTCAGTTCCAATGTGACGATGCTGCGGTTGGTCGGATCCGTGCCGCGGACCAGATGGCCCGAGTTGTGCAGCCGGTCGGCCAGACGTGTGACGGACGAGCCGACGACGCCGAGCGCGCGTGCACAGTCCGACGAAGTCGACCGGCCGAGCTCGGAGAGAGTCAGCAGCAGCCGGAACTGCGGCAGCGACACCTCGAGTTGCTCGACGCTGCGTAGTGCCACGCCCACCAAGTCGCGTGTTGCGACCTCGAATGCGATGAGTTCGTCGACCGGTGTCTTCGTTGTCGCAACCTGATGCGCCGTGGCCATGGCGAAAAGTATCCCACGTCGCGGGCATTTTCAGGTGGCCTGATTTCGCAAATCACAGGTTTTGCATAGGACAAGAATTGTCGTGCACAATCATGTGGTTATCGCTGGTGCACAACAGATTTCACGCCTTCGACCACGCGACCGATGGTACGACGTGGCGCGACGAGCTACAGGCGGCAGTGCCGAGGTGACCCAGGCCCGGCTCTCGGCGTATATCGAAGTCGGTCAACGGCCGCAATTCCGCCGTCGCGGGCGTAAGGATTGCGTCAAGACGCTTGCCGAGTGCCGGAATGTTCCTCTGCAATGGTCGCTGTGACTGCGACCGATCGGTGCCGGCATCTATGACCAATCTGCTCGAGCTTCTCGTTATGCTTGCCGTGCCCACATCGATCCTGCTGGCCTGCCGCTACATCAACCTTCGGGGCGACCGGCTGGCGCGCAGCCGGCAGCAATCGATCGGCGGCACCCGCTGAACGAGAGGCGCGTTGTGGCCCACCCGACGTCAGTCACCGATCACACGTCCTCCGGGATGCGGCAGAAGGTCACCTTCGCGGTGGTGATCTCCGCCCTCGGTGTGGTCTTCGGCGATATCGGCACCAGCCCCATCTATACGCTGCAGACGCTGTTCAATCCGGATGATCCGCATCCCGTTCCGCTCAACGACAACAACGTCTACGGCGTGGTGTCGCTGATCTTCTGGACTGTGGCGACCATCGTCACGCTGACCTACGTGATGCTCATCATGCGCGCCGACAACAACGGTGAAGGCGGCATCATGGCGCTGATCACCCTGCTGCAGCGGTGGGGCGGGTCGGCGGGGCACCGTACCGCGATGGTACTGGCGGCGCTCGGAATCTTCGGCGCCGCACTGTTTTTCGGCGACAGCATGATCACCCCGGCCATCTCGGTGCTCTCGGCGGTCGAGGGCCTCAAGGTCGTCGAACCCGGGCTGGGGGAGTGGGTGGTGCCGATCACCGCGGTGATCATCGTGGCGCTGTTCGCGGTGCAGCGGCATGGCACGGCCGTCGTCGGCCGGTTCTTCGGACCCGTCATGGTCGTCTGGTTCGTCGCGATCGGGGCCTGCGGCGTCAGCGGTATCCTCACTCATCCCCAGATCCTGTGGGCACTGTCGCCCACCTACGCGCTGGGATTCGTCCTCGGCCACTTCCACATCGCGTTCTTCGCACTCGCTGCCGTCGTGCTCGCCGTCACCGGTGCCGAGGCGCTGTACGCCGATATGGGCCACTTCGGCCGTAAGGCCATCACCCGAGGCTGGCTGTCGCTGGTGTTGCCGGCATGCACGTTGAGCTATTTCGGGCAGGGGGCGCTGCTGATCGGTGACGAGAACAACGTCAGCGCACCGTTTTTCCTCCTCGCACCCGAATGGGCCAGGCTGCCGATCGTCGTGCTCGCCGCCGCGGCGACGGTCATCGCGTCGCAGGCCGTGATCACCGGCGCCTACTCGGTGGCCTCCCAGGCGGCGCAACTCGGTTATCTGCCGCGGTTGCGCATCGCCCACACGTCGGCCTCCACCATCGGCCAGGTCTACGTGCCGTGGATCAACGGCGTGCTGTTCGTGGGTGTGCTGACGCTGGTGTTCGCGTTCCGCAGTTCCGCGGCGCTGGCGTACGCCTACGGGATGGCCGTCACCGCGACCATCACCATCACCACCACGCTGTTCCTGTATTACGCCCGCACCCGGTGGAACACACCGATGTGGCTCGTGGTGTTCGGCGGCGGCGGTCTGCTCACGGCCGACCTGCTGCTGTTCGCGGCCAACCTGACCAAGATCGTGCACGGCGCCTGGCTGCCGTTGCTCATCGGCGTGGTGACCTTCGCGATCATGACCACCTGGCAGCGCGGCCGTCACATCGTCACCGCGGCCCGCGAGGAGGCCGAGGGGTCGCTCACCGAGTTCATCGACGAACTGGCGCGCAGCAGGCCGCCGTTGCCTCGGGTACCCGGCACTGCTGTGTTCCTCAACCGCAGCGGCAACACTGCGCCGCTGGCCATGCGCTCCAACGTGGACCACAACCACGTGCTGCACCGGCACGTCATCATCCTGTCGCTGGACACCGAACCCATCCCGCGCGTGCCGGACAGTGAGCGCATCACTGTCAGCGGGCTCGGTCACAGCGACGACGGCATCGTGCACGTGACCGCGCGGTTCGGCTACATGGAACGGCCCAACGTGCCTGCGACGCTGCGCAAGCTCGACCCGTCGCTCACCGAGGGACCTGTCGATATCGCCGATGCGTCGTACTTCCTGTCCAAGATCGATCTGGTGGCCGGAGACGCGCCCACCATGGCGAAATGGCGCAAACGGCTGTTCATCGCGACGTCGTACATCACC
Source organism: Mycolicibacterium brisbanense (assembly GCF_001570425.1). Classification (GTDB taxonomy): domain Bacteria; phylum Actinomycetota; class Actinomycetes; order Mycobacteriales; family Mycobacteriaceae; genus Mycobacterium; species Mycobacterium brisbanense. The sequence goes on from NZ_BCSX01000024.1 coordinate 388,666, forward strand.
GCCGATGCCGCGGCGTATTTCAAACTTCCGCTCGACCGCACGGTGATCATCGGCTCACGCATCGAGGTGTGAGTCTCGTCCGGTTTGGCCGCGTCCGACCTCGGCGCGTCGGTATCCGTCGTAGCCTGGTGCCAAGCCGAGAACCGGAGGGGACGTGGACGAACTGACCGGAGTCCGCGCCGACGAGCTGGCTGCTCTGGAATTTTTCGCCGAGTGCCGACTGTCTGATCTGGCCCCGCTGGCGGCACAGTTGCGACCGCTGACGGCGGAACCCGGCGAGGTGCTGATGCGCCAGGGCGAGCGCGCGGTGTCCTATCTGGCGATCCGCCGCGGCCGGGTGCAGGTCATCCATACCGGAGATGACGGAGTGACGACGGTTGCCGAGATCGGCCCTGGCCTCATCGTGGGGGAGATCGCACTGCTGCGCGACGCGCCACGGTCCGCGACGGTGGTGGCCGTCGAGCCGCTGATCGGATGGGTCGGCGATCGCGACGCCTTCGCGACGCTGCTCGAACTGCCCGGCATGCTCGACAAACTGGTGCGCATCGCACGGCAGCGGCTCGCGGCGTTCATCACGCCGATCCCGGTCCAAGTGCGCAGTGGGGACTGGTTTTACCTGCGTCCGGTGCTGCCCGGTGACGTCGAGCGCACGCTGAACGGGCCCGTCGAGTTCTCCAGTGAAACCCTTTACCGGCGTTTCCAGTCGGTGCGCAAGCCCACAAAGGCGTTGTTGGAGTATCTGTTCGAGGTGGATTACGCCGAGCACTTCGTGTGGGTGATGACCGAGGGCGCTCTTGGGCCTGTGGTCGCCGACGCCCGGTTCGTGCGCGATGAAGCGCATTCAACGACAGCCGAGGTGGCGTTCACCGTCGGTGACGAATACCAAGGGCGTGGCATCGGCAGTTTCCTGATGGGCGCCCTGGTGATCTCGGCGGGATACGTTGGCGTTCAACGCTTTACGGCGCGGGTGCTGACCGACAACTACGCCATGCGGCACATTCTCGACCGGCTCGGAGCGGAGTGGCATCGTGACGACCTGGGTGTGGTGACCACGGAAGTGGCTGTGCCACCGGCTGATTCGGTACCGTTCCCGGCCGAGCTCATCGAGCAGATCCGCGACGCCACCCGCCAGGTCATCCGGGCGGTGAGCCAGTGAGGGATCGGCGACCGAGTCAGGGCGTGATGGTGGTCTGCTCGTCGATCACATTGGTGGCGTCGAGCAGCGCGCCCATCTGGTCCTCGAGGCCATCGGCGTTGAGCTGCAACACATACAGACCGTCCTGGCCCGGGATCACGACTGTTTTCTGGGCGATGACCCGCTTGGCGCCGTCACGAACGTAGCCGCCGCCGAACTGGAACGCCTGGAATCCGCCGAGGGTGCTGCTGGACCCGTCGCCCATCGCCTCGTAGCCGGGCAGGTTCTTGATCTCGTTGGGCGCGTATTCGAGGATCTTCGCAGGGTCGACGTTGCCGGTCAGCTTGGACATCAGCGCGATGACCGACGGCGGATCAGCCGCGTACTCGGGGTCGTCGGAGACGATGGCGCCCCATGCCCAGTCCGGCGTCTTGTCCCCGGCCAGCGACCAGCCGGGGGGAACCGGCAGATTGAGCGCCGGGGTGCCCGGATCTCCTTGGTGCACTGCGGTTTCGACGAGATTGTTGTCCCGGATGTAGTCGACGATCGTGTAGTTCGGGCCTGACGTGGCCGTCGGAGAGGGCGCGTCGTGCATGCCCTTCTTCGCGGCCGCCGTCGTCGTGGTGCTGCTCTCCGTCGACTTCGACGTGGTGGTCTCCTGCGGCTTGCTGTCGGACCGGCAGCCGGCCAGCGAGATGGCGAGCGCCACGGCGGCGACGACGATGCCGCCGGCCCGCAGGGACTGGGAAATCGACGTCATCAGCTATCCCATCGGTTGGTCGGCATGGTGCTGCCGGGCAACGGTGCCCTTTGGACACGGATTGCACCACAGAACGGGTGGCCTTGCGGCGGCATTCGCCATTCGCCGTGCAGCGACCTCACAGCCTATGTTGCGTAGGCAAAAAGTTTCCTTGCGTTGACAAGTACCGAACCTACCGCTCGGTCCGGATTAGCCGAGTCGGCCTGGGACCGACGCTCGCCTGCAGTTGTGCACGGGCTCGCCGTAGCTGCGCGAGCCCGTGCACCGCCTGTGGCGTCGGCTCAGTTCCGTACCGCCGTCAGCACCTCGCAGTGAGCAGCACCGTCTGGCTTACGACGGTGGCCGGTTGCACCGAACGCACCGTGCACCGGTCGAGCGGGGCGGGACCCTGCCTGGTCAAAACCACGTGATAGCCATTGCGTTCCAGCTCAGTCACGGTGTCCTGTGCGGACCCGACACCCGACGGCGCAGCCATTGCCGGCGCTGCGAGACCGAGCGTGAACGCGGACAGCGCCGCGCCACCGGTGATCGTCGCATATGCCAACCCATACACTGTCTTGCCTTCCCGAGTTTTGTCGTCGATTGAGCGCTCACTATGTCCAAACCGCTCGCGGTGGAGTTAAATTCCACTGAATCCCAACAGTTGTCGGTGATTCACGACCCAAAAATGAGTTGACAACGGTGCTAGACAAGAAGCCTGTGCGCAAAGTGGCAGTCGCAGCGGCCGCGACGTGGTGCGCGGTGGCATGTACCGGAGCGCCGGAGCCGAGCGGGCCCATTTCGTCGACGACCGTGGCTACGGCCACAGCGAATCCCGTTCGAATCGACCGCGTGCGCCAGGCGCTTCCGCCGGGCTACGACGTGGCCCCAATCGACAAGCGCATCACACCCATTGCCCTGTGGGGGTTCGGATCACAGTGGACTGCCGACCCGCCGCAGTGCTCGGACTGGGCCGCCCCGGCGGTGGACCCGGCCACCGCCCGCGGTTGGTCGGGTTCGGGTCCGGGCGGGATCGTCTATGCCGTCGTCGCACGGACGACGGCGGAACCCGATCTGACGCTCGGCGAGCAATGCGCGCAATGGAGTCTGCGCGGCGGGCACAGCACGGGCACGGTGATGGCCGTCGCCGCGCCCGCCATCCCCGACGCCATCACCACCGGCATGACGACCGTGATATCGACCGTCGTCGAAGGCGGCAACGAAACCCGTTCGCACGCCGACACGTTTACCGCTGATTTGGGTGAGTTTCACTGCTTCGTCACGATCGTCACCGACCCGGGCTCCCCGGTTCCGCCGCTCGGCCCCGAGTACGCCGCGGATCTGTTGGTGAAAACGGTGTCGGCGATACGCAGCTGAACCGTCGCGCCCGGTAAGTTGTCAGCGATGCCGAACCGGAATGTGATACCTGTCATCGTGGGCACTGCCGTCAGTGCCTGCGCTTTGGTGGCCTGCAGTCACTCGGACAAGCCGGCGTACCCCAACGCCAACATCGCCAACGTGACCCAGGTGAAGACCGACTTCGGTCCCGATTTCAAGGTCAAAGATGTCGCGCCGACGGGGATCGACCCGAAACTGCTGGCGCCGCAGAAGATACCGCCGGGAATGACGTTCGAGCCTGCCGAATGCTCGAAGTTCGCCGAAGGCCAGACGTTTCCTCCGGGTTTGAAGGGCAACATGGCCGCCGCGGTGGCCGAGGGTGCGGGCCAGCGATTCATCGTGCTGGCCGTGGAGACCTCCCAGCCGATCCCGGTGAACGATCCCGGTGATTCGTGCAAGCAGGTGAAGTTCGCCGGACCGGGCTCACGCGGTCAGGTCGACGTTGTCGAGGCACCCAAGATCGACGGAATTCCGACCCTCGGCACGCACCGCGTGGTGCAGACTTCGGTGCAGGGGCACCCTCGCACCGGAGAGCTGTACAACTACGTGGCGAGCTTCGGGTCCTACCTGGTGATCGTCACGGCCAACCCGCTGGTGCTTCCCGACAAGCCGGTCACGCCTGTCGACACCGGGAAAGCGCGCGACCTGCTGACCGCCGCGGTCACCGCCGTCAGAGGCTGATCGGCTCCTCAGTGCACGCCGTGCGGCCGGAACTGGATGCTGATGCGCGGACCGACCAACCTGCTGGTCTTCGGTATCGAATGCTCCCACGTGCGCTGGCACGAGCCACCCATCACCAGCAGATCGCCGTGCCGGTGCTGCAACCGCAGCGCATGACCGCCGCCGCGCGGGCGCAGCGCGAAAACCCTTGTCGCACCGAGACCTACGATGGCCACCATGGTGTCCTCGGTACGGCCGCGGCCGATGGTGTCCCCGTGCCACGCCACACTGTCGTTGCCGTCGCGGTACATGCACAGCCCGGCGGTCGTGAACGGCTCGCCGAGCTCGCCGCCGTAGGTGTCGTTGAGCCGGCGCCGGATCTGCTTGAGCCGGGGATGCGGCACCGGTTCGTTGACCAGGTGGTGAAAGCTGACCAGCCGCGGTACGTCGACCACCCGGTCGTACATCTCGCGCTGCTCGGCGCGCCAGGGGATGGTGTCCATCAGTTCCTCGAACAGCGAATCTGCGTCAGGCAGCCAACCGGAACGCAGCTCCACCCAGGCCCCGTTGCCGAGTCTGCGACGTTCCGCGTGCTCGAACAGCGAGCCTTGCAGCGCCAGCTCCATGGCCGCGAGTGTATCGCACAGACGTTCGATGCACCGGAGGCGCGAGGCGCCCGGGCCCTGCTCGGCCAACACGTCGCCGGGGTTGGTCAGCAGGCAGGTTTTCAGACTCAGGCAGCCGCAGCCGATGCAGCCCGTCAGATTGTCGCGCAGCCGTTGTAGGTGCAGGATGCGGTCGTCGAGATCCTGGCGCCAGCCCGCCGAGAGCTTGGCCCAGTCCTTGCTGGTGGGCACTCGGTCGGTGGGCAACGTCGCGAGCGCCTCGCGGATCCGGGCCAACGGAATGCCGAGGCGCTGCGACATTCTGATGAACGCCACCCGGCGCAGGGTCTCGCGCGCATAGCGGCGCTGGTTGCCCGACGTGCGGCGGCTGTGGATGAGCCCTTCGCGTTCGTAGAAGTGCAGGGCCGATACGGCCACGCCGCTACGGTGGGCCATCTCGCCGGGAGTCAGCTCGTGCGTGTCCATGACACCTAAACCCTACTTGAGGTGGTCGTTGGGTTTAACGTTCTCGTTGTGGCTGATGTGGTGCTGGGCTCCAACTCCGAAGTCGGCACGCTGCGGGCCGCCATCCTGCACCGGCCCGGGCCGGAACTGCAGCGGTTGACCCCGCGCAACAACGACGCGTTGCTGTTCGACGGCGTGCCGTGGGTTCCGCGGGCGCAGCAGGAGCACGACGCGTTCGCCGATCTGCTGCGCTCCCGCGGTGTCGAGGTGTTGCTGCTGGCCGACCTGCTCACCGAGGCGCTCGCCAGCGGCGCGGCCCGGATGCACGGCATATCGGCCGCGGTGGACGGTCGTCGGCTGGGTCTGCCGCTGGCACACGAGCTTTCGGCCTATCTGCGGACCTTGGCGCCCGCGGCCCTGGCGCACGTGCTGATGGCGGGGATGACGTTCAACGAACTGCCGTTCAGCGAGGCCGAGATCTCCCTGGTGCGACGGATGCACCACGGCGGAGACTTCGTCATCGACCCGCTGCCCAATCTGCTGTTCACCCGGGACTCGTCGTTCTGGATCGGACCGCGCGTGGCCATCACCTCGCTGGCCTTGCCCGCGCGGGCCCGCGAGACCTCACTGACCGACGTCATCTACGCCCACCATCCGCGGTTCCTCGGCGTGCGGCGCGCCTACGAATCCCGCTCGGCACCCGTCGAAGGCGGCGATGTGCTGCTGCTGGCGCCCGGTGTCGTCGCGGTCGGGGTGGGGGAGCGCACGACGCCTGCCGGTGCGGAAGCCTTGGCGCGCAGCCTTTTCGACGACGATCTCGCTCACACGGTCCTCGCGGTGCCGATCGCGCAGGAGCGGGCCCAGATGCACCTGGACACCGTGTGCACCATGGTCGACGTGGACGCGGTGGTGATGTACCCGAACATCGTAGATTCGTTGTCCGCGTTCACCATTCACCGCGAGGACCGTGGCGTTCGCATCGACGACGCGGTGCCGTTCGTGCAAGCCGCCGCCGAGGCGATGGGCATCGACAAGCTGCGGGTCATCGACACCGGGTTGGACCCCGTCACCGCCGAGCGCGAGCAATGGGACGACGGCAACAACACGCTGGCCGTCGCGCCGGGCGTGGTGGTGGCCTATGAGCGCAACGTCGAAACCAATGCACGGCTTGCCGATTCCGGTATCGAAGTGCTCGCCATCGCGGCGTCCGAGCTGGGCACCGGCCGCGGTGGGCCCCGCTGCATGTCGTGCCCGGCGGCGCGGGACCCGCTCTAGGCGTTGAGCGGACCGCCGATTTCGACGCCAGGGTCGCGGCTCCGGCGCCATAGCAACCCTCATGTCGAAATCGGCGGGTAGCCACGCCGTGCAAACGCTTCTTTCACCCGGTGCAGGATGAATGCCCGGCTGTGTTCGGCGACCACATGGATATCGATCCAGCCCTCACGGGCGACAAGCTCGTTACGGCCGATGTCGTGAACATATCGGGGGCGATCGGTGGCATGGTGTTTGCCGTCGTAGTCGAGGCCAATCTTCGGCTCGTCGTATCCCATATCGATGAATGCCTCGCCGAAACCGTCGGTGACCCTGATCTGTGTGCTCGGTCGCGGGTAGCCCGCATCGATGAGCAGCAGACGGAGCAGCGTCTCCTGCGGCGACTGTGCGCCCGCATCTATCAGGGCGAGCGCCGTTCGGGCGCTGCGGATTCCGCGAAGGCCCGGATACCGCGTAGCGAGCTCCAGCACCTGTGCGGCGCCGACGCCGGTGGCAGCAGAGAGCGCGTCCAGATGCGAGACCGCACTATCGCGGGGCAGAAATCGTGCGAGGTCGAGCGCAGTCCGAAGTGGTGTTGTGACTGGCAGCTCGCCGATTCGGCAGATCTCGTCGGGTGAGATTCGTTCGTCGCGCATCACGATCCCCGGCCGTCGCCGGCCGTGCTTGACGATCAATTCCACCGGGGCGTCGTCAACGACCCATTTCGCGCCGTGCAGTGCCGCGGCGGCGCGGCCGGCGATGATGGCGCGGCGGCCGGACCACAGCCAAGCTGCGACAGTGTTTACTTCCAGCGTCGGGGTGATGCCCCTCGGTAGGTAGACGCGCGGTTGTGACGACGTGTACCGCCATCTCAACTGCCCGCGGGTAAGGCGCCCCGCGGTGAGGGCCTCCGGCCCGATGAATGGTTCGACCATGGGGGGATGGTCCGCAGGAGCGACGACGTCTGCGCTCAGCAGATATCGATTTGACGCGCAGCTGGGGATGAAAACTGGTTTGGGGATATGTCGCCGTCGACGCCGATTTCGACACCACGGTCGTCCTGCCTTGCGATTCGCAACCCTGTGTCGAAAACGACGGCTCAACGGCGCCCCAAGCACGCCTACCGCCAACTGGGCAGCATGATCTCCAGGTTCCAGGTGCCTTGGGAGATCGGCAGCCCGGTGAGGATCGGGTACATCCAGGCGAAGTTGGTGATGACGAGCGCGACGTAGCCGCAGACCACCAAAAGGCCCAGTGTTCGGCGCTCGGCGTTTTGGTTTGGCTTATGCAGGATGTCGCCGAGGATCAGCGCGAGCGCCAGCACCAGGAAGGGCGCCATCACCACGGCGTAGAAGAAGTACATCTGCCGGTCAATGTCGGCGAACCAGGGCAGGAATCCCGCGCAGTAGCCGACGAGCACCACGGCGTAGCGCCAGTCGCGGCGGAAGACGGCCCGCCACAGCGCCCAGCCCAAAACCGGGACGGCGATGAACCACATCGCCGGCGTGCCGACGAGCATCACCGCCTTGACGCAGGACTGCGCGCCACAGCCGGGCACATCGTGGTTGTCGATCGCATACAGCACGGGCCGCAGCGACATCGGCCACGTCCAGGGTTTGGATTCCCACGGATGGTGGTTGCCCGCGGCGTTGGTCAGCCCGGAATGGAAGTGGTAGGCCGCGTAGGTGTAGTGCCACAGCGATCGGATCGCATCGGGCAGCGGGAGCAGCGAATCCTCGCCGATCGACTGCCCCACCTCGTGGCGGTTGACGGCGGTCTCGGAGGCGAACCAGGGCGCATACGACGCGAGGTACACCCCGAACGGGATCAGGCCGAGCGCGTAGACGGCAGGGCCCAGGTCGCGGCGCAGCATCCCCTGCCACGGATGCGGCACCTTGTATTGCTTGCGGGCGACGGCGTCCAACACGAGCGTCATCGCACCGAAGAACACCACGAAATACAGGCCCGACCACTTCGTCGCGCACGCCAGTCCCAGCAGCACGCCCGCGCCGAATCGCCACCAGCGCACCCCCAGGCGTGGACCCCACGGCGTCTCGGCGATCCGGCCTTCGGCATAGGCGATGTACATGCGTTCGCGGACCTGGTCGCGGTCGACCATGAGGGCCCCGAAGGCGGCCACCACGAACAGCACGAGGAACCCGTCCAGCAGCGCGGTGCGGGCTGCGACGAAGCTGGCGCCGTCGGCGGTCAGCAGCAGCCCGGCGATGGCGCCGACGATGGTCGACCGGCTGATCCGCCGCGCGATCCGGGCCACCAACACCACGAGGATCACGCCGCACACCGCGCCGGTGAACCGCCAGCCCACCCCGTTGTAGCCGAACAGCGCCTCACCGATGGCGATCAACTGCTTGCCCACGGGTGGGTGGACCACCAGGCCGTAGCCGGGATTGTCCTCGACACCGTGGTTGAACAGCATCTGCCAGGCCTGCGGCGCGTAGTGCTTTTCGTCGAAGATCGGCGTGCCCGCATCGGTCGGTGAGCCGAGGTTCAGGAACCGGCTGACTGCGGCCAGTGCGGCGATGACGGCGGTCATCGCCCAGCCCTGCAGCCGGTCCAATGGCCCGAAGTCGGCAGCCGGAATCACCGGTGCCGGGCTGATGAGCGGAACCGCGTGCTGCGCCGTCGGCGTATCGGTGGCGGTGGCGGTCACGCAAGCGATCGTAGGCTGTCGGGCGTGACACCCGGCAAACTGCTGATCGGCGCGACGCCGCTGGGCCAGCCCTCGGACGCGTCCGCGCGGCTGGTCGCGGCGCTGGCGGACGCGGACATCGTCGCTGCCGAGGACACGCGGCGGATCCGTGTGCTGGCGCAGGCGCTGGGCGTCACACCTTCCGGTCGCGTGCTCAGCTTCTTCGATCAGAACGAGGCGAGCCGGGTACCGGGACTGGTCGAGGAGATCATCGCGGGGGCGACGGTGCTGGTGGTCAGCGACGCCGGGATGCCGTTGATCAACGATCCGGGCTACCGATTGGTGGCCGCCTGCGTCGAGGCCGGTGTGCCGATCAGCTGTCTTCCCGGCCCGTCGGCTGTGACGACCGCGCTCGCGGTGTCGGGCCTGGCCTCCGATCGCTTCTGTTTCGAGGGCTTCGCGCCCCGCAAGCAGGCCGCCCGCGTGACCTGGCTGCAGAGCCTGGCCGCCGAGCTGCGCACGTGCGTCTTCTTCGAATCTCCGCGCCGGCTGGCCGACACCCTGCGTGACGCCGTCGAGGTGCTCGGCCCGCAGCGACGCGTCGTGGTGTGCCGGGAGCTGACCAAAACGCATGAGGAGATCAAGCGCGGCACACTGGCCGAACTCGCCGAATGGGCCGTCGACGGGGTGCTGGGGGAGATCACCGTGGTGCTCGCCGGTGCCACGCCGACGGCCGATCTGCCCACTCTGATCGCTGAGGTCGAGGAACGGGTCGACGCCGGAGCCCGGGTCAAGGACGCCTGCGCCGAGGTGATCGCCGCCCATCCGGGCGCCCCGTCACGGCGTGAGTTGTACGACGCCGTTCTGCGGGCCAGGGGTTGAGCGTCAGGACTCGAGCCGCAGCAGTGCGGTGAGCAGGCTGCCGCCGGGAGCGCCGTCGGCGCCGAACATGTCCCGTTGCAGCTGCACCATGACCGGCAACGCGCGCCGCAGCACCGCCACGCCGTCAGCGGTCACCTCCACGTTCTTCGCTCGAACATCGGAGGCGCTGCGCGGCCGGGCGATCCAGCCCTTGTCCTCCAGCGCCTTCATCATGTGCGAGACCTGCATGGGCGCCACGTCTCCTGCCCGGGCCAGTTGCACCTGGGTCACCGGCTCACCGGTGCGGCCCAGCCATGCGGCCAGCGCCAGGGTCTGGAATTGCAGATGGGTGAGGTTGAAGGCGGCCAGGGCACGGTCGGCATCCCGGATGTAGCGGTGCAGGACCCGCCACAGCACGAAGCCGATGGCCTTCTCCGGACCACCGAGTGAGGCGGTCTCGAACAGATCCTCGATCGCGTCGGTGTCGTTGGCCACGAGGCAGAGCGTAACCGGCCATTGCCCCAAATAGTAAATGCATTTACTATTTGGTGATGGACGCTATCGACCTCGACATCGGCTTCCACAACTACGAGCACGTTCGCCCATTGATCGACGGTGCCGTGCCGATCGACGGAGTGGCGCCGAGATTCCACACCGCGGCGATCGTGTCGGACATCTTCGAGCGCATGGTGCGTGATCGGGAATTCGGCGTGGCCGAACTGGGGCTGACGTTCTACCTGCGCACACTCGATCTTCCCGATCCGCCGTTCATCGCGCTGCCCGTGTTCCTGGCCCGGCAGTTCCGCCATTCGGCGATCTTCGTCAACCGCGCCGCCGGCATCGAGACCCCAGGCGATCTCGCGGGCAAGACCGTCGGGGAGTTCGCGATGTACGGACACGACGCAGGCGTCACCGCCAAGGGTGTGCTGTCCGATGAATACGGTGTCAGCCCTGACCAATGTCGTTGGGTCATCGGCGGATTCGACTGGCCGATGGCACCGTTCGACTTCGTCGCAGAGCCTCACCCCGGGAACGTCACGGTGACGCGTACGGACCAGGCTCTGGGGCACATGCTCGACGCCGGCGAGATCGACGCACTGATCTCGGCCGACGTACCGGCGTGCGTGATCGACGGGTCGGCCAACGTCGCGCGGTTGTTCGACGACTACCGCGCGGTGGAGCGTGACTACTACCTGCGCACCGGCATCTTCCCGATCATGCACACCGTGGTGATCCGGCGTGACCTCGTCGCAGCGCACCCCGGCCTCGCGCAATCGGTGTACCGCGCGTTCTGCGACGCCAAAGACGCTGTCGTCCAGCAATACCGGACGGGCAGGGTCTTCAATCACATCGACGTGATGACACCGTGGCTGAGTGAGTTGTACGACGACAACCTCCGCCTGTTCGGGCCAGACTGGTGGCCATACGGTGTGGCCGCCAACCGCCGGGCCGTCGACGCGTTCCTGCGGTGGCATGCCGAACAGGGACTGTCGCAGCACCGTTGGACATGTGAGGACATCTTCGTAGAGGAGCTATTGGACACATGAAAACCGTTGGACTGGAAGAACATTTCGTCACCGCCGACCTCGTCGACGCGTGGGAGAAGCTGGACCCGCGCTGGCAGGACCTGGCCGTACCGACCCACGGCCGCTGGGCGCAGCGCCTTCTCGACCTCGGCGACGAACGGGTGGCCGCCATGGACGACACCGGACTGGATGTCCAAGTGGTGTCCATCACCGCGCCGGGGGTGCAGAACCTGGCCCCTGCCGACGCCGTGCGGCTGCAGGTCGACTGCAACGACCGCCTCGCTGCCGCGGTGGCCGAACGCCCCGACCGGCTGCAGGGGTTCGCAACACTGGCCACCCCTGATCCCGCGGCGGCCGCGGACGAACTCCGCCGGGCGGTCAGCGCACTAGGCTTCCATGGCGCGATGCTGTTCGGCCGGACCAGGGACCGAAATATCGACCATCCGGACAACTGGGCCATCTTCGAGGCGGCCGAAGCCCTCAACGCGCCGCTGTACCTCCACCCGCAGTCGCCGCTGCCCGAGGTGCGCCGCGCCTACTACGACGGTTTCGGGTCTGAGTTGGACGCGGCTTTCGCCACGCACGGCCTGGGCTGGCACTACGAAACCGGTGTTCAACTGCTGCGCCTCATCCTCGGTGGCGTCTTCGACCGTTTTCCGGGCCTGCAGGTGATCGCGGGACACTGGGGCGAGCTGATCACGTTCTACCTCGAGCGCATCGACCGGATGTCGGGCGTCGCCAAGCTGCAGCGGCCGGTGTCGGAGTACATGAAGACCAACGTGTACGTCACGCCCAGCGGCATGTTCAGCAGGCGGTACGCGCAGTGGGCGCTCGACGTCGTCGGCGCTGACCGGATCATGTTCTCCACCGACTATCCCTATGTGCCGGTGCCCGACGGTGCCAGCAGGAAATTTCTGCAGGAGCTCGACGCCGACGACCGGGAGAAGATCGCCTCCGGCAACTGGGAGCGGGTGTGCGCGGCTATCCGGCGGTGACGGCCGGGTGCCCGGACAGGGCGACGATGCTCGACGCCTTGTGCAGGCACTCCTCCCATTCCCGGTCCGGGTCGGAGTCCGCGGTGATGCCGCCGCCGACGCCGAGCACCGCTGAGCCGTCGGCGCCGAACTCGACGGTCCGGATTGCCACGTTGAGTTCACAGCCCGCCACCGGCGAGGCCAAACCGACTGTGCCGCAATATACTCCGCGACGCGCCGGTTCCCATTGCCGTAGCAGTTGACGGGCTCGGGTCTTGGGTGTGCCGGTCACCGAGGCCGGCGGGAACGTCGCCTGCAGCAGCTGATCCATCGATACGTCCACGGGCACCTCGGCCGCGACCGTCGAGACCAGATGCCACACACCGGGCGCGGGTTGCACGACCAGCAGTTCGGGCACCGTCACGGTGCCCGTCGCGGCCACCCGGCCCAGGTCGTTGCGGACCAGGTCGACGATCATGACGTTCTCGGCGACGTCCTTGACCGACGCCAGCAGTCCGGCGGGATCGGCGCAGCGGGGCAGTGTGCCCTTGATCGGGCTGGACGTGACATCGGTCCCGCGACGGCGCAGGAACAGCTCCGGTGACAGCGACGCCACCGCGCCCCACGCGCCGGCCAGATACGCGGCGCGCGACGGCACGGTCCGGGCTGCCGCGTCGGCGAAGAACTCCAGCGGGTCCCCGTCGAGGCGTCCGGTGAACCGCGTGCACACACACGCCTGGTACACCTCGCCTGCGGCGATCGCGTCCAGGCAGGCCAGCACGCCGTGCCGGTGCACATCCCGATCAGGTGGCACCCAGTGCAGGGCATACGGGCTCGGCTGCGGTGCGGGAAGATCGGCCAACCACGCGGGAAGCGCTGTGTCGGTGAGGCTTTCGTACCACCACTGGCCGTCGGAGTCTTGCCGTAGTACGCAGTCGGACCAGCCGCCCGCGGCCTCGGGGATGCGTGGCGGCAACCCGTCGGCACCGGGATCGGGATAGGCGAGGTAGCCGAACCAGCCGCCGCCGATCGCCGGCCCGGCGGTATGGCCCGTCGTGAGCGGGAACGCCGAGGCCGCTGCCACCGGCTGCGTCATGAGCGACGGGGCGATCACCGCGCGGGAACCGAACCAGTCGCCGATCAACGCCGCCGGTCGGGGCAGTCCGGCGCGCGTGGCCGCGGCGGCGACGGCGCGCAGCACCGCCGGGGGTTCTCCCAGCGGCCCCAGCCGCTCGATCCGCATGCCACCAAGCTTGCTTCCTGGCACGAGCAGACGCAAAAATCGCGCGTTTCCCGCGCCGACAATGTGAGTCCGTGGCCGGTCGCCCCAGGGAACTCAGCGGCTGATCACCCGCGGGATGTCGACGCCGGTCAGCTTGTCCGGATTGCGCATGGCGTAGAAGTGGGTGATCTTGCCATCGACGACCTCGACGGTGACCACACCCTCGAAGCTGTCTTCGAGGTACAGCTTGTACGCCGGGGCGTTGTTGTAGGTGGTGGGCTCGAAGCGGCCGCCTTGCCCGACGAACCGCATCAGCCCCATCACCAACTTGGCCACCGACTGTGCCCCGGACACCGGCCGCCGTGCTGCGCTGCGCTTGCCGTCGCTGTCGGCCGTCCACACCACGTCGGGCGCGAGCAATTCCAGCAGCACGTTCACGTCGCCGGTCGCCGCCGCTGTGAAGAACCGCTGGGTCACCTCGGTCGAGAGTTGCGGATCCACGGGGTCGAACCGTTTGCGCCGCGATTGCACGTGCTCGCGGGCCCGGTGTGCCATCTGCCGTACCGCGCTCGCGGATTTGTCTACCGCGGAGGCGATTTCGTCGTGGCTGAAGCCGAACACCTCGCGCAGGACAAACACCGCGCGCTCGTCGGGGCTCAGCGTCTCAAGTACCACCAGCATGGCCATGGACACCGACTCGGCCAGCACCACGTCGGCCGCGCCGTCGCGCGTCTCCAATAGCAACGGCTCGGGCAGCCAAGGGCCGACATAGTCTTCGCGCCTGCGGGATTGGGCACGCAGCGCGTTGAGCGCCTGTCGCGTGACCAACTGGGCCAGGTAGGCCTTGGTGTCGGTCACGCCTGCCAGGTCCACCTCCGCCCAGCGCAGGTAACTCTCCTGCAGCACATCATCGGATTCCGTTGCTGTGCCGAGTATTTCGTAGGCGATGGTGAACAGCAACGGTCTCAGCAGGGTGAACCGTTCGGCGTGCTCGGTCGAGTTGCCTGCGCTGGGTGTACTCATGAGATGCTCTTGCTCCTCGCGGCCGCGCCGACCAGCGTCTCCTGCTGCGCCGCCGCGAGCTGGCGCGCCCGGTTGTCGCCGTGGAACCAGATGTACGAGCCCGGTTTGGCGGCCTCGCGACGGATGGCCCACAGCGTGGCTCGGCACACCCGCTCCTTGATGTACGCGCCGGTGCGGCCGCCGACGAAGACCTTGCGCGGGCTGTCGTCGGAATGGCAGAACTGCACGGTGCCCAGGTTGCGCCCGACGCTGACGCACTGCCCGGCGAATGCCTGATTGATCACCGCCGGCTCGGTGCCGTTGATCCGCGCCAGCACTGTGTTGGCGGCCTGGATGCCCAGCGGCCCGGCGGACTGGCAGCTCATCCGCAGCGGGATGCCCGATGGCGACGCGGCGTCGCCTGCCGCGACGATGCACGGATCGTCCACGCTGGTGAGGGTCTCGTCGGTGCGCAGCCGGCCCAGTTGATCCGTCGTCAGGCCGCTGGCGGCAGCCAGGCCCGGCACTCCGAAGCCCGTCGTCCACACGGTCACGGCACTGGGCAGTCTGTTGCCGTCGGCCATGACCACCGCATCGGGTTCGACGGCGGCGACCAGGATGTCGGGCCCGTCGATGATCGACACGCCCAGCCGGGTCAGCGCTTTGACCACCGAACGCCTGCCGGACTCACCCAGTGAGGCGCCGACGACATCGGTGACCAGGGTGACGGTGCGGCCGGCCTCGGCGAACTCCGCGGCGGCCTCGATGCCGGTCAGCCCGCCGCCGACGACGACCACCGGGGCACCGAGCGCGACATCCTGTAGCCGGTTGTGCAGCCGGGTGGCCTGCTCGAATTCGCTGAGTGGATAAGCGAATTCGGCGGCACCCGGCACCGCGGCCGGCACGCCTGCGGTGCTGCCCACGGCGTACAGCAGGTAGTCGTAGTCGAGTGTGCCGCCGGAGGTGAGGTAGACCCGGTGGGCTGCCGCATCGATGCGCTCGGCACCGTCGACGAGCAGCCGCACCCGGTCGCCCAGCAAGGTGTCGTAGGCCTCGGTGGCGTCGTCGTTGCCCACCGCCAGCTGGTGCAGGCGAATGCGTTCGACGAACCGCGGTCGCGGGTTGACCAGAGTCACGTCGACGCCCGCGGCGCCCTGCAACCGGTTGGCGGCCAGCACTCCGGCGTAGCCGCCGCCGATCACTGCGACGCGGATGTTCTGGACGGTCATGGTGTCTCCTCTCAAAGGACTTGTGCCCTCAAGACACCGCGCGCGACCGGTTTGTGACAGCTTGGTCCGCGATGTGGTTCAGATCACTCGTTACACCAATCCGAGCGCCAGCATGGCGTCAGCGACCCGGATGAACCCGGCGATGTTCGCGCCGGCCATGTAGTTGCCAGGTTGGCCGTATTCGTCGGCGATCGTGAGGCAGCTGTCGTGGATGCGGCCCATGATCTCGGCGAGCCGCGCCTCGGTGTCCTCGAAGGTCCACGAGTCGCGCGACGCGTTCTGCTGCATCTCCAGCGCACTGGTGGCGACGCCGCCCGCGTTGGCGGCCTTGCCGGGTGCGAAGATCACGCCGGCTTCGGAGAACGACTTCACCGCCTCGGGCGTGCACGGCATGTTGGCGCCCTCGGCGACGATGCGGCAGCCCGACTTGATCAACAGCTCGGCGTCGGCTCCGGAGACCTCGTTCTGGGTCGCGGACGGCAGCGCGATATCGCACGGCACCTCCCAGATGCTGCGGCCCTCGACGAATTGTGCTGCGCCGGCGCGCGCTTCGACGTAGTCGCTGATCCGCCCGCGCTGGACCTCTTTGACGTCTTTGAGGACGTCGACATCTATGCCCTTCTCGTCGAGCACGTAACCGCTGGAGTCCGAGCACGCCACCACGATGCCGCCCAGCGCGTGCACCTTCTCGATCGCGTAGATCGCCACGTTGCCCGAACCGGACACCACGACTCGTTTACCGTCGAAGGAATCCTGTGCCGCACGCAGGATTTCGTCGACGAAGAACACCGTGCCGTAGCCGGTGGCCTCGGTGCGCACCTGCGAACCACCCCAGGTCAGGCCCTTGCCGGTGAGCACACCGGACTCGTAGCGGTTGGTGATCCGCTTGTATTGGCCGAACAGATAACCGATTTCGCGCATCCCGACGCCGATGTCACCGGCGGGAACGTCGGTGTATTCGCCGATGTGGCGGTAGAGCTCGGTCATGAACGACTGACAGAACCGCATGACCTCGGCGTCGGAGCGGCCCTTCGGATCGAAGTCCGAACCGCCCTTGCCGCCGCCGATGGGCAGGCCCGTCAGCGAGTTCTTGAAGATCTGTTCGAAGCCCAGGAACTTCACGATGCCCAGGTACACCGACGGGTGGAACCGCAGCCCGCCCTTGAACGGTCCGAGCGCGGAGTTGAATTCGACCCGGAAGCCGCGGTTGATCTGCACCGTGCCGGAGTCGTCGAGCCACGGCACCCGGAAGATGATCTGCCGCTCGGGCTCGCACAACCGCCGGATCACCGCGTTGTCGGCGAACTCGGGATGCTTGTCGACTACTGGTCCGAGGCTGGTCAGCACCTCGAAAACGGCCTGGTGGAATTCCTTTTCGCCGGCGTTGCGGCGGGCTACTTCCTCATAGATGTCGCACAGGCTGGGATGTAATCCACTCATATCACTCAGTCCATTTGGTATCGCGGGAACACTGCCGCGGGCGCGGGCAGTGTGACACCCGGCTTGAGCCGAGTGCTGATGGCAGCGAAGGTTCGCTCGTCGGCCGGTTGCCCCAGCAGGTCGAGCATCTTGCCCATCGAATCCGGCATCACCGGCTGGCTCAGGAGCGCGGCGATGCGCACGGTCTCCAGCGTGGTGTAGAGCACTGTGCGGAAGCGCTGCTGGTCGCCTGGATCGGCGGACTTGCGCAGCACCCACGGCTCCTGTGCCGAGAAATATCGGTTGGCCGCGCCGAGCACCGACCAGATCGCTTCCAGCGCAAGGTGCATGGCAGGTTCGGCGAAGTGTGCCCGCACCCGGTCCAGCAGCCCGTCGGCCGCGGCCAGCAGGGCGGTGTCGTCCTCGGTGAATGCGCCCGGATCGGGCACCACACCGTCGAGGTTCTTGTTCACCATCGACAGCGAACGCTGTGCCAAGTTGCCGAGTTCGTTGGCCAGGTCGGCGTTGATCCGGCCGATGATGGCCTCTTCGCTGTAGCTGCCGTCCTGGCCGAAGGACACCTCGCGCAAGAAGAAGTACCGCACCTGGTCGAGCCCGAACGCGTCGACCAGCGCGATGGGGTCGACGACGTTGCCGACCGATTTGCTCATCTTCTCGCCCTTGACGTTGATGAACCCGTGCGCGAAAACCCGTTCCGGGAGCGCGATTCCGGCAGACATCAGGAAGGCGGGCCAGTACACGGTGTGGAACCGGATGATGTCCTTGCCGATCATGTGCAGATCGGCGGGCCAGTACTTGCCGAAGGTCTCCGACGTCACGTCCGGAAATCCCACGCCCGTCAGATAGTTGGTCAGCGCGTCCACCCAGACGTACATGACGTGGTCCGGGTGGTCCGGCACCGGAACGCCCCAGTCGAACGTGGTGCGCGAGATCGACAGATCCTTGAGCCCGCCGGAGACGAAGCTGACGATCTCGTTGCGACGCACGTCGGGCCCGATGAACTCAGGGTGCGCCTCGTAGTGCGCGAGCAGTCGGTCGGTGTAGGCCGACAGCCGGAAGAAGTAGGTCTGTTCCTCGGTCCACGTGACCGGGGTGCCCGTCTCGATCGCCGTGCGGGTGCCGTCGGGACCCTCTGTCGTCTCGTCCTCGGCGAAGAAGCGTTCGTCGCGCACCGAGTACCAGCCGGAGTAGGTGCCGAGGTAGATGTCTCCGGCCTCGAACATCGCGCGCCAGATCGCCTTGGAGGCCTCGTAGTGATCGGCGTCGGACGTGCGGATGAACCGGTCGAAGGAGATGTTGAGCGTCTCCTGCAGCCGCTGGAACACGTCCGAGTTGCGGTTGGCCAGTTCGGCGGCCGAGATACCCTCGGCTGCGGCGGTCTCGGCCATCTTCTGGCCGTGCACGTCGGTGCCGGTCAGGTAGCGCACGTCGAAACCGTCGAGTCGCTTGAATCGGGCGATCGCGTCTGTGGCGATGTACTCATACGCGTGCCCGATGTGAGGCGCGCCATTGGGGTAGGCGATCGCGGTGGTGATGTAGTACGGCGGCTTGCTCATCGGGGCATCACTCTATGGTGTTGCTGTGAGTTCCAAACGCTCAGGCAGGGAGAAGCCGCCCGCGCCGGAACCCTTGGCGCCCCTTGTGGATGCCCATACCCACCTCGACTCGTGCGGTGCCGAGACCGCCGACGACGTACACGCGATTCTCGACCGTGCGGCAGCGGTCGGCGTGCAGAAGGTCGTCACCATCGCAGACGACCTGGCCGCCGCGCACTGGGCCGCGGGTGCCGCGGAAGCCGACGACCGGGTGTACGCGGCGGTCGCCCTGCATCCCACGCGCGCCAATGCGCTCACCGACCAGGCGAAAGCGGAGCTGGAGCGGTTGGCGTCGCAGCCGCGCGTGGTCGCGGTCGGCGAGACGGGGATGGACCTGTACTGGCCCGGCAAGGTTGACGGTTGCGCGACGCCCGCGGAGCAACGTGAGGGCTTCGCCTGGCACATCGACCTGGCGAAACGGACCGGCAAGCCGCTGATGATCCACAACCGCGACGCCGATGCCGATGTTCTCGACGTGCTCGCCGCGGAGGGCGCACCCGAAACTGTGATCTTTCACTGTTTTTCGTCGGGTCCAGAGATGGCGCGCAAGTGCATCGACGCCGGCTGGATTTTGAGCCTGTCCGGCACGGTCAGCTTCAAAAACGCTGTTGACCTGCAAGAAGCAGCTCGGCTGATTCCGCAGGGGCAGATGCTGGTCGAGACCGACGCGCCGTTTCTGACTCCGCATCCGTATCGCGGCGCGCCGAATGAGCCCTATTGTCTGCCATACACTGTCCGGGCATTGGCAAAGCTGCTTGACCGGCCCGAGCAGGACTTGGCGGCTGAGACGGCAACCACTGCGACCCGGGTGTACGGGCTGGACGAGAGTTGCCGTATATAGGCCTTTTCGTTACCGTCTTGTGATCAACCGCTCGACGTGCAGTCGGTGAACCATGCCGTCAATACGGGGGAGAGACGAACTACGTATGAATGCTCTGACAAAACTTCATGAATCGCGCTCGCCGCTGCTCCGCGGTGTCGTCGGCGCCGCCCTGGTCACGCTGACAGCGGCCGGCGGGTTCGCCGTCTCGGCGCACAAGACGGTGACGCTGAACGTCGACGGTACGGCGATGACCGTGACCACCATGAAGTCCAGAGTGATCGACGTCGTCAAGGAGAACGGTTTCGACGTCGGGGACCGCGACGACCTCTACCCGGCGGCCAACCAGCCGGTGCAGGACGCGGGCAACATCGTGCTGCACCGCAGCCGCCCGCTGCAGGTCTCGCTCGACGGCCAGACCAGCCAGCAGGTGTGGACCACGGCGTCGACCGTCGACGAGGCGCTGGCCCAGCTGCAGATGACCGACACCGCGCCTGCCGCGGCGTCCCGCGGCACCCGTGTTCCGCTGGGCGGGATGGCACTTCCCGTGGTGAGCGCCAAGACGGTCCAGATCGACGACGGTGGCGCGGTGTCGACCGTGCACCTGGCGGCCGCGAACGTGGCCGGCCTGCTGGAAGCCGCAGGTGCGCCGCTGCAGCAGAACGACACTGTCGTCCCGGCGGCGTCGTCACCGGTGACCGAGGGCATGCACGTCCAGGTGACCCGCATGCGCATCGAGAAGGTCACCGAGCGGATGCCGTTGCAGCCGGACAACAAGCGCATCGAAGACCCCTCGATGAACATGAGCCGTCAGGTCGTCGAGGACCCGGGCGCCCCGGGAACTCAGGACGTGACTTTCGCGGTGGCGAAGGTGAACGGCGTGGAAACCGGCAGGCTGCCAGTAGCCAATGTCGTTATCACACCGGCCCGCGATGGCGTGGTCCGCGTCGGAGCCAAGCCGGGAACCGAAGTTCCACCCGTTGCGAATGGAAGTACCTGGGACGCCCTGGCCTCCTGCGAAGCCGGAGGTAACTGGGCGATCAACACAGGTAACGGTTTTTACGGCGGCGTGCAATTCGATCAAAACACTTGGGAGCGGCAGGGCGGTTTGCGGTATGCTGCGAGAGCCGATTTGGCGACCAGGGAAGAGCAGATTGCGATTGCTACGGTGACGCAGGCACGGCAAGGATGGGGAGCTTGGCCAGTGTGTAGCGGGAGGATTGGGGCGCGCTGACTATTCGACTGCTCGGGCGGACCGAGATAAGACGCCTGGCCAAAGAGATCGACTTTCGGCCACGCAAATCATTCGGACAGAACTTCGTGCACGACGCGAACACTGTCCGCCGTATCGTGTCGGCTTCAGGGATCCATCGCACCGACCACGTGCTTGAGGTCGGACCAGGCCTCGGCTCGCTGACGCTGGCCCTTCTGGACCGTGGTGCGCAGGTCACCGCAGTGGAGATCGATCCACTGTTGGCGCGGCAACTGCCGACCACCATCGCCGACCACTCGCACAGTGAGATCAACCGGCTCTCTGTGCTCAACCGCGACATCCTGACCCTCATGCCGGGTGATCTCACCGATCAGCCGACCGCGTTGGTCGCGAACCTGCCGTACAACGTGGCGGTGCCCGCACTGCTGCACCTGCTGGCCGAGTTCCCGACCATCCGGACCGTGATGGTCATGGTGCAGGCCGAGGTGGCCGAACGGTTGGCCGCCGAGCCCGGTGGCAAGGACTACGGGGTGCCCAGCGCCAAGGTGCGGTTCTACGGCAACGTACGCCGCCACGGCATGGTGTCACCGACGGTGTTCTGGCCCATTCCGCGGGTGTACTCGGGCCTCGTACGTATCGACCGGTACGAGACCTCGCCATGGCCCACCGACGCAGCGTTCCGTGACGAGGTTTTCAACCTCATCGACATCGGGTTCGCGCAGCGTCGCAAGACGTCGCGTAACGCCTTCGCAGACTGGGCGGGTTCGGGCAACGAGTCGGCGGAGCGGCTGCTGGCCGCGAGCATCGATCCGTCGCGGCGCGGTGAGACTCTGGCCATCGCGGACTTCGTGCGGTTGCTCCAGCGCTCGAACGAGGCTGCGCTGGAGGCCGGGAAACAACAGGACCAGGTGCGCGTCACCTAGGCTTCACAACAACAACAGGCGGGTCGCTCACCTACGCGGTGGGCGACCCGCCTGTCGTTTCGGGCTCTGGCTACGTGTCGTCCCTGCGGTTCTCTGCGAGGAACTCGTCCATGAGCGGGGTCTCGGCCACCACGGGGTAGTTGCCGGTGACACCGATGCGCTCACTGGCCAGTGCCATCACCCGCCCACGCACCAGATACCAGCCGACGACCAATGCGGGAACGATGACCACCAGGGCGACCAGATTCCAGTAGTTCTCGTAGCACATCAGGCCGGTGACCACGGCCAGGAACGCCAGGGTGGCGTAGCTCGTATAGGGCGTGCCGAACAGCCGGAACGACGGCCTTGCCAACAGCCCGCGTTTGGACCAGCGGTACAGCTGAATCTGGCAGATCACGATGGTGGCCCATGAGGCGATGATGCCGAGCGCCGACAGGTCCAGCGCGATGTTGAACGCTTCCGAGGGCACCACCATGTTGAGGAAGACGCCGAGCACGGTGAACACACCCGTCAGGGCGATACCCGCGAACGGGACGCCGCGCTTGGTCATCTTCGCGGTGAACTGCGGTGCGCTGCCGTTCATCGCCATCGAGCGCAGGATGCGGCCCGTCGAGTACAGCCCGGCGTTGAGGCTCGACAGCGCCGCGGTCAGCACCACGAAGTTCATGATGTCGCCGGCGGCGGGCACACCGATCTTGGAGAAGAACGTGACGAACGGGCTGGTGCCCTGCTGGTACGCGGTGTAGGGCAACAGCAGTGCGAGCAGGATGAGTGAGCCGACGTAGAACACCGCGATGCGGACCACCACCGAGTTGATGGCGCGCGGCATGACCTTCGCCGGGTGCTCGGTCTCGCCGGCTGCAGTGCCCACCAATTCTACTGCGGCATAGGCGAATATCACGCCGGAGGTGACGATCACGAGTTGCAGGACGCCGGTGGGCAGCAAGCCGCCGTTGTCGGCGATGACCGAGAACCCGGTGCTCTGCCCCTCGACGGTGAACCGCCCTGCCAAGAACACGATGCCGACCACCAGGAACGTCACCAGCGCCACGACCTTGATCAATGCAGCCCAAAACTCCATCTCGCCAAAGACTTTGACCGAGATCATGTTGACTGTCAGGACGATCACCAGGGCGATGAGTGCGATTGTCCACTGCGGGATGGCCTTGAATGCACCCCAGTAATGCATGTAGAGCGCAATGGCGGTGACGTCGACGATCGAGGTGCAGGCCCAGTTGAAGAAGTACATCCAGCCGGCCACATAGGCGGCCTTCTCGCCGAGGAACTCGCGCGCGTACGAGACGAACGAGCCGGACGAAGGCCGGTGCAGCACAAGCTCGCCCAGTGCACGCAGGATGAAGAACACGAAGAGCCCGCACACGCCGTAGACGATGAACAACCCGGGTCCGGCGGTATGCAGCCGTCCGCCGGCACCCATGAAGAGGCCGGTACCGATGGCTCCGCCGATGGCGATCATCTGAAGCTGGCGCGGTTTCAGCCCTTTGTGATACCCCTCGTCCTCGCGAGCGAGTCCTGATGGGCCGTGGTCGGTGGTGGATGACGCGGATGACATCGTGCAGACGTTAGCTGGGGTGTGTGCCGCGGTAACGCGGTTGGCGTAAAACGTATGTTAAGTAAGTTACGTTCAGCGCTACCGCAGCGCCCTGGTGATCAGCTTCATGAACTCTGTGCACGAGTTGTAGCGCATGTCAGGACTTTTCGCCATCGCCTTGGCGAGGATGGAGTCGACCGCATGCGGTATCCAGGAGACCTGGCGGGAGATTCGTGGTGGCGGGGAATGCAACTGGTGCTCGACGAGCCCCATCGCTGTATTTGCGGTAAAAGGTGGCGATCCGGTCAGCATCTCGATGGCTGTGCAGGCCAGCGAATATTGGTCGGTGGCCGCCGAAGGGGCTCTGCCGCTGAGTAATTCGGGAGCCGAGTACGGCAACGAGGCCTGGACCTGGGCGTGCGGCTCTCGGGACTGACGGGTGATTCGCTTGGCGGGGTCGAGCGTGAGGCGCCCGGAGTCGTTGGCCAGCCGGATGGCCACGTCCTCCGAAACTGAGTGCGCCACACCGAAATCGATCAGTACTGCTCGTGAAAACGGCTTGTCCACAAGGATATTCGATGGTTTGACGTCGCAGTGCACGATCCCGCACCGGTGCGCATGGTCGAGTGCTGCGGCGATCTGGGTCAACGCCTTGAGCCGGTCGCTCGTCATCGTCAGCGTGCCGATGGTGCCGCCGTCGATCAATTCCATGGCCAGCCACACCTCGCTCGCGGCGTAGACCCTGACGATGTTGGGGTGCGTGAGCCTGCGGGCGAAGTCGAATTCACGCTGCAGCCGCGCCAGCTGATCGGGCCTGCGGTGCGACTCATTGAGGACCTTGAGCGCGACGACGCCGCCATCGGGACCGTGCGCGCGGTACACCACAGCCCAGCCACCGCGGCCGAGGACTTCGTCGACCTCGTATTCCGCGATGGAGCCCGCACCGGGTGACACCACTGTCACAGCATAGGTTCGCTGACGGTTTGCCGTCCTCAGAGATAGTGTCGTGGCCGTGTCCGCATCCGACGGCAGTACCGCATCCGAATGGGTCCCCACCGGGTCGGTCACCGTGCGTGTGCCCGGCAAGGTCAATCTGTACCTCGCCGTCGACGACTTGCGTGAGGACGGCTATCACGAGCTGACCACGGTGTTCCATGCGGTTTCGCTGACCGACGAGGTGACCGTGCGCAACGCCGACGTGCTGTCGGTGACGATGTCCGGTGAAGGCGTCGAGGCGCTGCCCACCGACGACCGCAACCTGGCCTGGCGGGCCGCCGTACTGCTGGCCGATCACGTCGGCCGTGCGCCCGATGTCGCCATCACGATCGACAAATCCATCCCGGTGGCCGGTGGTATGGCCGGCGGCAGCGCCGACGCGGCGGGTGTGCTGGTGGCCATGAACACGCTGTGGGAGCTCGGGGTGCCGCGGCGTGATCTGCATGCCCTGGCCGCCCGGCTGGGCAGCGACGTGCCCTTCGCGCTGCACGGTGGCACGGCGCTGGGCAGTGGGCGAGGGGAGGAGCTGGCCACGGTGCTGGCCCGCAACACCTTCCACTGGGTTTTGGCGTTCGCCCATCGCGGCCTGTCCACGCCGAAGGTGTTCGGAGAACTGGACCGGCTGCGTGCCGACGCCAGCCGTGACGAGCCGCCCCGGGCCGAGGAACCCGAGCCCGTGCTGGCGGCGCTGGCCTCCGGTGACGCCGCGGAACTGGCTTCCCTGCTGGGTAATGATCTACAGCCGGCGGCCTTGAGCCTGTATCCGGAGCTACGCCGCACCTTGCGGGCCGGCGTCGAGGCGGGGGCACTGGCCGGAATCGTGTCGGGCTCCGGGCCGACCTGCGCCTTCCTGTGCGCGTCTGCGACGGCCGCGGTCGACGTCGGCGCGGAATTGGCGGGCGCCGGGGTGTGCCGCACGGTGCGGGTGGCCAGCGGTCCGGTCCACGGCGCGCGGGTGGTACCTGCGCCGTCGGCGTCGGTGTGATATCGGCGCGGTGTGACTCAGGACTCAATTCTCGCGTTGGTTTGGCAGCTACTTAAGAGTCTCATAAGATGACCCGTGGTGATTGCCAGCGATGATGCATCGTCGCCCGTCGAGCTCGGCGGGCGGTTGACTTGCGGCGCCCCGCCGACGGCATCACCTAACCGAGACACAACCGCTGCCCAAATGTGTGCGCGCGCCTTCACACTGGCGTCGGACATCAGGCGGAGCATGGAAACCCGGGCGCTGTATCCCATGTCACCGGCGCTGCGGCTCCGGAAGCCGAGGAGGTCGTCGTGAGCAGATTCACCGACAAGATGTACCGCAACGCCCATGAGAGCGATCGCGGCATGGTCACCGGCGAGCCGCACGAGCCCGTCAGGCACACCTGGCTCGAGGTCCACGAACGCGCCCGCCGCATCGCAGGCGGCCTCGCCGCGGCAGGGATCGGGCACGGCGCCGCGATCGGCGTGCTGGCCGGCTACCCGGTGGAGATCGCGCCGACGGCCCAGGGCGTGTGGATGCGCGGCGCAAGCCTGACCATGCTGCACCAGCCGACTCCGCGGACCGACCTGGCGGTTTGGGCCGAGGACACCATGAACGTCATCGGCATGATCGAGGCCACGGCCGTGATCGTCGCCGAGCCGTTCCTCGTCGCCATCCCGGTGCTCGAAGAAAAGGGCATCAAGGTGCTCAGGGTGGCCGATCTGCTGGCCGCCGACCCGATCGACCCGGTCGAAACCGGCGAGGACGATCTGGCGCTCATGCAGCTGACGTCCGGGTCGACCGGCTCGCCCAAGGCCGTGCAGATCACCCACCGCAACATCCACTCCAACGCCGAGGCCATGTTCATCGGCGCGCAGTACGACGTCGAGAAGGACGTCATGGTGAGCTGGCTGCCCTGCTTCCACGACATGGGCATGGTCGGCTTCCTGACCATCCCGATGTACTTCGGTGCCGAGCTGGTCAAGGTCACGCCGATGGACTTCCTGCGCGACACCCTGCTGTGGGCCAAGCTCATCGACAAGTACAAGGGCACCATGACCGCGGCGCCCAACTTCGCCTACGCGCTGTTCGCCAAGCGGCTGCGCAAGCAGGCCGAGCCGGGCCAGTTCGACCTGTCCACACTGCGCTTTGCGCTGTCGGGCGCCGAGCCGGTCGACCCCGCCGACGTCGAGGACCTGCTCGACGCGGGCAAGCCGTTCGGGCTCAAGCCCTCGGCGATCCTGCCGGCGTACGGCATGGCCGAGACCACGCTCGCGGTGTCCTTCTCGGAGTGCAACGCCGGTCTGGTGGTCGACGAGGTCGACGCCGATCTGCTGGCCGCGCTGCGCCGCGCCGTGCCCGCCACCAAGGGCAACACGCGGCGGCTGGCGACCCTCGGCCCGCTGCTGACCGATCTCGAAGCCCGGGTTGTCGACGAGAACGGCGACGTGATGCCCGCCCGCGGTGTCGGCGTCATCGAGCTGCGCGGCGAATGCGTCACCCCGGGGTACGTCACGATGGGCGGATTCCTGCCGGCTCAGGACGAGAACGGGTGGTATGACACCGGCGATCTGGGCTACCTGACCGAAGAGGGACATGTCGTGGTCTGTGGCCGCGTCAAGGACGTCATCATCATGGCCGGCCGCAATATCTATCCGACCGACATCGAACGGGCCGCCGGCCGCGTGGACGGTGTGCGGACCGGATGTGCCGTCGCAGTGCGACTGGACGCCGGGCACTCGCGCGAGACTTTCGCCGTCGCCGTGGAATCCAACGCCTGGCAGGATCCGGCCGAGGTGCGCCGTATCGAGCATCAGGTGGCCCACGAGGTCGTCACCGAGGTCGACGTGCGGCCGCGCAACGTCGTCGTGCTCGGCCCCGGCACCATCCCGAAGACCTCGTCGGGCAAGCTCCGCCGCGCCAACTCGGTTTCGCTCGTCACCTAATCGCTTGCTTGTCACGTAATAGCGTGCGTCACCTGATCGCGCGCGTCACCTGATAGCGCGACCAGACACTCAGGTGCCCGACACGCCGGTGTTCGGGTACCGCCATGTCTGCTCGCCCAGGTTGGTGCGCGGTCGTCACTGACGGCGGTAGCCCGCGAGGAACACCGCTACACCGGCCCGCACATAGCGGGGCACGTCCAGGCGGGCCAGCACGTCCGGTCCGCCGTGAAACAGTGCCTCGTCGATCGGCCGCCCGACGATCAGGAACGCGAAGTGATCGGCGGCCACCGCAGCGTCCGCGACGCTGAGCAGTCCGCGGGCATCGAGGCGGGCGAACACCGCTGCCAGCGCGGCCAGCGTCTGCGTCGGCGCGCGGTCGTAGTAGCGCTGCGCCAGCTCGGGTAGCCGATTCGCTTCGCCGATGACCAGTCTCCGCAGTTGCACCACCGGTTCCTGCAGAACGGTCTTGAGGTACTCCTCGGCGAGGTCGATCAGGACCGGTTCCAGGTCGGAGGCCGTCTGCAGCGCCTCGATTCGCTCACGGAACTGCCCGACCACCCGCACCAACGCGTCGTCGACGATGGCGAAGAGCAGTTCGCGCTTGTCGCCGAAGTGCTTGTAGACCGTCTGCTTGGACACCTCGGCCCGGGCCGCGATCTGGTCGACGCTGGTGCCCTGAAACCCGTTGCCCAGAAAGAGTTCTCGGCCGGCGGCCAGGATGGTCTGGCGTTTGAGTGCCGACCGGGTCGGCAATGGCGTGCGCGCCTGCGTCATATCGCTCCCGTCTTTGAGTACTGGACAGTCTAGTTCTCTAGGCAGTACTGTACCGTCTAGTTCCGTTTGGAGGAGGGCTCTCATGACCACTGCGCACACCGACTCGTGCCCGGTGCCGCTCTCGGTGCGAATCACCAAATCGCTGCTCGGCTACGGAGTACTGGCGGGGCCGATATATGTCACGACGGTGGCTGTACAGGCCGCGACCCGGGACGGCTTCGATCCCGTCCGCTACCCGGCCAGCGTGCTGGCCAACGGGCCACTGGGGTGGATACAGGTGGCCAACTTCCTGGTCAGTGGTGCCATGACGGTTGCCGCCGGGGTCGGCGTGCGCCGCGCGCTGGGCGATCGGCGGACCCGCAGTGCCGGGGTGCTGATCGCCGGTTACGGTGCCGGGTTGATCGGCGGCGGACTGTTTCGGGCCGATCCCGTTCCCGGATTCCCGCCCGGCACTACCGACGTGGTGATCACCTGGCATGGGATCGCGCATCTGCTCTGCGGAGCTGTTGGGTTCGCCTGCGTGGTCGCGGCCGGGTTCGTGCTGGCGGCAGAATTCGCCCGTCGCGGCGATCGGGGGTGGGCGCGATACTCCAGGTTGACGGGTGCGGCCTTCGCCGCGTCGTTCCTTGCGATGATCGCGAGTTCCGGTGCGCCTGCGGCCAATGTGGCCTTCACGGCCGGGGTGGTGCTGGTGTGGGTCTGGCTGGCGGCGGTGTCGGTGAAGATGTATCGCCAGGCCTGAAACATGTTGCGCTGCAGTCAGTGTGGCTGCTCGTGGCGCGATCGCGCGGCCATGTCCTGCTCGATGCGGTCATAGACCTGCCACCAGATGAGCTCGTGGTCGACGACCGAGATCTCCCGTCGTGCCAGCCGTTCGTCGGCGTCGATGAGTCGGGCCGCCGCGGCGGCCAGTCTGTCACGGTCTGCCAGTGCGGAAGGTTCGTCATATCCGGCCATCGTGATGGCGACGATGGTGCGGACCTGTCGGCGCGCCTCGCCGGCCAAGATGACGATGACACCGCCGCCGATCACCGGCACAGCCGTGGACACCGCCAACGCTGTCCACGGTGAAAGCAGCGTGGGGGACAGCCACGCCTCGCACTGCAACCACAGCAGCATGCCCCACAGCGGCCAGCCCCGCGCGGCTCGAATCCACCGGCGGTCGCTTGCCGTCAGGCCGGGCGGGAACACCACCAGCCGGTAGTGGACGATGCCGAATCGGCCCGGCCGGATGTCGATCGAACCCCACACCCGATCCCCGTCGAGCAGTCGGGCTACGCAGCGGCGCAGGGGGTGCGAGCGCATGATGCCCATACTTCGGGTCTACCCCTATTTTGTCGGCACGCACAGGATTCGAACGCTTTCTTGACGCCTGGCATGAAGACTTTTGCACAGCTGAGTATATAAACCTATACTCAGCTGCATGACTGATCAGCTTCCCGCGCGCCTTGCCGGTCATCCCACTGTGCAGGCGGTGCGCGCTCGGCCCGCGCCGAACGTTCCGGCGGTCATCGACGCGGACTGGTTGCGCCGGATCTGTCTGGAGGCCGGTGCCGACGACGTGGCATTCGCGAGCGTCGACGACCCGGCGCTGGCCTCCGAGCGGGAGCACGCCGACGCGGCCCTGCCCGGTGTGCGCAGCTACATATCGCTGGTGGTGAAGATGAACCGCGACAATGTGCGGTCCACCGCGCGCAGCGTCGCCAACCAGGAATTCCACCGCAGCGGCGAGATCATCAACGAAGCCGCGCACCGCATCACGCGCGCGCTGGAGGATTCCGGGCAGCGGGCGCTCAACCCGTCGGCCACCTTTCCCATGGAGATGGACCGCTTCCCGGGGCGGATCTGGGTGGTCGCGCACAAGCCTGTCGCGGTGGCCGCCGGCTTGGGTGTCATGGGCATTCACCGCAACGTGATCCATCCCAGGTTCGGCAACTTCATCCTGCTGGCCACCATCCTGGTGGCCGCACCGATCAGCAGTTACGGTGCGCCGCTGGATTATTCGCCATGTCTGGAATGCAAGCTCTGCGTCGCGGCCTGTCCGGTCGGCGCGATCGGCAAGGACGGCGAGTTCGACTTCGTCGCCTGCTCGGTGCACAACTACCGCGAGTTCATGGGTGGGTTCACCGATTGGGCGCAGACCATCGCCGACAGCTCCGACGCTGCCGATTTCCGTTCCCGCGTCAGCGATTCGGAGAACGCATCGATGTGGCAGAGCCTGTCGTTCAAAGCCAACTACAAGGCCGCCTACTGCTTGGCGGTTTGCCCGGCGGGGGAGGACGTGATCGAGCCCTACCTCGACGACCGCAAGGCGTTCATGGACACGGTGCTCAAACCGCTTCAGCAGAAACGGGAAACGCTCTACGTGTTACCGAATTCTGTGGCAAAGGCGCACGCCGAGAAGCGTTTTCCGCACAAGACCGTGAAGGTGGTCGACAGCGGCATTCGGGGGCGTTAACCCGGCGAGCAGACGTGAAAGCACCGGAAACGCGGCGTGTCGCGGACCGCAGTGTCTGCTCGCGGGGAAAAGTCACCAGGCGTGGACGGTGTTCTGCGCATGCTCGAGGCCGACCTTCAGCAGCAGTTCGGTCGCATCGGCGGCCTGCTCGCAGATTGTCGGGACCTCTTTGCGCTCAACGGCATTGAATGGATCAAGGACGAACGCGGCGGGGTCCTGGCGGCCCGGTGGCCGGCCCACGCCGACCCGGACCCGCTGAAAGTCCTTGGTGCCCAGGGCGGCTGCCACTGAACGCAGTCCGTTGTGGCCGCCCTCGCCGCCGCCCAGCTTGAGCCGGATACGGCCGAAGTCGATGTCAAGTTCGTCGTGGATCACCACGATGTCGGCCGGGGAGATCGAATAGAACTTGGCCAACGGCCCCACCTGGCGGCCGGACTCGTTCATGTACGTGCGTGGTTTGGCCAGCACCACGGACCGGTCTCCCAACCGGCCCGTGGCGACTTCGGCTCCGGATTTCTTGTGCACCTTGAAGGCCGAGCCCATTCGCCCGGCCAACAGGTCAGCCACCATGAATCCCAGGTTGTGCCGGGTCTTTGCGTAGACGGGGCCCGGATTGCCCAGACCCACAACCAGCAACGGCTCGGTCACAGCAAGGATCCGATCTACTCGGCGGACTCTTCGGCAGCAGCCTCGGGCTCTTCGGCGGCGGGGGCCTCGGCGGTCTCGCCCGCACCCTCGGCCTCAAGATCCTCGGCCGTCGGTGCCTCGACGACGTTGACCACCAGCGTCTCGGGGTCGGAGATCAGGCCGACGCCGGCAGGCAGCGCAATCTGGCTCGCGGTGATCTGGGTGCCGGCCTCGGCGCCCTCGATCGACACGGTCAGCTGCTCGGGGATCGACAGGGCCTCGGCCTCGATCTGGATGGTGTTGGCGTCCTGGGTCACCAGAGTGCCCGACGCGGCGTCGCCCTCGACGACGACGTTCACGTCGACCGTGACCTTCTCGCCGCGCTTGACGACCAGCAGGTCGGCGTGCTGGATGTTGCGACGGATCGGGTGGATCTCGAGCGCCTTGGTCAGCGCCAGCTGCTCTTCGCCGTCGATGTCGAGCGTCAGCACGGCATTGGTGCCCGAGTTACGCAGCACGGCTGCGAAGTCGTGGGCGTTGAGCTCGAGGTGACGGGGATCGGTGCCGTGGCCGTAGAGCACGGCGGGAACGCGGCCGTCGCGGCGGGCCTGGCGGGAGGCGCCCTTGCCGGTGCGGGTGCGCACCGTGGCGGTCAGCTTGTTGGGGGCCGAGTTCTTGGCCATGTGTTGCTCCTTATCGGGGTACTGCGGTCAGATCGTCAGTACGGCCAGGGATGCAACAACTCGAAATGTTCCCGTCGATAACGGTGGCCCTTCGGGTCCACCCTCGCCGTGACGCCTGGTCAGGGTAGCAAGAAAGGCCCGCGGGCCAAAAATCTAGAGCGGGTAGGCGGTATCGGTGAGCTGCTCGGACAGCTGCCACAGGGCTTTCTGGGTGTCCACTTTGCGCGCCAGCGGACTGCGTGCGCTCAGGCCTGTCGGGCCCCGCATGCCGAACCTGGGCCCGACGAAGCTGTCACCCGGAACGTCCTGGGATGCCGCGTAGAGGGTCTGGCGGGCGCCGAAGTCGGCGTCGGTGGCGAGCTTGTTGGCGGCAGTCCACACTTTGTCGCCGATCGCGTTGCCGGTCTGGCCCTGCAGGTTGGTGGCCGAGTAGCCGGGATGGGCAGCCACCGCCCGCACCGATGAGCCCGACGCGGTCAGCCGTCGCTGTAGCTCCGAGGTGAACAGCAGATTGGCCAGCTTGGACTGGCCGTATGCGGGCCAGGCCAGGTAGGGCCGGGACTTCCAGTTGAGGTCCTTGAGGCTGATCCAGCCGATGAGGTGCATCAGCGAGGACACCGTCACCACGCGGTCGGTGAGCTTGGGCAGCAGCAGGTTGGTCAGTGCGAAGTGGCCGAGGTGGTTGGTGCCGATCTGGCTTTCGAAGCCCTCGGCCGTGCGGGACAACGGGACGGCCATGATGCCGGCGTTGTTGATCAGCACGTCGACGCGCTCGACGGTGTCGGCGAATTCGCGCACCGACGCCAGGCTCTGCAGGTCCAGTTTGCGGACCTCGACGTTGCCCGACATGGTCTGCGCGGCGGCGGCGCCCTTGTCGAGGTTGCGGACAGCCACGATGACGTCGGCGCCGACGCGGGCCAGTTCGCGGGCGGTGACGAGGCCGAGCCCGCTGTTGGAGCCGGTGACGATGACGGTGCGTCCGGAGAACGAGGGCAGATCGGCAGCGGTCCAGGTCATGGCGATCAGCCTAGGCTCACTTCTTGGTGACGTTGAACCCCGAGATGATGGACTCGATGTCGGGCCCTTGAGCCTGGGCCTGCTCGGCGAACGTGGTGACGGTGAGCTGGATCAGGTACCGCTGCGGCGGCTGCAGCCCATCGGACGCGATGACGATGCGGTTGTAGCTCTGCATCCGCTGGCCGTTGAGGTCGTAAGAGCCCTCGATCATGGCTGACGGGTAGCCGTGCCAATCGTCGGTGGAGGCGTTGAGCTGTTTGAAATTCTCCGACAGCTGGGCGTCGGCGTAACCGTGGTCCTTGATGGCCTTGGCGACGTCGAAGTCGCCGTGCAGCGTGAACACCAGCAGCATCGCGGTCGGATAGGTGTTGCCCTTGGCGATCATCCGGGTGCCGGGCGCCAGGTTCGGGTTGGAGTACGGATGCCACCCCGGTGGCGTCGGCATGGTGACGGCCAGGGTGGGGATCTTCTCGGGTGCGATCGGTTCGCCGCTGACGCCGATGCTCTCCAGATAGTTGGAGATCGGCACCGGCGGCTGGGTGCTGGTCGGCGTGGTGCTGGTCGCGCTGGTGGTCCAGATCGACTGGTAATCAGGCGTTTTCGCGCCACATCCGGCGAGCGACGCCGCAACGGCCAGGGCTGCCCCCGCGGCGATCAGTCGATTCACAGAATCTCGTGCACCGCGTCGATCGGCCGGGCCAGCCGGGTGCCCTTGGCGGTGACGACGAAGGGGCGTTCGATCAGAATCGGATGTTCGGCCATGGCGTCGAGCAGTTCATCGTCGGACGCATCGGCCAAACCGAGTTCGGCATACAGTGATTCACGCTTGCGCACCGCGGTCCGGACGTCGATGCCTGCGTCGGCGATCATCTGCTTCAGCTCCGCGCGGCTCGGCGGAGTCTTCAGGTACTGCACGATCTCGGGCTCGATCCCGTTCTCGCGCAACAACTCCAGCGTCTTACGCGAGGTCGAGCACTTCGGATTGTGGTAGATCCGGTCGGCCATGGCTACGCGGACCCGTCGAACAGGCCCGTCACCGAACCGTTTTCGAACACGGCGCGGATGGTGCTGGCCAGCAGCGGTGCGATGGACAACACCGTCAGCTGCGCGAACTGCTTCTCCTCACCGATCGGCAGGGTGTTGGTGACGATCACCTCGCGCGCGCCGCATTCGGCCAGCCGCTGCGGCGCCGGGTCGCTGAG
Organism: Mycolicibacterium brisbanense; assembly: GCF_001570425.1. GTDB lineage: Bacteria > Actinomycetota > Actinomycetes > Mycobacteriales > Mycobacteriaceae > Mycobacterium > Mycobacterium brisbanense. The sequence continues at coordinate 422,596 of NZ_BCSX01000024.1, forward strand.
CAGGCCGTGGGTCGCGGCGATCACCACGTCCTTGGCGCCGTCCTCGTGCAACAGCTTCACCGCGCCGGCGATGGTGCCGCCGGTGTCGATCATGTCGTCGGTCAGGATGCAGGTCTTGCCCTTGACGTCACCCACGACGCGGTTCGACTTCACCTGGTTGGGCACCAGCGGGTCGCGCGTCTTGTGGATGAAGGCCAGCGGCACGCCGCCCAGCGAGTCGGCCCACTTCTCCGCCACCCGCACACGGCCTGAGTCGGGGGAGACCACGACCATGTCCGAGCCCGCGTACTTGTCGGCGATGTAGCCGCACAGCAGTGACTGTGCCCGCATGTGGTCGACCGGGCCGTCGAAGAAGCCCTGGATCTGGTCGGTGTGTAGGTCGACGGTCAAGATGCGGTCGGCACCGGCGGTCTTGAGCAGGTCGGCGACCAGGCGAGCGGAGATCGGCTCGCGGCCGCGGTGCTTCTTGTCCTGCCGGGAGTAGGGATAGAACGGCAGGACCGCGGTGATGCGCTTGGCGCTGCCACGCTTGAGCGCATCGATCATGATCAGCTGTTCCATCAGCCACTGGTTGAGCGGCCACGGATGGCTCTGCAGCACGAAGGCGTCACAGCCTCGCACCGACTCCTCGAACCGCACGAAGATCTCACCGTTGGCGAAGTCCCTCGCGGTCTGCGCAGTGACCGAGACGTCGAGTTCTTTGGCGACCTGCTCGGCGAGTTCCGGGTGTGCGCGACCCGAGAACAGCATCAAGTTTTTTCGGTTGTCGGTCCAGTCCGTGGCCACTATGGCTGCCTTCGCGGTCGGGGATCGATACGGAGCAATCGTACGTAGCGTTTCCGCGCCCGCGTTGCCGGGTTACCAGACTGCCAACACAAAGCGTCGAGTAAGTGCGGCGTCACTGGCTGTCGCCGCGCGCTTTACGCGCTGCTTCGGCAGCCGCGGAGCCGGGGCGTTTGCGTTCGACCCAGCCCTCGAATGTGCGTTGCGCGTTGTCCGATACGGCCAGCGCACCTGGCGGAACGTCGTCGCGCAAGACGGTGCCCGCGCCTGTGTATGCGCCGTCGCCGACCGTCACCGGCGCGATGAACATGGTGTCCGAACCGGTCCGGACGTGCGAGCCGATCGTGGTGCGGTGCTTGTTCTCGCCGTCGTAGTTGACGAAAACACTCGAGGCCCCGATGTTGCTGTGATCGCCGATGTCGGCGTCGCCGACGTAGGTGAGGTGCGGCACCTTCGTCGCCGCGCCGATCGTCGAGTTCTTGGTCTCGACGAACGCGCCCAGCTTGGCCTCGGCGCCCAGGATCGTGCCGGGGCGCAGGTAGGTGAACGGGCCGACAGTCGCACCGGCGCCGATCACGGCGAGCTGTCCGTGCGTGCGGACCACCGACGCGCCGTCACCGACCTCGACGTCAGCCAGCGTGGTGTCGGGGCCGATCTCGCAGTCCGCGCCGATCTCGGTGGTGCCGAGCAGCTGGGTTCCGGGCCGCACGACGGTGTCGCGGCCGATGGTGACGTCGACATCGATCCAGGTGGTGCCCGGGTCGATGATCGTCACGCCCGCCCGCTGGTGGGCGGCCACGATGCGGCGGTTCAGTTCGGCACCCAGATCGGCCAGCTGGACGCGATCGTTGACACCGGCCACCAGCGCGCTGTCGTCAACGTGGTGGGCCCGGACCGTGCGGCGGTCCTGGCGCAGGATGGCCACGACGTCGGTCAGGTAGAGCTCCTGCTGAGCGTTGTCGGATCGCAGCCGGCTCAGCGCGGACCGCAGGTCGGCGATGTCGAAGGCGTACACCCCGGCGTTGATCTCGCGGATCGAGCGTTGCGACTCGCTGGCGTCGGCCTGCTCGACGATGCCGATCACTTCGTTGTCCTGCGTGCGCAGGATGCGGCCGTAGCCCGTGGGGTCGGCGACTGTCGTGGTCAGCACCGTCGCCGCGGCCGTCGCCCCGGTGTGCCCGGCGATCAGATCGGCCAGTGTGTCGGAGTCCAGCAGCGGTACGTCGCCCGAGGTCACCACGACGGTTCCGGCGAAATCATCGGGGAGCGCGCTCAGCCCGCAGCCGACGGCGTGGCCGGTGCCGCGTTGTTCGTCCTGGATGGCGATGTCGATGGTGCGGCCGAGCTTGTCGGCGAGCTCGCTGACCGCCGGGGCGATGCGTTCGCGGTCGTGACCGAGCACCACCACCACATGCCGCGCCGCCACGTTGGCCACGGTGTGCACCGCGTGCGCGAGCATGCTGCGCCCACCCAGGGTGTGCAGCACTTTCGGGGTGTTCGAGCGCATCCGGGTCCCGGCCCCAGCGGCCAGTACGACGATCGCGGCCTCGGTCGATGCGGTCACAGTTCCCCTTTCACCGCGAGTCCCCTTTCACCGCGAGCGTGCGTGTCTGCCCCGCGACACGCCGCATCCAGCACGCATTTTGCGCACGCTCGTCGCTATACCGAGGCCGCGCGCTCGGCAAGCCTCACTCGTTGCTCCGTCGCCAGGACTCGAACCTGAACTATCTGAACCAAAATCAGAGGTGCTGCCGATTACACCACGACGGACCGATCAATCCGAGACTCTAGTGCAAGTCGATAGGCTGGTCTGCGTGGCAGCACCCGAGAAGGAAGTGCGTGCGCCCCGCGCCCGGATGACCGGCAGCGAACGGCGGCAACAGCTCATCGAGATCGCCAAGTCGCTGTTCGCCGAGCGCGGCTATGACGGCACCTCTATCGAAGAGATCGCGCAGCGCGCCAACGTGTCCAAACCCGTGGTCTACGAGCACTTCGGAGGCAAAGAGGGGCTGTACGCCGTCGTCGTCGACCGCGAGATGTCCGCGCTGCTCGACGGCATCACGTCGTCGTTGACCAACAACCGCTCCCGCGTGCGGGTCGAGCGCGTGGCGCTGGCGTTGCTCACCTATGTCGAGGAACACACCGACGGCTTCCGCATCCTGATCCGCGACTCGCCCGCGGCGATCACCTCGGGCACCTACGCGACGCTGCTCAACGATGCCGTCAACCAGGTGTCGTCCATCCTGGCCGGGGATTTCTCCCGGCGCGGCCTGGACCCCGAGCTCGCCCCGCTCTACGCCCAGGCACTGGTCGGTTCGGTGTCCATGACAGCGCAGTGGTGGCTCGACGTCCGCGAACCGCCGAAAGAAGTGGTGGCCGCGCACGTGGTCAACCTCGCGTGGAACGGCCTGACACACCTCGAACCCGATCCGGTACTGCACGAGGAGTAGGCGCTCAGCCCTCCACGGTTCGCCCCTCTTCGACGGGCAGCACGACCCGGCTCAGGGTTCCCGGCCCGTGGTGCACCGTATTGACCGCGATCAGCGGTTCTGCGTGTTCGACGACGGGTCCCATCTGGTTGAGGTTGCGCGCGAACCATGGGAAGTCGCTGCTGGTAACCGAGACCCGGATGCGATGGCCGGGCAGGAATACGTGATGCGTGGGCCACATCTCGACGTCGAATTCGTACACCGTGCCCGCGACCATCGGGCCGGACGTCGTTTCCAACGATTCCCGGTGACAGGCCCGCAGGCATCCCTGGGTGACCTTCACCGAGCGCCCGTCGGGGTGTACGTCGGTGATCTTCACGTGCCAATCGGTGTCTTCCCGGTCGCTGGACGCCGAAAGGTGAACGCGCGGCCAACCGGACACTGTGAGCGCGTCGTCGAGCACCTCGCCCGTGTACGTCAGCACGTCGGCGCGGCCCTCGTTGGCGGTCTGGTCCAACGGCACATCCTCGACGGGGTAATTGCGGACGTCGAGGCCGGTGGGCATGGGATCGGCAGGGTCATAGGTGAAGCTGCGAGCGCCGCACACCGAATCGGCGCCATCGACCCGCAGCGTGCCCGCGACGGCGTCGCCGCCGAAGTGCAGCGTGCGGGTGCCGGTCGACGTGGGCCACGCGGCAGGGGTGCGCCACCGATTGTGGCCTGGCTCGAACAGCGAGACGGGCGGGTCTTCAGCCGCGCCGTTGTCAATCCCCTTGAGCCAGTAGTCGAACCAGCGCAGGTGTTCGGCATCCATGTCGACCGCCGCGTCGGCGCCGAAGTCGATGTCCGCATACCGCCGGTCCGGGAACCGGGACTTGACGTGGCTCCACGGCCCGACCAGCAGGCGCTGCCGGTCGGCGGCCGGCGAATCGGCCATCATGTGCTCGTAGTGATGGAACGCGCCCAGCAGGTCCTCGAGGTCGTACCAGCCGGTCACATGCAGGCAGGGGACGTCGATCGTCGAGTAGAGGTCCTCGAAACGCAGCGAGCGCCACAAATCGTCCATGGTGTCGTGGGTCATGAGCATTTCCCACGTCGGCCCGGTCGGGTTGATGACCTCGCCGAGTGCGCGGACCGGCAGCGTGCGCAGCACCGCGTCCCAGTCGTGCTGTTCGAGGCCGTGCGCTTCGGCGATGCGCCGCCGCACCAGATAGACCCACCACCCGAAGTACAGCTGGAACACGCCGTTCAGATAGGGGATCTCCTGCTGCCAGCGACCCGCGGCGGAGGTCGAGACCATGCAGCGCAGGTGGGCGGGCCGCTGCGAGGCGGCAGCCCATTGCACCCAGCCCATGTAGCTCAGCCCTGTGGTGCCGACCGCGCCGGTCGACCAGTCCTGGGTGCCGGCCCATTCGATGACGTCGTGGGTGTCCTCGGCGTCGTGGACGAACGCCTCCCAGACGCCCTCCGACTTGCCGCGACCACGCGTATCGACAGATACATACGCGTATTCGTTGCCGCGATAGAACTTGGCCTCCTCCGCTGAGAAGACGCTGTTGTCCTTGTCGTAAGGGGTAACCGACACGATCGCGGGGACGGGTAGGGCCGCAGCGGACGGGAGCCACACGGTTGCCGCGAGTTCGACGCCGTCGCGCATCGGGATGCCGGTCTCGAATACCGTGGGCTCTCCGGGCGGCGTCGGGTCGCCGACCACCTGTTGGTCGAACAGCGTGCGGTTTCCGTTGACGAGGATGGGGTTGCGTGCCGTCACGCCGTCACCGCGCCGCTGTCCGTCGGATCGCAGTCATGTGCAGCTCCTTTCGAGGGAATTCGGGGTTTCAGATTTCTGCGTGCCGCGGCGTAGGCCACGGTCGAGACGACCAGGACGCCTGCCACGATGGCCAGGTCACGGGGCGCCTGATTTTTAACCGCCAGCAGGACGCCGACCAGCGCGATCAGCGGCGGCAGCGGCCACCACAGCATTTTCAGCGGACGTTCGTCGTGCCGGTCGCGCACCCGCGAGACCAGTGCCGACACCGCGATCAGGACATAGAGCCCCATGACAAGCAGGCCGCCGAACGAGGCGAGCGAGGTCAGTGACGTGAATGCACACAACACCGCGTTGCCGACCCCGCAGACCAGGATGCTGTAGACGGGCACCTGATTGGCGCTGAGCCTGCCGAAGACCGCATTGAGCGGTCCGGGCCACATACCGTCCCGCGCAGCGGCGAAGATGATCCGTGGGTACACCAGCGTGACGGCCAGCGCCGCGGCGAACATCGCAACGATGACCCCGACGATCATGATCTTGGCGCCGACGGGTCCCATGGTGTGCTCCGCGATCACGGCCAGTGGGACGTCGGTGCCGGCCACCTCGCGCAGGTCGGGAATCGCAAACGTGGCGGCCACGACAGCCACCAACTGGATACCGACCCCTAATCCGACCGCCACCAGCACGGCCTGTGCCGACGCCTTGTGCGAGTGGCGGGCCTCTTCGTCGAAGTACAGCGGTGTGTCGAATCCGTTGTAGCCGAACAACGCTGGGCCGACCGCCAGCAAGATTGCGCTCACCGCCACCGGGCCGACGTGATCACCGGCGGCGATCACCGGATGGGTGAGCGGATTCGGGATGTCCGGCGACGTGTGCGTCAGGCAGAACACCGTGAACACCAATACGACGAGGATCTCCAGTGCCAACAGCGTCGCAGCGACCCAGCTCGCGGCGGCGATCCGGCCGAGCGAGAGCATGATGATCATCGCGAGCATGGCGAGTGCGGTCAGGTTCACCGGAAGTGCGGGAACCAGTTCATGCAGGAAGGTCGCGGCCGCCACGAGCACCAAGGCCGGCACCACAAGGCCGGAAACCAGGAACAACATGTTCGTCACGCCACCTGCCACCGGGCCCAGGACCCCGCGAACGATCGTGTAGGCGCCGCCGGAGCCGTGATGGATCGACCCGAGTTCGGCGAAACACGCCGCGATACACACCGCGATGACGCCCGCCAGCAGGAATGACCAGATGACACCGGTTCCGGCCAACCCAAGCGCGGTGCCGTAGAGCAGGAACACCGACGTCGTCGGTGATACCCCCGACAGCGCCAGCGACAACACGTTGAAGCGGCCGAGGGCACCGCGTTCCAGCGTTGTCGTGCGCTCGGTGGGTTGGTGAGACATGTCGCGCTCTCCTCTCGTCGGAGTGAGTTGGCACACAGGGCGGCATTCAGCATGTGGTAATGCGCGTCCGATGGCGTTATCGCCGGCTACGAAAGATCGGGTGGGCATTGGTCGTGCGCGACCACAGCGGGTCACTTCAACGAAGCGGACTGAATGGGGCCAGTTCGGTCGGTGCGACGCCGGTGACGATCTGTTCAGCCAGCAGCCTGCCGGTGATCGGTCCTTGCAGAATTCCCCACATGCCGTGGCCGGCGGCCGCGTAGACACCGGGTAGTCGCGTGGCTCCGATGAGCGGAAGATTGTCGTGGCTCATCGGCCGTGGTCCCACCCAGAGGTCCTGGACCTGCCAATCGCGCACTCGCAGCAAGGGGGCGGCGGCCCGGATCATCGCGTCGATGCGGTCCGGGTTCAGCGGCGCATCGCTCTTGCGGAACTCCATCGTCCCGGCGATCCGCAGCCGGCCACGATAGGGAGTGCACGCGATCCGGGTCGACGGCAGATACATCGGTGCGGTCACCGGTTCGGTCGCGACGGAAAACGAATAGCCACGGCCCGCCTGCACCCTGATCCGGACGCCGAGGTCGCGCGCAAACCGCGAGATCCACACCCCGGTGGCGAGTACCACGGCATCCGCATGCAGCGGGGCGGTCGAGAGCGTGTCGACGAACGTCGGGCCCGACCCGTGCCGTATCCCGCGTACCTCGACACCTTCGCGGATCTCGCCACCGCGGTCCCGCACCGAGCGAGCCAATGCCTGCAGGAACGTCTCGGGCTCGAGGAACCGCTGACCGGTGAGTTCCCAGACCGAGGTGATTGCGTCACTGAACTGGGCCGGCCGGCGAGCGCCATCCACTGGGTTCGCCGCGATGTCGACGCCGGATCTCGCGAGCGCGGCGACCTCGGTCAGCAGTCCGGCGCTCTGGTTCGCATTTTCGTAGCCGACGTAGATCGACGATTCGCTGGGGGTGTGATCGACGCCTCCGGCGACCAGCGCGTCGAACGCGGCCAGGGCGCCGAGGTTCAGGCCCGCTAGATCTTTCACGCCCTTCTGCCACGCGCGGTGTGTACACCGCACGGCGAATCGGGCGAGGAAACCGAGTGTTTCCCCGCTGGGCAGCAGCGGGATGCTCAGCGCGGCATCGGATTTGCCGAGGTTCGCGATGCCGTATCGCAGCGCCGACGGTTCGGCCAGCGGCGCTGCCAGCCCCGGGGTCAGGAAGCCCGCATTGCCCCACGATGCACCTGAGGCCACCTCGTTGCGGTCCACGACAGTTACCTCGACGCCGTGTTCCTGGAGAAACCAGGCGGTTGCCAGGCCGACCATCCCGGCCCCGACCACCACCACTCGCTTCGGCGCCGAGCCTGTCGTCCTCATCAAAATTGCACCCGCCTTCTGGTCGTCCACTCACGATGAGTCGCCAGTGTCGGTCGTGGTGATGGGTCGCCACATCGTCGGCGGACGAGAAGCCGACGGCACGATGTTGTGCGTACGCACCAGCGGCGGGAGCGTTCGCGTGCCTCTGACTACCGGCGGTCGATCAGCCGGCTCAGTCGGAGCTGCACCATGAGGCGGAAGCGGGCCTCGGGATCATCCAGGTCGGTACCGACCAATTCACGCACTCGGCGCAGCCGATACCGGAATGTGTTGGGGTGTACGTGCACGGCCGCCGATGCCTTCGGTACATCCCCGAAAGCATCCAGCCACGCCTCGAGCGTCTCGACGAAATATTCGGCCTGTTCGGCGACGGGCCGTATCGAATCGAGGGGATCCAGTCCGTCTGCCGCGGCGTCAGCGGCCAGCTGAAGCAACAGGGAATCGACATGGATGTCGCGGAACAGGGCGACCCGGTCGGGTGCTCGGCCTGACCGAAGCACCCGCAATGTCCGCTCGGCGTCCTGGCGAGATCGGGTGATCGGCACAGGTGGGGCGATCACACGTCCGATCCCAATGACGGCGTCGGCGCGCCGGCCGATGCGGTCGAGAAAGTCCTCGGCGATCCGGCGCAGTCCGGCCTCCGGGTCAGGTTTGCAGTCGCGTGCGTCCAGCCGGTCCCGGCAGACATTGACGGCCAGCACGGCGTATCCCACGCCGTTGACCAGCGCGACCGCAGAGCGCGGATGTACAGCGCCCAGGTGCATGGCCAGTGCGTCGGTCAGTCGTCCGAGGTCGGTGCCGCATTCGGACTCGGTCGGATGCCGCAGGCCGAGTGCGAGCACGGCGAGCGATCCTGAGCCAAGCCCGAGCCGGGCCATCGCGTCGCCGGCGCCGTCAGCCCCGGATAGTACGGTCGCCACCAGGTCGGCGCGGACGCGGCGCTGCGCATCGGCGTCGGCGCGGTGGCGTAGTACTTGCAGCGCGACGAGCTTCGCCGATTCGCACAGGGCTCGGTGGCGTTCAGGGGGCAGCGGCTCGGCGACAGCTGCCCATAGCGAACCGAGGTATTCGTCGCCGGCCCGTACCGCAACAGCAACTCGGCCCAGCTTCATTTCCGGTGCGTCGGCGGGTACCCACACTGGCTCGTCGCAGCGCAGCAGGTGCTCGAAAATCCCTGCCTCTTCCAGGAATTGGCGATAGCTCGCGGGGACCTGCCGGTTGAGCACCGTCGTGACCCTCGGCTGATCGGTCTCGTCCTGCCTGCCGGAGAACGCCAGCACACGCGAACTGCCGTCCTCGATCGTGATCGGCGCGTCGACCAGCGCACTGATGGCGTCGGCGAAGGTGAAGAGATCGCCCGCGGGTTCTCCGATCAAAGCGGGTACCGCACGGTCGTTCATGCCCGTCTCACCTGGATCGCCGCTCCTCACTCGCCGAATCCACCGAGCGTGCCACAAGCTGCGCACCAGAGCAGCGGTTATGTCGGCCAAAGGACTGTCGGCGACGTCAGGTACGTCGATTCCCGGTCCACGAGGAGTAGGCGCTCAGCCCATATCGCGGGCAAGCAGATCGGTGGTCGTCTCCCGACGCACCAGCAACCGTGCCCGTCCATCGCGCACCGCGACCACCGGCGGGCGACCCACCATGTTGTAGGTCGACGCCATGCTGTGGTGATAGGCGCCGGTGCACGGCACGGCCAGCAGGTCACCGGGGTGAATGTCGGCGGGCAGTGCCACGTCGCGGATGATCTCGTCGCCCGCCTCGCAGTGCCTGCCCACCACGGTCACGGTCTGGGTCGGCCCGAGTGCATGCCGATTCGCCAGTGCCACAGTGTATTTCGCGTCGTACAACGCGACTCGGGCATTGTCGCTCATCCCTCCGTCGACCGCGACGAACGTCCGCCCACCGGGTTGGGATTTGACCGTGCACACGCGGTAGAGCGTCACCCCGGCGCGTCCGCTGATGGCGCGCCCGGGCTCCACCACCAGGCGCGGCCGGGGGAACCGCTCGGCGCCGCATGCGGCATCCACCGCGTCGTCGATGACGTCGGCGAGGGCGGCGGGGTCCAACGCCGCATCCCCGGTCACGTAGGGGATGCCGTGCCCACCGCCGATATTCAGCTCGGTCAGCACCACGCCATGCCGACGCCGGATGTCGGCCATCGCGGCGATCAGCCGTCGGATCGCCTCCCCGTACAGCGCGGGATCGGTCACCTGTGAACCGATATGGCAGTGCAGGCCGACCAGTTCCAGGTGCGGCGTGCCCAACACGCGGGCGGCGGCCTCGGCGGCGTGCTGCCCGGCCAGCGTGAAACCGAACTTCTGATCGCAGACGCCGGTTGTGACGGCCCGATGCCCCTGGATGTCGATGTCCGGGGTCACGCGCAGCAGAACTCGTTGGCGTCGGCGCACCAGCCCGGCGAGATAGGTGATCTCCATCAACGAGTCCACCACGATGCGCCCGACGCCGGCGTCCAGCGCATCGTGCAGCTCGTCGCATGACTTCGCGTTGCCGTGCAACACAACCCGGCTCGGCGGCACGCCTCCGGCCAGTGCGGTGGCCAGCTCTCCTGCCGAGCACACGTCCACGCCGAGCCCCTCTTCGCAGGCCCACCGCGCGACGGCCGTCGTCAGCAATGCCTTGCCCGCGTAGACCACCTCGGTGCCGCGCAGGGCGCTTCGATAGTGCTGCGCCCGGTGCCGGAAGTCGGCCTCGTCGAGGACGTAGGCCGGGGTGCGGTACTCGTCGGCGATCTCGGTCAGCGGCACCCGACCCACGGTGATGCGACCCTGCTCGTCGACGTGGGTGGTCAGCGGCCAGATCGCCGGGTCGAGGCGGGGCGGGGCAGCTGCGCGCAGCGAGGGCAGGATGTCGAGCAATGTCATGACTTCACCGTGCGTCGCGGGGCGTTCCCTGTGGGGCGCCTTGACGCTCCCTTGATGCTGGCGGGCCCGATTTTGGCGAAACTACAGCCCCCTAGAATGGACGCATCATGACCGCACCGGGGCACACCCATGTCCAGACCCCGATCGCGGGTCTCATCGAGCTGGCTCTGTCCGATCCGTCCCTGCAGGACGTCATCCGTCGCGCCGCCGAGCGACCCGCCGATCTCGCGCTGGTCGGCCCGGCCAGCGCGCGGGTCCTCGTCGCCGCTGCGCTGGCCCAGCACGGCCCGCTGCTGGTGGTCGCCGCGACCGGCCGCGAGGCCGACGACCTGACCGCCGAGCTGCGCGGCGTGTTCGGCGACGCCGTGGCCCTGTTCCCGTCCTGGGAGACGCTGCCGCACGAGCGGCTGTCGCCGGGTGTCGAGACGGTGGCTGCGCGGTTGCTGCTGCTGCGCCGGCTGGCCCGTCCCGACGACGCGACGCTGGGGCCGCCGCTGCGGGTCGTGGTGACGACCACCCGGTCGTTGCTGCAGCCGATGTCACCGGACGTGGTCAGCGTCGAGCCGGTCAGCCTGTCGCTGGGCGACGAGGCGGATTTCGAGGAGCTCATCGCACGGTTGGTCGACCTCGCCTACACGCGCGTCGACATGGTGGGTAAGCGCGGTGAGTTCGCGGTCCGCGGCGGGATCCTGGACGTCTTCCCGCCGACGGCCGAGCATCCGGTGCGGGTCGAGTTCTGGGGCGACGAGGTCTCGGAGATGCGGGCCTTCTCGATCGCCGATCAGCGTTCGATCCCTGAAGTGCCGGTCCAGACGTTGGTCGCGGTGCCGTGCCGCGAGCTGTTGATGACGCCCGAGGTGCGGGAACGTGCCGCGGCCCTGGCCGTCGAGCATCCCACTCATGAGAACAGCGTGCCCGGCAGCGTGCCGGACATGCTGGCCAAGCTCGCCGAGGGCATCCCGGTCGACGGCATGGAGGCGCTGCTGCCGCTGCTGCATCCTGTCGAGCCGACGACGTTGACCGCGCATCTGCCCGAGGGCGCCCCGGTGCTGGTGTGCGATCCCGAGAAGGTGCGCACCCGCGCGGCCGATCTGATCAAGACCGGCCGTGAGTTCCTGGAGGCGTCGTGGTCGACGGCCGCGGTCGGCGGTGACGCTCCTATCGACATCGAGGCGCTCGGGGCGTCCGGGTTCATCCCGTTCGACGAGGCGCGCGCCGGTGCCGTGGCGGGCGGACATCCCTGGTGGACGCTGTCGCAGCTCTCCGACGGAGCGGCCACCGAACTCGATGTGCGTCCGGCCCCGTCGGCGCGCAGTCAGCAGAGCTTGGACGAGATCTTCGCGATGCTGCGGGCCCACGTGGCCACCGGCGGCAGCGCGGCCATCGTCACGCCGGGCACCGGTACGGCGCATCGCGTCGTCGAACAACTCGGTGAATCCGACATCGCCGCAACGATGTTGGAGCCGGGGGCGGCGCCCAAGGCCGGCGTGATCGGCGTGCTCAAAGGCCCGCTGCAGAGCGGTCTGATCCTGCCCGGCGCGAACCTGGCGATCATCACCGAAACAGATCTGACCGGCAACCGGGTCACCGCTGCAGAAGGCAAAAAGCTTGCGGCCAAACGTCGTAACGTCGTCGATCCGCTGGCGCTGACGGCAGGCGACCTGGTGGTGCACGACCAGCACGGCATCGGCAAGTTCGTCGAGATGACCGAGCGGGTCGTCGGCGGCGCCCGCCGTGAGTACCTGGTGTTGGAATACGCGTCGGCCAAGCGCGGCGGCGGCGCCGACAGGCTCTACGTCCCGATGGATTCACTGGATCAGCTGTCGCGGTATGTCGGCGGCGAGGCGCCTTCCCTGTCGAAGCTCGGCGGCAGCGACTGGGCCAACACGAAAACCCGGGCGCGCAAGGCAGTTCGGGAGATCGCCAGCGAGCTCGTGGCGCTCTACGCCAAACGGCAGGCCTCGCCCGGGTACGCGTTCGCGCCCGACACCCCGTGGCAGGCCGAGATGGAGGACGCGTTCGGCTTCACCGAGACGATCGATCAGATGACGGCCATCACCGAGGTCAAGGCCGACATGGAGAAGCCGGTGCCGATGGACCGGGTGATCTGTGGCGACGTCGGTTACGGCAAGACCGAGATCGCAGTGCGCGCGGCCTTCAAGGCCGTGCAGGACGGCAAGCAGGTGGCCGTGCTGGTCCCGACGACGCTGCTGGCCGATCAGCATCTGCAGACCTTCACCGCACGGATGGCCGGCTTCCCCGTCACCGTGAAAGGGCTGTCCCGGTTCACCGATCCGACCGAGTCCCGGGCCGTCATCGAGGGCATGAAAGACGGTTCGGTGGACATCGTGATCGGCACCCACCGGCTGTTGCAGACCGGCGTGACGTGGAAAGACCTGGGCCTCATCATCGTTGACGAGGAGCAGCGCTTCGGCGTCGAACACAAGGAGCACATCAAGTCGATGCGCACTCACGTCGACGTGCTGACCATGAGCGCGACCCCGATCCCGCGCACCCTGGAGATGAGCCTCGCAGGCATCCGCGAGATGTCGACGATCCTCACCCCGCCCGAGGAGCGCTACCCGGTGCTGACCTATGTCGGCCCGCACGACGACAAGCAGGTGGCGGCGGCGTTGCGTCGTGAGCTGCTGCGTGACGGGCAGGCGTTCTACATCCACAACCGGGTGCGGACCATCGACCAGGCCGCCGCCCGCATCCGCCAGCTGGTGCCGGAGGCGAGAGTCGTTGTCGCGCATGGCCAGATGAACGAAGAGATGCTGGAGAAGACGGTCGAGGGCTTCTGGAACCGTGAATACGACATCCTGGTCTGCACCACGATCGTCGAGACCGGCCTGGACATCTCGAACGCCAACACGCTGATCGTCGAGCGGGCCGATACGTTCGGCCTGTCACAGCTACACCAGTTGCGCGGTCGCGTGGGCCGCAGCCGCGAGCGCGGCTACGCCTACTTCCTGTACCCGCCGGAGCAACCACTGACCGAAACGGCCTACGACCGGTTGGCCACCATCGCGCAGAACAACGATCTGGGGGCCGGCATGGCCGTGGCCATGAAGGACCTGGAGATCCGCGGCGCGGGAAATGTGTTGGGCGCCGAGCAATCCGGGCACGTGGCCGGAGTCGGTTTCGACCTGTACGTGCGGCTTGTCGGCGAAGCGGTCGAGGCGTACCGCGCGGCGGTTGACGGCAAAACCGTTGCCACCGCTGAGGAAGCGAAGGAAGTACGGATCGACCTGCCAGTCGACGCGCATCTGCCGCCGGAGTACATCGGCAGTGACCGCTTGCGGCTGGAGGGTTATCGGCGGTTGGCCGCGGCTCCCGACGAAACTGCCGTCGCCGCCGTTGTCGACGAACTCACCGACCGCTACGGTCCGCTGCCCGAGCCGGCGCAGCGCCTCGTCGCCGTGGCCCGGCTGCGGCTGCTGTGCCGGGAGTACGGCATCACCGAGATCGGTGCGGTGTCGGCGTCGACGCTGCGGGTGTCACCGATGGTGCTGCCGGATTCGGCGCAACTGCGCCTCAAGCGGCTCTATCCCGGCGCGCACTATCGGGCCACCACGTCGACCGTCCAGGTGCCCATTCCCCGGGCCGGCGACGGAATCGGCGCACCGCGCATCCGTGATCTCGAGCTGGTCCAGATGGCAGCCGGTTTGGTGTTGGTGCTCAATGGGAAACCGCCGGAAGCGATTGACATGACCAAGTTTTCCAGCGAGGCCCGCCGATGACCGTTGTTCTGGTTGATCCGCGCCGCCCCTCGCTGGTTCCGGTCGAGGCGATCGTGCACCTGGCCGGTGACGTCCAGTACACCGAGGAAATGCCGGTCAAGGTGCCGTGGTCACTGCCTGCCGCGCGTCCGGCCTATGACGGTGACGATGCGCCCGTGCTGTTGTCCTCCGATCCCGAGCATCCCGCCGTCGTTGCGCGTATCGCGGCCGGCGACACGGTGATCTCCGCACCCAAACCTGCAGCGGGGGAGCGGCTTGTCGACGCCGTCGCGATGATGGACAAGCTGCGCACCGCGGGACCGTGGGAGAGCGAACAGACCCACGATTCGCTGCGCCGTTATCTGCTGGAAGAGACCTACGAGCTGTTCGACGCGGTCCGCGGAGGCAACGCCGACGAACTGCGCGAAGAGCTCGGTGATGTGTTGCTGCAGGTGTTGTTCCACGCCCGCATCGCCGAGGACGCGCCGGTGCACCCGTTCAGCATCGACGACGTCGCCGACGCGCTGGTTCGCAAGCTGGGTAACCGGGTACCGGCAGTGCTTGCGGGGGAACCGATTTCACTTGACGAGCAGCTGGCCCAGTGGGAAGAGCGCAAGGCTCAGGAGAAATCCGTCAAGTCGCGCACGTCTTCGATGGACGACGTCCCCACCGGGCAGCCGGCTCTGGCGTTGGCGCAGAAAGTGATCTCCCGGGTGACCCAGGCCGGGCTGCCCGCCGATCTGGTGCCCGCTGCCATCACCACCATCTCCGTCACCGCTGACACCGACGCCGAAAATCAGCTGCGCACAGCGGTATTGGAGTTCATGGACACCGTGCGGAGAGTCGAGGCCGACGTCGCCGCGGGACGTCGCGGGGAGGACGTCCCCGAGTCGCTTGATGTGACGCCGTTGGGCACCATCACCGAAGCCGAATGGCGCGACTACTGGCCTGCGAGCGACTTTACGGTCGAGCCGGAGGTGGAAGTGCCCGATGTCGAGTCCGCGTCCGAGTCCGAGTCCGGGGACGATGCGGAAGCCGGCGACGTCACGACCAACTGACAGGTCTCAGTTCGGCGGCCTTGGCGCGCAACGTCAGCACCCGCTCGCGAATGCGATATTCGGTGGAACGGGCCATCCAGGCCGGGCGGTAGCGGCCATGCCTGATGCGGAACACTCGACCGTGGGTGATCTCGCACCTCAGCGCAGCCGATATCGCCTTCGACGGCCGACCTTTCGTGGTGAAGCCGTAGGCATCGAGTGCGTCGACCAGGTCGGCGACCGATTGTTTCCCGTGTTGGAAAAGGTGCATGGTCAGCACGTAACGGAGTTCGATTCCCTTGAGTAGCAGCTTGTCTGACATGACCGCACGATGCCACCTGCCACCGACAATCCCGGCTGGTCACATCTGTCACACCAGTCCCGGTTCGGAAACCAAGCGACGTTTTGCCCGGCTGTTAGCGACAAAGTCGCGGAAATCGCACCAGGGACATCTTTATTCACTCTGGAACCGCAGATTTTCCCTGTGCCCTGACGTCGCGCACCTCAGCGGACCCGTAAGCAACTGCAGCCACATCTGCACCGGAATTTGACGTGCCCGCCTAGTAGCGACACTGTCGTTCGCAGCGCGGGCACACAACCACTGGGGCAGAACGGGTCTCGTGGTGCCAGACGGACGGACGGGGTTGGGCGATTCGTGACCAATGGTGCCTGCGGTGCTGATGTGGCGAATTCTGCGACTTTGTCGCTAACAGGCGGGCACAACGTCCTGTGCCGCGAGCGAGGTGCAGGTGTGACAGTTCTGAATTCGGCCAACAAGGTGAATGGGGCAAAGGGGTACGTCCCTCCGAAGCGGAGGGCATACCGATGGGACAACCGTGTCTGGCTGGCGCCTACGGGGCAACCGTGTCTGGCTGGCGTCTTTGTTCAGGCTCTTGTTGACGGCGCACCCCTCTCCAGCGGCCACTTGTGCCACGGAATCTGCGAAGTTTCGTGAGCTCGGCCACCCGCTCGGCTGCCAGTGAGTCCGAGCGCCGTCACAAACCGGCAACGGCCAGGTCTCAGCTCGGTCGGCAAGCGCTGTGCGAAGCCTGAGGCGCACGACGTCGCATTACGGTGACGGGGCAGACGCGAAGGGGTGAGGCAGTGAAGGTGAGGTGGCTGGCCGCCGTCGTCATGGTGCTCGGCCTGGGAACCGCCGCGCCTCAAGCCAACGCCGAGTGTGCGGCGACCGGCTGTGACCTGCGCTCCCGCCTTGCCGCCGCGGACAACTACTTGGCATCGCGGCCCGGCACGGTGGGCTACGTCCTGCGCGACCGGGCGACCGGTGCGCGCTTCGCCAACGCCAACTCGGGCACGATGATCTGGACCGCTTCCACCATCAAGCTGGCGATGGTCGTCGACCTGTTGACCA
Source organism: Mycolicibacterium brisbanense (assembly GCF_001570425.1). Taxonomy (GTDB): domain Bacteria; phylum Actinomycetota; class Actinomycetes; order Mycobacteriales; family Mycobacteriaceae; genus Mycobacterium; species Mycobacterium brisbanense. The sequence goes on from NZ_BCSX01000024.1 coordinate 439,373, forward strand.
GGGAACGGGCGGGGGCGTTGCGGCTGTCGGCCAACGACCGGCAGCTCATGGTGAACATGCTGCGCGACTCCGACAACGACGCGACCGATTCGCTGTGGAGCCGCTACGGCGGGCCGGACCATCGGGCATTCAACGCCGACTTTCCCCGCTACGGTATGACAGACCTACGGCCACAGCCCGGCTTCGGGGACATGTTCCCGTACTGGGGATTTCAGAAGTCGACCACCAACGATCTCGATCGGCTGATGAATTACACACTGACGCAACTGAATCCGTCCGACGCGGCGGCCGTCGTCGCGGAGATGCAAAAGGTCAGCCCTGACCAGCAGTGGGGCGTGTGGGGCGCAGGCCCGTCGATGGCGCCCGGCAACAAGAATGGGTGGTCTGAGGAGCAGGGCGGCTGGGTCATCAACTCGGTGGGCTTCGCCGGCCCCAATCAGCGGTACACGCTGGCCATCATGAACGGGCTCAACGGCCAGGGTGGTTACGACGACGGAGTCGCAACCACCACCCGGCTCAGCCAGATCCTGTTGAGTCCCAACGGCTGAGCCGCCGCGCGTGACGATGCGTCAGCTGAACAGCGTCGAACCCCAATAGGCGGAGTCGTCGCCGTCGCGCAGGCCGGGTGGGCACGCGAAGATACCGGACCCGGTGTGGGTGATGTATTCGTTGAGCGCATCCTTGCGGGCCAGCTCGCGCTGCATCGGGATGAACTGCTTCGAGGGGCTGCGCACGAAGGCGATGAAGAACAGCCCGGCATCGAGGTGACCGAATCCGTCTGAGCCGTCGGTGAAGTTGTAGCCGCGACGCAGAATCTGGATACCGCCGTTGTGTTGCGCCGACGCGAGCCGGACATGTGCATTCTTGTCGATCAAGGGATTGCCCTTGTCGTCGGCGATGTCGAAATCGAGTTCCTCGAACTCTTGCTGCAACCCCATCGGTGCACCGCTGCCCTTTTGCCGGCCGATCACCCGCTCCTGCTCCAGGAGCGTTGTGCGGTCCCAGCTTTCGATGAGCATCCGGATGCGGCGGGATATCAGGTAGGTACCGCCGGTCAGCCAGGCGGGCCCGTCACCGTCGGCGACCCACACGTTCTGGTTCAGCAGATCGGTTTCGTCGGACTTCAGGTTGGCCGTTCCGTCCTTGAACCCGAACAGGTTTCGCGGCGTCGCCTGGTCCCGGGTGGTCGATGACGTGCGGCCGAAGCCCAGCTGGGAGTAGCGCACGGCCACGGTGCCGAAGCCGATGCGGGCAAGGTTACGGATGGCGTGCACGGCGACTTGAGGATCGTTGGCACACGCTTGCACACAGATGTCACCGCCACAGCGGGCCGGGTCCATCGTCTCGTTGGGGAACTTCGGCAGGTCGGCCAGCTCGGCGGGCCGTTGGTTGGCGATGCCGAAGCGGTCCTTGCCGTCCTTGAGAAAGAACGATGGTCCGAAGCCGATCGTCAGCGTCAACTGCGACGCGGGCAGCCCCAACGCCTCGCCGGTGTCCGACGGCGGGGCATAGGGATTACCGTCGACGGCTCCGCCGACTTCGGTCTCCTCGCCGCGCGTCATGCGCTCGGCCATCCGGGTCCACTGCTTGAGCAGGTTGATCACGTCGGCGCGGTTGTCGGTGGTGACGTCGAAGGAGCAGAAGTGCATCCGGTCCTGCGCCTCGGTGATGATGCCGGCTTGGCGCTGGCCGCGGAACGGGACGGGGCCCGTCAAAGCGCCGTGCGGGGTGCTGGCTGCCGAGGCCCGGCCGGCCAGCGCCCCCGCGCTGGCCGCACCGACTACCGCCGCGGTGACCCCGGCCGCACCGAAGAGCTTGCGGCGGGAGAAGCCGCCGGAGGCCGGTGCGGCCGCGGCGTCATGCGGCGGGGTTTCACTGGTGGGCGATGACACCTTGCACCTGGCTCACTTCGTTGCTCAGCGCGTCGATGGCGCGAGACAGTTCTTGGCGCTGCGGATCGGTCACCTTGTCGTAGGACACGAAACCGTCGCCGTCGCGGTACTTTTCGAGCAGCTTCTCCACCTCGGCGAACCGCTGGTCGACCCGCTTGCCCAGGTCGGCGTTGCGCTCGTCGAGGATCGGCCGCACCGAGGCGACCGCGGTCTGCGAGCCCTCGACGTTGGCCTTGAAGTCCCACAGGTCGGTGTGGCTGAAGATGTCCTCTTCACCGCTGATCTTGCTCTTGGCGATCTCGTCGAGCAGACCTTGGGCGCCACCGGCGATCTGAGTGGAATCGATCGTCCACGTCGGCGCCTTCACGCCCGCATCGAGCTCCTTGACATCGGCCACCAGCTGGTCGGCGACGGCGGCCGTGTCCGGCTGCAGGCCGCTGACCCACAGATCTTTCTCCAAGCGGTGGAAGCCGGTCCACTTCTGGCCCGGTTCCAGATCGGCTTCCCGCAGGTCGACACGCGGGTCGAGATCGTTGGGGAACGACTCGGCGACCGGCTCGATGCGCTCGTAGTAGGTGCGGGTGGTCGGGTAGAGCGCCTTGGCCTTCGCGATGTCCTTGGCCTTGATCGCCGCCACGAAGGCCTCCGTGGCGGGCACCAGAGCATCGGTCTGGCTGTTCACATACCGCTTGTAGCTGTCGGCGGCCTCTTTGAACTTGCCCTCGGTGTCGATCTTCACCGCATCACCGGTCACGGTGAAGTCGCCGCGGATGCCGTCACCGACCATGCCGGGGCGGCATGAGGTCTGGTAGGTGCCGGGCTCGGTGAGTTGCACGATGAGCTGGCGCTTGAGGCCGGGGGAGATGTTCTCCACCTCGCCCATCACCCGCTCGCCCTCGCCGTAGACGTAGAACTCGGTGACCTTCTCGCCCGTGTTGTTCACCACGAACGTCGTTGGTCCCGTCGTGGCGGTGGTGCCCGAGAGCTTGCACCCGGTCTCGGACGCGTCGACCGTGATCGGCGCGGCCTTTGCCTTGCCTTCCGTGCTGGGGCTCGAATCCTTCGCCTGGCAGCTGGCCAGCGAGAACCCGGCCAGCAGCGCGGCGGTGGCTGCCACCCCGGTCTTCACGGCAGGTGTGAGCTTCACTTGGTGGACCTTTCGGATGAGGGAGAGAGTTCCGGGTCGGCAGTCGACTCGGGGGTGTCGGGAGTCTGGGAAGGGGCCGGCTTGGCCGGGGTGCGAGCGCCGGTGGGGCGGAAGAACAAGGCCAGCACGATGACCAGGTAGGCCACCCACGCGGCGAGTTGCAGCACGGTCGGGGTGGGGTCGATGTTGAAGACGCCCTGGATGATCTCGCCGTACCAGGCGGACCAATCGAACGCACCGCTCATGTCGAAGGCGACCGAGCCGAGGCCGGGGATCCAGCCGACGGTCTGCAAGGCCTTGATGCCGTACGCGAGGATTCCGGCGGCGACGACGATGAGGAAGGCGCCGGTGTAGGTGAAGAACTTGGCGAGGTTGATCCGGACCGCGCCGGCGTACATGCCGTAGGCGATGGCGGTGGCGATCAGGACGCCGACGATCAACCCGATCAGCGGCCACAGGGTCTCGGCTTCGGCGTAGCCGACCATGAACAGCGCGGTCTCCACGCCTTCGCGGCCCACGGCGAAGAACGCGAGCAGCGCGACGGCGACCCCGCCGGTTTCGAGTGCCTGCGACATGCCGCTGCGCAGTTCGCCGGAGATCGACGCGGCGGCCTTGCGCATCCAGAGCACCATCGTGGTGACGATGACGACGGCCACGAGCGATGCGACACCTGCGATGGCTTCGGCGCCCAGCCCGCTGATGGTGTTTTCTCCCAGCTGAATCACCAGGAAGACAGTGATGGTCATGGTGATAGCTGCGGCGACGCCCAGCCAAACCCACTTCAGGGCGTCGCGGCGGTCGGACTTGACCAGGAATGCCACCAGGATCGATACGACGATCGCCGTTTCCAGGCCCTCGCGCAGCCCGATCAAACCGCTGCCGAACAGCTGTGATGTGACGTTTGATGCGGCCAGGATGGTCGTCGCAGTGTCTGCGCTGGCAATCATGTGTAGCGTCCTCGCTAGACCGGGTAGATAAACATAGCCTTGGCTTGCCATAGCAAGGCGTGCCTCACCTTAGCAGGGGCTGAGGAGCGCCTGGACATGTTCGAGCCGGGGGACCGTCGGGCGCATGGCACATCGGACGCATGGGACGATGGGTGCCGAGTAGAGCAGGGGTTGAGGGAGTCCAGTGTCGCCAGTTCGATGGCTGCGGGCTGTCGCAGTGATTGTGGCGGCAGCGCTGCTGATGGCTTCCAGCTGCTCGTGGCAGCTCGGCATCCCGATTCCCGACGGTGTGCCGCCGCCCGCGGGTGATCGGGTGCCCGCCGTCGACACGTACGCCAAGGGCCGTCCCGCCGACCAGCTGCACGAATGGGCCGCCGAGCGCGCACCCAAACTGGGCATGCCGATCAACGCGCTGGAGGCCTATGCCTACGCAGCGCGCGTCGCCGAGGTCGAGAACCCGAATTGCAGGCTGGCCTGGACCACACTGGCCGGGATCGGGATGGTGGAGAGCCACCACGGCACCTACCGCGGCGCCATGATCGCGCCGAACGGGGACGTGACCCCACCGATCCGCGGCGTCCAGCTCGACGGCACCTCAGGCAATCTGCACATCGCGGACACCGATCACGGCCTGCTCGACGGGGACGCCACGCTGGACCGGGCGATGGGACCCATGCAGTTCATCCCCGAAACCTGGCGCTTGTTCGGAGTGGACGGCAACAACGACGGCAAAGTCAGTCCCGACAACTTCGACGACGCGGCGTTGTCGGCGGCAGGCTATCTCTGCTGGAACGGCAAGAATCTGTCGACGCCCCGCGGTTGGATGAAGGCGCTGAGGGCCTATAACAACTCTGACCAGTACGCCCGTACGGTGCGCGACTGGGCGACGGCGTACGCCGGCGGCCACCCCCTCTGACACGCCGCGGCGCCGGTCAGGCTCTAGGCTTACCCAGCAGAACCACGGACGACGCAATAAGGAGCAAGCCAGTGCCCATCATCGAGCAGGTTGGAGCCCGCGAGATTCTCGACTCGCGCGGTAACCCGACGGTCGAGGTCGAAGTCGCCCTGACCGACGGCACGTTCGCCCGGGCCGCGGTGCCTTCGGGAGCGTCGACCGGTGAGCACGAGGCGGTCGAGTTGCGCGACGGCGCAGCCCGCTACGGCGGCAAGGGTGTCGAGAAGGCAGTCGAGGCCGTGCTCGACGAGATTGCTCCCGCCGTGATCGGGCTCGGCGCCGACGATCAGCGCCTTGTCGACCAGGCCCTGCTGGACCTCGACGGCACCCCGGACAAGTCGCGCCTCGGCGCCAACGCCATTCTCGGTGTGTCCCTGGCTGTTTCGAAGGCTGCCGCGGAGTCTGCCGGCTTGCCGCTCTTCCGTTACATCGGTGGCCCCAACGCCCATATCCTTCCCGTGCCGATGATGAACATCCTCAACGGTGGCGCGCACGCCGACACCGGCGTGGATGTCCAGGAGTTCATGGTGGCTCCGATCGGCGCACCGTCGTTCAAAGAGGCACTGCGCTGGGGTGCCGAGGTCTACCACTCGCTGAAGTCCGTGCTCAAGAAGCAGGGTCTGGCCACCGGTCTCGGTGACGAGGGCGGCTTCGCGCCGGACGTGGCCGGGACCAGGGCCGCGCTGGACCTGATCTCGTCGGCCATCGAGTCCACCGGGTTCTCCCTCGGCACCGATGTGGCCCTGGCCCTGGATGTGGCCGCCACCGAATTCTTCACCGACGGAACGGGTTACGCCTTCGAGAAGGAAACCCGCAGCGCCGAGCAGATGGCCGAGTTCTACGCCGGGCTGCTCGACAGCTACCCGCTGGTGTCCATCGAAGACCCGCTGTCCGAGGATGACTGGGACGGCTGGGTGTCGCTCACCTCGGCCATCGGTGACCGCGTCCAGCTTGTCGGCGACGACCTGTTCGTCACCAACCCGGAGCGTCTGGAAGAGGGCATCGAAAAGGGCGCAGCCAATGCGCTGCTGGTGAAAGTCAACCAGATCGGCACGCTCACCGAGACTCTCGACGCCGTGGCGCTGGCCCACAACAGCGGCTACCGCACCATGATGAGCCACCGCAGCGGTGAAACCGAGGACACCACCATCGCCGATCTCGCCGTCGCCGTGGGCAGCGGTCAGATCAAGACCGGTGCACCGGCGCGCAGCGAGCGCGTGGCCAAGTACAACCAGCTGCTGCGTATCGAGGAGCTCCTCGGCGACGCTGCCCGCTACGCCGGCGATCTGGCTTTCCCGCGTTTCGCCGTGGAGGCCAAATAATCCGGTCCGGCCGGATGCGGTGGTGATCTGAAGACGATGCCCGAAGCGAAGCGACCCGATCCCAAGCGGCGGTCCCCGGCCTCCCGGCCGGGGGGCCCGGGCAAGAACGGCGGGTCGAATCGTCCCCGCGCCGGCCAGGCGCGGCGGCGGGTGTCGGAGCCGCGCACCTCGGCACCGGAGCCGGTGGCCGAGGAGACCATCACCAAAGCCATTGCGGTACAGGCTGAACAACAAGCCGAGCTGCAGTCCGAGCAGCGCTTCGGGTCTGCGGCGCGGCGCGCGGCGATCCTGGCCGCGGTGGTGTGCGTGCTGACCCTGACCATCGCGGGACCGGTGCGCACGTACTTCGCACAGCGGACGGAAATGAAGCAGCTCAAGGCAACCGAGGAGCAGCTGCGGTCCCAGATCGCCGAGCTGGAACAGCAGAAGGTCAAGCTGGCCGATCCGGTGTTCATCGCGGCTCAGGCGCGTGAGCGGCTCGGCTTCGTTATGCCGGGCGATACGCCGTATCAGGTGCAGTTGCCGCCCACCGCCGCGGTGCCGAACGAGCCGGGCCCCATCGCGCCGGGTTCCACCACGCCTGCGGGCCAGCCTTGGTACACCTCGCTGTGGCACACGATCGCCGATCAGCCGCACGGGGTTTCGCCGACCATCGCGCCCGCTCCACCGGCACCCGGCGACGCGCCACCCGCCGGCCCGTCCGCTCCGCCACCTGCGGTGCCCGGTGGTTGACCCCGCCGACCTCGAGGCCGTCGCCCAGCAGCTGGGGCGTGAGCCGCGAGGTGTTCTTGAGATCGCCTACCGCTGCCCCAACGGTGAGCCCGCTGTCGTCAAGACTGCTCCCAAATTGCCTGACGGCGCACCGTTTCCGACGCTGTACTACCTGACGCACCCTGCTCTGACCGCGGCGGCCAGCCGGCTGGAATCGTCGGGCATGATGCGGGAGATGACCGAACGTCTGCAGCAGGACCCGGAATTGGCGGCGGCCTACCGGCGCGCCCACGAGTCGTATCTGTCCGAGCGCGACGCCATCGAGTCGCTGGGCACCACGTTCACCGGCGGCGGCATGCCCGATCGCGTCAAATGTCTGCATGTGCTGATGGCGCATTCGTTGGCGAAGGGCCCCGGCGTCAACCCACTCGGTGACGAGGCGTTGGCGGTCTTGGCTGTCGAGCCGGCGATGGCCGGGATTCTGGAGCGCGATACATGGGTGTGAACCGCGTCGGTGCGATCGACTGTGGCACCAACTCGATCCGGCTGCTCATCGCCGATGTGGTCGTCGGTGGCTCGAATGCCGGCTCCTTGCGCGACGTACACCGCGAGATGCGCATCGTCCGGCTCGGCCAGGGGGTGGACGCGACCGGTCAGTTCGCGCCGGAAGCGTTGGCGCGCACCGAATCCGCACTCGCCGACTATGCCGCGCTGATGTCGGAGCTGAGTGTTTCGGCGGTTCGGATGGTGGCCACGTCGGCCGCCAGGGATGCCGGCAACCGCGACGAGTTCTTCGCGATGACGTCGCGCATCCTCGGCACCGTGGTGCCCGGTGCCGTCGCCGAGGTGATCACCGGAACCGAGGAAGCTGAGCTGTCGTTCCAGGGCGCGGTGGGCGAACTCGATGCTGCCGGTGCGCCTTTCGTCGTCGTCGACCTCGGCGGCGGGTCCACGGAACTGGTGCTCGGCACCGACGGCGTGAAGGCCAGCTACTCCGCCGACATCGGGTGTGTCCGGCTGACCGAACGCTGCCTGCACACCGATCCGCCCACGCCGGCCGAGATCGACGCGGCCCGAGCGGTGGTCCGGGACGGTTTGGCGCAAGCGCTGCAAGCGGTTCCGGTCGAGGGTGCCAGGACGTGGGTCGGTGTGGCAGGGACGATGACCACGCTCTCGGCGCTCGCGCAAGGTATGACCGAATACGACGCTGAGGCAATTCATTTGTCCCGCATCGGTTTTGACGATCTTTGTCGGGTGTGCGACGAATTGATCGCCATGACCTCGGCGCAGCGGCTGGCGCTCGGCCCGATGCATCAGGGTCGTGCCGATGTGATCGGCGGCGGGGCGATCATCGTCGAGGAACTCGCTGCCGTACTCGGCGAGCGTGCGGGTATCGACGTGCTCGTGGTCAGTGAGCACGACATCCTCGACGGCATCGCGTTGTCCATCGCGCCGCACTGACACCGCCCCAGACAGCGAACGGCCGGATGCGGTTTTCCCGCATCCGGCCGTTGTCGTCGAGCTGGGTGTTACGAGGTCGACCCGTGGTTGCTGACCGGGGCGGCCGGAGCCGTCGTGGTCGGCTGGGCACCCGCCGGCACCAGGTTGGGTTCGGTGGGGGCGGCAGGCGCCGCCGGAGCCGGAGCGGCCGGGTTCGCGGCGGGGGCGGGCGCGGTGCCCGCGGGTGCCTGCTCGGCGGGCGGAACCGCGGTTGCGGCGTTGCCCGCACCCGTCGGCGCGGCGGCCGGAGCGGGGGTGGTGCCTGCCGGTGCCGGGGCGGCCGCCGGGGCCGGCGTGCCGTTGCTGGCCGGAACCGCACCTTCGGCAGGGGTGCCGGTGGTGCTGGGGACGGCGGCCGGCTGGGCCGCGGTGCCTGCCGGAGCCGGCGCGGTCTGGGTGGCTGCCGGAACCGGGGTGGCGCCTTCGACGGCGGCGGGCAGATCGGTCGCGCGGCTTCCGGCACCGCCGGGCGCTGCAGCCGGAACAGCTGCAGGCGTTGCGGCGGGGGCCGGGGTGGCTGCGACGGGTGCGGCGGCGGGCGCCTGAGCGGGGTGGTTGGACAGCGGGACGGCGTTGCCGTTGCCGCCGGTCGCGGCGGGTGCCGCCGGGGCCGCGTTCCACACGGCGAGGTCATGGCCGCCCGCGTTGTAGACCACCGTGGTCGGGTCGGCCTCGGTGACATCGAAGTACACCTTGCCGGAGGTCTTCTCGCCCTGGCTGATGGTGGCCGGGTTCACGCCTTGCGGGGTGGCCACCTGGAACAGCGCGCGGTAGTTCTTGCCGTCCGCTGCGCGGGCGTTGAAGTTGGAGACGATCGGGGTGACCGAGCCCCGAAGGGCCTCGTTGGTCGCGGTGACCTCCCACAGGGTGCCGCGCACCTGGTAGGGGATCGTGTCGCTGCTCGGCTTCAGACCGGTGACGGTCCAACCCTGGACCACGTTGCCGTCCTCCAGCTTCGCCTGGCTGCCCAGCGCGGCGGTGGTGACGGCACTGTCATCGGCAAAAGCGAAGGGTGCGGCGCCGATGATCCCCGCGGCGGCTATGGCCGCTGCAGCCATGGCAGCACTGATATTCGTGATCTTCAAGATGGTTCACTCCTGAGTGTTCCGACGAGCGTCCAGGCCCCCGACAGTGGGGATGCTCACTACAGGGGAAAGCTAGCAGGTTAAGAGGTTGCTGTGGAACCGGAGTGGCATATTGCATCTTCGGGTTCAGGCAGTCACTCTGCACCCCGCTCAGTGCGGCAACAGGTTATTGACGGTCGCGGCTACCGCCACCAGCACGATGACCCCGAGGTATGCGATTACCAGGCGAGTGTCGCGCAACGCACATTTGCTGTGCTGTAACCCGGCGCGGCGTGCACGGATGTACCCGATCAGGCCGAGTCCAGCGAACACGGCAACCATCACTGGACCCAGCAACCAGGCCAGCAGGGCCACGGTGGCGTACACGCACAATCGCAGCGGATCGTACGGCTCGTCGGCCTGCTGGCTCATCGAATCTCGATGAGTGGTAGTTCCTGTCCCACCGACAACGACAGCCGTTGACGTCCCAGCGCCGGCCAGGCTTGCACGGCGCAAAAGGGCGCGCACTGATCGGCGCTGCCCGAGCGGGTACCGACGTGCACGCAGCATTGCACGAGACGTTCTTCGATCATCGTCGACATGTCCATGAACGGTTTGACCGTGAGGCGCACGACGCGTTCCCCGAGGAGCTGACGAATCTTGCGGCGGCGGCCGGGCAGCGCGGACGACGCGAGCGTCAGCAGCGTCGACATCCCCAGATCGCAGTTCTCGCAGATGTTGCGCCAGACGTCGCCGATCTGCGGGTGCGACAACGACGACTGCTCGGAGAGCAGGCCCAGCAGCGATTCCTGCACGGCGAGGCGCAATTGGCGCGGAATCTCGGTGTCGGCGATGCGGTTGGCCACCAGTCCGAGCTTGTCTTTGAGGCTGTCGGCGCCGATCAACGACACCAGCGACCGCCACTGCCCGGCGTCGTCGCGCACCAGATAGCCGACCGAGCAGCAGTGCGGATGCGAGCAGGGCAACGCGGTGAGGTCACGCCATGTCACGGCGTCGCCGGTCTGGGGGCCAAGACGTTTGAGCACACCGGTATGGGTGAGGCGCTCGAGCGGGTCGATTCGTCCCGAGCGGCCGGAGCCGAACTGCGGCTGGATCGTCAGGCCCCCGACATACGGTGTGTCCAGCGCCAATTGGACCATGGCGCCGATCTCGTCGTCGTTGACCCCCAGTGCCGCGGTCATTACCAGCGTGGTGAAGATCTCGCGTTCCGACAGGCGTTGCAGAGCTTGCTGTTTCGTGCGACGCAGGTCGCCGCCGCGGTGATGCCGGTGCGCGGCCTCTGACAACCCGTCGTACTGCAGGTAGACCTCGACGCGTTCCCGGTGAGTGGTCAGCAGGTCGAGCAGTCGGTCGTCGTTGGCGATGCGGACGCCGTTGCTGTTGACCAGGATTCGGGTGATCGGCCGGCTGACGAGCTCGCCGAGCAACTCTGGCAATGCCGGATGCAGGGTGGGCTCGCCGCCGCTGAGCATGAGTACGTCCAGTCGCCCGTTCTCGCGGGCCAGGCGCTGGTCGACATTGGCAAGAACGTCGGCGACCGGCACCACGTGCCGCAGGTCCGGCGAACTGTCGGTGAAGCAGGTGGGGCAGCGCAGGTTACACGTCTCGGCGATATCCTCCAGCAGGATGCACGTGTGCTGCGTCTGCATCTCCGGCAACCCGCGCAGATACGCTGACGGGATGGGGTCGAAATTGCCTGGGGTATCCGGGGTGTGGGCCTTGGTCGGGGCTGTCCACTCCTCGAGGTAGGACAGGATCTCGGGATCCTCGTCATACAGCGTGCGCACCAAACCGTGGCTGCGGCAGCCTCGTTCGAGCCAGATGCGGCCGTCACGCTCGATCAGCATTCCGCTCAGCCGCGCGACGTCGGTCAGCGGCCGCTCGGGTGCTTCGTCGTGGCAGTGCGGGCAGAACGCGGTGACGTACCGGTGCAACCGGTCGCCGCGCAGGCCCATACCGGCGGTCACTTGTACAGTTCGGGGTTGATGCCGGTGCAGAACCCGGCAGTGAACAGCGACATCAGGGCCCAGCCGACCATCAGGCCGATGCCAAGCCCACGGGCGTTGGGACTACGGCTGCACAGCAGTGCCGCACCACCGCCGAAGGCGATGAGGGCCAACAACACTGCGCCGAACCCCAGTACCGTGTTGCCGTGCTGGGGTTCGACGCGGCTGCCGGCAGTCATGACCGCCATCAAGGCGATCACGAAGTTGATCACCGCGTACACGAACGGTCCGAGGATCACCATCGCCATGGAGATCCGCGGTTCGGGCTTGGGCGGCCCGCCGTACGGGTAGCCCGGTCCCGTGGGATATCCGGCAGGGGGCGGCGTATATCCGGGCGGCCCGCCGTACGGCTGCTGTTGGTCGCCCCGTGGCGGGAGATAGCCCGGTGGCTGGCGGAGGTCGCCCGGGAAATAGCCGGGCGACTGGGGTGCGGGGCCGGGTGGTGGTTGCGGCGGGTAATCCGGCGCGCCGCCCTGCGGTGCGACGTCCTCTTGATAGGCCGGTGGAATATCTTGCGCGGCAGAGTCATCCGCGGGCTCGTCAGGTGGCGGACCCGATGGGGGTGAGGTCATGCCGGCACTTCCTGGTTGCTGGGTGAAAGGCGATAGTACCCGCGGCGGTAGCCACGCCACACCCGAACACCGATGATCATCAGCGAGGGCAGTAGGAACCATTGGGGCCGGGTCAGATCCAGCCACACCGTTTCGTTGGCCCGGACGAACTCGACGAAGAACCGGAACACGGCGTAGGCGGCGATGTAGATGACGAAAAGTTCACCCGGATGGGAGATCCGGTGTCGCAGCCACAGCAGCACGCCGAATGCGCAGAGCTGGAACACGATTTCGTAGAGGAACGACGGGTGCATGGCCTGCCCGGCAAGGCAGCCCGGGCATTCCGGTGTGGTGGCCGGAGCGTGGATGCCCCACGGCAGCGTGGTGGGCCGTCCGGGCGCTTCGGTGAGAAAGCAGCCGATGCGGCCGATGGACATGCCGAGTGCGACCGCAGGCGCGAACAGATCTCCGGTTTTCCCGCGGTATCCGCCAAGGCGTTTGGCGATGTGCACGCCAAGGTACGCGCCGAGCAGACCGCCGAGGATGCTTCGCGAGCCGAACTGCCAGGCCTGCGCGAGGCTGGGATTGGTGGAGAAGTCGAGGTGATGGGCCCATCCCGACAGGCGCATGCCGATCGCGCCGCCGATGAGGGCACCGGAAGCGGCGACGACGGCCTGCTCGCCCAGCGCACCGCGACGGCGCGCTTCGTAGACGAAAACCACTACGGCGGCCAGCACTCCGAGGGCGACGAACAAGCCGTGCACCGGAATCGGCACCGGCCCCAGGTGCCACTCGGACGTCATGGGTTCGAACCTATCGCCACGGCGGGCAGGAAAACAGCAATGGCCTGCCGCCGGTGTCCCGGCAGCAGGCCATTGTCACGGTGTGTCAGCGGCGGGCGTTGCAGTTCGGCGGGTTGCCGCAGTGGTGGCCGCCGTCGCAGGCGTTGCAATGACAGGTGCAGGATCCCTTGGTGATGCGCATCGTTGTTCAGCTCCTTAGGTGCCCAGGCGGTGCCGGTGTCGACCGGTAGCAAACGCCCAAGCTCGGATGGGAAATCAACATATGACTACCTCACAATAGTTCGGGTCACAGGGAAAATAAAGGATTCCCCATGCCGAGAAGACATCAAAGCACCCGACACGCCGAGGAATTGGGGACTTTCATGTCTGCTCGGCGGGGAAGCGGCCGCGCCGGCAAACGCTCAGGCGTCCTGCCCGCGGAGCACCGGCGTCAGCGCGTCCAACACGGCTGGATCTTCGATCGTCGACGGCGCCGGCTCGTCGCGGCCGTCGGCAATCGCGCGCATGGTCTTGCGCAGGATCTTGCCCGAGCGGGTCTTCGGCAGCGCCGCCACCACGTCGACCTTCTTGAAAAAGGCCACCGCTCCTATGTTGTCGCGCACCGCGGCGATGAGCTCCTCGGACAGCCGGTCGGCCGACACCCCGGACTTGAGCACCACGAACCCGCGCGGCACCTGTCCCTTGATCTCGTCGGCCACGCCGATCACCGCGCATTCGGCCACCGCCGGATGCTGCGCCAGCACCGCTTCGATCGACCCGGTCGACAGCCGGTGCCCGGCGACGTTGATGACGTCGTCGGTGCGGCCCATCACGAACAGGTAGCCGTCGGAGTCGATGTAGCCGCCGTCGCCGGTCAGGTAGTAGCCGGTGAACGCCGACAGGTAGGCCGCCACATAACGATGGTCGTCGCCCCACAACGTCGGCAGGGTGCCCGGCGGCAGCGGCAGTTTGACGCAGATCGCGCCCTCATCACCGGGCTCGGCCACCGCGCCGTCCGAATGCAGGATCTGGACGTCGTAGCCCGGCATGGGCACTGTGGCCGAGCCTGGCTTGACCGGCAGGGGCTGCACGCCCATCGGGTCGGCGGCGATCGCCCAGCCGGTCTCGGTCTGCCACCAGTGGTCGATGACGGGAATGCCCAGCTTGTCGGCGGCCCAGTGATAGGTGTCGGGGTCGAGCCGCTCGCCGGCCTGGAACAGGTATTTCAGACCGGACAGGTCGTAGTTGCCGATCAGAGCACCGTCGGGGTCTTCCTTCTTGATGGCGCGGATGGCCGTTGGCGCGGTGAACAGCACCTTGACCTTGTGCTCGGCGGCGACCCGCCAGAACGCCCCGGCGTCGGGCGTACCGATCGGCTTGCCCTCGTAGAGCACGGTTGTCGCCCCGAGCAACAGCGGGGCGTAGACGATGTAGGAGTGGCCGACCACCCACCCGACATCGGAGGCGGCCCAGTACACGTCGCCCGGAGCGGTGTCGTAGATGTGGCGCATGCTCCACAGCAGGGCCACGGCGTGCCCGCCGTTGTCGCGCACGATGCCCTTCGGCTTGCCGGTGGTGCCCGACGTGTAGAGCACGTACAGCGGGTCGGTCGCCGCGACCGGCACCGGATCGGCCGGCGTCGCGGACGCCGTCAGCTCCCGCCAGTCGTGGTCGCGGCCGGCGACCAGTGCGCAGGGGCGTTGTTCGCGCTGCAGGATCACGCAGGCCCGCGGCTTGTGCTCGGCGATGTCCAGCGCGGTGTCGAGCATCGGCTTGTACTCGACGATGCGGGTCGGCTCGATGCCGCAGGACGCGCTCACCACGGCCACCGGCTTGGCGTCATCGATCCGGGTGGCCAGTTCGTGCGCGGCGAACCCGCCGAACACCACCGAATGCACGGCACCGAGGCGCGCGCAGGCCAGCATCGCGATGACGGCCTCGGGGATCATCGGCATGTACACGACCACCAGATCGCCCTTGCCGACGCCCAATTGGCGTAGCGCACCGGCGAATTGGGCGGTGGCGTCGCGCAGTTCGCGGTAGGTGTAGGTGCGTTTGGTGCCGGTGACGGGGGAGTCGTAGATCAATGCGGCCTGCTCCCCGCGTTCGGCGACGTGGCGATCGAGCGCGTTGGCGCAGGTGTTCAGTTCGCCGTCGGGGAACCAGCGGTAGAACGGCGGGTTGTCGTCATCGAGGATGCGTTGAGGCTCGCGTGTCCAGGTGACCGCCTTGGCCGCGTCGGCCCAGAAGGTGGCGGGGTCGTTGATGCTGATGTCGAAGAGGTCGCGATAACCGGACATAGCCCGACACCGTAGCCGGTGCTCACCCCTCCCCGCGAGCAGACGCTGAATCACACCATGTGGCGCGAAATCGGGCGATTCTGTGTCTGTTCGGCGGGTCTCTGCGGGGCTAATCCGCGCCTGCAGCGGCGGCCGAGCGGTTGGCGGTGCCCTTCTTCGGCTTCGGAGCCGCCACCGGCTCAGACACTGGCACCGTGGCGGGTGGCTGTGTCACCGGCCGGCACATCTCGATCGCCTTGTCGGTGTACACCCGGTACCCGAAATCGGGGTTGTAACCGTGGATTTCAGGCGTGTCGAGATCGCGCAGGAACGTGAGGATCTCGCGGCTGAACACCTGGCCGGGTACCAGCACCGGGAAGCCCGGGGGATAGGGCGTGACGAACGTCGCCGACACCACATCGGCTCCCGCATCGAGCTTTTCGAGGATCTCGTCGGTGCCGAGGTATTCGCAGTTGGTGTCGTCGTAGGACAGGTAGAACGCCCGACGTACGTCGCCCTCGGGTGTAGATGTATCGCCCGTCGTATCCCGGAACACCTCGTGGAAGCCGCTGAAGTTGGGCAGCGCGGCCGTGCTCGCGGTCAGCTTGCGCACCTTCTGCTCGAACCGGCTGCGCTCGCCGAGGCCCATGTCGCCGACGGCGTCGTCGAGTTCTCGGGCGATCTTCACCAGCACTTCCACCAGGAACGCCACCGATGAGCGGGTGGTGCCGATGTTGGTCATGAACAGCACGGTGTTGCGGGAGGTCTTGTTGATCTGCACACCGTGGCGGTCCATCAGCTGGTCGCGTTTGAAGGTGTCACCGTCGTAGCCGGTGCGGCCGATCGACAACGTGATCCGCGACGGGTCGAGCACGAACTCGTCGCGGTCCCACGCCGTCATCATGTTGCGCAACCCCGAGCGCAGCGGCTGGGCGATGTGCGAGTCGCGGAACTCGTCGGGGATGAGGTCCGACGTGCGCAGGCAGGCCATGTAGCGGCTCAGCAGCGGATGGTTGTCGATCGCGTCGCGCAGCTGCATGGCGTTCTCGATCTGGCGCTGCACCAGTTCCACACCCTCCAGCGCCACCTGCCGCCGGCCCAGGTCCAGGGACGCCAGGATCTGATAGTTGGGAGAGGTGGAGGTATGCGCCATGTACGCCTCGTGGAACGCCTCGGAGACCTTCTGGTCGAAGTCCTGGTCGAAGACGTGGATCATCGAGCCCTGCCGCAACGAGGTCAGCGTCTTGTGCGTCGACTGCGACGCGTACACCCGCACCCGCGCCTTGGCCGGATCCGGTGCCAGCCTGCGGTTGAGCAGTTCATCGTCGGTCGGCGGGTTCTGGCTGTCGGCGGCCAGCTGCTTCTGGTAGGCCTCGGAATAGTCCTTGTCCGCCAACTTCTCTCGCAGTTTGGCGGCCGAGGCCATCGCGGTGCGAGCCCGGTACACCGGATGGAACCGGGCGAACGCGAACCAGGCTTCGTCCCACAGGAACACCAGATCGGGCTTGATGGCCAGGCATTCCTCCATGACGCGCTGCACGTCGTAGACGATGCCGTCGAACGTGCAGTTGGTCAGCGAGATCATCTTGACGCGATCCAGCTTGCCGGCGCGCTTGAGCGCCAACAACTTCGACTTGATCTCGCGCAGCGGCACGGCGCCGTACATGGTGTAGTCGGGCAGCGGGTAGGCCTCGAGATAGATGACGTTCGCGCCGGCCAGCATCATGCCGTAGTGGTGAGACTGGTGGCAGTTACGGTCCAGCAGCACGATGTCGCCGGGCGCCACCAATGACTGGGTGACGATCTTGTTGGCGGTCGAGGTGCCGTTGGTGACGAAGTAGGTGCGACGCGATCCGTAGGTCTCGGCGGCCAGCTGCTGGGTCTCCCGCAGCGGACCGGTCGGTTCGAGCAGCGAATCCAGGCCGCCGCACGTGGCTGAGGTCTCGGCCATGAACACGTCGAGCCCGTAGAAGCTGACCATGTCTTTGATCCAGTGCGAGTTGACAATCGACTTGCCCTGGCTGATGGGCAGGGCATGGAACACACCCGTCGGCCGGTGGCTGTATTGCTTGAGTGCGCTGAAGAACGGCGTGCGGTACCGCGCGGCCACGCCCTGCAGGATCGACAGGTGTAGCTCGAGCACGCCCTCCCGGGCGTGGAAAACCCGGCGGAATGAGGGCCCGAGCCGCCCCGCGATCTCCTCGACGTCGATCTCGGTCATCAGATAGAGGTCGAGTTCGGGGCGCAGCTCGTGCAGCGACGCGGCCAGGATCTGGGCCCGTTCGTCGGGCGACTTGTGGTCGTCGAGGTCGGCGGACACTTTGGTGTCGGCGAACTCGGCCAGCGCGCTGAGGTTGCGTTCGGACTGGTGGCTGAACCGGCGCCGGATCACCACCGCCTGCAGGTTGACGTTGAGTCGCGCGGCGATCAGCGCCTCGTCGCCGCTGGCCACCACCACGAGTTCGTACACGAACTCGTCGTCGGGACGACGCCAGCTGCGAACCTCCTTGCGCAGCGCGCGTTCCTGGGCCTCGGTCATCTTCTCGACGACCAGTACCTCGAAGTAGAGCTGCTCCTTGTGGGTGACGGGCTGCTGTTCGAGGGTGCGCGGATCGGCGGGGAAGATCTCGACGTCCTCGACATTGGCACTGTCGGCGTCCCCGGTCCGATAGGACTCACTTGTCAGTGCCCGGTTGATCCGGCTGACGGTACTGGCGAACTTGTCGTAGCCGCCGGTGTTGAACAGCCGCTGCACCTTGGCGAACCGGGCCGAACCGGGGTACGCCCAGTACGGTTCCAGCGGTGTCAGGGCCGCCAGCTGGTCCCGGCAGATCGCGGTGTACTCGTCCTTGAGAGCTCCGACCGTGGTGGCGCGGTTCAGCCGGTCGGCGGCTTCTTCCAATCGGCACCACGCGTCGCTGCGTAGTTGCCAGACACTGTTGTACGCATGCGATCGATCGGCCATCGCACAAGCGTCCTCAGCGGATTCGTCCGGCGAGCGAGTGACAGGCGAACGTTGCGCGGCAATCGTGTGACGGCGGGCTGACGCGCAGCTGGGAGCCTGCGTGACGTTTGACCGCGCCGTGGTCGGGTAGCCCAGCGCCCATGGTTGAGTCGTCTCCGGGAGCGGTCGACAGTCCGCTGATCGTCAAGCGCCACACCACTGCGTCGCGTAAGCAGGTGTGGGATGTCGTCGCCGATGGGTGGACGTACTCGCAATGGGTGGTCGGCAACACGCGGATGCGGGCCGTCGCCCCCGACTGGCCCGCGGCGGGCAGCAAGATTCACCACACGATCGGGGTCTGGCCCGTGGTGGTCAACGACGAGACGGTGGTCGAATCGTGCACACCGCTGGAGGAGTTGGTGTTGTTGGCCAGGGTGCGGCCGTTCGGCGGTGCACGGATCACCTTGCGGTTGGCCGACGTCCACGACGGTACGCGGATCGAGATGGCTGAGGTGCCGGTTGGCGGGCCGCTCAACTGGGTGCCGCACCGGCTGGCGCTGCTGCTGGTCTACCCGCGCAACCGTGAGTGTGTCGAGCGGTTGGCGGCGCTGGCCGAACGCCGGGAAGCGCCGCAATGAGCCGGCTCAGCGCGGACGCTGTGGTGATCGGCGCGGGCCACAACGGCCTGGTCGCCGCGGCCATGCTCGTTGACGCGGGGTGGGACGTACTGGTGCTGGAGGCA
Source organism: Mycolicibacterium brisbanense (assembly GCF_001570425.1). Taxonomy (GTDB): domain Bacteria; phylum Actinomycetota; class Actinomycetes; order Mycobacteriales; family Mycobacteriaceae; genus Mycobacterium; species Mycobacterium brisbanense. Next base: position 458,236 of record NZ_BCSX01000024.1, read on the forward strand.
CAACCCGAGCCGGGTGGCGCGGTCAAGAGTGCCGAACTCTTTCCCGGGTACGTCAGCGATCTCTACAGCGCGTTCTACCCGCTGTCGGTGGCATCCCCGGCGTTGCGTGCCTTGCATCTGGAAGATCACGGCCTGCGGTGGAGCCGTGCACCGGCTGTGGTGGGGCATCCGCACTCGGCCGCAGACGAGGACGCCCCAGTCATCTATCGCGATATCGCCCGCACCGCAGCCGAATTGGACCGTCATCACCGCGGAGATGGCCAGAAGTGGTGTGCACTGTTCGAGCAGTGGCAGCAGGTCCGCGAGCCCCTTCTGGAGGCGCTGTTCGCGCCGTTTCCGCCGATCCGTGGGCTGCTCGGGCTGCTGCACCGGCTGGGTACCTCCGACGCGCTGCGACTCGCGCACCTGTTGCTCTTGCCGGCAGGTGTGATGGCCGAGCGGTTGTTCGACGGCGCCGCGGCGCGATTGTTGTTGTTGGGCAACGCGATGCATGCCGACGTGCCGATCGACGCTCCGGGCAGCGGAGTCATGGGCTATCTGCTGATCATGATGGCGCAGGACGGCGGGTGGCCCGTGCCGGTCGGCGGTGCGGGGCAGTTGACCGCGGCGCTGGTGCGGCGAGCCACGGCGGCGGGGGCCCGGATCGAATGCGGGCGCGAGGTGGATGGCATCGCGGTACGCGGTGGCCGCGCGGTCGAGGTGCGAACGGCCGACGGCACCACGGTGCGGGTGCGGCGTGCCGTCATCGCCGACACGTCGGCGCCCAGGCTCTACCGTGACTTGCTCCCCGCGGACGCTGTGCCTGCGTCGGTTCTCGACAGCATGCGTCATTTCGACTGGGATACACCGGTTTTGAAGGTCAATTACGCGCTCGACGAGCCGGTGCCGTGGCGGTCGAAGAACCTCAACGAGGTCGGCACGGTGCACCTGGGCGCCGACCATGACGGCCTCGTCCGCTGGATGGCCGATTTGCACACCGGCACGCTGCCGCGGCAGCCGTTCATGCTCTTCGGGCAGATGACCACCGCCGACCCGAGCCGGTCACCGGCAGGCACCGAAAGCGCCTGGGCGTACACGCATTTGCCGCGCCGCGTCACCGATGACGCGTCGGCCGACCGGGTCGCGGCGGCTGTCGGCCAGGTGCTCGAAGAGCACGCACCCGGATTCACCGATCATGTGGTCGGCACCATGGTTCAGCGGCCCTCGGATCTGCAGAGCGGCGATGAGAATCTGCACGGCGGAGCGGTCAACGGAGGCACGTCACAGCTGTACCAGCAGTTGATCTTTCGGCCCGCGCCGGGATTCGGCCGGGCGCAGACACCGGTCGACAATGTCTATCTGGGCAGCGCCGGCGCGACGCCGGGAGGCGGGGTGCACGGCGCGTGCGGGCGTAACGCGGCCAGGGCCGCGCTGGGCGGCGACGGTGTGTCGGGTTGGCCGCGACGGCGGCTCAACAAGGCCGTCATCTCGCTGCTGACGGGCTAGCAGGGACGCTCACTCCTGGAACCGGTAGCCCATGCCCGCCTCGGTCAACAGGTGCACGGGGTGCGACGGATCGTCCTCGAGTTTGCGCCGCAGTTGCGCGAGGTAGACCCGCAGATAGTGGGTTTCCTTGGCGTAGGCCGGGCCCCACACCTCCTTGAGCAGTTCCTCGCGGCCCACCAGCTTGCCGCGGTTGCGTACGAGCATCTCGAGCATGCCCCACTCAGTGGGGGTCAGATGCACCTCGGCGTCGTTCTTGGTGACCTTCTTGGCGGCGAGGTCGACGGTGAACGACGATGTCTCGATCACCGGCTGGTCGGCGTCGGCGACCGCCGCGCGTCGTACCGCGGCCCGCAACCGGGCCAGAAACTCGTCCATGCCAAAGGGTTTGGTGACGTAGTCGTCGGCTCCGGCGTCGAGCGCCTCGACCTTGTCGGAGGAATCGGTGCGGGCCGAAAGAACGATCACCGGCGCCGACAACCAGCCGCGCAACCCGGCGAGCACCTCGATACCGGACATGTCGGGCAGCCCGAGGTCGAGCACGATGACGTCGGGACGATGATCGGCGGCACTGCGCAGTGCTTCGGCTCCGCTGGCCGCACAGGTGACCTCATAGCCGCGCACCGAGAGGTTGATTCTCAAGGCCCGCAGGATCTGCGGCTCGTCGTCGATCACCAGCACCCGGGTCTTAGCTACACCCATGCGCGATCCTTCAGTTTTTCGATGACCATCACGGTGCAGCCAAGTCGATTTCGACGGTCAGTCCACCGCCTGGGGTGTCGGTGGCCCAGATGGTTCCGCCCATCGCCTCGACGAACCCGCGAGCCACTGACAGGCCGAGCCCGACACCGGTGCTGTTGTCATGATCGCCGAGCCGCTGGAAGGGTGCGAACAGCGCGGTGCCGGTTCCCCGTGGCACGCCCGGGCCTTCATCGATGACCGCGATCAGCACCCGGTCGCCCACGCGTCCCGCGGTCACCCGGATCGGGCCGTCGGGCGCATAGCGCATGGCGTTGTCGATCAAGTTGGCCAGCACCCGCTCCAACAGGCCACCGTCGGCCATCGCCACCGAATCGTCCACTTCCACCTTCACGCGGTCCAGTCCTTGGCGCCCGAATCCTGTGGTACCCCTGCTGATCCCGATCAGAGCGCGTTGCACGGCCTCCTCTAGATACACCGGGCGCAGTTCGGGCCGCACCACACCGGCGGCCAGTCGCGACGAGTCCAGCAGGTTGCCCACCAGCGCGGTCAGTGCATCGATGGACTCCTCCACTGTGGCCAACAGTTCCGCGGTGTCGTCCTCGGAGAAGTCGACATCGTCACTGCGCAGACTGGATACGGCTGCCTTGGCGGCGGCCAGCGGGGTGCGCAGGTCGTGGCTGACGGCCGAGAGCAGTGAGCGCCGCAGCTCGTCGGCTTGGGCGATGGCGTTGGCTTTGCCTGCCGCTTCGCTCAGTTCTCGCTGCCGCACCAGCCCCGCGGCTTGCATCGCGACGGCGCCAAGCACCCGCCGGTCGCGGGCGGGCAGCTGACGCCCCGACATCAGCAACCAGAACTCGTCGTCGCCGACCTCGATGGCGGTGTCGGCCGAATCAACCTGCACACAAGGATCTTCGCCCACGCACGCCACGATGCCCGTACCTTCCCGCAGCAGGCTCACTGCGCGTTGGCTGTAGGTCTCCCGGACGCGTTCGAGCAGCGTCTCCAGGTCTGCGCCGCGCAGGACCGATCCGGCGAACAGCGCCAGCAGCTCGGCTTCCCGCGACGCCCACTTGGCCTCTCTGGCTCGCTTCGCGGCGCCGTCGACCAACGCCGCGACCGCCACCGCGACGGCCAGCAGCACCACGACGGTGATGGCGCTGTTGGGGTCGGCGATGGTGAACGTGTGCCGCGGCGCCACCAGGAAGTAGTTCAGCAGCAGGCCCGAGAGCACCGCGGACACCGCGGCGGGTGCGACACCGCCGAGCAGCGCCACGACGAGGACACCGACGAAGAACAGTGCGCTCTCACCGCCGACCCCGAGGTACGGGTCGAGCAGATACACCGTCACCGCGCAGATCGCCGACGGAACCACCACGGCCGCGAGCCACGACGCGAGATGGCGATGCTCGGTCTCCAGCCGGGCACCGCGCCTGGCGTGCTCGTGGGTCACCATGTGCACATCGATCTTGCCGGACTGCTGCACCACAGCCGCGCCGATGCCCTCATCGAACAAGCGGGCCCAGCGGGACCGTCGCGACGTGCCGAGCACCAGCTGGGTGGCGTTGCGCTCGCGGGCGAAATCCAGCAGGGCCGTCGGGACATCGTCGCCGACGACGGTGTGCACCGTGGCGCCGAGGCTGGTTGCCAGCTCGCGCACCTTGCCCATATGCGCGGCCGATACGCCAGAGAGCCCGTCGCCGCGGACCACGTGGACCACCATCAGTTCGGCGCTCGATCGCGACGCGATCCGGGATGCCCGGCGTACCAGGGTCTCTGATTCCGGGCCGCCCGTCACGGCCACCACGACCCGCTCGCGGGCCTCCCAGGTGTCGGTGATTTTGTTGTCGGCGCGGTACTTGGCCAGCGCCGCGTCCACCTGGTCGGCTAGCCACAGCAGGGCCAATTCCCGCAGGGCGGTGAGGTTTCCGCGCCGGAAGTAGTTCGACAGTGCGGCGTCGATCCGTTCCGGTGCGTACACGTTGCCGTGGGATAGCCTGCGCTGCAACGCCTCCGGGGTGATGTCCACCAACTCGATCTGATCGGCGGACCGGACCACCTCGTCGGGCACCTTCTCCTGCTGCTCGATACCGGTGATGCCGGACACGACGTCGTTCAGGCTTTCCAGGTGCTGCACGTTCACCGTCGAGACGACGGTGATGCCCGCGGCGAGCAATTCCTCGACGTCCTGCCAGCGTTTGGCGTTCTTGCTGCCGGGCGTGTTGGTGTGGGCCAGCTCATCGACCAGCACCACCTGCGGGTTGCGGGCCAGCACCGCCGGCACGTCGAGTTCCGGGAAGCGGCTGCCGCGGTACTCGACGTAGTGCGGCGGGATCATCTCGATGCCCTCGAGCAGTTCGGCGGTCTTGGCGCGACCGTGGGTTTCGACCACTGCGGCCACCACGTCGGTGCCACGTTCGAGCCGTCGGTGCGCCTCGCCGAGCATGGCGTAGGTTTTGCCCACGCCGGGAGCTGCGCCCAGGTAGATGCGCAGTTCACCTCGCTTCGGGGTATTGGCCGTCATCAACCCATCATCCACCCAGGTGGTCGAGTGCGATGTTGAGTTCCAGCACGTTGACGCGCGGCTCACCGATGAAGCCCAGGGTACGGCCGTCGGTGTGCTGGGCGACCAATTGGCGGACCACGTCGGGATTCAGATTGCGTGCCTTGGCCACGCGGTTCACCTGCAGCTCGGCGTATTCCGGTGAGATGTTCGGATCCAGCCCGCTGCCGCTGGCGGTCACCGCGTCCGCGGGCACCGCGGCCGTGGCCGCACCACGGATCGGGACGATCTGCCCGATGCTGTAGTCGTCACCGGGCTTCGCGCATTCCACGCGGACGCCTTCATAGCTGGCCAGGAACGGAACGGCCGGGCACGGCTGGTTGATGCTGACCACCGTGGTGGGGTGCACGACGTTGCCGTGTGGATCACGCGGGCCGATCACCGCCAGCACCGCGCCCACGCCGTCACCGGCGCAGAACGGACGTGTGCCCGTGGTGCCGTCGAGCTTGGCCACATCGAGGCTGCGGGTGCACACCTGGGTCAACAAGCTCGGCTTGTCCGGTGTGTCGATGACGCTTTCGGGCCCCAGGTTGCTCGCACCCGAGGCCATCGGGTCGTAACCGTCGCCTGCCGCCGACGGGCGGGACTGGAAGTAGCGGGCAAGTGGCTTCCCGTCGGAGTCGGTGAACGACTGCCCGATCAGACTGCTGCCCACCGGTTTTCCGGCGACCTCGACGATCGAGCCGTCAGCCTTGTGAGACAGCCCCGGCAGCTGCGCCACCAGCCAGATGAACAGTGGGTAGCCGATGCCCAGGACGACGGTCAGGACGAGCAGCGCGCGCAGTGCGGCGATGTGTTGACGAATCAGGTTTGAGATTTGCATGGTTTACGACATCCCGGGGAGGAGTTGGACAAGCAGGTCGATGAGCTTGATGCCGATGAACGGCGCGACGATGCCGCCGAGGCCGTACAGATACAGGTTGCGGCTCAACAGCTTCGATGCACTGCTCGGGGTGTAGCGGACACCCTTGAGCGCCAGGGGGATCAGCGCGATGATCACGATGGCGTTGAAGATCACCGCGGACAGGATCGCCGACTGCGGGCTGTGCAACCGCATGATGTTCAGCAGGTCCAGGCCGGGGAACAATGCGACGAACATGGCCGGGATGATCGCGAAGTACTTCGCGATGTCGTTGGCGATCGAGAACGTCGTCAGCGCACCGCGCGTGATCAGCAACTGCTTGCCAATCTCCACGATCTCGATGAGCTTGGTCGGGTCGGAGTCGAGATCGACCATGTTGCCGGCCTCTTTGGCCGCCGACGTTCCGGTGTTCATCGCCACGCCCACATCGGCCTGGGCCAGTGCGGGGGCGTCGTTGGTGCCGTCGCCGGTCATCGCGACGAGCCGGCCGCCGGCCTGCTCCTTCTTGATCAGGGCCAGCTTGTCCTCCGGGGTGGCCTCGGCGAGGAAATCGTCGACGCCGGCCTCGTCGGCAATCGCCTTGGCGGTCAACGGGTTGTCACCGGTGATCATCACCGTGCGGATGCCCATCTTGCGCATCTCGTCGAACCGGTCGCGCATGCCGTGCTTGACGACGTCCTTGAGGTGGATGACGCCGAGCACTTCGGCTTTGCCGCCCTCGGCGGTCACCTGCCCGACGACCAGCGGGGTGCCGCCGGCACCGGAGATACCGTCGACGATCGCGCCCAACTCGGCCGGCACGGTGCCGCCTTCGGAGCGCACCCACTCGGCGACCGCGCTGGCGGCGCCCTTGCGCAGCTTGTGCCCGTCGAGGTCGACACCGGACATGCGGGTGGTGGCACTGAATTCGATCCAGTGCGCGTGCGTGAGTTCTCCTGGTGTGCGGGCGCGCAGACCGTGATGCTGCTTGGCGAACACGACGATCGAGCGGCCCTCGGGGGTTTCGTCGGCCAGGCTGGACAGCTGGGCGGCGTCGGCCAGCTGCTCGGCCGATACGCCGGTGAGCGGGACGAACTCGGAGGCCTGCCGGTTGCCCAGGGTGATGGTGCCGGTCTTGTCCAGTAGCAGGGTGTTGACGTCGCCGGCGGCCTCGACGGCTCGGCCGGACATCGCCAGCACGTTGCGCTGTACGAGACGGTCCATGCCTGCGATACCGATGGCGGACAGCAGCGCGCCGATGGTCGTCGGGATCAGACACACCAGCAGCGCCACCATGACGATCCCGCTGACACCGTTTGCGGTGAGCGACAGGCTGTCTGGGACACCCGGGTTGTTGGCCTTGGAGTAGATGGCCAGCGGCTGCAGGGTGGCGACGGCGAACACGAAGATGACCGTCAGGGCAGCCAGCAGGATGTTCAGCGCGATCTCGTTGGGGGTCTTCTGGCGGTTGGCACCTTCGACGAGCGCGATCATGCGGTCGATGAAGCTCTCCCCGGGCTTCTGGGTGATCTTCACGACGATGCGGTCCGACAGCACGGTGGTGCCACCGGTGACCGCCGAGCGGTCGCCACCGGATTCCCGGATGACGGGGGCAGATTCACCGGTGATGGCCGATTCGTCCACCGAGGCAATGCCTTCCACGACGTCGCCGTCACCGGGAATGACCTGGCCGGCTTCGACCACCACGATGTCGCCGAGCTTGAGTTGCGGTGCGGGCACCGACTCCTCGGCTCCTGACTCGGTGAGCCGGCGGGCCATGGTGTCGGCCTTGGTCTTTCGCAGCGACTCGGCCTGCGCCTTGCCGCGGCCCTCGGCGACTGCCTCGGCGAGGTTGGCGAACACGACGGTGAGCCAGAGCCAGCCGACGATCAGCCAGCCGAACCAGGTCGGGCTGATGATGGCCAGCACGGTGCTCCACACCGCGCCGAGCTCGACGATGAACATCACCGGGTTGCGCCACAACGTGCGTGGGTCCAGCTTGCGTAGGGCGTCGGGTACCGATCGCCACAACATCGCCGGGTCGATCAGCCCGCTCGGCACGGATTTGGATTTGGGTTGGTGGGAAACCGCGCGTTCGGCGGTAGGGGTAGACATCAGTGGATTCCTTCAGCGAGGGGCCCGAGTGCGAGCATGGGCAGGAAGGTGAGGGCGACCAGGATCACCGTGACGCCGACGACCATTCCGACGAACTGCGGCCGGTGCGTCGGCAGGGTGCCGATGGACTCAGGTGTGCTGCCTTGGGCGGCAAGCGATCCCGCCAACGCGAGCACGAGCACGATGGGCAGGAACCGGCCGAACACCATCGCCAGGCCCAGTGCGGTGTTGTACCACTCGGTGTTGACGCTGATGCCGGCGAAGGCCGAGCCGTTGTTGTTGGCCGCGGAGGTGAAGGCGTAGAGCACTTCGCTCAGACCGTGCGGTCCGGTGTTGAGCATCCCGGCGCGTTGGCCCGGCATGGCCATGGCCACCGCGGTACCGGTCAGCACGATCAGCGGCGTGACCAGGAAATAGCTTGCCGCCAGCTTGATTTCGCGCGGGGTGATCTTCTTGCCCAGGTATTCCGGGGTGCGTCCGACCATGAGGCCCGCGACGAACACGGTGATGATCGCGAGGATCAGCATGCCGTACAGGCCCGATCCGACACCGCCGGGTGCGACCTCGCCGAGCTGCATGTTGAACATCGTCATCATGCCGCCGAGGCTCGTGTACGAGTCGTGGAACGAGTCGACCGCACCGGTGGAGGTCAGCGTCGTCGCCGACGCGAAGACCGCTGAATCAGCCACGCCGAAGCGCTGTTCGACGCCCTCCATGGCGCTGCCGACCGCGCCGGGCACGGTGCCGTGATGCTGCAGCTGGAACCACATCATGAAGCTGGTGCTCAGCAGGGCGATGACGCCCATCACCGCCGCGATCGCATAACCCTGCTTGGGGCTGTTCACCATCCGGCCGAAGGTGCGCGGCAACGAGAACGGGATCAGCAGGATCAGGAAGATCTCGAACCAGTTGGTCCACGTGGTCGGGTTCTCGAACGGATGCGCCGAGTTGGCGTTGTAGAAGCCGCCGCCGTTGGTGCCCAGCTCTTTGATGGCCTCCTGGCTCGCGACCGGACCGCCGGGGATGGTCTGTTGCGCGCCGCTGAGCGTGGTGACCAGCTGGTCGTGCAACGCGAAGTTCTGGATGGCGCCTCCGGCGATGAGCACGATGGCACCGATGATCGAAATGGGAAGCAGGATACGGATGCTGCCGCGCACCAGGTCGGCCCAGAAATTGCCGAGATCGCCGGTGTGCCGACGTGCGAATCCCCGCACCAGGGCCACGGCGACCGCCATGCCGACAGCGGCAGAGACGAAGTTCTGCACGGCGAGACCGGCCATCTGTACCAGGTGGCCCTGGGTGGTTTCACCGGAGTACGCCTGCCAGTTGGTGTTGGTGACGAAGCTGACGGCCGTGTTCCACGCCAGCGCCGGGGTCATCGGGGTGGCCGGATCGTGAAGGTGCAGCGGCAGTTTGCCTTGGACCAGCTGGAAGATGAACAGGAACAGGATGCTGACGGCCGAGAACGCGAGCACGCTGCGGGCATACGAGCCCCAGGTCTGCTCGGAACGGGGGTCGGCCCCGATCACGCGGTAGATCAGCCGCTCGGCGCGGGAATCCTTGTCGCCCGTGTAGACGCGGAACATGTAATCGCCCAACGGCACGTGCACCAGCGCGAGGACCGCGACGAGCAGTGCGAGGAACAAGATCCCCGCCGTGGTGGTAGTCACTAGAACCTCTCAGGGAAGAGCAGGGCGGCGAACACGAAGACGGCGATGAGCACCGCGAGGATCAGACCGACGATGTTTTCGTAGCTCACAGTCGTTCGACCAACCTCTGCACCAGGCCGAGCAGGGCGAAGATCGCCACCGTCAGCACGATGTAAATCAGGACAGACATGCTGTCTCCATTCGAAGACACGTTCACAGGCCTCCGACTTTCGGGGCCTGACCCAGCATCGGCCCGCTTTCCGGTCGGTAGGCGAGCTGTTGACGGTTTCTTTACGCCCGCGCCGCGGTCCTTTACGGTCTTCTTCCGCCGGCCTGGGCCGGGAGCGGCACAGCCGTCGAAAAGGCGCCAATTGCGCTGGTCGACGCGTCCCGGGGTCATCTGATCAGGTCCTTTACACCCACTAGGGGTTCGTCAGTGCCGCGTCAAAGTTTCGGCCCGAACCGTCAAGAGACCGCAAAAGCACTGGTCATGTGGTATCCGGCGGGGTGATCGTGGGATCAGGCGCCCAATGACATCCGGTCGGGTGCGGTGGTGAAGAGGTTCCGGTGACGCTCTCGACGGTCGTCAAGTCCATGTTCTCGGCCCGCACGCCGGCGTCGGTGGCCAGTCGACACCCGGAAGCGCAACCGCCGGGAGAGCCCGAAGCGGTGCGCCGCTGCGCCGATACGCAGCGCTCCCTGGGCACGGTCGAACTGGCACTGCCCGCATCCGCGCTCACCGACGGCGAAGTCGCGCGCTGGTCCCGGGACCGTGGGGTGACGGTGGTTGTGCGGACCAGCCCGGAGCTGGGGGTCGCGTTGGCGGCCGATATCGCGCCCATCCGGATGACGGTGCACGCCAGCGGGCTGAACTCCAACGAATTACTTTTCTGCACAGTCAATCTGGGCGTCGGAAGAGTCGTCGTCGACTCCCTGTCTCAGATCGAGCAGCTCGCGTCGGCCAAGGGACGCAGGCAGCGAGTGCTGGTCGCCGTGACGCGCCGCGGTGCAGGCGTCGGATTCGGTTTCGACACTCATGAGGCCACGGATGCGTACAGCGCCGTATTGAATTGTCCACGACTGGATCTGGTGGGCCTGTACAGCGAGGTCGGGCCCGACGAGCACCACTTCGTCAGCTATCCGGCCGCGATCGGCGACATGCTGGCCGAGATGGCGCAAATCCGCCGTGACCACGGCGTCGTGTTGACCCGGATCGGGTTGGGCGGGCATGGTTTCACCTTCGGCGACGGCTCTGACGATCTGGCCGAGGTGGCCACCTCGGTCGATGAGACGCTCGATGATGCGTGCGCGACGCTGCGGTTCCCGCGGCCCGTAGTCACCGTATTGGCTGAGCCGGCCAACCGCATGCCGCTGGCCAGTTAGCGGGCCGCAAGCTGGCCGTGCAGGGCGCGAGTCAGGGGAGTCGAGGGTGACGACCCGGGGATCGACCAGCCGGTGGTGCTTGCCCCGGTGGATCACTGTGGCTGTGTTTGCTTGGACATTGCGGACCCAGTCGGACCGCGCACCGTAGTTCACCCCGGTGCGGTAGCTGGTGCCGGACTTGCGGCCCACATGCTCCATGACCGCCATGTAGGGCAGATACGGGGCCTACATCCGCTGGATTGGGTTGGTCACGTACTTGTTGAACCGGGCCACTGCACGCATCGCACGCGGGCGCCGTATCGATGAAATGCGTTCTGCCACTGTGGCAATCGCGTCGGCAATGTTGTTCGCCATGTGTGTCCCCGCCCTCTTGGCCCGTGGGTATTGAAACATGAAGCGGCGGGCTGGCCGGAGCTTCTTGGCATGGTGTTCATGCTTGGAGCGTCAAAAATTTTGACGGTCGGCGTCAGGTGCTGGTGCTTTATGCCGAACCTGCATGACGTGGTCGCGGAACGGCCCGGGTACCGTGCTTACGACGTTTGACGCCCCCATAGCCCAATTGGCAGAGGCAGCGGACTTAAAATCCGCACAGTGTCCGTTCGAATCGGACTGGGGGCACCAGGTCAGAGCCTATTTTCTTTTCGTTCCCGATTCGAGTTGTATGCAGGTTGTAAACTCGCGGCCATGAGCGTGCCAGTCGGGACCACCGACAAGCCCAGCAGGTCAATCAAGAGAACCCCAGGTACAGGTGGCGTGTCTGACCTGTGGAAGAACAAGGACGGCACCCCGTCGAAGCGGGCCACGGGGCCATGGGCCGAGGGCAGGGGGAAGCCGCAGGGCATCGGGAAGCGCTGGCGCGGGTGGTACGTCGGTGACGACGGCAAGCCGCGCACGAAGGACTGCCGCACCGAGGCCGAGGCTGAGGCGTGGTCGAACACTGAGCGCGGCAAGGTCGTCACGAACGTGTGGGTCAGTCCTGACGTTGGCACCGACACGTTCCGCGCCGTGGCTGAAGAGTGGTTCAAGATCAAGCAGGGTGCGCAGCGCAAGCCCAAGACATTGGTGGGCTACCGATCCATCCTGGACACCCTGGTGCTGCCGAAGTGGGGCGATACGCCCATCAAGGAGATCAGTTACGGGGGCCTGTCCTCGTGGATCGCCAGCCTGTCTGTGGACGGCTCAGTTGCGGGCACCGCGCTATCGGCCAGTCGGATCCGGCAGACCCATCAACTGATGGGCGCAGTGTTCAAGTACGCCGTGAAGGCAGGTCTGGCGTCGAAGAACATCGCCGCTGAGATCAGCCCGCGCAACGATCTACCCGAGGCACCCGAGACGGAGCAGCACTATCTAACCCACGCGCAACTCATTCAGTTAGCCAGTGAGACAGGACGATTCGAGACGATGACTCTCGTACTCGGATACTGCGGCCTGCGGTTCGGTGAGGCTTCAGCGTTGCGCCGCAAGGACATTGGCAACAAAGAGATCACGGTGCGGAACTCGGCCACCTACGTGCAGGGTCAGGGCATCGTAGAGACAGCGACCAAGACCAAGCGAACCCGCCGCGTCCCCGTGCCTGCGCCAGTGTGGGAACGGCTCAAGGCTGAGTTGCCCGCCGACGCTGACGCGTTTGTCTTCCCCAGCCGTAAGCGTGGGCATCTGCCACTGGGTGAATACCGGTGGGCGTTCGACAACGCGGTTAAGGCAGCGCAGGCCGCGGCTGAAGCCAAGCGCGAAGAGGAGACGGCGACAACGGGGGAGGCGAGTACGCCCAGCTTCCCGACGATCACGCCGCACGATCTACGGCATACGTGTGCGTCCCTGGCCATCTCTGCCGGGGCCAACGTGAAGGTGATTCAGCACATGCTTGGGCATGCCACGGCCAGCATGACGCTGGATCTCTACGGGCATCTGATGAGCGACGATCTGGCCGGGGTGGCCGAGGCCCTGGGGGAGGCCATGAAAGCGGCTCAGAAGGCCGCATAGGTGCCATTGCGGCCTCACTGTTCGCCGCGTGTGGTCCTGGCCTTCTGCGATTCGATCCACGCGGCGAGATCGTCAGCGTCGTACACCACGGTCCTGCCCAGTTTGAATGACGCGGGGCCTTCTTGGCGGTGCCGCCACCAGCGCAGTGTTGGGGCAGGAATGCCGGTCTGTTCGGAGACCTGTGCGGTGCGGAGTAGTTGCGCCATGTCCGTATTGAATCGCTACCCGTCCGATGCAGGTCACGCACACCCGTCCTATGGGCAGTTACTTGTGCCAGTATCGCTACCTGCAACGATGATCTAAACGGCAAACGTATGAGATACTAGATTCAGATAGCGGAGGCCTTGCCCCGCAAGCTCAGATCGCAATCGTCGTTGCGTATCAACCATTCTCAACTCTGGAGCAGCGTAGTGGCTCAGATTGTCGATGAACTGCTGACCATTCACGAGGCCGCCGCCATGCTGAATGTGACTGTGGGGCATATGTATAACCTCCGCTGGCGGTCACATGGCCCGCTGAGTTACAAGCGTGGCAAGCGCATCGTGTACCGACGCAGCGATGTGGACTCTTACCTGGCCCGCGAGCGCGAAGCAACACTGAAGGGCGAACGACTGTGACGGCGACGTGCAACACCTGGGCTAAGCACTTTCAATCGGTGTGGGAAGAACGTGCAGCGGATCCCGCGTACCCGCTGTGGTGCCGTGTCGCATGGCTAGCGTTCGCACGCCATAAGGCAAACGGTCACGCAACGTTTCAGCGCGGGCAGATTGCCGAGATCTTCGGCGGTTTCGGCAAGGACGGCTTTAAGCCGTTGGATCCCAACAATCTTCAGCGGGCTATCCGCGATGCCAAGAAGGCTGGCCTACTCGACGAATCGTCGTGCGCCGAATGTCTGGTAGTCCCTGCGCATGCAATTGAAGGTGGTTGGGGCGGCAACCCTGACAGCCCGTGCGCCGTTCACCTCCGTAAGGCGGATCAGCGTAAGCAGCGTGCCAAGGTGGGTCAGTGACTGACCCATATCGGCAGCCAACATGGGTCAAATTCTGACCCATGTGGTGGGTCAAATTCTGACCCATGTCCGACTCGCTGAACAGGGCAAATGCAAACGCCCTCTTTGATCTGTCTTTTTACTCTCAGTTTGGAAGCCATGAACGCATCCCTGATCTACCCGCAGCGCATCGCCATCGAAGGCCACCCGTCACAACACGGCATCGCAGACCTACACCTGAGCCTCGGCAGCAACCGGCCAGACAGCGACATCCACGTAGTACTCACCTGCGATCAGCTCTTGGCCCTATATCGAAGCATTGCCGCCAAGATCAGCACGCTACCCATTCACCTAGTGAGCGAAGAGGTTTCACAATGACCGCACTACCCGCAGAGCGCACCATCCCCAACGACGTAGCCCTACTGCGCCTGGCCATCCGCGAACGTGACGCAGCGATCCGCCGTTACCGGCGCATCCTCGAGGAACAGGACGCGCAACTAGCCGACCGTGAGCGCCTGGTGGCCGAACTCATCGCCGAACAGTGACCATCCTCCGACGAATCTCCATCGTCGGCAACGTCGGTTCCTACGCGCACGGCCTGCAGCTACCCAACTCTGACAGATGGGACACGTTCGGTATCTGCGCCCGACCACCAGCCGACCGAATCCCACTGTTCCCCAACCATTCCCGTGAGTTCGAATGGTTCACAGTTCCAGAGTTTCCGACAGCGTTCCTCAGCCTCGCTGACTACATACACCAGATCACCCTGACAGGGATACGTAACTACGGCGAAGGCAACCCGTCGCTGAGAGAGCTACTGTTCACACCCGAACTGCTGACGCCAGATCTCATCGGACTGCGAGCAAATCGACACCTATTCCTGTCCAAGGAAATTGCAGCCACATTCACACCAGGATGGCGTACCGCAGTCGCTGCCGAACGTGACGACCTCGCCCTGAGATTCCTCATGCAAACCGTGGAACTCCTCACCACCGGCACCATCACGATGCCAATGCAGGCAGGACCAGACCGCGATTACCTCATGGCCATCCGACGCAACGTGATCCCAACCGAGTACGTGGACGAATCAATCCAGCACTGGGAGCGACGACTACAGGACGCCGTCCATACCTCGCTACTGCCGGACCAACCCGACCATGACGCCATCAACCTATGGAGACGCAGAGCGATGCAGTGACATGGCAGCCATCCTGAAACCCTGCCTCGAATGCGGGGAGCTCAACGAGCAATCCCGATGCCCAGACCATCGCGTCAAGTGCACCGCACGACGGCCCAGAGGCCACGTACGCGACACGACACGATGGCGGCGACTCTCAGCCTCCCTGCGCAAGACCAGCCCGTTCTGTGAGCTATGCGGCACTACTGAAGATCTCAGCGTTGACCACATCATCAGCTTGGCCGAGAATCCCTCGCTGGCCTACGAGCCGCTGAACCTCCGCGTGCTCTGCAACCCGTGTAACGGCCAACGCCAGGACCACTGCACCGACGCCGAACGCTCTGCCGTCCACGCCGCCATCGCAGCACGCAAGCAACGCCAAGCGAACACCGAAACCACCAGGCCGCAACACATCCCATCAACCAGCACCCGATGAGCTGCGGCAACACCGCTGCCACTCCACACCTCTAGCCGCAGCGAACACGCGACACCGCCAAGCACGCTAGGACTCTGACCAGCGAAAACATGCCAGACCTGGGGGGTTGGGGTACTTAGCCGGCTGCCCCACGGGGCGTGCGAAGCGCAGGGACGATTACTCTGCCCCGCCCCGCCTCTCCACTTCGAAGGCCTTGTCCTGCGCCCGCTTGTGTTGGCGTTCGGAGAACCGGGTGGGCCGATATCTCCGGTAGGTGAGATGCGAGCCTTTGTCGATCCTGACTGTCAGGTCGATGAGGTCAGAAGTCTTCCAGACAGCCTTATAAAGGAGGTCACGCAATTCCGATGAGGTTGGTGACGTATTGATCTCGCGGAACTTGTAAAGCGGGCGGAGCCCTCCTCGTTCGAGACGCATCTCCCATGCGCCCCCACGACTTTTTCCTGACTTGTAGCCGCGCAGCCCTTGTATCGCCGCATACAGATCACTCGTGTACTCCGACATCGTGACACCCGCTGGCGAGATCAGGCCAGGACTGATACGTCGCAATTGTTCATGCACGCCCTGCAGGCGCTCGGGAAGCTCGCCAAGTGTCCCAGTGTTCATGCGCTCCAACGCTTCCTCAAGTTCCAGCCGGACCTCATAGAGGACGTCGCGGAGCTTGCTGCGGAGCTCACGTTGATACAGGCGAACTGGCTCTCGTATGCCGCGAACGATGTTGTAACTACCGAAGATGAAACCGCCGACACCCGCTATCTGCGCCCAGGTTTCCCAACTCGCCATAAGTCCAGGAGTATCGCATGGCCGCTGGGCCGAAACGGGCAGCCGATCCGACTCCGCTGCCGTTCGTGTCGGACAAGGTCGGCGCGGAACGGTTCGCGCAGTTCTGTGCTGAGTTCCTGGTTACTCCCAAGGGCCATGGTGTCGGGGAGCCGATGCGCCTGCGGGACTGGCAGGTGGACATGTTGCGGCCCATCCTCGACCCCGAACCGCGTCCCTCGGTGGCGGGCATCATGTGCCCACGCGGGACAGGGAAAACGTCCCTGATGGCCGCGCTGGGACTGTACGAACTGTTCACCGGGCCGGACGGCAACGAGATCCCGATTGTGGCCGTGGACGAACGCCAGGCCGGTCTAACACTGCGCCCCGCCATACGAATGGTGGAGCTGAACCCTGCGCTCGCATCCCGCTGTCAGGTCTACCGGGACCACATCGTGATCCCGTCCAAGGGCAGCACACTGACCGCGCTACCGGCAGAAGCCAAGCGCCTAGAGGGGCTAGGCACCTGGACGCTGGCCCTGGCCGACGAGGTCGGCGTTATCTCACCGGACACGTGGGACACGCTGCTACTCGGTCTGGGCAAGCTGCCGGGTGCAACTGCTATCGGTATCGGCACCCCGCCGAACGCCGCCAGTTCGGTGCTGTTGAATCTGCGCCAGTACGCCCAGGACCACCCCGACGATTCGACATTCGCATGGGTGGAGTTCTCCGCCGATGAGTTCCAGCACCACCGTGCCGACTGTGAGCACTGTTGGGAACTGGCCTGCCCGTCACTGGATGACTTCCTGACCCGCGAAAGTATGCGGGCCTTGCTGAACCAAACACCAGAGGGCAAGTTCCGTCGCGCACGGCTATGCCAGTTCATCACCGAGAACGCCAACCCGTTCATTGACGCAGATACCTGGGCAGTGCTGGACACCGGCCAGCCGATCCCAGACCGGTCCGAGGTGGTCATTGCCCTGGACGGTTCTTACGGTGGCCGCGACTCCGACGCCACGGCTCTTGTCATGGGCACCGTATCGCCAACACCTCACTTCGATGTGCTGGCCGTGTGGGAGAACGACGGTAGTCCTGAGTGGCGTGTGCCGGTCCTGGAAGTAGAGCAAGCCATCCGTGATGCCCGCACTCGTTGGCGTGTAACCGAATTGGTGGCTGACCCGTTCCGCTGGACCCGCACCCTTCAGGTTCTCGCCGCCGAAGGTTTGAAGGTGACCGAGTTTCCTTGGTCCCCATCGCGGACCACTAAGGCGACGACGGCACTATATGCCGCCGCCACCGCTGGCAAGTTCACCCACAGTGGCAACGAGATCCTGACGCGGCATGTGTTGGCCGCAACGGTAATTGAAAGCAACGGAGGCCTTCGCATCGGCAAGGCCAGCCGTAGGCGCAGCGCCGCAAAGATCGACTGCGCCGCAGCTCTGCTCATGGCTCACAGTCGCGCAACGTGGCTGGGGTCGAAGACAAAGAAGAGGACGACCTCATTCCGATGACCACCCCCGACCTCCTGGTGGAGCTTCTGCAGAAGCTCGACAGCGGTGCCCACCACCGGCACACCCTGAACCTGTACTACCGAGGGCAGCAGCCTCTGGCGTTTCTGTCGCCCGAGTCAAAGCTGGCTCTGAACAACCGATTTGGCCGTATCGCCTCCAACATTCCACGCCTGGCGGTGACGAGCCTTGCTGAGCGGCTGCGTGTTTCGGGCTTCGTAGGTGACGATGTGTGGGACGAGTTCCTAGCCTCGGACCTCGACCAGCTCAGCGGTGTTGCGCACCGCGAGGCATTGACGCTGGGCCAGGCGTTTGTCATTGTGTGGGCCGACGCCGAGGGTAAGCCACGCGCCACGGTGGAAAGCGCCGAGCAAGTCACGGTGAAGCGTGACCCGGTCAGCCGCGATGTGCTGGCAGCGGTGAAGCGCATCCGCACCAAGACGACCACCGAGGCGTGGCTGTATCTACCCGAAGAGATCCAGCACTACCGGGCCAATACGCCGGGGGCTGCCGCCGCTGGGTTTGAACTGGTGGAGTCCCTGCCCAATCCGCTGGGCGTGGTGCCGGTCGTGCCGATCACCAACAGCGACCGCCTGCTAGACGTGGACGGCTGCAGCGAGATCGAAGACCTCAGGCCACTGGTGGACGGGCTATGCAAGACGTTGGCCGATCTGGCAGTCGCCCAGGAGTACACCGCACGCCCTCGCCGCTGGGCAACCGGCATCGAACTGACCGAGGTTCCCCGCCTGGATGACAACGGCAACGTGGTCACAGACCCCGAAACCGGGCTACCTGTGATGGATACGGTCAACCCGATTCCCGAGGGTAACCGCGCCATGGTGTCAGAGAACGATCAGGCGAAATTCGGCCAGCTCGAAGGTGCCAACCTAGCGGGATATGAGGCAGCCGTGAGGATTTGGCTAGGCCAGATCATGGCCGTATCCGCGCTACCGTCCCACTTCCTCGGCATCCTCAGTGATCAGCCCACCAGTGCTGAAGCGCTGCGAGCATCGGAGGCCAGCCTGACAGCCCGCGCCGAGGCCCGTCAGTTGACGTTCGGCAGGGCCTGGGAGCAGGTCGCCCGCCTGCTGGTATCGGTGCGGGACGGTGTCGTCCCGGCAGACGTGACTGTCGGTGTGGTGTGGGCTGACGCCTCGACACGTTCGGTTGCCGCCGAGGCCGACGCCGCCGTGAAGCTGTACCAAGCCAACATTCTTAGCCGCCGCGCCACCTTGCAGCGCCTCGGCTTGTCAGATGACCAGATCGCCGCCGAGCTAACCGCTATCGACCAGGACGCCCAGAATGCCCGAGACATCATCTTGGGCCGCACGATGAGCAGCTTGCAGGACCGCTGAGAGGAAACCAGCTATGAGTGACACGCAAACCGGCCCAGATGGTCTACAGGGCAACGAAATCAATCCCGCCGAGGTAACGACTACCGAGGGGGATCCTGGCGCGGCAGAGGGCGATTCAGGGGCAGATACGTTTCCGCGCAAGGTAGTCGAGGATCTGCGCCGTGAGAATGCCGGATACCGCGACCGGGCCAAAACTGCCGAGGCTCGCACCGAGGAACTTGCCCGCGCACTGTTCACCGCACGCGTGGCAGCCACCGGCAAGCTCGCTGACGCAACAGATCTGGAGTATGTCGCCGAACTACTGGACGACGCCGAAGGGTTGGCCTCTGCCATCGAGTCGCTAACGGATGCGAAGCCACACCTGAAGGCCCGCAAGCTATCCGGCAGCATCGGGCAGGGCCTTGCGGGAGGCGACTCTGGGCAGTTCAGCCTGCTCGACCGGCTCAAGGGTAGCGCCTGATCTGCGGAAACGATGGTAAACTTAGAGTAGCTAAAGGGCCTGGTGCTCTTGCGACTCTTTCGGGCCTGGTGCCCACTTCCATGCTCCTGACCTGGCGTCGGTGGTAGCTAATCTCTAAGTGCAAGAAAGACTTTCATGACGATTCAGACTCCCGCAGGCAATGCGACGCTGACCGCTGCCCAGGTAGCCAACCTTCTGGTTGAGCCGTTGGAGCAGGCCAGCACGTTCCTCGCCGCTGGCCCGCAGATCATCGACTCCGCTGCGCCCGTTCGTGTTCCACGTATCGCCTCGGGCAGCACCGCTGCGTTCACCGCTGCGGGTGCGCAGATCACCGACAGCAATGCCACCTTCGATGAGGTGCAGCTTCTGCCGTCCACGCTGAAGGGCATCAAGACCCTGACCAAGGTCAGCAACGAGCTGATCCGTCAGAGTGTGGTGGGCCTGGAGGCCGTACTTCGCACACGCCTGGTATCCGACGTGGCCAATGTCCTGGACGCGGCCCTGTATGACGGTGCAGGTACCTCCGACACCATCAAGGGCATCCTTCGCCAGAGCGGAATCGCCACCGGGGCATTGGATCTCACCGACCCCGATTCGCTCATCGACGGGCTGGCCACCGCGCAGGGCAACAAGGTCAGCCCGACCCACTGGGTGATGACCCCGGTCAGCTTCGCGGCGTTGCGCAAGCTGAAGGTGGGCACGTCGGACAATCGTTACCTGTTCGACCCAGCGACCATCCAGAACGGGACCGCTCTGCAGCTCCTCGGCTTGCCGGTGATCATCACCGACAACATCCCCAATGCGAGCTCTAAGGCCCGTGTGGCGCTGGTGGACTTCGGCAAGGTGGTTGTTGCCCGCGACATCGACGCCGAGGTGGCCATTCTCGACCAGACGTTCGGCGACTACGACACAGTGGGTATCCGTGCTGTATCCCGCTGGGACGTGGCACTTCTGCAGGGCAAGGCCGTCACGCTGCTGACCGAGGCGTGATCGTGGCCGCACCCACTCCGGTCGATCTGGCTAACCTGCTGGGTGTTGATGGAGTCGGTGATGGAGTCGGGGAGATCAGCGCGGAGCAGGCAACCGAGATCCTGGGCATCATCACCGCCATCGTGAAGTCAGCGACACGGGGCAACGGCTTCCAGGGAGGCGTACCCACCGAAGACCTACGCGCCGTCATCCTCACCAGCGCCGCAAGACTGTGGCGGCATCCCAGTCAGGTCGATTACGGGGAGACCAAGGGGCCAGAGTCAGTGTTCTACCGGTCGGGCTGGGATGGCTTCACGGTCGGCGAACGCTACGTGATCAACCGGTATCGCCGGACCGCAATGTAGGACCAACAAACTTGCTCCCCGTCGTGACGCCGGTAGTTCGGAACGGGGAGCATCAAAGCAACACCACTGGACCGCGTCTGTGTCGGCGCAAGGGTCGATCAACCCTCTCAGGCCAGTGGTGGACGCGGATGGGACCGCGTCACTGACCCCCGCAGAACTTGGGACCGTCGGGGGTCACCCAACTTGCCGGGTGTGCTTTCCTCCTTCGACACCCGGTAGAGCACCGATTGCCGTAGGTGCTCCGACGCCCTCGACAGGTCCGCCCTGTCGGGGGCGTTGTTGCGTCCGACTGCAGGACATCGGAGCTGTGTCGGTGCAACACTGGTGGGGAGCAAGGCGATGGCTTGCCAAGTTCGTTCTGACATCGTCCTGTCTCCTTTCCCGGCAGCGGCCTCCGTTTCACGACGGGGGCCGCTGTTGTAACTGCACCTTTAACCGACATGCATGAGGGGCTTACGGGCAACGTCAATTTCGGGCTAATGTCCCCACCCGTGATGACGACACCTGAACACACTGCCGAGTTCCCGAACGCCGCCGCCAAGCGTCTGGCCGATTCTGATTTGTGGCTCCGCATGAAGGCCGAAGTGCCCGCGCTGACGTAAAGGGCAGTTGGCATTTTTCCTCCACACCAATTGACGGCAAAACCCTGCCCGTTCTCGTGAGCGGGCAGGGTTTTGTGTTGTAAACACTCTGTATGCACATGTCTCCGAATTGCACACAGCGCCACCAACGGTAGGCCACCTGAAAGTGCAGGCCAACATGCATTTTACTAACTCTTCCCATTGTGGCCAACGATCACAAACGCTCAGATAGGCGATCTTAAAATCCGCCAAGTGTCGGTTCGAGTCCGACTGGGGGCACCGATCGGCGGCTGAATCACCCCACCGCCAGCTTCACCACCGGAATGCGGCCAGCATCGGTGACGTAGACGTTGCCGTGGGCGTCGACGGCCACACCTTGGGGATCGGTAAGGCCGGTGAAGGGGAGTGGGGTTGCCGCTGTCGCGCCGTGTCGCAATTCAAGCACCCCGGCGTTACCGCGGTCGGTGACATAGACGTTGCCTTCCGTGTCGACCGCCAGACCTTGAGGATCGTTGAGGCCACTGAAGGGCAGCACTGTCGGCGCCGTCGCGCCTGCCGGCAGGGTCAGCACCCGGTTGTTACCGGTATCGGTCACATCCACGGTGCCTGTCGACTCGACGGCCACCCCTCGAGGATCATTCAGTCCGGTGAAGGGCAGCGTGGTTGGCGCGGTGGTGCCGGCCGGCAGAACCAGCACGCGATTGTTGCCCCGGTCGGTCACGTAGACGTCGCCCGCTGTGTTGACGGCGACGCCCCGGGGATCATTGAGACCGCTGAAAGGTAAGGGCGTCGCCGCTGTGGCACCCGCCGCCAAGCGCAGCACCCGGTCGTTGCTCGAATCGGCAACGTAGACATCGCCTGCCGAGTCGACCGCCACGTCCCGGGGATTCTTGAGGCCATTGAAGGGCAGCACGGTCGGCGCTGTGGCACCCGCAGTCAGTCGCAACACCTCATCTCGACCAATGTCGGTGACGTATGCGGTGCCTACGGCATCGACCGCAATGCCCGTCACGAGTTGTACGTCGGTGAACGGCAACGAACTCTGCGCCGAGTTACCTCTGCCGGCCGCTGGCGGCGACGTGCTGCTGGACGATTGCCGACCGACGATGACGACGGCCGCAGCTGCGGCCGCCACGACGGCGGTCACTGCGACGAGCACGCTGACAGTTCTGCGCGACAGGCGAATTCCCCGTCCGGGTGCCGAAGCTGCCGGGGTAGCCGTCGTCGCAGGCGCCTCAGGATTGGTCAACGCGACGCGAGCCGCCTCGGCCAGATCCTGAACAGTCGGATAGCGATCGTCGGGGTTCTTGGCCATTCCTTTGGCAATGACCGCATCGAACGCGGCGGGTACATCGGGAGCGTTGGCGCTGGGTTGTGGTGGCGGAGTGTGCAAATGGTGAGCGATCAAGCCCTGCACGCCCATGTCGCTGCTGAATGGTGGCTTGCCGGTGAGGCATTCGTAGAGCACACAAGCCAGTGCGTACACGTCTACGCGTGGATGGGTTTTCGCAGTCGTGCTGATCGCCTCTGGTGCCAGATATGCTGCGGTCCCGATGGTTTCGCCGGTCTTGGTCAGAGTGCGGTCTTCGGAAGCATGAGCGATCCCGAAGTCGATCAGGTAGGCGAAGTCGTTGGCGCACACCAGAATGTTGGAGGGTTTGACGTCGCGGTGCACCAGTCCGGCGTCGTGGGCGGCCTGCAGCGCGCCGGCCACCTGAGCGATGATCGCCACCGCACGCGTCGGCGTCAGGGCACCATCTTGTTTGATCAGCGTGCGCAGGTCCGTGCCTTCGACCAGCCGCATGTTCAGAAAGAGCCGACCGTCCACGTCACCGAAATCGTGGATCGGGATGACGTGCGGCTCCGTCAGCTGTGCCACCGCCAGGCACTCGCGCCGGAACCGTTCACGCGGCTCATCATCGTCGGCGGAATGCTCGGGCAAGACCTTCAGCGCGACAACTCGATTGGTCTGCGAATCGCGTGCCCGCCACACCTGACCCATGCCACCCGCGGCGATCAGTGACAGCAGCTCGTAACGCCCGAACTTCCCCGCGGGGGCCGAGCCTTGCGTGGCGTCGCCGTCGTCGCCCACGACTGTGTCATCCATACTGCCGCCAACCCTGCTCGTGCGTGGCCAACGCCTTCGTCAATTGAACCAGGCAGAGCGCCACTTTGGCGGCGCTTGCGCCGACGCGGGCGCGGAACAGCGACGCCCGCCCCTACGATCGGTTGACATGACGTCCAAGCCCGCTCTGCTGTTGGTCTTCGCAGCACTGGCCACCGCTGCCCCAATCGTCGCGTCAGCACCGGCATCGGCTGCTCCGTGCCCCGACGTACAGGTGGTGTTCGCGCGCGGCACCAACGAGCCGCCCGGTCTGGGCAGTGTGGGCGGTCCCTTTGTCGACGATCTACGCACGCGCGTCGCGCCGCGCACTGTCGAGGGAACAGCGGTCGACTACCCGGCCAGCAATGACTTCGCCTCCAGCCCGACGGCCGGTGCCGACGCGGCAAGAGCACTCATCGAATCGACCGCTGCGAGCTGCCCGAACACGAAGATCGTGCTCGGCGGCTATTCGCAGGGCGCCGCGGTCATCGAATTGGCCACCAACGAGATGTCTCCGCAGACCGCCGATCACGTGGCGGCCAGCGCATTGTTCGGCACGCCGCGCACGAGCTTCTCGGGCATGCTCGCCGGGGGACCGTTGCCGACGCTGGCACCGCCCTATGCCGCCAACTCCATCGATCAGTGCAACCAGGCCGACCCCATCTGCTGGGAAGGCGGCTGGGACATGGGCGCCCATGTGTCCTACGTGCAGTCCGGAAAGGTCGCGCAGTCAGCCGATTTCGTCGCTGGCCGGCTGTAGACGCGTCACCGCGCGTCGGTGAATTCGGCGTACTCCGGATGCTTGTCGATGTATTCGGCCACCATCCAGCAGGTCGGCACGATCCGTAAGCCGGCCGCACGCGTCGAACGCAAGGCTTCGCCGACGAGGATGGTGGCGAGTCCCCGCCCTCGGTACTGAGGCAGAACCTCGGTGTGCGGGAAGACGCGGCGGCCGTCGACGTCGTGGAAGTCGGCGACGCCGACGGTTTTGCCGTCGATCTCGATGGTGAACCGGTCAGGCTGTTCGAGGACGCGCGTCTCTGCGCCGGTTCTATCGAGCATTCACCCACCATAGCCCGGGCAAATGCATCTACTGCTACATCCATCGGACCCTAAAGATCGATCCCCGGGCGATAGTGCTGCGCCGCGCAGGCGACGAACGTAATAACCGTCAATGGGCCCCGGGAGAGAAGGCGCGGACGATGGCCTACGCAACATATGCAGTGTTGACAATGCTGCCGATGGCAATCGTCGTGGCGATGTCTCGATGGCGCCGAAGCCGTCCCGCGGCGCAGGCACACCTCACCACTCGACTGCCCTGTGCAGAGCTGCTGCGATCGCAACACCGCCGAACACGGGCGCAAAAGCGCTGTGAGCGATGGCAATTCCAGGCGTGGCTGGAGATCACCTCCAGACCCCTCTGATCGGGGTGCGGCCCAGCTACCAGACGCGCACCCAGTCGACGAGCATGTCGGCCGGGTAGGTGCCGCCGCTGGGGTCTTCTCCGCCGGATCCCGCGACGGCGAGATTCAGCACCACGAACATCGTGTAGCCGGGCTGATTGAACGGCCAGTCCGGCAACGAGCTCGCCGCGACCTCGAAGTACGGCTTCGCGCCGTCGGTGTAGTCCTGCCAGAACCGGGCGCCGTTGCCGTCCCACTGGGTCCGCCACGTGTGCCAGTTGCTGTCGACGGTGACGTTGTGGGTCTGCCACTCGCCGCCGTTGGACTTGGCGTGCACGGTGGTCCCCGAGGGCCATTTGCCGTTGCCGTACCACTCGATGATGTCGAGTTCACCCTGGCCCAGGCTGCCCAGCCAGAAGGCCGGCCAGGCGCCCGGAGTCAGGCAGTTGAACTTGATCCGCGCTTCCCAGGTGTGGCCGGCGCCGCCTTCCCACACGCTGGCCAGCTTGCCGCCGTAGTAGGTGTCGCCTTCCTTGGCGGCCCGGATCACCAGATTCGACTTGCCGTCGATGAAGACGTTCTTGCGGTCGTCGCGGTATTGGCCGATGCGGCCAGGCTGCTCCCAGTAGGTGGGGTCCTGGATGACCTCGCGGGCCTTGGCGATGGTCCACTTCGACGCATCCGGTGCCGAGCCGGCGCCCCCGTCGAATTCGTCCACGAACACGTAGTTCATCGCGGCTTGCGGCGCCTCGGGCGCGGGAACGGGCCTGGTCGGGAGGGCTTGCGCTTGCCGGATGGGCATAGCCGCTGCGACGACGCCGAGACCCGACAGCATCATCATCTTTCGACGGTCCAAGTTAGCCATATCGGATTACCTTAACCGGGCCGCGTGCTCAAGCACGGATCGAACGGCCTCACCAGGGGCTTATCAGGCGTTGAGATTGCGCGCACGGTCGTGATCGCTCACGAAACACAGCCCTGTACGCAATCTCGACGGCCAAGCCGACGACTGCACGACGATTCAATGGCAGAACCAGTCAAAACAGCAGCTCACAGACACTAGGCAGACAAAAACTACATCGAAATTCAGGAAAATCCTGCGAGCAGCCGCTGACCTTGGCACCATGCATTCGTGCCCGTCAGCCGCACGGAACGTCGCGAAAAGCTGCTGCGTGCTGCGCAGAGCGCAGTGATGAAGCACGGCGCCGACGTCCAGCTCAAGCAGGTCGCGGCAGAGGCGGGCCTGACGCCGGGCGCGGTGCTCTACCACTTCCCTGACATCCAGACCCTGCTGGTCGAGGCCAACCGGGCCGGCATGGAGCGGTTCTATGACGCCCGGTTACGTGCCATCGCGGGCATCCCCGAACCGGAGCGCAAGCTCGTCATGACTATCGAGTCGGGCCTGCCGGTCGACTCCGACGATCCGGCCGTCAAGCTCATGTGCGAACTGGGCGGTGCCGCCGCACGCTATCCGGCATATGCCGTCATGCTGACCGCTCTCTACGACCGCCAGGTGGCGATGTACCAGGTGATCCTCGAAACCGGTGCGGCGCAGGGTGTTTTCGCGCTGAGCTCGCCGTCGCTGACCATCGCGCGCAACATCGTCGCACTCGAGGACGCCTACGGCTACCGCATGGTGGCTCGGCATCCGAGCCTGGACGCCGAGACCACCACCGAATTGATCTGCGACTACGCGCGGGCGGCGACCGGCCACCCGCTTCCCAGACCCGTCCGAGCATGAAGGGCTGCCCATGACCGACAAACCTCTGACCATTATGTTCTGGCCCGAATCTGCCTACGGCCCAACGAATCAGTGCATCGGGCTGGCGGCCGTACTGCGCGACCGCGGGCACACGATCGTGTTCGCCGCCGAGAGTTCGTGGGCCGGCAAGCTTGCGCCGTTCGGCTTCATCGAGGAGCTCGTGGACCTCGCGGCGCCGGCCGAAGGCGCTGACGAGGAGGACGCCGGCAAGTTCTGGGCCGACTTCATCGCCGAGACCGCGCCGGAATTCCGCAAGCCGACCATCGAACAACTGCAGACCTTCATTCAGCCGACGTATCAAGCGCTCATCGACGGCGCCAAGTACAGCGAGCCTCGCCTCCGCGAGATCATCGCCACGCATCAGCCCGATGTCATCGTCGAGGACAACGTCGTTCTCTTTCCGGCACTGGTGACCGCGGGCGCGCCGTTCGTGCGGATCGTGTCGTGCAGCCCGCTGGAGATCTCCGCGCCGCAAGTGCCGCCGCCGTTTTCGGGCCTGCCGAGTGCAGACCCCACCGAATGGGACGCCTACCGCACCGAATTCGACCGGAGCCATCGAGCCATGTGGTCCGATTTCAACGACTGGGTTCAGGCGCAGGGCGCCGCCGCGCTCCCAGAGCTCGAGTTCATGCCGCGCGCCAACGCCGCCAACCTCTACGTCTACCCGGCCGAGGCCGACTACCGGCAGGTCCGGCCATTGGACGACAGCTGGATCCGGATGGATTCCAGTGTGCGCGAGACCGATGACGAGTACATCGTGCCGCCCCAGGTCGCCGAGCGGCCCGACGACAGTGCGCTCATCTATCTCTCGCTGGGTTCCCTCGGCGGCGCCGACGTCGAACTCATGCAGCGCCTCGTCGACGTGCTCGCCAAGACAAGGCACCGCTACATCGTCAGCATGGGTCCACAGGCGGATCGAATCACCTTGGCCGACAACATGGTCGGTGCGCAGATGCTGCCGCAGACCAAGGTCATCCCGCAGGTCGATCTGGTGATCTCGCACGGCGGCAACAACACCGTCACCGAGACGCTGCATTTCGGCAAGCCCTTGGTCGTGCTGCCGCTGTTCTGGGACCAGTACGAAAACGCTCAGCGCATCGATGAACTCGGCTTCGGCGTCCGGTTGAACACTTACGGGTTCGCCGACTCCGAGTTGACCGATGCGGTCGACCGGCTGCTCGCCGACACCGCCCTCCGCTCACGACTGGCCGACATGGGTGCCGCCATCCGCGCCCGCGACGGCTTGCGCGCCGGCGCCGACGCGATCGAGCGGGTCGGCCTGGAACACCGGGCGTGATCGAGCTCGACCATCTTGATCTCGCCGACGGCCGCCGGTTGGTTGTCGCCGACGGACCCAGCGGCCTGACTGCCGTGCCGACCGTGCGAGACCCGGACGGCAGTTGGCGCCGCGCCGCGCCGGGTGACGGAGTCGCCGAGGCCATGCTGGACGTACTGGCCGACGGATCCTCCGAATACGGCAATTTCACGGTGGTTTCGTGGACACAGTGCCGCGCGGCGGGGGAGCGGCCCATCGCCGTCGACCAGACCAACGAGTCGGTGATCGTCGGTGGGGAGGCGATCGTGAAGTGGGCGACGCACCTCGACGACGGTCCTCACCCCGCACCCGGCCGGATCACTGCGTTGCGGGCCGCCGGATTCACCGGCATGCCCACGCCGTGGGGCCTGGTCACGTGGCGGTCGCCGCGCGGCGAGCAGACCCTGGTCGCGACCATCGACGAATACCTGCCCGGCGCGGTCGACGGCTGGACGTGGGCCGTGGACCTGGTGACCGCTGCCGCACAGGACGCTGCGGCACGGCCGCGACTGATCGCCGCAGCCGGTGCGGTGGGAGATCTGGTCGCCGATATGCACACCGCCCTGGCAGCCACGGCGTCGGTTGCCGACGCGGCACAGGCGAGAGGCTGGCGTGATGCGGCGTTCGAAACCCTGGAAACCGCGGTGGCCCTGAGCACTTCGGTCAGTGGTGACATCCTGCGTGAGCGCCGTGACGACATCGAAGCGATGCTCGACGGACTCGGAAGCCTCGCGGGGATACCCGTCTTCGAGGGGCACGGCGACCTACATGTGGGCCAGGTGTTGCTGTCCGACGGGCGCTTCGTCATCACCGACTTCGACGGCAATCCGGTGCTGTCCGCTGAGGCCCGAATGCAGCCCATACCGGCCACCTTCGACGTGGCCGGCATGGTGCAGTCGCTGGCGCATGTCGCGATCGTCGCGCAGAAGTACACCGCTCTCGAGCCACATGCGCTCACGGACGTGAGCAATCTGGTCCGGCGGACATTCCTGGACGCCTACCAGGCAAGCGCACCCCGCTATGATCCCGCGCCACTGCGGGCCCTGCGTCTCCAACAGGTTCTGCGTGAGATCATCTACGCCGCAAAACATCTGCCGCGATGGATGTACGTACCCGACGCGGCGCTGCCCGCTCTGCTCGATGAAGGGATCACCGCGTGAATGCCGACGCGTTCCTGACCGACCTCCAGCGCAAGCCGGAGGTGCTCGACCGTCTGGCCTCGACACTGGCCGTCAATCCTTGGGCCGACGTCGTGCCCGCCGGCGTGGAGCGGGTGGTGTTCCTGGGCATGGGATCCTCGGCCTACGCGGCCGGCGTCGCCGCGGCCCGCATGCGGTCGCGCGGGCTCCTTGCGGTATCGCAACTGGCATCGTCGACGCTGCTGCCACACTGGGGTCCGGGCACACTCGTGGTGGCGATCTCGGCGACCGGCGGTTCGGTGGAAACCCTTGACGCGCTTGACCGGATGGCGACCTCGCAAATCGGGCTGAAGTTCGTCGCACTGACCAACACGGCGGACTCACCGATCACCGCGCGCTGCGAGGCCGCCGTGGACCTCGCCGCCGACACCGAGGCGGGCGGCGTCGCCTGCCGCAGCTACCAGCACACACTGGCCCTGCTGCTGGCGCTCGAACTGCACATGACGCAAGCGGACACGAAACCGCTTGTGACGTCAGTGCGGAAGGCCGCCGGTGCGAGCGCGCACCTGCTCGACACCGAACCCGACTGGCGGCCCGAGTTTGCCGAGTTGCTTCTCGGGCCTGCCGGTACCCACCTCGCCGCGCCGGCACACCGTTTCTCGTCAGCACAACAGGGTGCGCTGATGCTCCGCGAAGGGCCTCGCCTCGGTGCGGTCGGATGCGAGACCGGGGACTGGAGCCACGTCGACGTCTACCTGACGAAGACGACGGATTACCGGCTGCTGGTCTTCGCGGGCTCCGCATGGGAGTCCCAAGCGGCCGAGTGGACCACGTTGCGGGGCAGCACCGTTGTGGGCGTCGGCGGTGACGTGCCGGGATCCCAGCTGGCCCTGCGCTATCCCGGTGACGGGGACGACGACGTTCGGTTGTTGACCGAGGCGCTGGTCCCCGAGTTGATCGCGGCTAGAGCCTGGCAGGCACAGGATCGGTGAGATTCCTGACCACGTGGGCGAGTTCAGACCTACGTGTCACGCCCGCCTTGCAACTGGCGCGGTAAACGTGGCCTTCGACGGTGCGTACCGACAGCGACATCGTGTCCGCGATCTGACGATTACTCAGCCCTTGGGCCACCAGCACCGCGATCTCCCGCTCCCGCTGCGTGAAGGGGGCAGGCAGGCGTGCCCCGATGATGGCCGGGCTGACTGCGCCGCCGCAGGCCGCGGCGAGCCGGCCGGCTCGTTCGGCCGAGGTCAGAGCGCTGCCGCGTCTGTCGGCCCTGCGGTGGGCCGCGGCCGCATGACCGGAGCAGTCGGCCGCGGCGAGCCGGTCCCCCATGGCTTCGAAAGCGGTTGACAGAACGTCTAATTCGTCGGAGTCATCGGTGCACACCGCTCGCGCGTAGCGTGCTGCGAGACCGGCCCGGGGCCCCTCCACGATCTCGGCGAGTTCGGTCAGCCGGTCGGCCGCCGTGGTATCGCCGAACTGGACAGCCGTTTGCAGGCACATCAGTTCGCGTGCGAACTGCTCGTGATCGCGGGCAAACTGTGCCGCTGCCCACGCTGTTCGGCGGGCATCGTCCATCCGCTGATGACCGGCGGCGATCCACGCCTCGGCAAGCAGTGCGCTGCTCTCGACGTATACATAGGCGGGGCGACGGTGCTCGCGTGCCGTGCGAAACGCCGCCTCGGCGCCGGGCAGATCGCCCATGCGTGCCAGGGTCTGTGCCAGCAGCAACTGGAACCGGTAGTAGCTGTTGGCCAGAACGAAGTTGGCATCGGCATCAGCGGGCCGTACCGCCAGATGCGCGCGGGCGGCCTGAAGATCGCCGGCCGCGAGTGCGGCGAACCCGACGATCGCGGTCGCAACCGACTGCGCGGTGGCCGGACGCTCCTGGCTGCGGCGCAGATGGGCTCCCGCGACTTCCACCGCCTCGTCGATGTATCCGGCCATCGACAGTGCGAACGTGTGAAACTCCGCCAGTGGTTGACCGAGAAAACTGCTTTGGGGCGACGCGTCCACCACGGTGTAACACTTCGTGGCCTTGGCGACCGCGCCGGCAGTCTGACCCAGTTCCGCGAGTGCCAAGGTTTCGGCGCACAAGCCGATGGTCGAACCGAAGGCGTCGAGGCTCTCGTAGTCGACCTTGGCCATCACAGCAGGCACCTCACCAGGTCGGCCGGCCAGGGCCAATT
The DNA here is from genome assembly GCF_001570425.1 of Mycolicibacterium brisbanense. Classification (GTDB taxonomy): domain Bacteria; phylum Actinomycetota; class Actinomycetes; order Mycobacteriales; family Mycobacteriaceae; genus Mycobacterium; species Mycobacterium brisbanense. Next base: position 489,461 of record NZ_BCSX01000024.1, read on the forward strand.
GGTTGGCGCGGAAGGCCCATAGCTGACAGGCGCGTTCGCCCGTGGCGCCGACGAGTGCATCGTCGATGACCTGCCACGACTGCTCGGGTGACTGCTGGCTCCACAACAGGTTCGCGGCGCGCAGGATCACGTCGTTGATGAAGGCGGAGGTGCGAACAGACTCACTGGCAATCGAGTCGAGAACCTGCTCGGCGTCCTCACCCTTCTGCAACATCAGCAGGTTGTAGGCAAGCTCCACGCGGGTCTCCACGGCGGCCCCGGCGTCGGTGGCGGCTCGTGAGAGACGTTCGGCCAGACCGAATTCCAGCAATGAACTCGCCGCACTTGCGGCAGCGGCCAACACCGTGGGGTCCGGCGGCAGGTCGGACTCCAGCCAGAGCAGTCCGCGTCGGACCGAGTTCGCTTCGCCGGCAGCACCTTTCATTGCCTTCGCGACCACACCGCGCAGGCGTCGCAGCCGGATCGCCCCACATTGTTCGAGGCGCACCTCGGCGTACAGCGGATGACCTACGTAGACCGCGTCACCGGTGTCGGCGGTCCGGATCAATTCGCGCTGCTGGGCCTCTTCGAGAGCGAGTGGGTCGACGAGTGCGGTCAGGCAGGCGTGGTCAATGGGTTCTGCGACCGCGACGAGATCGACGACGTCACGCACCATCTCCGGAACCGCCCCGATTTGATGCTCTACCAAGTCGATCAGCGATGGCGACACCTGAGGGCTCCCGATCCATCGGGTACAGCCGTTCTCATGGGTGAGACGCCCAGCGGCCCACTCTTGTTCGACGAGCTGTCTCAGGAACAGCACATTGCCCTCGGTCAGCTGCCACATCCGGGCGCTGCAGTCGTGGTCGGGAGGCACCGCGAGCACGGCATGGAGAAGCTCGTCGGACTCCCTGCGCGACAGGGGTTGCAGCTCGAGTCTGCGCAGCAGGCTGTCTTTCCACAGCACGGTGACGGCGTCCGGTGCGGCGACGCCGGTGCGGATCGTGATGATCACGCGCGTCGTGCTCTGCAGGACCAATTGATGCAATACCAGCGCCGACAGCTCGTCGAGCAGATGAGCGTCGTCGACCAGTACCAATAGTCGTCCCGGGTCGGTGCCCGCGGTCAGTGCGCTGATCACTCGTCGCGCCAATGTCAGTGGGCCACCGTCGAAATCGTCGGTCCAGGAGGCGAACGCTCCCAGCGGAACGGAGCGGCCCGTAGCGGTCGCGGCGACGTGGCGTACCGTCCAGCCCTGCACCGCGGCCGCCGTGGCGACGTCGCGGGCCAGGCGTGACTTTCCGACCCCAGCGCGGCCTGCGAGCGTGACTCCCCGGTACTGGTCGCCGGCGAGGAGCTCCGCGATGACGTTCGATTCATCGTCCCGACCGGTCAGGGGCCAGTGGTCACGCACTCGACAAATGTTAGCTGGCAGATGCCGTTCGCGCTTACTCTCGCGTCAATTCCCGGCGGAGTTTGCGGCGTGCCAGGTCGAGCAGCGGGTTCAGGCCTTCTGGTTCGATGCCGAGCTCGCGGCATATCTCGTCGTCGGGCCGGCCCGCCGCCACGAGGCGCAGCAGTCGTGCATGCGCCTCGGGCAGCCGGGACAGCGCGGTCTGGTAGGTATCCGGCACTACTGGGTGGGCGGAGGCAGGATCACCGTCGTCCCTCCGGTGGCGACCGCACCGGTGGTTTGCCGATAGCCGTCGCCGTTGATGACGAGCGAGTTGTTGTCGGAATGCGAGCTCAGTGTGCCGCCAGCCCGGCCGTAGTCATCGTTGCCATTGACGGTGACAGTGTTGTTGTCGCCGTAACCGGCGGTGAGCTTGTTGCCGGTTCCGTTCGAGACCAGGTGGTTGTTGTTTCCGGTACCCACGCCGATTTCGGCGTTACCGCCGGTGACTTTGGCGGTGTTGTTGTCGCCAACGCCCGCGCCGACACTGCTCTGGGCGCAGACGACTCCCCGGGGGCACGTGCCGTCGACGATGGCGGTGTTGTTGTCACCCCGCCAGGCGACGGCCTTGGCGTTGTTGGTCGCCTTGGCGTAGTTGTTGTCGCCGGTGCGCGCGTAGGCGTCTCCGTTGTTGATCGCCACCGCCCGGTTGTTGGTCCCATCGCCCGCCGTGGCAGTGCTGTTGTTGATCGCTATCGCGACGGTGCGGGTACCGCCCGATGTGGTCGCCGTGCTGCCGTTGATGGCGACGGCCAGATCGTGGGTGCCGCCGGCGTTGGCTGTGCTGCCGTTGACTGCGATCGCGACGCTGTGCCCACCCTTGGTGGTGCTGGCGTCGGCGTTGCCGAGCTTCACCGTGTTCCCGTTCACCGACACCGCGATGCCGGGCTTGGGGTGGGTGTTGGCGGCGGTGCTGTCGGCCGCCGCGTTAGGCGCGGCGATACCCAAGGCCAACGCCGGCGCACCAGCGCCCAGCGCGAACAACAAGATCGGATGCTTCACGGAATTCCCCTTTGTCGTAGACGGCGTCGTGGGACGAGAGTGCGCGCGCGGGGGTGCGTCGGCCGGTGGCGGAACTACCTGTTTCCCGAACGCGGGGCGGACGACTACCTAGTTTCGGTCCCCAAGTTTCTGTCACCCTGACGTGTCAGCTGACGTCGTTGGCACCGTGACTACGAAATGGCCTGCGGGAGAAGCAACATTCATCACGGGAGTAGCGGGACGAATGGTGCTGGCTGCCCAATCGGATGCCCGGCCGTACCTTCAAGTCAACCTGGGCATTCGGTAGCGTCGGCGGATAGCACCCCTCCAAGCCACGACTACGCTGTCGCAATCTCAGTTGTCGGCCCTTGGTGGTCTTGCTACGCAAACCAAGGTCGGAGAAGCGGAGAGTCGCATGAAAGACATGCTGATCGCGACGCTGCCATTTGCCATGGGCCTGTTGGCACTTTCGTGGGGAGTCGCACTCATTGTCCGGCGGGTGAGCGCCAAGCACTCCGGCATGAAGCTCATGGCGACAGTCACAGCCGAAACTACCCGCCAAGATGGTCGCGGTCTCCAGTCGTATCAGGCCAGAGTGCGGTTCCAGGCGCCGGACGGAGCATGGATGGAGCAATCCGCACAGGCGACGACGCGCACGTCGCGGCTAGGTAAGGCCGTAAGTGTCTGGTACACACCGGGCAAGCGCATCTGGGTCGATGATCCCACCTTCACGCGGAAGGTCGCGTTGTTCGTCGGTGGCGGTGTTTTCTCCTTTCTCGTTGGCGTCCCGCTGTTGTTCGGCCATTGAGCTGCTCCTGATCGACCGGGGATGAAAGGGGGGTGGGAGCGCGCAATCGCCGTGGTCGGTCACTTGTACATCTCGTATGGCGTTGCGGAGCTGGCTCGAAACTCGGGAGGAATCGATGTGTGCGACAACTAGACTCGGTGGGCTGACCGTCCCCGTCAGAGTGGGTTTGGTCGGTGTGCTGGTGAGCGTGACCCTCGTTGGTGGGTGCGCGAAGCGTACGGACGAGCACACGGGCGCATCGTCGACGGCAGAGCGGAAGGCGACGCCCGCGACCGCAGTGGTGTCGAGCATGAACCTTGGGATGTTTCCATCAAGGATGTCGATCGACCCCGACGCTCACAAGCTCTACGTCGCGGGCATGGGTGACCCCACCGTGATCGACACGGCTACGCGCAACAAAGTCGGTGCCATCGCCCTCGGCGGCGGCAGCTACATCCTCGACGGTATTGCGATCGACCCGTCGGGGCAAAAGCTCTATCTTGCAGGAGTTTCCGGGACAGATGGCAACGTGTTGGTGGTCGACCTGGCGTCAGGCCGGGTTGCTGCCACCATCGCAGTCGGAGACAGCCCGGGAGGGTTGGTCCTCGGCCCGGACGAGAAGACCCTCTACGTCCAGTACAGTGGCGAGAACGCGATGAAGACGGTCGACCTTGCGACCGAGAAGGTCACGGGCGCTGTCGAACTCACTGAGTCTGTTGAGGCGATGGCATTGAGTCCGGTCAACCACACCATCTACGCCTCCGGAAACGGCAGCTCCGATCTGCTGACGATCGACACCACGACCAACAAGGTCTCCGGCACGGTTACGCTGCCTGACCAGGCCGACGATGTGGCCGTCGACCCGAAGTCTGGCACCGTGATCGCAGTGGGTTACAACGGTCATCTGATGAGCGTCGACCCGACCACTCACGCCGTTGTCGACAGCACCCCGTTGGCCGCGGCGCCCTCCGACAGGTCGTTGTCGATCGACCCTGCTGCCCACGCCATCTACGTGACGACCAAGGAACAGAAGAGCTTGTCGGTCATCGACGCCGATACGCATACACTCACCACAACGGTCCAGCTCGACGATGAGCCCCAACGTGTGGTGGCAGACCCGGTCACCCACTCGGTGTTCGTGACCACGAAGTCCGGTGTGACAGTGCTTTCCGGGACGTGAGCGAACGCGGCAAGTCTGGTTGGCACCGCGACTGCTGCATCGTCGGTACCGTCCTGCAGGGGAACCTCGCCCCTTCAGCGCCAATACAGATTGATCTAGCGGCTATCCTGGGAAGGTGTCTGCCACCACGACAAGCGCCAGTAAGCCCGCTGAAACCAAGATTCGGCTACTGGAATCCGCCACAGATCTGTTCAGCCGGCAGGGTTTTGGCGCAACCGGCATAAAAGCTGTCCTAGCGGCAGCTGAGGCACCGTACGGCTCGCTGTACCACTTCTTCCCTGGTGGTAAGCAGCAACTGGGCGCCGCAGCCCTCACCTATGGCGCTGAGCGCTACCGGGAACTGCTCGAGTCGGTGTTTCCGGTTGATGCCAATGTGGTGGAGGCCACCGAGGATTCGTTTGTTCGGGCAGCGAAGCTGCTTGAGGAAGCCGATTACGCCTACGCCTGCCCGATCGCCACGATCGCGCTGGAAGTGGCCAACAATGACGAACTGATGCGCACCGCCGCCGCCGAAGCATTCGAGTCCTGGCTGGCAGTGCTTCGGGAGCGCTTCACCACGGCCGGGATGACCGCCGAGCGCGCCCGCGAAGTCGCAGAGGAAGTTCTCTGCCTGATCGAAGGGGCGGTTCTCCTCGCGCGCACCACACGCTCGTCGGCGCCGATGCACACTGCCGGGCGGGCGGCCGCGCGTGCTGTCGCCGCCGGGCTCAGTGACTGAATCCTCCTCCGTTGAGGCACAGACGACGTGAGGGCTGTTGATCTGATCTGGCGGATGAGTAGGCCTTGACTGTCAGCAGCCAGACTCGGCTACCAAGCCGGCCGACTCGGCCGTGGTGACCCACTCCATCCAACGGAGTTCGGCAGCGAACAACACGGCCGTCGCCGCCACAGCGGCGCCGACCGAGGTGAAGCCGTGGACCCACGCAGGGCCTGCTTGGGTGGCGGCAAGAAGGATCAATCCGAGGGTCGCCAACAGTGTGACGGGAAAGGCCACGCGCCTGCGGCTTTCCGGCACGGTATCTGAAGCGGCCACATCAAAGCCTTCGGTTGAACCGGTCATGACACCACAATGCCGAGCCGAGCTGAGGAAATTCGAAGTGCCGGCTATGGAAATCCCATGCTCCTATGTCCCGCCAAGCTCGCCAAAACTGAGCAGGTTTGGCTGAGCTTGACCATCGCCGTCACGGGCCGGGAGATGCACGACGACACCAAACACACCGACCGGGTTTGGAACGCCGGCAGTGCCGACTACAACTTGGTCGCCAGGTTGAAGCGCCGGGGCAATGGGGATTGGGTCAGGGAAAGCAACCGCAACACCGGCATTCGCGGTGTCGACGACATGGAGCCTCTCATGGACAAGGCTAGGCAGCGCGGAATTGTGGAGCTCGAACCGCCTAGGAGAGCCGTTCGACCTCGACGAAGATGATCGGATCGCGGTCGCCACGGTTCTCGACGGTGTGTTCGGCGCCGGCGGGGCGTGAGTAGCTCTGGCCCGCTCTGAGTTCAGCGACGATCTCGTCGCCGTCAGCGGTCACGACGTGCATGGTGTCGGTGACCAGAGGCACCACGACGTATTCGTACTCGTGCCGGTGCATCGGGATCGCCCCGCCGGGATCGATCGTCCATCTGGTCACGCGGAAGTGATCGTTCTCCAGTTGCACATCCCCATGGGATCCCGTCGTCATGTCAATATTCTGCCGCCGGTCTTCCATGTTTCGGCGAGATTGGACTGAGCGACCGGCAACAGAACGGGACGTGACGGGAAAATCGTTGCGCTCTATGTCTTTTTGAATCCGACGCTGGGGCGGGTCAGCCCGGCGGCGGTGGGTCGAGCATGACGACGTGGTCGCCCTGCCACTGATAGCGAACACTCGTCACCGCGGCCGGCGGGCATGCATTGCACGCTCCGGGCGTCTTGTAGTCGAGGACGACAGTGTCGTCGGTGCTCCGCGCCGTGTTCAGGGTGGTGAAGCCATAGGCTTTCGATGTGGCCGTGCCGAGGTACTCGCCGTTGTGGAACATCAAGGCCGCCACCGGAGAACTGCTGGTAGCCCCCTCGACCGTCACGAGCGCCGCCGACAGCGCGACACACGGGTTGAAATTGCCCTCGATGGTTCGCGGGTCGGTGGACCAGCGCCAATCGGTACCCGGGTAAGGGGCGAGACGTTGTGCTGCCGTGACGATTTGGTAGGAAGCGAGGTTCTTCCCGCACGTGATCGGAGGTTCGGCCGACGCCGGCGGGGACAACATCGATCCCGCGCACACTATGGAACCAGCCACCACAACCGTGGATCTCATCGACGACCTCCCCAGGGGTCAGGCTAGCCGCCGGCCATGAGGCACGCCAGATAGAGAGCAACGGCAACCCGAGGTTCCCGCACATCCCGCTCGGTGAGCCGGGAGATCTTGTCGAGGCGGTAGATCACCGTGTTCCGGTGAATGTTCAACAGGTGAGCCGTCGCCACGAGATTGCAGCCGCTTTCACACCACGCGAGCAAAGTCGCACGCAGTACGGCGAAATCGCTCTCGCCGGCGATGGGTGCCAACTGTGAATGCGTGAAGCGTTCGTGTGCCTGGTTGCTCACCGAGTCCAGCACCTGGGCCACGCGCAGGTCGGCGATCTCGTGGATCGCTGTCGCCATGTCGTCGCGGCCGAGGCGCAAGGCCGCGACGGCGTCGGCGTAGGAGTCTGCGAGTGCGGCGACGCCGGTACCTACCTCGCCGATGCCGACGCGCACATTGATGCCATGGCGTTCGCCCAACAGGTCCGCAGTGCGCCTGGCCCGGTCCGGTGGTGAATCTGCCTCGGAAAGATGATGCAGGACAACGTATCGTCCCGTGGCGAGCTCGGCGACCAGATCCATCCGGGCGCCAAAGATCTCTCCGATCGCGCGCACCGACGACGGATAGCTCACCGGACCGGGCTGTACCTCGAAGACGATCGCCACTCGCGGCCGGGTCAGGTCGTAACCCAAATCGACAGCACTGGCGCGGATGATCTGCTCGTCCACCAGGCGCGGGTCGAATTCGACGATGTCGCGCACCAACTGGTTGAGCCTGTTCGCCCGTAGCAGCCGGGTGCGCTGAAACTGTGACTCGCGCAGCAGGATTTCCGTCTGCCGCTGCACCAGGCGGCCCAGCTTGACCACCTGCGCAGGCGGTCCGGTGATACCGACTGTGCCGACGACCGCGCCGTCGAGCACGATCGGCATGGTGATGCCGGGTCGGACGCCGACCAGGGCTGAGGCCTGCTTGGCGTCATGGCTGGCGGCAGCACCGGTCTGTAGTACTGCCACCGACGCCTCGTGGACCGTGCCGATGCGCGACGGGTCGCCGCTGCCGATCACCTGCGCGTTCGCGTCGGTGATCAGGACGTTGTGGCCGAGGATGCGGGTGGTCTCGTCGGCGATCTCGCCGGCCAGTGCGGAGGTGAGCACCACTGGTTCCATCTTGTGCTTTCCGTATAGTCAAAGCCCGAATTATCGATATAGAAAAGTACTCTACATACAGTGACCTGCGTCACTTCGGTTACTATCGTCGTGCCGCATGACGACATCCACTGCCTCGCTCGAACACACCAAGGCGTCGCGAACTCAGTGGCTCATCACCCTGTATGCAGGTGGTGGCGAGTTCTGTGACGGCTACATCCTGAGCATCATCGGCGTCGCACTGCCGCTGCTCACCGCGCATTTCGCCCTGACCCCGGTGTCGGCGGGACTCCTCGGCGCCTCGTCCCTCGTGGGCATGTTCTTCGGCGGCCTGATCTTCGGCGCGGTGACCGACAGGTTCGGCCGACAGAAGGTCTACATCGCCGACCTCGCCTGCTTCGTCGTGCTGTCGGCGCTGCAGTTCTTCGCTGATGAACCGTGGCAACTCATCGTGCTGCGCACCCTGATGGGCGTCGCGGTGGGTGCCGACCTCGCTATCGCCGGGACCATCGCTTCAGAGTTCGCGCCGCAGAAGTCCCGCGGCCCACTACTGGTCGTGCTGGTCACCATGTTCTCCGTCGGTGCCGCGATCGCTTACACCGTCGGGTATTTCATGCTCGACCTCGGTCCGGAAGCCTGGCGCTGGATGCTGGCCAGCAGCGCCATCCCGGCGCTTCTCATCCTCACGATGCGGCTCGGTACACCGGAATCGCCGCGGTGGCTATTGAGCAAGGGGCGCCACGAGGAGGCCCAAGCGGTTCTCAAGCAGATGCTCGGCCCCGATGCGACGCTCGCCGATATCGAAGAGCCGCAGGGCAGCCCGACGGGCTACCTGACCATCTTCCGGCCCGAGTATCGCAAGCGCACGCTGTTCGTCGCGCTGTTCTGGGCCTGCCAGCTGCTGCCGATCTACGCGATCGCGACCTATGAGCCCGCCATTCTCAAGCAATTCGGGCTCGCTGAAGGCAATACCGCGTACCTGGGCGCCGTCATCATTCAGATCTTCTATGTCGTCGGCTCGTTGTCGGGCGCACTGTGGATCAACAAGGGCAGGCGCAAGCTACTGCTGTGGAGCTTCGCCGTCTCGGCGCTGCCACTGCTGGGTCTGGCCGTCGTCGCCCACCCCCCGATGTGGTTGGTACTGGTGCTGTTCGCGGTGTTCGGCCTTGCGATGTACTCGGGTCAGTGCCTTGAGGCGATCTATCCGTCCGAGCTGTTTCCCACCGGGGTGCGTGCCACTGCCAACGGATTCGCGACCGGCGCGAGTCGGGTCGGTGCAGCCATCGGCGTGTACGGTGCGCCGCTGCTGCTGGCCCATTCGGTGCAGCTGACGATGTTGGTCGGGGCCGTCGTGGCCGGATTCGGGTGGTTCATCACCTTCCTGCTGGCTCCGGAAACCAACGGCATGTTGCTCACCGAATCCAGTGCCGTCTCGGTGCCGAGCACCCCGCGGACGGAGGCTGCACTGTGAAGATCGCTGTGATCGGCGCCGGCGTCGTCGGCGTCGCGACCGCACATGCCCTTGCTGAACGCGGCCATGAGGTCCACGTCTACGACCGTCGCGGCGACATCGCCTCGGACACCAGCGCCAGCACCGCCGGGCTGGTCGCTCCCGGGCACTCGTACGCTTGGGCCTCTCCGAAAGCGCCTGTGATGCTGGTGAAGTCGTTGCTGGGCGAGGCCACATCGATCCGGCTCCGGCCTAGGCTGGATGCAGACCTGATCCGGTGGGGATTGTGCTTCCTCCGGGAATGCGTGCCGTCGCGGTCCCGCGCAAACACCGTGGCCAAGCTGCGGCTGGCCCGTTACAGCCAGCAGTTGATGGACGAACTTGCGATACGCGAAGGTCTGCACTACTGGCAGACCCACGCGGGCGTGCTTTACCTCTACCATTCCGACGCCGAGCTTGATGCGGCAGAACAGCTTTCCCGCCTTTTACAGGACCATGGCAGGCGCCAGCAAGTGCTGAGTTTCGATCAGGTGACCGCACTGGAACCGGCGCTCGGTCACAGCCTGACCCGGTTCGCCGGTGCCATCCACGACACCTCCGACGGCACCGGCGACCCGCACCTGTTCGCCTGCGGACTGGCCGAGGTGTGCCGCAGGCTGGGGGTCAGCTTCCACCTCGGTACCTCGGTCACCGAGCTGGTGAGCGACGGCTCCTCGGTTACCCGAATTCTGGGTTCCGACGGTGAGATTCGCGCCGACGCAGTCGTGGTGGCCGCTGGGGCGGCGAGCCCGCTGCTGGCCAGGACCATGCGACAGCGGATACCCGTCTATCCGGCGAAGGGATACACGTTGACCGCAACGATCAAGGACCCCGACCGTGCGCCGGCCATGGGCGGTATCGACGAGCGATCACTCGTGGCGTGGTCGCGGTTCGGCGGCGAGTTGAGGATGTCGGCGACGGCGGAGTTCGTCGGCTATGACCGCAGTAGCGCGCCCGCGGACTACGCCGACATCATCCAAGCGGGGAACGACCTGTTTCCCGGGGCCATCGACTGGGATACCGCGCGATACCGTACGGGACTACGGCCGATGACGCCCGACGGTCCGCCGTTGATCGGTCTGGGGCGTCACGACAACCTTTATTACAACACCGGCCATGGCCACGTCGGCTGGACGATGGCGTGCGGATCGGCGCGGATGCTCGCCGACTTGATCGACGAGCGACGCCCGGACATTGATCCGACGCCGTACTCACCGATCCAGCGGAAGCGTCACCGGGTCCGCGGCTGACCTACGATGCCCAGGTGGAGGCGGGCGACTGGTTGACGCACATTCCGGCGGCCACCTACGGCCGCCCGCGGATGTCCGGCACCCTGGTCGCCCGCGCCGCGGTCACGCAGTTGCTGCGTGGCGACGGCCTGGTGGTGGTGAATGCGCCTGCCGGCTACGGGAAAACGACGGTCGTGGCGCTGTGGGAAGACGCCGACGACCGCCCGTTCGCATGGGTGCGCATCGAGCACCTCGACAACGATCCCGCGCATCTGCTGCTGCATCTTGCTGCCGCGGTCGCTCAGGTCAGCCCCGTAGACCCGGCGGTCTTGCAGTACCTGCAAGGTGCAGGCCGTGCCGTCGACACGCAGCTCGTTCCCGCACTGGTGCGGACATTGGAACAGACCGGCCCGATTGTGCTGGTGCTCGACGATGTCCACGAAATGGCCGCACCGGCGGCCATCGAAGCGCTGCGGGCGGTGGTGGACCTGTTGCCTGGGTCGGCGGCTCTGGCGTTGGTCGGCAGACAACTGCCAGCTATTGACCTGGCGCGCAGGCGCTTACAGGGTGCCGTGGTCGAGATCGGGACCCCGGAACTGACGCTCACCAGCTCGGAAGGTGCGGCGATGTTCGCCGCCGTGGCGGGCGGTGCTGACGGGGGTACCGTCGCGCGGGTTGTGGAGAGGTGTGAAGGCTGGGCGGCCGGGGTGGTCATGGCGGCCCTGGCGCTGCGTGACGGTGCACCCGCCGCTGCAGTTACCGGACGGCACCGCCTGATGGCCGACTACCTGGTGCAGGAGGTGCTCGACCAGCTCAACCCGGACACTGCCACGTTCCTCACCGAATCGGCAGTGCTGGACCGGTTTTGCGCAGACGAACTCGACGATCTGTTGGGACGCAACGATTCCGCGGCAATGCTGGACGCCGTGGTCCAGTCAGGCAATTTGTTTCTGGTTTCCCTTGACGCGCAGGGTGTCTGGTACCGCTACCACCAGCTGTTCGGCGACCTGCTGCGGACGCGGCTGCGAGACCGGGATCCGGACAGGTTCCGTGCGTTGGCGACGAGAGCCGCCGAGCGACTGGCGCGCAGCGGTGACATCGACGGCGCTTTGCTGCAGGCCTTGGCCGCCGCCGACCGGGCCAGAGTGGCAGCCTTGGTCGGTGGCGACGCGGTACGGCTGGGCTTCGACGGCCGAGCGGGTGTGCTGGCTCGCCGCCTGAGCCTGCTCGACGAGGCGATCTTCGCTGAATACCCCGATGCCGCCATCGCGCGTGCCTGGTTGGGCGTGACGACCGGCGATGCCGATCTGATCCAGCGGTCCCTGCTGCTGGCCAGTGCGGCCGACCGCGGCGCCCCGCTCAGCGACGGCACCCCCTCGGTCGAGGTGGCAGCGGCACTGATCGGTTCGGTCATCGGTGTCGGCGGGGTACGCGAAGTCATCCGGCACGCCGAAACCGTCTGTTGCGCAGGCGATCACTTGGTCAACCCGTGGTGGGGCGCCGCCACTGTCATGACGGGAGCCGCGCTGTCCATGCTGGGGGAGTCCGACCGGGCACGCGGGCAACTGGAAGCGGCGCTACCCGTGATCGACGATCTCCCCGGCTTTCACGCCGCGGCGCTCGCTCACCTGGCACTGCTTGACCTGGATGAGGGCGACGGTGTCGGTGCCTCGCAGCACAGCAGTGCCGCGAGGGCCATCGTCGACACTCGCGACCTGTCCGACATGGTGCCGATGGTGGTGGTCTACGCGGTCGACGCGCAGGTACGGGCCCGGCGCGGGGACGTGTCCGGGGCGCGAGCGGCAGTGCGCGCCACCGAACGTCTGCTGCCCAGGCTCGGCGACCTGTCCGCCCGAACCGCGCTGCTAGCCCATGTCCTGGTGGCCGCGACAGCCGTCGAGATCGACGACACCGAACTGTGCGACGCTCATCTGGCCGCCGCGGAGCGGGCGCGCCGCCGTGAGCCCGACGCCGTGGGCATTGCGCGTCGGCTCGATCAGGTCCGTGAGTTGTCGGCTGTGCGTGCCACCCGTGGAGCGCGGCCTTCGCTGACCGCCGCGGAATTGCGGTTGCTGCCCCACCTGGCAACGCACATGTCGCTACAGCAGATCGCCGACAAGCTCGTCATCGGCCGGGAAACCGTCAAGAGTCAAGCCAAGTCGATCTACCGAAAGCTCGGCGTATCGTCGCGCGCCGCTGCGGTGGCCGAGGCCACCGCGAGCGGCCTGCTCGACGGGCGGTGAGCTTCAGCGCCGCCGGGCGAGAGCGCGGGAGGACGGCGGCAGCATCAGGAACTCGACGATCAACACCACGGTGATCATCACGACCACCTTCGGATCATCGAAGTTCTGGCCGGCCACGACGAACGCCGCGGCGGCATTGCGTTGAGCCGTCCCAAGCGCAAACACGTCGCGGGTGCCGGGAACTGCCACGAGCCAGCCGATTCCGGCGCAGACGGCGGTGTAGACGACGGCGGCCAGCACGGCGAAAGTGCCGAACACCGAGACGACGCTTCGGAAATGGCCGGCCACCGTCAGTAGCACGACGAGGACCATGCTTACGTTGGACACGACGCCGACGGCGGGCCGGATGCGGCCGGCGATGCTCGGACGGCGGGCGCGCAACGACAGACCGATGGACAGAGGGATGAGCATCAACACGACGAGTGATACCGCGATGCGCACGGGATTGACCGCCGTACCCCGAACCAACAGCGGCAGGACCAACGGCACGTACCCGACGGTGACCACCACGAGGAGCAACATCAGTCCCACCGACAGGGCGATGTCCGCCTTGGCGAACTCGGCGAGTTTGATGAGAAACGGTGCGCCCGCTGCCAATCCGGCCAGTAGCAGGCCGATCCCGAAAGGCTCGTCGAGGCCGAGCGCCTTCCACAGTCCGAGCGCTGCCAGTGGGGCCAGCGCGAAGTTCGCGACGAGGCACAGCGCGACCAGTCGAACGTTCTTCAGCGGGGTGAGTATCTGGCCGGCGGTCAGGCTCAGGCCGACGGCCAGCGTGCTCGATATGACGAAGAAGACGACCGCGATATTCGAGCCGCGAAGGAGCAGATCGGTCATGTCCACCTCCGTCAGGCCATGGTTACCAGGTTGCGCCAGAAGGCCTGCAGGCTGTCACTCGCGCCGAACAGCGTCGTGAAATGTGTGGAGTCGACCAGCACGATGTCCCCGGCACGCTCACCCGCAGGCGGCATGTGGATCAGGGCATTGAACTCGGTGTTGCCGGCAAGGGTGAAGGGATGGGGCCGAGTCTGGTCGATGGGTTGCCGGCCCAGCACTCGAAGTTCTGGGCCCTCGGGTGCGGTCAGCTCATAGTGCGGAAGGTGCGGATGCAGCGCCAGGGCGGTGACGTCGCGCAGCAGGCCGGCAGAATCCAGGTCCCGGAATGTGGTAAGCGGCACAATCTGTTTGGTTCCCTCAATCGTGGCGGGCCGCAGTCCCCAGGTGTTGTGGACCGGGATGTTCAGTCCCGTCAGAAGCGACCGGGCGTAGCCACTGAAACGTTGGATGCGCGGCGTCAGCGGATCGCCGTGATGCAGGAACTCCATCTGCTGTTGTTCCCTGTCGTCGGCGAACCCGACGTCGTGATGCGGTGCCAACATCAAGCAGGTGCCCTCGCGGCGCAGCCACTGCCGGATGGCGGCGATCTCGTCCTGGGTTGCGGCCTCATCGCCCAGCAGATGGTCGAGGCCGAAGATCATCAACGTGTCGGTGTCGGCCAGGATGCGTTCGTCGATCGGCAGCCGGTACCCGGCCTGGTCGACCCGCTGGAACACCGCCACCGGATGTCCGGTCGCTGCGCCGGCCACGTCTTGGAAGGACAAGGTGGAGCGGTGGAACAACTCCAATGTGCCGTCGATGCCCTGCAGGAAGTTTCGGGCGTCGTACTCGGGCGCTTCGTAGGCCGGCCAGGTGGCCAGCCGGACCTCGGTGACGGTGGAGAACCGGTTGTGCAGCACCGCCGGGTCGCGCTGTGCTTCCCACGGGTAGCTCCACGACCAGTAAATGCTGACGCGTCGTCTGCCATTGTGCGGGCGGGAGATGTGGGCCTGGTTGTAGGTGCGGGCGTGGGACATCATGATGTCTCCTGGGTTGTCAGTGTCGTGAGGTAGCGCAGTGCGCTGAGGCCGGGCAGGAAGAAGTACGCCCCGCCGCGCAGCGTGGTGAATGCAGGTAACCCTTTGTGTACCTTGCGGATCGGTCTCTTCGGGATGGTGAAGTCCAGCGTGCCGTCCTGCGTTCCGCAGATGGGGTCGTGTTCGTTGCCGAGCTCTTGGAATGCCGTGTCGTTGATCCAGACGTTCTGGGCGAACTCGAACTGGCGAACGAGGCTGGCACAGATCAGAAACATCCCGACACCGCGCTCGACCCCGTCGTCGGCGGCACCTTCGGGCAGTGCGGGGCCGTAGGTGCCGCTGCGCCGGATCAACCTACGTCGATTCGGGTTCGGTTCGGTATCGCGGGGGTTGAGCCTGCGAGCATGGGAGCCGAGTGGGCAGGCGTAACCGTGCGGATCCATGGCGCCGTAGTCGAAATCATTGTTGCGCATCGGATCTGCGCCCAGTTCTGGATCGTCGTGCTGGGGTGCCAGCACCAAGGGCGCTCCGCTTCGCCAGCGGCCCATGAACTTTGCGGCCAGCAACTCCTCACCGTCGGCGTCCTCGGCATGTTCTTTCAGGTAGTCGCGGAACACCCCGACATGCTCCTCCAGCCTGCGGTAGGCCAGGTAGCTGCCGTTACGCGAAAGCTCTTTGGGCGCAGGACTGTTCGCGACCAGACCATCCTCGTCCGGGTAACCGAGGATGAACTCGCCCGGCTGCAGCGCTCCACCCGCGCCGGGGATCAGCACCTCGCCGGCCCCCTTCATCTGCGGCTGAGATACCGGGTCGCGATACCCGAAGTGATCATGGTCGTACTCATACGGTGCTGTGGCGGCCAGATCCAGATGCGACATTGTCCGCACACCGGGGCAGCGGGCGAGCAGCGCGTCGTGTTCGGCCACGCACCGCAAGCGTTCGTCCTCGTCGCGGGCGAACAGGATGACGATCGCGTGCAGAGCGTCGTCCGCGAGTCCACCCACCCAGTGTTCGGGTGCGGCCGCTCCGGTGTCACCGAGGATGTCGGCGCGCGCCGCCATCCCCTCCCGGAACTCGACGGGGAAGCTTGCCAGGGACTCATCGTCCAGACCTAGTGCGCGCAGTCCAGTCCAGGTGAAGGCCAGATTGACCCAACGCTTGAAAATGTTGACCGTCTTGCGGACATCGGTAGCCGATTGCACGAGCGGAACCATCTCGGTCAACCAGGCCCGCCCCGCTTCGGGTGTTTCGAAGGTCAGGAACTCATACCGGCCGGTCAGATGGGGCGTCCCGGTCAGCATGATGTGCTGAATGTCGTCGAACTCGAGGTCGGTCACTGCATCTGGTCCAGCATGTCCGAGAAGGCGGCCTTGAGGCGCAGGGCCTTCTTGATCTCGTCGGACGTGACATACGGATACTCGCCGTATTCGAGGAAGCTGGGTACCTGGTGGTCCCGGACGAACCGGATGAAGGCCTCCGGGTTGGACTTCCAGTCCTCGGGGAAGCCCTCCAGATGGGTGAACGCCGTGGTGATGCCGGTCGAGCTGAACAGTCTGACGGCGTCCTCGGTGTACTTGTCGAAATCGGTGTCGAAGATGCCCTGGTACTGGAAATGCAGTCCGGATCCGACGTCGAACAGTTGCCAGCGCAGGTAGTGCAGCTTCAGCGGGGCAAGAACGTCGGGTTGCGCGGCGACGGCTGCTTCCAGCTGCTTGCCGTAGTCGCGGATTGCCTGCTCGTGGCCGTCGAGTACTTTCGCGATGATGTTGAAGCCGTAGCACGCCGGGGTCCGCGGATAGACGGGACCGTACCGGCCGCGGGTGAGCTCGAAGTAGCCCTCCTTGGGAAGGGCTTGTGCTGCGGGTCGAGACCAGGCTTCGTTTCCGTTGTGCCACATGGCAACGACGTTAGGAGCGCAAGGTCACCCGGTCGTCCCCCAAACCGGGGGAAATGTGTCGGGCCGCGTTGTCGCGCGGCCCGACCGGTATGCGTCAGACGCAGTCGACGCAGATCTGCTGGCCGCCCTGCTGCAACGCCAATCGGTTGCGGTGCTGCACCAGGAAACAGCTCGAACAGGTGAACTCGTCGGCCTGCTTCGGGATCACCCGCACGGTGAGTTCTTCACCGGTGAGGTCCGCATCGGGCAGGTCGAAGGAATCGACCACCTCGTCCTCATCGATCACAGCCGTGTCGGTCGACGCCCGCCGCTGGGTGGCGAGTTCCTCAAGCGACTCCTCGGTGGACTCGTCCGCTTCCTTGACCCGAGGTGCGTCGTAATCAGTTGCCATTGGTGACCCTCCCTGTCGAGACCTGTGCACGCAGAACGCCGACTGATCGCATATTGTTCCCGGATTGTTTCCGGCGCGAAGCATAGACGAAAAAGTGCCGAACTTTGGCGACGTCCTCAGCGTTTTGCCGCTGCTCAATTCGGTTCCGGGTGAGCCAAATGGTGGCGTAGGCAACAATTCCCGGCGAAGGTGACGGAGTGTCAACACTGCAGGTGGTCAAGCTCGGCGCCAACATCGGGGCGCGTATTGACGGAGTCGAAATCAGTGGCGATCTCGACGCGGCCACGGTGGCTGCCATCAACGATGCGCTGCTGGAACACAAGGTGATCTTCTTCCGGGGACAGCATCATCTCGACGACGATCGTCAGCTGGCGTTCGCGCGGCTGCTCGGCGTCCCGACGACGGCGCACCCGACGGTCACCTCGCGCGGTGAGCGGATTCTGCCGATCGACTCGCGGTACGAGAAGGCCAACAGCTGGCACACCGACGTGACATTCGTCGACCGGATCCCGAAAGCGTCGCTGCTGCGCGCGGTTACCCTACCCACCTATGGCGGCACCACGACGTGGGCGTCGACCGAAGCCGCCTACGATCGCCTGCCCGCACCTCTGCGGGCCCTCGTGGAGAACCTGTGGGCGGTGCACACCAATCAGTACGACTACGCGACCGACTTCGACGGCCGCCACGAACAGCTTGCCGACACCGAACGCGAATATCGCGAGGAGTTCCGGTCGCAGTACTACGAAACCGAGCATCCGGTGGTGCGGGTACATCCGGAAACCGGAAGGCGGGTGCTGCTGCTCGGGCACTTCATCAAGCAGTTCGTGGGCTTGAGCGTCGCCGAGTCGACAACCCTGTTCCAGCTCCTGCAGAACCGGGTGATCAAGCTGGAGAACACGATCCGGTGGAACTGGGAGCAGGGTGACTTGGCGATCTGGGACAACCGGGCCACTCAGCACTACGCAGTGGCCGATTACGACGACCAGTTCCGCCGATTGAGCCGCGTCACACTCGCGGGGGACATCCCGGTCGATGTCCACGGGGAGCGCAGCCGAGTCATCGCCGGCGATGCGTCGCATTACGCCGATGTCGTCGACCCGGTGCGCCTGGCAGGCTGATCAGAGCCGGTCCATCTCCCGCGACATCATCGAGTTCTCCAGGTAGCTCATCCGCGACGGGCGGTCGTGGCGAACCGGACGGCGTTCGGCGCGGGTCCGCCACCAGGTGGTCGCCGACGATATCGCGTGCGACACCGTATCGCCGAAGTATCTGCGCCGCGGCAGTGCCACGGCCGCCGCGGTGCTGAACAGCACCTGTTGCGCGGTGATGAGGGCCGGCGCCGCGGTGCTCGCGACGTGGGTATTCGTTTGGGCGGCAACGTTTTTGTTTGCGGAAGCGGTTCGGACCTTACTCATTTCGAACTTCCTCTGATCGAAGCGTCGAGAGCGCTGACGCTGATGTAAGAAACGTACGGTGGCGGCGGCCTGCCTTCACGAGTAGTGCACTACCTCTATTTCTGGCTATCGATCCGCAGGCGGATCGCTGCAGCTGCAGCTGATTTGGCGGTTTGCTGGCAAAAATTTGGCAGTTCGATGGCAGTGACGGGAAACATCGGGATTCGGCTGCGTGACGGCCGGCCGCCAGGCAGAATTCTCTTGCCGGGGACACCACACTCACAGCTGAGGGGTTTCTCGTGCGCCGTGTCCTCCGCACCTGTGCCGTCGTGATGTTGGCGATGGCCACCACCGTCGTTCTGGCAGGCGCGCAGACGATGGTGATGCCACTGGTCTTGCTGACCGCAACCGCGTTGATCATGGGTGGTACCGGGCATCCGCTGAGCTCACCGCAGGACAGCCCTGAATTCATCGAGACCTACACGAACGACGCGACCAACAACTACATCGTGCTGACGGGCTTTTGCGGCGCCGAATCGTGCACCCCCACAGCCGTATCCACACCGGAAGAGTTCATGCCGGTATCGGGCACCATGCCGTTCGACCAGTCCGTCGCGCAGGGGAGGACGAACCTGGACCAAGCGATCAACGCGCAACCGGCGGGAACTCCGATCGTCGTATTCGGCTACTCGCAGAGCGCGCGGATCGCATCGATCGAGAAGCGCGATCTGGCCGCATCCGGTTCGACGCTGCCGGTGTCGTTCGTGTTGATCGGCAACCCGAACCGTCCCAACGGCGGTGTGCTGTCCCGGTTCCAGGGACAGCAGATCCCCATTCTTGGCGTCACCTTCGACGGGGCGACACCGACCAACACCAGTTTCAAGACCGTCGACATCACCCGTCAGTACGACGGCTGGTCGGATTTTCCGCTCAACCCGCTCAATCCGTTCGCCACGGCCAACGCCGTCGCCGGGATCTATTACGTGCACGGCGATTACCAGAGCGTGGGGTTGGGCAACGCGATCTATCAGGGGTCCTACGGCGACACCCAGTACTACATGATTCCCAGTAATCGCTTGCCTCTGCTCATGCCACTGGCCCAGGCCGGCGTGCCGGATCCGGTCCTTGCGGTGGTGGATGCGCCGACACGGGTACTCGTGGAGTCTGGCTACGACCGCACTGTCAGCCCGGGGCAGCCGACCGGGATCAATGTGCTGTACTTCCCGAACCCGGCGCAGACCGGCGTCAACTTCATCGTCGCCATTCCGACCGGGCTCGACGACGGGGCCCAGGAAGCGGCCAACATCCGGCCGTTCGGGACGCCGCCGGTCGATCAACGCAGCCCGTACGGTGTCGGCGGACCGCCGGTCAACGCAGGATCGTTCGATAGCAACGGTGTTCCGGTTTCGGCGCCGACATCGCACGTCGCCGCACCGGTGGCCACCACCGCGCCTTCTGTTCCGGCGGCCCAGCCCGCGGTGGCACAGCCGCCAGCCGGGGCGCTGCCCATCGGACCACGCCCGGGCGGCTGGCAGCAGGTGGACCCCAAACCGGTTGCGGCGCCGTCGGTTCCGGCGGCAGCGACGGTAGCGCAGGTGCCGCCCGTCACTCCGCCCAAGCGGGACCTGGCCATGCCCTGGTCCGCACCGGCGCAGACGACGCCGCAACCGCTGCCGCTCGCCCTTCCCGGCAACCCGGCTCCCGTGCAAACCCCGCCAAAGGTCGAGATATCCAGCCCGGCGCCGATTCTCGACCCGCCGAAGGAGCTTCCGGTGAAGCTGCCGACACTTCCGACACTGGTGCCCAAGGCTGCGCCCGTGCAAGCAGACCCGGAGCTGCCCGCCGCAGTGCCGGACCTGCCGCCCCTGCCCGTGGCGCCCGCGCCGTTCGTGCCCGATCTGCCCGCCGCCCCGCCGCCGATGCTGCCGCCGCCGGTGATTCCGGCGTTCGTTCCGCCGCAGATGCCTGCGCTGCCACCGCCGCCGCCCATGCCTGCGTTGCCGAACATCTTGGGTGGGTTCCACCTACCGTTCTGAGCCTCCACGGACCGCGAGGTGGGCTCGCACGAACTACGGGATCCGCGCTTTACACGCCGCCGGAGTTCGACAGCGAACTGGACACATCTCTGGCTTTGTAAAAGACACATTGCTGAAAGCGTCCGCTCCCGGCGGATGTCGTGCCTCGCCGGCGGTGTGGCCGTGAAGGGCATCACGATCTGGCGGCAACGTGATGTCCGACATAGTCAGATTGTGGCTACTCGCCGGTAGGTCACGGGTGCGCGGCCTGACTGACGCGATCGTCAGCTAATTCCGCGCTGCGGTGCCAGGGGGGTGCAGTGGTCGGTTCGGAGGGGGATCGGTCGCTCGTCCCTGTTGCGGAAATTAGTTAGCTGACGAATCTGAAAACGCCACGTCCATCACCGGGTAGCTAACTACGAAACCGATGTCTTGCTTTTCTACTGCTCCTGAACGCAACAAAAAGACCACTGTGACGTGCAGATTTATGCTTGCTTTTAACTTACTGTCAGGTAAGTTGATCGCCCGGGGGATGACACGGCAAAGGAGTTTTTGTGGAGCTAGCTGTTCGCTCATATCTCGCCTCAGGCGTGGCGGTCGCCGCCATCGGCGCCGTCGCGGTGAGTCCGGTAGCGCCGCCGATGCCCGACCTGAAGCTGCCCGCAGTGCAGACTTCGGCGGTCGAGCTGTCGGCGTTGGTCAACCCGTTCGATGAATTCGGGGCGGTATTCGCGCAGGCGCTCGAGAACGTCTCGGCACTTGGCGGCCGAGTCGCCGAGAACCCCGCGCCGATCTTGTCGCAGATCGTGAAGAACCAGCTCACCAGCGCTGCCGCGATCGGCACGTTCCTGCAGACCTTCGGCAGCGGCCTCAGCGAGGGATTCGCCCAGACGCCGGCGCAGTTGCAGGAGGCTCTCCAGCAACTGGCCGCGGGCCAGATCACCGACGGGCTCAACGGAGTGCAGAACGCGCTGCTGGGGCCGGTGGTCGGCGCGGTGGTCGGCATTTTGTTCGCGCAGCCCGAGGTCTGGACGAACTTGCAGAACGCGTTCCGTCAGCCCATTGCCAATGCGCTGGCGGTCGTCGACATGCTCAACCTGAACAACGTCGGTAACCTGCTCGGCCCGCTCCTGGGACCGATTCAGTTGCTCAGCGACGTCACGAACGCGGTGGGCGGCGCCGGCGACAACATCGTCGCGGGGCTGAAGACCGGCAACGCCGAGCAGGTCGCGAACGCGATCCTCAGCTTCGGTCCCAACCTGGCTCAGGCCGTCGTCAACGGCAACAAGCTGGCGGGAGACTTCGCCGCCGGGCTGCTCGGACCGAACGGCATCGTCGCCGGGCTGCTGACGATCCGGGATCTGGTGGCCCAGGCCATCACGCCGAAGGCGACGCTCGCGCTGGCCGAAGCGAACGTCACCAAGGTGACCGCGGCCAACACCGTGACCCTCGACGTGGCGCCCGCGATCGAGGCACCCAAGGCGAAGCTGTCCACGGCCGACGCAGGCGTCAAGGATGCAGGCGTGAAGGACACCGGGGCCAAGGACGCCGAGAGTGCGACGGCGACGACGCCCGCGTCGGGCACTGCCACCGACGCGCCGTCCTCGACAGTCACCGAAACGACGGCACCCGACACGGGCACCACGACCAAGGACAGCCCGAAGGCCGTCCCCGGAAAGACGGGCACCTCGACGACCAAGGCCAACCGGCTCAAGGACGTCAGCGATGGCATCCGCGGTGCGCTCAAGGACGTCGGCAAGGGGCTCAAGGACGCCGCGTCGGGCCTCGGTGGCAAGAGCACCAAGGCAGGCGCGGCCGACGGCTCCGCGAAGGCCGGCAGCTCGGCGAAGTCCGGCGGTTCAAGCTCGGGCGGTTCCGGCAACTCCGGTGGCGGCAGCGAGTAATCCCTGAGACCGCAGTGGCCCCGTCCAGCCCGCTCTTTGTCGCTGGACGGGGCCACTGCAGTCAGTAGAACTCAACGGTGTCAACGGGATTGCGCAGCGGCCGGCCGTCGAGGAGCCTGCCGGCATTGTCGGCGAACAGATCGGCGATCAGCCGGTCCTCGGCCGAGTTCAACGCGGCGGTATGCGGGCTGATCAATACCTTTGGATCGCTCCACAACGGACTGTCGGCGGGCAGTGGTTCGACCGCGAACACGTCGAGCGCGGCGAACCCGACCTGCCCGTCGCGCAGTGCGGCGATCAGGGCCTGCTCGTTGATCACGGTGCCCCTGCCGATGCTGACCAGCGTGAACCCGGGCTTGGCAGCCCGCAAGACCTTCTCGTCGACGAGCCCGTCGGTTGCGGCGGTCCCCGGCAGGCTCACCACGATCCCGTCGACGTCGGCAGCGGCCTGGGCGAGATCGTCGGGATGCACGATTTCGTCGACACCGTCGACCGGCGTTCCGGAGCGACTGGTGCCGACGACGGTGACCCCCAGCGCGGAGAGCTTGGCTGCGACCACTTTGCCGATGCCGCCCAGGCCCACCAACAGCACGCGCTGCTGACTGAGCAATCCCATTTCCCACCGGTCGGCCCACTCTCGCTCGGCCTGGTGGGCCAAGAGCTTCGGCAACGTCTTGGCCCCGGCCAGCAGCCCGAACAGTGCGTACTCCGCCAACGGCTCGGCGTGCACGCCGGCCGACGTGGTGAACCGGATCCGGGCCAGGTCTTCGTCGGTGAGTTGCGCGGCTTTGATCTGGGCACCGCCTCCCGCCGGCATGGTGTGCACCCACAGCAGCCCGGGATTGTGTTCGACCGTGCGCTTGAGCGCGGCCGGCTTCTCGTCGGGCACCCCGTAGAGGGCCTGGGCAGAATCGACGAGCTCGTCGAAGGCACGTTGCTGTTCCGGCGTGCGTCGGAAGGCGGGATCGCCGACGTGGTCACCCGCGAACCGCTGCGGAGGCAACAGCGTCTGGTCGCGGATGAAGTCGATGCGGGGTTCGCGCCGGACGATCCGTTCGATCAGCTCCTCACTGATGGGTGTCGACGCCACCACCCGGAGCCGGCTGGGCCTGGCGGCGGAACGTTCGGTTGGTTCGGTCATCGAGATCCCTACTGTGCTTCCGACATTTCGAACAACATTCGAGTCTCATACTGCCTGTATGGGCGCGGTCACTGCGCGGTCAGTACGGCAAATAACCGCACCGTCCGGCTCGGGCAGCGATACTGCCTCTGTATCCGAGAGATCAAGGGGACCAGCAGTGGACGCGCGCGTCGGTACGGCCTTCGGCAAGTACTCCATCACGCGCATGCTCGGCAAGGGCGGGATGGGGGAGGTCTACGAGGCGTATGACACCGAGAAGGGGCGAACCGTCGCCCTGAAGATCCTCGCCGACGAGTACTCTCACGACACGACCTTCCGGACCCGGTTCCAGCGGGAGTCCCACGCTGCGGCGGTTCTGCAGGAACCACACGTCATCCCCATCCACGACTGGGGCGAGATCGACGGCAGCCTCTACATAGACATGCGATTGGTACAAGGACAGACGCTGTCCGAGCTGATCGCCCACGGGCCGCTGGCGCCGGCCAGGGCGGTGGCCATCATCGGCCAGATCGCCGCCGCGCTCGACGCGGCCCACGCCGAAGGCCTCATCCATCGCGACATCAAGCCGCAGAACATCATCGTGACTCCGGCCGACTTCGCCTACCTCGTCGACTTCGGCATCGCCGAGACCCGCGGGGACAGCCGGTTGACGACAGCGGGGACCCGGATCGGGACGCTGAATTACATGGCCCCCGAACGGTTTACCGGCCAGGTGGTCACGGCGGCCGTGGACTCCTACGCCCTGGCATGCGTGCTGTACGAGGCGCTCACGGGCGAGACCCCGTTCGCCTCCGACAGTCAGGAGAGTCTCTTCGCGGCACACCTGTCTGCGCCGCCGCCGCGGCCCAGCGTCGCCAACCCGCTGGTACCGAGCGCCTTTGACGATGTCGTGGCGCGCGGCATGGCCAAGGATCCCGACGATCGGTTCGGGACGGCGGGTGGTCTGGCCCGCGCCGCACAGCGTGCCCTGCAGGGCGGGGGTGGTGCCACCTCACGGGTCGGCGGCGCCACCGGATCCCATGGCCGTTACGCCGCAACGGTTGTCACCGAGGCGCCCGCCACGACGAGGGACCTACCGCTACCCGAGCCCCGTGAGCCTGACGCGAATCGCCGGGGCCGCAGCTGGGTATTGCCCACGGTCATCGCCGTCGCCGCAGCACTCATCGTCGGCGCCATCGGGATCGTGATCGGCATGCTCGCGAACAATCTGGGACAGCCGGACGGGCCCGCAGCCGCTACGTCCACGGCGGGTCCGGCGCCGGGAGGTCCGCTGCCGCCGCTGGTGACGGGACCGGATCAGAGCGCATTGCATCAATCGTGCGATCAGGGCTTCACGGCAACCACCGCAACCGGGTTCGGCAGTCACGCCGGCCGCGGAACCCCGGAAACCTCATGCCTTTTCACCAACAGCGTGCTCACTTCCTACTGGGCCGAGTACGGCAACGCCAGCCCGTTGCCGCGCGCGGTGTCGGCTCCCGGCGCTGTCGACTGCAGCAAGGTCGAGGGAGCGCTGTGCGACGGTTCGAACTTCCTCATGCACTGCCAGCAGTTCCCCGGCGACAGCTGGATCACCTGCACCGGTGGGAAGAATGCGCGCGTCTACTTGTGGTGATCGCCGGAGACGTCGTCGATTTCGAAGGTGAACCGGTAGCCGCAGATCCGGATGTGGTCGCCGTGGTTGAGGGTGGCGCTCGGCCGCAGGCGCTGATGCTGCACCTCGATGCCGTTGGCTGACCGCAGGTCGGTGATCACGAAACTGCTTCCGGTGTCGATGATCACCGCGTGGTGGCGGCTGACGTCGACGTCGTCGAGCACGATGTCGTTGTCGGGCAGGCGCCCGATCCGCGTGGCCGCAGGCCGCAGCGGGTACCGCCGCCCGGCGGCATCGCGTAACGCGGCGACCGCGGCCCCCGGCCCGTCCAAGGGTCTGCCGCCGCTGACGGTCCGGACGGCGGTGGCCATCGCAGCCTGCCTGATGTCGAGACGTTCCTGGCGCAGGATTCGTGCGTGCAACGCACTCAGGGTCGGCCCCGGATCGATGCCCAGGTCTTCGGCCAACACGGTTTTGAGCCGCCGGTAGGCATCGAGGGCGTCGGACTGCCGCTCGGCCACGTAATAGGCGGTCATCAGCTGGGCCCACACCGGTTCGCGGTAAGGGTGTTCGGCGGCAAGCTCTTCCAAGTCCCGGATCACCGTCGCGGCGCGTCCGCAGGCGATCTCGGCTTCGGCACGGCTGGTCTGCACCAGCACGAGATCTTCGGCGAGTGCGGCGGCAAAGGTGTCGACGAAGGTGAACGTACGGAGATCGGCAAGGACAGGCCCGCGCCATTCGGCCAGCGCCGCCGACAGGTGAGTGGAGGCCCGCTCGAATCGCCCATCCGCAGCCGCCCTCAGGCCGGCGGCCTTTTCGGTGACGAATCGATCGAGATCGCAGTCACCCGCGGCGACCGACAGCCGGTATCCCGGTGCCGCGCTGGCCAACACCGATGACGCGCCGCTGCCCAGCAGGCGGCGCAAGTTGGACACGTGAGTGTGTACCGTCGCGCGGGCCGCGGGCACCGGATTCTGGTCCCAGACGGCGTCGATCAGCGCGTCCATGCTGACCACCCGGTTGCGGTTGATCAGCAGGACGGCCAGAACAGCCCGCTGCTTCGGGGTGCCCAGCGTCGCGGGTGTCCCGTCGACCGTCAGCATCAGCGGACCCAACAGGCCGAACCCGAGTCGAGTTGTCCCCATCGCGCTTTCGTAACCTCCGGCTGATCGACCCTGATTCATTGAGAATCCCACAAGGGCCGCCCTGCACCCTGACGACATGACTACCATCGCGCCCCAGCCGGTACAGCGAGATCCACTCGCCGGGCTGGCTTCCATGTTCGACACGCTGGCGGCCGTCGCCGTGCGTGGCACGGTGCCCGACTCCGCGTTGTTGGCCCGCGTCGCGCAGGCCCGCCCGCAGTTGTCCGCGGCAGCTCTCACCGCGAACGCGGGTGAGCCCTACTCCCGCCTGGTCCTGCGAGTGGACGATCAGGTCGAGATCATGCTCGCCCGCTGGCGTCCGGGACAGCGCTGCGCGCCCCACGACCACGGTGGGGCAGGAGGTTTCGTGGTCCTGCTGGAGGGCACGTTCGTGGAACGACGGTTCGACTGGGACGACCAGGACCTCGTCGTCACCCACAGCGAGACGTTGCCTGCAGGCGCGGTCACCGGCATCACCAGCGAGGTGATCCACGACATGATGGCTCCCGAGGGCGGGCTGAGCCTGCATCTCTACAGCCCGCCGGCCAACAGCATGCGGGTATTCGATCTGCAGCGTCGCGAAGTGCTCGAGCTCGTCGGCAACTACGGAGCCTGGATCCCCGAAGGTGATCACGCGCGGATCCCGTTCGCGCGCGTGGCGCCCGCACGGCACGCACCGCCGGTCATCTGGGTGGGGCACACCACCCACTACCGCGGCGGTTCAGCGGAGTTCGCGGCTGCCGCCGCCACGATGGCCCGTGAGTTGGGTGCGGCCAATCCCGAGGCCGACGTCGTCGTCGCGGGCCTGAACGGCAAGGCGGATTTCACCGATGCGATGAGGCATCTGGCCGACGCCGGCCGGGAGATCAGTCAGCTGCACTTGATCAGCCACTCCGGGATGTACGGGCCGATGTTCGGTTCGACGCGATGGCCCGAGCAGTTCTCGCCGCACGAGTGGCGCACGATGGCCATTCCCTTCAGTGCCACCGGGCAGGCGTATTTCCACGCCTGCCGGACGGCCCGCTGGTTCGCGCCGTTCTTCGCCGACGTGTTCGGGGTGACCTCTTTCGGAAACCGCGACTACACCACGGTGTCCGCGCGCCATGACCGATTCGCGTGGGCGGGCCGCCGACCGGCCGACCGCCAGAGCCTCTATTTGATCGACACCCCCGGGCACAAATCGCACGGCTGGACGGGCTCGATCCGCAAGTATCTCGGTGCGGCGGCGCGGCCGCTGGTTCAGTGTGATCCGGCCGGCGGGTTCGCCGCGAACCAGCCGTCGGGCACCTACGATCCGGTCGCCGAGTTGTACGACCGCGCCTACGTCGACATCAGGGTCCGTGGCGCGGAGTGGCGGTGGGTCGTGCAGCGCGCCGCGCAGGTCAGGGCTCAGCTCGGTCGAGGCCTGCGGGTCCTCGAAATTGGTTGTGGCACCGGGGCTCTGCTGCGGGCTCTGGACGAGGACGGCATGATCGATTTCGCGGTCGGAGTGGACTGTTCGGCGCCGATGTTGGACCGGGCCCGCGAGCGCAGTCGGGACAGTCGTCGGCTTCGTTTTCAGCAGGTGCACGGCCCGGAGCTGGATGTGCCCGACGACCAGTTCGACGTGGTCATCTCGTTCCTGTCCTTCCGGTATCTGGACTGGGATCCGGTGATGGCCGAGATCCGCCGGGTGCTGGCGCCGGGCGGCCGGCTGTGGGTCGTCGACATGGTGGCCCAGCCGGTGCGGGTCCGGGAGCTGGGGGTGCTCGCCCGGTCCACGCTGTCACACCTGCAGACGCGGCGTACCCGACCGCAGTTCGCCGCGGATCTGACCGCCCTGACCACCCATCCGGATTGGCTGAAGATGTTGGCGCGCAATCCGATCCGTGCCGAGCACGAGTACCGCTGGTACTTCGCCAGCCGGTTCCCCGGGACCGGGATCGAGCTACTGACGGCGACGTCCACGCAGCGGGTCGTGGCATTCGATTCCGGACCGCTCCCCAAGGGGCGCACGGCCCCGCTCACGTACCCGTGAACGCGTGTCTGGGCATCGTCGACTGGGGCGTTGGCGGTGTCGGGCTGGTGCGGGCGTTGGATCACCTCGCGCCCGGTCTGCCGGTGCTCTACTGGTCCGACACCGGCGTCACACCGTACGGCCGGATGCACACCGGTGAACTGGCCGCCCGCCTCACCGCCGTCGTCACCGAGCTCGCGCGACGGGGCGCCACCGAAGTGGTGTTGGCCTGCAACGCCGCGAGTACGGTCACGGCACGGCTGAGGTCGGTGCCGATCCCGGTGGAAGGCATCATCGGGCACGGGGTGGCTTCTGTGCCTGACGGGATCGGTGGCCCGATCGGCGTGGTGGGCGGCCGCCGCACCATAGCGAGCGGGTGTTACCGGCGCGGGCTGGCTCGGCCCGGCCGGGTGGTGCTGTCGCGGGTCGCGCAGCCGTTGTCGGCGCACATCGAAGCGGGGAGGCTGGGGTCACCGCAATTCCTCGCCGACCTGAGGACGATCGTCGCGCCGCTGCGCCACGTGCAGGCGCTGGTATTGGCGTGCACGCACTATCCGGCCGCCAGCCCGTGGTTCTCCGACGTGCTGGGCGACGTCGTGCTTCTCGATCCGGCCGAACGGTTCGCTGCTGCTGTGGCCCAACGCCATCCACAAGCCCGCGGTGGTACCGGTCTGGCCGCCCGCACCTATCTCACCACCGGTGATCCAGACGCTATGCGCCGCGGAGCGGCCACCGCCTGGGCCACAAAACTACGGGCCGCAAGCGCTCATTGAGAATTCCGCAAGGCGCGTCCCGCAGCCTTGTGCCATGACCACAGTTTGGCGCCACATCGCACTCGCCGTCTCCGGGGCAGCCTGCATCGCCTTTCCGGCAACCGCCCAGGCCTGCCCGGCAGCGTCCACGTTCGTCACCCCGTCGGGAAACATCATGTGCCT
Source organism: Mycolicibacterium brisbanense (assembly GCF_001570425.1). Classification (GTDB taxonomy): domain Bacteria; phylum Actinomycetota; class Actinomycetes; order Mycobacteriales; family Mycobacteriaceae; genus Mycobacterium; species Mycobacterium brisbanense. Next base: position 518,489 of record NZ_BCSX01000024.1, read on the forward strand.
GGTGTCGACCAGCTTCGACGGCACCAACGGGGCCGAATGTGAAATCCGTGACTACAGCTACACCCCGCCGCAAAAACCCGCCGACTGCCAGTTGGCCTGGGGCGACCGGGTCAGCATCAAAGAGGGCAGTGCTCCTGTTGTGCACTGCCACGGCGACACCAACTTCGCTCCCGGGTTGCCGACGCTGGCATACGGCCAAACCCGTTCGGCAGGGCCGATCGTCTGCCACAGTGAACCGGCGCGGATGTCATGCACCGACAGCAGCACCGGACACTACCTACGGCTGTCGCGTGAAGCGCTCGAGCTCGGCTGACCTGATCAGTGTGCCCCAGAAGGGAATACGTGTGACGATGAGACGCCTGCAGACAGTCGTGGTGACGGCTGGGTTGTTGCTCGGTGCGGCGCCCGGGATCGCCGGGGCGCAGCCATTGTGCGCTGACCTGGGTGGCACGGTGGGCGCCGATCAACTGTGCACCAGCCACACCAGCACGCCCGACTACACCCTGGACATCAGTTTTCCGGTCGACTACCCCGATCCGGAACCGGTGCAGGACTTTGTGACACACACCCGCGACGAATGGGTCAACGCCGCCGAACATGACCCGATGCGCAACCCGGGGCGCCATGTGTTGGCGATCTCGGGCACCGCGTATCAAACCGCAACCAGCCGGAGCCTGGTCCTCGCGCTGAACTCGGACTTCGGTGCCCACCCGGTGGGGACGTTCAGAGCGTTCAACTACGACGTGACACAGTCCGTGCCGATCACCCTGGCGTCACTGTTCCGTCCCGGCACGGACGTCCCGCAGCTTCTCGCGCCGATTGTGAAGCGTGCGTTGGGTGATCGGGCCGCCGACGGACCGGATTGGGTCAGCGGGCTTGACGCCACGGCGTACCAGAACTTCGCACTCACCGACGACGCGGTGACCTTCTTCTTCGCCCAGGGTCTCGTGCTGCCGCAAGTGGACGGGCCACAACGAATCTCGGTGCCGCGTGCCGAGCTGGCCTCGGTGCTGGCCTGAAATGGGCGGCAACCGAGCACGATTCGTCGGCCTCGCCGTGACGCTGGTGGCGACGACGGTACTGGCGGCCCCCGCTCATGCCGAGCCTCGACAGGATGTGGTGCCGATCCACGGGCTCACCCAACCGGGCGGTATCGCGGTGGACGGTGCGGGCACGGTGTACGTCGTGGACACCTTCGGCAACCGGGTGCTGGCCCTGCCTGCCGGCGCGAATTCGTCGAGTGCGCTGCCGCTACCCGACCTGACGGGACCCGAGGACGTCGCGGTGGACGCCGCTGGAGATGTCTTCGTCACCGACCGCGTAGGCCAGGTCTGGACATTGCCTGCCGGCGCGGCGTCACCACACATGCTGCCGTTCGGCGACCTCGGCAACCCGGCGGGAGTAGCAGTCGATACGGCCGGAAACGTCTACGTCACCGATCGAGCCGAGACCGTGGAGCGTCTGCACAGCCGCGGCGACGTGGACCGGGTATGGAAGTTGGCGCCGGGAGCGAATGCGCCGTCCGCGCTGCCGTTCCCAAGTCTGCACCAGCCCGAAGGCGTGGCGGTGGACCCCGCAGGTGACGTCTACGTCGTCGCCGACACCGGCGACGTGACCCACCCGGGCAAGGGTGTGTTCAAGCTCGCGCCGGGCGCGAGCGTGCCCACCCTGTTGCCGTTCACCGATGTCAGCACGATGGGTGAGGTGGCGGTCGACGCCGCGGGCGACGTGTATGTCACCGGTGAGAACCAGGTGTACGAGTTCGCGCGTGGGGCGAACGCCCCAGTTCCGCTGCCGTTCACCGGGTTGTCGGAACCCCGCTCGGTGGCGGTCGCAGGCGACGGCAGCGTATTGGTCGCCGACGGTTCCGACAAGCGGGTGTTGCGGCTGGCTGGGGGATGACACAGAGCGATTGGCCCGAGATCACCCGCGAAGAGCCGTCGCGACGATAGCGTGAGGCCCGTCGCATCTGGATCGGAGGCAATATGCGAGTCACCCCCTCGCCGGGCCGCGCCACCACGCGGGCAACACGGCCCTTGCACCGACTCACGGCCGTCGTCGCGGCCGTGTTCGTCGGGCTGATCGGCATCGCTTTGTGCATGACCGCGCCCGCATCGGCGGCCGGGGAACACTATGTCATCGCCACCGACACCACGTTCGCCCCGTTCGAATTCCAGGACGCGCAGGGCAAATTGGTGGGCATCGACATGGATCTGATGCGCGAGATCGCCAAGGATCAGGGCTTCACCGTCGACATCAAGCCGCTGGGCTTCGATGCCGCGCTGCAGGCAGTGCAGGCCAACCAGGCCGCCGGGGTGATCGCCGGAATGTCCATCACCGACGAACGCAAGAAGGTCTTCGACTTCTCCGACCCGTACTTCGAATCGGGTGTGCAGATGGCCGTGCTGAAAACCAACGACGACATCAAGTCCTATGCGGACCTGCGCGGCAAGCGCGTCGCCGTCAAGAACGGTACGGAGGGTGCCCAATTCGCGGCCTCCATCAAGGACAAGTACGGGTTCGACATCGTGTCGTTCGCCGATTCCTCGTCGATGTTCGACGAGGTGCGCACGGGCAATTCGGTGGCGGTCTTCGAGGACTACCCGGTGCTGAACTACGGGATCCAGCAGGGCAACGGATTCAAGACCGTGACGCCCAAGGAGAGCGGGTCGAGCTACGGGTTCGCGGTCAACAAGGGCCAGAACGCCGAGCTGCTCGCCAAATTCAATGCGGGCCTGAAGAACCTCAAGTCCTCGGGCCGCTACGACCAGATTATCGAAACGTATCTCGGCAAGGGCGCCACAGAGAACGACAATTCGTTCCTGGGCCTGCTCAAGAGCACCTTCCCGATCCTGATGGCCGGCCTGAAGATGACCATCATCCTGACGGTCATCTCCATCGCGATCGCCCTGGTGCTCGGCATCATCTTCGGGTTGTTGCGGGTCTCGAGATCGATCTGGCTACGTGCCATAGGCACCACGTTCGTCGACATCTTCCGGGGCACACCGCTTCTGGTTCAGGCGTTCTTCATCTACTTCGGCATACCGGCCGCGCTCGGCTTCCAGATGACGGCGATGACGGCAGGCATCATCACGCTGTCGCTCAACGCCGGTGCATACATGACCGAGATCGTGCGTGGCGGCATCCAGTCGGTGGACAAGGGGCAGATGGAAGCCGCCCGCAGCCTCGGCATCGGCTACCTGCCGACCATGCGGAAGGTGATTCTGCCGCAGGCGATCCGGACGATGATCCCGTCGTACATCAACCAGTTCGTCATCACGCTCAAGGACACCTCGATCCTGTCGGTGATCGGCATCGCCGAGCTCACCCAGACCGGCCGGCTGATCATCGCCCGTAACTTCCAGTCGTTCAACATGTGGCTGATCATCGGCATCATCTACTTCATCGTGATCATGGCGCTCACCAAACTCTCCGACCGACTCGAGAAGAGGCTCGTGAAATGACCCACCTCGTCCCGGAATCGGTTGCGGCCGAACCCGAAGGCACCGTCAAGATCCGCATCGAGGGTCTCAAGAAGGCCTACGGCGACCTGGTTGTCCTCGACGGCATCAACACCACCATCAGCCAGGGGGAGGTGGTCTGCGTCATCGGGCCGTCCGGCTCGGGAAAATCGACCTTCCTGCGGTGCCTCAACAAGCTCGAGGACATCACCGACGGCAAGGTCGTGGTCGACGACTACGACCTGACCGACCCCAAGGTCGACCTCGACAAGGTCCGTCAGCACATCGGCATGGTGTTCCAGCACTTCAACCTGTTCCCGCACATGACGGTGATCCAGAACGTCACGCTCGCACCGCTTTTGACAAAGAAGATGGACAAGGCCACCGCTGAGAAGCGGGCCATGGACCTGCTGGGTCAGGTGGGGCTCGCCGAGAAGGCGAACGTCAAGCCGGCCACGCTGTCCGGCGGCCAGAAACAACGCGTCGCCATCGCCCGGGCGCTGGCGATGAGCCCGTCGATCATGCTGTTCGACGAGGCCACCAGTGCGCTGGACCCCGAGATGGTCGGCGACGTCCTCGAAGTGCTGCGCACGCTCGCGGCAGAAGGCATGACGATGGTGGTGGTCACCCACGAGATGGGCTTCGCGCGGGAAGTGGCGTCGCGGGTGATCTTCATGGCCGACGGCAACATCGTGGAGGACGACACCCCGGCCGAGGTCTTCGACAGCCCCAAACATCCACGGCTGCAGGAGTTTCTGTCGAAGGTGCTGTGATTCTCAGCCCTGTTGGACGGTGTTGTCCGAGCCGGAGTTGGAGATCTGCGGTTCGCCCGAGTGGAAGGTGAGCCGGTTCTCCATCCCAGAGACGTCGATGGTGTCGACGGCATCGACGGTGATCGTGTTCTGGATGCCCGACACGGTGATGCTGGTGCAGTGTCCGGTGATGGTCACAGTGTTCTGGATGCCTTGCACGCTCACGGTGTTGTCGTTGCACGCGATGGTCCGGTTCTCGTTGATCCCTGTCACGGTGACCGGCTGACCGGGCGCTGATGGGCTCGTCGAGGCGGTCGGCGGTGCGGGCACGGCCGTCTGCGTGCGGGGTGTCGTGGTGTGGACGGTCGTCTTGGTAGAGCGGCTGGTCGTGGTGCTGCTCGTGTTCTGCGAAGTGCCGAACATCAGGTACGCCGCGACGCCACCGGCCACCAGAAACGACCCGACTGCGGCCACTATCACCAGAACGCGCACGGCACTGCCGGAGCTTCGCTGCGGCGGCGGGGGATAGCCGGGGTACTGGCCCGGATAACCGCTGCCGTAGGTCGGCGGGAATTGGCCCGGAGGTTGGCCACTGTAGGTCGGCGGCGGGTACTGCTGGCCGGCGGTCCATGGCTGGGTCGGCGGTGGGGTGGCGGACGGGGTTCCCAACTCCGACGCGTAGGCGGCGTCGGCGAGCGGGCGTTCGAGGTCCCGGATGCGGGCCTCGGGATCGTCCTGCGGGTCCATGCGGTGATGCTCGCATATGCGGCGCCCGGGTGCGGCTGGTTGACAATGCGGGTGTGAGCCGGGTCACGCTCAGCGAACATCTGCCCCACCCGGCCTCAGCTTTCCCAGTCGTAACATGGGGTCGGCCGGGGAGGCAACGTGCCCTCGCCTGGGGATTCGAAAAGTTTGCTGGCGTGTCGAAGTGTGATTTATCGCTCATTTTTAGGGGGAATGGTAAGAGGCCAATTCGTCATGACCATTGCACGACGTCAAGCGGGTGATAGCCGTTGGCAGCGTTATGCCAGGTAACTGACGTGCAATGTATTGCTACCGAAAGATAACGACGCCGTAACGAAGAATTTCCTAAGCGCAACCTGAGAGAATGGCTCGGCAGTTGGCCGGGGCGCCGAGCTGATGATGAAGGGCGCCCATTTTCGTCGCTAGACTCGATCCAACCGCGCCAGCCTGGCGCAGTCAGACCCTGGAATCTAGTGCCGGTGAACGCCATGCCGGCGGAGGTGCCGATGACCATGGCAAATAACTTCCTGCGCGCGATCAGCAATCTGCTTCGTCGTGACGCCGCCGTCGCAGAGGATGCGGCCGGCAGTGTCGCGTTCGACGGCGCCCTCGACGACCTGGACGTGGCAGGCCTGGTGGAAGTCCAGCGCGGCCCCATCGGTGACATTGCCGTGGACGCCGACCGCGACACCATCGTGGTCACCAACTACGGCAGTGACTGCCTCACCGTCATCAACCCCGACACCTTGCGGGTCGTCGGATCGGTCCGGCTCGGTGGTGAGCCGTTCGCGGTCGTGGCCGCCGACGACCGTGCCTACGTCAGCATCGCCTCGGCGGGTCGTGACGCGATCGCTGTTGTCGACACCATCTCCGGTGCAGTACTCGCCGAGTATCCGCTGGCCATGAACGTGACCGCGCTGACCGTGAGCCCCGACGGCAAGCGCGTGTTCGCCGGACGCAGCGGCCACGACCGCATCGACGTCGCTGTCATCGACGTGACCGCTGAGCGGGTCGGCACCATCGACATCGCCAGCGGCGAAGGCGTCAATCTCGACGCGCTGCGGATCGACTCGACCGGTAAGCGGCTCTACGCCGCCACCTCGGGCCCGCGGGGCAGCCGGTTGGTCGCAATCAACACCGAAACCGCACACATCGAGTCCACGGTGTGGATCGGTGCTCCGGTCCGCGACATCGCGCTGGGCGCCGACGGCATCGCCTACGCGCTGACCTCCGACCTGCAGTACCGCGGTGAAGTGCACGTCATCGATACCGCGGCGGGTACGGTCCTCGGCACCATCGGTGTCGGTGGGGCACCCACGCAGCTGGTGCTCAGCCCGGATGCCACCCGCGCCTACATCGTCGACTACGACCGCGTCAGCGTGCTGTGTACCCTCACCAGCGAGATCATCGGCAGTGTCGACGTCAATGCCCAGCCCGCTGCGGTCGCCGTGCGCGCCGACGGTGGCCGGGTCTTCATCGCCGACTACACCGGCCACGTCAACGCGTTCGATGTCGCCGCCGAGCTGCCCGCGCTGTATTCGCAGCTGGCTTCGGCACCGGCAGTGCGGGAGCTTGCCGCACCCGCACGCGAAGCCGTCGCCGTCTAGAACCCGCAGCTTCGTTCCGCGAGCAGACGCAAAAGTCCCTCGACACCGGCGTGTCGGGGGACTTTTGCGTCTGCTCGCGAGGGGAATTAGCGCCAGTGGTAGCGGGTGCTGGGGCGGCCGGTCCTGCCGTACTCGGTGCTGCGAGTGACGGTGCCGCTGTCGGCGAGCCGCTCCAGGTAGCGCCATGCCGTCACGCGCGACACCCCGACCTGCTTGGCGACCTCATCAGCGGTCAACCCGTTCGGGTCGTCGCGGACCGCGCGGGCGATCTCGTCGGTGGTCTGCGGTGAAGCCCCTTTCGGGGAAGCCGCCTTGTTCGGGGCAACGCGTAGTTCCCCCAGCGCTCGATCCACCTCGGCCTGGCTGGCCGCGTCCGTGCCGGCCGGGAGCGCCGTGCGGTAGCGGCGGTAGCGCTCCAGCCGATCGCGAAACGCCGCGAACGTGAACGGCTTCAGCAGATAGGCCAGTGCGCCGTGGGCGACCGCGGCCCGCACCATCTCCAGATCGCGTTCGGAGGTGATGGCGATGATGTCGGGCGCCGGTCGAAGCCCGGACAATCCCGACGCCAACGAGATTCCACTGGCGTCGGGCAGTCCGAGATCCAGCAGCACCAGATCGATCGGCCGCTCCGACGCCGCGGCGTCCGCCGCCGTGCGCATCGCGTCGCGCGCGGTGTGCACCACTGCGGCGGCCGAAAACCCTTCCAGCCGAGCAAGATACGTAGCATGCGCTGCGGCGATCAGCGGATCGTCCTCGACGATCAGGACGTGAATATCGCTCATACCGGCAACGTCACCGTGACGACCGAACCGTATGTCACGTCGGCCTGTATCGCACCGCCGTGCCTTCTGACCACCTGAGCCACCAGCGCCAATCCGAGACCATGGCCCGACGCGTCACCCGGTTTGGTGGAATACCCACGCTGCATGGCCTTTTCGAACGTCGACGCATCCATACCGGGGCCACTGTCGGCCACCCGGATCAGCAGTCCGTCGCCGCCCTGGCTCACCGTGACCTCGACCCACGGATCGTCGCGGTCGCACGCGTCCATCGCATTGTCGATCAGATTACCCACCACCGTGACCATCTCCTGGCCCGACAGCACTGTGTCGGTGGGCAACTGGGTGTCCTCGGTGATGGTCAGCGCGATGCCACGTTCGTCGGCCTGCGCGGTCTTGCCGAGTAAGAGCGCCACCAGTGCGGGCTCGCGCACGGCTTGCGACAGTCGGTCGACCAGTTGTTGCGACAGTTCCAGATCCTCGGTGGCGAACTGGACCGCGTCATCGGGACGTCCCATCTCGACCAACGTGATCACGGTGTGCAGCTTGTTCGCCGACTCGTGGGCCTGCGCCCGCAGCGAATCCGCCAGCACCTGCATCGAGCTGAGTTCGCCCAGCGCGCCCTGCAATTCGGTGCGATCCCGGATGGTGACCACCTCGGTGTCGGTTCCCGAGCCCACGACCCGAGACCGGTTCACCACCAGCACCCGGTCATCGGTGACGTGCACCTCGTCGCGCACACCCGGATCACGACTGCGCAGAAAGTCCGGCAGGTCGGACTGCTGCACCGGGCCGGGCGGCACACCCAGCAGTCGTCGCGCCTCGTCGTTGATCAGGGCCACGCCGTCGCGGTCCAGCACGATCAAGCCCTCGGACACCGAGTGCAGGATCGCGTCATGGTGGTCGTACATCACCCGTAGTTCGTCGGGCCGCAGGCCGTGGGTTTGGCGCAGCAGCCTGCGCCGGATCAGCCAGACCCCCAGCGACGAAACCACCAGGGCCCCAGCGGTTACCGCGGCGATCACGGGGATCTGTGCTCGCCAGCGTTGCGCCAGGGTCTGCTGGGTGATGCCTGCGGAGACCAGTCCGACGATGCGGCCGTCGGCGCCGTGCACCGGGGCCACCGCCCGCACCGACGGGCCGAGTGTTCCCGTGTACACCTCGCTGAACGTCTCACCGCGCAACGCAGGCTCGACGGTGCCGAGGTAGTGGCCGCCGATCTGGCTGGGATCGGTGTGGGTGAAGCGCGTGCCGTCGGGCGCCATGATCGTGATGAACGCGATGTCGGTAGCCCTGCGCACCGACTCGGTCATCGGCTGCAAAACCTGTGTCGCCGTGCCGGATTGGATGGCCGCGGCCGTCGACGGGGCGTCGGCGAGGGCGGTCGCGATGCCGATGACCTGCTGGCGTGCGGCGGCGTCACCGTCGCGTCGCGCATCGAGCAGCGCAAGTGCGGTCCCGGCCAGCACCACGACGGCGACCACGATCACCTGCAGGGCGATCGCCTGACCGGCCAGCGACCGCGGCCACCACCTGCTCAACCGCACGATATCCGCCCCAGCTTGAACTAAATGAACTTATGCGTGACGTGGCTCACGTCATCGGCGAACCTACTTGCAGAGCAAACCGATGTCGACCCGGAGGTACCGATGAGCACCACCTTGGACCCACAACCCGAACCGAAGACAAGACGCGACCGCACCCACTGGCTCTACATCGCCGTCATCGTCGCGGTGGTGGCCGGTGTCGTGGTCGGGCTCGTCGCGCCAGGGATCGGCAAAGACGTCGGCGTGCTCGGGACGATGTTCGTCAACCTGATCAAGATGATGATCGTCCCGGTCATCTTCTGCACCATCGTGCTGGGCATCGGCTCGGTCCGTAAGGCCGCCACCGTCGGCAAGATCGGCGGACTGGCCTTCGTCTACTTCCTGGTGATGTCCACCGTCGCGCTGGCCATCGGCCTGCTGGTGGGCAACCTGCTCGACCCGGGCTCGGGCATGCACCTGTCGGAGAAGACCGCCGGTCAAGGCGCACAGCTGGCCGAGAAGGCCCATGAGGCCGGCGGCCTGATGGACTTCATCCAGCACATCATCCCGACCACCCTGTTCTCGGCGCTGACCGACGGCAACGTGCTGGAAGCCCTGTTCGTGGCGTTGTTGGTCGGATTCGCGCTGCAGGCGATGGGGACGGCGGGCGAGCCCATCCTGCGCGGTGTCGCGCACCTGCAGAAGCTCGTGTTCAAGGTGCTGATCATGATCCTGTGGCTGGCCCCGATCGGTGCGTTCGGCGCGATCGCGAATGTGGTCGGGCAGACCGGCTGGACGGCGGTCACCCAGCTCCTGACCTTGATGCTCGCGTTCTACCTGACGTGTGCGGTGTTCGTGTTCGGTGTGCTCGGCGCGCTCCTGCGCGTGGTGTCGGGTGTGTCGATCTTCAAGCTGGTGCGCTACCTGGCCCGCGAGTATCTGCTGATCTTCTCGACATCGTCCTCGGAATCGGCGCTGCCGCGGTTGATCGCCAAGATGGAACACCTCGGTGTCGAGCGGAGCACCGTTGGTGTCGTCGTGCCGACCGGATACTCGTTCAATCTCGACGGCACCGCGATCTACCTGACCATGGCCTCGCTGTTCATCGCCGACGCGATGGGTGACCCGCTGTCCATCGGTGAGCAGGTCTCCCTGCTGGTGTTCATGATCGTCGCCTCGAAGGGGGCGGCCGGCGTCAGCGGCGCGGGCCTGGCCACCTTGGCCGGCGGGCTGCAGAGCCACCGCCCCGAACTGCTGGACGGCGTGGGCCTGATCGTCGGCATCGACCGGTTCATGTCCGAGGCCCGCGCCGTCACCAACTTCTCCGGAAACGCGGTGGCCACCTTGCTCGTCGGCTCGTGGACCAAGACGGTGGACCGGGCCAAGGTCGACGCCGTACTGGGCGGCAGGGATCCCTTCGACGAACTCACCATGGTCGACAACCACGCTGAGCCAGTGGCGGCAGCGGTTCACTGAGACAGTGCGCCGAAGCCCGGCCGGATTCTCCGGCCGGGCTTTGCGTTTCCTGTGAACCGTGGCTGCCCCGTCGTCGTGACAGTGGTATGCGAGCAATATCAGTAGCGCTGGCCGTATCGGGGGCGGTACTGGCAATCATGGCAACGCCGACAGCTGTGGCGTCGGCAGAATCAGCGGTGGTGACCATCGGCGAGCTGCAGGCCGAGGGATTCGACGTGACGATCGACCGGATCGGGAGTGCTCCACTGGAGCAGTGCGCGGTCACCAGTGTGCGCAATCCTCAGACCGAGACCAGGCTGGTACGGGTCGAGACCATCGGCAAGAACGGCAAGAAGAACTTCGACCTCGTCCCGATCGTGGTGCGGCGCACCATCACCGTGTCGCTGGACTGCACTCACTGACCCGCGGGGATCCCGGATAGGCAGCGACAGCAAGGACAGGGCACGCTGGAGGTCATGGTCACGAGCAAGACATTCCCACCGATGAATGCGCCCATCGAACTGAACGACGGCACCCGCATCCCGCAGTTGGGATTCGGCGTGTTCAAGATCGAGCCGGAAAAGACAGCGGCGGCGGTCAAGGTCGCCCTTGACGTCGGATACCGCCACATCGACACCGCCCAGATGTACGGCAATGAACGCGGAGTCGGTGAGGGCATCCGCGACGCAGGTTTGGACCGCGGCGACGTGTTCATCACCAGCAAGCTCAACAACGGTTTCCACCGGCCCGACGACGCCCGACGCGCGTTCGACGACACCCTCAGCGCGCTCGGCTCCGACTACGTGGACCTGTTCCTCATCCATTGGCCGCTGCCGACACTGTATGACGGCGACTTCGTCTCGACCGGCCGTTGTCAAGCTGCTTGGAGTCGGTTTTCGGGTTTGGGTAGGTTGATGCCGACGGTATTGGCTGGTGCTGGGGTGTGTGGGCGTCGGCGGAATCGTTCGGGGTGTGCCTGGTAGTAGGCCTGGTGAGTGGCTGCGCGGCGGTGCCAGCGGTCGAGCCAGCTGCCGTCGTGGACCTGCTCTGGTGAGAACAGGGCGATCCCGGAGTGTTTGTGGTTGGCGTTGTACCAGGGCACATACCAATCCATGTAGGCACGGGCCTCGGCGAGGGTGTTGAAGGTGCCGGGATAGTTCGGTCGGTACTTCATCGTGCGGAACTCCGACTCGGAGAACGGGTTGTCGTTGCTGACTCGGGGCCGGTTGTGTGTCTGGGTGATGTTCAGGTCTGCCAACAGCGTTTTGAGGTCGTTGGAGCGCATCGCCGGCCCGGAGTCGGCGTGCACCGCAGCTGGGGCGCCGTGGGTGCAGAACGCGGTCTGGAACATCTCCACGGCGAGGGCATCGACTTCGCGTTCCTCGACACGCCAGCCCACGATTTTGCGGGAGTAGATGTCGATGATCGAGTACGCCTTAAACGCCATGCCTCGCCACGGGGTCCGCAGATCGGTGATGTCCCAACTCCACACCTGCTGCGGGCCAGTGGCTTCCAGCACCGGTGCCGGCCGCGGCCCAGTGGTGGCGCGGGCCTTGGTCGGGATGACCGGCCGGGCCGACTGATCGGTGATGTCGGCGGCGATGCGCCACCAACTGCGACGCGAACCCACCATGATCCCGTCATCCCACGCGGTCGCGAAAGCCGCGTCCACGGACACCCCCGACGCCCAGCTCGTGGTGATCAGTTCCTCGATCCGTGCGCGGTCAGCCGCCCCAATGCGCGATGGGTAGGCTCGTTTCTTTTGCGGAATCGGTTGGGCTACACCACTGCGCGGGTGATGGCGATAGTGCCATGTCGATCGAGACAACTCGATCATCGCCAGCGCCTTACGCTGGGATCCCAGCGCTTCGGTCAGCTCGGTGACGAGTCGGTTTTCGGTGTCGAGGAATCGCTGCGATCGCTGCTCGTCGGGGCCGCGGCGGGCTCGTGCTCGCTCATCGCATGCAAGAGCCCGATAGCTTTTCCCAACGCGTCGTTGGCTTTCTGCAGGCCCTCGTTGCTCTGTTCAAGCTCGTGGACCCGGGCCTGCAGACGCGCCAGCTCGACCTCGGTCTGCGCGGCCGACCGCGCTTTGGCCACCGCCGTGCGTTTCGCCGGAGGAACTCTCATCCCACCACTGTCTCGCGGAATCAGACCCCGGTCCACATCACCGTCGAACACCGCCGCCTGCCACCGCCGCAACCGCGATTCCGACACCCCCTGCGCGGCAAGCCACCCGCGCTTCTGCCCATGAGGCTGCAGGTGATACCGATCGACAAACGCACGAACCTCCGCCGCCGAAAACCCCGGGCTGATCGACATAACCCTCCATCCCAAACAGGTAGATGAATGACTCACAACCAGCCTGGCAAAGAGGGGCCCGGGCAAATTTGCGACACTAACGTCGAACTCGGCGGGAGTACCTACGCCGCTCCGGCCTGATTCGCGGCTACGCCGCGGCGGCCTGATTCGCGGCTACGCCGCGGCTGCCTTCACGGCGTCGCCCACCTCGGTACGCAGCTTCAGATACTCCGGAGAACGCCGCAGTTCATCGGCGGACACCCCGGTCCGCGGCAAATCGACCGGCAGGTCCAGCGCCACCTTCCCGGGCCGCCGGGTCAGCACGACGATGCGTGAGCCCAGAAACGCCGCCTCGTCGGCACTGTGGGTGACGAACACCGTGGTGCGGCCCGACTCCGCGCTCACCTGACGCACGTCGTCCTGCAGCCGCTCGCGGGTCAGCGCGTCGAGCGCGGCGAACGGCTCGTCGAGCAGAAACAGCGGGGTCTCGGCCGCCAAGGCCCTGGCGATCGCCACCCGCTGCTGCTGGCCACCGCTGATCTCCCAGATCTTGCGGTTCTCGGTCCCTTCCAAGCCAACTCGCTCCAGCAGTTGCTCACGCCGGTGCGCCCGCCGCTCGCGCGGCACCTTGGCGTACTTGAGTGCGAGATCGATGTTGCCGCCGACGGTGCGCCATGGGAACAACCTCGGCTGTTGGAACACCACGCCGGAGCTGACCCCGGGCGTCGGGCGGGATCCGGCCACCTGCACCTCGCCCTCAGACGGGGTTTCGAAGCCCGCGATCAACCGCAGCAATGTGCTCTTGCCGCAACCCGAGGCACCCACCAGCACCAGGAAGGCGCCCGGCTCCACGTCGAGGTCGACCGGCCCCAGCGCGGTCACCTTGTCGGCGCCGCGGCCGTAACGGTGGGCCACGTTGTTGATGCGAAGACTGCCCTTGGCGTCATGGTTGTTTGGCGAGGACACCGGGAAGTCCTTTCGTGTAGATGGCGCCCTGGAACGTCGCCAACGGGGCAGGCGCGGGGATCTGCTTCTGATCGGCGAGGAACTGCGACGCACTCTGCAGGTTGACCGCGATGTTGCCCGGATGCCCCTCAGTACCAAGCCATTCCGGTGAGGCGACCTGCTCGGGCGTCAGATACACGCCCTGCTTGAGCTGCCCGGCGACGTCGTCGGGGCTCAGCCCTACCTCTGCGGCGATCGCTTTGGCAGCAGCGCTCGGATCGTCCTTGATGAGGTTGAGCGCGCGGGCCTCTTGCTGCCGCCACACATCGACGACATCGGGATGTGCCGCCGCGAATTCGTCGGACACTGCGGCGAGATCCAGCGTGGGTTTGCCGTCCTTGGCCAGCTGACGGCTGGTAATCAGATCCTTGCCGGTCTTGCGCAACTGATCAAGGGTGGGCAACCACGTGTAGGCGGCCGCGATGTCACCGCGGTCCCACGCCGCGAGGATGGCCTGCGGTTGCAGGTCGATCAGCTGAACATCGTTGGGCGACAACCCGTTCTGGGCCAGCGCGGCGAGCAGGCTGTAGTGCGCAGTCGACGCGAACGGCGTAGCGACACGCTTGCCTCGCAGATCGGCGATGGTGTTGATACCTGTCCCGTTGCGCGCCACCAGCGCTTCGTTGTCGCCCGCGACGTCGAGAACGAACGCCACCTTGTACGGGATGTTCAGCGGCGCGGACAGTCCACGCGCCACCGGGCTCGACCCGATGGCGCCGAAGTCGAGCTCCTTGGCGATGAACGCGGTGTTGACGTCGGCGCCCGAGTCGAACTTCGTCCACTTGATGTTGTAGCCGGGCAGCGCCTGTTCGAGCCACTTGTTGTTCTTGACGACGAGGTCGCCGCTCGGGAAGGACTGGTACCCAACGCGAATGGTCGGTTTCGCGGCGTCCTGGCCGGAGTGGTCGACGGCGCAGCCGGCCAGGGTGAGCGCTGTCGCCGCGACCAGTGCGGCAAGCCTGCCGATTCTCATATTTTTCCTCTCCAGGGGACCGCCCGCCGCTCGGCGGAACGCAGTGCTCCGTCGATCACCAGACCCGAGATCCCGATGGCGAAGATGCCGACGAGAACCACCGGTGTGTTGTTGTAATTGCTTGCGTCCTTGACCAATCCGCCGATTCCGGGGATGCCGTTGAACAGCTCGGCGGCGACCACCGACGAGTAGGCCATCCCGACGGCCAAGCGGATGCCGGTGAACGTCTCGGGCAGTGCGGCAGGCACCACGACGTCACGGATCACCTGTGCCCGCGTCGCGCCAAGGGCACGGGCGGCCTCCTGCAACCCGACCGGGGCTGCGAGAACGGCAGCGGTGGTGGCCACGGCCGCGGGCGGCAAAGCGGCCAGGGCCAGCAGCGTGATCTTGGGTGCTTCGTCGATGCCCAGCCAGATGACCAGCAGGAAGAAGTAGGCCAGCGGCGGCAGCGCCCGCAGGAAGGTCAGCCAGGGTTCGAGCACGCTCCGCAACCAGCCCACCGAACCCATCACCAGGCCCAGCGCGACACCGACACCCACGCCGATCACCACGCCGGCCAAGACCCGGCGCAACGTCATGTACAGGTGCTCGATCAGCAGATAGCCCGCGTACCCGCGGGTGCCGTCATGCGTGGTGGAGACATCGATGAACGCCCGCCACACAGTGCTCGGGTACGGCACGAATGTCTGATTCCAGATGCCTGCCCACGCCACCACTTGCCACACGGCCAGGAACACCACGACCGACGCCAAAGGCAGGGCGAGTTTGGTCAACCGGGCCCGCCATGGCGACGGCGGAGCGGGAACCGACGGCGAGTCCGCGGACTCAGCTGGGGAAATACTCGTTACGACGGACACGCACCTTGACTCTCTGTGTGATGGAAAGGCTTACGAGGCGCGCAGGCAGCAGCGTCGCGGCGGTGTCAGATTCACGAGCAGTATTGCTACCGGGCTTGGCGGCCCGCGAGAAGATCTCTGCTCACCGCGAGTTTTACCCCACGAGATTGATCACGAGATTGATGGTGCACGCGATGATCACCGTGCCGTAGATGTAGCTGAACAAGCAGTGTTTGAGCACTTCACCACGCAGATGCGAGGTGGTGACATCGGTATCGGACACCTGATAGGTCATGCCGAGGTTGAACGAGAAGTAGTAGAAGTCGACGTAGCGCGGTGGCGCATCGGAATTGAAGTCGATGTCGCGCACGTCGCCCTGGTAGTAGATCCGGGCGTAACGAGCGGCGTACATGGTGTGCAGCAACGCCCACACCGTCAGGATCGCCACCAGCGACATGCCGGCATATTTGGCCTTGTCGGCGTCGTTGGCGGAGGCCAGCAGGATGCCGATCGACGTCAGGCTCGCGGCGAGGATGAGCACCAGCACGAGATCTCCGACGTCGCCGTGCACGTCGGCGTCACTCGCGTGATCGCGTGTCTGGTCGGCATCCATGGGCCACAACACCGCCAGCGCCCACACCACGCTGAGCCCCGCCGTGACGATGACGACCGTCAGCAGACCGACCGGCCAGCGTCCCGACACCGCACCGGCACCGGCCCCGACGACCAGACCGGTGGCGAGGCTGATCCAGAACCTGGTGGCCCCCGATATCGACGACCGATCGCTCACGGCTGCCCCCGATCACTGCGGACACGGCTCATCGGAGCGTACCGGCGGGCCCGTGAATACCGGCGCCGATGCCGCGCGGTGTCGCGGCGAACTTTCAGCTGGATCACAGCGCTGCCCGGTAGACATGGGCGCATGGACACTGCGACCGTAGACAGCCAGTACGCCGCGCTGCAGCAACAAGCACAGCAGACGTCGGCGTTGCTGCAGGCGCTGGCAGGCAAGCTGTCGACCGCGGCTGCCGCCGGGGACTCGAACGCTCGGGAATGGGCGCTGGACCTCAAGGAGATCGCGTTGGCGATCCGGGACGAGGAGAGTTCCACCACCCAGCTGTTGACCGCCATCCACGCGCTGGTGGACAACCATGTGCAGGCCCCGGCGTATCAACAGCCCACACCGCAGTACCAGCAGCCGCAATACCCCGCCCAGCAGGCCTACCAGCCTCAGTACGCGCCGCAGTACCAACCGCGACAGGGCGGGGCACTGCAGCACTTCCTGGGCGGCCGGTTCGGTCAGGCGATCGTCAACGGAGCCGGCTTCGGCATCGGCGACGACATCGTCAACAGCATCTTCGACCGGATCTGACGGCGCTCAGCCGGTCAACCCGACGACTTCCCTGCAGCCCAATTGGGCAGGCAGTCGCTCGAATCCGTTGAGGTTGACCAGATCTCGCCGCTTCGGGGGTTCGGTCAGCCGAAGGTCGGGATAGGACTCGAACAGCGCGCGCAACGCCGTGACACCTTCGATGCGGGCCAGGGCGGCACCGAGGCACGCGTGAATCCCCGACGCGAAGGCCAGGTGGTCGCGCGCGTTGGACCGGGTGACGTCGAAGACTGCCGGATCCGGGAACACCTGCGGATCGCGGTTCGCGCCGCCGAGGAGCACTGCGACCATGTCTCCGGCCCGAATGCGTTGTCCCGCAAGCTCGATGTCGCAGTGCGCGGTGCGGGCGGTCATCTGGACCGGGCTGTCGATGCGCAGGATCTCCTCGACGGCGGCGGGCCACAGCTCGGGCTGGGCGCGCAGTCGCTGCAGCTCATCGGGGTGCTGCAACAGCAGGACGATGCCGTTGCCGATGAGATTCACCGTGGTCTCGAACCCCGCGCCGATGAGAAGGGCTGCGTTGGCGGTGAGTTCGCGTTCGGTGAGGGTGTTGTCGGCCGCCATGCGGCTGAACGGGTTGTCATCGGGGGCGCCGGTCCGCACCCGGCGGAAGTGCTCGGTGAGGTAGCCGTCGATGCCGCGGAGCCCCTCGATGGCCTGACGGTAGGTCCGCCAACGGATTCCGATGTCCAGCAACGGCGCTCCGTGGTGCCCCCACTGCAGCAGCCGCGCATGGGTGTCGTCGGGCAAGCCCAGGATGTGGGCGATCATCGCGACCGGCAGCGCCGAGGCGAAGTCTGCGATCAGGTCCGGCTGCGGGCGCGCGGCGAGTCGCTCGATCAGCTCGCGCGTCACCTCGGCCACTCGGGTGTCGAGAGTGTCGATGGCCCGCGGCGTGAAACTCTGTGCCACCAGCTGGCGATAGCGGGTGTGGTCGGGCGGATCGACGATCACCATCGCAGGCGGCTCGACCGGGTTCGCGACGCCGGGGTCGGTGCGTGCCAGCAGTGCCCGCAGAGGGGCTGGCAGCTCCATGCCCGTCGGCGGTGTCACACCGAAGCGTTTGTCGCGCAATATCTCTCGGCACACCGCGTGATCGACGCTGGCCCACGCGAACGGCGTGCGGATCAGTGGCCCGCGCGCCCGGATCTCCTCCAGCATCGGATACGGATCGAGGCCATGCCCGTGATTGGCGATCAGCCCGGCCACCGGATTGCCCCGCACGGCCTGAAATCTCATGAACGTCCTCGGTACCGCGTGCAGGGCCACCCACCGCGCCCACAGTCCAATCTCCATCAACACCCTCCCCGAGCTGTCATCGATCTCTAGAATGAGACGGAGAGACAAATAGACACTCATCGTCTCTCTTGTGTCGGTGACTACGCTACGACGGCGGGCATCCGCGGGCAAGGAGGAGTTGCGTGACAACGACGCGAACAGCCGACTTCGTGCGACGGCTCGCCCGGCCCGACCCCGCGGTGCTGAGCCTGGTCCGCGAGCCGGACGCGATCAGCACCCGCATCCTGGCCGCAGCCCTGGAACAGGCCGAGCTGGTGGGCATCCGGCGCACCACCATGGAGGACGTCGCGCGGCGCAGCGGGGTTGGCCGCGCGACGCTCTACCGACGTTTCCCCACCAAGGACGCCCTGATCGACGCTCTCGTGCTCGCCGAGGCGCGCCGCTATCTGGAGGGCAGCGACAGGGCTCGAGCGCAAGCCGACACCCTGGAGGACCGCATGGTGTTCGACACCGTGTTCACCGTGACGTTCCTGCGCGAGCACGCTCTGCTCAAGAAGCTGCTGCGCACCGAGCCGGAGACGATTCTGCCCAGCCTCACCGTCGACGCCGGCGCCATCATCGATTTCGCCACCGAGCACTCCGCTGCCCAGCTGCGCACCGACCTGTACGGGTCTGCGGAGACCACCGAAGCCCAGGAGCGCCACCTGCGCACCGTCGCCGAACTGCACGCCCGGCTGACGTTGTCCTTCATCGTCACGCCGCACTCCAGCATCAAACTCACCACCCTCGACGACACTCGTGAATACGTGCGGACTTACCTGTTGCCGATGGTCACTGCCGCGGAGCGTGATTGACTCGAGAGCCATGACCCAGGTGCAGGGGAGGATCTGGCGAGCGGGCCGGGCAGTCGACGGTTTCACATTCGACGGGATATCCGACTGTCTGACAGATGAGAACGCCCTGATCTGGGCTGACATCTACGATCCGGATCACGACACACTGCGGGCGCTTGCCACCGAACTCGGGCTCAACACCTGGGCTGTCGAGGATGCCATGGCACCGATGGAACGCACGAAAGCGTCTGTGTACCACACACATACGTTCTTCACGGTGTACGCGGTGCACCTGAGGATCCCGACCGACGACATCTCAAGCACACTCGTCAAGCACCGCATCTCAGCCTTCGTGCTGCCCCGCGGGCTCATCACCGTGCGACTGCCACCGGCTGAACCGGAACCCACGAATTTCGACGCCGACGAGGTCTCACGGCGCTTCGACGAACTCGGCGGGCAACAGTACGGAGTCGGCGCACTCGTGCACGGCCTGCTCGACGTGGTGGTGGACGGACATTTCGAGGCGGTCCAGGAACTCGACGACGCCATCGAATCGCTCGAGGACGAACTGTTCGACGACGGCGGCCCACAACGCGGTCTGCAGCGGCGCACCTTCCGCCTGCGCAAGGATCTCGTCCAGCTGCGCCGTGTGGTCCTGCCGATGCGCGAAGTGGTCAGCACCATCCAGCATCGCCGCATGGATTCGCAGATCTCACCCGAACTCGACCCGCTCTACGCCGACCTCTACGACCACGTGCTGCGGGTATCCGAGTGGACCGAGTCCCTGCGCGACATGGTCACCACGGTGTTCGAGACGAATCTGTCGCTGCAGGATGCCCGGCTCAACACCGTGATGAAAAAGCTCACCGGCTGGGCCGCGATCATCGCGGTCCCGACGGCCATCACCGGTTTTTACGGCCAGAACGTCGTGTATCCGGGCATCAACACCGTCGTGGGCTTCATCGCCAGCTCCACCCTGATCGTCGTGTTGGTGGTTCTGCTGTACGTGATGTTCAAGCGCCGCGACTGGCTTTGAGACTTATCTCATAGCCTCACCCTTTTGGGGGATATTGGGAGTCAGGCCGAATTGAACGCCGCAGGTCAGAGATAGAACCCAAGGCCAAGAGCGCCGTTCACCCATGGAGGACGTGAGAGGGACCCGAACTCAAATGCAAGACTCATCCATGCCCAATCAACAGATCGGACACAAGTAGATGATCATCGGGATTCCGCGCGAGTCTCAACCGGGAGAAACGCGCGTCGCTGCCACACCGCAGACTGTCGGACAGATTACCAAGCTCGGCTATACCGTCGTCGTCGAATCCGGCGCCGGGTTGACCTCGAGCTTCGCCGACAGTGCCTATGTAGCTGCCGGCGCCGAGATCGGCTCGTTCGAGCAGGTATGGGCAGCGGACGTGGTGTTGAAGGTCAATGCGCCCGCCGACGACGAGATCGCTGCGCTGCGCGACGGCGCCACCCTGGTGGCCCTGATATCTCCGGCCCTGCGACCCGAGCTCGTCGAGAAGCTCGGCACGCGCCGCATCACCGTGTTGGCCATGGACGCGGTGCCGCGTATCTCGCGGGCCCAGTCCCTCGACGTGCTGTCCTCGATGGCCAACATCGCCGGATACCGCGCAGTGATCGAAGCCGCCCACGAGTTCGGCCGGTTCTTCACCGGTCAGGTGACCGCGGCGGGCAAGGTGCCCCCGGCCAAGGTGCTCGTGGTGGGTGCCGGGGTCGCCGGTCTGGCTGCCATCGGCGCCGCGGGCAGTCTGGGCGCCATCGTGCGCGCCACCGACCCCCGCCCGGAGGTCGCCGACCAGGTCGCGTCCCTGGGAGGGGAATACCTCGCGGTGGATCCGGAGGCCGCCGAGGTGTCGACCACCGGCTACGCCAAAGAGATGGGTGAGGACTACAAGGCCCGCGAAGCACAGCTGTATGCCGAGCAGTGCAAGGACGTCGACATCATCATCACCACCGCACTGATCCCCGGTAGGCCCGCACCCCGCATCATCACCGCCGACATGGTCGCGTCGATGAAATCGGGCAGCGTGATCGTCGACATGGCCGCGGCCAACGGCGGCAACGTCGAAGGCACCGTCAAGGACAAGGCGATCGTGACCGACAACGGTGTGACGATCATCGGCTACACCGATCTGGCCGGCCGGCTGCCCGCGCAGGCCTCCCAGCTGTACGGCACCAACCTGGTGAACCTGCTCAAGCTGCTCACGCCCGAGAAGGACGGCAAGCTCATCCTGGATTTCGACGACGTGGTGCAGCGGTCGGTGACCGTGGTGCGCGACGGCGAGATCACCTGGCCACCGCCCCCGGTGCAGGTGTCCGCCGCGCCGGTCGCCAAGCCGGCCGCCGAAGCCCCCGCCGTCAAGCCGGAGAAGCAGCCGATGTCGACCGGGCGCCGGCTCGGGGTGACGTTCGCCGTCGCCGCCGCGGTCTTCGCGCTGATCGCGATTTCTCCGAGCGCTCTGCAGGTGCACCTGACCGTGTTCGCGCTGGCGATCGTGATCGGCTACTACGTGATCGGCAATGTGCACCACGCGCTGCACACCCCGCTGATGTCGGTGACCAACGCGATCTCGGGAATCATCGTCGTCGGGGCGCTGCTGCAGATCGGCCAGCACAATGTCCCGGTCACCGTGCTGGCCTGCCTGGCGATCCTGCTCGCCAGCATCAACGTCTTCGGCGGTTTCGCGGTGACCCGCCGCATGCTCGCGATGTTCTCCCGCAGCTAGCGCCTGCGCCCCCAACAAAGACTTCTCCGAACGGATTC
Source organism: Mycolicibacterium brisbanense (assembly GCF_001570425.1). Taxonomy (GTDB): domain Bacteria; phylum Actinomycetota; class Actinomycetes; order Mycobacteriales; family Mycobacteriaceae; genus Mycobacterium; species Mycobacterium brisbanense. The sequence continues at coordinate 540,178 of NZ_BCSX01000024.1, forward strand.
CATGTTCACCTTAGAAAACGTCGCATCCGCGGCCTACGTCATAGCGGCACTACTGTTCATCCTCGCCCTGGCCGGCCTGTCCAAACATGAAACCTCAAGGGCCGGAAACACATTCGGCATCGTCGGCATGGCCGTCGCGCTGATCGCGACCATCGCACTGGCGCTGGACCGCAAGATCGAACCCCTGGGGCTGGCCCTGCTGATCGGCGCCATGATCGTCGGCGCGGCAATCGGACTGTGGCGCGCCAGGGTGGTCGAGATGACGGGCATGCCCGAACTGATCGCCCTGCTGCACAGCTTCGTCGGCCTGGCCGCCGTGCTGGTCGGCTGGAACGGCTACCTGCACGTCGAGAACAACCTCGCCGGCGCCGAGGCCGCGCATCTCAACGCCGAGGGCATGCTCGGCATCCACTCCGCCGAGGTGTTCGTCGGCGTCTTCATCGGTGCGGTGACCTTCACCGGCTCGATCGTGGCCAACCTCAAGCTGTCGGCCCGGATCAAGTCCGCGCCGCTGATGCTGCCCGGCAAGAACTTCCTCAACATCGGCGCGCTGGTCGCGTTCTTCGTGCTGACCGTGTGGTTCGTCATCGAGCCACACCTGTGGCTGCTGGCCGTGGTGACCGCGCTGGCCCTGCTACTGGGTTGGCACCTGGTGGCCTCCATCGGCGGCGGCGACATGCCCGTGGTGGTGTCGATGCTCAACAGCTACTCCGGGTGGGCCGCGGCGGCGTCGGGCTTCCTGCTGTCCAACGACCTGTTGATCATCACCGGCGCGCTCGTCGGCTCCTCCGGTGCGTACCTGTCCTACATCATGTGCAAGGCCATGAACCGGTCGTTCATCTCCGTCATCGCCGGCGGTTTCGGCATCGAGGCGGGCCCGGCCGAGGACAAGGACTACGGCGAGCACCGCGAGATCACCGCCGAAGGCGCCGCCGAGCTGCTCGCCCACGCCGACTCGGTGATCATCACGCCGGGCTACGGCATGGCCGTGGCGCAGGCCCAGTACGGGGTGGCCGACCTGACCCGCAAGCTGCGTGAGCATGGCGTCAACGTCCGCTTCGGTATCCATCCCGTCGCCGGCCGCCTGCCCGGTCACATGAACGTGCTGCTGGCCGAGGCCAAGGTGCCCTACGACATCGTGCTGGAGATGGACGAGATCAACGACGACTTCGACGGCACCTCCGTCGTGCTCGTCATCGGCGCCAACGACACCGTCAACCCCGCCGCGGCCGAGGATCCGGGCAGCCCGATCGCCGGTATGCCCGTGCTCACGGTGTGGAACGCCGACAACGTCATCGTGTTCAAACGCTCCATGGCCTCCGGCTACGCCGGCGTGCAGAACCCGCTGTTCTTCCGCGAGAACACGCAGATGCTCTTCGGCGACGCCCGCGACCGCGTCAACGACATCCTCGCCGCCTTGCCCGCCGCGGAACGCGTATAAGCCCGTCGAAACTAGGATGTGCAAGTATGCCGGTGGACCGCTTACTGCCATCCGATGAGTCACGTGAGCTCATCGCCCTGACCTGCGATATCGCGGACAAGGTGCTCGACCCGATCGTCGACGAACACGAGCGGGACGAGAAGTATCCGGAAGGGGTCTTCGCCCAGCTGGGGCAGGCAGGTCTGTTGAGCCTGCCCCAGCCCGAGGAGTGGGGCGGCGGCGGTCAGACCTACGAGGTGTACCTGCAGGTGCTCGAGGAGATCGCCGCCCGCTGGGCCGCCGTCGCCGTGGCGGTCAGCGTGCACAGCCTGTCGTCGCATCCGCTGTTGGCGTACGGCACCGACGAGCAGAAGCAGCGCTGGCTGCCCGGCATGCTGTCGGGCAGCCAGATCGGTGCCTACAGCCTGTCGGAGCCCCAGGCGGGATCGGATGCCGCTGCGTTGCGCTGCTCGGCGACGCGGTCCGGTGACGGCTACGTGCTCAACGGGTCCAAAGCGTGGATCACCCACGGCGGCAAGGCGGACTTCTACACGTTGTTCGCGCGCACCGGGGAAGGTTCCCGCGGAGTGTCGTGCTTCCTGGTGCCCGGGAATCTCGACGGTCTGACCTTCGGCAAGCCCGAGGAAAAGATGGGCCTGCACGCCGTGCCCACCACATCGGCGTTCTACGACAACGCACTGCTCAACGCCGACCGGCTCATCGGCTCTGAGGGCCAGGGCCTGTCGATCGCGTTCTCGGCCCTGGACTCGGGCCGGCTCGGTATCGCGGCGGTGGCGGTCGGCATCGCGCAGGCTGCGCTGAACGAGGCCGTGCGCTACGCCAACGAGCGGACGACGTTCGGGCGCAAGATCATCGACCACCAGGGCCTGGGATTCCTGCTGGCCGACATGGCTGCCGCGGTGGTCAGCGCCAGGGCCACCTACCTGGACGCCGCCCGTCGCCGTGATGCCGGCCTGACGTATTCGACACATGCCAGCGTGGCCAAGCTGATCGCGACCGACGCTGCGATGAAGGTCACCACCGATGCCGTGCAGGTGTTCGGCGGCGCGGGCTACACCCGCGACTACCGCGTTGAGCGGTTCATGCGGGAAGCGAAGATCACGCAGATCTTCGAAGGCACCAACCAGATCCAGCGGATGGTGATCGCGCGGGCTATGGGGTAGCGAACTGTTCGATGTTGTGTGAGTAGATGTGATCGAATGTGTGTTTCATTGAGTGTGTGAAGTTGTCTGAGTGGGCGCGCGCGGATGGTGTGTATCCGCAGACTGCGTACCGGTGGTTTCGTGAGGACCGGATGCCGGTGCCGGCTCGCCGCTTGGAGTCGGGGACGATCTGGGTCGATGCGCCAGAGTCCGGGGAATCCGGTCGCAGGGTCGTCTATGCGCGGGTGTCCTGACATGTTCAACGGCGGATCTGGAACGGCAGGTTGCACGATTGGCGCACTGGGCTACCTCGAATGGCCATGTGGTCGGCGAGGTGGGGTCGGGCGTGAACGGCACGCGGCCGAAGTTGCGCAGGATTCTGTCGGACCGGTCTGCTTTGGTGGTGGTCGTGGAGCATCGGGACCGGTTGGCGCGCTTCGGGGTGGAGCATCTCGAAGCCGCGTTGTCCGCCCAGGGCCGCGGGATCATGGTTGCCGATCAGGGTGAGACTGTCGATGATCTGGTGTGCGACATGATCGAGGTGCTGACTTCGATGTGTGCGCGCCTGTATGGGCGCCACGGGGCGCGCAACCCGGGAATGCGGGCAGTGACCGCCACCAAAGGGGCCGAGGTGGTTGTTGGTGGCTAGGTTCGAGATCCCCGAGGGGTGGACGGCGCAGGGGTATCGGTTCGCGTTGGATCCGACACCAACACAGTTGCGCGAGTTGGCTTCTCATGCTGGTGCGGCGCGTTTCGCGCACAATCACATGTTGGCGTTGGTGAAGGCCGTGATGGATCAGCGGGCCGCTGAGCGTAGCTACGGCATCGGCGAAGCAGAGTTGACGCCGGTGCTGGGGTGGTCGTTGCCGGCGCTGCGCAAGGTGTGGAATCAGCGCAAGGCCTGGTGTGCGCCGTGGTGGGGTGAGAACTCGAAGGAGGCCTACAACACCGGTTTGGACGGACTATCGCGGGGCCTGGAGGCGTGGTCGAAGTCTCGTACCGGTGAGCGGAAAGGTCGGATGGTCGGGTTCCCGCGGTTTAAGTCGGCTCGGGCAACGCGCTCGGTGCGGTTCACCACCGGGGCCATTCGGATCGAGGCGGACCGCCGCCACGTCACCCTGCCGCGGCTGGGTGCGGTCCGCACGCACGAATCGACCCGCAAGCTGGCCCGTCGGATCGAGGCCGGGTCGGCGCGGATCTTGTCGGCCACTGTGCGTCAGGACAGCGCCGGGCGCTGGTATTGCGCGCTGCAGGTGATCGTTGAAGCCAAGACGCGGCCGGCACACGCCCGACGGGCAGTGCATCCGGTCATCGGCGTCGATGTCGGGGTGAAGGCCGACAGTCTGCTGGTGGTCGCGACCCCGGACGGGATGGAGGTCGAGCGCATCCGGGCGCCGAAGTCGTTGAGCGCCGCGCAAGCTCGGTTGCGGGCCTTGCAGCGCCGAGCCGCCCGCCAGCACGGTCGGTATGACTCGCAGACCCGCAGCCCTCAGCAGCCGTCGAAGCGGTGGCGGCGCACCCAGGCCCGGATCGGCCGCACACATGCCCACGTCGCGGCGGTGCGCCGTGACGTGCTGCACAAGGCCACCACTGTCCTGGCCCAGCAGCACGATGTGGTGGTGGTGGTGGAAACCTTGAACGCGGCCGGAATGCGCGCTAAAGGAGGCGCCCGCAAGCGGGGCCTCAATCGTGCACTGGCTGATGCCGCACTGGCTGAAGTGCGGCGCATGCTCGGTTACAAAACTCGTTGGTATGGCAGCCATCTGGTGGAGGCCGACCGGTTCTACCCGTCGTCGAAGCTGTGCACGGCTTGTGGGAGGCGAAAGTCAAACCTCACGCTGGCCGATCGGATCTTCGAATGCGACGACGCCGAATGCGGTATGCGGATCGATCGTGATCTGGGTGCTGCGATCAATCTCGCCCGACTCGGCGTACCCACACCTGTGGGTGAACAGAGTCCCGCCGGGAGTGGCCCGGTGGCAGGACGTGGAGCCACGCATGAGACCGACCCCGCGCCAGCGGGCGACGCAGCCGGCGATGAAACGTCAACCCCGCACCACCAGACGGTGGATCAGACGGGGACCGCCTCACCGCAAGGCGAGGCTGCCTGATGAACAAGCGAACTCACATTCGCCCACCAAAAGGCAACGGTCCTGACAGGCCGCATAATGGCAAATGGCAGGTGACCCCATAATGACTGGCGACTATGACACAACCCGCACATGCGTACCCTCCGGCTCGGCACCGGATGGGCAGCCGCGCCCCGCGCCGCGGCCTTCGCGTTGCCCGCAGGGTTGCCGTCAGCCTGGCCGCGACGGCCGTATTGGCAGGTACCGGCATGGGCTGGGCCGGCTATCGCGGAGCGCTCAACGGCATCACCACGTCCAATGCACTCGCGGGTGGTCCCGCGTCGTCGGGTAACACCCAGAACATCCTCATCATGGGGCTGGACAGCCGGCTCGATCAGCACGGCAACCCGCTCCCACAGGACATCTACGACGCACTGCATGCCGGCGACGAGACGGTGGGCGGCTACAACTCCAACGTGCTGATCGTCGTCCACCTCCCGGGCGACGGAGGCCCGGCCACCGCGTTCTCCATCCCCCGCGACGACTACGTGCAGCTCGCCGGGTGCCCCAGCGGCACCTGCAAGGGCAAGGTCAAGCAGGCCTACGGGCTGGCCTACCAGCACGCGATGGACAACATGGAGTCGGACTCCGACAACGCAGCCATCCACGAGCAGCAGGCCCGCGAGGCCGGGCGCAAGGCCGAGATCGCGACGGTGCGCAATCTGTTGGGCATCCCGATCGACCACTTCGTCGAGGTCACGCTCGGCGCGTTCTTCCAGATCGCCAAGGCCGTCGAACCGATCACCGTGTGCCTCAACGCCGATACCTCCGACCCGTACTCGGGGGCCAACTTCCACAAGGGCGTGCAGGAGATCGACGCCGCGCAGGCGATGGCGTTCGTCCGGCAGCGCCGCGACGTCAACGACGAGAACTTCACCGACCTGGACCGCACCCGTCGTCAGCAGGCCTTCATCGCCGCCCTGGTGTCCGCGCTGAGCCACGGCGGCGGGCTCAGCAACGCCAGCACGCTGCGCAACCTGCTGAACGTGGCCAAGCAGAACGTGGCCCTGGACTCAGGGTTCGACCTCGCCGAATTCACCAAGCGCGCATCGGCTCTCACCGATCATCCGCCGTCGCTGTACACCTTGCCGATCAAGGAGTTCGGGCAGGATTCGCTCGGCGAGGACGTCAACATCATCGACGTCCCCACCGTCCGCAAGATCGTGCACGACCTGGTCTCCGGCTCCGACTCCGCCTCGGCACCCACGAGCACGCCGGCGAAGGAGTCGACGCTCAACGGCCACGGCGCAGTGCTCAACGTGATCAACGCGTCGTCCTTCAACGGACTGGCCACACATCTCGAATCTACCTTCGCGGCAAAGGGATTCACAGAAGGCCAGGTGGGTGACGCATCGGCGCTGTCGGCCACCACCACCGTCGAATACGGGCAGGGCGCCGACAAGGCAGGCCATGCCCTGGCCGAGGAACTGGGGCTGACGGCAGAGCCGTCCACCGGCGTCGCCCCCGGCGCTGTGCAATTGACCATCGGAACCGACTTTCCCGCAGACGATTACGCCGACCGCAATACCGATGCGCTGTCGAGCAGCGAGACGACGTCGTCGACAACCACCACATCGACCACCGTCAGCGCCCCGGTGACCACCGTCGCCGCCACCGCGACCGGCAGCTACACGCCCGCGCCCACGGATCTGACCCAGATGAAGGTCTCCGGCATTCCGTGTGTGAAATAGGTTGCTAGAGCGTCACCGTCACCCGCGTACCGGCCCCCGGTCGGGTGTCGATGTCCATCGTGCCGTCGTTGGCTTCAACACGAACCTGCAAGGATGCCAAGCCGATATGGCCATTGGCCACGGATGTCGTGACCCGCGCCGGGTCGAAACCCGCGCCGTCATCGGCGACTACCAACACAATTCGCTCCCCCTTGCGATGAAGCCCGACCGTCACCTCGCTGGCGCGGGCATGCTTGTTCACGTTCGCCAGCAGTTCGCGCGCCGCCCGGTACAGCAGGGCCTGTGACTCCGGCTGACCGACGTCCTCGATGTCGGCGTTCACCACCACATCGCGATTCTCGTACTGGCGCAATAGTTCTCGCACTGCAGCAGCCAGACCCAGCTGGGCAAGCACCTGCGGGTGCAGCTCAGTGACCGTCGAACGCAGCCCAGCCGCGGTCTCCTGCAGCGCCGCGCGCACGCGGTCCAGGGCGGCATCCGGTATGCGTTCCCTGATCTCGTCGAGATCCAGCCGCGCCGCGAGCAGCGTCTGCAGCGGCCCGTCATGCAGGTGCTCGGCGAGCTCGGCATTGCGGATGTCGTCGGCGCGAGCCGATTCCGACACCAAGCGGCGGCGCACCTCCAACAGCCAGCGCACCCGCGCCGAGCGGCGCACCAGCACCAGCGACAACGCCGTCGTCGCCACGGCGAGCCAGACCAGGAAGCCGACGTGCATGTAGACGACATTGGGGAGTCCGACATTGTCGTCACGCTTGGAGTAGAAGATCCACACCACCAGATACCCCAACGCGGTCGCGGCACCGAGCAGCGCGGTGAGCGCAGGGCGGTCCTGGAAGGCAATGGAGATCGGCAGCAGGAAGAACACCGGCAGCAGCGCGGCCGTCGCACCACCGGAGACCGCGCACAGCGCCACCAACACCAGCACATCGACTGCCGTCGAGGCCCATTCCACCCAGCGCGGCATCGGCCCGCGCAGCACCACCACCAGCCAGATCACCGCCGCGACGGCGTACACGCCGATGATCACGGCGTAGACCTCGGGCAGCCAGTGGTCGACCTCCCACACCGAGACGAGCACGAGGATCAAGATGATCAACGGCACCCGCAACACGGCTGACACCCGGACGGGTTGCGAGGCAAAGAAGTTGACGGTCCGTTCGAACGCCATGTCAGTCCAGCAGCTTGCGCCGCATCGCCTCGGCGACCGCGGCGGCACGGTCTGACACCCCGAGCTTCTCGTAGAGCCGCTGCACATGGGTCTTGACCGTCGAGGGTGCGAGGTAGAGCTCCTTGGCCATGGCCGGGATGCTCAGACCCTTCGCGATGAGGTCGAGCACCTCACGCTCGCGTGGGCTGAGCACCGGCGCGTCGGGTTCGTTGCGCCGGCGGATCTCACCGGCCAGTCCCGCGGCCAGGTTCGGGTCGATCACGTCGCGGCCCTTGGCGCAGGACAGTACCGCGTTGACCAGTTCGCTGCGGGTGGACTCCTTCGACAGGAAACCCGCCGCACCCTGCTGCAGGGCCGTGTACACGATGGCCGACTCGTCGTGAGCGGAGATCAACAACACCCGGGTGCCGAGCTCGTCGCGGCTGACGGCGGCCGCCACCTGCGCGCCATCCATTTGCGGCATGCGGTAATCCAGCAGAGCGACCTGGGGCCGGTGGGTCTTGATGAGTTCCAGTGCGTCCGCGCCGTTGTCGGCTTCGGCCACCACGTCGATCTCGCCGCTGGAGGTCAGAGCCCGCACCACACCCTCGCGGAACATCGGATGGTCGTCGCCCACCACCACCCGCACCTTCTCGGCCATGGCGCACAGCATCCCACAGGCAATAACGCCGGAAGCCCGAAAAACACGCAAGAATCACCCCCATGCATCTGGACGAGCTGCACTGGTTCGTCGTCCTCGCCGAGACCGAGCACGTCACCGACGCTGCAGCCGAGCTGCACATCAGCCAGCCCACCCTGTCGCGAGCCCTGGCCCGGATGGAGGACGAGGTGGGTACCCCGTTGTTCGACCGGGTCGGCCGCCGGCTGCGGCTCAACGCCTACGGCGAGATCCTGCTCGAGCACGCCCGGCGCGGCCTGGCCGAGATGCGTTCTGCCACTGAGCGGATCGCCGCGTTGCGCGACCCCGACACCGGAACCGTTCGGCTGGCGTTCCTGCATTCCCAGGCCAGCTGGTTCGTCCCGGACCTGCTGCGGCGGTTCCGTGCAGAGGCGCCCCGCGTGCAGTTCGCGCTGATCCAGGGCGCCGCACACGACATCGTCGACGCGCTGGCCGGTGGCCGGGTCGACCTGGCCATCACCTCGCCGCGTCCGGCCGGCTACCGGTGGCGCGGCCTCTACCTGGAGCGGCTATGCCTGGCCGTGCCGCGCGGGCACCGCTTCGCCGATCGGACCCGCATCCGGCTGGCCGACGCAGGCGACGAACCGTTCGTCGCGCTGGCACCCGAATTCGGCCTGCGTCAGCTCACCGACGAACTGTGCTCCGAGGCCGGGATAGAACCCCAGGTGGTGTTCGAGGCGATGGAGATCCCGACGATGGAGGGCCTGGTCGCCGCGGGTTTCGGCGTCGCAGTGGTGCCCGTCCCCCGACCCGAGCGCGCCGAGCCGGGCGCCGTCTATGTGCCGTTGTCACAGACCTCGGCCAAGCGCCAGCTCGGATTGGCGTGGCCCGCGGACCGTCCGCTGCCGCCCGCAGCCGAACGCTTCGCCGAATTTGTCATACGCCAAGCGCATGAAGATACCTAGTTCCATGCATTGGACACATCGAGGGTAGCTACCTAACGTCGATGCGGTGACAACTGCTCCTGCGATCTCGACTGACTGGCAAGGGCATACGCGCGGCTCCGCCGATTACCGGCGCCTGCTCGCCGCGCTGTTCTGCGCCGGAGTCGCCACCTTCGCGCAACTGTATTCACCACAAGCGGTATTGCCGCTGATCGCACGTGACCTCGGCACTGGCGCCGCCGGCACCGCGCTGGCCGTGTCGACCGCCACGATCGGGCTCGCGGTCGGCGTGATCCCGTGGGCCGCCCTGGCCGACCGCATCGGCCGCGTTCAGGTGATGACGATATCCGTCACGGCCGCAACGGTTCTCGGCCTGCTGGTGCCACTGTCCCCGAGTTTCCAGCTGCTGCTGACCGGCCGGTTCCTTGAGGGTCTCGTGGTGGCCGGCGTACCTGCCGTCGCGGTCGCCTACCTCACCGAGGAGATCAACGCCGGGCACGCCGCCAGAGCGGCGGGCACCTATGTCGCGGGCACGACCATCGGCGGACTGGCCGGTCGGCTCGTCACCGGACCCGTTGCCGAACACTTCGGCTGGCGCGTCGGCGTGCTGACGGTGGCGGTGCTGTGCGGCCTGGCCGCGCTCGCGTTCGCCAAGCTCGCGCCGCCGGCGCAGGGATTCACCCCGACCCGCAGTCACCGCGAGCTGGGCCCGCGCCTGTGGGCAAACCTGCGGTCACCGCGTCAGCTGGTGCTCTATGCGCAGGGCTTCTTGTTGATGGGCGGGTTCGTCGCGATCTACAACTTCCTGGGCTTCCGGCTGATGGCCGCGCCCTTCCACTTGCCGCAGACCGTGGTCAGCCTGGTGTTCGTGGCGTATCTGGCGGGCACCTGGGCTTCGGCGCGGGCCGGCGCCGAGGCCACCCGGTTCGGCCGACGAAAGGTGCTGCTCGCCTCGATCGCGACGATGATCGTCGGCGTCGCCATCACCACCAGCCACAATCTGGTCGCCGTGCTGGCCGGGCTGGTGGTCGCCACCGCGGGGTTCTTCGGGGCGCACGCCATCGCCTCGGGCTGGGTCGGCACCGCCGCGTCCCCCGACGGCAAGGCGCAGGCCTCCTCGCTCTACAACCTGTTCTATTACGGCGGGTCGAGCGCCGTCGGCTGGTTCGGCGGGGTGGCGTTCGACGCTGCCGGCTGGCCTGCGGTCGCGGCGGTGGTCATCGGCCTGGCCGTCGTGGCCGGGCTGCTGGCGTGCACCCTCGGCCGTGACAGCGGCAAGCCGCTCAACTACCACAGCGGCGAGCCGCTCAATCACCAGAGTTCGATGTCGCGGCCGTACTCCGACTCGGGACGCGGACCGAAGTAGCGCCGCTGGGATTCCTCGATGAGGACGTCGTTGATGCTCGCCTCACGACGCGCCATCAGCCCGTCGTCGGTGAACTGCCACAGCTCGTTGCCGTAACTGCGGTACCACTGCCCGTCGGCGTCGTGCCACTCGTACTGGAACCGCACCGCCATCCGGTTCTCGCGGAATCCCCACAGGCTCTTGCGCAGCACGTAGTCCAACTCGCGCTGCCATTTGCGGGTCAGGAATTCCACGATCTGCTCGCGCCCCACAATGTGCTCCGCACGGTTACGCCAGTGGGAATCCGGCGTGTAAGCCAGGCTGACCCGGTGCGGGTCACGGGTGTTCCAGGCGTCCTCGGCGGCTTGCACCTTCTGCATGGCTGTTTCCAGAGTGAACGGCGGGAACGGCGGGCGGCTCTCGGGCGGGAGGGTTCCAGTCATGCCTATGTTCTACCTGTCTAACCATGTGTCATATCGTGGCTGGCATGGACTTCGCGATGTCGGCCAAAGCGACTGATTACCACAAACGGCTCACCGACTTCATGACCGAGCACGTGTTCCCGGCGGAGTCGTCCTACGAGGCGTATCGCGAGGAGAGGGGTCCCAAGGACCACACCGTGCCGCCGGTGGTCGAGGAACTCAAGGTCAAGGCCAAGGCCGCCGGGCTATGGAACCTGTTCCTACCGTCGGAGTCGGGGCTGACCAACCTGGAGTACGCACCCCTGGCCGAGATCTCGGGGTGGAGCCTGGAACTCGCCCCCGAGGCGATCAACTGCCAGGCCCCCGACACCGGCAACATGGAGACCCTGCACCTGTTCGCCACCGAAGCGCAGCGCAAACAATGGCTCGAGCCGCTGCTGGCCGGTGACATCCGCAGTGCGTTCGCCATGACCGAACCCGCCGTGGCCTCCTCGGACGCCCGCAACATCGAGACGACCATGCTGCGCGACGGGGCCGACTACGTCATCAACGGCCGCAAGTGGTGGATCAGTGGCGCCGCCGATCCGCGCTGCAAGATCCTCATCGTCATGGGCCGCACCAATCCCGACGCGGCCTCGCACGCCCAGCAGTCGATGATCCTGGTGCCGGTGGACACCCCCGGCGTGAGCATCCTCCGTTCCCTTCCGGTGTTCGGCTGGCAGGACCAGCACGGGCACTGCGAGATCGTCTTCGACAACGTGCGGGTGCCTGCCGAGAACCTGCTGCACGAGGAAGGCAGCGGCTTCGCCATCGCCCAGGCCCGGTTGGGCCCCGGCCGCATCCACCACTGCATGCGTGCCCTCGGGGCGGCTGAGCGGGCGCTGGCGTTGATGGTCGACAGGGTGCAGAAGCGCGTCGCGTTCGGCAAGCCGTTGGCCGAGCAGGGTGTGGTGCGCGAGTCGATTGCCAAGTCCCGCAACGAGATCGACCAGGCCAGGCTGCTCTGCGAGAAGGCCGCATGGACCATCGACCAGCAGGGCAACAAAGCCGCCCACGTGCTGGTGTCCCAGATCAAGTCCGTGGCCCCACAGGTCGCCTGCACCGTCATCGACCGGGCCATCCAGGTGCACGGGGCGGCCGGCATCAGCGACGACTTCCCGTTGGCGCGGCTCTACGGCTGGCATCGCGCGATGCGGCTGTTCGACGGGCCCGACGAGGTGCACATGCGCACCATTGCCCGTGCCGAGCTCGGGCGCGAGAAGTCGGCCCTCGCAGCGGCGGTGACGTCCGCATGACCGTCGGGCTCGGAGAACTGTCAGGAGCGTGGAACTTTCGAGATGTGGCGGAGTCCACCGGGATTCGGCCCGGCCGGCTCTACCGGTCCAGTGAGCTGAGCGCGCTCTCCGACGCGGGACGCGACCGGTTCCGAGACTTGGCCATCACCGATGTCGCCGACCTTCGGTCCTACCGCGAGGTGCAGCGCCGTGGCCCGGGCCTGGTACCCGACGGCGTCGAAATCCACATGCTGCCGTTCCACTTCCAGGACGACTCCGATCAGGACGCACCGCACGAGTCGACGTTCCAGCGGGTGATGGCCGAGTCTCCCAGCGACGAGAACGTGGTCGACGCCGCCAAGCGGTACATGGTCGAGGTCTATGAGGAATTCCCGACCCTGCCGGGCGCGCATACCGCTGTGCGCCAAGTGATCTCGCTGTTGGCCGCAGGTCGGCCCGTGCTCGCGCACTGCTTCGCAGGCAAGGACCGCACCGGGTTCACCGTGGCGACCGTGCTCAATGCCGTCGGGGTATCCAGCGACACCGTGATGGCGGATTTCCTGCGCAGCAATGACGCCATCGTTGCGCTGCGCGAGCGCATCCTCGATTCGGTGCGGGCCCGATCAGGCGATGCCGAGGTCATCTCTTTCGCCGAAGCTCGGCTGACCGACGAGGTGCTCGGCGTACGCGAGGAGTACCTCGACGCCGCGTGGCGCACGCTGGAGCACAGCTACGGTTCGACTTCGGGCTTCCTGAGGGCGGCCGGCGTGACGGACGCGGACCTCGCCGGGCTGCGTACGGCGCTGCTGGATTAAGCCGCGTCGTTTTCCGCGGCGATCCGCCGTTGTTCGTTGCGCATCAGCACCTGCCCGGCGCCGAGCAACAGGGCGACGGGCCAGTCGATGATCTCGATCGCTGCCAGCACGCCGAGTGCGCTGTAGAAGGCCAGCTGCTCAGGGGGCGGTACCGCGACCCGGCCCACCACCGGCAACGTCAGCGCAAAGCCGCGGGCATTGCGGACCCTTTGCACCGCTTCGCGGTGACTCTGCGCCTGTCGTGAGTTTTCGGGCATTGGTCACCTCTCCGTCACGTCGGTTTCGACTGCTCGACGTTTCGATTACCCACCGTGACAGGCGTGACAACCTCCAATGTGTCGGTCGATCCGATGGCCGACATCGTGGCGCGCGTCTTGACGGTCCCGTTGCGTGAGCTGTACGCGATGTTGTGGCGCTGCGGCGTCCTGCACATCGACGACTCGCCCACCGCTTCTTGAGCTCTCACGTTCACCGTTCTGCCGCGAGCGTGACCCGCACCTCGTCCGCCACCTTCATCGCACCCATCAGCATCGAATACTGCTTGATGCCGAAGGCGGAATGCCGCACCACCGCCTCACCTGAGATGCGCACGCCATCGGGCTCGACGTGGACATCGACGGTCTGCTCACCGCTGTGCCCGGCGATCTGCAGGGTGCCGACCAGTCGCAGCGTGTCACCGTCGCGGTCGATCGCCGACGACCGAAACGTAGCTTGGGGAAACCGCTTGGCCTGCAACGTCTTCAGCGCGTTGGTGCGCACCACCGCCTTCTCGGCGCCCGATAGCGGCGTCATCCCGCCTTCGCCCCGGACGACGTCGAGGGAGTCGAGGTCGACGGTGACCTCGACGGCCGCGGGCTGATCGCCGTCCCAGTCCACCGTGGCCTGCCATGACCGCAGCGCGATCGTCAGACGGTGCCCCATGCGCGACGCGCTGCCGGTGACGCCCGTGTGCAGCAGCAACTCACCGTCGGATGCGTCCAATGTCCATTGCCGTGCAGTCAATTGCTGAACACCAACCCCGTCACCCACGCAATTGTGGCAAGCAGCCCGCCGGTCAGCTCGACACCGACCGAGAGGGCCACGCCCTTGAGCGCATGCACCGTCGACGCGAAGGCCCGGCGGTGGTCCCGCCGCACCGACAACTCTGCCAGGTAGACGCCGGCCACGAAGCCCAGCAGCAGACCCAGCACCGGGATCACGAAGAACCCGATGATGCCCAGCACGCCGCCGGCCACCAAGCTGCCCGTCCGGACGTCGGCGGCCCGCATGCGGCGCACCGGCCACAGGTACTTCACCACCTCGCTGGTGATGAACAGCGCCGCCGCGACTCCGAGCGTCACCCACGACACCGCGGTGTGCTCGACGATCGCCCACACCGCGATCGCGGCGAACACCAGCAATCCACCTGGCAGAACCGGCACCACGATGCCGACAAGCCCGACGGCGATGGCTACAGCGACGAGTACGACGCCAAGGGTGCTCACGGCTTCTGGCCGCGTACCCACTGAATGGCGCCGACGCTCTTGGAACGCACCCTGAGCAGGCCGAGTTCCTCGAAGATGTCGCCGATCTCGTCCTGCCCGAAGAACCGCGCGCCGCCCTTCGACAGCAGGCGCACCGGGCCGCGCCCGACGGTGGGCACCATGACGGCGATCCGCCGGCCCGGCCGCAGCACCCGCACCATCTCCGACAGTGCGGCGTCGGCATCGGGGATCAGCTGCAGCACTGCGATCGAATTCACCGCGTCGAACGATTCGTCCCGGAACGGGAGCCGCTGGGCATCGGCCCGGATGAAGCCGACCTGCCGGCCCGCTTCGGCGGCCACCGCACGGGCCAGCATGGGTTCGGAGATGTCGATGCCGAGAGCCAGCCCGTCGAGGCCGGCGGCCCGAGCCAACGCCGCTGTGACGTTGCCGGGGCCGCTGCCGACGTCGAGCACGACGCCACCGGATGGAATGTTCAACCAATCGACGGGCGGCCGCGTCACCGCCAGTAGCCGCCGGTTCAGCAGCTGCGCACGGTCATAGAGCATCGACCCGACCGGCGACGCCCACCACTTCTGAATGGTCCCCGAGTTCTTGGGCGCGTCAGAGCCCGCGCCCAACAGGTCGAGGTAGCCCTTGCTGGTGTCGGGCTCGGCCGGCGGGTCGATCAACAGCTCTAGTGCCCGGCGCAGTGCTTGATTCGACGCAGTGTCCACAACTCCACGCTACGCACCGAGCTGGTCGGCGAGGTCGAGGAAATCCGTCGCCGACACGTCGAACTCGCCCGGCTCGACTACGTGGGCCTCGCCGTCCGGCCCGTGTTCCAGAGGCCGGGCCACATAGGCCGTGCCCAGCCCAGCCACGCGGGCCGCCCGCAGGTCGGACGGATGCGCGGCGACGAGAGTCAGCTCGGCGGGTGCCACGTCGAGCAGTTCGGCACAGCCCAGATACGCCTCGGGGTCTGGCTTGTAGTGCCGGAACAGCTCAGCCGATATCACGCAATCCCACGGCAGGCCTGCATGTTTGGCCATGTTGGTGAGCAGGGACAGATTGCCGTTGGACAGCGTGGTGATGACGAAACGGTCCTTGAGCCGGGTCAGCCCGGCCACCGAATCGGGCCACGGGTTGAGCCGGTGCCAGGCCCGGTTGAGGTGATCCACCTCGTCATCGCCCGCCTCGATCCCGCCCTCGCTCAGCAGCGAGACCAGGATCTGCCGGTGCAGGTCGTCGATCCGCGTCCACGGCAGCTCACCGCGCCGCACCCGGTCCATCGCCGGGGCGTAGCCGGCCCGCCAGGCGTCGGCGAAGGCAGGCCAATCCCGCTGCAGCCCATGCTGTTCACCAAAGGTCTCGAGTTCGGCGATGATCGACGACCGCCAATCGACGACGGTCCCGAACACGTCGAACGCGAGGGCGCGAGCGCTCGGCTCAAGCCCGATGTTCTTCGCGCGAGCGCTCATCACGGCTCCAACACCAGCTTGCCCCGCACCCCGCCACTGGCCAGGGCGTCGAGTGCGGCCACCCCGTCCGACAAGGGGTACCGCACGGGCGGCGGCGGCCGCAGCCCGGCCGCAACCAACTTGGCCAGTTCGGCTCCCACCTGCCCTTGGGCCTCCGGGTGGCGACGCAGGAACTCGCCCCAGCCCACTCCGACCACGCTGACGTTGCGCAACAGCAGGCGATTCACCTTGACGGTCGGGATTCCGCCACCGGCGGCGAATCCGATCACCAGCAGCCGGCCCTCGGGTGCCAGCACGCGGATGGCGTCGTCGAAGGCGTCACCACCGATCGGGTCAACGACCAGGTCGACCCCTTGGCCATCGGTGGCGTCGAGCACTGCCTGGCGCCAGCCGTCGGCCAGCGGCAGCACCACGTCGGCACCCACCGAGGTGACGAACTCCTCGGCACCGGACCGGTGCACCATCGCGATAACCTTGGCGCCCATGGCTTTTGCGAGCTGAATCGACGCGACACCGAT
Source organism: Mycolicibacterium brisbanense (assembly GCF_001570425.1). Lineage (GTDB taxonomy): Bacteria > Actinomycetota > Actinomycetes > Mycobacteriales > Mycobacteriaceae > Mycobacterium > Mycobacterium brisbanense. The sequence goes on from NZ_BCSX01000024.1 coordinate 556,630, forward strand.
ACCGCCCGCCGAGCCGAGCACCAGCACGGTCTCGCCGGCCTGCAGCCCTCCGCGGCGAGCCAGGGCGAACTGCATCGTGTAGTAGTTGCCCAACAAGGAGGCGGCTTGCCCGTCGTCGATGCCGTCGGGAGTGGGTATGACGCCGGCCGGTGCGACGGCGACCTGCTCGGCGTACCCGCCGAGCATCGTCATCGCGGACACGCGCTGGCCGGGTGTGAAACCCGACCCCTCGGGCGCCGACCGCACGGTACCGGCGACCTCCATACCGGGAGTGAACGGCGGCTCGAGCCGCAGCTGGTATTCGCCGCGCAGCAACAGCAGATCAGGGAAGCAGACGCCGGCGGCGCCGACGTCCACGATCACCGCATCGTTGGACACGGGATCGGGAACATCGACGTACGCCAACCCGGCTGTACCGGTAAGTGCTTGTGCTACAAGCGCTTTCACCTGAGCTATCCCAGCTTGAAGCTGGCCTGCTGGGCTGCCGACAGGTCGGTGATCTCACCCCACTTGGCGGCGATGTCATCGACCGAGGGCACCTCGGTGAACGTGACGCCCTCGTTCTGGAACAGTGCGGTGCGCTGCACCTTGCCACCGCCGACGATGAAGACGGAGTCGGTGTCGGGCAGTTCCTCGGTCATCAGATAGGCCACGACCGGGGCGACGTACTCGGGGGTGAGCTTCTCGAACACCTCGGGCGGCAGGATGTCCTGGGTCATACGGGTGGCGGCGATGGGCGCGACCGCATTGGTCTTGATGTTGTACTTGGCGCCTTCCTGGGCCAGCGTGTTGATCAGGCCGACCAGGCCGAGCTTGGCGGCACCGTAGTTGGCCTGGCCGAAGTTGCCGAACAGGCCGCTGGTGGACGTGGCGACGACGACGCGGCCGAAGCTCTGCTCACGGAAATGCGGCCACGCGGCGCGGATGACGTTGTATCCGCCGTACAGGTGCACTTTCAGCACGGCGTCCCAGTTCTCGAACGTCATCTTGTGGAACGTGCCGTCGCGCAGGATGCCCGCGTTGCTGACCACGCCGTCGACCTTGCCGAACTCGTCGAGCGCGGTCTTGATGATGTTCTCGGCGCCCTCGGGCTCGGCGACACTGTCGTAGTTGGCGACGGCGCGCCCGCCGGCGGCCTTGATCTCGTTGACGACCTCGTCGGCCATGTTGTGGCCGGCGCCGGTGCCGTCGCGGGCACCGCCCAGGTCGTTGACGACGACGCTGGCCCCCTCGCGGGCGAGCGTCAGGGCGTATTCACGCCCCAGACCACCACCGGCACCGGTGACGACAACAACGCGATCCTGCACTCCTGGCATGACGGTTCCTTTCGGTTGAAGGGGCTCAAGCTCGGGCCCGTCAGCAATCACCACTGTCGGGCGTCCTTCTCTGTATACGGCGGCCAGATCGCCGACCGCGCATCGGGTCAGCCGAAGACACACCCTCCGCCCTCACAGTGAGCACTGTCACGGCGCTTCGCGAGGTTTTACCGGAATGAAACACCGACGGCCCTGAGTTGAATCAGTCAAGAAAGCAACAGAACAAAGAAGAGGCAAGAGAAATGAAGAAGTTCGGATTCACCGCCGTCGTCGCAAGCGGACTCGCCGCCGCCGTCTTGGGCCTGGCTGGACCGGCATCGGCCGGGGTGGACCACCAGGACTGGCTCAACCAGATCGGCCAGCACGTGAACGTGCCGCAGGTCGACACCTCGGTTCACCAGAGCCGCTGACACCAACTCAAGCGGGGCACCGGAAGATCTCCGGTGCCCCGCTTTTGTTGTGTCCCTGCTAAATCCGTTCGGCTGTGACGAAGGTCGCGAAGGCGTCGTCGTCGTGCGGGTGCTGCAATTCGACAGAGCGGTTCAGCCGGCGCATCTCGGCCAGGGAGTGCACGCCGTGCGCTCGCCAGCCGTGCTCGTTGAGCCACTGCGTGACATCGGCGCGGTCGGGGTCCTCGTAGACCAGGTTCTGGATGTCGAGGGCCTGCTCCAGATTGAACTGGGCCGCGAACCGCGCGAAGCGCTCCCGCATCTCCTCGCGGCGTTCTGCTGCCGTGTGCCCGGCGGTCTCGGCCGCGATGCGGCTGCCCGGCGCCGAGAGTTCGGTGATCTGCTCGAAGAGTCGATCCTGAGCATCGGCGGGCAGATACATCAACAGCCCCTCGGCCAGCCACGCCGTCGGCTTCTCCGCATCAAAACCGGCCTCCCGCAATGCCTTCGGCCAGTCGAAGCGCAGGTCCATCGGCACCTCGTGGCGCTCGGCGGTCGGCTGCACACCATGCTCGGTCAGCGTGGCGGCCTTGTACTCCAGCACCTTGGGCTGATCGATCTCGTAGACCGTGGTGCCTGCCGGCCACTGCAGCCGGTAGGCCCGGGAATCCAGACCCGAGGCCAGGATGACGACCTGGCGGATACCGGCCTGCACCGCGTCGGCGAAGTACGCGTCGAAGAAGTGGGTGCGCACCGCCTGGTAGTTGCCCATGTGTTCGAAGATGGCCGCCGCCTCAGCGTCCGCCGACTCGATCTTGGTGGCAAAATCCTTGTCCAGCAAGGTTTCCCAAATGCCGGTGCCGGCACCGGTGACCAGCAGCCGGGCGTACGGATCGGTGATCAGCGGATCCTCGCGCTCGGTTTCCGCGGCGCGGGCGGCGGCCACCATGACGGCCGTGGTACCGACGCTGGTGGCGATGTCCCAGGTGTCGTCGTGACTGCGCAGTGAGCTCATCTGACCGATGCTACTCAGCAAGTTAGGCAGGCTATGGGCTGGTGTGTTCCAGCTCACGCATCAATCGCGCAGCTGCCAGAGCTTGTTGGCCATCAGCAGTTCGAACTTGTCCACGATGACGCCGAGTTCGTCCGCATTGCCGACGTATCCGGCGTAGAAACCCATGCCCCACATCACCGCGATCAGCATCTCCACGATCGCCGGAATGTCGGTGTCGGCGCTCAACTCGCCACGCTCGACCGCGTCGTTGACCGCCCAGGAGACGAACGCCCGCGAGCTCTTGAGCGCGTCGTGTTCATCCGACACAAGATCGGGGTGCCGCTGCGCCTCCAGCACGGAGGTGACCAGGAACGCGGCCGTGGATCGGTCACTCGAATCAGCGTCCATCGCAGCGGCGAAAAAGGCCGACAAGCGACCGAGCAAGGTGGACGACTCGTTGGCCTTGGCAATGCCCGCGGCAATCACCGATGCATTGGTCTGCTCGACCACCTCGCGGTACAGCACACTTTTGCTGCCGAAGTAATGATTGATCGCGGGGCGGGTGAGATCCGCCCGGATGGCGATTGCCTGAAAAGTGGCAGCGTCATAGCCGAGTTCGCTGAATACCTCGCGCGCGGCATGCAAGATGCGCTCACGGGTCTCCGCAGCCTTAGCTGCAGGGGGACGGCCCGGTCCCCGGCTCGCGGTATGCGCCACATGACAAAGTGTGCCACAACACACCCGGCACTTGTCGCAACACCTGCCGTCGCGACGCCATCGGCGACTTTCTCAGCAAAATATCAGGACCGCCATAGGTTGACTGACGAACTATGGTGGCCTGGATGGCTGGCGTCGTTTCCCGAGAGTCGTACTTCGACACGGGATTGGACGTACTGTCCGATCAGGGTTACGGCGGCCTGAAGCTCGCCGAGGTGTGCAACCGGCTCGGCGTCACCACCGGGTCGTTCTACCACTACTTTCCCAACTGGGCGGCGTACACCCGAGAGCTGATCGCGCACTGGCGCCAGGCCCGCACGCTGCGGGTGGTGGAGGCCGTGCGCGCCGATCCCGACCCGCATCGACGGATCGACACCCTCATTGCCGAAGCGCTGGCGTTGCCGCACGGCGCCGAGGCCGCCATCCGCGTGTGGAGTTCACTGGACCCCGACGTCTACACCGTGCAGGCTGTCGTGGATCAGCTGCGCTTCGACGTCATCTACGAATCGGCCCGCGAGATCATCGGCGACGAGGCCAACGCCCGGCACTTCGCCGCCTGGGGCGTGTACCTCATCGTCGGCTATGAGCAGAGCACCCTGCCACGCAATACCGAAGCCCTGCAATGGATTACGGATCAACTGCGGGATTCTCTGGAATCCGGCCGGTTCAGTCCGGCACCTGAAATCGGCCAACCCGGCTAGCATCGGCAGTCATGCTGAACCCGGTTGAGCTCTGGCACCGGGCAGCAGATCGGATCCGTGACCGCGATCCCGAACACGACGCGCTACGGCGCGCCATCCGGGCGGCCATCATGATCCCCATCGCCGCGGCCATCGGCTTCACCGTCGTCGGCCCCGGCTCGCAGACCCCGCTGTTCGCCATCTTCGGCGCCGTCTCACTGCTGATCACCGCTGACTTCCCCGGCAACCGGGCGGCCCGGGCGCTGGCCTACTGCGGCCTCGCGTTCAACGGCGCGGTGCTGATCACCATCGGCACACTGCTGGCGCCGCATCCCTGGCTGAGCGTGGCGGCGATGTTCGTCATCGGCGTGGTGGTGTCGTTCTCCGGGGTGCTCAGCGAGATCGTCGCGGCCGGTCAGCGCGCCACGCTGTTGATGTTCGTGCTGCCGCTGTGCACACCGGTCGGCCCGATCCCCGACCGGCTGCTGGGCTGGCTGATCGCCCTGGTGGTCTGCGTACCCGCGGCCCTGTTCCTGTTTCCGCCACGCCATCACGACGAGTTGCGCCGCAATGCCGCACAGGTGTGCCGGCTGCTCGCCGACCGGCTGGAGGGGACCGCGTCGGGTCGCGACGTGACCCGCGCGATGAACGCCCTGTACGCCAACTTTCTCGGTGCCGACTACCGGCCGGTGGCGCTGACTGCGGGCAGCCGGGCCCTGGTGCGGGTGGTCGACGATCTGGGCTGGCTGACCGACCAGGTCACCGGTGATACCGGAGACCTGCTCGGTCCGATGCGCGATACGGCGGTGCGGGTGCTGCGCGACAGTGCGGCGGTGCTGCGGATCCGCGATGCCCGCAAGCGGGCGGCCCACGGCGCGGATCTGCACGCGGCACTGGCCGAACAGCGGAAGGTCGCACAGGGCACCTACCGCGACGACATCGTCGAGTTGCTCGACGCGCCCGACGACCAGGCCGCCGTCGAAATCGGACGCACGCTGCTGGTGCGGCGCACCACCTCGGCGACCATCGCGGTGACGGGGCGGATCATCGGCAACGCCGCGCTGGCCGACGCTCGGCCGGTGTGGGCCCGAGTGCTGGGTATGCGGCTGCCGAAGACCGGCGCCGCGGACTGGGTGATGCCGGAGACCGTCGCAGTCGCGGAGATCGCCAGGGGATTTCTGGCGACCCGGGCGGTGGTACTGCGCAACAGCCTGCGTACCGGTCTCGGCCTGGCGCTGGCAGTCACGGTCACGCACGTGTTTCCCGTTCAGCACGGGTTCTGGGTGGTGCTCGGCGCCATGTCCGTGCTGCGCAGCAGCGCGCTGGCCACCGGAACGCGGGTGCTGCGGGCAGTGGCGGGCACGGCAGTGGGTTTCGTGCTCGGCGCGATCCTGATCAAACTGGTCGGGGTCGATCCGGTGGTGCTGTGGGCGCTGCTACCGGTGGTTGCGTTCGGTTCGGCGTATGTGCCGGGCGTCATGTCGTTCACGGCCGGTCAGGCCGCTTTCACCATGATGGTGCTGATCAACTTCAACCTGATCGTGCCGACCGGTTGGCGGGTAGGCCTGCTGCGAGTCGAGGATGTCGTGGTCGGTGCGTCCGTCGGCATCGTGGTGTCGCTGCTGCTGTGGCCTCGTGGCGCGTCGGCGTCGGTGTCCAAGGCGATCAACGATGCCCGGGTGGTCGGGGCGAAGTTCCTGCGCGCCGCGGTGTTGCGCGCCACGCGTGGCGCATCCGAGGACGCCGACGACCGGGTGAACGCGCTCAGCTACGACGGCCTACGTGCCACGCGCGTTCTGGATGATGCTGTGCGCCATTATCTTTCGGAGAACGGCGGCCCGTCGGATCTGCGCGCTCCCGTGGTGAAGGCCGCGAACCGGGCGATCCGGGTACGTGCCGCCGCGGAGCTGATCGCCGATGTCGTCCCGCCGCCGCTTGGCACCTACCAGCGGACGCGGGACGTGCTGGAGGTGCATGCGCAGGCGATCTGTGCGCGGCTGGTCGGCGGCGACACCCGGGCACTGGTCCCGATCAGCGACAACCTGGTGCGGTGCCTGCGGGCCGAGTCCACCGGTGACGATCTCGCGGTCTCGGCGGCGCTGCCGCTGGTGACGGTGGCCGCCAACCTCGGCGAGCTGGAACTGCTGTATCCACAGCCCGCCGAGACCATGCGGTAGCGCGTCAGTTGAACGGCCGGTGCGGCATCAACGCGTCCGCCGGGATCTGTCCGAACTTGCCGGACTGGTAGTCCTCTAGTGCCTGGATCAGCTCGGCCTTGGAGTTCATCACGAACGGACCGTAGTGGAAGACCGGCTCACGGATCGGCCGGCCACCCAGCAGCAGGATCTCCAGCGCAGGCCGATTCGAATCCTGGGTGCCCTCGGCGGTCACCGTGATGCGGTCGCCGGGCCCGAACACCGCCAGTTGTCCCTGGTGGATCGGGTGTGCGACCGGGCCGACGCTGCCGCGTCCGCTGAGCACGTAGACCAGGGCGTTGAAATCGCGGTTCCAGGGCAGGTTCAGCTGAGCACCCGGCTCGACCGTGGCGTGCGCCATGGTGATCGGGGTGTGCGTGGCTCCAGGACCCTGAGCTCCGTCGATGTCACCGGCGATGATGCGCACGAGCGAACCACCGTCTTGCGACGACAGCAGCTTGGCCTCGTTGCCCTCGATGGCCTGGTACTTGGGCGTCGCGAACTTGTCCTTGCGGGGCAGGTTCACCCACAGCTGGATGCCGTGGAACGTGCCGCCGCTCTCGACGAGCTCAGCCGGCGGGGTCTCGATGTGCAGGATGCCGGACCCTGCCGTCATCCACTGGGTGGCGCCGTCGGTGATCAGACCGCCGCCGCCATGGGAGTCCTGGTGGGCGAACCGGCCGTCGATCATGTAGGTCACGGTTTCGAAGCCGCGGTGCGGGTGCCAGTCGGTGCCGCGAGGCTCACCCGGCTGGTACTCCACCTCGCCCATCTGGTCCATGTGGACGAACGGGTCGAGGTCGGCGGCACTGACACCGGCGAATGCCCGGACGACGGGGAATCCTTCGCCCTCGTACCCGCGCGGGCCGGTGGTGATGGACCGAACGGGGCGTTCGGTGTCCGACGCCTTGGGTGCCGCGATACGCGGCAGGGTCAGGGTGTCGGCGGTGATGGCTGGCATCTGTACCTCCTGGGGTATCTGAAGTGATACCCGTATAACCGGACCGCGGTCCGATTATTCCTCACTGCAGGAGGGTCAGCGCGGCAGCCCGAGCCTCGGTGGCAGTCGCCGTCGCCAACACCGCGTCGGCGGCCTCACGGCACTGCTGCAAGCTGACCTGGGCGAGCTTCGCCCCGACCGCGGGAATCGCCGCGGAGGCCGCCGACAGCGACGTCACCCCTAGGCCCGTCAGCACGCACGCCAGCAGCGGATCGGCCGCCGCCTCGCCGCACACGCCCACCGGCTTGCCGACAGCTGCGCCGGCCCGTACCGCCATGGCTACCAGCGCAAGCACGGCGGGCTGCCAGGGATCGGTCAAGGTCGCCAGGTCGGCTGACATCCGGTCGGCAGCCATCGTGTATTGCGCCAGGTCATTGGTGCCGATCGACAGGAAGTCGACGTGCTCGAGGATCTTGTCGGCCAGCAGCGCCGCGGCGGGCACCTCGATCATCACGCCCGGGGTCAGTCCGTAGGAGCGAGCTGCGTCGGCGAAGCTCTCAGCCTCGGCCGCCGTGGCGATCATGGGCGCCATCACCCATGGCGGGTTGCCGCTCGCCTTGCCCGCTGCAGCGATCGCCTCCAGCTGCCGGTGCAGCAGCCCCGGATTGCCCTCAGCGATCCTGATGCCGCGCACGCCGAGTGCCGGGTTGGCCTCGTCGGGGTGGCCTGCGAATTTGAGCGGCTTGTCGGAACCGGCGTCGAGCGTGCGGATCACGACCTTGTGGCCACCGAACGCGTCGAGCACCTCGCCATAGATCTTGGCCTGCTCGGCGACCGACGGTTCGGTGTCTCGGTTGAGGAAGCACAACTCGGTGCGGAACAGTCCAACCCCCTCGGCCGGGGTCTGCCGGGCCGCTCGTGCCGCGGCCCCGTCCTGCACGTTGGCCAGGACCGCAACGGCATGCCCGTCGGCAGTGGCCCCCGGACCGGTCCATTGCCGGGCCTGCTCGGCAGCGTGTTGCGCGGCGGTGACGGCGGTTGCCGCTTCGAGCGGATCGGGGTCGACGGTGAGAGTGCCGGTGGTTCCGTCGAGCAGGACAGTCGCGCCTGTGGCGACATCATCGAGCCCGTCGACCGCGACGACACACGGGATGCCCAGCTGGCGGGCGATGATCGCGGTGTGGCTGGTGGGGCCGCCCAGTGTGGTGGCCAGGCCGATCACCAATGAGGGGTCGAGGCCCGCGGTATCGGCAGGGGCGAGGTCCTCGGCACACAGAATCGACGGCACATCCGGCAGCGGCACCCCCGGCTCGGGCAGGCCGGACAGTTCCGCGACGACGCGGTCGCGAATATCGCGCAGGTCGGTCACCCGCTCTGCCATCAATCCGCCCAGCTGAGTGAACAGAGCCACGAACTGGTCGACGGCCTCCCCGACCGCGCGCACCGCGGGTGCACCGCCGGCAATGCGTTTCTCGGCAGCTCCCAACCAGGCCCGGTCCTGGGCCAGCGTGGCGGTCGCGGCCAGCACCTCGGAGGCCGCGCCGGTGGCACGTCCCGCCCGGTCGCGTAAGCGGTTGGCGACCGTTGCCGCCGCCGCACTGAAGCGCGCGGCCTCTTCTGCCCGCGCCGACTCCTCGACGTCACCCGCGGGGGCGTCGACGACGGGCAGCCGGCCCGGACGGATCACGGGTCCACACTGCACGCCTCCCACCACGGGGACCCCGCGAAGGACGACCTGTGAAGTAACCGGAGATGAAGTGCTCATGTGAGACAGATTACTAGAAACCGTTGACAAGTCAACACGATCAAGCGTAAAACAACACATATCAACATTCAGTTGGTGCCGGAACCCACATAAACGGAGGGTCATGTACGCCGAAGAACGTCAGCAGGCCATCGCTGCGCTGGTGATGACCAGGGGACGCGCCTCTGTCGCGGAACTGGCGCAGACCTATGACGTCACTACTGAAACCGTCCGCCGCGACCTGGCCGTCCTCGACAAGGCCGGGCTGCTGCACCGCGTCCACGGCGGCGCCGTCCCGGCCCGCACCCTGCACCTCGTCGAATCGGGCGTCGGCGAACGAGACACCACAAGGGCCGAACAAAAGGACGCGATCGCCACCGCGGCCCTCGACTTCCTACCGCTCAGCGGCGCCACGATACTGCTGGACGCCGGAACCACCACGGCACGCATCGCCGCGCAGCTGCCGACCGACCGGGAGTTCACGGTCGTGACCAACTCGGTGCCGATCGCGGCCCGGCTGGCGGGCAGCCCGACCATCACACTGCAACTGCTCGGCGGACGGGTCCGCGGCCTCACCCAGGCCGCCGTCGGCGAACACGCCCTGGCCGTGTTGAGCACCCTGAGGGTCGACGTCGCATTCATGGGCACCAACGGCATCACCGTGCGGCACGGCCTCTCCACGCCCGACTCCGACGAGGCGGCCATCAAACGCGCAATGGTCGCGGCCGCCAATTACGTTGTGGTGACCGCCGACTCGTCGAAGGTGGGCCGCGAAGACTTCATCAGCTTCGCCCCGATCGACAGCGTCGACACCCTGATCACAGACAGTGACGTCCCGGCGGTCGACCGCGGAGAGCTGACATCGCACGGCGTCGAAGTGGTGATCGCATGATCGTCACTGTGACGCCCAACCCCAGCCTGGACCGCACTGTCACACTGCCCGGCCCGCTCATCCGCGGCGCGGTGCAACGCATCGACACCGTCACCGTCGAGCCCGGCGGCAAGGGCATCAACGTCGCTCGCGCGCTCACCCTCGCCAACGTCGACGCGTTGGCGGTGCTACCCGCCGCCGATACCGATCCGTTGCTGGGCGCGCTGCGCTCGCGCGGTGTCCCGTTCACCGCGGTACCCATTGCCGAGCCCGTCCGCACCAACCTCGCGATCACCGAAACCGACGGCACCACAACCAAAGTCAACGAGCGCGGAGCACTGCTCGACGAAGCTTCCCTGGCCGCGCTCACCGACTGCGTGGTGCAGCGGGCCCGAGCGGCCTCATGGGTCGTGCTGTCCGGATCGCTACCTCCCGGAGCCCCCGTCGACTGGTACGCCCGCATCGTGGCGCAGCTGGCGCCGCTGAACTGCCAGGTGGCCGTGGACACCTCCGAAGCCCCGCTCGCGGCACTCGCGGCGGCATTCGAGGTCGCCGCACCCGACCTGATCAAGCCCAATGCCGAAGAACTGGCCGACCTGGCCGACGCATCGGCGGCGGAGCTCGAAGAGGCTGCCGGAGAAGGTGATCCGACACCCGTCGTGGCAGCCGCCACCCAGTTGATCGACCGCGGTGTCGGCGCGGTGCTGGCCACTCTCGGTGCAGCAGGTGCTGTGCTCGTCGACCGGGTCGGAGCCTGGCACGCCACGCCACCGCCCATCACCCCGCGCAGCACCGTCGGCGCCGGCGACGCCTCCCTGGCCGGGTACCTGCGCGCGGCAGCCGCCGGTGCCGAACCGCCGCAACGGTTGCGCATGGCCGTCGGCTACGGCAGCGCCGCCGCCGCCCTGCCCGGATCTGCCCTGCCCGCCCCCGCCCAACTCGACCTCGATGCCGTCCGTATCCACGCCATGAAGGTGCCGCTATGACCCAACCGATCATCACCCCAGAACTCGTCCTGCTCGACGTCGCCGTCGACGGCGACAAGGAAGCCGTCATCGGCCGGCTCGCCGGCGCGCTCGCCTCCGCGGGACGCAGCTCCGATGCCGACGGTCTGATCGGCGCGGCGCTGGCCCGCGAGGCCCAGTCCGCCACCGGACTGCCCGGCGGCATCGCCATCCCGCACTGCCGATCGCCCTATGTCGACGCGCCCACCATCGGCTTCGCGCGGCTGTCCCCCGCTGTCGATTTCGGCGCCCCCGACGGGCCGGCCGATCTCGCATTCCTCATCGCAGCACCGGAATCCGGTGGGGCCGAGCACATGAAGCTGCTGTCCAGCCTGGCCCGCGCGCTGGTCCGCAAGGACTTCGTGGCCTCGCTGCGCAGCGCCGCAACCGCCGACGAGGTGGTGGCGTTGGTCGACGGTGTGGTCAACCCGGCCCCTGCTACCCCGGCTCCCGTTGCTACCCCGGCTCCGGTTGCTGCTTCGGCGGCTTCTCCGGCGGCTGCGGCCGCACCCGCGCCCAAGAGCGTGTCGATCGTGGCCATCACCGCCTGTCCCACCGGTATCGCCCACACCTACATGGCGGCCGACGCCTTGAAGCTCGCTGCCCAAGAGGCCGGGGTGAACTTCACCGTGGAGACCCAGGGCTCGTCGGGCAGCACGCCGCTGTCGGCATCGACCATCGCCGAGGCCGACGCCGTCATCTTCGCCACCGACGTCGGGGTCAAGGACCGGCAGCGCTTCGCCGGTAAACCCGTCATCGCCTCCGGCGTGAAACGCGCCATCAACGAGCCCGCCAAGATGATCGCCGAAGCAGTCAGTGCCGCAAGCGATCCCAACGCGCCCCGGGTAGCCGGTGACGCCGCCGCGTCGGCCACGCCGTCCACTGGCAGCGGCGACGTGGGCTGGGGAACCCGGCTGCGGCAGATCCTGCTCACCGGTGTGAGCTACATGATCCCGTTCGTCGCCGCGGGTGGTCTGCTGATCGCTCTCGGCTTCCTGTTCGGCGGATACGAGATCGCCAACAAGCCTGCCGGTCAAACGGATTCGATGGCACACATCATCGCCACCACGAACTCGCTGACCAACCTGCCCAGCGGTGGATTCGCCCAGTACCTCGGGGCTGTGTTGTTCAGCCTCGGCGGCCTGGCGTTCGGATTCCTGGTGCCCGCACTGGCCGGCTACATCTCGTTCGCCATCGCCGACCGGCCCGGTATCGCACCAGGTTTCACCGCAGGAGCCGTGGCCGTGTTCGTCGGCGGAGGGTTCATCGGCGGCATCGTCGGCGGTCTGATCGCCGGTTTCGCCGCCCTGTGGATCAGTTCCTTCAACGTGCCGAAGTGGTTCCGTGGACTGATGCCGGTCGTGGTGATTCCGCTCGGGGCCTCGCTCATCGTCGGCCTGCTGATGTTCATGCTGCTCGGCCGGCCGCTGGCCGCCATCACCTCGGGCCTCACCCACTGGCTCGGTGGCCTGTCCGGCAGCTCTGTGATCCTGCTCGGTGTCATCCTTGGTCTGATGATGTGCTTCGACCTCGGCGGACCGGTGAACAAGGCCGCCTACGCCTTCGCCACCGCCGGGCTCAACGTGGCCGACCCCGCCTCGCTGCGGATCATGGCCGCCGTGATGGCCGCCGGCATGGTGCCCCCGCTGGCCATGGCGCTGGCAACCACGGTGCGGCCCGGGCTGTTCAGTGAGCCCGAGCGGGAAAACGGCCGCGCGGCATGGCTTTTGGGTCTCTCCTTCATCTCCGAGGGCGCCATCCCGTTCGCCGCGGCAGACCCGTTCCGGGTCATCCCGTCGATGATGTTCGGCGGAGCGGTCACCGGCGGCCTGATCATGGCCTTCGACGTCAGCTCCAAAGCACCGCACGGCGGCATCTTCGTGTTCTTCGCGATCGGCAACCTGCTGTGGTTCCTCGTCGCGCTCGCTGCCGGCACCGTCGTCAGCGCCCTGGCCGTGGTCGCGGCCAAGCAGTTCGCCAAACCCACCGCCACCACGTCGGACGCCCCGGCGCTGGCCACCACCTAAGGAGAAGAATCAATGCCCAGCAAAACCGTCATCGTCGGCTCCGCCATCGGTCTGCACGCCCGCCCCGCCGCCATCATCGCCGAGGCCGTCGTCAACGCCGGTGTCCCCGTTACCCTTTCGGTCGACGGCGGTGAGCCGGTAGACGCCGGATCCGCCCTGATGATCATGACCCTCGGCGCCGGCAACGGGGCATCGGTCACCGTCGAATCCGACGACGCCGACGCACTCGCCACCGTCGCCGGCCTCGTGGAGCAAGACCTCGACGCGTAAGCAGTTGTCGCGCAATGACTCGCACCGTTCGTTCTCGAACGGTGCGAGTTGTCATTTGGTTGGTTTGGCGGGCCAACCCGGGTATGGCGGCAGCGTGGGAAGCTCTGCGCGAGGTGGAAAACTACTGATCAATCGAAGACGCTGCTCAAATGGATCCGGCGCCGCCGCGACACACGCATCCGTTATGTGTTGAAGTACTTGGCCATCCCCACTTCCAGCACGTGAGCGAAAATACCCACCCCAGTAGGCCGTGACACGGTACTGGCCGAAGACATCGTCAAATGGTGTCCGTGCAGGGCCAACTTCGGACTGATGGCCATTAGCGGAATCTGACGGAGCACGCAAAGTCACTCTGAAGGCAGACATTCCGCCATCGGGCTCCTTGGTCGGATAGGCCCTCGGTTCGTACCTCCCGTTGCTATCAAGCGACGCAACCCGATACGTGTACATACAGCCATCCGCGGTGATGGTGTCGCCCGATCGGGTGACCGACAGGATGTGGTTGCGCTGGGTGCCAACCCACGGCCGGTCTTCGGGCTCGGAATTAGCCGGACGCAATTCCTCATCAACGGCGTCCGCGAAACCGGGGTAGGCGTACTTCTGATCGCCTGTCATTTCCACGAGTTGAACCGACTCCAGGTATGCGCGTACCACGACCGCCGACCCGTTCACGAGGTCGATACCTTGCTCGCCGGTCCACACGATCGTGAAATCCCGGTAATCCTCAGGCCAGCCCGCCGGACTTGGATCTGGTATCCGGCCTGGCGCGCATGCCGCGGACGCCAATATTGCGAGCGCGCCGGCCGCCGCCAACTTCGGCATTTTCACCGCGATACCCCTTTTCAACTCACACCTACTGATCAATGGCGTTGATGCCGGTTGCGGGGCAACGTTGGTCGCTCGTGAGATGCCCTGTCGTTGGCCGTCGGCTCCCCGGGATGAGCCTTCTAGCGTCGCTTAGCCCACGGGCCATCCCGGGCTGGCCGGCGACGTCGGGAAATCAGTGCGCGGATGCTCACCGTTGATGAGGAAAGTACGTTGCTCCTGTGAATCTGGTGCAATTTGGACTCATTTTGCAAGGTCATCGTCAAAAGTCGGCCATTGCGACCTGAACTCCGATCCACCAGTTACAAACAGATGGCCTGTTATTCGCCAACTACCAAACACATCTTGACTCGCTGCAGGCGATGGCCCAGCTTGCGGTGGCAAGTGCTCAGAGCGGTTGCCTCCAGCAGCGAGCACAATCCGCTCGACATGGATACCCTGAGGACGCGAATCGGGTCTACGCGCGACACTCTCGTATTTGCCGTCACCGACTTCGGTGGCGACGAAATAATCGTAATTACACACGGTTCCGACCACACCATCGTTGCCAGGGACCAGAGAAAGGATGTGATGCCGCGCGTTACCGATCAGCGCTTTGGTCAACGAGTAGTTGACATTCGGTCGAATGTTGGTGTCATGGTCACTGCCCTGTACGGCGCGATCGAAACCCGGATACGCGTAATCCAGGCTGCCCATCGACTGGGCGAGAAACCACGACTCAAGGTACGCCCTAACAACAACCGCTACACCCTTCTCTACGTCGATGCCAGGCGCCGCATCCCACTGATAGCGTAGATCGCTGAGTAAGCCACTCCATCGCTGTATTGACTGCTGGCGATCGCCGCCCAAATGACAACCCGCGAGCATCACCGATGCGACGATGATCAGTACAAGGCCATTGCTGCGCCGCACGATTACTTGCCACCCGGAATCTGGATGTTTCTCGCCTTCCTATACCAGTCTGAGAACTCTGTAACGGCGAAGCATCTATTAGCCAAGTAGTCGACTGCGCCTGGTAGTAGTCCCCGAGGCCTGCTTCGGGGTCCTCAAGCATCTGTTCTCGCGTCAGACCGTTCTTTACGTAAGTCACTATATCTCAATCTATGGCTGTTTCGCCTGGGGGCACACGCGCTGACGCCATCGCGCTGACAATGTAATCATGGGCTTGCGGCAATTGTTTCGCCGGCAGATTTATGGCATCCGCAGTCGAGGCGGCCAAACCAGCAAAGATGCTAGCCTCTCGTGTCGCTGTTCTACCGCTGGGGGTTGCGCAAATATTCCCGGGCCATTCGGCAGCAATGCATTTGGCTATTTCATACGCCGACGCAGTGGACCTTTGAGCGCTTTCCGTGTCGGTGGCAATCGTCGCAAAGACCTCGCGACGGGCGTCGCAGTCATTGAGGCCAGTAGTACGGGCTGTGACCGTTTCAGACAAACTGCTTGTTCGCCAAGAGAAGAATGGCAATCATTCATATGGCGCGCGCTACGACTTGCCGAATGCTATCGGCGACGGTTACTCGAGATGGTCTTGCTTAATTGATCAGAAAATTTGCTGTCAACGCCGTTCAGCGAGTTCGATCTGGCGACGTATCGGCTCAGCATGCCAGAGTACTCAGCCCAAGCAGCCTCTCCTAAATGTTGGCGCACATACTCTGGTGCCAATAATTTACCGCCCACGTCAAAGTATCGTCGGTCGACGTCTTCGTTTGGTCCCACGATAGTCGCGCGCGCCAGCGTATAATCCAATTCGGTTCGCACCACCTCCGGGTCAAATATGTAAGGACTGGAAGCAGGCGCTTTCAGCTCACTAGCAAACGCAAGACCAAATAATTGCGCGAGACGCGCTACTTGGGTACTAATACTGTTGTCATCTACAGGATTCGCCGCAAGCGAGTTGGCCAGAACCTCACGATAATGGTCGGTGAGATTGACGATCGCCGCTCCGAGATCTGCAGAGCTTGTCGCTGTAGTGCCGAGTACTGTGAACGCAGCGAACGTTCTCGGCATTGTACTGTCCAGGGGATCGAGGGGTTGAAATCCAGCGACATTTCCTGGGTCTCCAACCATTGCGCCCAAGAAGGGTATAACGGCATTGGTGTAGGATTCGACAATCGCAGGGTTTATGTCTCCGACTGTCACATTACCGTTGTTGGCCTTGTCAAGCTTCAGCAGAGTTGGTGCGGTATCAGCCAGGAAAGTCACAATACCGTATGCCGTATCCGCGGCGGCCTGACGCTCGGTTGGTACAGAAGCTGTGGACCATTCTGGCACCCAAGTGAAGAGATGCGCGACTCTCGCTCCGTGATCCTTCCACTTAAAGATCGTAACGTCTTTTAGAAATTGCTGGCCAGTCGCGGAAGCAACACGGTCACGGAGTTGATATGGATCGGAAGGGTCGGGAAGAGCTGGCTGTGCCGTAGTACACGAAGGTAGAATCAGCGACAATGCCGCCGCCGTTAATGCTGCAATCTTACTCGGTCGCATTAGCAATCTATTGTTCCCGCTTCGGCAAATTGGTGTTCGGCGCACTGTACTGCCATTGGAAATCAGAGACGGCAGACCCAAGTGATGGATAGTTGTTGGCGAAATAACGAGACAGTTGAGACCTGTAATCCTCCCAACCGGCTTCGCCGTACTGAGCCCGGACCTCGGCGGGAGTCATCAGTGTGGTCCCATTGAAATATGTTGAAGATATGTCATTGTTAGGTCCATTCACAAGACCCGCCGCTACTGAGTATGCGGCTTGAGTTGCACCATTCCCCAGCTCACGTCGATCGTTATCCACCCCAACATCGGTGGTTGTCGTGCCCTCTGGAAAATCTTTGGAATCAGGTTGGGAACCAATCATTCCCTGTTCTAGGGCAGCGTGTAGACGATCGATCCCCGGGATATTCTCACCTACTACGTCCCACCCCAATTTTTTAAGGTCCCAAGCGGCTTTGGCGTGGTCATACGCACTTTGCTGAACATTTTCATTATGGTTGTCTGTCGCAATATAAGCGCCTGCGTCGATCAACCCCAGCAACCGTCCCGCCTTGGCTAGATCACCCTGATGCGGGTTGGTTCCCGGAACTGTGGGGTCAGCTTTGGCGGCCTCGGCAAATCCATTTTGGTAGTCCACAACGTGCTTGTAAGCCTCGCCGTTGAAATATTTGGCGGCGTCGGGGTTAGAATCGATGACTGCGAACAGTTTTCGCGTGTTGTCCAAATTTGTGCCTAGACCATCGAGTGGATCAAAGCCGTTGCCATTCCGTTCGCCAACCATTGCTTCCTGGTACGGCGCCAAACCGTGTGCGAATGCTTGCACGAGCTTCGGATTGGTCTCCCCGATACTGTGATGACCGGGCAGATCGAGCAGCTTTTCGCCGTTTACCCCCAGGTACTTGCCATAGGTCTCCGCAGTCTCTGCGGCCAACCTGCCTTCAGAACCAGTGGAGTCCTTCGTCCACTCAAATAGGGATCCTGCCGCCTGACCATTATCCGCCCAGGCGTGACGGGTGACGTCGTGTAGGAAATCCTGGCCTTTGTCGCTGATCAGATGGTCATGCACGACTTCATGGTCGCGGCTAACAGCCGAGAACACGTCCGAGACAGCTGGGTCCAAGTAAGGATCCCGTCCGCCATCCTTTCCGTTGCTAACTGGATCCTTTTCCCATATTGGGGCGTCCATCATCTTATCTGCTTTATTGATCAGCGCCCGGTCAAGCTCCGTACCTTTTTGTAGCGATTCATCGCCACTCTTGACTATATTTGCGATGTCACGAGTTTGATCTGTGTAAAGCACGCCCGACGATTCCAGCGCACTTCGCACCTTGTCGGGCAGTTTGTCGCCCCCGCCGCTCGTCACGTTGCTTGGATCATCAAGAGCTTCCCGCTCAGGTTTAGTGACCGGAAACTGCACGTCCTTATTGCTCATCAACTGCCATGAGTTGGGGATGATGTCGCCGTGCTCACCCAACTTCTCGCGCACTTCCTTGAGCCGCTCGACGGACATACCTTTCTGCTGAGCCTGCATCTGGCTCAGATATGCCCCCTCCTTTTCGGACAAACTCTGCCCGGGATGAATACCCTTGAGTACATTCTCCACACGCGCGGCGGCGTCCTTGTTGCCGGCAAGGGCATCATGAACATCTTGCTCCGCCTGTTTATGAACGTCCTTCTCACGGCCATCCCCAGTCAGGGTATGAAGATCGCCCTTCTTTTCGTCTTTGCCATCCTTCTCCCCCGGCCCTTTCTCCCCCGGCGCGAACTTCTGGTTCGTCAGAGCGTCGTATTCGCCTTTGATGCCTTGGACACGGCCGCGAATGTCGGTCATGTCATTGGTGGACTTCTGGATGATGTCGCTGAGCTGGCTGACGCCCTTGTTGACGATCGGCAACAGCTTGCGGTCACGTTCGTCGGCGTCGGTATCGGGAATCGTCGCCGCCATGCTGGTCACCCAACTCTTGACGTTGTCGAGGTTCTGCCGGCCGGTGGTCACCACATTGGCAGCGTTGGTGACCTCAGCAGCCATCCGCTTGTCGAGGTCGGCGAGCTTGCCGTAGACCTGCGCGTGTTCCTTGTTCGCCGCGGCGTAGGCATCGGAAGCCGTACCCTGCCAACGGGAATCGGGTGCTGCGGCCTCCACGCTGGATTTCATCTGCAGCAGACGAGAACTGCCGTCGAACTTGGAGCCGTCCTCAGGAGTGCCCTGCCCGAACGTTTCCCTCGCTTGCGACCACGTCTCGTTGAACGCATCGAGCAGCCCCACCACGACCTCCCGGATTCCCTACAGCTAACTCTCAGTATCGCAGGCTGGACGTGGGGCCACGTGCACGAATTCCCGCCCGGCGCTATGACTTGTCGGGCAGGAACGGCGGCGATTCCCAGGTGCGCGTGTCGGGCATGTCGTCGTTGGGCCAGTTCCGAGAGACCGGTGGTGACTGTGATGGTCCAGGTTCCAACGTCTCACCGCTGTCGGGCCAGTCCCCGTAGATCGGTGGAAGCCGCGGGTGAGATTCCCCGTGGACGATGACGTCGCCACCCGCGTGCCCCATGACATCGCCACCGGCGTGACCCATGACCTCACCGCCGAACGGTGGGAGCCCCTGAAGTTCACGCATCCGCTCTTCGCTCATGATCCCGCTCTGAACGGGTGGCCTCTGGCCGGGCGGGGCTCCCGCACCCGGTCCGGCGCCGGCCACGCTGGCTTTCGCTGCGGCGTCGGCGGCCGCAGCGCCACCGCCGCCGGCCCCCTGCATCGCGGACTGCACGATGCCTTGCGCGCCCTGCATGGCCTGCTGTGGGATCTGCGAAAGCCCCTGCACAGCGCCCTGAACAGGCTGCGTCATACCCTGCATCATCTGCCCGGCCACCTGACCGAACTGGCTCATCACCTGGCCCGCCGGCTGCGGGGCGCCCTGGGCACCCTTGGTCATCACCGTCCCGGTGCCTTGGCGGCTCTCCGGCTGAGCGGACTCCATCCGATCGGCCTGCGCCTTGAGCCGGGCAGCGGCCTCCGAGTCCCCACGCTCGTACGCCTGGGCGGCCTGCTTCAGCAGGTCACCGATCTTGGCCGACGCTGACTGAGTCGCTCCCAAGGCGCTGCCGCGCGCCGATTGCGCAGCCTCGAGCACATCCTGCATCGGAAAGCCGATGGTGCCGTGGCTGTTCTGCACACCTGAGGTGGCCGGAGCGCCACTGACAAAGCTGGCAACCTCGTCGCTGAGGCTGCTGACCTGTTGTCCCCACCCGGTCACGGCACTCGTATCAGCCCTGAACTGCGTCATCGGCCCCTCCGATTCTGACGGACTTGCTGACCGACAAGTCTATTGCCGCTGCCGCCACCCCTCGAACGGAAAGTCTGGAACAACAATCGGCCTTGCTGTCATTGGCCAAGTACCCCAGCAAGAAAGCGTAATTCCCACGTCTGGTACACCCTTATGATTGCCTGCGTGCAAATGGCCAGTCGGCTTGTCGTAGGTAGACGCGGTTCGGGGCAGGCGAAGATTTGTTTGCTGCATGTGCATCAGCACACGGCAGGCGGATCTACCGTCGAGGGGGGTGCGTAGGGCGTGCAGCGCTTAGCCGCCATGATGCTTGCGGTGTTGCTGGCGTTGTTCAGCGCACCGCCGGCGTGGGCCATCGATCCGCCAGTGATCGACGCCGGAGCAGTTCCACCGGATCAACTGGGTCCCGACGAGCCGACCGAGCAGCGCTACGAGTGCAAGGGCCCCACGGTCATGCCCAACTCGAACTTCGCCGACAAGCCGTGGGCAAGCACCTACCTTCGGATCGCCGAGGCGCAGAAGTTCGCAACGGGCGCCGGCGTAACTGTGGCCGTCATCGACACCGGCGTGAACGGGTCGCCGCGCGTCCCCGCCGAACCCGGCGGTGATTTCGTCGATGCAGGCGGCAACGGTATGTCCGACTGCGACGCCCACGGGACATTGACAGCATCGATCATCGCGGGGCGGCCGTCCCCGACCGACGGGTTCGTCGGCGTCGCTCCCGACGCCCGAATTCTGTCGCTGCGCCAGACCTCCGCGATGTTCCAACCGAAGGGCGCCCAACGGGATCCGAACAACCCGAATGACACGCCCACTGCAGGCTCCATCCGCAGCCTGGCCCGCGCCATCGTGCGCGCCGCCAACATCGGCGCGCAGGTGATCAACATCAGTGAAGCGGCCTGCTACAAGGTGACCCGCCGCATCGACGAGTCCACCCTGGGCGCGGCGATCAACTATGCGGTCAACGTCAAGAACGTGGTGATCCTGGTTGCCGCAGGCAACACCGGCGGCGACTGCACGCAGAACCTGCCTCCGGATCCATCGATCCCCTCCGACCCCCGGGGTTGGCGGGGCGTCCAGACGATCGTCAGCCCGGCCTGGTACGACCCGATGGTGCTGACCGTCGGCAGCATCGCCGAGAACGGTCAGCCGAGCGGCTTTTCGATGTCCGGACCGTGGGTGGGTGCCGCGGCACCCGGTGAGAACCTCACCGCACTTGGGTATGACGGCCAGCCGGTCAACGCCGTCGCCGACCAGGACGGCCCCAAACCCCTGTTCGGAACGTCGTTCTCGGTTGCCTACGTGTCCGGCTTGGCCGCCCTGCTCAAGCAGCGCTTCCCGGATCTCACTGCAGCGCAGATCATCAACCGGATCACCGCCACCGCACGCCATCCCGGCGGCGGCGTGGACAACTACGTCGGAGCCGGCGTGATCGATCCCGTCGCCGCGCTGACCTGGGAGGTGCCGAGCGGTCCGGCCAAGGCACCCATGCGGGTCAAGGAAGTACCGCCGCCGGTGTACATCCCGCCGCCAGACCGTGGCCCGATCACCATCGTCGTCGCCATCGGCCTGGGGTTGGCCTTCGTCCTCGGCGTCGCCGCCATGGCCCGGCGCGCGTTGAGGCGACGCCGATGAACCTCCTGCGCCAGTTCGGCTTTCGGTTCAGCACCGGCCACGCCATCTGGGCCGCGGCGTTGATCCCCGCATGCGTGGCGATCTGCATGCACTTCCACCTGCTGTGGTTGGGCATCACACTGGCCGTGCTCGTCGCGTTGTTCTCGGTGCTGACGATCCGCGGGCGCCGGTTGACCGGCTGGGTCGCCGCTGTGTTCTCGTGGCGCCGGCGGCATCGCACCACGCCCGACCCGGCTTCTGAGCCGGCGGTGGGCTCGACGGTGATGCCCGGCGATCACGTCGCGGTGCGCTGGCAAGGTGACTACCTGATCTCCGTAATCGAGCTGGTGCCAAGGCCATTCACGCCGACGGTGATCGTCAACTCCAAGGCTGTCACCGACGACATCATCAGCAGCAAGCTGGTCGAAGACCTGCTGCTCGCGCACTGCCCCGACCTGGAGGCGGACATCGTCTCGTCGGGGCATCGGGTGGGCCGCACCGCACCGGCGAGCCTGGTGGCGCTCTACGAGCAAGTCGTTGGCCCCTATCCCGCACCGGCGAACCGCCGCACCTGGGTGGTGCTGCGCGCGAATCCCGATACGACACAACGTTCTGCGCAGCGCCGCGACTCCGGGGTGTCGGGTCTGGCCCGGTACTTGGTGGCGTCGACGACGCGGATCGCCGATCAGTTGGCCAGCCACGGGATCGACGCCCAGTGCTGCCGTAGCTTCGACGACTACGACAAGGCCACGGAGATCAGCTTCGAGAAGGAATCCTGGTCGGTTATCAAGGGCCGCAGCACTTTTACCGCCGCCTACAGCGCACCGGGCGGCCCCGACGTGTGGTGGTCGGCGCGGGCCGACCACACCACCACGCGAGTGCGGGTCATCCCCGGCATGGCGCCGATCAGCACTGTGCTGCTCACCACGTTGGCGAATCCCACTACACCCCGCGGCTTTTCGTGTCTTTTCGGTGGTCAGCGGGCCGCTCTGCAAGGCATCAGCCCGGTGACCGACAAGCACTACGAGCTGCCCATCGGATCCGCCGGTGTGCTGATCGGCGAGACCGCCGACCGCTACCCGGTGTACATGCCGTTCGACGACGTCGACGTCAGCATCAACCTCGGCGACGCCCGGTTGTTCACCCAGTTCCTCATCCGCTCGGCCGCCGCCGGCGCCGTGATCACGCTGAGCCCGCAGTTCCGCGAGTTCGCCTCCCTGATCAACGGCCGTGTCGGACGCGTGCCCCGGGTGGCCTGGCCGCACGCCACGACCTACCTCGGTCCGCATCAAGGCGTCGGACGAGTCATCCTGCGGCCCAACTTCATTGACACACCGCGGCACCGGCAGCTGCCCATCCAGCTGATCAATCCGCGTGAAGAGAGCCGCTACCAGATGGCGTTGGAACAGTAGGGGGATTCCGATGGGAGACGGTGATCCGACGCCTCTGAAGATCTCAGCAGAAACGCTGAGGACGAAGGCGAGCCAGCTGACAGATGATTTTCCGCAAGCCCCGCAAGATCCCGGCGACCTCTCCGGCAGCCCTTGCGAGCTCGAAATTGCACAAGAAGCGGTTTCAGTCATCCGGGCATCGGTGACGAACCTGAGAAACGCCGCCGAAGCCGGAGAGTCCGAGGGCAGGCGGCTCGCCGCATGTTTATCCGCTGCGGCCGATGCTTACCAGCTGGTCGAGGACGCCGCTGCGAAGTCGATCGCGGGCGGTGTTCCCCAAGGAGTCGAGTCAATTCAGCCGCACCCCAACGTGCCCCCAGCTGAGCCGATGCCTACCCCTGCCACACCCCAGCCGACATCAAGCAAGGGCGTCGACAACGACCTAGAACCTGCCGCCGAGCACATCTACGGTGGCGACGGTGTAGGCAAGCTGTCGGCTTTGCGGGACGCCGTCCAGAATTTCCGTGACCTAGTCGTGAAGCATGCCGACAAGTTCAACCTCGGCGACACAATCTGGGACGGTCAAGCCGCCCAAACCGCGGAGTCCGCGTTGGTGATCCACAGAACGTGGCTGACCGACACTCTGGCGCCTGCTTGCGACAGGGTAACGAGCCAGATCGACAAGCTGATGAGTACGCATGGGACTTGGCAACATTCGCACCCGACACCGGAGATGGTGGCGAAGATCTTCGAGCTGCCTGAGGGTTCATGGCAGGGTCCGTACGAGGCATTGCAGGGCATATCGACCAACGTTCTGGACAACTACGCGGCAGGTGTCGATACCCAGCCCGTGACAGTTTCGGCGCCACCGCCAGGCGCCTACAAATCCCCCGCAGTCAAGCCAGAAGAAGTTGCGCCGCGGGACAAGTCCCGAGAGTTGGGCAAAAAAGAAGGCGAGCAAGGCGGTCCCGGCGACAAGGCGGGCAGCGGTGGCGGCGACGAGACTCCACAAGACGGCAAGAGCCCAGCCAGCGGCGCAGCGCCGAACTCTGCCGCCACCAAACCGCAGTCGGCGAGTGCATCCAGCGGGGGCGCCCCGTCCGGCGGCGGTTCGCCCGCAGGCGGTGGCTCACCGTCCAGCGGCGGCGCGCCCGCCGGGGGCATGCCCGGTGGACTGGGCGGTGCCAAGCCGTCTCTGCCGAACCTCAAAGAGCCAAGCCTGAAACCAGCCGGACTCGGTAGCGGTGGTGGAGGGGCCGGCGGCGGTGGTGCTGGCGGCGGCGGTGGCGGTATCCCGTCATCTCCGCTGAGCCCAGCCCCGGTTGCCGTCGATGCACAGCCGACGCGCGGTCCAGTTCCTGTTAACACAGCTCCCGCTGGGCCCCCCGGCGCAGGCGGTGGCATGGGTGGCGGTGGCATGGGCGGTGGCGGTATGGGCCACGGCGGCGGCCAGCAAGGCAAGGAAAAGCGCCGCGACCCGAACCTGTCACCCGACGAAGATCTGTACATAGAAGACCGAGCCCACACCGAACCGGTGATCGGGCGCCAAGCACCACCACGACGTCGCAAAGAAGATGGTAAGGAGTCCTCATGACCGACGGAATGCATCCAGAGGTCGCCGCAGTCCTGCAGAAAGCTCAACAGCTGCAGGCCCTGATGGACGATCAACTACACAAGATGAATACCGAAACCTTCACCGCTGCAGATGAAACCAACACCGTTGAAGTAACGCTCAACGGCCACCACCACTTGAAATCGGTCTTCATCGAAGACGGCCTGCTGCGCCTGGGCGCCGCCACCGTAGAGCAACGCCTCAACGAGGCACTACACAAAGCCACAGCCAAAGCCTCGGCCTCCATAACCGCCGACCGCGAACGACTCGACCAAATGGTCGCCGGGCTCACCCAACCCGAATAGCACCACTCGACCATTGCGGCTGCAGGGCAGCACGGTCACGATCGCAGACCCTGAATGGAACCGCGTTCGGATGGCGTTGCGATAGAGGGGAATTCCATGCCAAACCAACAGTCATTCGTCAAAGTGACGCCGGAGACGCTGGAGGCCAAAGCCAGCGACCTGGAGGCGGACCTTCCCACCGTGCCGGAAATGCCGAGCCTCGGAGACACGCCCTGCGAGCTTCAGATGGCCCGAAAAGCCGTGGCCATCATTTCTGCGTCGCTGGAGAACCTCCGATCTACGGTTGAGGCCGGGAATGCCGAAGCGAAGCGGCTCGCGGCGTGCCTGCGTGCCACTGCTGACGTCTATCGCCTGGTCGACGAAGCCAAGGCACGATCTGTCGACGGCGGTGTACCAACCGGCGTTGAATCAATACAGCCGCGACCGCAATTCGACACCGCGCCGGTACCCGTGACGTATGCCGGCGACGGTCTGTCGACTCCGTCCGCCGACGACGATCCCAACTGGGAACCCGCCGCGAAAGCCATCAACACTTCCGACGGCGGGCGAAGTCTGCTCGACTTGAAGGAACAAATTCAGAAACTGCAGACGGCCATCGGCGAGCGCGCCCACCTGTACAACTTGGACAACACGCACTGGGAAGGCGCCTCGGCCGAGGCTGCCGAAGTCGCATTCCGTCGCCATCAGAGCTGGCTGTTGGACACTTTGGCGCCCGCGTGCGGCAAGGTAAGCGATCAGATACAAAAGCTCGTCGACACGCATTACGCGGAGCAGCCGAACCACCCCTCCGAGCAAGATGTCGCGGCCGTCAACGACACCAATGACGAATCCTGGGGCGCCCGCTACCAACAGATGCAGGAAAAGTCCACTGAAACGCTGACTCGGTATGCCAGCAGGCTCGATATGTCGCCCGTTCGACCAGACGCACCGCCGCAGGGTGCGTACTCAACGCCCGCGGTCAAACCCGCTGACGTGCCGGCAGGAAAACCCGGTGGCGAGATCCAAAACCCCACGGACAACCCGGCTCAGAAGTCCGGCGGCACTGGCGGCGGACGTCCGGCTTCTTCTAACGGATCCGGTTCCGCTGGTGATACCGAGGCAAGCATGGCGGCTCAGAAGCCACAGTCCCGAGGCTCAGCCGGAACAGGCTCACCATCCGGTGCGGGAGCCTCTCCAGGAAGCGGCAGTGGAAGCGGCGGCGGTTCACCTGCCAGTGGAGGCGGTTCACCTGCCGGCGGCATGCCTGCTGGACTGGGCGGTGCCAAGCCGTCGCTGCCAAACCTGAAAGAGCCCAGCCTGAAGCCAGCCAGCCTTGGTGGCGGCGGCGGAGCGGGTGCCGGCGGAGGGGGCGCAGGCGGCGGGGGAGGTATCCCATCCGCGCCGCTCGGCGCGGCCCCCAGTGGAACTGAAGCGCAACCGACGCCGACTCGCGGTCCTGTGCCTGTCGGAACGGCCCCTGCCGGCGCCGGTGGCGGTGGGATGGGTGGCGGCATGGGCGGTGGGATGGGCCACGGTGCTGGCGGCCAACAGGGTAAGGAAAAGCGCCGCAATCCCAACCTGTCACCCGACGAAGATCTGTACGTCGAAGACCGTGCTCACACTGAACCGGTCATCAGGCGTCAAGCACCACCACGGCGCCGCAAAGAGCCCGGTAAGGAATCGACATGAGCGACGCCGTACACCCTGAGGACCGACCTCAATAACGCCTCGCGGCCCGAAAAGTGTTTGCAGACAGTTGTTTCTGGTGAGCGGTGGGGCAGCTGATTCGGAGAGTCGGCCCGCTCCGAGCACCTCGTCGAACGGCTTCCTGAAACAATGTGGACAAGCGGCGATTCACGGGCCGTAACAGCATCAGTTACGGCGCATTCGCCCTCGCAATGCTTCCGTCACGCGTACGCACAGCCGTTGATCGACTGCGCGATCACTTCCCCGACTATCACCGTGCGGTGTCGGATCCCGCGCGATCAACCAATCAGACTGGTGTCGCTGGCATCAGTCCATCACTGATCAACACACCGATGTGCTGCCAGTAGGCCCAATCCGCGATCGCTGCACGCTGCGCGTCGGAGCTACCCGACACGTGGGCGCGGTGCAACGCCAGCTCTTCCTGGTGGTTCGCGTAGTTCACGAAGGCCTGCAAGTGCGCGACCTCACGACCTTCCGTCGTGCGCATCAACGGCTTCTGCACTTCACGCCACAGCGACTGCGACTTGTCCACGGGTGCAGTGTCATCGGCCGGCCGCGGAGGCAACAGATCGATCAGCGCGGCATCACTGGTCCCGGCCAGCATCGCCGCCGCCCCCGGGGCAATGATCTCGAGTCGGCTGCGGCCTTGCATCCGGCCATCTTTGGGAATATCGCTCTCGTCCAGAATCACCTTGGCGGCACCCGGATCGATACCAGTCAGCTGCTCCTTGGTGCCGACGACCGCCTGGAGCTTCACGCCTTGATGCTGTGCCCAGTCCTGCAACGCGAGGAACGGGAACGTCGCCCATTTTGCCCGATCCGCCGCCGAAATTGATTCGTCGGCGCTGACCATGCGTACCTGCTCGGGCAGGTTGACCTCGTCAGGTATGTAGGCAATGCCGTAGCTGTTGGCGACGAGGATGCCGCCATCGCTGGTCATTCCAGTAGCCCAGACGAAGCCCCACGCATACTGGGGAACCGACGGCGGTGCGTTCAAGGCCGCCGCGATACGCCGCGCCAGCTGTAACGGGTCATTCCCAGATTGCTTGCGCCGCATGGCATTTGCTGTCTGGGCTGCCGCGATCGCGTCACGTTCAGCCCGCGCTGCCGTGACCGGTACCGGAGCTGGTGCTGCGGCAGCGTTCGCCGAGGCGCCCTGTGAGGTCGAGGCTGCGGCCACGCCGGGACCCATCGGCCCGGGTGCACCGCCGCCCTGTGCGGGCGGCCCTGCTGTCGGCAACGACGGTGCGGGTGCCAGCGGCATACCTGATGACGGTCCACTGCTCATACTGACATTCGAATTCAATGGCGCCGCAGATGAACTCGCTCCACCACCGGACGACGACGCGGCAGGCGCCGAATCCACCGGCGCCGACGGGGCCGAAGGCGGCGGCTGCAACGCAGCAGACGGATTCACGGGAGCCGACGACGGCCCGTGCCCAGCCGTCTGCGGCGGGGTGAATGGCTGATTCTGCGCCGCCTGCTGCGCAGCGTCGGTCATGGCCTTCGTGAAATCGCTGAGCTGCTGCTGCGGCGTCAACGGCTGCCCCGGAGTTTGCCCAGGGCTGCCCATCATTTGCGGGCCCATAGGCGGACGTCCACCACCTGGCGAGCCAGGGCTGGCGATGCTTGGCGCGCCGGGCACTCCAGATGCCCCGTGAACGCCTGGGACTGGCGCACCGGCAGGAGCAGTCGGGGGTGGAGCGTCGAGGCCTGGGTGCGGCTGCGGTGCGGTAACCACAGGGGCGACGTGCTCCGGGGGATTCACAGTGGAGACTGGCGTGTCAACCTCTTGGTTCACTGGTGCAGGTGCCGGAGGCTTAGCGGGTACCGGAGTCGGAACAGGTGTCGCGGCCGGAGGTGGTGGTCCCGCGGTGGCGACCGGGGCACTGCCGACCTCGTGGTTCGCAGGCGAGGGCTCAGTCGGCCCGCCGGGCGACGATGAAGGACCCGAATCATCGATACTGGGCGTCGTTGGCGATGTCACGTACGAGACGGGCTGACCAGCCACTGAGTTGTTCTTGGGTCCTGGCGGAGGCGCCTGCCCCGGTGCCCCGCCACTCCCCTGCGTGTCACCCAGAGCATTCGTCCCTGGTTTACCACCATCAAGTTTCATTTCGTAATGCGACGGATCCGGCTTGGGCTGTTGACCTGAGACAAAGCCCGCCTCGGCCTGAATCAGCGACAGGTTAGCGTTTCGTGTATCTCGAATTTTCTGCTGAATGTAGCTTTTCTTCTGATCAGAGTCGGCATCCTTGTTGTTATTGGCACTCTCAATGTCATGATTAGCGTTCTCGACGTTTGTTGAGATCTGATTTTTTGCGTCTTTTACTGCCTCACTACACTTATGCAACAGATCGGCGGCAGCTTGAAGTGAAGTTGCGAGATTCTGAAGTTCAGCAATGCGTTGACCAAGAGCGCCGTGGGCGGCACCTGCAGCAGCACCGGACCACATAGCCGCACCTGCAAACATCATAGCTTGCTCGTGTTGGGCTAATTCCAACTGTGTCTTAACTGTGCTCGCTGCAGTCTGGAAAGCTTGAGACAAAGCTTCCAGCGCATCTTCGTCAGCGTCGGGCCAAGCTGGAGGAGCCGCCATACCGTAAGGGTCGTTTGGCTTAGCTACGCTCATTCGAATCTTCTCTCACGCTGTTTAGGCCCCGAGCGCTTGGCATGCTTGCACAATAATTGCTGGCGGTCGGCTTGCGACCTGGGTCAGATAAAGATCAGACCGTGCATAGGACGGTAGTGCAGATACATAGGCTCGCCAGTACTGAGCGGAAAACACGGCGAAATCAACAATCGTCGAATTCTGACTGCTGCGGCCCAAGCTCTCCACATCGTCTGCATACTTTTTCATAATCGGTATAACGCTATCTACTGTGGCGCGCTGTTCAGGTGTCCATTCAGTGGCTGAGATGTTCGGATCGAGGTCACCCCACGATTTGGTATCTTCGTTAAAGTTATCAAATAGGGACTTCCACTTCGCACAGTCATTCTCGGGCGACGTCATGAATCGTTTTGGATCACTCGGGTCACCCGGCTTAGCCATACTGGCCGGCGGAGCGACATCTGGAACAAACGGCGCCCGTGCCGCAGCAGATTTGTATGTAATCGCGTCGCACACATAGCCTACAGCTATGAACGAATTATTAGCGACGTTGGCGACATTATTATCCGCGACGACGTAGTTGTTCAGTAATCCACCAAACTGGCGAGAGTAGGCAATAAATTGCTCATACAACTCACGCATTATACGATTCGGCGTTTTCCTGACCAACGTCACCGTCTGATCGGCTGCGGCGTTCATCGCCTTGCTGACTGCACTGTATGTTTCACGTAACTGCGGAGTCCAGTCAGTTGCTGGAATCGAATAGTCATGATTTGCCCAGCCTGCTTTGGATTGTGCGTCTGCTACTGTGCTTCTAATCGGCGTCCACGCCGCGCAAGTCGGATCTTCCGTGATGATGGTCGCGGGACCTGTGTCATTCGCGCTGGCGATGTCGGAATTCGATGCGGTCGGTGATTGGGATGCACCTGAGGTGATGGGCTGAGCGGTCGTGCCACCCCCACCGTCCTTGCCCTTGACGACAGAGATCGAGACGGCGGCAGTCACGCCGATCACCGCCAGAAGCGCGACTCCGCCCAAGGCCCATTTCCAGGCGTTACCTCGCTTCTTCGGCGGGAGGCCCGGAGGCTGAGCACCAGGATTCGGCGCCCACGCCGGCGGCTGTTGCTGCTGCGGCGGCTGCCATTGGGGGGCGTGATGCTGTGGCGGTCCGCCTTGCGCCCCTGGATAACCCGAGTGACCAGCCTGCGGCGGCGGCCCAAACGGGTCGCCTCCGCCATATTGGGGCGGCGGCCCGGGATTACCCGATGGCGGCGGCGGCAACGTCATTCAGCATCCCCTCAAAGCGCTCGACAGATCGAAAACAGCTTCGTTCATCACACATCACGCGTTGGATCGGCAGCATGCCGCGGTGGCGTGGCAGGCGACGGGTTCACCGGCGCGCGTTCACCGGCACTAGGTCCTGGAGTCGGCGCAGCGTGCGGATGTTGTACTGGCGCTTTCGATTCGCCGGTCCCACCCTGCGCACCCGCCTGCGGCGACTTCGGCTGGCCAGCGTCCTTGCCATCCTTGTGCTCAGCCTCGGAACCCTGCTTATCCTGCCCGGGGTCTTGCCCCTGGTCAGTCTTGTCAGCATCCTTGCCGTCGCTCTGGCCCTTGGCCGCCTCGACGATCTGTTGCACACCTTGCAGAACCTGCTGCGGCAACTGACTCAGGCTGCCCAGCATCTGCCCGGGAACCTGCGCGGCCTGCTGAGCCATCTGCATCGGCATTTGCATCATTTGGCCCATCTGGCCCATGCCTTGGTCCCCACCAGCCGCCGGGGCGCCTTGTGCAGGCACTGCTGAAGGACTGCCAGGACCGGGGCCTGCAGACGGCGAAGCCCCACCTCCGTGGGCGCCGCCTTTAGCACCGCCACCTTTAGCACCGCCACCACCGCCGCTCGGCGTCGATGTCGGCGAACCCCCTGATCCACCGGTAGTACTCGGCTCGTCGCCGAGGATCCCTAACTTGCGCTTGATGTCCTGGGAAATCTGTTCGTCGGTGCTTTGATACGTCGAGGCTGCGTTCGTCACGTTGCCTGAGTACGCCGCAAACGCGTTCTTGACCTCGGGCAGCTGCGTCAGCACCGGATCAACCACCTTGGTGATCTGGTCGGAAATTGCGGTCGACAGGTCGTCCTTACCCGGCACAGGACCTACCTCCGGCGGCGACGGTATCTGGCCTGCAATCGCCGACAACCGATTGCCGGCATCCCTGACCAAATCTGTGTCGATCCGCAACGTCTCAGTCACACGCCACCCGCCTCACCGGGGGGACGTGCACACGCCGTTCCCTGTGCATGGGCCACCCGTCCTCAAATCCCTGCGGTGGATGCTACCGGAGCAAGCCCGCCCCTGATGACGCCAAATTCCAGAGCCCGTACCCAGCAGAAAGCTCAATCGATCAGGTCGGCCAGGTCGCCGTCACCGCGGTCACGCAAGGTTTGCTCGAGGATGTCCCGCGGGCAATCGACGCTCGCAGCGAGTGCCGTGCCAACGTCAGTCACCGGACCACCGAGCAGCAAAGCCAACCGGTCAACCGAAGTGACATGCGCACCGATGCGTTCCACGGATACCGAGGCATCGTCAAGCCGGAAAGCCAACACAAGAGTGTCTCCCGGCACCGCGTCAGTCGCTAACGCCAGCGGCCGCAGCGACCCGATGTTCGGCCCGTTTGTCGACGACAGCCGCCAGACCACGGCGATGTCGCCGTGCGGACCGCGAAAAGCCCGCCGGGTACCCGGCGCGACCCCTACCGCCGCGGCCACGGACGGAGATATTGGACGGCTGGACCCCCGCACCATCTCGTCGGTAACAGTGACAGCCAGTCGAATCTCGTTGTCCCCGTTCCTGAACGCGCCCCGAACTGTGCACACCGGCTCGACCGGCGGGAACTCGTCATCGTCGGTGCGACGCCGCACCAGTGCTCCTTCCGTCACGAACGCCAACGTGTTGAGGCTGAGCCGTATCGATTGTTCGTCGATGTCGGGCACGCTGGCCATCACGTCGTCAACTAGGTCGGATATGGCGATGCTGCCGCCTGCTGCGTCGATCCGGGTCGCAACCTCGTCGAATATTCCTGTGTACGTGCGGATCCCGTCAGCGCGGAGTCCCCATGTCGTACGGCTGGTGCGGACGAACCGGTCATCGGCGTAAAGCGCATCCTGGATCGCACGCAACGACACTTCGCCGGCAAATGCATCGGCAATGCTCTCCGGAACCGCCGGGGACGCCAGAACCTCCAGTGCGGCTGCAACTTTATCGGCGAGTGTGCCGGTCCACGGGATCCAGACATCACCCATTCTGCGCAAACCGGCCTCGCTGTCCAGGTACGCCGCAACGACTTCGGGGACCATACCGGCGCTGACCAGCGCCTCGGAGAGCATCTCGGTGGATGGCGAACTGCAGCGTTCGAATACGGCATCAACCGCGGCGGCCGCGTTGTCCCGACCGTGAGCACGAACATTCTCGAACCAGCCGCCGCGGGACGTGTAGGGGCCGGCGAGGTACAACAACACCCGCGCAGCCTCACTCCCCGGATTAACGCCGATGCGACCGAGCTCATCATCAACGAATCGCGCGGGTGCGTATGAACCCAATGAAGCGCCCAGATTCGCGGCCCGCCGAGCGATGGTGGCATGAACAGGGTTGGTAAGCAGCTCGGCGAACGCGGCTCGCGCTCGCGGCAAGTTCCGCTGCACCCATGACGGACTGACGCCGAGCTTCGCGGCCACCACGGGCAGCGAACGCGGCTGGTCTGGCCACACCCGCGCCGACAACAGCATTCGATCGCGTCGGGCCAGTTCACCGAGAGCTCTTTCGACCGCCTCCGGAACGGCAATCTGATCACCCGACGCGCGTGCTCGACGATTAGCCGCAACCGCGTCCTCCGCGGCAGACAACAACGCACGCACAGTCGCGCGGCCCGCCTTCGGCCGGCTGAGCAACGAACGCTCGCTCTCGCCTGCGATATCGGACCAACGCACAAACTCCGCCGAATAGGCAGTACGTGCCCGAGCTGGCAAGCGGGCGTAAGGAATCTCGAAGGAACCGACTTCATCGAAGCCTTCGATGAGCTCATTGATTGGGGTCATTGACAGCAAACTTGCGCTCTAACGTGGCCTGGCAATCGGGTAACGTCCAGGTCATCGGGTCGATGGTACCGATCAGATGAGAGGTAACGATGTGAGTTTCCCACTCGAGGACGACGACTCACTTCGATGTCCGCCGCTTCCGGTGCTGCCGGAGATGTACGCCGACCTCGACATGCAGCTACTCACTGCGCATAACGAGCAACAACTTGCGGCTGCAGTCGTTGCCGGTACCCGCGAAGTTCTTGATCGTTTGGCTCATATCGGCTCACCGTCGACTCTCGCTTCCGTCGGCCCAGATGCCGTCGTACGCCAGCTCCGATCCTGCGTCGCGGAGTTACTCGCAGAGGGCAACGACGACTACGCAACCTGGCTGCAGTCCGTAGTAGACGTCCTCGAAGCACATCTCAGATTGCAAGTTGAATGCGCGGAGGAGATCCTCAACGCCGGCACCTACGCCGACACCGCCCAGGCGATCACGGAGTCCGTCAGTTCGTTGCAGGCGGCTGCCGATGCCGTCGCGGCATACCCGTTCGCGCCGTACCCGCCACGCCGCCGGGCTGACCCACCGGACTATCAACTGATGATCCGCGCGGGTACGTGCCTGGCGGCCGAAACACATCGGGTGCCGCTGAGGACACATCTGGATGGTGTTGGCGGAGCGGCTGGTTCGCCTGAGTTCAACCCCTATGTCGCAGCCTTGCTCAACCTCGAGCTCACCACCCACCGCCGTCTGTACCGGTTGTTCTATGAGCTGTGTTTCCACGTCGGCTTCGACTTGAACAGCACATCTCATTCGTTGTTCGACAGCCCTGACATGGTCGACACCAAAGAACTCTGAATTCGACGAAAATGCCGCTACAGCAGCAGAATCACAGCGTTCCGTTGAATTCGCGGCAGCAGAGCGCACCGCTCACGGCGTGGGGACGATCGGCGGTTCGGGCGGCAGTTGCCCGGGGGGAAGATTCACGACGCTCTGCATCAGGAAGCAGTCCCCGGTGATTTCCAGTGTGGCGTATTTGACCTGGCCCAGCTTGAACTCGTACCCGTTGCCCGTCACGGCGTAGTCGCGCTTGGCCTGATCGTTGAAGAGAGACGATTGGTCGGTCGCGCCGTAGGTGGCCGCTTCTTGCCGGACGATATCGTGGGCCGTCGCGAATTCCTCTGTGCTGAAAGTCCTTCCGAACACCACGGGGTCGGCCATCGGGCGGCGGGCGATGTCGCCGGTGAGCTTCTCGCACGGCAAACCCTGCCGCTTGGCGTCCAGTCCGTGTGGATCGTCCTCGAACTTCCAGCTCTGCCCGGGAACGGCCACGACGATGCGTTCGGCGATCGCCGCGGCCGTGTCAGTGATGCGTTGGCGGGCCGTTTCGAAAGAGCCTTTGGGCCGGAGCCCGTCGATGAGCTGGATCGCGTCGTCACCCTTGACGGTCTTGGACTCGTACGGATTCTCGGTCACCTGACATCCACCCATCAATGTTGAGGCACAAAGCAATAAGGAGACCGTCGCCAGAGCGCGCCAGGAACGCCGGGGATTCACCATGACAGAGGCGTCTCCTTCACTGCGAGGTCCGGACGGTTGAGCAGGATCGCCGCGAGGTTGTAACCGGTCATTCGTTGTTCGGCGTCCCGTCCGTATTCAGAATGCCCCGACGCACCGGTCTTCGATTCGTAGCCTGGTATCGGTGTGTCGCCGGCTGAGGTCTCCAGGTGCTGGAATCGGAACCGCAGGTGCCCATCATCGTTGATGATGTCGTTGGGATCCGATCCCCACCCGTGGAGTGGCGCCAGTGCCCCGATCGGATTGATCGGATCGTCGGGTGCCGCCATGACGAAGAAGTTGTTGTCGTTCATGCCAAGTTGTGCCGGGCTGGTGGCTTCGAAGCCCGGTGAGCCGTACATCACCGCGTTGTCGACGTAGGCGCTGGCGCCCTCCTTGAGCGCGATCCCAGACGTCAGCGAGCCGTACGAGTGCCCGAACAGCGCCGTGGTGTGGCCCGGGTTCTTCGATGCCGCATCGATATCGTGCAGGAAGGACGTCAGCTTCGGTGCCCCCGCCTGAGCAAGGTCATCGCTGAGCATGCCGGAGTCGCCGAGATTCGGCGGCGGTTGATATCCGACCCACGCCACGGTGGCGACGTTCTGGCTGTCGCCGACCTGCCGGGCTATGTCGATGGCCTCGTTACGCAATTGGGCTGCCTCACCGGTCATCCCGGCGATGGTTCCGCGCGTCGTCCCGGACACGCCGGGAACTGTCACCGACACGTGGTCGGCGGTGAACGGATCACCCACGGACGTGGCCGCGGGGATCATCTGCGACGGGTCGGCCGGCTTCTCCAGATACACCAGGTGCGAACCGGGCACCTTCAGTGCGTCCTGGATAGCCGCGATGTCGGCCAGTCGATCGCGCTTGACCTGACCGTCGGGAAGGCGCTGGTATTCGTCGAGCATCTCCTGCAGCAGTTTGCGATTCGCCTGGTCGATCTGGTTGATGTCACCGGACGACATGTCCGTCTTGGTCGGCCGCTCGTCCTTACCGTCGCCCTTGAATTCGTGGATGTCGCGCGGCTTTTCGGAGCCGGGGCCGAATTTCTGACGAGTGAGCGCCTCATATTCGCCCTTGAGTCCCTGGATTCGCCTGCCGATCTCGGTCATGTCGGCGGTGGATTTCTGGATGATCTCGCTGATGTCGCCGCTGCCCTTGCTGACGATGTTCATCAACGCCTGCCGGCCTGCTTCGTTGTTGGGCACCGACGATGCGGCGCTGGCGACCCAGTCGCGACTCACATCGAGATTCTGCCGACCCGCGGTGACGACGGCCGCGGCGTTCCTGACCTCGGCGGCCATCCGCTTGTCCAGGTCTGCGAGCTTGCCGTAGACCGCAGCATGCGCCTTGTTGGCGGCGGCATAGGCGTCCGCAGCAGTGCCCTGCCAACGGGAATCCGGTGCTGCTGCTTCGACGTTGGCCTTCATCTGCTGCAACCGGGAACTGCCGTCGAACCGTGAGCCGTCGTCTGGCGTGCCCTGGCCGAACGTCTCCCGCGCCTGCGACCAGGTCTCCATGTAGGTATCGAGCAGCCCCACGGACCACCTCCAGGTACTCGACAGTTGACTGTCAGTATCCCAGCGGTGCAGCTACCCCTGACGCACGAATTCTCAACCGGTCCACAAATAGGTGATCCTGGGCGGCGCACTGCCCCGCCCAGGATCGGTGACAAGTCTTAATGCAGACGAAGATTCCGCAGCAGGTCGTATACCCCGGCGATCCACAGCAGCAACGGGATCACCGCGGCGATCGCAGCACCGTCGGTCAATTCGAGAATGCGTTTGGTAACCGGGGAAATCCTGCGCACACCGTCGGTGGCACCGACGGTGATCAGCGCGACGACACCCACGACGGTGTAGATCGCGAGCACCAGCCAGGCGCTGTCCGGGTACCACAGGCACAGCCGGACCATCACGCCCGTCGGGACGATCACGGCGGCCGACAGAAGTGCCCAGGAGCACCACCTTTCGGCGTACAGCCGGGACCGGAAGCCACAGACCACCGACACCAGGCCGGCCACGACAAGGCTGTGAATGAAGAAATGCCCCTGCACCACAACCGCGATGGCACCGATGGACAACACCAGGGCACCTGCGGACAGGAAGCCGATCAGCAGCTGGCGGGTCAGCAGGCTACGTTCCTGCAGCCGCACAGCCGATTCCGGCACCGAAGCGATGATCGCCTGCCAGGTCGAGGTCTCCTCCTCAGCCGCTTCAGGACCCGCGACCGGGTCGAGCAGCTCGTCGTTGGAGACCACCTCGCCAGGAGCGGGGATGGGCGGCAAGGCAATACGGGCCACAGCGACAGTCAGTTTCGCCGCGTTGGTGACGACGATGAGGCCGAAGGCAATGGCTCCGGCGGGCACCCAGGCGTGCGACCCGTACCCGTAGGCAACGGCAGCGCCGGTGATGGCGACCGCCAACACCGCCATGAACGACGCGACCTCGGCCCGACCTCGCGGGCCGCCGCGCGTCGCCAACGTCAGCAGTAACACGACAACCCCGGCACCGGCGATCTGCGGGGCACCCAAGCCGTCGACACCGTTGGGTAGCGGTACCGCCAAGCCGGCGGCCCCGGCCAGCGCAGGAACGGCACCGAGCAACAGACTCTCGGCAAGGTTGATGTTGTTGTAGTTGCTCTGCGCGAACACACTGCCGCCCAACAGGCCCAAGCCGAAGATGGCCAGCGCCAAGGGCCACCACCAGCCGTGGTTCGTCTGGCTCCACGCCACGACGGACATCACGGTGATGGCCAGCGCGACCACGGGGATCGCGATCCCGATGAAGCGGTGCAACGACTCCCGGGTGAACACCGGCGACTCGTCGAGAACGGCGATCGCATCGATCACGTCCTCGACCAATGGCCGATACCGCTCGGTGCGGCTGACCGACACCAGGGTCAACAACGATCCGTCGACCACACCGGAATCATCTAGGGATTCTTCGGCTTTCAGCGGCGGTGCGCCGGGGCGCGCGAAGGCCCAGGAGCCCTGCGCAGTGAAATCGAATCCGGCCAGCACATCCTTCGGAGTGTCCTCGAGCAGATCGGCCAGGACACTGACGGTTTCGTCGATGTAGGTCTCGATCGGCGCCGCGGCGGGCAGCACCAGGTCCGTCATTCGCTTACCGGTGAGGACCGTGACCCGTGTGGTCGCCGGGCGGCCCGGCGTCACACTCGACGTGTCTGAAGCGGCGGCGGTGGCGGTCAACGGCGTTCGAGCCTGTCGAAGTCATCGGACAGGGCCGCGGCCAGCTCGGTGATCCGGCGCTGGAAGGTACTACCGAGCAGATCCAGCTGAATCTCGGTGCCCTGGGCGATGTGCTTGTCCCACGGCAGCACGATCACTCGGCCCGGCGGCACGTGCCGCTCGAACTGCTGCACCAGGTCCTCGACATCGACGTTCGGCTTGCCCGGGGTGACGTGGTTGATCACCACACACGAGCGGCCGAGCAGGTCTTGATAACCGTTCTGGCGCAGCCAGTCCATGGTGACGGCGGCCTGGCGGGCGCCGTCGATGGAGGCGCTGGCGACGATCACCATGCCCGACACCGTGGAAAGCACGCCCCGCGACGACTTCTGGAACAGGCCGGCACCACAATCCGCGAGAACCAGGTTGTAGTAGCGCGACACGATCGATGTCGCACCCTTCCAGTCCTCATCGTTGAACTCGCGGGTGGCACCGCTGTACTCCTCGGAGGACAGCACCTCCAGGTTGGACGAGTTCATGCTGGTGTACGCGCGAATGTCGTTGTAGCGCGACAATTCTTGATCGGACAGCAGATCGGACACGGTTGCCGCGGACTGCCGGCCAGCCCGATCGGCCAGGTTGCCGCCGTCCGGGTCCGCGTCGATGGCGAGGATGCGGTCACCGCGGATCTTCGCCATCGCGGACCCGAGCGCAACGGTCACGGCGGTCTTTCCGACGCCACCCTTGAGGCCGAAAATGCCGATCTGGTACGAATCACGGGCATTGCGGCGGATCCGGGTGTGCAGATCCAACTCGTACACCTCGTCGGGCGACAGCCCGAGGTTGATGCGCGTCATGAGGTAGAGCCAGTGCCGCCAGCCCCGCTGCGACGGCATCTTCACGCCGGTTTTCACACCGACGTGCGACAACGCGTCGATGGCGCGATGGTTGCCCATGGTCGCGGCGGAAGTCTGGACCGGTTGGGCCGGAACCGGAATCGCTTGTCCGGCACGCCATGCGCCACTGATCTCGGGATCGAATTCGGGGAACTGCGAGGGCGCCGGGCCGGGTGCCACACGGGCAGGCGGACCGGGCAGCGTGCGAGGCTGCTCGTGCCTGGCCCCCATGGGCATCTGCTGCTGCGGGGCGCGCAACATCGAGTTCTGCGGCCACTGCGGTGCGGCCGGAGGGGGCGGCATCTGCGGCATCTGAGGCATGGGCGGCGGCGCCTCAGCGTGCCGCTGCGGCGGAGCCGACTGCGCCTGGGTCTGCGGTGGCGTCACGGGCATCGGCGTCGACGGTGCATCGCCTGATCCGGTGTCCCCAGTCGGCATCGGCGGCGGTGTCGCCGTGGCCTTCAGAATGGCATCTCGGTCCACGGTGATCGTGGCATCGTCAACCGGTTTGCCCGGATCTGACGAGTGAAAGAGCCGGTCATAGTCGGCCGACATGGGGTCCCCTCAGAATAGTGAAAATAAAGATATTCAGGTGTCCACACCCAGGCGCACGCAGTGGGCGGGTGAGGCTTGGCCTAGTCGGCTAGCCTACCCGCCCACAAGCGTGCATATGGTCGTGCTAGGCGAACATGCCAGTGACGCCGGCCTCGGTCTGCGCCATGGTCGAGCTGGCCTCGCTGATGGTGTGCGCGAGGTTCTGCAGCGCGGTGTTCAGCTCGTTGGAGGTGTTGTCCCAACGGGTCTGAACGGCCTGGTAGGCCTCCGAACCCGAGCCGCCCCACACCGAGGCGAGCGCGGCGAGCGAGCCCTTGCCCTCGTCGAGCAGACCGTGGGTGGTGCTGACAGCGCCCTGGATCTCGCCGACTCCGCCTTCGATGCCGGCGAAATTCCAAACCTGTTCCGTCATGTCTGATTCTCCGTTTCTCTGTTGTCTCTAGGTCAGATGTTCATCGCCGAGGACAGCGAGGAGGCCTGGTCGTCGTCGGTCGAGCTGTACTGGGTGCCCGACTGGTGGATGTTCTGCGAGATGTCGTTCAGCTCCTGGACCTGCTTGGCAGCGGCCTCGTGGAACCGTGCGAGCGCAGCCTGGGCTGCGGTGCCGGCCTGGCCGACCATCTGGCTGGCCAGCGTGCTTCCGGTGGACTCGACCTGCGCGATGACGCTCTGCAGCTCACCGGAGATGCGCTCGAAATTGCCGGCCTCCTTGGCGAGGACGGCAACGTCTGTATTCATTGCCATGTTGGATACCCCTTATTTTCCTTTTGTCCTCACCATGGGTATGGCGAGTCTTCCGACCCCGTGGCCGGGAAGTCTTGTGGTGCAACCACTTACCAGTCGTCGTCTTCGTCTTCCGACTGGTCGTAGGTCAGCGGCGTCGCAGCGACCAGGCCCTGCTTCGTCGACTCACCTTCCTTCTTCTCCTTGGCAGCACCGGTCATCGGACCGGCACCGCCCGCTCCGACCGGAGCCAGGCCGCCCGTCGCGTTGGACGAGGCACCTGTCGCGGCCGGGATCTTGACGTCCTCGGTCGTGCCGAGCAGACCGGACAGCAGCGAGGTACGCGGCGCGGTACCGCCGAGCCCCGGCAGCGACGCCGCCCGGACCAGCCCAGCCCCTGAACTCGGACCCGATCCCCCAGCCAACGGATGGTTCGAGAACGGCATCGCGTTCAGCAAGCCCATCTGAATGCCCTTGTCGTGCCCGCCGCCCATGCTGCTGAACTGGCTGACCATCTGGGTCACCTGTTGCAGCGGCTGAGTCAGCGTCTGCATCGGACTCTGGATCATCTGCGCGAACTGCTGCGGGATCTGGGCGGCCTGCGATCCCATCTGCATGGCCATCTGCATCCCTTGCTGAAGGCCTTGCTGCGCCGGTTGCTGACTCTGCTGAGTCTGCTGAGCCGAATTCTGTGCATTCTGCGCGGCGCCCACCGCGCGTTGTTCACCCTGATTGATTTGTGCTGCCGTGCGGCCGGTGATCAAACCGACCGACTCAATCATCGCAGTCGCGCCGACCTGTTCGATCACCAAATTTCGGAGGGCGCCCTCGGCGGCCCGAGGTGCCGTCGACGCCAGCGCCGCGGCCGCGGTCGTCTCACCCACTCCGGGCATGACGATGGGCGTCATGGGGGTGATCGGCTCGAACAGCAGGTTCACGGCCGTCTCGGCCTGGTAGGCGTCCATGGCGCCGGCCGCCTGGTTCCACATCCGGACGACGTAGTCCGTCTCGTTGGCGGCGATGGCTCCGGTATTGACCCCGAAAAAATTCGTCGCGTTGAGAACCGCGTTGGTGATGTGGTTTTCCTCGATCTCCGGAATAGGCGGAGTCGTGGCCAGCGCCACCGAATATGCACTGGCCTGAGCCGAGGCTTGCAATGCCCGCTTCTGCGCTTGCAGCGCCGTCGTGCGCAACCACATCACCATGGGCATGGTTGCGGCCACCGCACGTTCGCTGGCTGCACCGCTCCATACCGAGGTGAGGTTAGCCAGCGCCGCTGCCAATTCGTCAGCTTGCGTCTCCAGCAGCACCGCCATGGCTTCCCAGCCGGCCGCAGCCTGAAGCATGGGCGCCGGGCCGGCACCGACCATCAGACGGCCCGTGTTCACCTCTGGTGGCATGCCGTGCCACGTGGGTGGCGCAGGCGGTACCGGGACCATTGCTGGCTGAACCTATCTGTTTGGAGACGAATGCTGACCGAGAGTTAGAGCGTGCTCGCCTGCGCAGAGTCGACCGCGTTGTAGATGCCCGAGGCCTCGGTGTACGCCGCACCTGCCCGAGTCAGCTCTTCCTGGGCGAAGGTGTTCTGCGTCAGGGCCTCGACTCCCTCGCTCGCGAAAGACATCGCGGCCAGGGCGGACACCTCGTCAGCGCCGGCAGGCACCAGCCCGGTCACCGCTGCGGCGGCGGTAGTGCCACCGGCGAGACCACGTGCGGCGTTTGCGATAACCTGCGCAGCAATGGCTTCGGCGCCCGGGTTGTGCATCATCGGTTGCATTTGCTGTTCTCCTTTATTCGAGACGAATAGTAAGGACGTGCACCCACGAACAGCCCGGCTGCAATTTGCCAGTCCGCTAAGGAATCTGTCCCCCGATCCCTTTGCTGGCGGGCTGCCGCCAGCGTTGCTGAGTGCGTTGAATAAATACTAACCGCCCTGTAGGGGTGGCGCGAACACTTCTTCTTCGGGGGGATCGATGTAGGCCGCCTGAATGACTTCCTTGGCATCCGGGGACACCATAAATGCCTGGCCAGGCGGCCTTTTCTTGACCGTGATCTCACGCGACGGGAAGTCGTTCTTCTCACCCGAGAGGAACAACGTCGGCGAACCCGCGCCGTACGCGGCACCGACGAACTTGTCCATGGTGGCCTTGTGTGCCTGGCTCATCTGGCACGTCACCACCAGGTGCAGGCCGATGTCGGCGGCCGCTGGCAGAAGCGGCGACAACGGCATCATCGGCGACATCATGCCCGAGGCCGCGACGATCATGTGCCAGTCGTCGACCAGCAACACGATGTCCGGGCCGCTCCACCACGATCGTGCCCGCAGCTGCGCCGTCGTCAGATCCGGCGGAGGCAGACGCTTCTGCAGGTTGGTCGCCAGCGCCTTGATGGACTCCTCGAGTGACGCGTTGTTGCGGTTGATGGCGCCCGCGGCGAGCAGATGACTCTGCGGCACCGCGTCGAGCAGACCGGAGCGGTAGTCGGCCAGCATGAACCGCACCTGCTGCGGGCTGTTGCGGGCGCAGATCGCCCGCGAAACCGCCTGCGCGATGGTCGTCTTGCCCGACTTGGGCGCGCCGAAGATCAACAGGTGCGGCGTCACGCTCATCTGGTTGTAGGCAACCGTGAGGTCCGATTCCCGCACGCCGACCGGCACCGTCCAGCGGGTCCGGTAATCGGAATCCGGGCCGGGCGGGTTCGGATCGAGCTGATGCAGGTAGATCCGCTCGGGCAGCACCCGCACCTGCGGTGCCTGCTCGGTGTAGAGCTCGGAGACGTGCTGCACGGCCGACGAGATCGCCGCGACGATCCCGTCGGCGCTGTGCACGCCGTCGAGCCGCGGCACACCCATCATCAGGTGGTGTTTTTCCACCGAGACCGCCCGACCCGGCCGGTTGGCCGGGATCTCCCGGGTGATCCGGTCGATCTGCGTCTCGTTGACGT
The DNA here is from genome assembly GCF_001570425.1 of Mycolicibacterium brisbanense. GTDB lineage: Bacteria > Actinomycetota > Actinomycetes > Mycobacteriales > Mycobacteriaceae > Mycobacterium > Mycobacterium brisbanense. The sequence continues at coordinate 599,529 of NZ_BCSX01000024.1, forward strand.
CACCGAGCCGGAACTCGATCTTGGTGCCGAGGTAGTCGCGGACCCGGGATTTGAGTTCGGTCCACCGCGGCGTCGAGATGATGACGTGCACGCCGAATGCCAAGCCCTGGCCTGCGAGGTCCTGGACCACCGGCTCCAGATCGGGGAATTCGGCGACGAACGCCGGCCAGCCGTCGATGACCAGGAACACGTCGCCGAACGGGTCCTGGTACGCCGCATGCTCGGGGTCCTGCCGCATCTCGCGATAGGCCGCGATCGAGCCGACGCGGTACTGCTTGAACATCTGCTCGCGCGCTCGTAGCACCGCCTTGACCTCGGCGACGACGCGGTTGACCCGGTCCGGTTCGGCGCGGGTGGCCACACCGCCCACGTGCGGCAGGTCTTCGAGGTACATCAGGCCGCCACCGCCGAGGTCGATGCAGTAGAACTGCACCTGCCGAGGCGAGTGAGTAGCACCGGCCGAGAGCATCAGGGTCTGCAGGAACGTGGACTTGCCGGTCTGCGGCGCACCGCCGATCGCGATGTTGCCGCCCGCCGCCGACACGTCGACGCCCCACACCTCCTGCCGGTGCCTGCGCGGCTCGTCCATGATGCCGAGCGCGAAGCGCAGCGGCTGGCGCTGATAGTCGCGCTCGATCAGCTCGTTGACCGGTGTCGGGTCGGCCAGCGGCGGCAGCCACATCTTGTAGGCGCGCGATTCGCCGGTGGCCAACTGCCCGAGAACGACCTCACGCAGGGCCTTGGGTTCGGCTTCGGTACTCATGCGCGGTCCGCCTCCCACTCAGTGTCGCGATTCATCGCGTCGCTCCCGCCGCGTCGAGGATCGGTGCCGTCGTGAACTGCCGGATCCGAATCGCGGTCTGCCGCTTGGCACGCGGCTTGTCGTCGCCGTCGGCACTCTTGCTCGCGGGCACGTAGTTGGCGCCGGTGTAGAGGCTGCGGAACTTCACCGGATCCTCCATACCGACCCGCAGGAAGCCGACGCCGCTCTCCTTGTTGGTGATGAACTGCGCCTCGGGAGTACCGATCACCGCTTTGGACTCCGCAGAGCTGGTGGTACGCAACGCAATTCGATACGTCAGGTTGGGTTCGAGCTTGTCGATGCGGACACCGCCGGTGTTCAGCGACTGCGTCGCGAGCAACAGGTGCACGCGCAAAGACCGGCCGACGCGGCAGATCCGGTCGAACAGCGCGATGAAGTCCGGGTGGTTCTGCAGCAGCTCGGCGAACTCGTCGACCACGACGAACAGCGTCGGCAACGGCGCCAGGTCGGCACCACGCTCACGATGCTTCTCGTACTCGGCGACACCGGACAGCGCACCGGCCGCCCCCACCTGGATACCGGCCTGCCGCAGGATCGACTGGCGCCGGTCGAGCTCACCGGTGAGCACCTCGCCCATCCGGCTGACCAGCTCGGCTTCCTCTTCCATGTTGGTGACCACCGCCGCGGTGTGCGGCAGCTTCTCCATGCCGAGGAAGGTGGAACCACCCTTGAAGTCGGTGAGCAGCAAGTTGATCTGGTCTGGATGATGGGTCGCCACCAACGACAGGATCAGCGTGCGCAGGAACTCCGACTTACCCGAGCCGGTCGTGCCGATCAGCATGCCGTGGGGACCTGCTCCGAACTCGGCGCCTTCTTTGATGTCGAGGCTCATGATCTCGCCGGACTTCAACTCGTGGCCGAACGGGATCTTGAGCCGGTCCCGATCGGTATCGGCGAACATCCGCCAACGGGCCGGGGTGACCTCCTCCACCGACTGCGCACCCACCAGGTGGTGCCACTCGTTGGAGACCTTCTTCTGCACCCGGACGTTCTTGTCGATGATCGTCCCGGTAATCGACCAGCCGGCCAGCTTGCGGGCAATCCGGTTGGCCTGCGTCGGCGTCATCCGGTCGGTGACCCTGACCACCTCGCGGTAGACGTGGTTGGGCAGCTTGTCCTCGGTCATGCCGTCCGGCGCGACCCGCAGCCGGTACGCCGAACCGCGATGGTTGCCCAGCGTGAGCACCGTGACGCCGGCCCTGCCGTCGACCGGAAAACCGGCCTTGCCACCGGTGAGGTCGACGACGATGACGTACGGCCCGCCCGGCGCCGCGTCGGGGCTGTGCGGCCCGCGGGCAGTCAGATCAGCCAGCCCGTCGGGCCGGGTGAACACCATGCGGGTGGAACCGGCGGCATCGGTGTCGGTCTGGTGTTGCACGTGCGGCAGCCACTTGATCCAGGACCACTTCGGATCCTCGGGGTCGTCGGTCAGCACGCGGATCTGCAGCAGGTCCGGCGGATGGAACACCGCCAGATGGCAGATCATCGCCGTCAGCAGCTCGGCGGCACCCTTCTCGTCACCACCGACCGCGATCGTCGGAAAAGCGCGCAGCTGAACGAGTTTCGGGCAGTCGTGCACAAGGCCGTGGGTGCGCAGGAACTTGGTGACCCACATGTGGCTGACGGGTTCCAGGTGCGCGGCCGGCGCGGCCTGCCCACCGGACAGCTCCCCGCTGGTGTTGGGCTTGAGTAGCCGGTCGACGGCGATCTCGGCACCGATGCCCACACGGGTGGAGGTGAAGAAGTCGGGGTTGCCGTTGGTTTGCCGCGACCACTGCCTGCTGGTGCCGATGATCGACAGCAGGTCTTCGGGGTGCGGCGCGTGGTAGCTGAAGAACGCCACCTGAGCCGACGCCGACGATGTCACGCGCGTGCGCAGACCGGCCAGGTAGCGCAGGTACTCCTTGCGGTCGGCGTTGACCTCCGGGACCTTCTTGCCGCCCGAACCACCGCCGGCCATCATTCCGAACGCACCCATGATCATCATCAGCGGCATCATCAGCATGTACGGCGACAGTTGCCGGAAGCCGGTGAAGGCCATGATCGCGATCATGCCGATCATGCAGCCGCCCATCACCCACGGCATCGCCTTCTGGAAACCCGAAGGCGGGATCTCGATGCCGAGATCGTCGGGCGGAGCGACGTTGATCTCGCCCGGTGTCAGACGCGGACCACGCTTGATGGTCGGAGTGAATTTCCGTGTCGTCATGAGCCTGCCTTGTCCTCCACCTTGCGGGGCTTGGGGTCGGAGGGCAGCGTGTCGTGCTCCAACAGTGCCGCGTCCTTCGACAGCACCGGCCCCTCCACGAGCAGGCTCACCACCGGCCAGGGCGCGTTACCCGGCGCCGCCAGACCGAGGTTCTTGGCGGCGTCGGCGTTGGCCACCCCGTACCGGATACCTTGAGGATCGATGTAGAACAGGCCCTCGCCGACCTTCGGATCGGGGGATTGCAGCCGGACGAACTGCCCGCCGTCGATATAGACCGTGGCGTCACCTTCGATCTGCTTGACGCCGGTGCCCATCGCCGCGGACGAGATGGGCAGATGCCGCCCTGCGATCACCGTGGTCTTGGCGGACTGATCACCCGGTTCGCGCTGCCAGGCCCAGCACAGCACGGGATCGTCCTGACGTAGCAGGATGGTCATCGGCTTGGCCGGTAACGGCGAAACATACACCTGCTCAGGGATTTTCGCGACGACGCTGGACTCGACCGTCGGCGGCGTGATCAGCCCGTAGGAGTTGGTCGCGCGCAACGCCGCGGCGGTCGTCTCGTTGACGCGGGCCACCCCGTCAGTGAGCACCACGTACTGCTGGTTGCCGGATTCCGTCGCCGTCTGGAACACCGAACCGATCACCAGATTCTCCGGCAGCCCAACGGTATTCGGCGCTCCCGCGGCGACGATCTGCGGCAGCTGCCACGGCCCCATGTTGGGCAGCGCGTTGAACAGGCCCTCGGAGATGGGTGTGGCCTTGGCCGTGACCGGGATTCCGACCGCGGAGGTCACCGCGCGGTCGGCCAGATCGATTGCGTGCCTACCGACATCGTTGACCAGCCAGTTGGCGCCCTTGAACGTCACGAGCATGCCCTGGCTGGGGCCGAGTGGCCCGACGGACATGTCGGTCATCAACGACCGGATGAGGATGGAGGTTTCCACCTCAGGCGCAGCGCTGTCCGGCTTGGTGACGGTGTCGCACAGCGACCACGTGGAAGCGGGAACACCCGTGGGAGTGGCGTACGGCGCACCGGGAATGCCGATCGGCTGCCCCTTGGGCATCCGGTTCAGCTCCTCCGACTTGACCACCGCGGGCGCGTCGCCGTGTCCCAGTGCCAGCCGCGCGGAGGTGAGGTTGTACACCGGACGCAGCAGATCCGAGCCGGGCAGCATGACATAGAGCTGGTTGGTGGTGCGGTCCACCACCAAGGTGTCACTCCCACGCTTGCCGAGCGGCTTGAAGTACGCCAGGGCGACCGCGCCCAGGCATACCATCACGGCGATGACGATGCCCGTCGACACCGCGCGGCTGTAGAACTGCAGCGGGTCGTCGAACATCCGGGTATCCCGGCGCACGATCGCGTGCTCGACCCGGCGCAGCAGGAAGCGCCAGCCGCTGACCTGGATCTTGGTAGTGAGTCGAAACCCTGCCATCGCCTGTTCTCGCCTACTCGCCGACGTTCAGTCGGCTGTGCACCGACGCGATCGCCGATGCCATGTCTTCGCCGTTGATCTCGCTGAGTTGATCGACGCCCAGGCTGTCGAAGTCCAGCGTGCGGGCCAGCCGCATGTCGCGATTCTGTTCGCCCGCCTCCACCAGCTGGCGCGCGTACCGCCCGTTACCCGCGATGTCCAGGGCGGGCTTACCGTTGAGCCTGCGCTGGCTGAGCAGCGAGGCTGCCTCGTACACCCGCTTGGCCGCGGTGTCGTCAAGCTGTGAATCATTGGCCTTGGCAATGACTTTCGCGATCTCGACGATGTCTTCAGGTGCGTACGAGTCGAATTCGATGCGGGTCGCGAAACGCGAGCGCAGACCGTCGTTGGCCTCCAGGAGCCGGTCGATGTCGTTGCTGTAGCCCGCGATGATGACCACCAGCCGGTCGCGGTCGTTCTCCATGCGGGCCAGCAGCGTGTCCAACGCCTCGGTGCCGAACGGGTCGGCGCGCCCGTCGCGCTCCTGCACCAGCGTGTAGGCCTCGTCGATGAACAACACCCCGCCGAGCGCCCGGTCGATGGTCTTGGCCGTCTTGACCGCCGACTGCCCCTCGTACTCGGCGACGAAATCCTTACGGGACGTCTCGATCAGCTTCGGCTCGGCGATCACTCCAAGGCCCGCAAGAATATTGGCCACCACCCGCGCGATGGTCGTCTTGCCGGTGCCCGGAGGGCCCGCAAAGATCATGTGCTTGGAGGCCTGAGCGACCTTCATGCCCCGCGCCGCGCGGATCCGCGCCATCTGGGTGGCGGCCCGGTAGGCCTCGATCTGTTCCTTGACCCGGCTCAGCCCGATCTGCCGGTCGAGTTCGGCCTGCGCCTCGGCGAGCAGTTTCTCCCGGCCGGAGGTATCGGCGACGACGCTGTTGGGATCCCAGGGATCCTTGCGCGACGAAATCGCCTCCGCGGTGGTGGTCTTCAGCCGGTAGGTCGGATCATTAAGCGCAGCAGTGACTTTCGGCTCCGGGAAGTTGGCCTGCAACCACTCCAACAGAATCCGGGCCGATTCCTCGTTGCCTTCGTTGCGGCGCGCCATGGCCAGGTACCACGCGATGGCGGGTGCGCAGGCCTGGCCTGCGGGGGTGTCGTTCGATTCGGTGAGGATACGGTCGGCCTCGGTGAACAACCCGAGGTTGGCCGCCGCAACACCGTGCGCGACCCCTGCCGCCGCGGCGAGAAACTTGTCCTGCCAGGCATTGGCGCCGCGCACCTGATCGATGACGTCGGTCCAGCGCTGCGCGGCGGCATAGATGACGGCCTTGACCCAGGCGACGAGGTGCTCACTCCCACCCGCGGGGGCGGCCTCGAGAGCCTCCATCGCGTCGGCGTAGTTGCCCTCGGCCGCCTCCTGCACGGCGAAGCCCATGGTGATGGCCAACGGTGAGTTGATCGGGTAGCTGATGTCCTTGCCGAACATGCCGCCGATCGGAATTCGCGCGCCCAGGCTGTTCATCGAGATTTCGGCGGCGCCGGCCAGCTGTCCGAAATTCGATCGCGAATACCACGCCCGGAAGAGCGTCACCCGGTCGGTGTCACCGCAGCGGATCCGTCCGACCCAGGCGTCGCACGCCGATTCGTCGTAGTTGGTGATCTCGGTGAACACCTCGAGGGCCCGGGCCGGGGAACTGGCCAGCATGCCCACGGCGCTCCCGAACATGCCTGCGAGGTGGTCAGCCATTTTCTCCTCCGTAGCGGGTTGCGAAGATCTGGGCCCGGGCCGCATCGGACTGTTCGGGCGTCGGCAGGTTGAGATCGCGGGTCAGGAAATCGCGTGTCGCGAAATCGTCGTGCCCCTGTTCTCGCATTCCTTCGAGCATGAACGAGTACTGGGCCGAGCGCGCGTCCTGCGTGGCCAGCTCGGCGATCACGAGAATCTCGTCGATCAGATCGGATTCGGTCATGTCGACGGCCTTGGGCGACAGGTCGATCTGCTGCACGCGGCCATCCATGTACGCGGTGACCGTCACGGTCCCCGGCGGGTTGGTGACGCTGAAGATCGGCACGTCGGGTTCGTCATTCTCGGCGTCGAGGGCATCGAGCGCGGAGAATGCGGGCTCGTCGTCGTCGGGCGCCGACGGGACGCCGACGTGCACGTCGATATCCGTATCGTCGTCGGGTTGTTGGTCCGGGTAGACAAAATCGATCGCCGAAAGGATGTCCTGATCGTCGTCTTCGTAGTCCCGGTCGTATGGCGGAGACTCACCCACCGTGGCGGCCTTTCTCAGTGAAGATAGGAACTGTCCGAATCGGTCTTGTCGAACCAGCCACCAGAGGGCAGGAACTCCATCAGCCCGTCGAGGGCACGCTGCAGGTTGTCCTGCGTACCGGACAGGAAGCTGCCGTACAGCTCGCCGTTGACCTTGCGCGGAATCGAGACGATCCGGCCCGGTGCAGAATCCAAAACTCCTGCGGCGACGTCTGATTGGGCAGTCGTGCCGCCGGGGAGGCGTTCACTGCCGACGATCTCCACCCAGCTCTCGGGCTCGGAGATGATGCTCGCGTAGGCCCGCGCCGAGTTGGGCGGGATGCCGTATCCGATGAGATCGTCCGCGGTGCGGCATTTGGCGAGCTGGTCGGCGACGCCGGTGAGCGGTTCGACGTTGGCGGGATTACCGGTGCCGAGCACCGTCATCACCATGCCGGCCATCCCGACCTGTGGTGCCACCCGCTGCAACACCAGCATCTCGTTGTCCCGCGCGCATACGACATGTCGAGCCCCCTTACGACACACCACGAACCGGATCATCTTCCCACCGAGGTTGCGGCGCCACCAGCGCCCTTCCAGGGTGCGATCGGCTCTGCTGAGAGTGTCGAGCATCGCGGCGACTTCAGGGTGCGGGTTACCGAAAACGTCCAGCACGCCCTGCGCGGTGAGGTCCCGCTCAACCTGCTCCCAGACGATCTGGCGCAGGTCCACCTGGGGAATGTTGAGCCGGATACCGAGGGACGGCGGGAAATCCGTGAGACCCAATTTGTCGGCGATCACCAGCATGCCGTCGATGGTCACCTCGGCCGCGACGACGTCGTCGTAAGCAGGCGCGTCGGGATCAGCCCCGTGCACGGATGTCATCGGGTTTGCTCCGCCAGCTGCCCGAAGGTGTCGACGTGTGTTTTCAGCGCCGCAGCCCGGTCTTCATCGGTGTGGTCGTAACGCCGCGCGGCGACAGTCAGCTTTTCACTCAGGCCCTCGGACAGCGTCGCCATGCTGAGGCCCGCGGCACGGCGAGCGTTCTGTGCGGCCTCGACCGCACCGGCCGTGGACCACGAAATCGGCCCGTGTGTCCAGCGCAGCGAGCTGTCGACGCCGGTCACGGCCGCCGTTGCGGAGGCCAATTCGCCTGCGGCGTGACCTTGCCTGATGGACAGTTCGCGTAGATGTTCGGTAGCGACGCGCAAATCCTCCGACATGATTTCCCCTCGATCCCTTTCCTAGATTCTTACGTCCCCGTCACGGACGTAGATCCAGGAGTAGCGCCATCCAATCTAACCGCAGCCGGAACACTTAGCTGAGCCTGTTCCGAATCCACTTCCGCCCGGGCCGGTGCACGGCCGGCGCCGCCACTGAATTCGCCCGTCCCGAGGTCCGGCGGCAGTGTCTTGGCGGCGCCTTTGTCGGTCGGGCCCGCAGCTTCCGGAACGCCTGCGCCTGCGTCGGGTGTGCCGGGGTTCGTGTCCTTCTCGCCCTTGTCCACCGCCGGCGCGCCCGCGTTGCGGCTGTCCTTCACATCCTTTGCGGGCTTGTCGTCCTTCTCGTCTTTCTCGGCCTTGTCGGACTGCTCGTCCTTGCCATCAGCCACGTCGAGCTTCTCGTTGTCCAGGGTCGCCGAATACGGCTGAGCCTGCCCGATCCCCTGCGTGACGCCCTGGACGGTTTGGGTGGCGGCTTGCACCGCAGCCTGCAGAGCCTGCGACGCGGCCTGGGTGATGCCGCCGAGAATGCCGCCGAGCGGGCCGAGGATCGAGCCGACCACCGTGCCCGCCATGGCGGCCCCCATGTCACCGCCACCGGTGGCCGCGGGACGTCCCGGAGCTGACGCCGGCGAGGCAGTGGTCTGTTGTGGTTCTGCGGGCGATGGTTGGGATACCGCCGCGGGTGTCGCGGAGGCCGGGGCGGCCGGATCGGCGGATTCGGGGCGGCGCGGCGGCGCCGTGGCGGGTGTGCTGTCTTCGGTAGCGCGCTCGTCGGGCTTGGTATCACGCGCGATGTCGGCATATTTGGCGACGGCGCCGTGCAGTTCGGCGGCGTTGGCATCGACATTTTGCTGCATGGTGAGCAGTTGCTCTGTCGAGGCGCCGACCGCGCGCGCCACCATGGCGATCTCGGTTGCGGTCTGCGAAGCCTTGCCGACATACGGAATGTTGCCGATGGCCGTGGTCACCTGACTCATGTCGGCCAGCCAGTCCGATTGCCCGTCCAGGTTTTCGCGGGTGGTCCAGATCTGCTCCGATTCGCGTGCCAGCACGGTCGCGACGGTGTGATCGGCCTCGATCATCGCGGCGGTGCGGCTGAGCTGCTCGTTGTTGCGGGCCGCATAGGCGCTCGATCCGCTGCTGTGCCATGAGTCGTCGGGAAATGCCGACTTCAGCGTCGCACCCGCCTTGCCGAGCTGCTCGGCTCCCGTGCCGAACATGCTGCCGTCGTCCGGCGTGCCGGTACCGGTCGTGGTCTTCATGCCTTCGATGACGTTGCGGCCGGCATCGAGGATGCCCTCGCGGGGCCCGCGGCCCACGATCGGTTCTTTCCCGGATTTGGCGGTATCGCCTGTCATGCCCATACGCAGATCCCCCTCGACGCGACAGACGTTACCAGCGCGCCTAGGCCCCTCTGAGCACCAATTTTCCGCCCAAATCCGTTGCCTTCCGGCGACTTAACCAGCGCATATGAAATTGACGTCGGGGTCGGCGTGATGTCTGTGTCGGGCGCCTGGTACCCGGTGCTGCCACCGGCGGCTGCGGTAAGGCGGTGGCGTAGTCGATACTGAGGACGGTCGAGATAGCCGTCGCGTGACAACCCGAGGAGATTCAGTCGTGACCGACCCCGACGACACCCTGCGTAGAGAGCTCGGCTGGACGGGTGGGGAGGACACCGATTTCGAACCGGACACCGGGCCGACGCGCCGCCCGCGACGGGCCCCGGAGTCCCCTGTGCCTTCACTGCCTGGCCGGCCTCCGGTCGATTACGTCCCGCCGAAGTCACCCGCCTCGAACGACGACGACTCGCGTGCGGGGCAGCACGAGGCCGTCGACCCGCCGCAGCCTCCCCCGGAAGAGCAGCCGCGCACCAGCTTCCGCGAGCCCGCTCCGCCACAACAGCCGCCACAACAAGTGACACAGCAACATGCCCAGCAGCCCACTCATCCACCGCATGACGGACGCCCGGCTCCCCCGGCGCCTGCGCGGCCCGACGGCAACCAGTGGGAGCAGCAGCCCGGATGGCCCGTCCATCAGCAGCGACCTCAGTCACCACCGCAGCCCCCTCACCCCGCGCCGCCCGCTCCGCAGCCACATCAATCGTTCGCCGGGTCACCGTGGCCGCCCGAGGGCGGATTCGCACCGGAGGGCCGCCCCCAGACCGCCCCTCCGACCCCGCCGGCCTCCTATGCCGATCGCATCCGGGTCAACGATCTGGTACCGCCCCGCCGTGAACCCCCTTCGGGAGGTTGGCGGCTGCTGGTCTACAAGGCCTCGTTCGGATTGATCAATCCCGGACCGTCTGCCGACGATCTACGCCAGGCCGAGCTGGAAGCCAAGATCAAGGGCGTGCTGCGCGGCCACTACAAGGTCGGCGTCATGGGCAAGGGCGGCGTCGGTAAGACCACCGTCTCTGCCAGCGTCGGATCGGTGTTCGCCGAACTGCGCCAAGACGATCGCGTCGTCGCAATCGACGCCGACACCGCCTTCGGCAAGTTGGGCAGCCGCGTCGACCCACGCGCCCAGGGCTCCTACTGGGAACTGGCCTCCGACAAGCACCTGGACACCTTCGCCGATGTGCGCAGCCGGGTCGGCAACAACGCCGCAGGACTTTTCGTCCTGGCCGGCGAGGGCACCCCGGCCCGCCGCCGCGTCCTCGACGCCGCGATCTATCGTGAGGCGACCACCCGGCTCGACCGGCACTTCTCCATCTCGATCGTGGACTGCAGCTCGACGATGGACTCACCGGTGACCCAGGAAGTACTCCGAGACCTGGACGCCCTGATCGTGGTGTCCTCACCGTGGGTCGACGGCGCCGCCGCGGCCGGCCAGACGCTGGACTGGCTGGCCAACCGCGGCATGACGAGCCTGCTGCAGCGCACGGTTGTCGTCCTCAACGATTCCGACGGCCACGCCGACAAGCGGACCCGGTCCATCCTGGCCGGGCAGTTCGCGGGACAGGGCCAGACCGTCGTGGAGGTGCCGTTCGACGGGAATCTGCGGCCGGGTGGCGTGATCGAAGGCACCCGGGTGATGACCCCGGCCGCGCGCCGCAAGTTCCTGGAGATCGCCGCGGCGCTGGCCGACCACTTCCCGTCGTCAGACGACCGGCACCGAGAGCGGTAATGACCGCCGCGGTCAGACCATCGCGTCGATCAGCGCCTCGATGGCGTGCACGGCGGCCGCGTCCACCGGATATTCGGCCTCGGTGCGGCTGATCGTGTCCTCGGGCACGCCCGCTGCCTGCGCCATCTCACCCATGGTGAGGTTGGCGCGGCGCCGCGCGGCGTAGAGCCGCTGTCCCAACGTCGCGCCAGGCGCCGCCGCGGCTCGCATGGTGAGCTCATCGATCTGATGCCGGACCGCACTGAGCGCCTTGATCAACGCCGGGGTCACCTGGCTGATCCGGGCAGCCCGTGATGCCACCGCCTCGAGCTGGCGCAGGTCGGCGAGGATCGCCGTGACGCGGGGGGTGAAATCGGGATCGCTGACCGGCGGCATGGCGTCCATGGTCGAACCGAGCGTGTTGGCCGCCGTGAGCACCGCTTGGGCGATCAGCGGCACCTCGGCATTGGCCGAGGCGGACGCGGGGGCGCTGGGCGCCACCTCGGGCTGGGCAGGCAGAGTTGCGGCCGGCGGGGGCGGCAGCGTGGGTTCGGCCGGGACCGAGCCACCCTGGCGCAGCCGTGCGATGGTGCCCGGCGGCCAGCGCAAAACCTCTTCCAGCTTCAGCCGGGTACGTTCGCGAGGCCAGCTGCGGCCCTTCTCGAAGGCGATCAGCGCACCGGCATTGATGACACCGTCGGCAGCGAGACTGCGCTGGCTGATGTCGAGTTCGCGTCGGCGCGCAGCGGCAGCCGCACCGGCGCGGATCAAGCCGACATCGAACTCGCCGGTCGCGAGATCGAACTCCGCATCGGTCATCTCCGGATGGTTCCTTAGCTGAATGAGCTGGAGCGCTTGGCGGCCCGTGATGGCTGCGTGGACCCATCGATTCTAACCCCATACCGCAGCACCGCTACGACTTGGGTTTCGGGATTTTTCGCCAACCGCACCAGTGCTACGGCTTCGCCAGGAGGGCAACCGTACCCATGCTACGGAGCCCGCATCGACCGCTTCATTTGCCATCGCTGCTGTTCATGCAGGTAATGACAACTAGGTAGTTTTACGCTTGCGAGCGAACCAAAACCATTTCGTAGCGCCGCAACGGTTTAAATTTCCTCAAACTGTTGCACTGCTACGGTTCTTGCTATAGCGTTCCTCTCAACGCGGGACACCGCACAGTCCTTACGAGGGGAGCAGCACAAATGACCGCATTGATGGCCAACGGAATCCCGCTCGGCGTCTGCACCGCAAACCCGGAGCGCTGGACCTCAACGCCCGACGACCAGGCGAAGGTGATCTGCCGGGAGTGCCCGCGCCGCTGGCTGTGCGCACGGGAGGCCTGCGAACTGCCGCGCGCCGAAGGGCTCTGGGCCGGGATCATGGTTCCCGAAGGCGGCCGGGGCCGCACGTTCGCGCTCAAGCAACTGCGCTCGCTGGCCGAGCGCAACGGCTACCCGGTCCGCAAGACCAAGCTGATCTTCCCGGAAGCCGCCTGATCCGCCTGCCCTCTCGCCGCCGAGATCGAGGGGACGGCGGCGGGAGGGCAGCAGTTCCACACGGGGGAGGAATAGGGGCCCGGGGTGTGCTGTTGATGCATGCGACGGTGCCGGGCATTGCCCCGGGCCCCACACCACAACTGTCGCTTCGAGCGACCACTCGCCGCGAGGCGCAGTGACGGCACCGTCCCCCTACTTATTTCAGCGCTCGAGCGTGGCGACTACCGCATCGAGCAGACGGTCGACCTCGTCCTCGTTGTACCCACGTTGGAACAGCGGTGGTTTCGGGAACGCGATGTTGCGCACGTCTGCGGCGCTCAGGTGGCCACGCCCCTCGAGCCGACGCGCGACGAGTTGCAGGAAGTCATCAACGGACTTGCGGTCGTAACCCCGTTTGCCCATGGGCGGTTTCGTCAACGCGGCATTGCGAACGTCGTCGGCGGTGAGCGGCCGGGTCATCCCGACATGCTAACCACGCGTGCCACACAGCGGATCGCACTACGGTGGCATCATGAGCAACACCGACGTCCTCCCCGCCGAAGTGACCTGCACGGCTTCGGCATTCACCGGCGTCCTGCACGCGCGTGAGGTTCCGCTCGGCGGTCCGCGGGCGCTGCTGGTGCGGCGCACGCTGCCGCAACGCGACCGTTCGCTGATCGGGGCGTGGTGCTTCGCCGATCACTATGGTCCGCACGATGTCCGCGGCGGTACCGGCATGGATGTCCCACCCCATCCGCACACCGGATTACAGACCGTGAGTTGGCTTTTCCAGGGCGAGATCGAACATCGTGACAGCGCCGGCGTGCACGCGATGGTCCGTCCCGGCGAGCTGAATCTCATGACGGCCGGTGCAGGCATCTGCCACTCCGAGGTGTCCACCTCGGCCACGACCATTCTGCATGGCGTGCAGCTGTGGGTCGCCCTTCCTGACGCCGACCGTGATACCGACCGCGATTTCGCGCATTTCGCACCGCAGGCCCGCACTATTGGCGGAGCGACGCTGCGAGTCTTCCTCGGTGAGTTGGCCGATTCGCGCTCGCCGGTACACACCTTCACCCCACTGCTCGGCGCCCAACTCGACATCGACCCCGGCGCCACCGTGGCCCTGGAGGTCGATCCGGCCTTCGAACACGGCGTGCTGCTCGACGAAGGTGACGTCGAGGTGGCCGGAACGCCGCTGGCGGTGGCCGATCTCGCATACCAGAGCCCCGGCCACCGCGAGCTTCACCTGGTCAATCGCGGGGCAGGCCCGGCGCGTCTGATCATCCTCGGCGGCACTCCGTTTCCCGAGGAACTGGTGATGTGGTGGAACTTCGTCGGGCGCAGCCATGACGACATCGCCGCCTACCGGGAACAGTGGCAGAGCAACGACGCCCGATTCGGCGACGTGGATGGATATGTCGGCCACATCGCGCGGCTACCCGCGCCGCCGCTGCCCAACGCCAAGCTGAAGCCGCGGCCGCACCCGACGGCCTAGCCGGACACGTCCTCACCCAGGTACTGCGCGGTGCTTCCGCTCACCGGCATCGCGGGCAACCCCAACTTGCGGTGATCCCAGCTCCGCAGCCGGCTGGGCACCACGCGCACCGCGATGCGGTTGTTCATCATCTGATCGACGAACGGCCGCATCTCCTCGGTGTAGGGCCCGGTGTAGCGCTCCCACACACTGATGCCCACGCGCAGTAAGGTTTCCGGGTCGTCGACGATCTCTGCCCGGCCGTCGATGGACACCCCGCGCAGGGTGCCGTAGGTGAGCCCGTCCTCGATCATCACGGTGACCGTGGGGTCGCGGCGCAGGTTGACCGCCTTCTGCGACTTGGCCTTGGTCTCGAACCAGATCTCGCCGTCCAGCACCGCGTACCACATCGCGACGAGGTGCGGCCTGCCGTCGGCCTGCAGCGTCGCCATGGTCGCCGTCCGGCTGCGCTCGATGAATTCCGTGATCTCGTCGTCGGACATGACGATCTTCGCCCGTTCGTTCTTACCCACGCACCAGCACCTCTCTGCTCATCCGCCCACCATAAGTGGCCATGAGGTGCGCCCGGTCAGCCGCCTACAATCCGGCTGACCGGCCAGCGAACACGCACTTGGGGTGTTCAGAGGCGGAGCATTGACTACTCCGCCGCGATGGGGTCCACCGCCAGGTAACCCGTTTGACGATCAGCAGCAGTACAACCCCGGCGGCTACCAACAGCCGGGCAACCCGTTCCATAGCGGGTTCCAGCAGCCCCAGGCCTGGCCGGGCTACGGCGAGGCGCCACCGCTCATGGTCGCCACCAAGGTTCCGGGCCAGCCCGGCTCGGTGATGTTTGTCGTCTCCCTTGAGCAGGGTTACCCGGGCGCGCCCGACCCTGGTCTCGTCGATCAGTTGGTCGGGACGCTGCGTAGGGCCGGCTAGCGCAGCGGCTACGAGTTCGGTATCCGCGACAGGATCTCCAGCGCAATCGATTCCGCGCTCTCACCGAGGTCGGCACCCATCAGGGCCAGATCGACGACGACGTTCGCCTTGGCCACGACCACCCGCGTGCTGACGAACAGCGCCGAATTGGCCATCGTCGCGCTCACCAGCACGATCGACGGGTTCCGGTTTCCGTGGGTGACCGGGCCCACCGTGTAGTGCGAGGTGGGAGTGCCGTCGGTGAAGGCCACGGTCACGGGGCCTGCGCACCCACCCCACTTCGCCTCGATGTCGGAGACGAGTCGGCTTGCCACGGAGGGGTTTTCGTAGAGCACCACGCGCTGCTCGAGACCACCGAGGCCGACCTTCTTCATATCCCCGACCAAGTCCACCTGCCGGGCGACGGTCGCGATGACATCGCTGGGAACGTAGACGTCGGCGCCACCGCCGAACAACGCGGAGACGCATTGCGGCGGGGTGACGGTGATGCCCTCCGCTCCATTGAGTGCTGTGCTGTCAGTCGTCTTGTAGTCGTTGGCAGCGTTGGCCAATCGCTTGACGTCGTCGAGGGACAGCAAAAAGCCGGTCAGCTGCGACGGGCTCACCGGTTGCGGCACGCTCAAGGTCGGGGTGGTGCTCGCCGATGTCGTCGTCGCGGCTGGGCCGGGCGCCGGGGCGCTGCGATTGCCGGGTACGACGAGCCAGACCACCAGGGCCGCAACGGAGATCACCACCACGGCGGCCACCGCGGCGAGGATCACACCACGCCGTTTGCCACGCGGCGGCGGCTGCGGGGCGGGCGCTGGGATGACGGGCGGCCCACCGTACGGGGGCTGCTGGCCGGCGGGATAGCCGCCGAATGGCGCCCCGCCGAACGGGTCGTCGGGTCCTCCCGGGTACGTCATGTCAGCCCGGAATCTTGTCGAGGACGTTGTTGACGGCCCTGATGTTCTGGTCGGTCAGATCCGCGCCTACCATCTGCACATCGACCAGCACATTGGACTTGGCTCCGATGGCCCGATAGATGCCGGTGGTCGAACCGATGTTGGTGTTGTGCACACCCGTTACAGCGCCGCTATTTTCGGGTGCGCCGAGGATGAACTTGGACCACTTGGCGTCCTTGACGATGGTCCAGGTGAGCGTCTTCCCCGCGCACTGCTGCAGCAGCGCGATGTAGTTGGTCAGCGTCTTCTGCGCGGCGGCTGCGTCGTCGAACACGGCTACACCGATGCCTGCCTGGGTGTTGCCGTGGGGCCCAGAGGCATTCACTGACAGCACCGAGCGATAGCCACTGTCCTTGTACGGCTCCGGGGTGAACGAATTCATCGACGCCACGCATTCGGGCGGATCGAAGGTCTGCACCGACGGAGAAACCACGCCCACCTCGTCGCCGTTGCCCGCGTCGGTCAGGTCCGGGTTGTTCATGAGCTGGCGCATCTCGTCCAGGCTCGGCAACAGTCCGGCCATGTCCGCGGATGCGACCGGCGGAGGTGGCGGCGGTGGCGGGGGCGTCGACGTGGTCGCCTGAACCGACGTCGTCGTAGTGGTCTGTGCGACAACGGTGTTCGACTCGGCAGCCGGGGGCTTCACCGTGATCCACACGACGAGTGCGACCACGGCCGCCACCATGAAGGTGTACGACAGGGCCACCCCGATGAGGGCACGGTCGTGGCCACGCTGCCCGGTGCGCTTGACCTGCGACAGACCGAGGTGGCCGAGCACCGCGCCGACCGGGGCGAACACGAATGCGAACACCACCGACAGCGTCGCGAAAGTGTTGACCTCACCCGACGGTGACGGCGGTTGCGGCGCAGCCGGAATGACCGGCGGACCGCTGTAGGGCGGCGGCGGTCCCGGCGGCAGCTGACCGAACGGCATGCCGCCGAACGGGTCATCGGGAGGCGGGTAGGTCATGTCAGACCGCCGACCCGCGCCAGGATTTCAGCGGTGATGGTCTGCGCGCCATTGCCGAAGTTTCCACCGAACGCCGCCACGTCGACCACGACATTGTTCTTGGCGGCGATGACCCGGACATTGCGGAAGTTCGGAACACGCGGTGTGTCGGTGACGATACTGCTCAACACCACGATCGACGGATCCTGCGGTGAGCGGGTCAGCGGGTCCACCTGGTACTTGATCCAGTTCTTGCCATAGTTCAGAGTCTCGGTCAGCAGGCCGACGCACCCGTGCCACAGATTCTCGATGTCCGCGGCTTGTTTACTTGCCGCAGACGCGTTGGGGTACAAGACGACTCGTTCTTCGACCCCACCCAACTCGGTAGTGGTCAACGGGTCGGGCAGCACGATCGATCGTGAGTACGTCGCCGTGGCACCACTGTTGGCGAACACCTCACCGGCGCCGGTGAACAACGCCGAGCGGCAGTTGTCGGGCTGTGTCGCCACGCCTTCGGAGGCGTTGAACTGCTGCTTCTCGGTGACGGTGTAGGCGGTGCTCGTCGCGTACGTCGCGCGCTTGACCTCGTCCATGCTCAGCAGCAACCCGGGTAGCTGAGCCGATTTCACCAGCGCCGGCGCCGCCGTTGTGCTCGGCGTCGACGAGGTCGTGGCGTGACCGGCTGCCGGAGTGCTCGACGAGTCGGGTAGCACGGCCCAGATCACCAGTGCTGCAACGGTTATGGTGGCGATCCCGCCGAAGACCGCCAGCATCACAACGGTCTTGGATCTGCGCGGCGGCCGCGGCTGCGGCGGCTGATGCGGTGCGGAGATGATCGGTGGACCATCCGGCGACTGACCGAACGGCGCCCCGCCGAACGGATCCCCCCAACCCTGCGTCACCCCTACAGCACCCCGAAACTCGACGTCACCCACCGCACCGGATCAGCGCACCGGAACGGCGCGATACCCCTCGAGTGCAGCCGGTTGCCGCTGGGCGGCTGACCCAACGCGGATACGACGAAATAGCGGTTCTGCAAACGCATTCCACTCGAAGGGTTTTCGACCGCGGCGACGATCGAGCCGGCATTCAGGCGGGTAAGCAGACTGCGCACCTCTTCGTGCATCAGTTGACCGCCGATCTCGTCGTACTGCTGACTGTCGGAGGTGTCCCGCAGGTACGCCGCGCCCGCGTTGGACATGATCAGGCTCCACTCGGAGCCCTCCACCTCTCGGAGCACGCGCAAGGCGTCGAACTTCGACAGGATCACCGCAAGTTTGGGCTGCCCCGGGGCAACCGCCATCATCACGTTGTTGAGCACCGATCGCGGATCGCCACCACTGAACAGCTGAGCGGGCAGCAGATCCTGCAGCTGATCGCGAATCGCCTTGACGCGCAAGGGGTCGAACATGAAGAACACCGCGTCGGCGTTGGCGAAGAACCGGAACGGCGGCGTGTGCAGATCACCGGACTCCATGTCCTCGCCTGCCACATCGCGCAGCACCAAGAACCGCCGCACGCCGTGCCAGATGCCGATCGAGAACATCAGCGGTTCACGCTGCGTCGAGGCCTGGGTGTGCACGGTCGGCGTCGGCGGGATCAGCCCGCGCTGCACGTACAGCGGCGTCTCGTAGTTTGTCGCGTAGGCCTGCGCGGTCGCCCGGGTGACCGGCTCCATCGACACACCGAGCCGTTCGCACAGCAGCTCAAGCTGTTTCACCAACACGCCGATGTAAAGGCTCTTGCCGGTGGCACGCGCTCCGGCCATGGCGATGCAGATGGCGTGCCCCTGCCGCCAGCCCTCGGGCAACACGTAGTGGCAGACCGGGCAGATCTCCACAGCCGGGCCCTGCAGCGCTCGGCTGGCCTCCGCGGTCGGCGGCGGCGGGCCGTTGTACCCCGGCGTGCGGGTCCAGGTGTAGAGCGGACCGCAGTCGGCGGGCGCCCCCAGGTACGCCGTCGCGACGTCGTCGCGGTAGCGGGTGCCGCCGGCCTGAGCGGACAACGTCCACAGATGCTGGTTCGGGTTGAGTGCCGAAAAGCACCGCGGGCATTTACTCATCGGGCCAGGGCCTCCACCAGCGACGCCGTGATCCGGTCCAGCACAGGCGGATGCGCCAGCAGCTCGGCGGTTGCCTCGTTACCCGGCCGCGGTGCGGGAAGGCGCGCACCGGCAGCGTCGAGCCTGCGGTCGTTGGACAGCGCGATCACCGGAAACCGTTGCCGCACCGCACTTGTGGGATAGTCCGCGCAGACCACCACGCGGGACGGCCCGGGTGCCAGCCGCGACCAGCGCGCGCCTGCCGACCAGCGGGGTGTCGCTCGTCGGACCGCGTCCGCCAGCTCGGCACTGCCCGAGGCCGTCACCGGGACCACATCCGCGCCCACCAGGACCGCCGAGACGTTCCGCACGCCCACCGCGTCGGCCACCCCGACCACGATCTCGGTGGCCGCCACCACGCTGCCGTCGGCGAACCAGCTGCGCATCGACGCCGAAGTGTCGAACGCGATGAGCACCGCACCGTCGGACTCGCCCGGCCCACGGCCGGTGATCTTGCGCGCCGACGTGCGCGCGGCAGTGGCCAGGGGGCTCAGCGGGGTATCGGCAACCGCGCTGACCGAGATGTCGATCTGCGTGCCGTCGGGGGTCAGCTTGGCGAACGTCAGCCCGGTATCACCGCTGACGTCGATCGGATCGAACATCACTTGGACCGGATCGACGTCACCGGGATTGTCGTGGGCGATCGCCAGGTGGATGACCGTCCCGCTGGCGAACCGGTCGGTGCCCACCGGGCGCACCGACACCATGACCGGGCCGGTGAGGCCGGGCAGCAACGCCTGATGCGCGCTCGAGCGCACCACGGGCTGATCGGGTCCGCCGTGCACCTCGAGTGCGGCGCCGCCGACGGCGCCCGTGATGGACACCGACAGCGCTTGGCTGGGTATCTGCACCCGCTGGTTGCGTGCGTTCACCACATAGATCGGCATCAGCGACTCCCCCGCAATCTCGCCGCCAGCGACGGTTGTGTGTCATTGCGCCGGGCCAGCAGCCTGCCCACCATCTTCCGGTACCGCCGCACCGTGCCGTCCGAGGCATCCCCGGACAGCTGTGTCATCAGCATCGTCACCGCGTCGACGTCGCTCTCCTCACCGGGCATGCCTGCCGCCACGCGTTCAGCCAGTTGCCCCATCAATTGATCGATCACGTCCAGCTGCTGCTGGGCATCTTCGGCCGACGCGACGCGCAGCAGTGTCACCGCCAGCACGGCCTGCGGCGCCACCTCGTATCCGTCGACCAGCGGCATCACCCGCGCGATGGCCTCACCGCCGAGGCCGGCATCGGCCGCCAGCACCGTGCAGGCCTGCGGGTAGGGCTGCCCGGCGATGACGCCGAGCAGGGCGAATGTCAGCATCCGCACAGCGAAGTCGTGGTGCACCGCGCTGGGCTCGGTATTGCCCAGGACCTGCTCCCAGAACGGCAGGTATGCGCTCTGGTGGGTCTCCACGTACCGCTGGTGCATCCACATCTGCGGCTCGATGTACCGCACCGCCGCGCACGCCACCGCCGTGCTGTCGCCGTTGCCGTCGATCACCCGGCCAGCCAGCTCGGTCAGCGCGGGCGAGTCCGGCGCGCCGACCAGGGTGCGCACGGTGCCGGCCCCGGTGATCGGGTCGGCCCCCAACGCGAGCAGGAGGTCAGCCGGATCCCACACCGACTCCGCGACGGCCTGTTCGAAATGCGGGGATGCGGTCGCCCGCAGCCACCACAGCTGCGCCCCGGAATCACCCGGCTCGACCGACCCGCGCCGGCCGGCCCGGATGCCGCGCAGCGCGGCGCGGATCCAGATCTGGTCCCAGGGGCTGGCATGCGCGAGCTCGTCCGCACCGGGCAGGGGCGTCGCGTCGGCCAGCCAATCGAGCAGGTTGTCACTGATCGCGGTGCCCTCGACGTCACCACCGGCCCGCAGCAAAGCTGCACCGATGGCCAGTCTGCCGTCCGCGTCGACGCGCTGGCGCATCTTGGGGCCACGCACCGGATCGTCGAGATGCGGCACCACATCGTCCACCAGCGCCGGGGCGAGCCGATCGTCGGCGACCCCTGCGCGCAGCAGTAGTTCGATCACCCGCAGCTCACGTTCAGGACCTTGATCCCGGGCCGCGGCAAGCCCGGGCCCGATCGCCGACTGCACCTGCGAAGGCGTTGGTTTCCCGTGAAACAACCTGGGCCCCAAGGGGATCGGGCCGAGTTGACCAAGCCAGGTGTCATCGGTGATGGCGCGGCTCAGATACGTCGCATCGGCGAAATCCGCGGCGGGCCCATCCGGCAGTTCCTGCACGGCGCGCCAGGCGTCGGCAGTGCTAGTGCCGACCACCGCCGACAGCACGTCGGCGATGGTCTGGGCGGCCTGCGAGCCGGCCGGGACATCCGGAGGCGAGTGAGCAGCGATCACTTCGTGCGCCTCTTCGACGGCGTCAGCAAACTCAGGGCGACCTGCCACCACCATTGCGGTCGGCCACGCGGGGTGCAGACCCTCGTCGTGGACCTGCTCGGCGACGCGGTCGATGTCGTCGAGCAGCCGGCGCGCCGAACGCGGTTCCAGGAGCGCCACCTGGGCCATCGCCGACCAGTGCGTGGCCTCGATGGTGTGCCCGCGAGCAGTCCGGTGCGGATCACCGCCGAGCTCGCCCATCGATACCGCTTCGGTCTCGCTGATCACGACGACGCCTGCGGGCACGGCATCCAGATCACCGATCGGCACGGCCGTCAGCAGTTGGCCGCTGTGCAGCGCCAGCATCACCTGATCGGCCCGGTCGAACGTGGAGAAGCTCAGGGTCGCCGCGGTGCCCGGCGACATCAGAAAACTCACGAGCCCGATCCACTGCGCGGCCGATTCGACCGACTCCGCACCGAGCACCACCGGCGCTCCGCCGTCGAGCGCCCCGGCCACGGCATCGAGCAGCGCGAACAGCGTCGCCAACCGCCACGTGCTGGTATCCAGCGCGAACGCGACAACGCTGTCCTTGGTCACCACCGTGCCCGGCTCGGGTGGGCTGTCGGGAATCGTCGCCCGGCTCACCGCCGCCGCGCCGTAGGGACGCGCCCACTGCGGTGACCGCCACCACTGGATCGGCCGGCGCCGTGGCGCCGCCAACGGCGTGCGGTCCAGCACAACGTGGGCGAACACGTTGCCGGGCCGGCCCGTGCTGTCCGACCCCGCGGGCACGGTGTGCCAGTACGCCGTGCCGGTGTCGACCCTGCCGTAGGCCAGCCGCCGCGGACCCTGGTCGAGCTGTTCGGGTGTCGGGTAATCGGGAAGCGGCTGCACCGGGCGGAACACCGTGCGCACCCCGGCGATCAGCTGCTGGGTTTCTTCGGGCGTCAGGTCACCGGTGGTCTGTTTGACCTGCCAGCCGCCGGCCGAACCGACAGCATCGAACGACGTGTAGGCCAACTGGCCGTAGCGGGGCTGATCTGGTCTTCCTCGCGTGGGGGCAGTCATTGCGCCATCGCTGTCAGCCGCAGACTGTCCACCGGCGGATCAAGCAAGGCGATCACCCGGAGCCGCTCGGCTGACGGGGTGTTGACGAACAAGCGGATCCAGCCCTGCAGGCCGCGCACGTTGGCCGCCCAGAGCTCGCCCGTTCCCGTGGTGGTCAGCTGCGACCAGCGCAGTTCCTTCGACGGCCGATCGGCGAACTGCCCCTGCGCATCCAGCGGCGCCACGTCGACGGCCTGACCGTCGTGGACGCTCAGCGGTATCCGCTGCGGATTGTTGACCAGGACGAACGCGGGTGAACCGGGCAGATCGTGCTCGGAGCGCATCGCGATGGTCGCAGTCGTCGGGAATCCCTGCGGATCCCGGCCGATGCGCACCGCGTACTGCAGCCGCAGCAACCCGTGGTACTCGACGCTGGCTATCGCCCCGGTGACCCGGCGGCCACCCGAGAACGCCACCGGGGCCAGGTGCAGCGAGCAACCACCGACCGGCAACTGGCCGGTGAGCTGCATCCCGCCGTACTTCTCGTATTCCTCCAGCGAGATCTCGAACGACTTGCCGGTCAGCCCGCCGCGCGGGTCGTAGCCCTTCGGGGCCAGGTACAGCACCACACCGGCCGCGCCGTCGGGCCAGTCGAAGGTGAGCACCTGTTTGTTGCAGTACTCGGCGAGTTCGATGTCGCGGATGGCGCCGGTCCGCACCGACGACAGTGTGCGGCCCACCAGGGCCCGGCCGGCCAGGATGGTCACCGGGGTGAGGTAGGCGCGGCTCCAGTCGGCCGGCCAGGACACCCCGGCCATCAGCGCGCGCGGCCTGCCGTCGGGCCCGGTCTGGGTCACCACCGGCTGGGTGAGCCGCAGCTCCGGCGTCAGCCCGACCTGTTCGAGCGCGCCTTCGGGCAGCTCGGCCGATTCCGCGCCGGCATTCGGCCCGTCCTGGGTGCGGTAGATGACGATGCGGCCACCCGCAGGCGGCGTCCAGGTCAGATCGAAGGACGAGCCGTCCACACCGGTCGCCACCGCAAGGTCGGTGACCGGGGCCAGCACGGCCGAGATCTCGATGTCGGTCTCGACGGCTTCCGACAGCCGCAGCACCCCGTCGACATTGGCGGCGCAGCGGGCGCGGTACTGGTAACGCTCACCGCGAACGGGCTCGGAGTCGACGAAGCCGTTGAGGTTGTCGCTGCCCGCGAGGATGCGGTACTGCGGACCGTCGCGGCCGGCCTCGGCGGCGGGTACCCGGTAGACGTACACCGCGCTGACCCCCGCGGGCACGGTCCACTGGCCGATGACTCGGCCGGCGTCCTCGCGGATGGCGAAGTCGGTGATCGGGCTGACCAGCACCCCCGCGGCGTAGAGCATCGGCTGCGCGGTCAGGGCCTCGGCGCGCGTGGCCCCAACGTTGATCCAAACCTGGTAGTGCCGGACCGCCGCACCCGGTGGGCGGGTGTCGGTCGCCGACGTCGTATCGGTGGCGGCCACCAGATCGGCGCGATCCGGCGAGTACGGCGGGTTGTCCTCGGAGCTCACCAACCGGTACAGCACGACGCCGTCGGAGCCCTGCAGCGGCGGCCAGCTCAACTCCATGGCACCGGCGGCCGCGCTGCGGCGCAACGCGATGTTCTGCCGGGGCGGCTGCTGCTGACCGAATGTGAACGGGGTGAAATCGGCTGCCGTGAGCGGTGTTTCGGCCACCGGCGGGGCGGCCTGTGGGAGCACCGGCTCGGCCGGTGGAGCCGGCTCGGTGGGGACGGCCGGCGCCGAAGGCGGTGGGAGGATTCCCGACGCCCCGGCCGGTGGCGGTGTCGGCGGCGGGAGGGCCCCACCGGCCGACGCATCGGTGGTGCGGTGCCTGCCGGTGATGGACGTCTGCTCGGTGGACGACGTGTCCAGTTCGGACAGCACCCTGGCCATTTCGTCGGCGTGCTCGGCGACCGAACCGGGCAGCATCGCGCGGATCTGCTCGACGTCCGTGCGACCGGACCTCAGCACCAGACGCAGATGCGCCTCTTTGAAGCTGCGGGCCGCCACCGCGCCGGAATCGATGAGCTGCTGGCGCCAGGCCAGCAGGGGTGCCAGTCGCGGGTCTGCGTCGTCGGGATCCTCCCGGTGAAAGGGATCGGGGCTGGAATCCTGCATGTCAGAACACCATGTCCTCCCCTGGCGGCGCATCGGATTCGGTGCGTCGAACCATCATCGTGGGCTCGTCTTCGCCACCTGGCGCGACGGGCACCGGCATTTCGAACAAAGCAAAATCGTACGGCGGCAGACCGTCGCTGGCCTGAACAACGACTGCCCGGTAGCCCAGCCCGGCCCGGATCACCACCGCGTCGTCGACGGCGACGCCGGATCGGCCTGCTGTCACGGCGGCATTTGTGAACAGCGACGCGTCGAACGGCGCGGCCCGTCCCGCCCGGTGGTCGGTGAATCCGGCGCCGAACTGCTGCGCGGGCACGTCCCGGTTCAGGGTCGGCACCGCGACCGTGCCGGTCAGCGCGTCGGCCAGGCCACCCGGCTGCCCACCGGCTTCGTCGGCGAACATCTGTTCCACGCGAGCCCACAAGGCGTCAGCCCCGGTCGGGCGCACCCGGCCCTGCAGCACCGCCGCCGACCACTGGTCCAGCCCGGACCCCGAGCCGACTCCGGGGAGCTTGAACAGCGCCGCCGGCTCCTCACGGAGCCTGGCCGCAGCCTCGCCCAGCATGTCCTCCCACGGTTTGGTCAGCCATCCCAGCGCGTAGAGCCTGCGCTGGATGCCGTGGGCCGCGTTGTCGGCCTGGTCGGCACTGGGCTTGGCCACGCCGATCTGGGTGGACCGCGGCAAACCGTCGACGAGCTGGCCGACGGCCGGCCGGGCCGGCGGCGCCACGCCGAACGGGGCACGCAGCACCGCGCCCAGCGTGCGGCACCACGCCAGCAGCTGACCGTAGGCGGACGTCAGCCGGCTCAGATCCTGCACGGCGTTGCGCAGGTTGGCGTGCATGGTCTCGAGCTGATTGAGCTGCGATCTTCGCAGGTTCATCTCGGCGAACAGGTCGCGCTGGCTGAGCATGAACAACCCGAGCGAGACCACGATGTACAGCACGATCAGCGACGCCCCGGTGATCAGGGCGAACTTCCAGCTCGACCATCCGATGGCGGCGACCCCGATCAACGCCAGCAGCACCACGAACAGCGCCACGGTGAACGTCTTGAGGATGGTGCCGACCGCCTGCTGGCGCTGGCGCAGCTGCTCGTCGACAGCGTTGCGGTCGCCCATCGACTGGATCTGTGACACCAGGTCGGCCACCTCACCGCGGGCCCGCTGCATGAAGTCGGCCAGGATGGTGCCGACCTGCCAGGCGTAGCTCTTCGCCGCGCCGGCCTGCCAGCGGTCCAGCTCGGTCCCGGTGTTGCGGGCCTCCACCCCGGCAGCCGGGTCGGAATAGGCGTTCTGCAGGCGTTCGCGCACGTTGGCCGCGCCGAGCACGTCGGCGCCCTCGACGGCGGTGACGCCGATGACCGCGGCCAGCGACGTGGGAATACCCCGGAATTCGTCGGCCGCGCTGGGCACGACGTCGGCGGCGTTGAACACCACGCCGACGGCCGATCCCACGGCGATCGGATCAAGCCCTGCGGCTCTGCGACCGCCGTCGGCCAGGGTCAGCGCGCCGTTGACGAAGTCCGTCCACAGCGCGCTGAGGTCCTGCTGGACCAGGTGTGCGCCCTGGCCGCTCAGCGCGGTCTGCAGCGTTTCCGCGCTGCGGTTGAGGTCCTGCCAGTCGGCCTTTGCGGTATCGGCGACGACGGCGAAGGCCGAGTCGGTGCGGCCGAACACAGTGCCCTGCACAGTCGTCGCCACTACCGAGGTGACCGACCCCATCACCGCGGACAGCCACGCCGACGGGGCACTGCGCAGCGCGGCGCCCATGAATTTGAAGAACATCTTCAGTGCGGCCCAGATGCCGATCGCCTGGGTCGGCGCGGCGTCGGCCGCCAGCCGCGGCCCGCGCAGGACGTCGCGATGTTTGGTCCACAACGCCCGCGCCATCGATTGTGCGGCCGTCGGAACGTCTTCGACATACACCACGGGCACCTGCCCCCCGCGCGGCAGCGGCAGCCGCCCCGTCGGGTCGAACAGCTGCGTGCGCAATGTGCTCTCCACCGCGGCGGTATCGAGCCTGCGGTAGAACGCCCGCACCGCGCGTACGGTCTGACCGGGCAGGATCTCCATGGTGTCGAACGGGCTGTCGTCGATCCCGGCCCACAAGCCGGCGATCCCCGCCACCACCGGCGCGGTCTGCTGGGCGACGTCGAGCGGGTCGGTCAGCCTGCCCCACGGCACGGCGCCGAGGCCGGGCGCGGCCGAATCCTCCGGGGCGATGAGCAGGTTGTGCCAGCCTTCGAGCACCAGCGCCAGGTCCGGAGCCGTCGGCACGGAATGCCCCGGCGTCAGCAGCAGCCGCAGCAGGCTGATGCGCGCGCCCATCGAGGTGCTCCGCACGATCTGCTCGACGGCCTGCTCGGCGGCCAGCGGGACCCGCTCGGCGGCCGGCGCCTCGATGGGGACCAGCACCGCGACCCGGATCCGGTCGTAGCGCTCACCGGTCAGCAACTGTTGCAGCACAACAGGTTCGGCGTGGCCGTCGCGGATCAGGGTGGCCGGTGTCGAGGCTCCGCCGACATCGCCGGCGTCGACCCACGCGAAGGGGCTCAACAGCCCCACCGCCGAGTAGTCGGCCAGGACGGCGAGCACCTCTTCGCATACGCGAGGCGGTGCCAGCAGAACGGTCAGCGACATCGTCAGAACGTCCCGCCGTCGGGGATGACCACCGAACCGCCCACGTCGTCCAGAAACGCTGCGGCACCGGCCTGCTCGCCGCGGGCGAGCGCGTCGGCCTCCCGGTTGACCAGTTTGATCAACGCGTCGGTGGCCCAGTACACGTCCGGGGCGACATCACGGAAGATCGGCGTCTTGGACGCCTTCGACCGGGTGGTGATGGTCGTGAACGCACCGTCCGGGGTGGCACCCGGCGTGTCGGCCGGCAGGTACTGCGCGGCGACGTCGCGGACACTGCCCAGCCACGTCTCCGCAGCGGCACGGCGCTCCTCGGGAGTCTGGGCGGCCGCGATCGGGCCGACCCGGGACGTGACGCCCTGCGCGGACGACCCCGACCGCAGGAAGTCCCGCAGCAGGCCGGCCGCCGACAGCTCGACGATGCCGCTGGCCGGGTCCTGGCTGTGCGAGTCGTACAGCTCACGCAGCACGCCGTAGGGCCGCAGGGACCGCATCACCGGCGGCTCGTGCGAGGTCGCGATGGCCAGCAGGATGCCCTCCAGCACCGCGGGCAACCAGTCGTAGGACGCGGTGAACGCCGATGGCGGGGTGAGCAGCGGGTTGGGGAAGGCCAGCCACTGATTGTCGGCACCGTCGTAGATGCGGACCGGGTCGGTGTACGGCGAGGCCGGGATCTGGATACGGCCCAGGATCTGGCCGAGGAACCAGCCCGCGGTCATGGTGCGCCGCTCGTCGTCGGTCATCGGCAGCGACGCCGACAACGGCCGCGAACGCCGGTACCGCCAGAACTGACCGCGGCCCGGGCCCGCGGTCTGGGCCCACTGCTGCGCGGCAGGCTTGAGCACCGAGTCGAACGCCAACGGCGAGTAGTTCGGATACGACCCGAAGATGTCGATGCGGGTGACGCTGTCCTCATCGGACAGCGAGCGGCCGTAGTTGTCCTTGGTGGCCTGGTCGATGCGCGGGTTGGAGCGCAACACCTCGGCCAGCGCGTCGGCCACCGGCTGACCGGCGAACGGCACCTCGGAGAACTTGTACCGGTACTCGACCTGTTGACCGGGGTGCACGCGTTGCAGCGCCTGATCGTTGACGCTGGCCAGCGGACGGGCCAGGGACAGGGCCTCGTTGAACTTGGTGGCGATGTCGCGCCGGCGGGTACTGATCTCGGATTCCGCGGCACCCACACCCTGCACGTAGTCGCGCAGCGATACCCGGCAGAACTCCTCGAACGCCTCACCGGGCCGGCCCACGTAGAGCCGGGCCCGCGCCAGCAGTTCAGCGGGCCGGGTGTGAATATCGAACTGCGCCATGGCCGGAACACGCGGTCGTCCGGTCTCCGGATCCGTGCCCAGCGCCCGCGTCACCCACGTCGAGGTGACCTCGGTCAGGCCGCCGGGTGCCGAGACGCCACCGGTGGTCTGCCACTGGCCCAGGATCACCCGGGTGCTGGCATCGTCGACGGCGGTGCGCAGCGGGATCATCGCGTGCGCGCCCGCCACCGCCTTGGGCAGGTCGGTCTCGTAGCGCTGCTTGAAAGCCGCCGAACTGATCAGCAGCACTTCGTTGTTGGCCTCGGCGAAGCGGGCGGGCACCAACTCGTCGGAGTCGGCGGGCCAGGCCACGTACTGATCGGTCGACAGCCGGGCCAGGCCGATGTCCGAAGGCGGTTCGGCGCGCGCCTTCTCCAGCAGGATCATCGCTTCACCGAGCGAATCCCGCAGCGGGGCAAGCAGTTCGGCGCCCATCACCCGCATGACGTCGGCGATCCGAGCGGCCGCGTCGGCGTAGAGCTGGCGGCGCACCGAAGACCGGAAGCCGTCGAGCGCCATCGCCAGCACCTGGTCGGCGTTGGTCATCACGCCGCGCAGCGAGCGCAGCGCGGCGTCGACCTGCGGGGGCACCGCGACGATGTCGGGCGGGCCCATCGCGCCCAGCTGTGCGACGCCCGGCGCCAGCACGTCGTCGATGTGCCTGCGCAACCGGTCGACGAGTTCGCGGGCGTACGGCAGGCCGAGGGTCGCCGCGGCCGCACCGACCACCTGCTCGAGACGCTCGGCGAACTCGCGGTGCCAGCTGAAGGCCATCGCATAACCGATCTCGGCACACGTGCGGGCCAGATCGGCGCGCCGGTTGAGCACCGCCTGGCGGAAGATCGGCACCCACTGCTCGGCGGACATGCCCTGCGGATTGGGCAGGAAGCCGCGCAGCTGGCGTTCGATCAAATTGTTGACCGCGCCCGCCACGGCCTCCGGCGCGAACGCTCCGGTGGCGATCCAGTTTCCGAGGATGCCGACGCGCGTCTGCTCGTCACCTGCGGCATCAGGAATCCGGAGTTCCCCGCAGTGGGTCTGCCATTGGCTGCTGAGCAGCGTGTCGAGTTGCTCGTTGCTGGATGCCGGGTTGCCGTGCTGGATGTGACCGAACAGCAGCTTGTCGGCCGCGCTGCGCGCCAACCGCTGCGCGGCGTATTCGGCGTACCGATCGCGGCCCATGCTCAGGCTTGAGAAACCGTAAGTGCCCCAAGGCAATACATCCCACGCCGAGATGCCCCAGCCCAGCACGTCACGGTCACCGACCGGCGATGCGGTGTTACCGAGGTCGTAGGAGACGAATTGATCGCTGGCCTTGCCACTCATCATCAACCCGGCGAGCCCACGGGCGAGGCCGCGGTACACGGCGTTCTGCGAACCGTCACCGAACAGCGTGCGGTCCGCACCGATGTAGCGGCCGACCGGGAACACCCGCGCAAACGGAATGGGTTCGCCGTCGCCGTGATGCTGGCCCAGCGCGCGCAAGATCCGCACATCGTGCTCGCGGGCGGCGCCGGCCTGGCTGGCGACGATCTCGCCGAGCATGGCCAGGGCGTTCGCGCGGACGCCGGTGCGGGCGCTCTCCGGTAGCGAATCGAAGATGTCGGGCGTCACCATGAAGACACCCATGAGCTTGGGATCAAGCCCGGTGACCAGGGTGAGCAGCCGGCACACGTCCAGCGCCATCGACGCGCCCGCCCCACCGGCCATCGACGACACCACGAGCACCAGCGGCGGCTCGTTCGGGTCGAACCGGCCCATGCCCGGCACGCTCGCGTTGGCCATCTCCGAGATGGTCTCGACCCGGAACAGCGTGTCCCAGGCCGACTGCAGCCGCGCGTGGATCTCGCTGGCCTTGCTTAGGGTGATCATCCGGCCGATCGCGCGGTATTGTCCGGCGCCCGCCGAGATCGGGTTGGTGACCTCCTGCGGGTTGCGCGGCGCCCACGTGGCGATGGTGTCGAGCGCACCGCCCGCGGCGAGCCGCTGCGAGAGCGCCCCGTCGAGGATCGCGTAGCTGCTGCCCTGCGGACCGCAGCCGATGTAGCTGCCGCCCTGCGTCGGCACGTTCGCCAGCCCCTCGGGCCCGGACTCAGCCGCGCTCGGGACGTCGATGTGCACGAATTGCCAACCAGCCAAAAGCTTTTCGATACCGGCGGCATGCAGTTCGGAACGCAGCTGGTCCATCATGAACGCCAGCGTGGCGCCACCCGAACCACCGCATCCGACTACCAGGAATCGACGCATCAGGCTCCTCCACCAAAGGGGTCGAACGGATCAGAGTCATACCGCTGAGGCGGCGCCGGGGGCTGACCGCCCCGCCGGTCATCGGGCGGGGGCTGCTGGTGCCGCGGCGGCTGCTGTTGTGGCGGCTGCTGCGGCGGATACCCGCCCGGCTGGTAGGTGATGGGCGCCTGCTGGGTCACCTCATACGGGTCCGGCGGTGGCGGGTTGGCGCCCGGCCGGTAGTCCACCGGGGCATGCTGGGTCACCTCGTGCGGGTCGGGACGCGGGGCCGACGGCGCGGGCGCCGCTGCACTGCCACCGAACGACGGGTTCGACGAGGCGAACGGATCAGCGCCTTGCGGAGCCTGAGCGTGGGAACCGACCGGGGCCACCGGCGCCGGACCGCCGCCACCGCCGAACGGGTCATAGCCCGTCGGAGCGCCACCGCCGGCGCCCTCGCCGAACGGCGAACCGCCTTGGCCCTGATCGTCATACGGCGAGGCCTGCCCGGCCTGCACCGCGCGCAACCGCAGACCGCCCAGCAGCTCGGGCAGCCGGCGGGCCACCTCTTCGAAGATCTTCTCCCTGGCCGCGGTGTCGGTGTTACCGCTGACCAGCAGCAGCACCTCGGCCTGCGACGCGGGTCCGCGCGGATCATGCAGCACCACCCAGGTGTTGTGCACGGCCAACGGCAGGACCGCGTGCAGCCCGGTGCCGTCGGTGCCCGGCAGTTCGGAACTGACGCTCAGCAGGTTGCCCGCATCCACGACCACCCGGCCTGCGCCGAACGGGCTGCGGCCCATCACGGCGTTGAGCGTGACACCGAGCACCGACAGCCGCCGGACACCGTCGGTCAGCCCGGTCACCGGCTGCACCAGGTCGGTTTCGGCCATGGCGAACGGTTCCCCGTTGCGCAGGGTCATGTCCTGGTTGACCTCGACGGGGATGCGCTCGGCCAGCAGCGGGGTGTTGGGAATCTTGGTCACCCACCACTTGGACAGGTAGAGCAGACCCAGCGGGATACCCGGGCCCAGCAGCAGCGCCGCGATCAGCACCAGCACGAAATTCGTGGTGTTCAGCGGCTTGATCAGCGAGGCCACGAACGGCACGTCGACAACCTGCCCGTCGTCGGGGTGGTCGAGCGCCGCGACGTGCACGGGGACTGTGCCGTTGAGGCCGCCGTGCCCGTCGTGCTCGGTGCGCAGGGTGACCTGCAACTGCCCGGTCTGGCCGTCGGAGACCTTGAGGCAGTTGCTCGACGAGTTCGACGGCGAGGTCACCGTCGCGGTGCCGATGTCGTCGGGGCTGGCCGTGGTTTTGACAGCTTCTCCGTCGGCGATCCAGGCACACCCCGGGCCGGTGATGGCCAGCTGTGCCGTCACGCCCTTGGCTGCCTGCACGGTGCCGAAATCGATGCGCTCGCCCGGGGTCGGCAGCCCCAGCTTCGGCAGGATCTGCACGGGCTCGGTCTTGTCCTGCGGCGAAAGTTTGGTGCCGGGCGCGATCTGGACGCCCGCCGGGTCAACGGCTGGCGCCGTGGTGACGACCAGCGACATCTTCAGCGTCGCGCGGCCCGGGTTGATCTTCGACAGGTCGGCTTTGACCGGTTTGCCGATGTCCTCCTTGGCCGCCGCGTCCAGCAGCGAGATGGGTTCCTTGCCGTCGGGCACCAACTGGACCGTCATCTCCGCGGTCCCGGCCAGGCTGTCGGTGGGTACCGGCTTGCCCTTGGCGTCGACAAGCCCGAACGTCAGGTTGTCGACCGTCGCGCCGCTGCGCCACTGCACCTTGTCGGCGTTGAGCAGCGCCGGGAAAATGTCGGTGCTGATGTGGATGTTGACCTTCGACACCGCGTCGGCATGCTCACCGGTGGTGTCGACGTAGACGATGGCCCACTGGCCCGCCCACTCGCCGCTGCCCGCGTTGTTGATCGCGATGGACTGCGCCGTCTCGGACTGCCATTCGTAGCTGACCGGCGTGCCGCCGACCTCGACGTTGACCTTGCCGTCCTTCTTGGGCAGCTCGACGGTCTGGCCTGATGGTGACACCAGGTATGGGACGACGCCCGTCACGTCGCCCGAGCCGAGGATGTTCACCGACTTGATCGACTTGTCCAGCACGAAGTTGTGGCGTGCCTCCGGGCACACCTGCAGCTGGCAGACCGGGCCCTGGGTGTTGATGCCGGGATCCGGGGTCAACGAATCGAAGGCGAACAACATGTCGTCGATGTTGGACACCGGATAGAAGTCGCCGGGCACGGGATCGGTGATGTTGCCGCACTTCATCCCGTTGAGGCCCTTGCCGGTTGCAATCGCACTCATGACGTCGAAGTCCGCCGGGGTTTCCTTGGCGCCCAGACCGACGGCCAGCGTCACGATCTCGGCCGACCGGATCTGGTCGGCCAACCCACCCGAGCGGCAGATCGAGTCGATCGACTTCTGTTTGGCCTGATCCACGCCGGCCTGCGTGCTCAGGTCAACACCCTCGGCGTACGGCTTGGTCACCTGGCGGGGCGTGAAGTCGATCTGGCCGTCGGAGAACCACGCGATGGCCTGGCAGCGCTGCCCGCCGTTCGGGCCCTGCCCGCGCGCGGCCAACGCCTGCCGCGCTCCGTCGAGCGCCTGCCAGTAATCGGTGTCCAGACCGTTGTTCTTCGACTTGATCTCGTTCAGCTGCTGGGCCGTCGCGTCGGCGGTCGCGGCGGTGAGCTCGCTCCAATCGTGTTCCGGCTTATAGGTGTCGGAGAACCCGGCGGCGGCCACGTCGAGCTTGGCGTCGACTCGGTCGGCGTAGCGGCCCAGGGTTTGCAACAGGTAGCGGGCCGCGTCCACCCGGGCGCCGTCGGGGTCTGTCTGCTGCAGGCTGCCCGACTCGTCGAACAACAGCAGCAGGTCGCCGGTCTTCTGGGCGGCCAGGCAGGCGCCGAATCGCTTTGCTCCGCCCGACGCCGTCTCCGCCGACGCCACGGGCGCCCAGCCCATCAACACGACCGCCGCGGCCAGCACCGCCGCGACCAGCAGTCTCGTGCTCCTCGCGTGCGCGGTAAACCGAAGGATCCCCCGAGCCATCCCCTATAACCTGCCTGCCCACAGGGCGATCTGCCAGGCGCCGACAGCGATGCCGATGAGGCACACCGCCAACACCACCCAGTACAACGTCATCGTCCAACCCGGCGCCGAATAGACGAATTCGGTCCTTCTGCGGGTGTCCACCCGGGTATAGAAAGCCAGCGCCCCGATCGCGACGGGCCCGGCCAGCAGCCATCCGGCCACCGCGGTCGGCCAGCCGAGCCCGAGCACCGCGCCGAGGACGCCGACGATGACGCCGAGCAACGCCAGTCCGAGCGCCACCGCGAACCAGACCAGCGGCGGCCCCGCGGTCTGCAAGGTTGCTCCCGGTATCGCGGCCGCGGATTGGCCGAACGCGTCGACGCCGCCGTAGTTACCCTGATCCGGCGCCGAACCGAACGCATCCTGAGGCTGCGTGTGCTGGGTGCGCGGCTGCCCCGGAGGTTGCCCCGCCCACGGGTCGAAACCGCCGGACTGCGGCACCGGTGGCGCACCGGCCGGTGCGCCCGGCTGACTCGGCCGCTTCGGTGGCCCGAAGTCGCTGAAATCGAACGGGTTCGGATTGCTCATGACCGCCCCAATCCTCCCGTCTGCGATCCGGTCATCCAGGCATCGGCGACCGCGCGAATGCGTCGGCAGCAGCCCGCTGTGGTTGCTGTGAACACCGGTCGGGCGGCATTGCACGACTCTATCGGAGACATCTCGACCCGGGCCCCGTCAGCTAACTTCTGCCCGAGCGGCCGCAGCGTTCCATTCGCATACGCGCGGAACCCATGTCAACCGCGGTACGGCGAGATGCAGGCGAACATGGTCTGGTCGGCATCTGCGATGAATTGGTCTGTGCACACGTTTGTCGGTGCCACCTTGTCGACGCGATACACGCCCTGGATCGCCAGGCACGCCGACCGCACCATGGTGACAGCCGTGGCGTCCGGGTTGTTCGGGGAGGCGCCATGCTCCTCAATCTGAATGCAGTCCCCGGCCCGCAGATCACTGATGTGGACCTGCTGGGGCTGTGGTGGGGGTGGCGGCGCAGGCACCGTGGTGCGCGTCGTCGACTTCTTGGTGGTGGTCTTCGACGTGCTGGTCTTCGAGGTGGTCGTGGTTGTGGTGGTGGTCGAGGACGACGAGTCGTTCTTGTGCAGCACCAGGAACACGACCAGCGCGATGATCGCCACGAAAATCATCAGATAGGACACCGTCAGACCGATCAGGGCGCGTTCACGGCCCTTTTCACCGGTCTTCTTGATCTGGGACAGCGCCAGATGCCCCAGTACCGCGCCGATGGGCGCAAAGACGACGCCGAAGACGATCGACAGGGTCGCCAGTGCGTTGGTCTGGCCCGACTGTGGCCCGGGCGGCGGCCCGTATCCCGGTGGCCCCGGTGGATAGCCCGGAGGCGGACCCTGCGGTGGAAAACCGGGCGGGCCTCCCGGTCCGGCCGGGAATCCCGGTGGGCCTGCTGGAGGAAAGCCTCCGCCTTGCCCGGCGAAGGGATCATTGCCGAACGGACCTGTCGGGCCACCCCCGTACCCGCCGTATGTCATTTATCAGTCCCGCCGTCGACTACGCCTGATTCTGCGTCAAATTTCACCACCATTGCACACGGAATACCGGTCAATGTCGGTGCGGAGATTCGATCGTAATCGGCCCGCGTTTGCCATGCGTGCCGCTGCGTGTTGGGCTGCGCCACTACCGCCTCCAGCCTCCTTCGGTGTTCCACGTGCAACGGCCGCCTTGAGCCTAACCCCGCCGGACCCGCCTTCCGGGCACCAAATAGGTTGGCTGAGCGGGTGCACGGGACTTGTCCCCGATGAGCGCGGCTACTCGCCCACCAGCGTTAGCCTGGTCCGATGGGGCCTGTGATGCCAGCGGCGTTCATCGGACACGGAAGCCCGATGAACGCCATCGAATCCAACCGATACACCGCCGCGTGGCGGGACTTCGGCCGCTCGGTGCCCCGGCCACGAGCCATCCTGGTGGTCAGCGCGCACTGGTACATCAACGCGACTGCGGTGACCGCGATGCCGAGGCCGCGCACGATCCACGACTTCTATGGATTCCCGCGCGAGCTGTTCGACGTGCAGTACCCGGCGCCCGGTCTGCCGGAACTGGCCGAGGAGATCAGCGACACCGTTCATCCCACGTGGGTGGGCGCAGACGTGGACAGCTGGGGCATCGACCACGGGACCTGGTCAGTGCTGGTGCACGCCTTCCCCGACGCGTCGATCCCGGTGGTGCAATTGGCCATCAACGCCAACGAGCCCGCCGATTACCACTTACAACTCGGGGCCAAGCTGGCCGGGCTGCGCGAACGCGGCGTGCTGGTGCTGGCCAGCGGCAACATCGTGCACAACCTCGCCGGGATGGACACCGCGCGTCCCGACGACGGATACGACTGGGCGCAGCGCTTTGACGATGCCGCGCGCGAACAGGTGCTCGACGACCCCGCGGAGATCCTCACCCTCGACGCCCACCGCGACTATCCGCTGGCCGTGCCCACCCCGGACCACTTCATCCCGTTCCTGTATTTCGCCGGACTTGCTTCTGCGGCAACCACTTCCGCAGAGGTGTTGATCAGCGGCTACACCTTTGGATCGCTGTCCATGACGGCCTACGCGCTGCGCTGAGCCGGCGCTGTCGGTGGCCCGCCGTAGCGTGCCGTCATGACGTACTGGATCAACACGGTCAGCCGGGACCACGTCGCGCGCGGGGTGGCAGGCGGCTTCACCCAGGCCAACCACGGCAAGCCGCACATGCTGCGCAAGATGGCCCGCGGGGATTGGATTGTCTTCTACTCACCGAGGACCACCTTCCCCGACGGACCACCGCTGCAGGCGTTCACCGCGATCGGCCAGGTCAGTGACGACGAGCCGTATCAAGCCGAGGTGGCCCCGGACTTCCGCCCGTGGCGCCGGGCGATGGATTTCCAGACCTGCGAGGAAGCCCCGATCCGGCCGCTGATCGACGACCTGGACTTCGTGGAAGACAAGAAACGCTGGGGGTACCGGTTCCGGTTCGGCGTTTTCGAGATCAATGAGCATGACTTCGAGGTCATTCGTTCGGCCATGAGCCCGCCCTGACCGCGCGCCTACACTCGGACCGGTGACAACCACGCAGCGCCGCGGATTCAACGACACCGTCACCCGGTTCTGGAGCTTCGCCGCTCCGGCCTACGACCAGCGGTGCCTGCAGCGTTGGGTCTACCGGCCCGCCCAGGACGAGGTCATTGCCCAGCTGCGGCAGCATGGATCGACCCAGATCGCCGATATCGCGTGCGGCACCGGCATCCTCGCCGACCGCATCCAGCGCGAGTTGCGACCGGACGAGGTGTACGGCATCGACATGTCCGAGGGCATGTTGGCCCAAGCCCGCAAGCGGTCCGACCGGGTGCGCTGGATGTCGGCTCCCGCCGAAGAGCTGCCGTTTGAGGACGGATTCCTCGACGCCGTGGTGACCACCTCGGCGTTCCACTTCTTCGACCAGCCCGCCGCGCTGGCCGAGTTCCACCGCGTCCTGGCCCCGGGCGGCATCGTCGCGGTCACGACCATCAGTCCACGCCAACCGATTCCGGTGTTGCAGGCGCTGTCCGCGGCGGTGTGGAGCCCGGCGCACAACCCGTCCGAGTCGGAACTGCTGGCGCTGTTCGCCGGCGCCGGGTTCACGGTCGCCGACCAGCATCGAGTGCGCCGGCCGATCTGGACGCCGATCTCCGACCTGATCACCCTCGGGGTCAAACCGGCCTAGCCCTGCTGCAGGCCCGAATCCATCTGGCGCCCAGCGTTATTCGACCCGCTGCGCTGCCGGGCTGGCGCCTAGTTGGTCGACGGTGGTGGTGGTTGGAAAGGGGTGTACCACCACCAGTCGGCGCGTTCACCGGTCGGCCCACGGTACGGCGGGACATCCGGTGGGGGTGTGGTCGGTGGACGCGCCAGGGATCCGGGGTGCAATTCTCTGCCGGTGGCGTCGGTGACCTTCAGTTGGTGCGCCGGGCCCGTGATGGTGATGCCACCTTTGTGATGCAGCCTATGGTGGTAAGGACAGAGCAATACGAGATTGTCGAGTTCGGTGGTGCCGCCGTCTTCCCAGTGGATGATGTGGTGGGCGTGCAACCCCCGAGTCGCCCCGCAGCCGGGCACGGCGCAGCAGCGGTCCCGATGCTCCAGGGCGCGGCGCAGTCGCCGGTTGACGGTGCGGGTGGCGCGGCCTGCCCCGATGGGTTGGCCGTGGCGTTCGAGCCAGACTTCGCACGTGGCATCGCAGGATAGGTAACGGCGCTCCTCGTCGGCGAGCACCGGGCCCAAATGCAACGCTGCGACCGGTGTCTCGCCGTGCTTGTCGAGGTCGAGGTGCACCACCACGGTGGTGTGCTGCCCGTGTGGGCGGCGCGCCACATCGGCATCCCAGCCGGCCTTGATGAGGCTCATGAACGCATCGACAGTGGTGGGGAATGGCGGCGCCTGCACGGAGGGCTGC
The DNA here is from genome assembly GCF_001570425.1 of Mycolicibacterium brisbanense. Classification (GTDB taxonomy): domain Bacteria; phylum Actinomycetota; class Actinomycetes; order Mycobacteriales; family Mycobacteriaceae; genus Mycobacterium; species Mycobacterium brisbanense. Next base: position 637,717 of record NZ_BCSX01000024.1, read on the forward strand.
TCGGTCGTGCCCGCGGCAGTCTCGTGGTCGCGTTTCCACTCGGCGATCAACGCGTCGCGGTGCGACGCCATCCCGGCGTCGAATTCTTCTGCCTCCAACCGCGGCAGCGTGATCTTGTATGTCGTGGAATCGTCGTGCACCTCTTTGGTGAACGACCGCTCCGGCTCCGACTCCGGTTCAGGTTCCGGCTCGACTTCCGGATCGGGCTTGGGTTCCAGTTTCACCGCAGTGCGCAACTGAGCGACGGTGGCTACCGCGGCAAACTCGGCGTAGTGCGCGTCGGAGCCGTCGGCGGCGCGCTCAGCGATCACTCCCACCTGATCCAGCGACAACCGGCCCTCCCGCAGACCTTCCACGCAGAGCGGGAATTCCTCAGCCCGCCGCGCGACGGCCACCACCGTCTCGGCATTGTTCGGGGTGATACCGGTCTTCCAGGCCACCAGCGAGGTGATCGACCGGGCACCAGTGGCGCCGCACAACTCGTCGCGATCCAGCTCGGCGACGATGTCGACGATGCGTCCGTCGATGGCGTTGCGTTGGCCGACCAGTTCCGACAGTTCCTCTAATAACGCCTCCACCCGCTGGGCAGGGCTGGCCCCGCCGTCGGCGAAAGACGTTGGCTGCGAGGACATGACACCATCATCGCAGAGGGCACCGACAAAAACCGGACGCCGACAATGCGGCACAAGCCCTGTGGGCAGCGGCGGTCCGCGATTGAGCCCACGCCCCAAGTCCCAGTTGTTCTGGCCGACATCAGACCGGCTCGGGCACCTTCAGATCCCGCCGCAGGGCGCTGAAATCGCTGATGGTCTTGGTCACGACGGTCGCGACAGGACGCGCATTGCGACCGGTCGCCTCAGTCTTGGACACCATCACCACGCCGTCGATGTAGGGCTGGATGGTGGTCGCGTTCTGCACGGTGGCCACGATCACCAGCTGAAAACCGAACTTGCGGAACGCTTCCAGCGCCTGCGAGGCGAACTGCGGATCGGACTTCGAGAACGCCTCGTCGAGCATCAGCTGCGCGAAAACCGGTGTGTTGTCCCCGCTCTCAGGGCTGGCCAGGTTGAAGCTCAGCGCGCCGGCAAGGCAGAACGCCATCAGCTTTTCCTGCTCACCGCCGGAGTTGTCGCCTGCGTTGCTGTGGGTGCGGATCAACTCGTCGGTGCGTACATCCCACTCCGCGCAGTCGAACGCGAACCGGTTGCGTACGTCGAGCGCATCGCGCGTCCAGGCGCGGTCCTCAGGTGTGTTGCTGGCCAGCCGATTTCGCAGTCGCAGGATGTCTGCGTACTGATCGAGGATCGCCTTCTTGTCCCCGAGGCCCACCTCTGCGATGCGCCGCGAAATGGCCTTGACGATGTCGGTCAGCTCCGAGACCGCAGCCAGGCTGCGCGGGGTGGCCCGCAGCGTCAGCCGCGTGCCGCGGTTGAATTCGACCGCACCCAGCCCGGTGTTCACCCGGGCTATCTGGTCGCTGATCCGGCGGGTCTCCTGTTCGGCCACCCGGTGCAGCGTCAGGATCGCGTCGGGAGCCTGCTCGGTGATGAGCCGCATCATCCGCTCGTAGGCGTCGGGCAGCTCGCGCTCATCGATGTGGCGGCACACCGCGACGTAATCGTGCACCCGTTCGTCGAAGTCGTCCGAGTCGTTCGGAATCGCGTCGGGGAACGAGGTGTCGAACGTGGTGATGATGCGGGCCAGTTCATCGTATGAACGCCTACGGCTTTCGGTCAGCTGGTCACGTTCGCGCCGGATCGCGCTGAACAGCGCGTCGCGGTGTGGCTCGGGGTTGAGCAGTTCCAGCTCGACGGGGATCTCTGCGGCGTAGCGGTGCAGCAGTTCACTGATGGGTTCGGACACCGCCGCCGGCGCGAGCCGGTCCTGCAGTTCGAGCAGGCGCGTACGCCGCCGGTCCAGCTCGTCGCGACGCGTCTGGATCGCGCCGCGTCGGGTCATCAGGGTCTGGATGTCGCTCCAGATCTCTTCGGCCCGTGCGCTGAGGGCCTCGATGTCGGGATTGTCGGCCAGCAGCAGCTCGTACTGCTCGCGCAGTCGGTCGGCGTGCCCGTCGGCGGTCTCGGTGTCGATCTGGCTCCACTGCGGATACTGCTCGTAGATCGCCTTGCAGGCCGCGGCCTGATCCCGCCACTGTTGCCGTTGGCGCGCAATCTCATCCGCGGCGTGCCGCGCCTGCTGGAAGGCGTCCTCTGCTTCGGTCAGCTCGGCGGTCAGCGCGTCCAGCTTGGCCGCGATATCGCCTTGGTAGATGTACTCCGACGGCTTGATCGGCCGACGGTCGTCCTTGATGGCCAACCGGTCGGAGTCCTTGTACAGCCCGGAATCAGTCACCGCTCGGCGGAACCGGGAGAACACATCGGGGGTGTCGACGCAGATGTGGTCACCGGCGGCGGCGATCACGTCGGCCGCCTCTGCTGCGCAGGGATGCGCCGGGTCGACGACAAAAAGCTTGCCCGCCAGGGTGTTCGGTTCCGCAACGCGGCCGGTGGAGGTGACTCGAACGTGATGCAGCGCCAGCCGGCCACGCATGTTGGTCTCGTTGACGAAGCGCAGCACCTTGGCGTAATGCTGATCCGGCACCAACAGCCGCAGGCCGACGGGCCGCAGCACCTTCTCCACAGCCAACCGCCAGCGCGCCTCCTCGGGGCGCAGGTCGAGCAGCTCGGCGACGTACGGCAGCTCCGCCGGGTCGATACCGACTGCGTTGCAGATGTTTTCGCGCATCGCGACAGCCGACTCGGGCAGCGCCGAACCCACGTGCTCGACGCGCTTGAGCTCCTTGGCGGCGTTGTCGCGGACGATGCGGGCCGATTTCTGGGCGTACTCGGCATCGGTCGACGCGTCGCGACCCCATTCGAGCTTGCCGAGCATCTCGGTGGCCTGCCGGGTGAGTTCCTCACGCAGTTCCCAGAACTCGTCGGCGGACTCGGGCGGCTCGATGCCCTGTGCGCCCACCAACTCCTCGTAGGCTGCGCGCCGGCGCGAGACCTCTTCGGCCTGCGCTTCGGCTGCGGCCACCTGCGCCTGCAGCGGACCGACATTGGTGCTGGCGCCGTTGATCTGCGCGTTGAGCGAATCCCCCTCAGCCTTGGCCAGATTGAGCTGTCTGGTCAGATCGGCGTGCTCGTTGTCGAGCTGGGTGACCTCGGCGTCCAGGGTTTCGATCTGGGCCGGGCACTGCTTGAGCCGCACATGGTCGGTGTAGGCCCGCACCAACGGCTGATCCACCAGATCGATGATGCCCAGATCGGATGATTCCGAGGTGTAGCGGACCTGGATGGCTTCGATGTCGCCGAGGATCTTGCGCTTGCGCTGGGCGACGGCCAGCAGCTCGCGGGCCTCCACCAGCGGGTCGATCTGCTTGAGCGCCTCCGGCAGCCGGGCCAGGCTGTCGGGTTCGTCGAGCATGAACTCACGGACGAACTGCTCCAGTCCGCCAACGCTTTTCAGGGACTTGGCCTTGCCGAGCAGCTGCTGTGCGGCATCCGAGGCGCGAATCCCGATGGCGGCGTACAGCTGGGCGAGGTACTGCGATTCCACCTTGGTGGTGAACCGCCAGCCGTCGCTTCGCTCGCCCCGGACGTCCTTGAACACCCCCGTGTCGAAACGCCCTGCGGCCCAACGGTTGCAGACTTCTTCGATGTCGAGGTCGCCGTCGCCCAGGACATACCGGCTCGACGAGTCGGAGCGGGATTCCCCGGTGAGCCACTTGAGCACCAGGCCGGTGATGGTGCGCCCGGTGTTACTGGTGTAGGTGACCGCCACCGCCGACCAGGTGGTGCCGTCGCCGCGCAGGTACATCACCTGGCTGGCGCCGCCGTCGCTGCGCTGGCCCCACGCGCCGCGCACGTACTTGTCGACGGTGCGCCGACCGGCACTGGACCCGGCCGCGGTGTTGTCGCCCGAGGCGTTGAAGTTGCGGCGGTTGAACGGCAGGAATCCGAGCGAAATGGCGTCCAGCAGTGAAGATTTGCCGCTGCCAGAGGCGCCGGCGATCAGCGAACCCCCGGCGCTGAACGGGATCGAGTGGTAGCCGTCGAACACGCCCCAGTTGATGATCTGCAGCCGGGACAGGTGGAACTGTTCAGTCGCGGACGGCATCGTCGACACCCCCATTCAGCAGAGCCTCGAACTGCTGCTGCAGTTCGGTGATCACCGAGGCCGTCATGATCGCGCTGATGACGGGGCTGACGGTGTAGCTGTCCTCGTCGTCGCGGGTCTTACGCAGGATGTCCAGGCCGGCGAGCCGGGCAATGGCGGCATCGATGCGTGCGGTGAACGTCACGGTGTCACGGTCAGTGTCGTTGAGCACCCCGGAGAACAGGCCGTGGATCTCGTCACGGGTGATCAGGAAGCTCTGGTCGCCACCGGCACGCATCATCTGCGCCAGGTGCAGCGCCAGGATCGAATCGTAGGTGCCGAGCGGCTCACGGCGTAACAGCTTGATGCCCTTGGCGGATTCGTAGCGGGCCTGCTCGATGAAGGCGATGCCGATGTCGTCGACGATGCGCAACTGCAGGTCGAGCTCGGACAACCGCACGGCCAGGTCGGAGCGGTACTCCTTGACCCAGCTGTAGACGTCGGTGTCGGATTCGCTGCTGATGTAACGCCGCGTCAGTAGGTGCTGCAGGGCCCAGCATGCCCGGTCCGGCATGGCACTGACATCGCCGTCGAAGCGCGGGCGACGCTGCTGCGGGGCCCGACCGTTGCGGTCGACCTCCGGCAGTGACGCGAAATCGATCGGTGCGTCGGTCATTTCGGCTCCTCGCTAGTCACGACGCCGACCCCAGAACCGGTTCGGTGAACACGAGGTGCGGTACCTCCATCTCGCGGTCCCTGCCGTCCAGGGACTGGAATCTCACGGTGGTCTGCTCGGGGGCGCCCGCCGGCCGCGGCTGCTTGAGCGCCCACGACCACAACACGATCACGTGGCCCAGATAGGCCGAGTCCAGCATGCCCACCGCGTCCGGCAGCGACACCGGGGCCTGCCGCAGCGCGGTGTTGATCATCTCCGACATGGCGGGCGCGTCGACCTGTGTGGTCAGAGCAGCGAACGTGGACAGGTCCACCTCGCCCTCGGCGATCTGCGCGGGTTTGGGTGCGGAAAGGTCGTTGATCCGGAAGCTCAGTGCGCCGATCGAGCTGATGGTGTGACGGGCCAGCGGCACGTCGAGGTCCAGGCGTGAATCGGTCAGCGACACCTTCAGCAGCGCGCGGGCAGCGCCGATGGCGTCGTTGAGCTGACGCGCCACGCCGCGGCTCTGCTCGAGCGTGCCGAAGGCGGTGAACCGCTTGACCCGCTGGGCGCAGCGCTGCTGGATGCGTTCCACCTCGTCGATCTGATGCCCGACCAGCTCGAAGAAGTTCGCCATCACCTTGCGCAGCGCCGGGTCCAGCTCGGGCAGCGTGGCCGCGACGGTGGCGATGTCTGCCTCGAACTCGGCACGCTGCTGCGGATCGTTGATCATCCGCAGGAACGCGCGGTGCGAGTCTCGGCCCGCCGAATCCCACGCCTCCTGGTAGTCGGCGTACATCTGGCGTTGCCGATCGCGGTAGTCGGCATTGCTGTCGATGGGATCGTCGAGCGCGGCGGTGGCCTGCTCGATCATGCTGCCGTACAGCCCGATGTCGGTGATCAGCCGTTCCATCTGCATCGCGATCGAGCGCGCTTCGTCGTACATCGCAGTGACATCGGGGTCCGGCCGCAGACCGGCGTCGAGCTCGTCGAGCTCGGCGTGCAGGGCCGCGATCTCCGCTTCGATTCCGGCCCGGATCCGGTCGGGGTCGTTGCCGACCCGCACGGCGACCTGCTTGAGCCGCGACGCGATGCCGTTGATGGAGCCACCGGTGGCGATGGTGTCGTTGCGGCGAACTCCGCGCACGAAGTCCAGCGCCCGGCGCGCGTCCTGCGTCAGGTAGCAGACGTTGCGCTCGTGACCGGTACGCGTGTCGGCCACCCGGTGCAGCCAGCCCTGGCTGGCCCAGCTCTTGATGAGCGCCAGCCCGGACTGCTCGGAGTCGCCGAGCTCGGCGAGGTCACGCTCGAGACGCACCACCAGATCGGTCTCTGCCACCGTGCCACCGGAGAGGTGGCGTTCCATCAGCGTCGCGTAGACGCCGAGGTTGAGGGTGGCCAAGAGCCGAACTGCGCGCGAGCCCTGAACGTCACGGTTGAGTTCGAGTAACTCGGCGGCCGACAGCGCCGCGTTGTCCTCCACCTGATTTCCCCCATGTCGTTCGCCAGACGGTCCAAGATAGGCCACGGCACCGACATCGGGTGAAATCGGGTTGGGGTCGCCCAGGTCAGGCCTGTGCCGCCGCGCGTCCTACTCCGCGGCAGCCAGGGTCGAGTTGAACGTCTCGCTCGGCCGCATCACCGCGCTGGTCTTGTCCGGGTCTGCGGAGTAGTAGCCACCGATGTCGACCGGCTTACCCTGCACGGCGGCGAGCTCCGAGACGATGGTGTCCTCGTTCTCTGCCAATGCCTTGGCCAGTGGTGCGAAGTGCTTGGCCAGCTCCGGATCGTCGGTCTGGGCCGCGAGCTCCTCAGCCCAGTACATCGCCAGGTAGAACTGGCTGCCGCGGTTGTCGAGCTCACCGGTCTTGCGTGACGGGCTCTTGTTGTTGTCCAGCAGCTTGCCGGTCGCGGCGTCGAGCGTCTTGGCGAGGATCGCGGCCTTCTTGTTGCCGGACTTGTTGCCGAGGTCCTCCAGGCTGGCGCCCAGGGCCAGGAACTCACCGAGCGAATCCCAGCGCAGGTGGTTCTCCTCGACCAGCTGATGCACGTGCTTGGGTGCCGAGCCGCCGGCTCCGGTCTCGTAGAGTCCGCCACCGGCCATCAGCGGCACGATGGAGAGCATCTTGGCGCTGGTGCCCAGCTCCAGGATCGGGAACAGGTCGGTCAGGTAGTCACGCAGGATGTTGCCGGTCGCTGCGATGGTGTCCTGACCCCGCATCGCCCGCTCGATGGTGTGCCGCATCGCGCGTTCCTGCGACATGATCTGGATGTCGAGGCCCTCGGTGTCGTGGTCCTTGAGGTACAGGTTGACCTTCTTGCGGAGCTCCGCCTCGTGCGGACGCTCCTGATCCAGCCAGAACACCACCGGCATGCCGGAGATCCGGGCCCGGTTGACGGCCAGCTTGACCCAATCCTGGATCGGCGCGTCCTTGACGATCGGCATGCGCCAGATGTCGCCTGTCTCGACGTTCTGGCTCAGCAGTACCTCGCCGGTCTCGTTGTCGACGATGTTGGCGACGCCGTCGGCCGGAACCTCGAACGTCTTGTCGTGGCTGCCGTACTCCTCGGCCTGCTGTGCCATCAGACCGACGTTGGGTACGGTGCCCATCGTCGTCGGATCGAACTGGCCGTGCGTCTTACAGAAGTTGATCATCTCCTGGTAGATCCGGGAGAAGGTCGACTCCGGGTTGACCGCCTTGGTGTCCTTGGTGCGGCCGTCTGCGCCGTACATCTTGCCGCCGAGCCGGATCATCGCGGGCATCGAGGCGTCGACGATGACGTCGCTGGGCGAGTGGAAGTTCGAGATGCCCTTGGCCGAGTCGACCATGGCCAGCTCGGGCCGGTGCTCGTGGCAGGCGTGCAGGTCGCGGATGATCTCTTCGTGCAATGAGGCGGGCAGCGACTCGATCTTGGCGTAGAGATCCGAGAGCCCGTTGTTGACGTTGACGCCCAGCTCGTCGAAGAGCTTCTGGTGCTTGGCGAAGGCTTCCTTGTAGAAGATCTTCACGGCATGGCCGAACACGATGGGGTGGCTGACCTTCATCATGGTCGCCTTGACGTGCAGCGAGAACATCACGCCCGTCTTGTAGGCGTCCTCCATCTGCTCTTCGTAGAAATCGCGCAGCGCCTTGACGCTCATGAACATGCTGTCGATGACGTCGCCTGCGTCGAGTTTCACCTCGGGCTTCAGCACGATGGTCTCGCCGTCGGTGGTCACCAGCTCCATGCGTACGTTGCGGGCCTTGTCGAGCGTCATCGACTTCTCGCCGTGGTAGAAATCGCCCTTCTTCATGGTGGCGACGTGGGTGCGCGACGCCTGCGACCACTTGCCCATGCTGTGCGGGTGCTTGCGGGCATACTCCTTGACCGCCTTGGGCGCGCGGCGGTCAGAGTTGCCTTCACGCAACACCGGGTTGACCGCGCTGCCGAGGACCTTGGCGTAGCGGTCCTTGATGGCCTTCTCGTCGTCGGTCTTCGCGTCGCCGGGGTAGTCCGGGACGGCGTAGCCCTTGGCCTGCAGTTCCTTGATGGCGGCCACCAGCTGCGGGACCGAGGCGCTGATGTTGGGCAGCTTGATGATGTTGGTGTCCGGAAGCTGCGTGAGCCGGCCCAGCTCGGCCAGGTTGTCCGGGACGCGCTGGTCCTCGTTCAGATAGTCACCGAACTCGGCCAGGATGCGGGCTGCCACCGAGATGTCGCTGGTCTCGACATTGATGCCTGCCGGTTCGGTGAAGGCCCGGATGACGGGCAGAAACGCGTACGTCGCGAGCAGCGGCGCCTCGTCGGTGAGCGTGTAGATGATGGTCGGCTTGTCGGAGCTCATTTCTTTAGCATCTCCTGGCGTCACGATGTCACGGCGGCTATCAGTATTGCGTCGGATACGACACTACGTGCGGCTATGCGTGAGCTGTTCATGTGCCCAGCGGTCCCAGTTAACGCGTGGCGCGGGGCGGTCGCGGCCCGTCGCCAACCGCTCACGTGGGTAGCTGCCGCAGCCGCTCGATGTGCCGATCCTGCAGATCGGCGGTGCGAGTGAGGAACTGGATGATCAGCTGGAGCTGGTCGAGCGTGTAGTCGCGCAGCAGTTTGGCGCCGTCGGCGATCAGCGGATCGATGAGTTGGTACGCACGCCGCGTCGCCTCGTCTGTGGCGGTGACGATCACCTTGCGCCGGTCGCCCGGGTGGGCCGTTCGCGTGACGTAGTCGAGTTTCTCCAACCGGTCGAGCATCGTCGTCACGCTGCCGGTGGTCAGGCCCAACCGGTCGGCCAGCATCCGCGGCGTCGCCTCACTCTCCTCCCGGACGAGGATCTCCAGGCAGCGCAGGTCGGTTTCGTTGATACCGAGCACCCGTGCGCTTTCGCGGTCGAAGTCATCGACGGCTGCCTGATAGCGCGCGATCGCATTCGCCAGTGCCTCTTCGGCGTCCATTCGTCTTGACAATCAAGTAACTCGACTTCCATACTAATTTTCGCTTGACTATCAAGATACTTCATTGTCTCGGTCCGCGAAGGGATTTCGATATGACGCGTGCACTGGTGATCGGCGCCGGCGTCGCAGGCCCGGTTTTGGCGACCGCCCTTCAGCGCATCGGTATCGAGGCGACCCTGTTCGAACGGCAGCCGTCGCTCGAGCACCGCGGCGGATCCTGGTTGACGTTTCAGGCCAACGGCATGGACGCGCTGCGCGCGCTGGGCATCGCCGAACCGGTCGAAGCGCTGGGGTTCGACCTGGACACCATCAGCTTCGTCAACGGCAAGGGCCGACACCTCGGCCGCATGCCGCTCGCGAGTCCCCGCGCCGACGGCCAGCTGTCGCAGATGATGCGGCGCGACGACCTCTACCGCACGCTGACCCACGTCGCCGCCCAACACGGCGTCGGTGTCGCGACCGGCAAGGAACTCGTCGACGCGCACCTGACGCCCCGCGGAGTCGAGGCGACCTTCGCCGACGGCGACCACGCCACCGGGGACCTGTTGATCGGCTGCGACGGCATCCACTCCCGGGTACGTACCCTCATCGACCCCGCGGCGGTACCCCCGCGCTACGTGCCGGTCCTCAACATCGGCGGCCACATCCCCGGTTTCACCGTCGACGTGCCTCCCCGGGAATTCCGTATGCAGTTCGGCACCCGCTGCTTCTTCGCGTGGATGGCCACGCCCGATGGCGGCACGGTGTGGTTCGCCAACCCGCCCATGGCCCGTGAACCTGCGGACGGTGTTCTCTCCGGGCTGCCCGACAGCCAGTGGCGCACCTGGTTACACGAGTTGATGGACGGTGACGTCGGACCCGCACCGCACATCATCGATGCCGCTCCAGGTCCCCTGTTCGGATGGGCGACCTACGACATGCCCGTCGTGAAGCGCTGGTTCAACGAACGGATGATCGTGATCGGTGATGCTGCCCACGCAACCGCGCCCTCCGCCGGGCAGGGGGCCGCCATGTCGCTCGAAGACGCCGTCATCCTCGCCAAATGCCTGCGCGATACGCGCGAGATCAGCGAGGCCTTCGCCCTGTTCGAATCGGCTCGCCGCACCCGCGTCGAGCGAATCGTCAAATACGGTGCCCGCTCGGCAAACTCCAAGGCCGCAGGCCCCGTCGCACGCAGGATCCGCGATGCGCTCCTGCCGCTGGTCTTGCGGCGGGCGGAACGCGACGGCGGACGCTCGATGGCGTGGCTGCAGGGCCACCACATCGATTTCGCCGAACCGATGAGATCTCCCGCCGGGGCCGCGAAGATGACGCTATGACGGTGGTTCTGGTGCACGGCAATCCGGAGTCCGACGCGCTCTGGGATCCGCTCGTGGCTGCACTGGGGCGCGACGACGTCGTCCGGTTGTCCCCACCGGGGTTCGGTGCGCCGCTACCGAACGGGTTCACGGCGACGTATCTGGAGTACCGCGACTGGCTCGAGGCGCAGCTGGAGAACATCGACGGCCCGATCGACCTCGTCGGCCACGACTGGGGCGGCGGCCATGTCCTCAATGTCGTGATGCACCGGCCGGAGCTGGTGCGCAGTTGGGCCAGCGACGTCGTCGGACTGTTCGACCCCGAATACGTCTGGCACGACCTGGCGCAGGTGTGGCAGACACCCGGCGAGGGTGAACAGGCCGTCGACGCGATGCTCGGCGGCACGGTGGAAGACCGCGCGGCCCAGATGGCCGCCCTGGGCATACCCATCGACATCGCGACACAGATCGCCGCCGTTCAGGGCCCGGACATGGGCCGAGCGATCCTGGCGCTGTACCGCTCGGCGCGTCAGCCGGCGATGGCCGAGGCCGGCCGGGCGCTGGAGAATGCTCAGGCGCGGCCGGGCCTGTCACTGCTCGCGACCGACGATCCCTACATCGGCTCCGACGCCGTGCGACGGCGGGCGGCCGAGCGCGCCGGCGCCGAGACCGCCGTTCTGGAGGGCCTGGGGCACTGGTGGATGGTGCAGGATCCGGCGCGCGGCGCGGCCGCCCTCAGCGGCTTCTGGGAGTCCCTCGGCTAGCGGCCGTGCGGGACGGTCGGCGCGATGTACTGGTACCACCACTCGGCGTACGCCTGGGCCTGCTGCGCGTCCTGACGAAGTTTGCGACGAGCATTCATGTTGTGGGCCAAGGCAATCCAGTTCATCACCAGGATCGACAGGAAGCTCCACCAGCCAAGCAACAGGTTCTGCGTCAGGGCACTGCGCAGTGCCGCGTCGCACTGGGCGTAGGTACCCGTGACGCGTCGAGTCTGGTTGAACCAGAACACGAGTGCGCCGATGTGTGTCATGGCCGAGACCTGGAAGATCGGCTCGGCAGGCGGAGGCGGGTACTGCTGCTGACCTGACGGCGCCGGATAGCCGGCCTGCTGCGGGGGATAGCCGGGCTGTTGCTGCGGATAGCCGGGCTGCGACATGGGCGGACCTCCCTGAACAGGGGCACGGAGCGGGCCCTTACCGAGAAGTCTAAAAGCGCCGGGGCGGGTGCCGAAGCACGAGTTTCGGCGTGAGGTCTTGACAACGTACAACCGTTTGGTTGTATGTTGGTGAGGTGACCGAGAGCGACGAGGACCGGGCCGACGCCCTGTTCCACGCGCTGTCCGATCGCACCCGACGCGACATCATGCGCCGGGTGCTGGCCGGGGAGCACTCGGTTTCGACGCTCGCGGCGAAGTACGACATGAGCTTCGCCGCGGTGCAGAAACACGTCGCCGTGCTGGAAAAGGCCGGCCTGCTCACCAAGCGGCGCAGTGGCCGCGAGCAGCTGGCCAACGGCGATGTGGCGGCGGTGCGGTCGGTGGCATCCATGCTCACCGAGCTCGAACAGGTGTGGCGCGGCCGCATCGCCCGCATCGACGAACTGCTCTCATCCGACCCGAACCAGGAGGACTGATCCATGCCCGTGACCGACGTGAAACACGATCTCGACAACCTCACCCTGACCATCACGGCCGACTTCGCAGCACCGGTACAGCGCGTCTGGCAGGTTTACGCCGACCCGCGTCAGCTCGAAAAGGTATGGGGCCCGCCGACATACCCGGCCACCGTCGTCGACCACGACCTGACTCCCGGCGGCCGCATGACCTACTTCATGACCGGCCCCGAGGGCGACAAGCACGCCGGATACTGGGAGGTCACCGCGGTCGACGAGCCGAAGAGCTTTTCCTTCATCGACGGATTCGCCGACCTGGACTTCAACCCGAACCCCGACCTGCCGGTGTCGACCAACGTCTACACGTTCTCCGAACACGACGGCGGCACCCGCGCGGTATATGTGAGCACCTTCGCCTCCGCCGAGGCGCTTCAGCAGGTGCTCGATATGGGCGTGGTCGAGGGTGCCTCGCTGGCGATCAATCAGATCGACGAGCTGCTTGCGTCCTGACCCACGGCGCCGGCCGTCCTGGACACCAGGGCGGCCGGTGGCCACGGGCCCGTGACACGATAGGTCCCTACGCAGGGCCCGGGCGGTATACGTTCGTACCGTGGACTTCGACGAGTACCGCGCGCATGATGCCACTGGCCTGGCGAAACTGGTTGCGGACAAGGAGGTTTCGCCGACAGAGCTGCTCGCCGCAGCGCGGGACCGCGCAGCAGCCGTCAACCCGCGGATCAATGCGATCGTGCGCGACATTCCGGCGACCCCGTCCGATGACATCAGCGGTCCATTCGCCGGTGTCCCGTTCCTGATCAAGGACCTCGGCCAGGATTACGCGGGGTTGCCGACCTCGGCCGGGTCCCGTGCGCTGATGTCGCGGCCGGCCGCCGAACACGCCACCGTCGTGCGGCGCTGGATCGATGCGGGCCTGGTCATCTTCGGCAAGACCAACACACCGGAGTTCGGCGCGAAAGGCATCACCGAGCCGGTCGCATGGGGTCCGGCGCGCAATCCCTGGGATCTGACGCGGACACCCGGTGGTTCGTCGGGCGGGTCCGCGGCGGCGGTGGCTGCCGGGATCGTGCCCTGCGCGGGAGCCAACGACGGCGGCGGTTCGATCCGGATACCGGCGGCATCCTGCGGACTTGTCGGCCTGAAACCCGGCCGGGGCCTGGTGCCGTCGGGGCCGGAGAGCGCGGAACCCATGCACGGTGCGGCCGTCCACGGCGTCGTCACCCGTACGGTGCGCGACACCGCCGCGATGCTCGACATCCTCAGCGGCGGGGAACCGTGGGGCCCGTACGCACCCGCCATGCCCACCTCGTCATTCGCGTCATGTGTGGGTGCGGATCCCGGCAAGCTGCGAATCGGGGTGCGGGTACCGAGCGCGATCAATCCGACGCCACACCCCGAGGCCGTTGCGGCGGTGGCGGCAACCGTGGATGCGCTCACCGAACTCGGCCATCATGTCGAGGAGCTCCCGCAAGCTCCCTTCGACGACGCCGCGTTGGCACGCGACTTCCTGCTCACCTGGTTCGTCTACGCCGCTTGGGAAGTCGCCGAGGCCAAGCGGCTGACGGGGGCAGCCGACGACTCGTTCGAGCGCGACACGTTGATCATGGCGGCTCTGGGCCGGGCCACCAGCAGTGTCGACTACGTGGATGCTGTGCAGCGACGCCATGAGCACACGCGCCGGCTGAGTACCTTCTTCGAGTCCTACGACCTGCTGTTGACGCCGACGTTGGCGACGCTGCCCCCGATGATCGGTGAGTTCGACCTGCCCGGGGTGCTGCAACACGCCGCGGATGCGCTGATCAAGACCCGCACGGCAAGTCTGTTGCGCTACACCAAGATTGTCGACGACATGGTCGACAAAAACCTCGGCTGGGTGCCCTACACCCAATTGGCGAACATCACCGGCAGGCCCGCGATCTCCTTGCCGCTGCACTGGACGGCCGAAGGGCTGCCGCTCGGCGTCCAGTTCGTCGCGCCGCTGGCCGGCGAATCGCTGTTGCTCAAGCTGGCGTCCCAGCTTGAGCAGGCGGTGCCGTGGGTGGATCGGCTCGCCCCGGCCTAACCCCGCCCCACCGGAACTGCATTCCGGGTTGTAAAAGTCGCGGCTCAACAACCGGGAATGCAGTTCCGCGGCGTCAGGGCGTGGGGTCAGGGCGTGCCGTCAGGTCGGGATCGCGTCACTGTACGGCGCGGTGCTGCGGTCGTGAAGCGGGTGAATGACCATGTACACCAGGCCGATTCCCACCACGACGGCAGCTGAGAGAGCCACGATCCAGTTGTCGTACCAGGGTGCGCCGGGGGTACGGGGCCAGGCCATGTTGATCATCGCGGTGACGCCGTAGACCAGCGCTGCGATGTTGACGGCCAGGCCCCACTTGCCGAGCTGGTACTTGCCACTGGGCACCCAGCCCTTGAGCCGAGCCCGCAGTGCGGCGAGCACGACCATCTGGAAACCGAGGTAGATGCCGAACGCCGCGAAGCTGATGATCTTCGTGATGGCGTCGGTGGAGACCTTGGACCCGATGACGATCAGCGCCGGCACGACGGCGGCCAGCACCAGGGCATACGGCGGGACGTGCCGGGTGGTGGAAAACCTCTTGAGCAACGAGCTGCCCATGATCATGCCGTCGCGGCCGTAGGAGTAGGCCAGCCGGCTTGCGGCGGCCTGCAAGCTCATCGCACAGGACAGGAACGAGATCAGCACCACGAGCAGGATCACCTTGGCACCGACGGGCCCGAACGCCTCGTTCAGCACGGTGCTCACGGGATCGGTGTTCTCCCCGGCAATGACGGCCGGGATGTCGGCGACCGACAGTACGAGCGCCAGACACACGAAAGTCGCTGCGGCACCGCCGATGTAGATGGTCCGGCGCATGGCCTTGGGGATCAGCCGGCCTGGGTTGGGCACCTCCTCGGCGACGTCACCGCATGCCTCGAAGCCGTAGTACTGGTAGACGCCGATGAGCGCGGCCGCCGCGAAGGCCCACATGTAGTTGCCATCACCGCCCGCACCGAAGCTGTCGAACAGGACTCCGAGATTGTGGTGGCGATGCGCGACGATGAGCCAGACGCCCACCACGAGGGCGCCGATGATCTCGGCCGTGAAGCCGATAATCGCCGCCTTGGCAAGCACTTTGGTGCCCATGAAGTTGATGGCGGTGGCCAGCGCGAGCAGCACCAGTGCGAAGGCGATGGTGTTGTTCACGGTCGCGTCGAAACCGAGCGCCGCCGCGATGAACGGCCCGGCGCCGTAGACCACCGAGGCGATGGTGACCAGCAGGGCCACCAGGTAGACCCAGCCGGTCATCCAGGCGTACCGACGCCCCCACAATCGTCGCGCCCATGGGTACACACCGCCGGCGACGGGGAACTGCGCGACGATCTCGCTGAACGTGAGCGCCACCAGGAGCTGGCCCACGCCGACGATGAGGAAGCTCCAGATCATCGGTGGGCCGCCGGTGGCCAGCGCATAGGCGAACAGCGTGTAGACGCCTACGACGGGCGACAGATACGTGAAGCCGAGGGAGAAGTTCGCCCACGGGCTCATGTCGCGCTTGAACTCGGACTGGTAGCCGAGTGCGTGCAGATGCTGGACGTCGTCCTCGTCGGGAGGGGCGGGGCTGGAAGTTGACATGGCCGTACTTTCTTGGGTAGGCGCAAGGTGAAGTAGTGCGAAAAACTACATTCCTATTGTTTATCCGGCAAGCGGTTCGGCGGAATTGGCCCGAAATCCGGTAGATTGCCGTCGTCGGACCTCGCCGGAAGGGTGTTCGCGGAGGAGGAGACGCAGGTGTCGTCGTTGTCGCCGCTGGTCGCGTCGGAAGCGCCGGTCGGGCGCGCCGACGAGATCGTGCAACGCATCACCGAGGCCATCCACCTGGGGTTGCTCGACGACGGCGAGCGGCTACCCGTCGAAATCGATCTCGCGGCCCAGTTCGGCGTGGCGCCCATGACCGTGCGGGAGGCGCTGGCGACGCTGCGCGAACAACAGCTGGTCGAGACCCGGCGCGGGCGCAGCGGCGGATCGTTCGTGCGACGGCCCGAGGGCCCGCCGATCGACCAGCTGACCGCGCGACTGGCCGCCATGAGCGCCTCTGACCTGCGCGACCTGTTCGACGAACACACCGCGATCGCCGGGCTGGCCGCGCGTCTGGCCGCCCAGCGCGCCGCACCTTACGCCGTGCGGCGCCTGTTCGCCCTCACCGATCAGCTCGATGCGGCGACGACGCTCGGGGATCGGATCCGGGCCGACAGTCGCTTCCAGATCCAGGTGGCCATTGCGTCTCAGTCGGCGCGGCTGGCCCGCCGCGAGGCGAACCTCCAGGCCGAAGTGGCCGGCCTGATCTGGCTGCCGCTGGGCCCGCCGCTCGACGTGGCCGCCTATGTCGAGGAGCAGCACGCCATCGCCGCAGCAGTTGCTTCGGAGAACGCCGACGAAGCGCGGCGGCTTGCGGAAGCGCATGTCATGGGACAGCTTGCGCGCCTGACCACCGTCAACTTGGACCTCACGACCCAGGAATCCGGCTCATGACCGACGACACGCTGGCTCGCCGCCTCGCCGAGCGGGCGTCACAACCGCTCGAACCGATCTATGACCTGCTGCAGCGGATCGCCGACGAGGTGCTGCGCAGCCGGCCGCGGCGCGCGACGCTCACCGAGGCGCATTTCAGCGGGCTGCAGCGCATGCTCGCCGATCTCCTCCGCGACGAACACGCCGTCTGGGGTATGGGTTACATCGCGGCGCCGTTCGCCGTCGAAGGCAAGGAGCGCTACCTGGCCTGGTGGCAGCGCCGTGACGACCGCGTCGCCCGACTGCGCCTGAACTTCGATCCCACCAGCATCGACGTGTACGACTACCTGGAGATGGATTGGTACCAGCTGGCACTCAACGGCCAGCAGCGCGTGGCTTACGGTCCCTACGTCGACTACAGCGGCTCGGACATGTACACCATCACCGCCACGATCCCCGTCGTCGGCGAGGACGGCACCTTCCTCGGCATCGCGGGTGCCGATCTCGTTGTCGGCGAGGTCGAACGCAAACTGCTCGAAGTACTGCGCGGCGCCGGCGACGACACGCTGATCGTGAGCACCGAGCGTCGCGTCATCGCCTCGAACACCCCCCGGTGGTTCGTCGGCTCGCGCCTTCCCGCGATGCCGACGGTCGGCCCGCCCGACGATCCCGAGGCATTCCGCGAGGTCGCCGACATGCCGCTGGGCACCGGGTGGGTGCTGGCCGTCGCGTGGCCGACGCACACCTGACCGGCAAGACCCGACCCTCCGCAACCTGCGCTTTGCACCCAACTCGGCTCGATCTATTGACATTAAGACCCTATTTCTAGAGTATTTAGTGATCATTCGATCCCCGAGCTCTCGGAGGAAGCCCCGATGCCATCCGTAACAGTCGGCCAAGCACCCGCGTTCGACGTCGCCGATCCCGCGTTTTCGATCACCTCCGCTGAGGTGCACGACGCGCGGGAGCGCAGCTGGTACGCGACCACCCCGTACGGCATCGCCGTGCTTCGGTACGAGCAGGTCAGCCGCCTGCTCAAGCACCCGAAACTGCGTCAGGGCAGCGCCGCCTGGCCGGCCCACAACGGTGTCACCGAGGGACCGTTCGCCGACTGGTTCGCCAGCTGGATCCTCAACAAGGAAGGCGACGAGCACCACCGGTTGCGCCGGCTGATGAACCCGGCGTTCTCCCCCAAGCTCATCGGCGGGCTGGTCCCCAGGTTCCAGGCATTGGCCAACGAACTCATCGACGGCTTCGCCGAACCCGACCGCTGCGAGTTCGTCAGCGAGTTCGCCGAGCCATACGCCGCGCGGGTCATCGCAATCATGCTGGGCCTACCCGAAACCGAGTGGCCGATCATCGCGTCCGAGTCGGTGACCATCGGCCTGGCGATGGGCGTGACGCTCCGCGAAGACCTGCCCAAGATCGAGGCCGCGCTGCAGCGCCTGTACGAGTACTGCGACGACCTCATCGCAGACCGGCGGGCCAATCCGCGCGACGACTTCGTCACCGCACTGGTCAACGCATCACGCCCCGAAGACGGCAGACTTTCCGATACCGAGTTGCGGGATGCCATGGTGCTCTTGATCTTTGGGGGCTTCGACACCACCCGCAACCAGCTCGGCCTTGCGATGCAGACGTTCATGGCCAACCTCGACCAATGGAACGTGCTCGCCGAGAACCCTGCGCTCGGCGGCAAGGCCGTCGAAGAGGTCATGCGGGTCAACCCGACCGTACGGTGGGTGACCCGCGAGGTGCTCGAAGATTTCGAATACGAAGGTGTCGAACTCACGGCGGGTACCACGGTCCATCTCTACAGCGAGTCGGCGGGCACCGACCCGCGCGTGTTCGAACCCGGCTTCGACATCACCGCAGAGCGCAAGCCGCACTTCGGTTTCGGCGGGGGTGCCCATCACTGCCTCGGCCACTTCGTCGCCCGCTCCGACATGAGCGAGGCACTTCCCCTGCTGGCCCGCCGACTGCGCGAGCCACACGAACTGCCCGGCGCGACCTGGCTTCCCGACTCGGGCAACACCGGCCCGATCCGGTTGCCGATCGGTTTCACGCCGGCGCCCTGACCCGCCCCATCAACCCTTAAGGAACCACCATGCGCGTCACCGTCGACCTCACGCTGTGCCAAGACCACGGCCAGTGCGCCATCGCCGCACCCAACGTCTTCACCATGAACGACGACGGGAAGCTCGAATACCAGGGCTGCCCGAGCGACTCCGAGCGCGACTACGTCGAAGAAGCCGCGGACGTCTGCCCCGCCCAGGCCATCTTCATCGAAGACTGATGTCTCGCCACATCGTCGTCGTCGGTGGCTCATTGGCCGGCCTACGGTCAGCAGAGCAGCTCCGCGCGCTGGGCCACACCGGCCCGCTCACCGTACTCTCCGCCGAACGACACTTCCCCTACAACCGGCCGCCGCTCTCCAAAGAGGCGCTCTCACAGCCACATTCGGAAGCTCCTGACGAGCTGGCCGCGCAACTGGCGTTTCGCCGCCGGGCGAGCACGGCCGACGTCGACTTCCGTTTCCGCACACCGGCACTCGCTGCCGACCTGGCCGCGCACACCGTCACCGTGAACTCCGGCGCCACAGTGTCCTACGACGGGCTCGTCATCGCCACCGGGTTGCGCCCGCGGCGGCTCACCGTGCCCGGCCCCGAGCGGGGCCGGCACGTGCTGCGTACCGTCGAGGATTGCCTCGGGTTGCGCACAGCCCTGCGCCCGGAAAGCCGCATTGTCGTCGTCGGCGCCGGTTTCATCGGATGCGAGGTCGCCGGAACCCTGCACTCGCTCGGTCACCGCGTGACGGTCGTGGAACCCGCAGGGGCGCCGATGCAACGCGTCCTCGGCCCCGAGTTGGCAAGCGCGATCCAGCATCACCACGGCGCCACCGGCATCGGCTTCGTCATCGGCACGGGCGTGGCCGCGTTCACCGGTGACGACTGCGTGACCGGCGTGGTGCTCGACACCGGCGAAACCCTCGCTGCCGACCTCGTCGTCGAAGCCGTCGGATCTGTGTGCAACGTCGAGTGGCTCGACGGCAATGGGCTCGACCTACGTGACGGCGTGCTCACCGACAACAACCTCGCCGTGGTCGGCGCTGCTGATGCGGTCGCGGTGGGCGACGTTGCGCGCTTTCCCAATCCGTTGTTCGACGACGTGGCCCGCCGGGTCGAACACTGGTCGATACCCACCGACACCGCGAAGCGGGCCGCGGCGACCCTGACCGGCACGCACGACACCACGCCGTTCGCACCGATCCCGGCGTTCTGGAGCGACCAACTCGACCTACGCCTGCAGAGTTACGGCTCACCTGCGCTCGCAGACGAGATCCGGGTTGTGGAGGGCGATCTCGACGATCTGACCGCGGGCGTCGTCGTGACCTACCACCGCGATATGCGCCACGTCGGCACCGTCGCGGTCAACCTCAGTCCCGCTCGCTGCCGCGCCCTGCGCGACGCCTTCGCCGCCGTCGACGTGACGGCATGAGCAACTCCGTTCCTTTCCACAACGAGGTGATCCGATGACCACAACCCCACTGGACCTGCATCGCCAGGCCAACGCCATCAGTCCCGACCTTGCCGCCGCCCTCTCCACGATCGCCGACCGCGGAGTGGAACTCGTCTACTTCCAGGCGATCACCATCACAGGCCGCGTGGTCGGAAAGGTGGTGCCGGCAGGCCATTTCGAGCGGTTGGCGGTCAAAGGTGTGCAACAGCACCAGACCGCGGTCGCCAACCTGCAGGGCACCCGTGCGGGCGGGCTGCTGGCCGGCGGCGTCAACGCCCCCGAGTACACCGCAGTGCCAGACCTGGACACCTTCGCGGTTCTGCCGTGGGACACCAGCTTCGCGCGAGTGTTCTGCAGGCTCTACGAACCCGACCATCTCGCCGAGGGGGCCGGTGCCGAATTCGCCTGTGACACCCGGGGATTGCTGCACCGCATGCACGCAGGGTTCACCGACCGGACCGGCCTGGAGTTGCGCACCGGCTGCGAACCCGAGATGACATGGCAGGGTGAGGGACTCGAGGCGCACTTCCGGCCCGGGTCGAGCCCCGCGTACCACATCGAGCACCTCGAACGGAACCGCCCGATCGTCAAGAAGGTGATCGAGTACGCGCAGGCGCTCGGCCTGGACATGATCGAAGGCGACTACGAGGACGAGTTCCAGGTCGAACTCAACTTCATGTACGACCGGGCCGATCTCACCGCCGACCGGCTGACCACCTACCGCCAGATCTGCAAGCAGGTCGCGCGTGAACTGGGCATCCACGCCAGCTTCATGCCCAAACCGGCCACCGGCATGATGGGCAACGGCTGCCACCACAATTTCAGCCTCTGGCAGGGCGACGTCAACGTGCTCGCGGACCCCGAGATCGCCGAACTACACCTCACCGAGGTGGGCAAGCACGCGCTGGGCGGTCTGCTGGCCCACAGCGCCGGGGCCATGCTGGTCAACGGTTCGACCGTGAACTCGTATAAACGGTATTGGGACGCAGGGCAATTCGCTCCGTCACGGATCAACTGGGGCCTGGACAACAAGACCTGCACGGTACGGTTGTCGGCCAACGGGCGCCTCGAGTACAAGCTGCCCGACGCCAGCGTGAACCCCTACCTGTCCCACGCGATGATCCTGGCCGCGCTCGAGGACGGTATGAAGAACTCGATCGACCCGGGCCAACCGACCACGGGGTCGTCCTACGACACCCCGCAGGACACACGGTTCCCCGCACTGCCGCTGACCCTGGGCGAGGCCGTCGACGCGTTCCGCGCCGACGACGTGCTGACCCAGGCCTGCGGACCGAAATTGTCCGAACTGCTCATCGACTTCCATGCCGACGAGTGGGCTCGGTTCTGTGGATACGTCACTGATTGGGAGCGCACTATGTACTGGAATGACGCGCCGTGAGCGCACCGCTGCGGCTGGCCTGCCTCGACGCAGAAGCCCCGCCACTGTTTTCACTGTGGACACCCGAAAACGGCCGCACCGGTTACGAACCCGGTGTCGCCGAGGCCCTTGGCGCCGAACTGGGCCGGCCCGTCGAGTGGGTCCGAGTGCCATGGGTCGATATGATCCCCGCCGTGCAGCGCGGTGACGCCGACGCCGTGCTGTGTGGCCAGGGAATCACCGCCGAACGGCAGGCCCAGGTCGATTTCACCCGGCCGTACGCGATCTTCCACGAAGGCGTGCTGGTGCGACGCGGCGCAGGCATCCGCACCGCGGATGACCTGGTGGGCCGCAAGGTCGCCGCGATCGAGAACAGCACCAACATGGCGCTCGTCGAAACCTTCACCGGCGCAGTCCCGGTGGCGTTCGGTCCGGGATCCGACGATGTGTACGCCGACATGCTGGCCGCGCTGCTGAACAAAGACGTGGACGCGGTCGTCGATGACGACGTGGTGTTCGTCCCGCTCGGGACCACCCACCCCGACTACGAGCTCGCGTTCACCGTTCAGACCGCCAACAAGTGGGGCATCGCAGTGGCCAAGGACCGGCCCGACACGCTGGCCGAGATCGACGGAGCGCTCAGCCGTCTGATCGAATCGGGTCGCCTGCGCGATGTGTGGAAGGAGTGGCTGCCGACCCTCGACTACCCGTTCGGCGAGTCGTGAGCCGGCCTCTGGTGGCGGTAATCGGCCGTCGCGCCACGCACGTGCCCATCCTGCGGTTCTCGGCGACGCTGGCCGCCGAGGCCATCTGCGAAGCGGTGTGGTCGGCAGGGGGCGAACCCGTGGTCCTGCACGGGCCGGCGGGTGATCCCCTCGCCGAATTACCCACGCGGCTCGAATGTTTCGATGGCGTGCTGCTGCCCGGCGGAGCCGACATCGAACCCAGCCGCTACGGCGCCCAGCCCGCGCCCGAGACCACGGACACGGTGGCATTCCAGGACGATCTCGACCTCGCGGTCGCGCGAGCGGTGATCGATCTCGACCTGCCCACCCTGGCGATCTGCCGTGGCATGCAGGTGCTCAACGTGGCGTTGGGAGGCAGTCTCATCCAGCACGTGACCGAGAGCAATACCCAACACCGCAATGGGATTCACCCGGTGTCGGTCGTCACGGGCTCCGCGCTGCACGCCATCGTCGGTGCGGAGACCATCGACGTATCCTCCTATCATCACCAGGCGCTCGACCGCCTCGGCGCTGGTCTGACCGTCACCGCCGTGGCGGCCGACGGTGTCGTGGAGTCGGTCGAGCACGCCCGCGCCGGCGTCGTCGCCGTGCAATGGCATCCCGAGGACCGCCACGCCACGTCGGCAACCGACGCCGCACTGTTCACCGATCTCGTCGACCGCGCCCGCAAACGAAAGGAATCCAGATGACCGCTCGGGTCCGCCTGGCCGACGTCCTGCCGGTTCTTCCGGCCCCGCAGACGCCCCGCGCGCACGTGTGCGTGCTGGCCTCGCTCAACTTTCCCGGCATCACCCCCGAGGACGTCGGACTGATCCGCCGGTTCACCCGTCTGGCGCTGACGACGCTGATCGAGCTCGGCGCCACCTTCGAGCTGTGGGACACCACCGAGGCGCTCGACAACCCCTCGGGTGCCGGGGAATTCGACGGTCTGCTGTTGCTCGGCGGCGGCGACATCGACGGCTCGTGCTACGGGGTGAGCACGCCGAACCCCGCCGGCTACGGCATCGACGCGCGGGCCGATCACGATGCGTTCGCCGCCATCGAGGCTGCCGAAGCTGCGGATCGCCCGATTTTCGGTATCTGCCGCGGATCACAACTGCTCAACGTGGCCCGCGGTGGGACCATCGTGCCCGACATCGTCGACTACGCGCTGCACCACGGCCGTCCGGGCGAGCCGACGTTCGTCGACGAACCGATCGACATCGTCCCGGGCACTCGTTTGGCGTCCATCCTCGGTGCCGACCGGGTAATCGGGCGGTCCGGTCACCACCAGGCGGTCGACCGGGTCGGTACCGGACTCGTGGTGGCCGCGCGAGCGCTCGACGGAATCGTCGAAGGCATCGAGGATCCGGGCCGCTTCTACCTCGGCGTGCAGTGGCATCCCGAAGACGAGGACGGGCCCGCGGCCGATCGGCAACACCTGTTCGGCGCGTTCGTCGATGCGGCCGCGCGGTCCAGTCGCGTGCCCCATCCCGCGGAACTGCATTCCAGGTTGTAAAAGTCGCCGCTCAACCGCCGGGAATGCAGTTCCGCGGTTCAGTCGCGGATCATGCCCTTGTTCCGCATCAGGAAATCGGCAAAGAATCCGTCGTGTGGCATCTCGGGTGCGGCGTCGGAGGTGACGTGCTTGCCGGCGTAGACGTTGGCCACGGTCGGCTCGTCGAGCAGTGCGTCGACCACGTCCTCGTCGGTGGTGATCGCATTGACCACCAGCGAGTGCCGCAACGGGGCCACGCCGTCCTCGCGTGACCACGGTGCGATCCATACACACGGGAACGCCAATTCGGTGTTGAGCATGTCGACGTCGGGGCGCTCGAGCAGGTGCACCGCGGGACGCAGCGCAGCGGAGCCGTCGCCCAGATCCGCGACCACCTGATCGGCACCAAGCAGCGGTTCTGCGCCGCGGGATTTGGCCGCAAGGTATTCGGCGACGCGCCTCGCCGAGGCCATCGGTTGGATCGGCAGGATCGCACGCTCGTCGGATGCCGGCAGCGGCTCGATCGTCATGAGCCGCGCGGCTATCGCCTCGGCGAGTGCGCGGGGATCCCCTTCGTACAGAACAGCGGTGGCATTGGTGCACGCCATCCCGCCCTGCCCGCTGATCGAATCCACGATCGCATCGAGGTATGCGCGCCAATCCATGTCGGCGGTGATGAGGATCTTGGTGCGGCCCGGTCCGTTTGTCAGCACGGTCGGATCGCGCGCGTACTTGTCGACGACGTCCTGACCGCCGTACACGACGGCCAGATCGGCCGCGTCGACGATCTCGGCCGCACCGGCATGGTCGGTGGGCAGATACACCGCATCTTCGGTGCGAAAACCGGCCTGCCGCAACGCATTGATCAGGCGGTGCGCGGTGAAGGGCTCACGCCGCGATGGTCGAACCGCGACCCGGAAGCCGAGCGCAAGGGCCTGGGCCCATGACCCGTGCACCCCCGGACTGTTTCCCGACGCGTGCACGGCCAGCACGTCGCCACGTCGCGCCCACACTGCGCTCCCCCGCCGGGTGCGTTCGTCCCGCCAGTCGAGGACGGCCCCGACCGGGCGAGCCGGCGTTACCGCGTCGACGGCGCCGCGCACAGCCTCGGCGACACCATGGGCGCTCGTACGCGCGACGGCGACCGGCAGACCCGCCACCCGGCTCACCATCGCGACGTACCCCTCGAAATCCAGGCCGCCGAGCGGTGCCGTCTCGAAAATGTCGGCGGCGTCGGCCAAGGCGCGCTCCCGCCGAGCCACCGGCAACGGCGCCACCCGGCGCTGCGTCCGCACGGTGCGGCTGACGTACAGCGGTGGCACGATGCTCAACTCGGCCACCGGGGTGCCTGCCACGTCGGTGATCACCTCGCGGCTGCGCGTACGGTACTCACCGCCGGGCCCCAGGGCATCGACATAAAGCACTGGGCTGCTTGGTTTTTCGACGTTATCCGGTGTCACATTCAATAGACGCCCTCGATGGCGGGCTCGCCTTCGAAGGTGGCGACGGGAGCCACCTCGCTGACCGAATCACCGATCTGCCCTGCGGGCCCGGGCATGCGGATCGCGGTGTCTCGTTCGAGATTGTTCGGGATGAACGCGCCCTTGCTGATGTGGTTCATCACCACCTGACCACGGCGGCCGTACGGCACCTGCTCCCCCGTGTCGGGATCGATGACCCAGAACACGACGTACGGGGTGCGCGGGTCGAAGACGAACACGTCCCCGTCGACCCGGGTCGTGGCCTGCGACAGGATCATCGTGCTGCCGAAGGCCATGGCGAAAGCAGTCTCCGGGAAGATGTCGCGAAGCAGGTCGAGCGTGTCCAGGTCGACGTGCGCGCCGCTGAGGAGCACAAACCGGATCTTCCTGTTGACCATGTCGACCAAGGCATCGTCGCGGGCGATCGCCTCCAGCAGCGGTGGGCTGGTGTGCAGGTTCGCCACGTTCTGGGTCTGCAGGATGAAGCGGGCCTGCTCCAGGAGGTGTTCGACGTATGCCGACGCCTCCCCTGCGGCACCCCGCACAATGACCTTCTTCACCCATCGCGGGTCCATGTCGACCGGGAAGAACACCGAGCCCAGCCGCTCACTCACCGCACGCGAGAAGTGGCCGACGCCGTGCGGGCCGCCGGGCATCACGAACAGCAGACCTGAGCCGGCCACGAACCCGCCCGCCGTGAAGTCCTCGATCTGCCATCGGGTGACCTGCTCGACCCAATCAGGCAGCTGCGCTGTGCGTTTGGGGGCACCGGTGGTTCCGCCGGACTCGAATACCTTGGGCACCGGCGGCGGCGATCCGTAGCCGCGCGGGATGAGATCCTCGACCGGTGTGTTGCGCAGTTCGTTGACGAGATTCGGGAAGAGCCGCAGGTCGTCGAACCCACGCACGTCGGTCAGGGGATCGAACGACAGGGTCTGGGCCGCGCGCAGCCAGAACGGTGAGCCGGTGTGCGCCCCGAAGTGCCAGGCGATCGCGGCACGCAGATACGCCTCGGGATCGGGTGGTGGGTCAGGGCGGGGCACATCCAACAGCGAGAAATCAATCTCGGCCATACCGCAATCCTGGCGCAGTGACTACACAGGCGCAGCCGATCCGGTGGAGAGTCAGTGAACTCTCAGCGCCACCTTGCCCATACATAGGGCACGAGGGCACGCAGGAAGTCCAGGTCGGGGCCCGGCTGGGCATCGGCGAACGCCTGCTCGAAGTACTCCTCGGCGACCAGCAGGATGCCCTCGGCGAATTCGGCGGTGAATGCAATGCTGCCGTAATGGTCCATCATGGCGCGCACGGTGCGCACCATCTCGGGCGAGCGTTGCTGCCGCGACAGGCTCAGGAACTGCCGCACCAAGGTCTTGTCCGCGGCGTCGGCCACGCTTATCAGGTGGACCAGCGGCAAGGTGCGCTTGCCTTCGTAGAGATCGCCGAGGATCTCCTTGCCGTACGTTTCCTCATCCCCGATGAGGTTGAGCAGGTCGTCGCGAATCTGAAACGCCGCTCCGAAGTGAAAGCCGAAGCGCACCAGCGGACCGAGTTCGACCGTGCCCCCGCTACCCACGATCGCCCCGACCCGCAGTGGATGGATCGTGGTGTACCAGCAGGTTTTGTGCATGATGAGGTTCAGGTAGTCCTCGGGGACCAGGTTGTCCACGGAGTCCAGCCGCCAGCCCACCTCGGTTGCTTGGCCTTCCAATGTACGCATGGCCATCGTGTCGAACTCGGCCCAGATCAGGTCGGCCAGGTCGCGGTCCAGGCGGCGCACGGCCTTTCGCAGTACCTGCCCGGCCACCACGGCCAGGCCGTCGCCGGCGTTGAGCGCTGCCGCGACTCCGTAGGCGGCCGACAACGTCGGCCTGCCCCGGCGCATCTCGCTACCGTCGGCGATATCGTCGTGCACCAGAAAAGCGTTGTGCAGCAATTCGATTGCCACCGCAAGCCCGAGCAGATCGTCGGCATCCGCGCCGAACGCGCGCCCCGCCGAGATGCACAGAGCCGGCCGCAGCGCCTTGCCGGGGCGCGCCGGATATTCCCGCATCGGCGTGTAAAGCCACTGTGCGGGTTCACCTTCGGGCAAGGCATCGAGCATCGACCGCCGCACCAGCTTGCCCACGCCGCGCAGTCTGTCCTCGACAACGGCGATCAACTCGTCGCGGTCGGTCACGCTGCTCATGGCGCGCTGCGTGTCACTGTCAGCGCAATCGGCAGCCAGACATCCGGATGCCCATCGGCGAGCAGGGTTCCGCGGTAGCACCCGGCCGTGGCCCCGCCGGGTACGTCGATTTCCATCGTCACGCCGCGGCTGGAGCGTGCGACCATCGGAACGGCGCCCGGGGTGAAGCGCACGCCGGCCGCGGGTATCGCCGACCCGTCGTGCGCCAACAGATCGCTGCACCGCAGCATCACGGTGCCGAGGTCCTCGGTTCCGCCGTTGTGCAGCCACACTTCGGTGCAGACGGATCCGGCCTCGGTCGCCTCAAGCAGAAGCGGGGCACCGGCACGTGAATTCCCCAAGTCCAGCGTCGCGGTGTCCGAGGGCGTGGCGGTCACCGAGCGCAGCGATCCGACTACTTGACCGAGCATCTTCTGCCAGGCTGCGACGACCTGGTCGACATCGGGCAGCGCGGTTGGTTGCCTTGCTTGCGTTGGCGTTTCGGCACTGTCGGCGCCCGATGCCGGGTCGGCGGGCCTGCTCATCCGGACGAAGCGGTCGACGATGCTGGACGCCGCGCGAAAGCCTCTGGCTTGAATCTCACCGAGCGCGCGGACGTTGACCGCCGGGTCGAATGCGGCTGCCCAGGGGATGTCGGACAGGGTGCCCTCGCCCTGCGGCCCGCCGTCGCTCATATGGTCGTTCCCTCGTGATTCGGCCAAATTGACACCTGTTACGCGTATGCTAAGGCCGCATTCGACCGGAGGGCCGCTGATGTCGAAACTTCAATCGCAGCTTGCCCTATTCGGAGCTATCGACCAAGAAGTTGTCAACGCAAAGACCCGCCTGCGCGCAGGAGCCACCGGACGGGATGCCGACATCGACTCGGCCGTCATCGACATGGTCGGACGGTTCCTCCCCGGTTCGACGGGGTTCGGCCAGTCGGGCTGGTACCAGGAGCTGCAAGTTCTCGTCCAGACCCAGGCCACCCATTCGTCTGACAGCGCGGGGTTCACCTTTCCCGACCTGCGCACCGCGGTCGACGACCTCGCGGAACGCCACGACGAGGAGGAGACCGACGACCGCGACCCGATCCTGGCCAGGGCCACCTACGCAGCCATCGTCCTCGACAAGATCTACCGCCTCATCGGACCGCCCGAGGGTATCTCGCCACTGACCGTGCTGGACCGGACGTTGGCCGGCTGGACGGACGAGCCGATCGGCGACCTGACGTTCCAACTGGAATCACAGATCGACGAGATCAACAGCCGTGAGGACTGGGTCATGCGCGCCGAGATGTTCGTCGGCGGTCCGTTCGCTCGCGCGTCGAAGCCCTGTTTCGGCGCGCTGCGCAAGGTGGACGGGAAGTACTGCGCGTACATCACCACCGACGACACCGCCGACGATCTGAGCGTGGACGACGTCGCCAAGATCGTCGACCCGATCAACTGGCACAACTGCTGCAGCTTCTTCTGCGAGATGCAAAACCAGAATCCTCAGTTCAGCGACGGCTGGAGCAGGCTGGTCGAACGAATCAGCGGCGAGTGCCAGAAGTACTACCTCGACACGGCCCTGATCTTCTGGAAACAGCAGCTGCCCGACGGTTCCCTCTACATCAACTACGACCTGGACAGCGACCGCCAGCACGACAGCATGTACGTCGATGTCGACAGCGGCTACATCTGGGTATCCCCGTTGCAGCCCAAGGGTGTTCGGATCCGCACCTCGAAGTTGGAGCGCGTCAACGGGTTGAGCCCCACCGCGACCGCGGCGCTGGCCTGCCTGATGGGCTGGGGCACGGTCGCGTCGGAGATGCTCGCCGGGACGGCGCGCTCACACATGCAGAACCCCAACAAGCCGCCGGCGATGCTGCCGTTGCTGCTGTCCCCCAACAACTCCTCCGCCTACCAATAGGGGGCCACGTGAACCCGGAAAAGCCCAAGCTGCCACCGAATTTCGCCGACACCGTCAATGACACGGCGATGCTCACCAAGGACGCCATCGACCGCGCCAGCGGTGTCCTGGGCGACGCCGTCAAACGATGGATGGACGGGCTGGCCCGCTCAGACGTCGACGCCGTCACCCGCAACATCGGGACCCAGCTCAACGAGTTCTGGCTGAAGGTTTACGACACCGCCGAGGAGAACGTGACCCCGCCGCCCGCCGGACAAGGCAACCCTCCGGGAGGCGGCATCTGATGGACGATCCCAACGATATCGCCGCGGCCTTCGCGGCCACCGCGGACAACGTCGTCGAGCAAGCGCGCGCGGAGGCGGTCGACGCATTCAGCAAGATCAACAATCCCGCCCAGAACGCACCGGCGTACACCGCCGGGGACGCCCTCAAGACCATGAGCGCGCTGGCCAAGATCGCACTCACCGGCAGCATCGAGATGGCCCAGACAGCGCTGGACGTCCGCCCCAACCCCGGAGTACTGATCCTGGCGGATTACGTCAGCACCGTGCTGAGTCAAGGGGTGCAGCAAGCTGCCGATGTCGCCACGAACGCGGCCACGCTGATCGACCAGAACGCCTACGGCAAGGACCAGTGGGTGGAGTCGGCGATCAAGCTGACCACCATCGCGTATCTGCGCGGTTCGGAGATCTTCCAGACGGTGGCCGCCGGGCCTGCGCAATTCGCCGACCCCGTCGTCAAAGAGACCTTCACGCTGGCAGACGCCGACGTCGACCCCACCAAGGACCGCACGCTGACGTTGACCACTCTGCAGCTCGGCGGGCCGAACACCACCAAACCGGTCGCCGGCTGGCGTGTCAGTTTCGAACCCGTCAACGCCGTGCTTCCAGCCGGGGCAAACCAGTTCACTCTCGTCGTGAGCGGTGCCGGGCTGGCGAGCGGCCTCTACGTCGGCAAGGTGGAGCTGACGGGCGGATCCGTCGCCGACGTCACGGTGGACGTGGCAATCAACCTGTGAGCCAGGACGATCCAACCGGCGTCGACGAGTTGCTCGACCGCGCCCTCAAAGCTGCCGCCGAAGGAGACCGCGCGACCGCGCAGCTGCTCGCCGGCCAGGTGCTCGCCGTGGACCGCGACAACGCCGACGCCGAACACCTGCTGACCGCCCCCGAGGGGTCAGGTGAAATCCGCCGTCTGACAATTGCTTTCGTCGACCTCGTCGACTCGACGGAACTGTCGACGCGGATCGAACCCGAGACCTACCGGGCGCTCGTCGGCCGCTACCGCGACGACGTGCTTCGCATCGTGGAAGCGTACGGAGGGCACGTCGGCTCCACGAAGGGCGACGGCCTGCTGGCGCTGTTCGGCCACCCCGACGCCCACGAGGACGACGTGGTGCGCGCGGTGCAGGCCGGCCTCGACATCACGCGCGAGGTCGCGGCGCTCAGTGCGCGGGTGCGTCGGCAGCTGGGTTTCGACATCTCCGTGCGGGTGGGTGTCCACCGCGGCGTCGTCTACCTCGACCGGGACCAGGACGACGTGTATGGGCTGGCGGCAAACCTCGCCGCGCGGATCAACAGCATCGCCGCACCGGGCACCGTCGCGGTGTCCGACACGATCGAACCGCTGATCGCCGACCGGTTCGAACTGACGCCGAACCCGGCACAGCACGTGAAGGGCGTCGCCGACCCGGTCAACTCCTATCGTGTCGACGCCGAACGCGACGTGGCAGTTCCGACGACCGGACCGCTTGTCGGTCGCGGCACCGAAACCGAATACCTGCAGCGCAGCTGGCAGGCTGCGCGGGAAGGCGCCCTGGGCAAGCCCGGCGTGGCACTGATCGGCGACGCCGGAATCGGCAAGAGCCGGCTCGCGTGGTGGGCTGTGGCGCTGGCCGAGCAGTGCGGTGCGGCGGTCCTGCAGCTGCATGGTTCGCCGTTCCACACCGATGTCGGGCTGCGTCCGATCCGTCGTCTACTGGAACGGCGCTGTGGCATCGGCACCGGATCCGATGCCGCGCAGCGCTTGTCGCTGCTGACCGACGAGATCGCCGGGCACGGCCTTGACCCCGCGGCGATGGTGCCCCTGCTCGCGCCGATCCTGGGTATCGAGCCCACCGCCGGGTATCAGCCGGTGACCTCGGAGGGTCGGCGCCTCTTCGAGCAGATCGAGAACGCGGTCCGGCGGTATCTGCTCGCCTGCCTGCGCGGCGACGAGCCTGCGCTGCTGCTGGTCGAGGATCTGCATTGGTTCGACGAGGACACCGCAGAGGTCGTGGCGTCGCTGGTGCGCGAAGACCTGGGTGGGCGAGTGCTGATCGTCATGACCAGCCGCGAGCCCGTGACCGCCGACGCGTCGCGCACGCAGACCTTCGAGCTGGGGCCGCTCTCCGGCGATGAGGCCGACGAGCTCATCGTGGCGTTGTTCCCGGCCGCGAGCGACGAGGACCGCGCGGCGGTACGACACCGGTGCGACGGCGTCCCGCTCTACATCGAAGAAGTGGTGGCCAAACTGCGGGCCCAGCCGGGTGATCGGTTCAATTCGGCGGGTGTGCCCGACACGCTGTACGAAGCGCTGTTCGCGCGGCTGCAATCCAGCACGGATGCCCTGCCGGTTGTCGAGGCGGCCGCCATCATCGGCAGCCGCGTCGAGCGCGCGGTGCTGGCCTCGGTCATCGACCTCGGCGCGGCCGCGTTGGACTCCGTGATCGCCGAACTCCTCGAGGCCCGGGTGCTCGACCCATTGGGGCCCGACAGCTGGCGCTTCCGCCACGAACTGCTCCGCGAGTTGGCCGCCGAGATATCGCCTCCCAGCTCACAACGCCGCCTGCACAGCCGCATCGCGGATACGTTGATCTCCACTGCGGCCGTCGGCAACCCGGACTGGCCGCTGATCGCCCGCCATTACGAACGTGCGGAGCGCTTCGCCGAGGCCGCAGGCAGCTATTCGCAGGCCGCGGCCAACGCACGACAGCGTGGCGCGCTGCGAGAAGCGCTGACCTACCTGACCTACGCCGTCTCCGCGGTCGAGCGGTCGGCGCCGGGACCCGACCACGACCGCCTCGAAATCGGTCTGCGTCTGGGCCGGGCCCTGCTCGCCCAAGCCGCCGAGGGTGTGTTCAGCGCCAACGCCGCCGCCGACTTCGAACGGTGTCTCGCGTTGTGCAGCAGTGACTTACAAGATGACGACCTGCTGTCGACGGTGATGTCGCTCTACCCGTACTACACGATGAAAGCCGACATCGCACGAGCGCAGCGGCTGGTGGAATCCATCCGCGGGAGCCTGACCGGTCCACGGGAGGCGTTCCTGCCGGTCAACGACTTCGCATTCGGCATGCTGGCCTGGTACCGCGGCGAATTCGACTCGGCACGAACCCAAATGGAACTGGCCGCCGCGGCGTTGACGCCCGCGGGCACCCGCGCGCTCGACGCGCTGCTGTTCATGCCCAACGACCCCGCCGCAGGCCTGTACACACATCTGGCCTTGACCCGATGCTTCGACGGCGACCTTGCCGGCGTGGAGGCCGAACTGCGCCGGGCCGAAAACCGTTGTGCAGAACTACCGTTCCCCAAGGGCGCGTTCAGCCTGGCCTACACCCGCCAGATCGAGGTGGTGATCCGCATCGAAGCCGGCGATCTGCAGCGGGCGGCCACCGTCGCTGTCGATCTCGCGACCATCGGTGAGGCCCACGGCTTCGACTCGTGGGCGCTGGTCGGTCAGGCGCAGTCCGCCACCGTCGGCGCACTCAGCGCGCTGGCCACATACGACGGTGACCCCGCGGTGTTGGCGCCACACATCGAGATGCTGACCTCCTTCGTCGAAGGCTGGCGAGCCGTCGGGGTCATCGCACTGATCACGTTCTACGACGCGATCCTGGCTCGGCTGCTGGTGGCGGCGGGCGAGCCCGACCGTGCCCGCGCCCGTCTGCGGACCGGGCTTGATCTCGCCGCATCGACCGGCATGCGCTTCTACGACGCCGAGCTGCTGCGGCTCGGCGCCGCGACGAGCGATGACCCCCAACAGCGTCGTCGCGATCTGGAATCAGCCATCGCCACCGCACGCGCTCAGGACGCCCGGATCTTCGAACTGCGCTCTGCCCTGGACTATTTCGCGCTGGACCCGGCGGCGGGCCGAGAACTGCTCACCACGGCGCTGGCGCACTTCCCCACCGACAGTGCGTGGCCGGACGTAACCCGCGCGCGGGCGATGCTCGGGTGAGGCGCCCGGGCGGCAAGATCGCGATCTTGGGAGGCGGCGTCGCGGGGCTCACCGCTGCCTGGCGGTTGAGTGAGCCGGGCTGGCAGAACCGGTTCGAGTCGATCACGGTGTATCAGCGGGGCTGGCGGCTGGGCGGTAAAGGGGCGTCCAGCCGTGGAGTGCACGGCCGCATCGAGGAACACGGCCTGCACGTGTGGCTGGGCTCCTACGAGAACGCCTTCGCGCTGCTGCGCGAGTGCTATGCCGAACTCGACAGGGACGCAACCGATCCCACCGTGCCGATTCGCACATGGCGCGACGCGCTGATCCCGGCAGACAATCCGGCGCTGGCAGAGGAGTGGGGCGGCGGCTGGCAGATGTGGTTCGGCACCCACCCGGTGACTCCCGGCCTGCCGGGAGACCCGCAGGGCACCGGCAGGGAGCTCAGCGCAGCCGCCTTCGTCACCCAGGCACTGCAGCTGGCCATGGCGTTCGTCGACTCGTTGCGCGACACGGGGCCCGGCACGCTGGTGCTCTCCCCCTCGCCGCAACGTCCTGTGGCTTCATCTGTGGGCCTTGCGACCGTGGTGGCCCGGGCTCTCACAGCGGCCACATTGGCAGTGGCCGACCACACCCTGCGTCCGGATACCGCTGTCGCCGTGCTCAATCCGGCGCTCGAGGCCATCGCCGAGTCGATCGACCGGGAGAACCGCTTGGACCATCGGCGGCTGTGGGTGCTGCTGTCGTTGGTGACTGCCGTGGTGCGCGGGATCCTCGCCGACCATCTGATCACGCATCCGAACGGATTCCGCGCGATCAACGACGAAGAGTTCAGCGCCTGGGTGGTGCGCCACGGCGGGCATCCCGACGCGGTGCAGTCACCTCTGGTGCGCGGGTTGTACGACCTGGTGTTCGGCTACCGTGACGCCGATCCCGACCAACCGGCCGTCGGTGCGGGGGTGATGACGTTCCTGCTCGGCCAGGTTCTCTTCGGCTACAAGGGATCTCTGTTCTGGAAGATGACGGCCGGGATGGGCGACGTCGTCATCGCCCCGCTGTACCAGGCCCTGCGGCGGCGCGGCGTCGTGTTCGAGTTCTTCCACCGCCTCGACGCACTGCACCTCGACGCGCGCCGCCAGTACGTGGAGGCGATCACGATGGGCCGCCAAGTCGCCCTCGCCGACGGCGTGGAACATTACGATCCGTTGATCACCGTCCGCGGCCTTCCGGTGTTTCCGGCCGAGCCGCGAGCCGAGCAACTTGTCGGTGGTGGCGCCCACGATCTGGAATCCCACTTCGGCAAGCGTGACGACGCCGAGAAGCGGGTGCTGCGGCGCGGCGTCGACTTCGACCACGCTGTGCTCGCCGTATCGCTGGGGATGGTGCCGACAGTGGCCGGCGAGTTGCTCCGCGACCGC
This sequence comes from Mycolicibacterium brisbanense, assembly GCF_001570425.1. GTDB lineage: Bacteria > Actinomycetota > Actinomycetes > Mycobacteriales > Mycobacteriaceae > Mycobacterium > Mycobacterium brisbanense. The sequence goes on from NZ_BCSX01000024.1 coordinate 672,643, forward strand.
GCCGAGTGGCGCGAGATGACCAGCCACGTCCTCACCGTCGCCACGCAAGGCATGCAGCTGTGGCTGCGGCCCGACGAGAAGACACTGGGTTGGGAGCGTCCCGGCGCCACGGTCACGGCCTACCGGCGTCCCTTCGAGACGTTTGCCTCGATGCCGCACACGCTCTGGGCCGAAGACTGGCCCTCCGACGACCGGCCCCGTTCAGTGGCGTACTTCTGCGGCAGCCTGCGGGCACCGTGGCCGTGTGACTCCGCTTGCCATACAGAATCTTTGACTCAGCGGGCCCGTGCGGATGCGACCGAATTCGTCGACCGTCAGCTCGGCGCCTACTTCCCCAACGCTGTGCGGGACGGTCGGTTTCTCCGGCAGCTGGTCAAGTCCGAGTACCTCAGCGTGAACATCGATCCGTCAGACCGCTACGTGCAGTCGGTGCCCGGCTCGGACAAATACCGCCTGCGGCCCGACGAAAGCGGTTACGACAACCTCGCCCTGGCCGGCGACTGGACCGACACCGGTATCAACGCGGGCTGCATCGAGGCCGCCGTGGTCTCGGGACTGCAGGCCGCCAATGCGGTCGCCGGGCGTGGGCGCTATCACCGCATCCGGGGTTATTACATGCCGTGAGAGCCTCTGGCTCGGACTGGCGGCCTTGCAGGCTTACCGCACCGCCCGCATGCGAAGCCGGAGCAGGCGCTTGTTGGCCTCGTCGGCAGCCTTGCTGTCCTGCAGGATCAGGCGCATCAAGCGCGCGCGGGCTTTCGGATTGAACGGTTCGTCTTGCAAGTCATCGCAGGCGACCTTCAACTCGCGGGCGAATCTGTGCACCAGTGCCAGATCGGCGTCGGCGGTAGGGGATGGGGCACATTCCCGGCCCTGCTGCTGGCTCCTTGAGACCGTGGATGTGCTTGGCATCCGACGAATCATCGAATGCTCTGCCCCGTTAGCGGCATTCATCACCAACAAGGCGAACAGGTCGGCCTCATATTCCTGCTCATCCCCATAGTCTTTGCTGCCCATGACGGTGGACACCAATTCCGGAGCAAGGTCGGGTAGCCTACGACGCCACGCCGACTCAACACGCACGTCGCGACTTTGCGCCCGACCGCCGCTGTGGTGCCCCAGGATCATGTGCCCAATTTGGTGGTACACGGCCTGGTCTACTCGGAAGTCTGAGGCCCCTTGCTCATAGAGGATCACATCGCCGTCTTCGCTGGCCAACCACAGACCGCACAGACTGTGTACCACCAACCCTGGCTGGGTCGCCACCAGCGTTATCGGCCGGCCGCGCATGTCAGCGATGCACTGCACGAACGCCTCCCGATCCCACAAAGGGGGCCTTGGCAGCGTGCGCACCAGTTCGAGCATGTCCTTGTCAGACAACATCATTGACGTGTGCCCACTGGCCGGGCAGCGATCCGGGACTGATACATGGCGCTCCTTAGATGGTGCTCGACATCTATCGACTCTTGATGTGCGCGGACACGATGAACAGGGACACAGAGCCGAAAAACTGACCTTCCATAAGGCCATCAAGCCAGCGCCGGGTACGCGCGGCGGGCAGGAACCCTTCTGCCACAGCGTGATTGCAGACGTCGCGAAAGCCGAGAACTCTGTCAGCCTCGACCGCGTCGGTCCAGTGTGCCGTCACCGGATAGATGGCGTCGACGCTGAATCCTGCTTCGTCGAGCAGCCTCGGCAATGCCCTGCCGATCGTGGCATTGCGAATGACCTGCGCGACGACATGTTGGGTGTAGCAGTTACTGAAGGTTACGTCGTGGTGATCGATGACCAGCGTTGCCCAGTCCGGCTCCACACAGACGATCCGGCCTTCGGGATTCAGGGTCCGGGCAGCTTCGGCGAGCACAGTGGCCGGCGAATTCACATGCTGCAGCACGCGGTCGATATGGACTCGGTCGACCGTGCCGGCTTCCAGGGGAAGTTGATGAATGTCGGCCTTGGCGGTTGACACCGTCCGCAGGTGATTCGTGTACTGGGCGGCATGCGCCAGCAGAGTCTGGTCGTGATCGATGCCGATCACCTTGCCTGTGCGGCCGGCGCAATCGGCATAACCGGGAAGATCCACGCCCGCACCGCATCCGAGGTCGACGACCACGGCTCCCTCTTGGATGTTCAGCAGAGACTTCGCGAACGCCTTATAGCTCTTTCCGGTAGCCGAGTTTGCGATGTTTCGCAGATAGTCGCTGGGTGGCGCCATGTCCAACCACGGCCGGAACTGAGGTTGTCTCGTCCGTGTCATCGTGCGCCTTTCATCGAGGAGGTACGACGGGGTTTCTTCTGCAGCACACTGTGTTTCGTCAGCTACGTGTACTGCTGTCAACCGCTCGTAGTCCAGGTCGATGGGTTCGGCGGTAGTCGTCTGGGCCATGTCAGCCGGAGCGAGCATGATCGTCACGGCAACAAGCGCTCAGTTGGGTGACGCATCGTTGGCTGGGTCCGGCTCGGAAAGCCCCGAGGCAGGTGTCTGAATCAGGTACTTCTCGAAGAAGGCGAATGTCCGCTGCCACGCGTCCTCGGCTTCGGGCGCCGAATAGGCGAATCCGGCCAGTGTTTCGACGATGGTGAACGGTGCTGGGATGCCCAACTTGTTCATGAAGCTGTGCCCGACGTTCGGGTATTCCTTGATGTCACGGTCGACGGAACCTTTGGCGAGGACTGCTTCCAATGCACTGGCCGAGCCCTGTTTGACGATGCGGTCTTTGGCGCCGTAGCTGGCGACGACAGGGCACGAGCTGGCGAGCGCATCAATGTTCTTGGGAGCCAAGCCGTATTGGGCCGCGGCCACGTCGAAGAGGCCGCGTGGGGACAACTGGAGGACGAAACCGGCGCCCATGCAGAATCCCATCAGCCCGATCCGGCCATTGCAGCGCGGGTCGTCGAGCAGGTAGCTGCGCGCGGCGGTGATGTCGTCGTAGGCATCGCCATCGCCGGCGAAATGTGCCCGGATGGTGGCGATCATGCACCTGGGCTTGAAACCTCGCCCATAGAGGTCCGGCGCTAGGGCGAGATACCCCTCGCCGGCGAGCCGCTCGCTGATACGCCGCAGATCGTTGGTCATTCCCCGCACGTCCTGCACGACCACTACTCCTGGCCAGGGGCCTTGGCCTGTGGGTACTGCGAGATACCCCGGCAGAGTGCCTGCTGGCGCGGGATATGAGATGTCCGGCAAGGCGCTACCCCCAGCTGCTCGGTGCACGCCCCCGTCTCGAAAGCCCGCAGCGGCGGCACAAGATCTATCCTGCTGTATAGCTATACCCGACTCCTGGATAGTTGTCCAATACATTTGGATAGTGCAGCCATCCAGACGTATAGCTTTACAATCGTGTTGTATTGTCGAGCCTCATGGAGGGCTCCGTTTTCGCGCTGCAGCCGGTCCCAATCCAGTTGACCAACGCAGACCGGATCCGGGACGCCGCGCTGCGCTGCTTCGCCGCACAAGGCATCAGCGGAACCACCATGCGCACCATCGCCGAAGCCGCAGGAGTGTCACATGGGCTGTTGCGACATCACTTTGGCAGCAAAGACGGCCTGATCGCCGCGGTCGACGACCATGTGCTGCGCGTCTTCAGTGAAGCCCTCGAATCCAACCCTTTACCGGTGCCCGCCGAGCCGACCAACGATTTCAGCTCTCTGGGCGGCCGCGTTTCCAAGCTCATCCATGACCATCCCGACGTCATCGACTACGTGGGTCACGCCCTGATCGAGGGCAACAACGTCGGCGCGGTGATCTTCGACGGGCTGCTCAAGATCAGCGTCAGACAGCGCGACACCTTCACCGCCGCAGGACTCACCCGGGATGACATTGACCCGGACTGGGCCGCGCTCAACCCGTTGATGCTGCGCTTGGGCCCGATCCTGTTGCGCTCACACATCGCCCGCCACATCGACGGCGCGTTCACCACGCCCGCCGAGTTGCAGCGGTGGGACGCCAGCGTCACCGCGCTGATCCGCCATGGTCAGTTCACGGCCGACCCCGCAGAGCACAGCTAGCGACGGGTAACGCTCGCCGGAATCGGGCCGCCCGGCACCATCGTGAACGGCACAGCCAACGGGAAATCGTCCTCCAACGAGGACAGCTCCACCCGACGGACAATCGAGCCCAACGCCAACGTCGCTTCCAGCATCGCGAAGTGATCACCAATGCAGGACCGAGGCCCACCACCGAAAGGCACGTACTGCCAGCGATCGAGTTTCTTCATGTTCTCCGGGGTGAATCGCTCAGGGTCGAACCGCAGCGGATCCTCCCACAGTGTCGGGTCACGCTGCACCGACATGCGACCGAACACCAACATGGTGCCCGCCTCAACCCGATACCCAGCGACCTCGACATCCTCGATCGCCATCCGCGTTCCGGTGGGCCCCGGCGGGCACAGCCGCAGGGCCTCCCGAAGAACTTGGACGGTGTACCCGAGCTGCTCGACGTCTCCAGGCGTCAAGAGGCGATCGCCGATCGCGGCGACCTCCGCATGTACGCGCTCTTGTACTTCGGGGTGGCGGCCCAGCTGCCACAACGCATACGTCAGCGTCGTAGCCGTCGTGTCATGGCCGGCGAACACGAAGATCACGAGCTCATCGCGAATCTCGTCGTCCGTCAAGGGCTGCCCGGTCTCCGGGTCACGCGCAGCGAGCAACGCCTGAACCAGGGGCGCATCCAACTCAGGATCAGCACGACACGCACGCACGATCTCGGCGGCCAACCCTCGGATGGTCGCCGCCGCCTCCCGGGATCGCCGCCGTCCCGGCGTCGGCAACCACGCCGGCGGCCGCAGAGGTTTCAGTGCCCGCCGCACCGCATAACTCGTCGCGACCCGCAACGGCTCGGCCACCACATCCGCCCGCTCATCCAGATCGAGACCCAACACCGAGCGGCCCAGAGCGCGCATCGTCAGCTGGCGCGCTTCGGCGTCCAAGCTGATTTGCGCGCCATCGGTCCACGAGGACACCACCATTTCTGTGGCCTCGGCCATGTGAGCGCCGAAAGAGTCCACCCGCTTCTTCGTGAAGACCGGTTGTATTGTTCGCCGCCGCGGTAGCCATTCCTGATGCGGCAACACAAATAAGTTCCCGCCGAGCAAACGACGAAGCTCCACACCCACCGCGCTTGTCTTGTCGATCGACCCGTCGCGGACGCTCACAATATCGCGAATACCTTGAGGTGAGGTCGCCAAAACGATCGGCGGCATCAGCCACCGCGGGCCAAGACTGAACCGGGTAACAGGTCCCCCGGCGTCCCGCAGGATGTCGGTCCCGGTGTGAAAGTTCCGCAAAGCGTCACGCCGTTGCTTGTACGGCAGCGGATTGATCGGGGCGAGCGGAAGATCCGCCACAGTTTGCTCACGCGCGGTATCGGTCACGCGCACACCTCCCATGCGTCGGACATAGTCTACGACGGAGGCCCTCGGCGCCCGGGTGCCGAATCAGCGAAGGAACAGCATGCAGACCCCTTACAGCGCACACGTTCTCGACCCAACCGAGCCTGGCGACAACGCCCTGCTCGACGAGCTCCGCGCTGACCCCGACATCGAGTTTCTCGACGCGCACGATGCCCAGCTGGCAAGCTTGCGCACACTTCGCCCGGCGCCGGCTGACGAGCTGCTGAGCGAAGGCCGACGATGGGCCTACTACCCGTGGCGGCGCGCAGTTGTCGCCGTGCTCGGCCCTCGTGGATTCCAAGCACTGCGGCTGGACCGCAATCGCAACAACATCACCGCGGCAGAGCAGACCACGCTGAGCAGCCTGACGATCGGTGTGGCTGGTCTCAGCGTCGGCCACGTCATCGCCCACACGCTGGCTGCCCAAGGGCTGTGCGGCAAACTACGCTTGGCCGACTTCGACCGTCTCGAACTGTCCAACCTCAACCGGGTGCCGGCCACCGTCTTCGACCTTGGGATCAACAAGGCCGTCGTCGCCGCTCGCAGAATCGCCGAGATCGACCCATACCTGCCCGTCGAGGTTCTCGACGCGGGCCTAAACGCCGAAACTCTCGACGAATTCGTCAGCGGCCTCGACATCGCGGTCGAAGAATGCGATTCACTCGACATCAAAGCACTACTGCGCATCGCCGCCCGTGACCGCCAGATCCCGGTACTCATGGCCACCAGCGACCGCGGCATCGTCGACGTCGAACGCTTCGACCGAGAGCCCGGGCGCCCCATCCTGCACGGATTGCTCGGGCAACTCGACATCGGCCTTCTCCCCGGCATGAGCAGCCGCGAGAAGATCCCCCACGTCCTGCGCCATCTGGAAGCCGAACGCCTGTCCCCGCGCACAGCCGCATCGCTCGTCGAGATCGACCGATCCCTGTCCACCTGGCCGCAGCTGGCTTCCGATGTGATCATCGGCGCGTCCGCGATCGCCGAAGCTGTCCGCCGAATTGGACTCGGCGAAGAGCTCAGATCCGGCCGCAGCCGCGTCGATGTGAACTGGGCACTGAACCAGATCCACGAGCCCGACATGAGAAACCGTTACGAGACAACGCTCGACGACGAGCCAACCACCCCGCAGTCCCTCGATGGCGGCCCGCTCGAACACCTCGCTACAGCCGCGATGCGCGCACCCTCCGGAGGCAACACCCAACCCTGGCAGATCACAATCGCGAAGGACGCCATCACGGTTGGGATCGACCCCGAATACACGTCGACTATGGACCTCAAGTTCCGGGGCAGCGCCGTCGCCCTGGGGGCAGCACTGTTGAACATCAAGATCGCTGCCGCCAAGCACCACGTACTCGGCCCCGTCACCATTGCCGACGGGGACAGCGTGCCGCTGGAGGCCACCATGCGCGTCAGCGACGGCAACGACCCTGCGCTCGCGCACCTCTACCAGTCCATGCTGGCGCGCGAATCCAACCGCCACCACGGCGTCCCCAAGCCACTCGACGCCACCACCATCACACACCTCGCCGACGCGGCCCAACAGCACGGCGCGCGCTTGCAGCTCGTCACGCAGCGAGACGACATCACCCAGGCGGCAACCATCCTCGCCGCAGCCGACCGCATAAGGTTCCTGACGCCGCACCTGCACCGGGAGATGATTTCCGAGCTCCGCTGGCCAGGCGATCCAGACCCCGACGCAGGCATCGATGTACGCAGCCTCGAATTCGATCCCGGCGAGATGGCAGTCCTTGATGTCCTTCGCCGCCCCGACGTCATGGCGCAACTAGCCGATTGGGACGCCGGCTCCGCGCTCGGCGACGACATGCGAGACCGCGTCCTGGCCAGCTCTGCTCTCGCCGTCGTCACGGTAACCGGAAATGATCTGCGCGCCTATGCCGTCGGCGGAGCGGCGGTCGAAGCCGTATGGATCACAGCTCAGCAGCACGGATTCGGAGTCCAGCCGGTGTCCCCGGTCTTCCTCTACGCGCACACCGACGCCGAACTCGAAGAGCTTTCTGCGCCTTTTGCGGCCGAATTAGGCGAATTGCAAAGGGAATTCAACGCTCTGACTCGGCTGCAAGCAGGCGAATCCATCGCCCTGGTCTTGCGGCTGGCCGTCGCGCCGCCCGCATCGCTACCGAGCCGACGCAGCATCAGTAGGGTTCGGACCAGTCCCCCACTCTCAAGAGAGCCGCGGTGACAAGCCGTATCGGCGCGCCAATCCTCCGAGCGACACCGCCTGGGTGACACGTCGGTCGGGCACGCCGTTCAATGTTCGCCTGTCACGACAACCAGGCGATCATCACCCGGAACCTGCCGGCTGACCTCGCCCCGATCACGGACCTCGTCAACCCTGTGCTGTGGCGACCTTCATGTACCTCGAATGCGTCGATGTCGTGAGTCGGCGCGTCATAGGCGGATCCAAAGCGGGATAAGCGTGATCGTGCCGCGTGACGACAGCGGCGTCGAATAATGGGGTGGCGGGGCCCTGCGTGAACGCGAGAGTTTGGCAAAGGCGTCTTCATGACCCCTTGATCCATTTGGGCGAGAGACGACCTGCGCAGGGTCTCGCCCGACGCCGCCGGCCAGTGGACATGCCAGGCAACCTTCAGCACGTACTGCAGAACAATGCGTGCCATACTGTATTAGCAGATGTCACGATCTGCTGATGACCCTAGCCTCTATGGGTATGGAAGACGGAACGTATAGGTATGGAAGACGGAACGTCTTGCAGCGATGAAGATGAGGTGCGCGCTGCCGCGCTCCACGCAGCGCGGCGAATTGCCAGCAACCGCATCATGAATCGTCTCACCGCAGCCGGCATGACGCTGCCAGGCGACGCCGAGGACATCACTTCGGTACTGCTCGCCGCGGATCCCGACAACCCTCAGTGGGTCGCGCTGTCGGCATACCGCCTCGACTGGTCACTAGGTGTGCTATCCCTCATATCCAACGCCCTTGTCGAACGCCGACGCCAGCGTATCCGCACACCCGACGTCGATGCGGTCGCGGCCGCCCTCGACGCCGGCGCGACGTGGAAACAGATCGGGGAGGCCATCGGTTCTACACCCGCCGTCGCTCACGGTCGATACCGTCCACGCCTCTGACCCACTCAAACGACCGAAAGGACGCAATGCATCCTGGAACACCTTCCTCGGTTCCGGTTCCACTGCTGGTGTACGCGGTCGGGATCCGTGTGGGCACCGAGTTCGAACCGTTGCACGCAAGCAAGGTCACGCTCCATCGCCGTGCGGCAGAGGCGGAGCTCGCCGAATCAGACGAGCAGTACGCGGTGCTCATCGAACAGAGGATTCTGCCGTGGGCTCCCGCAACCGACGAGCATCACACCGGGCTCTACGAATACACCGTCGCTTACCGCGACGGCGACCACTACACCCCATGGGGTCTTTCGTTCTCCACGGATCGCTCGGCCATAGAACTCGAGCTGGCCACCGTGCAGAGGGCCATCGCCGAGTCTCCTGTCGGCGGGCCGTTCGACGTGCTCATGCTTGAACGTCCGATCTTCCCGTGGTACATCGCACGCCCAAGAGCCATGCCGCTGAGCTGATTTGACGCTGTCTGAGCACCTCGCGCGGGACGCGATGGCCCGCTACGCTGCAGACCATGTCAGACGTCATGGATTGGGACGCCGCCTACCGCGGCCACATCTTCGCCGGCCCTCCCCCCTGGAATATCGGCAAACCCCAACCCACCATCGCCAACCTCATTGCCGCCGGCCAGGTCCACGACCCGGTTCTCGACGCGGGATGCGGCGTCGGCGATCTCACCCTCGCACTCGCTCAAGCCGGCCACGATGTCACCGGCATCGACATCTCCACCGAGGCCATCAACCACGCCGCCGAGCAAGCCACCAGCCGCGGGCTCACAGCCCGGTTCATTCAAGGTGATGCGCGCGACCTGGCCGCTCTCGGCCTGGGAGAACCCCAGTTCAGCACCGTCATCGACTGCACACTGTTCCACTCACTGCCCATTGACGCGCGCGACGACTACCTTCGGGGCACCTCCGCCGCAGCCAACCCGGGCGCCCACCTCTACCTTCTGGTGTTCACGACCGACTCGCTACCAACCGACTCGCCGTGCCCCGTGCCAAATCTGGTAACCGAGGCCGAAGTCCGCGACGCCGTCGCCAAGCACTGGACCGTCGACTCCATCGAGCCCTCCCACGTCGCAGTCCGGCTTCCCGACATTCCGAACCTCCCAAAGCACAACTTCCGCACCGACGAAGACGGTCTCACCTACCTGCCGGCCCTACTCCTCACCGCACATAAGACAGCGTGACCCACTCCGGCCACCGACGGCCGGAACCTGAGCCACGCACGCCCACTACAGCCCGCCGTGTCACCAGGCGGCGGCCAAAGTGGTCTGGGTTTGATCGCTGAGCAGGCTCGGTAGACCCATCGCGGTACCGCGTGCGGTGGGCGCCGTCGCGCCGACCGCGCAGGCTGTCGGCGCGACGGCGCCTCAGTGACGGCGTTTCAATCGAATATTGACCCGCGAGTGGTCGAGCGTGAGAGGGAGCGGTTGGTGCGGGTTGAGCTTGGCGCCGGTCGCCGTCGGGCTGCGCTCACCGAGTACCGCAGTCAACACGGCGACGCCGATTCGCAGCGCAACATCGGCGCCCGGACATGCTTGCGGGCCGTGACTGAAGAAGTTGAATGACCACGAGGATTGGGTGGGTTCTCGCGTCCACGCCGTGGGATTGAACTGGTCGGCCTCGGGGAAGCGGCTGGTGTCCCGGTGGTTGAAGGTGTTGACAATCATGACTTGTGTTCCCGCCGGCACGATCTCGCCTTCCCACTCGGTGGGCCCGGTGAGGGTTCGTGCCAAGGCAGGCGTGCTGGGCCAGAGGCGCATCGCGTCAGATAGGCAGCCTGCGAGGTAGCCGTGAGCGCCGTGTTCGTCGATTGCGCTCTGCGCGTGGAGGAGAACCTCGGCGTGCGTGGCCAGCAGCGCTAGACAACGCCAGAGATTGATGGCCAGGGTATCGCCCATCGCGAACATCCAGTGGATGACTTGATGGGTCGGGTAGGTGATGTCCGAGGCGGGTGCCGCGGCGAATTGTCCGACCAGGCTGTGTGCGTCCGCGGCTTGAACGTATTGATCGAGCGCGGTCAGGAAGGTCGTGAAGAGGCGGGGGTCTCCTTTGCCCGGCGGATTGGCCTTGGCCATCAGCGTCACGAGTTGTGCCGAGATTTGTTGGTCGTCAGCTGCGTTGTCGCCGAGAATGATTCGACGCGCGATCCGCTGCATTGTGCTGTGAAACCGTAGCCAGTCGAGGTTGTCGGGCATACCTCGGGCTTCCTCGTCAGCGACGCTGTCGCAGCGGTTCGCGATCGCCCCGCTCCCGGCGGTGTGTGCTAGGACGGCCTCGGTGAATCGCCGCCGATCGGACCAATGGTCGCCTCGGGAGATGGTCAGGGCATGCGGCTGGAACTTGTTCATGCCGGAGAGTTTGGGGTCGGGGTCGGACGCGAAAGGCTCTGGCGCGTGGGATAGTACGAAGTGGATCTGATCGGCGCCAAACACAAGCAGGGTGGGCTTGCCTGCCACGTTCACCCAGATCGGTCCATCGCCGTAGTGCCGATGCAGCGTGGTCAGCAGCTGGTGTGCGCGACGGGCGACACCGGCGAGGTCGAGCGCAGCGGTTACACCGGGCCGACGGCTGAAGAGCCCCTCGGCCAGATTGGGTAGCGCCACCAGCGTCGTGAAACGCAGGCTTTCGAGTGTGGTGGTGCGCGGGAGGGCGACTGTGCGGCTCATCAAATTTCCTCACTTGACAATGCTGAGAGCGGCGTCGATATGGCTGACGAGTGCGCGGCGTGCGGCCTTGGCTTCAGGAACGGGCAACAGCGGGTAGACGTGAATTGCCCCGGGCTGCTCGTGGTAGGTGATGCGGCCGGTGCCGATGCTGTCCCGCAGCCGACGGCAGTCAGCGACGAAGATGTCGCGGTCGCCGACGTAGAGGTCGATCGGTGGAAGGGTTTGCAGCTCACCATAAATGGGGCTGACTCGGTTGTCGTCTTCCGCGAGGTGTCTGGCCCATACGCGGCCGCACTCGCGCAGCCCGGGAACCGCGAGCCACGGGTCGCGCTTGGCGATGGCGGCGATGGCGGGATTGGTGAGTGCGATGTCGAGCCAGGGACTGATCAAGGTCACTCCAACGGGCGGGTTCGCTCCGGAAATGATGACAGTTTGGGTAGCTGCCAGGGCCAGTCCTGCTCCGGACGAGTCGCCGGCGATGTATATCGGCCCTCGTTGTGCCGCTCGGTCGATCACTGTGCCAAGTAGGTCGATCGCTTCTTCGGCGCAGTGCTGTGGCGCGAGCCCGTAAAGAGGCACGTGTACTGGGCGCCGGGTGGCGTCGGCGATCGCGCAGATGAGTTGCCAGTGCGCGCGCTCGATCTGGTTGACGTAGGCACCGCCGTGGACGTAGATAACCGACGCCCGGTCGTCGGCAGTGGACTCGCCGCTGATGGATTGCACTGTGTAGCAGCCGGACCCGCTTATGACGTCACAGGTGATCTGGTAACGAGAGGAGTTGGCCAGTCGCCGGGGTGGTCCGCCGGCCTTCTTGGGCCGCTCGAGGTAGCCGCGCGCGCTCTGGAGTGTTGCATAGGTGCGGGGCCGACGTATGAGGCGCCCGTAGATCGCGATGGCGTGCATCTGCCAAGACATGGGGCCGCCCTATTACGGTTGCGGTGTCATCGAGCGACCGCAATTTTGAAGACTGCGCTGGTGATCGTTCCGAATGCATTTCTGCCACCGATGAATAGCCGTTTGGTGTCGTAGCCTGCGACGTCCTTCATGTTCTGGCCCCCGAACCGGGCCACGGCGCCGTCGGGCAGGACAACCTCGACGCCGAGCAGTCCGTGGCGCACCTCTAGACGTTCCTCACCTGTTGCGTTGGCGATCAGCTCGCCGACGGTCCGGTCGGGACCGTCAGTCGGGATGGCCGGGCAGGTCACACCTTGCTCGTGGAGTTTGCGCGAGAGGTCGCCGAGGGTAACCGCGGCGCCGACCACCAGGTTCAAGTTGCCAGTGTTGACTTCGACCGTGGAATCGTCACCATCGGCGTCGGGCGCGGATTTCGGATGGCCGTCGAGCGCCGCGCGCACGGCGGCTTCGAACGCCGGCAGTGCGGGCTCTTGTGGCGAGACTTCCGGCAGCATGATGCCGGGGTTGAAGGTGTGCGCAGGATCGAAGACCTGCTTGACGATGCGTTGGGCGGCGATCTCGACCGGGGTGAAGCGTTTGGTCATGAATTGGATTTTTTCGGTGCCGACGCCGTGCTCGCCGGTGATAGTGCCATCCAGATTCAATGCTGCTTCGATGATTTCGTTGTTGGCAGCCTCCAAAGCCGCCGGCGCGGCGGGGTTCTCCTTGTCGTAGAAGGTGGTCGGGTGGAGGTCCCCGTCTCCGGCATGCCCGGTCACGGCGATGAACAGCAGGGCGTCCGAGTGCCGTTTGGCGGTATCCTGGATTGCCTGCTGCATCTCTGGAATGTGTTGGCGCGGAACGGTGACGTCACCGATGAAGAAGCCTTTGCCGCTGTGCACGACGGCGTCTGGGGCGTGCAGGCGTCCGTACCAGAGCTTGGCGCGGGCGTCGTCGTCATCGGCGCGGCGCACCTCGGTGGCGTGTTGTCGCAAGACTTCTTCCACGATCGCGCCGTCGCGGTCAACCTCGGCGTCGGTCCCGTCGACGTCGATGAGCACGATCGCGTCGACGTCGGTGGGATACCCGGTGTCGGTGAACTGCTGCAGGCCATTGATACCGGCCCGGTCGAGCCATTCGACCGCAGCGGGTACGGTCCCGGTCCGGATGATCGCGGAGATGGTTTCGGCTGCCTCCCGGGCCGTGGTGAAGCTGCCCATCAGGCTGCGAGTGACCGGCGCAATGGGGCGCAACGCGACGGTCGCCTCCGTGAGAATCGCCAGGGTGCCTTCGGAGCCGATCAAGATCCCGAGCAGGTCGGGGCCGTCGTCGGCCGCGTTGAAGTTGATCACGGCGCCGTCAGCCAGAACCGCTTCGACGCTGAGGACGTGATTGTAGGTCACGCCGTATTTGAGAGCGTGTGGGCCACCGGCGTTTTCGATGATGTTGCCGCCGATGCTTGCCAGATGTGCCGATACCGGGTCGGGTGAGAACACCAGGTTGTGCGGGGCCAGCTGCTGCTGCAGATCGGCATTGATGACGCCGGGCTGGACCCGGGCAGTGCGATCTGTCGGGTTGATGTCGAGGACGCGGTTCATCTGTGTCAGATCAATCACCGCCCGGTCGGCGCCGGCCATGACTCCGGCACTGCAGTTCGATGCGCCTGCGCGGGTGACCAACGAAACATGGTGTTCAGCAGCGACTTTGACTGCGGCGACGACGTCGTCGCGACTGCGTGGCCGCAACACCAGACCAGGTTGTCGGCCAAAACCCCAGTAGTCTTTGGCATTTTGGGCCAGTGTGACCTCGTCTATGGCCACCGCGTCGCCGCCCCGCAGTGCCACGGTAAACGCCGAAACGATCGTGTCATCCACCAGATGTCTCCTAGCTGCCGAATCCCGCGGGCACCGGTGCCGTGCGGGCGTTGATCAGGGTGGGTCGGTCGCGGTCGGCGATGCCGGCTTTGACCAGCTCGAATACCTCGTCAGAGCTATGTGCTTCGTGGGCGTCGACGCCGTAGCTGGCCGCGGTGGCGACGATGTCGAGGCCGGGGATGTCGAGCCCGGGGACGTTCGGGGTCTTTTCCCAGACGCCGAATTCTTTGACCACGCCGTACTCGGCATTGGAAGCCACGACAATGGTGAGCGGGATGTTGTAGCGTGCTGCGCTCCACAGGGCGGTGATCGCGTAGTGGATGGAGCCATCACCCATCAACGACACGATCGGGCGGTCGGGCGCAGCGATTTGCGCACCGACTGATGCCGGCAGCCCCCAGCCGAGACCGCCGCCCGCAGCCGACAGATGCGACCGCGGATTACCCGGACGGATGCTTTCGGTCATGACGATCTCGTTGCTGCCGGCTTCGCTGACCCACAGTGTGTCCGCGGGTGCGGCATGCGCGACGGCGGTCCACAGATCTGTGGGCTTGAGCGGCACCTGATCCGAGACCCTTTCCGGGGCCGCGGGGCGCGGAGCGGGCGCCGAGCGTTGGGTGGGTTTGACCGCCGCCGCCAATGCCCGGGTGGCGGCACGGATGTCGGCGACAATCGCGTCACCGACGGGGGCCCTGGCGGCCTCGTCGGGATCGTTGGTGATCTGGATCAAGCGGGCGCCGCCGGGCAGGTACGGCCCGGGCACCAGCGGGTAGTAGCGGAAGACGGGTGTTCCGATAGCGAGGATAAGGTCGTGGCCCGCGAGAAGTCCCGAGATCCATCCCGCCCCCGGGGGCAGCGCGCCGTGATAGAGCCGGTGATCTTCCGGGAAACCGCTCCAACCCGTCAAAGGCGCTGTGTAGACCGGTGATTCGGCGCGCTCGGCCAGCTCGACCACCGCGTCGTAGGCGTCGTAGCGGTCAATATCCCCGCCGACGATGATCACTGGCGACGTGGCGGCGTCGAGCTGCGCACCGACCTGCTCGGCCAGCTCGGTCGGGAAACCCGCCGCGTGGGTCACGGTACGATCGCGCACCACCGCGATATCGGCGAGCTGGTCGGCGGTCAGTTCAATCGGCATGTCGTCCATCGGCAGTGAGACGAACACCGGCCCCATCGGCGGGGTGGTGGCCAGGTGGATCGCGCGAGCCAGCACGGCCGAGGACTCACTGGCGGTCGTCGGCTCCGCTGCCCATTTCACGAATGGCTTTGGTGTTGTGGTGGGTTCGTGATTGGTGAGCAGGCAGTACTGGTTTTGCATGTTACGGCGCTGGTTACCTGCGGTGATGATGAGCGGTGTCTTGTTGACGTACGCGTTGTAGATCTGCCCCTGCGCGTTACCCATGCCAGGAGCGGTGTGCAGGTTGACCAGGGCGGGGCGGCGGGTGACCTGCGAATAGGCGTCGGCCATCCCGACCGGAATCATCTCCTGCAGGCCGAGGAAATAGCGGAAGTCATCGGGAAAGTCTTGCAGGAGAGCAAGTTCCGACGAACCGGGATTGCCGAAGAACGTCGTTAAACCGTGGGCGCGAAATAGATCGAGAATGGATTCGCGGACAGTCGTCATCGGTGGGTGCTCACTTCCGAGTTGATCGAGCGGACGAAGCGGTCAATCATCCATGTCGCCGGGTTGTGGTGCCAGAGCCCAACGCAGGGAAAAGTCTGCGACTTCTTCCCAGCCAGGGGCGCCGCAGGTGAAGTGGTCTCGCCCGGGGAACAGTTTGTAGGCGGTGATCGCGGTGGAGTGCTTGACGTTCTTCTCGTAGTTTTCGCGCTGCACAGCAGGGGGCAGGATGTGGTCACTACCGCCGGAGATGAACAGCAGCGGCGCCCGGTCGTCGTTGGCGAAGTTGTATGTGGTCGCCGCGTCATGAGTGAAGTTGGCCAGCCCACCCTGGAACAGAATCCGCGCGGGTACCGGCACTGCGTAACGGTCGTAGGCCGCTTGCGATTCTGTTTCCGAGAGCGTGTTGGTGAACGCGTAGTGGAATTGTTGGGCTGTGATGGGCACCGCGCGGTGCAGATTTGCGGGATTCTTCAACACCGGAAACGTCGCACGGATTTCCGAAAATGGCAGCGTTTTGACGCCTTTGACCGCCGCACCGTCGATCGACACCCCAGCCCGGCCGTAACCAGCGTCGAGCAGGAGCTGCACGAAGGTACCCCCGAAAGAATGGCCCATCAATATCGGCGGCTCAGCGAGTTCCTCGACGATCCCGGCGAGATGATCGAAGACCTCCCGCACCCCGAGACCGGCCAAGGGTTCGGGGTTCTCGCGCAGCGCGGCGACTCCGGCCGGGCCTGAAGCCACGCCGGGGTAGCCCGGTGTCAGAACCGAGAAGCCGCGAGCGCGGTAACGCGCAACCCAGTCTTCCCAAGCAAAAGGCGTCATCCACAGGCCGTGGATCAAAACGATGGTCTGTTCAGGGGCGGCGTTCATGACTTGAATCGTCATCGCCACGCGTGGTCTTCACAACGAACGGCAGCCCAAAGTCGCCATCGCCAACCTTGTGCCCAGGCACAACAACCGCGACAACGTTCGGCGCCTTACCATGCGAATCATGTCCCGGCAGCGACCGTCAGCAGTGCTCATCGATCGCGTGCGGCAACGGTCGGACGAGATCGTGATGAAGGTGCTCACTCGGCTACGCGCCGACATCACGGACTATCTTCCCAGCAGTGGCGACAGCGTCGAGTCCGTCCGCACCAACATCGCCGATTATCTGGCTGAACTGCTCGACTGGATCGACCTCGGCGCCGATCCTGCCCACTGGAATCTCGAGACCGCAAACCGGGTTCGTCAGCGCGCCGGTGAGGGGCTGACCCTGTCGAATTTGTTGCACGCCTACCGCCTTGGCGCGGCGGCCATCTGGGACGAGCTCGCACGCCTGGCGGACACCGACGAAATCGACAAGGACGCCCTCATTGCGGCGACACCGTCCATCTTTGCCTGGATGAACACCAATTCGCTTCGCGCACATGCAGTTTTCCGCGAGATCGACCTCCGCGACGCGCGACGCAATGAACAAATTCGCGCGGCCCTGCTCGACACCGTGCTGTTCAACGAATCCAGCATCGGAGCGCCGTTCTGGGACGCGGTCGCCGCCCTCGGTCTCCCGCGCACGGGCCAATTCACGATCCTTGCAGCAACCCGCGTCGAGCCTTCAGTGGATCATTCGCCTCCCGACATCGAGACGCTGATCTCGGCGCACCCCGCTGTTCAAGACACGTGGTTTCGCCTCACGTCGCATGCGCAATTGGGTGTCGTATCGCTTCGACGGAACCGCGCCGACGCTCTAGATGGCATTGCCAATGACATTTGCGCCGACATCCCCGTCACGATCGGCCTCAGCAGCCCCTTCACCGACATCGCCAACTGCTCAAAAGCCCGCGCTCAAGCTCAAGTCGCCGCGTCTGCTTGCTCGGCCGGTCGCCTGACTATTCGCTACGACCGCGATGTCATGTCGGTGTTGCTCGCTAGCTCGCCAGACGCCGCCGCGTCCGTAGTGACAGCCACACTAGGACCAGTACTCGAGTTGCCCATCGAGCGCCGCGCACCAATCCTCACCACCGTAGACACCTGGCTACAGCGCGGTCAGTCCGTCTCGGCTACCGCCGAGGAACTGCACTGTCACCGCAACACCATCAACTACCGGTTGCGCCGATTCGCCGAACTCACCGGACGACCGCTCACCGACAATTTCTGGCTGGCCCAAGTCGCGTTGGCACTGGAAGCCGCGCGCGATCTGCACAACACCTGATCCCCAAACGCCCGAGTTAGCGGCGTTCTGTTGTTAGTTCTGTAGTTGGCGTGAAGCCGCACAGTGAATGCAGCGGGTAGTAGTCATGCGTTATTCACGCACCGCCAGGTGGCGACACTTCTGGTGCCGCGAGATCAGTGACGTCGTTGACGATGTACACGCGATCAGTTCCGGGAATCGACCCAAAGCGTGCCCGATGGCTGGGTGCGTACAGAACCGGCTGATGTGCTAGTCGGGGACGTGGCTGGCGATGTCGGGGAACGCTTTTAGGCCGAGCAGCCGCCATCCCTGAGGATGGAGTGCAGCTGCGACAGCGGGATGTGTGGTTGCCACTGTCCAGCATGGGCAGGGCCGGAACGGGCTGCAGGCATGACAAGCACGAGATCGGGCCCGTCGAGGTACCACGCCTGATAGTCGTCCGCGTAGTTGTACTGCGGTCCCGGTTCGTACTGAGCGGTGTCGGCGTCTTGTCCCACAGTGGTTTCCACGTACGGGCGAGCCAACGGAGGCAAGGCGGTCAGCGGATTGATGCCGTCGCAGAACAGGTCGGCAAGCGTCAACAATTTGTTGTTCTGGAGATCGAACGTGAAGGTGGTGATCTCCTCGTTGGGGTGTGCTCCGCCAAGGTCCCAAACATTGGTGAACACGATGGACCTGGTTCCCGGCGCGTGTTCGAAGGACTGATACGTCAAGTCCGCCCGCCCGTTTCTGGTGATGTCATCATCCGGATGGCCGAATCTCGTGAAGAACTCGCGCAGAAAGTCTTTCAACCGCGGCCCCGCGGTCGGGTTGTCCAGAAGATCGTTGGGGTACTTGGCGGACAGCTTCACGTCGATGTGGTGTGCGTTGGTCCCCGTGCGCGTGCACACACCGCGTGCCTGATCCCACGCTCCTCCATTGTCTTCGCAGACTGCGAGTGACGCCGACCCCGGGGATGGACTCGCAGGAGCCCGCAGTGTCGAACACCCCACAATTATCAATAAGCCTGCAGCAAGCGGGACTAACGTGCGGACAGTTATTCCGCGCAACTTGCCGTTGCTGAGGAGCTTTGACCTAAACATGACGCCCGTCCTTTTCCTGGTTAGGAAGCACCCAAGACGCTGAGGGCTGCTGCATATGCATTTTCACGGCGATCTTCGTGGAGGTCTGGATCGGTGATACTGCCGCCCCGAACATTGACCGATATTTTACGAAATCCATCGATCCCTTGTTGGGATAGTTCGGTGAAATCGCCGCCGCGGGCGTGTAGTTCGGGGTGGGTCCACCAGTAAGCGGATACCAGGTAGGCATACTCGGGCTTCGCCGCCAGCTCCGGATGGGCAAGGAAATCTGGGGACTCCCCACTGACGGGATGGCCTTTGAAATAATCGGTTAGGGCGGCGTAGCCATTCTTGCCGGTGATCTGGAGCGCTCCGCGCCCTTTGTATTTGACAGCGTCTTCTGGGCCTTGGTTTCCATTCGAGGAACTGTAATTGTTGATGAAATAGCTGTCCGGAGCGTTAGGGCCGCCTTCAACAAAGCCGTATTGGTCGCTGTAGCCGCCGCTTTCGACAATGGTCTGGGCGATGAAGGCCGCCCTTTCCTTGGGGTCGGTAATACCGAAGGTATCCAGGGCCTTGTTGAGTTGCGCAGCGTAGGAGGCCGCTTTGTCCGCCGGGAGTGGATCGAACCCGACTTCTGCAGGATGTTGTTGAGCTCGTCGCCTTTCAGGCTTCCCGGGGGCGGTGTCGCAGGTGCATGCTGCGTGCCCGGTATCGGCCTACCGTTTTCATCTAGTTGTTCGTCTCCCACCGCGGCACGCATCGCCGCGGCAAGTTCTTCATCGACACGGTCGGCGTCAGCCATGATCTCGCTGACAGTCAAACCGTTTCCGGTCTTGGCCTGCTGCTCGAGTGCCTTCTTGGCGTCAGGGTCGTCTTCAAATCCGGGCCGGATCTTCAAGGTGCCGTCTTCACCGACATCGATATGGCGGTCGTTGAGGTACTTCACCACTGCCCGCATCCGCGTCTGGACGCTCTCGACATCTTGTTCGGCACGCGCAACAGCCTTGGCTACCCGTGCCGACTCGTGCCCGTCGGCGTCGATGTCCGCGCGGCGCCGACCCATCGCCTCGTGAAACGCTTCACCGGCTTCTCCGCTCCAATCAGCGACGGTGTTCTGTGTTCGCTGCAGGTTGGTGCCGAAATTGGCGAACGTGTTCTCACGGTCCTTCGCGATACGGAATACGTCGTAGATCGCCGCTGGGTCCCACGCCAGAATCGTCGAAACGGTCAGCGGAGCCACTCAAAGACCCATTTGTTCCGGCACGATCGCACACGCCGCGCGGGTGACAGACTCGCCGGCATCCTTGTCTGCCGCAACGTAAGTGAGTGCGGCGTTCGTCATGTGCTCACCCAATGAGCGCGTCTGCTCCAGGTGTGCACCGTGACGGGCCTGCCAGCGCTCAGCCAACTCCGACAATGCAGCCGC
Source organism: Mycolicibacterium brisbanense (assembly GCF_001570425.1). Taxonomy (GTDB): domain Bacteria; phylum Actinomycetota; class Actinomycetes; order Mycobacteriales; family Mycobacteriaceae; genus Mycobacterium; species Mycobacterium brisbanense. The sequence goes on from NZ_BCSX01000024.1 coordinate 692,872, forward strand.
TGACGATCCCACCCAACGCGACCCCGCATCTGCAAGAGCGTTGTCGTGGGCGCTGAGTTGCTGGTGGGCCTCGTGGGCGTGGTCGATCGCTTCTCTCCCCGACGCGGCCAAAGTATGGGGTTCGACGCGCAACGATTCGGACATGAACCTTCCTCCCCCGAAGTCGCTGTCATCGTAAATCCGCTACGGCGCTCTTCCGGTCGCCTTTTTCCACTCGGGGAACGAGGCCGAACGAACTCAAATGCAGTCCGAGCACTGCTTACCGCCAGGGCATACCGGAAGTAGGAGCGGCCGAAGGAATACGCCCGGAACGGACCGCCATGTCCTCGCTTGTACACGGCTGATCCCTGCAGGTACACGCGTACGGTCGCAGCCGTCCTGCGCGCGTGCTCACGCAACCCCACAAACACAAAAGCCACGAACTCGTTGAGTCCGTGGCTTGAGTGCCATGCGGTTTACGCGAACCGCAATTTTGTGGGCGAAGGGGGACTTGAACCCCCACGTCCCGAAGGACACTGGCACCTGAAGCCAGCGCGTCTGCCATTCCGCCACTCGCCCGAGCGACCGGGGCAGCGTATCACTGCCGTCGCGCGGTTCCCAAACCGCGACGTTCGAGGGCCCCGCAGGCATGGGTGATCGTTCGCGTCATCAAGATCAGGTCACTGACCTGCTGCGATCTGATTCTCAGAGTTCTGTTGGTCCCGCACGATGGCGCAGGGCCGATACCATTCATGTGAGCAGTGTGGCCAGAGCGACACGCGGTGGCTTCGGCTGCCGGTACGCACCACAAACGACAACGAGCGAAGGCGGGCGGTGATATGGGTCTTGTCGACCGCATCGAACGCAAGCTCGAGTCGACCGTGGGCGATGCGTTCGCCCGGGTCTTCGGCGGCTCGATCGTTCCGCAGGAAGTGGAGTCGATGTTGCGCCGCGAGGCGCAGGCCGGTGCCCGCACGGTGGGCGGCGGCCAGGTTTTGGCACCGAACGACTACGTAATTACCCTCAGTGACACTGACTATCAGAAGGTAAGCGCCGATACTGACCTGACCGCATCCGCATTCGCCAAACATCTGGGGGGATTTATCCATGATCAGGGGTGGCAAACGTATGGTGATGTGGTCGTCAGATTCGAGCAATCACCGCACTTGCACACCGGACAGTTCCGCGCACACGGCGCGGTCAACCCCGATTCCACCGTCGGCGAATCCGCACGAGTACATCGCGACCAGGCGTTCACCGCAGAATCAGGAGAACCATCTATGACCGACAATCCGAGCTACCGCGGCGGCCAGGGACAAGGTCGGCCTGGCGACGACTACTTCGATGACCGGTACGGGCGTCAGCAGGACGACCAGCGCGGCGGCGGCTATCCCCCTCAAGACGACCAGCGCGGCGGCGGGTACCCCCCGCAGGACGACCAGCGCGGCGGCTATTCCCAGCAGGATCAGCAGGGCGGCGGCTACCCACCCCGCGGCGGTGGTTACCCGGACCAGGGTGGCTACCCCGATCAGGGCGGCTACGGCGACCGCGGCGGTTACCCCGATCAGGGCAGTTACCCCGACCAGCGCGGCGGGGGCTATCCGCCTCAAGATGACCAGCGCGGCGGTGGCGGCTACGGCGGCGGCCCGAACTACGACCAGCGCGGCGGCGGCTACGGCCAGCAGCCCGGTGGGTACGGCCCGCCTCAGGGTGGCGGCTACGGCGGCCCGGCGGGGCCTGGCCCCAGCGCCGACTATGACTACGGACGTCAGCAGCCGGGCGGCGGCGGCCGTCCGGGTCCGGATCCGCGCCAGGGTGGCTACGGCGACCAGGGTGGCTACGGCGGCGGGTATGGCGACCAGCGCGGCGGCTACGGCCAGCCGCAGCAGGATTACGGCCAGCCGGACTACGGCCGCGGCTACGGCGACCAGCAGCAGGGCGGCTACCAGGATCAGGGCTACGGCGACCACGGTGGCTACGGCGGCGGCTACGGCGATCAGGGCGGCCGTGACTACGACTACGGCCAGGACGCCGGCCAGGGCGGGTACGGCGGCGGCGACTACCACGCCGGCGGCGCGACCGTCACCCTGCAGCTCGACGACGGCAGCGGCCGCACCTACCAGCTGCGCGAAGGCGCCAACGTGATCGGCCGTGGCCAGGACGCCCAGTTCCGGCTGCCGGACACGGGCGTGTCGCGTCGTCACCTCGAGATCCGGTGGGACGGTCAGGTCGCCCTGCTCGCGGACCTGAATTCCACCAACGGCACCACCGTGAACAACGCCCCGGTGCAGGAATGGCAGCTGGCCGACGGCGACGTCATCCGGCTGGGCCATTCCGAGATCATCGTGCGCGTGCACTGAGGTATCGGACCGGACACACCGGGGTGGCTAGCAACCCGCTTCACCCTCATGCCAGTCGCCGTCCAAGTATCGTGACGTTGCCGCAGGGCACGGAACGACGTCATTGGGACGGGTACGGAGAGGATGTCAGATGCAGGGGTTAGTGCTGCAGCTGACGCGCGTCGGGTTCCTGTTGCTGCTGTGGCTCTTCATCTGGTCGGTGCTGCGGATCCTGCGCACCGACATCTATGCGCCGACCGGTGCGGTCATGGTGCGTCGGGGGCTGGCCTTGCGCGGCTCACTGCTGCCCAGCCGTCAGCGCAGGCACATCGCCAGGCAGATGGTCGTCACCGAAGGCGCACTCGCCGGGACCCGCATCACGCTGAGTTCTCAGCCGGTGCTGATCGGCCGTGCCGACGATTCGACACTGGTGCTCACAGATGATTACGCCTCGACGCGCCACGCCCGACTGTCACCACGCGGTTCGGAGTGGTACGTGGAGGACCTAGGATCGACCAACGGCACATACCTTGACAGGGCGAAGGTGACAACAGCGGTAAGGGTTCCCATTGGCACGCCGGTGCGAATCGGTAAGACGGTAATCGAGCTTCGACCGTGACACTCGTGCTTCGATATGCCGCGCGCAGTGACCGCGGCCTGGTCCGCGCCAACAACGAGGACTCGGTGTATGCGGGCGCGCGTCTGCTCGCGCTGGCCGACGGCATGGGTGGCCATGCCGCCGGCGAAGTGGCCTCCCAGCTGGTCATCGCCGCGTTGGCCCACCTCGATGACGACGAACCCGGTGGTGACCTGCTCGGCAAACTGAATTCGGCGGTCGCCGAAGGCAACTCGGCCATCGCCGCGCACGTGGAGGCGGATCCCGAGCTCGAGGGCATGGGTACGACGCTGACGGCGATCCTGTTCGCCGGCAGCCGACTCGGCCTCGTTCACATCGGTGACTCCCGCGGGTATCTGATGCGCGACGGTGAGCTCACCCAGATCACCAAGGACGACACCTTCGTCCAGACCCTGGTCGACGAGGGCCGGATCACCGCCGAAGAGGCGCACAGCCATCCGCAACGCTCGCTCATCATGCGGGCACTGACGGGCCACGAGGTCGAGCCGACGCTGACGATGCGCGAGGCGAAAGCCGGTGACCGGTACCTGCTGTGCTCCGACGGGCTCTCCGATCCGGTCAGCCAGGAGACCATCCACGAGGCGCTGCAGATCGAAGACGTGACCGAAAGCGCCGACCGGCTGATCGAATTGGCGTTGCGCGGCGGCGGCCCGGACAACGTCACGGTGGTGGTCGCCGACGTCGTGGATTACGACTACGGCCAGACCCAGCCGATCCTCGCCGGTGCGGTTTCGGGCGTCGACGACGACACGATCCCGCCCAACACCGCGGCGGGCCGGGCCTCAGCCTTCAACCCGCGCCGCAACGAGCCGAAAAAGGTGGTCCCCCAACCGGCCGAACCGGCCCGCAAGCCCCGCTCCCGGCGCCGCTACGTGATCGCTGCGGTCCTGCTGGTCCTGGTGGTGCTCGCGGGCCTGGCCATCGGCCGTCAGATCATCCGGAGCAATTACTACGTCGGCGAGCACGACGGCATCGTGGCGATCATGCGTGGTATCCAGGGCTCGTTTCTCGGGGTCTCGCTGCAGGAGCCGTACGGGCTGGGCTGCCTGAACGCCCGCAACGAGCTGTCCCTCATCGGGGCAGGCGACAACCGCGACAATCTCGGGTGCCGGTTGATGGCGGTCAGCGACATGCGCCCCTCTGAGCGCGCGCAGGTGATCGCCGGCCTGCCGGGCGGCACGCAGGACGAAGCCATCGCCCAGATCCACGAGTTGGCGCGCAGCTCGGTGCTGCCGGTGTGCGTCACGCGCACTCCACCGCCCACGACGAGTACGCCGCCCCCTGCGCCGACCACCACGACCGGCCCGGCGCCGTCGTCCACCCCGCCTCCCCCGCCGACGACTTCGGCCCCGCCGGCTCCCGCCCCCTCTACCGAGGCGTCGGCAGAGCCCCCTGCGCGCCCACCGGGCGAGCCGGTCTCCCCGGAGCCTGCGCCGCCAGCCACCCCCACCGCTACAGCGCTACCTCCCCCGTCGCAGGTACCGGGGACGGACTGCCGGGCGGTGTCATGACCACCCAACCCCAGTCACCGGTTACCGTGACGCCGGCGCTACCCAACCGGCGCAACGCGGAACTGTTTCTGCTGGGGTTCGCGGCACTGATCACCACTGTCGCGCTCTTGATCGTCGAGGCCAACCAGGAACAGGGCATCACCTGGGACCTGCTGCGCTACACGGTCGGCTACCTTGCCCTCTTCGGTGCCGCGCATCTGGCGGTGCGCCGCTTCGCGCCCTATGCCGATCCGCTGCTGCTGCCGGTGGTCGCACTGCTCAACGGTCTGGGCCTGGTGATGATCCACCGCCTCGACCTCGCCGAAGGGACCGCGAGCTCAGGCGGTCTTGGCGGCACCGCCAACCAGCAGATGCTCTGGACCCTGGTGGGCGTCGCGGTTTTCGCCGTGGTGGTCATCTTTCTGCACGATCACCGCATGTTGGCCCGCTACGGTTATCTCTGCGGTCTGACAGGCCTTGTGCTGCTGGTGATTCCGGCGATCCTGCCGGCCAAGTACTCCGAGCAGTACGGCGCCAAGATCTGGATCCAGTTCCCCGGCTTCTCGATTCAGCCGGCCGAATTCTCCAAGATCCTGCTGCTCATATTCTTCGCAGCCGTGTTGGTGGCCAAGCGCGAATTGTTCACCAGCGCAGGCAAACACGTGCTCGGCATGGATCTCCCCCGGCCCCGCGACCTGGCCCCACTTCTGCTGGCATGGATCGCCTCGGTCGGCGTGATGGTCTTCGAAAAAGATTTGGGCGCTTCGCTTTTGCTGTACGCGTCGTTCCTCGCGCTGCTCTACATCGCCACCGAACGGCTCAGCTGGGTTGTGATCGGGCTGGCCTTGTTCGCCGCGGGAAGCGTTGTGGCGTATCACATTTTCGCTCACGTACGGGTGCGGGTGCAGAACTGGTGGGATCCGTTCGCCGATCCCGACGGCGCCGGCTATCAGATGGTGCAATCGCTGTTCAGCTTCGCCACCGGGGGCATCTTCGGCACCGGCCTTGGCAACGGTCAGCCCGGCACGGTTCCGGAGGCCTCGACCGACTTCATCATCTCCGCCATCGGTGAGGAACTCGGCCTGGTGGGGCTCGCCGGTGTGCTGATGCTCTACACGATCCTGATCATCCGCGGCATGCGCACGGCCATCGCCGTGCGCGACAGCTTCGGCAAGCTGCTGGCCGGAGGGTTGTCCTCGGCGTTGGCGATCCAGCTGTTCATCGTCGTCGGCGGCGTCACCAAGCTCATCCCCGAGAGCGGCCTGACCACGCCGTGGATGTCCTACGGCGGATCGTCGCTGTTGGCGAACTATGTGCTGCTGGCCATCCTGGTCCGCATCTCGCACGGCGCCCGGCGGCCGATCACCACCACCCGGCAACCCAATGCCACTCCGATCGCCGCGGCCAAAACCGAGGTGATCGAGAAGGTATGAACACCTCGCTGCGCCGTGTTGCCGTCACGATCATGGTGCTGATCGTGCTGTTGCTGGCCAACGCCACCCTGACCCAGGTCTTCACGGCCGACGGGCTGCGCGCCGACCCCCGCAACCAGCGGGTCCTGCTCGACGAGTACTCGCGCCAGCGCGGGCAGATCACCGCCGGGGGACAGCTGCTGGCCTACTCGGTGTCCACCGACAACCGGTTCCGCTTCCTGCGGGTCTATCCCAATCCGCTGGTGTACGCGCCGGTCACCGGCTTCTACTCGCTGGGCTACTCGAGCACAGGGCTGGAGCGCGCCGAGGACACCATCCTCAACGGTTCCGACGAGCGCCTGTTCGGCCGTCGACTCGCCGACTTCTTCACCGGCCGCAACCCGCGCGGCGGCAACGTCGACACGACCATCAAGCCGCAGGTCCAGCAGGCGGCCTGGGACGCCATGCAGAACGGCTGCGACAACGGCCCGTGCAAGGGCTCTGTGGTGGCGCTGGAGCCGTCCACCGGCAAGATCCTGGCGATGGTGTCGTCGCCGTCGTACGACCCCAATCTGCTGGCGTCACACGACCTGAACGCGCAGGCCGCCGCCTGGCAGAAGCTGCGCGACGACCCGGCCTCACCACTGCTCAACCGGGCGATCTCCGAAACCTATCCGCCGGGCTCCACGTTCAAGGTCATCACCACCGCGGCCGCCCTGCAGGCCGGGGCCACCCCGGACACCCAACTGACGTCAGCGGCACGCACCAGCCTGCCGGACAGCACCGCGACGCTCGAGAACTTCGGCGGCGCTCAGTGCGGTCCCGGCGCGACGGTGTCGCTGCGCGAAGCGTTCGCCAAGTCCTGCAACACCGCGTTCGTGCAGCTGGGCATCGATACCGGCACCGACAAGCTCAAGAGCACCGCGCAGGCGTTCGGCCTGGACACCGCACCGCCGGCCATCCCGCTGCAGGTCGCCGAGTCCACCGTCGGACCCATCGACGACGGCGCGGCACTGGGCATGTCCAGCATCGGGCAGCGCGACGTGGCACTGACCCCACTGCAGAACGCTGTGGTGGCCGCGACCATCGCCAACGGCGGTGTCGCCATGCGGCCCTACCTGGTCGATAGCCTGAAGGGACCCGACCTGGCCACCATCAGCACCACCGCCCCCGCCCAAGAGCGCCGGGCGGTGTCACCGCAGGTCGCCGCTACACTTACGAACTTGATGGTCGGCGCCGAGCAGGTGACGCAGCAGAAGGGAGCCATCGCCGGCGTGCAGATCGCTTCGAAGACCGGTACGGCAGAGCACGGGACTGACCCCCGTAACACTCCGCCGCATGCCTGGTACATCGCCTTTGCGCCGGCCACGGACCCCAAGGTCGCGGTCGCGGTGCTGGTCGAGGATGGCGGGGACCGGTTGTCGGCCACCGGCGGCGCACTGGCCGCCCCGATCGGACGTGCCACCATTGCGGCGGCCCTGCGGGAGGGATCATGAGTGACGCTTGCGGGCGGATCGTGAGTTCGCGCGAGCGGACCATCGGTTCGGCATGCGTCAACCGAGTCTGGGAGGTGCACGCATGAGCCCGCGGGTCGGCGTCACGCTGTCGGGCCGGTACCGGCTGCAGCGACTCATCGCCACCGGCGGTATGGGCCAGGTGTGGGAGGCGGTCGACTCCCGGCTGGGGCGTCGTGTCGCGGTGAAGGTGCTCAAGGCCGAGTTCTCGACGGACGCGGAGTTCGTCGAACGCTTCCGCGCAGAGGCCCGCACCGTGGCCATGCTGAACCACCCCGGCATCGCCAGCGTGTACGACTACGGCGAGACGGAGCTGGACGGTGAGGGCCGCACCGCGTATCTGGTGATGGAGCTCATCAACGGCGAACCGCTGAACTCGGTGCTCAAACGCACCGGACGGCTGTCGCTGCGGCACGCCCTGGACATGCTCGAGCAGACCGGGCGCGCGCTGCAGGTCGCCCACACCGCGGGCCTGGTGCACCGCGATGTCAAGCCGGGCAACATCTTGATCACCCCGACCGGCCAGGTGAAGCTCACCGACTTCGGTATCGCCAAGGCGGTCGACGCCGCGCCCGTCACACAGACGGGCATGGTGATGGGCACCGCCCAGTACATCGCCCCCGAGCAGGCGTTGGGTCACGACGCCACGGCCGCCAGCGACGTGTATTCACTGGGTGTCGTCGGCTACGAGTCGGTGTCGGGCAAGCGCCCGTTCACGGGTGACGGTGCGCTGACGGTGGCGATGAAGCACATCAAGGAGACGCCCCCGCCGCTGCCCGCCGATCTGCCGCCCAACGTGCGTGAGCTGATCGAGATCACGCTGGTCAAGAACCCCGGCATGCGGTACAAGTCCGGCGGCCCGTTCGCCGACGCCGTCGCCGCCGTGCGCTCCGGCAGGCGTCCACCGAGGCCCAACCAGGCCCCGACGCTGGGCCGCGCCGCACCCGCGGCCGTGCCGTCGGCCGCACAGGCCCGGGCCGCGGCGGATATGACCGGACGTGCTCCGGCGACCGCTGCGCGGCCGCGTACCAGCACCGGCACGCATCGACCGGCGCCTGCGCGTCGGACGTTCTCGTCCGGCCAGCGTGCCCTGCTGTGGGCGGCCGGCGTGCTGGGTGCGCTGGCCATCGTGATCGCGATCCTCATCGTGCTCAACGCCCAGGACCGCAAGGAACAGCAGTCGCCGCCGCCGACGGTCACCAACACGGTGACGCAGACGACGCCCTTCCAGTCGCCTGCCGCGCACGCGAGGAGCGAAATAGACCCCGCGCTGCCGGCGATCGTGCCGCAGCAATCAGCTGCCCCGGAACAGATACAACAATGACGACCCCTCAGCACCTTTCCGACCGATACGAACTCGGTGAGATTCTCGGCTTCGGCGGCATGTCCGAAGTCCATCTGGCCCGCGACCAGCGCCTGCACCGTGACGTCGCGGTCAAGGTGCTGCGCGCGGACCTGGCTCGCGATCCCAGCTTCTACCTGCGTTTCCGCCGCGAGGCACAGAACGCGGCGGCGCTGAACCATCCGGCCATCGTCGCGGTCTACGACACCGGCGAGGCCGAGACGCCCAACGGGCCGCTGCCTTACATCGTGATGGAGTACGTCGACGGCGTCACACTGCGCGACATCGTGCACAACGACGGGCCGATCCCGCCGCGGCGGGCCATCGAGATCATCGCCGACGCCTGCCAGGCGCTGAACTTCAGCCACCAGCACGGCATCATCCACCGCGACGTCAAGCCGGCCAACATCATGATCAGCAAGAACAACGCTGTGAAGGTGATGGACTTCGGCATCGCCCGTGCGTTGGCTGACGTCAACAGCGTCACGCAGACCGCCGCGGTCATCGGCACCGCCCAGTACCTGTCACCGGAGCAGGCGCGCGGCGAGTCCGTCGATGCCCGCTCCGACGTGTACTCGCTGGGCTGCGTGCTGTACGAAATCCTCACGGGGGAGCCACCTTTCATCGGTGACTCGCCCGTCGCCGTGGCCTATCAGCACGTCCGCGAGGACCCGGTCCCACCGTCGACGCGGCATCCGGGAATCCCACCCGAACTCGACGCGGTGGTGCTCAAGGCACTGGCCAAGAATCCCGACAACCGCTACCAGTCGGCGGCCGAAATGCGTGCCGACTTGGTGCGGGTGCACAGCGGCGAGGCACCGGACGCGCCCAAGGTGCTCACCGACGCCGAACGCACGTCGATGATGACGCAGTCCGGCCCGATGTCGTTCAGCGCACCGACCGAGCACATGCCCGCGCCGATTCAGCCCACGGCTGCCGGCCGGGACCGCAACGCCTCGATCGGCCGGTGGCTGATCGCGGTGGCGGTGCTCGCCGTGCTCACGGTGGTGGTGACGGTGGCGATCAACATGATCGGCGACCGCCCGCGCGATGTGCAGGTGCCTGATGTGACGGGCCAGAGCGCCGACGACGCGGTGGCTGCGCTGCAGAACCGCGGCTTCCGTACCCACATCGACCGTCAGCCGGACAACACGGTTCCGCCCGAGAAGGTCATCAACACCGATCCGGCGGCCAACGCACAGGCCAGCGCAGGCGACGATGTCGCCATCGTCGTCTCGACCGGACCGCAGCAGGCCCTGGTACCCGACGTCACGGGGCTGACGCCGGCGCAGGCGCGGGACAAGCTCAAGAAGGCCGGCTTCACCAAGACCAAGGAGACGCCCACGGCGTCGACGCCGGAGCAGAAGGACAAGGTGATCGCGACCGTCCCGCCTGCCAACCAGACGGCGGCGATCACCAACGAGATCACCATCGCGGTGGGGTCGGGCCCGGGCAGCAAGATGGTGCCCGACTGCGCGGGACAGAGCGCCGAGGTGTGCAAGCAGATCCTCACCGCCGCCGGTTTCCCCAACACGGTCCCGGTCGACGTCGACAGCCCGCAACCCAAGGGCCAGGTCATCGGAACCGAGCCAGCGTCAGGGCAGAACGTGCCCGTCGACACGCTGATCCAGATCCGGGTGTCCCGCGGCAACCAGTTCATCATGCCCGACGTGCGCGGCGGGTTCTGGACCGATGTCGAGGCCAACTTGCGCAACGCCTACGGCTGGACCGGTCAGCTCAACCGCGCCCCGGATGTGTCGAACAGCGGTCAGCGGACCAATGCGGTGGTGACGCAGAGCCCCTCGCCGGGGACCCCGGTGAACTTCGGGGATCCGATCACACTGGCGTTCGCGTCGTAGCAGCGGCGACCGCGCGGGCAACCTCGTCCTCGAGCTGACGCACGAGGTTCTCGTCCGGCGGGAAGCCGCAGATGCCGAGCCAGTTGGCCAGCATCCGGTGCCCGCCCTCGGTGAGGATCGATTCGGGGTGGAACTGCACGCCGTGGATCGGGAGCTCGCGGTGCCGGACGGCCATGATGACGCCGCTGTCGGTCTGCCCGAGCACCTCGAGCTCGGCGGGCACGCTGTCGGGCAGGATGGTCAGCGAGTGGTATCGGGTGGCTGTGAACGGATCCGGAAGTCCCTGCAGCACACCGGCATCGGCGTGATGTACCACGCTGGTCTTGCCGTGGAGCAGTTCCGGTGCCCGGTCGACGGTGCCGCCGAACGCGACGCCGATGGCCTGATGTCCCAAGCACACACCCAGCAGGGGAGTGCCGGCCTCGGCGCACGCCCGCACCAGGGGAATCGACGCGCCTGCACGTTCCGGCGTGCCGGGACCGGGGCTCAGCAGTACGCCGTCGAAGTCCTGTGCGGCTTTCGCGATGTCCGCCTCGGTGGCCAGGCGCGCGTCGTCGTTACGCCAGACCTGCGCGTGCACCCCGAGCTGGCCCAGGTACTGGACCAGGTTGAACACGAAACTGTCGTAATTGTCGACGACCAGAACCTGCATCGGCCCAGGTTACCGGCTCAATAGCCGATCGGGCCCGCCGGCTGGGCATACCGCATGCGAACCGGCCCGGTGTGCCCCACCAGGTCGACCTGCGCGCGTGGTTCTTCGGTGTAGCCGAGGCCGAACCGCACCACGTATTGCTTGTACAGCGTGACCAATGGAGCTGCGGCGAGCGCCGCCTGCATCGCGCCGGCATCGCCGATCGCGGTGATCACATACGGCGGGCTGTAGGTGCGGCCGTTGAGTAGGAGAGTGTTGCCGACGCACCGCGGCGCCGAGCCGGGCATGATGCGCTGGTCCTGCATCTGAATGCCTTCTGCACCTGCGCTCCACAGCGCGTTGAGCACGGCTTGGATGTCCTGCTGATGCACCACCAGATCGTCGGGAGACGCGTCACGCGGGAATCGGCCCTGGGCGTCCCGCTGAGCGTCGTTGAGCGTCACCACAAGCCCTGGGCCGCGCATGGGGGTGACGTCGGCCGCGGCGGCCAACGCGTCGGCGCGTTCGGTGATGGCCGCCAGCGCGGCGTGCGAACCCGGCGTTCCACCGTGATGACTGTCGACTTGGCCGGCCAGCGCGTCGCGCTGGGCGGTGAGCCGCTCGACCGACTGCTGGGCCTCGCGTACCAGATCCACCAGGCGTGGAGCATCGCTGCGACGAATCTCGCCGCCCCCAGAGACGCCATGCGTCGCGGCCAGCAGCAGACCGGCCAGCAGGCACACCACCGGCACGCCGAAACGCCACCGAGATCGGTCCGGTCGGTCCATCGATTTCTCTCCTGGACGTGCAGCTACGTTAGTGTCGTGAAGCATCCTGCTCCATCGTCGCACCGTGTGACGCCGACTGTCCGTGAAGGTACCCATGCCCAAGTCCAAAGTCCGTAAGAAGAACGACTTCACCATCAAGCCGGTGAGCCGGACACCGGTCAAGGTCAAGGCCGGACCGTCGAGCGTCTGGTTCGTGGCCCTCTTCATCGGGCTGATGCTGTTCGGCCTGATCTGGCTGCTGGTGTTCCAGCTGGCTGCCACCAACCCGATCGACACCCCGTCGTTCCTGCATTGGATGGCCGACCTCGGCCCGTGGAACTACGCGATCGCGTTTGCTTTCATGATCACCGGTCTGTTGCTCACGATGCGCTGGCACTGAGCTGCACCGACTTCATTATGAATTCATCTTACGATCTGAAGTTCACAAATTCAGCAACGTCGCGGGCGTCCAATCACACCGTTGTGATTCATCCCCATTGTGGATAGCACTTGTGGATAACTTCATTAGCCACGGTAAGAGGGTGTGAAGAACCGGTGCAGCAAACACAGTGGAGCCCGTCGACGTTGGGAATCGCGGCTTGCGGCATAGCCGGACTTACGTTGGCTGCGGCCGCTGTGACCCTGATCACAGATTCCCCTGGACGTGTTCTGGCGGGCATTGCCGGGGTGGGATTGCTCACGTTTGCAAGCTTCTCGTGGCGCGCCCGGCCAAAGTTGGCAATCACCGGTGAAGGTTTGGCCATCGGCGGGTGGTGGCGCACCCGATTACTTCGCCGCAATGAGATCCGGTCGATCCGCATCACAGAGTTCCGGCGGATCGGACGGAAGGTCCGACTGCTCGAGGTCGACACCGTCGACGACCGGCTCGTCGTCTTCACGCGGTGGGACCTGGGAACCGACCCTCTGAACGTCCTCGACGCCCTCAAAGCGGCCGGCTACTGATCTGCCCGCACACACGACGCGACGCCCCCGCGTACGAGGGCGTCGCGTCGTATTGCGGACGTCAGAAGGTCAGGACACGGTGACCGACTCGATCACGACGGGCTCGGTCGGGCGGTCGCCGCGATCAGTCGCGGTGGTGGCAATCGCGTCGACCACCTTCTGCGATTCCGGATCGACAACCTCACCGAAGATGGTGTGCCTGCGGTTCAGGTGCGGCGTCTTGCCGACCGTGATGAAGAACTGGGAGCCGTTGGTACCGGGCCCGGCGTTGGCCATGGCCAGCAGGTAGGGCTTGTCGAACTGCAGTTCCGGATGGAACTCGTCGGCGAACTGGTAGCCCGGGCCGCCGCGACCGGTACCCGTCGGATCGCCGCCCTGGATCATGAAGCCGTCGATGACACGGTGGAAGATGGCCCCGTCGTAGAACGGACCGGACGTGCCACCTGAGGCGTTCTCGGTGCTGTAGTCCTTGGTGCCCTGCGCCAACCCGACAAAGTTGGCCACGGTCTTGGGAGCGTGGTTTCCGAACAGTGCGATCTTGATGTCACCGCGGTTGGTGTGCAGTGTCGCCGTCGCGGTCTGAATAGGACTCGTCACGGGGGTTGAGTCTGCCACTACGGTCCGCGCCACCAACCGGCACCCGCCAGTTACGCACCCGAACGCCGCCGGGATGGCAGTCTGGGGAGCAGCTTTTCCCACGGCGGCAGAAAGGTGCGAGATGACCGCGACGACCCATGACCGGCTGGCTCCCAACCAACGATTGGCCCGCGGCCTGAAGTACACCGCGGTGGGCCCGGTGGACATCTCCCGGGGCGTGGCGGGTTTGGGCATGCAGGCGGCTGTGGCGGCCGGTGCGAGCGCGCGCAGGCGCTACCAGGACGGCCAGTTGCGCCGCCAGCTGGCAGCTGTGGCCGAGAAGCTGGAGACCCTGCCCGAGGTTCTGCCCGAGCTGCTGGCCGATGTGACGCCGGCCAAGACCAAGTCCAAGCACCGGCGCCGCCCCTGGCTCATCGCCGCGGTGGCTGCCGCCGTCCTGGCCGGGGGAGCGGTGGCGTTCTCCGTCGTGCGGCGCACCAAGCGGCCCGAGGAGCCCGCCACGCTGCCCCCGAGCGTCGAGGTCGCTCCCAAGCCGTAGCGGCGGGCCCTGCCGGCCAATTCGACGAAAATGTCGTCCCACGGCCGTTGTCAAGCTGCTTGGAGTCGGTTTTCGGGTTTGGGTAGGTTGATGCCGACGGTATTGGCTGGTGCTGGGGTGTGTGGGCGTCGGCGGAATCGTTCGGGGTGTGCCTGGTAG
>NZ_BCSX01000025.1 GCF_001570425.1 Mycolicibacterium brisbanense
CGAACCCCGCACCACCGCCAACACCCGATCCCCGTCACGCAGCGCATCACCGAGCCGCTTGAGCACCACCACCCCGCAACCCTCACTGCGCACATACCCATTGGCACCGGCATCAAAGGTCTTGCACTGCCCATCCGGCGACAACATCCCGAACCGGGAACACGCAATGCTGTTCTCCGGCCGCAGAATGAGATTCACCCCCGCGGCCAGGGCGGTGTCGCTCTCCCCGCGGCGCAGACTCTGACACGCCAGATGCACCGACACCAACGACGACGAACACGCCGTATCCACCACCAACGCCGGACCCCGCGCACCCAGAAAATACGCCAACCGCCCCGCCGCAAAATTCGCCGCATTCCCAAACGGAATATAAGCGTCGATGTCCTCGCGACGGAGTCGCCCGGCGAAGGTGAGTGAATAGTCGTTGGTCGTCAGGCCGACGAAGATGCCCGTCTGCGTACCCCGAATCGACTGCGCCACAATACCGGCGCTCTCCAACGCCTCCCACGCCACCTCAAGCAACAACCGCTGCTGCG
>NZ_BCSX01000026.1 GCF_001570425.1 Mycolicibacterium brisbanense
CGAACCCCGCACCACCGCCAACACCCGATCCCCGTCACGCAGCGCATCACCGAGCCGCTTGAGCACCACCACCCCGCAACCCTCACTGCGCACATACCCATTGGCAGCGGCATCAAAGGTCTTGCACTGCCCATCCGGCGACAACATGCCAAACCGCGTGAGTGCGATATTGGCCTCGGGTTTGAGGATCAGGTTGACGCCGGCGGCCAGGGCGGTGTCGCTCTCCCCGCGGCGCAGACTCTGACACGCCAGATGCACCGACACCAACGACGACGAACACGCCGTATCCACCACCAACGCCGGACCCCGCGCACCCAGAAAATACGCCAACCGCCCCGCCGCAAAATTCGCCGCATTCCCAAACGGAATATAAGCGTCGTAGTCTTCGCGACGCAGCGTCTCGGTGAGCTTCAACATGTAGTCGTATCCGGTCAGGCCGACGAAGATGCCCGTCTGCGTACCCCGAATCGACTGCGCCACAATACCGGCGCTCTCCAACGCCTCCCACGCCACCTCAAGCAACAACCGCTGCTGCG
>NZ_BCSX01000027.1 GCF_001570425.1 Mycolicibacterium brisbanense
ACCAGCTTTGCTAGCCGATCACCAAACCGAACACAATCCTCGGAAAACGACACGACCACCGCAACCTCTCACATCGAGAGCATTGCGACGACCACGTGAACCCGCAGCGTGTCCGGGTACCTCCGCGTCTGCTCGCGCTAGTAGGTGATGGCCTCGATCAGGGGTGAGGGCTCATCCATCAAGGCCCAGAAGCGATCTCGGATCGCCACGGTCAGCGGGCCGGGCTCGCCGGTGCCGATGGGCTCGCCGTCGAGGGTGTTGATCGGTGTGACGCCGCCCGCGGTGGTGACGGCCATGAGTTCGTCGGCCTCGTAGAGCTCGTGGCTGGTCACGTCCCGCAGCGTGGCCTCGACGCCCATCTGCTCGGCGATCTCGAACACCGTCTTACGAGTGATGCCCGGCAAGGCATTTCGTGACGGGGAGGCCAGCTTGCCGTCCTTGACGATGACGACGTTGAAGCCCGGCCCCTCGGCCACGCAGTTGTCGGCGTCCATCAGGATGGCGGTGCGGGCGCCGCGGTCCTTGGCCTCGAAGCTGGCCGCGGTGAGATCACCCCACTGGTAGTTCTTGATGGTCGGGTCGACGGTGTTGCGCCCGGCCCGGCGCACATGCCGCGGCACGACGGCCGTGGTGCCGAAGATCTGCTCGGCAGGCGGGAAGGCCCACAGGTAGGGGATGGCGTAGATGTAGACCTGGTGGGTGAGCTTGGTCAAGTCCTTCTCGCCCTTGCGTTTTCCGTATCCGCGAGTGACCGTCAGGTTGACGAACGACTCCCGCAGCTGCGACAGCGACACACACTTCTTGGTGATCTCGGCGAGTTCGTCCTTGGAGTAACCGGGGTCCAGGCGCAGCTTGCGGGCACCGTCGAGCAGCCGGTCGAGATGGTCGCCGAGCCGGAAGATGTTGCCGTGCCAGACATGTGCGACGGTGTAGGTCAGGTCGGAATGGCCGAACCCGGTGTCGAAGATCGAGATCTTGGCGTCCTCGGCGGGGATGAACTCACCCTCGATCCACGCGGCGCCGCCCGCGAAGGGGCTCGACTCATCGAGTTCGTAGTCGCTGTACTGGATCACCGAGCCCGCCGGGGTGTCCTCACGGATCGCACCGGGTTCGACGGCGACCAGGTTGCTGGTGCCGGCATCGCTGAGTGTGGTCATGACAGGTCCTTTCGGGGATTGGCGGTAGATACGAAGCAGGCGCGGGGATCACACGGCGTGGGTCTTGACGTAGTCGGCACCGGCATCGCCGCGGCGCAGCCGCGCCTTGAGCCCGGTGGCCCACCAGGCGGCCGCGATGGCGGCGACGCCCAGGAAAACCCATTTGTTGTTGGTGAATTGGGGCAGGAAGAGCAGGGTGACGGCGACGGACAGGAAGACCACCAGGGCGGTGATGTAGAGCGGCAACCGGAACCGACCGAGATCGAATGTGCCGGGTTCGGCGGCGGGGATGGTGCCGCGCCGGTAGCCGACCAGCAGGCCGATGGTCTGCAGGATGTAGACGAAGAAGAACAGCAGTGACGCGATGCCGATGATGTAGTTGAACGCCTCTTCATTGACCAAGGCGGACAACAACAGCAGCGCAGACAGGCAGCCCAGCCCGATCACCGCGTAGGTCGGCGTCTTGCGGGTCGGCGAGACGTGGCGCCAGATGTGCGAGAACGGCAGCATGTTGTCGCGGGCCATCGAGTAGGTGAGCCGGGTGGCGACCAGGATGTTGGCCAGCAGGCAGGCCAGGATGTTCGTCAGAGCCACGGCGACAACGATTTTCGTGACGACCGGGCCGGCCTGCTGGTTGATGATCTCCTCGATCGGCGCGGCCTGGTTGGCCTCGACCGCACCGGCGTCGCGGATCGCCAGCACATACACGATGTACATCAGCAGTTCGATGACGATGGAGGTCACCAGCGCGTAGAACATCGTCCTTGGCACGACCTGGCGGGCATTGCGGGTCTCCTCGGCGACATCGGCACCGGACTCCACGCCGATCAACCCGAAGAACGGTCCGAGCGCAGCCGCTAGCCACGCCAGCACGTAGGAGTCCTTATCGCCGGACTCACCGCCGGTGAACAGCACCGAGATGGGCTGATGATGTTCGGGCGCCGAGAACGCGATGATCGCGACCAGCAGGGTGGCGCCGACCGTGATGACGAGTTCGAGGCTGACGCCGATGTTGTTCACCATGGTCGCGAAGCGGACACCGTAGATGTTGATCAGGACGCAGACGAAGACGACGCCGATGGCGAGCAGGATCTGGGCGCTCTGGCTCATGGTCCAGCCGAACAGTCCACCGAGATAGCCCGACAGGATGAAGCCGACACCGGTCATGCCGCAGACCCAGCCCATCAGCGCGACGAACCCGGTGAACCAGGCCAGGTCGGGTCCGTTGATCCGGCTGATCCACTGATACGAGTAGCCCGCCAGCGGCAGCTTCGCGGTCAGGTCGGCGGCGATCAACGCCCACAGGGCGAACACCGCGCCGGCCAGCAGCAGGGTCCACACGAACGGTCCGCCCGCCGTGAAGTAGCCGGCACCGAAGCCGGTGAACACCGCGGTGGTGGCGCTGATGGTGGCGAATCCGATGGCGAACGAAGCCAGCTTGCCGACCGACCGGTCCAGCTTCTGGGTGTAGCCCAACTCAGCCAGCTTGGCGTCCTCAGCGTCCAGCGGCAGGTCAGGGTTGGGTGAATGAGTGGATGAAGCCAGTGCGTCGGTCATGATCACTCCAGGTCAGGTAAGGCAAGTGAACGACTGATGTAAGGAAATCGCCACCGGTCGGCAACCGGAAGTTCCATCTTTTGATGGAGTGATAACCGTGCGTTATCAGTGCTGCGTGGCGGGTACGGCCACTTCTTCGCCCTCGCCGAAATTCCATTCCTGCTGCACATGCCGGATCAGTGCGTCGGCCTGCGGCGTGATCGCGGCGGGGTGCCACGCCAGCGCGACATGGCTGGCCGGCCGATCGACGATGGGCACGTAGACGATGCCGGGCCGATCGTAGAACCGCGCCACCGACGACGTGGTGAAGCTGATGCCCAACCCGCGCGCGATCGACGTCGTCTCCGCCTCGTACGTCGCCGCCACCGCCGCGATGGTCGGCGGACGGTTGCCCCGGGCGTCCATCGCCAGCCAATAGTCCCGCCAGGTACCCGCCGTGACCGGCGCGCACACGATGGGATCGTCGAGCAGCTCGGCGATTGCGACCTCGGTGCGGTCGGCCAGCCGATGATCGCGCGGCAGGCACGCCACCCAGGTCTCGGAGTCGAGGATCAGCATGCGGTGCTCCGGCAGATCCACCGGCGGCCGGATGAGCGCCACATCGGTGGTCCCCGACGCCAGCCCCGCGGTCGGGTCGGCGAAGTCGAATTCGATGGGTTCGACGCGGACGTCGGGATAGGCGGCCTCGAAGTGCCGGACGATCCGGAACAGCAGGTCGGCGCCGGTGCCGATGAGATACCCGACCCGCAACCGGCCCTGGCGGGTACCCGAGAGCGTCACGAGGTTGGCCACCACCGCGTCGACACCGGCCAGGGCCTGCTGCACCTGCGGAAGCCAGGCCGCGCCGAGATCGGTCAGCGCGACCTCGCGGGTGTTGCGGTTGAGCAGCACCACCCCGAACGCCTGCTCCAACTGTTTGATGGCCGTCGACAACGCGGGCTGGGTGATGAACAGCCGCTCAGCCGCGCGCCGGTAGTTGAGCTCTTCACCCAGCACCGCGAAGTACCGCAGTTGACGCAGGGTGACGTCGGTCATGCGGCAAGGCTATCCCGCCGAACCACCCTGCTCGGCCCTAGAAGTCGGGGACCGGGTCGCCGACGCGGTAGGCCTCGATGG
Source organism: Mycolicibacterium brisbanense (assembly GCF_001570425.1). GTDB lineage: Bacteria > Actinomycetota > Actinomycetes > Mycobacteriales > Mycobacteriaceae > Mycobacterium > Mycobacterium brisbanense. The sequence continues at coordinate 3,831 of NZ_BCSX01000027.1, forward strand.
CGTCGAGGTGCTCGACGAACTCGTCGTGCCCGAACTCGTGACTGTCGGTGTGGCCGACGAACACCACTCGCACCACCGCGCCGTCCTCGGCCGCGTCGAGCCACAGCGAGGTGACCGGCAGGCCGTCGTCGACCTGCGCGCCAGACGGTTCGTAGAACCACGCGGCGACCTCGTCACCGGAGGTTTCCTCGTCAAAAGTCCAGCCGCGCTCGGTGATTCGCTCATCGAATTCGGCCAGATCGGCAACGACGGCGTCCTGGATGGCCGACAGTTGTTCGACGACCTCCTGAGGCACCCAGCGCGAGTTCTGGGTGGCCTGCCGCTTCTTGCGACGGGCCTTCTTCGCATCGGAGCCGCGGGACACGCCTCAGCCCAGGGCCTGGTCGAGATCGGCGATCAGATCCTCGGTGCCTTCCAGCCCGACGGAGATGCGCACCACGCCGTCACCGAGCCCGATCGCCGCGCGCCCCTCGGGCCCCATGGCCCGGTGAGTCGTCGTGGCGGGGTGGGTGATGAGGGTCTTCGCATCGCCCAGGTTGTTGGAGATGTCGATGACGCGCAGCTTGTCGAGCACCTCGAAGGCCCGCTCCTTGCCGCCGTCGAGTTCGAAGGTGACGACCGTGCCGCCGCCCCGCATCTGCCGCTTGGCCAGGTCGTATTGCGGATGTGACTCCAGGAACGGGTATTTCACCCAGTTGACACCCGGCTTGCCCTCCAGGAACTCCGCGACCCGAAGCGCCGACCGGTTTGAGTAGTCCACCCGAACAGCAAGAGTCTCAAGGCCTTTGAGCAACGTCCAGGCGTTGAACGCACTGATCGCCGGGCCCGTGTGACGCATGAGCTTCTGCACCGGGCCGTCGATGTACTCCTTGTCGCCGAGGATGGCCCCACCGAGCACGCGGCCCTGGCCGTCGATGTGCTTGGTGCCCGAGTACACCACGACGTCGGCGCCCAGCGGCAGGCCCTGCTGCAGCAGCGGGGTGGCAAAGACGTTGTCCAGCACCACCTTTGCTCCGGCGGCATGGGCCAGTTCGCAGACCGCGGCGATATCGACGAGCGACTGCATCGGGTTGGACGGCGTCTCGAAGAACACCGCCTGCGTCGGCACCGACAACGCCTCCTCCCACTGGGAGAGATCGTCGCCGTCGACGAACACCGTCTCCACACCCCACCGGGGCAGGATCTCGTTGCACACCACGAAGCACGAGCCGAACAGGCTGCGGGCGGCCACCAGGCGGTCACCCGCGCCCAACAGCGCGCCGAGCGCCGTGAACACCGCGGCCATCCCGGTGGCGGTGGCGAAGCACGCCGGAGCGTCTTCGATCAGCCGCAGCCGCTCCTCGAACATCGAGATGGTCGGGTTGCCGTATCGCGAGTACACGAAGCGGTCGATCTCGCCGGTGAACGCCTTTTCGGCGGCCGCCGCGTTCTCGTAGACGTATCCGGATGTGAGGAACAGGCCCTCGGCCGTCTCTTCGAACTCCGACCGGAGCAGGCCGCCGCGCACCCCGATGGTGGCCTGGCTGACGCCGTCGGGCAGCGGTGCGGGGATCCGCACTGATGGGACAGAGGACACAGAGGGCACAGAAGGGTTGTCAGTCATGTCCTCAACTCTGCTTCCAGGGCAAACCGACGGCCTTCCAGCCGGTACCGCCGCGGTGGCGGTTCTCGTCGAGGTTGCCCTCGAAGCCGTCGAGCACGTTGTAGGAGGGGTGGTAGCCGGCAGCGGTCGCCGCCTCGGCGGCACCGATCGAGCGGTTGCCGGAGCGACACAGGAAGACCACGGGGCGGTCACCGGATTCGACCTTCCCCCGCAGATCCTCGACGAACGCATCGTTGTGGCTGCCGTCGGTGCGGTTCCACTCGATGTAGACCACGTCGCGGCCCAGCTGGCTCAGATCCGGAACGCCGACGAAGCGCCACTCGGCATCGGTCCGACAATCCACCAGCACGGCGCGCGGGTCCTCACTCAGCAGTTTCCAAGCCTCCTGCGGCGTGATGTCACCTGCATAGCTCACGGCCGTGAGTCTTTCACACCACCGCAGACGCGCCATGCGCCGTCCTCGCGCACGAAGGCCGTCTCGGCGTTGAGCTTGGTGTCGGGCGTCTTGTCGAAGTGATACACCACGGTCGCGGTGGCCCGGTCACCGTCGATGCGCACGCCCGTCACGTCGTCGACGAACCGGGCGCCTTGCTTGCTCACCGAATCACGTTGCCGGGCAAGGAAATCAGCTTCGGTGCCACGTTGGTCACGACAGGTGTAGTCACCGAACGCGCTCCAGTTCTCGCGCTGCATGGCGTCGTTCTGCCCGACCGCGGCGCGCCCCACCCGCTGCTCCTCGGACAGGCCGTCGCCGCTGGACAGCAGATTGGACACCACAATGGCGATCACGACGAGCACAATGATGGCCAACGCCCCGAGAAACGGCGCCATGGTGGGCCGGTCGACCGGCTCGTCGGCCGTCACGAGAAGAGCTTGCGCAGGGCAGTGCCCACCCGTCGGGCCCGGTCGCGCGCGACGATGACATCCGGCGCGGTCGCCAGAGCCACCCCGAGCCGCTGCTTGCCGTCGGACTCGTCGCCGCGGCCGAACAGCCGCACGTCGCTTTCCGAGGTGGCCAACGCGTCGGCGAGCACCGCGGTGACGTTGCTCGGGTCGGCGGGCTCGGCCGTGCCGTAGCTGACCTCGGCGGCGGCCGGCGAGATCATGATGGTGTCGACCGCCAAACCGAGGATCGCCCTGGCGTGCAACTCGTACTGGGACAGCCGCTGCGAACGCACGGTGACCAGGCCGCTGTCCCCCGGGCCGACCCGGACATCGGCGAAGTACACGTCGTCACCCTGCACCAGCAGCTCGACGGCGAAGACGCCGCGCCCGCCCAGCGAGTTGACGATGCGCGCGGCGATGGACTTCGCGCCGTCCATCGCGGCAGGCGCGAGCTGCTGCGGCTGCCACACCTCCAAGACGTCGGCGTCGTCGGCGCGGTGGCCGATGGGTTCACAGAAATGCACGCCCGGTCCGGTGGGGCCGGTGGTGCGGATGACGAGCAGGGTGACCGCGTGTTCGACCTCGACCACCGACTCGGCGAGCACCCGCATGATCCCACCCGCAGAGGTCGCACGCTCCCACGCCGGCTCGATGTCATCGGGCCGCAGCAACACCGACTGGCCGTCGTCCAGTGAACCCGCGACCGGCTTGACCAGCAGCGGGTATCCGGCATGTTCGGCGACAGCCGTCAGCTCGTCGACCGACCCGGCAAACCAGAACGGCACGGTCGGCAACCCGAGCTCGTCGGAAGCCAGCCGGCGCAGACCCTCCCGGTCCTGGCTGAGCCGGATGCTGCGCGGCGTCGGCAGCACCTCGGTGTCGCCTTGTTCGGCCACCGCGATCAAGGCGTCCGCCGCGACCGACCCGGACTCGGTCACCACGTAGTGCGGACGCTCACGTTCGACCAGCGCGGCGAGTTCTTCCGGGTCGTCTCCTCGGTCCACCGCGATGACGGCAACGCCCAGCCGCTCGCACGCCAGCGCCAGCTCACGGCTGGATTCACCGGCGCCCAGCATGAGCGCGGTGGTCTGCCGTGGCGTGGGCGGCGCGGGTTCCTCCGGCTCAGGTTCCGCCGGGGTGCCCTCGGGCTCGGCTTGTGCCGTCGGCTCTACCTCCGCCGGGGTCTCGGGCTCCACCGCTTCCGACGCAGAAGGTTCCTGCGCCGCTTCGGCTTCTTCGGTCTTCTCGCCGGCCTCTTCGAGGGCTGCGTCAGTCGAGTCACTCATCGCGCCACCAAGACTGCCAGATCGTCATCCGACACGATGGTCGATGTAGCACCAACGCCAGCTCTCGCCCGGTTCCGCCGACCGCATGACGGCATGGCCCGTCTGCTTGAAGTGCGCGGTGGCGTGCTGGTGCGGGCTGGAGTCACAGCAGCCGACGTGCCCGCACGTCATGCACATCCGCAGGTGGGCCCAGTTGTTCTCGCCGTCCTGCGCGCATTCCTGACACCGCCCGGGGGTAATCGGTTCAGGCTCGTCCACGGCGGCGGCGAGGTGCTCACAGGTCTTGGGCACCGCGATCGGTTCGCGCCGGCGTGATCTCCTCAACATGTTGATCAAGGATAGGACCGGACGCGAAGGAGGATCGACGACGTGGGTGTCCCACTCTTGGCAGCTCTGGTGGTCTCGGTGCTGCTGGCCGCGGTTGCCCGCCGCTGCGACGTTTCGGCGCCGTTGGCGCTCGTGGTGGCCGGGCTGGCCGCAAGTGCGATCCCCGTTCTCCACGACGTCCACCTCGACCCCCAGCTGGTGTTGTACGTCATCCTGCCGCCGCTGCTGTGGTCCGCCGGGCTGGAGAGCAGCTACGTGGCGATGCGCAAGAACATCCGGACCATCGGGCTGCTGGCGGTCGGCCTACCGCTCGCCACGACGCTGGTCGTCGGGATCGTCGCATTCCACACCGTGCCCGAACTGACCATCCCCGCCGCACTGACCCTCGGCGCGATCGTGGCGCCGCCCGACGCGGTGTCGGCGACCGCCATCGGCCGCAGGCTCGGGTTGCCGCGCCGCATCATGACGCTGCTCGGCGGGGAGAGCCTGCTCAACGACGCGACCGCCCTGACCGCGTACAAGGTGGCGCTCGCCGCATCGATCGGCGCGGCAGCCACCTGGCAGCGCGGCCTCGGCACGTTCGCCCTGGCCGCGGTCGGCGGCATCGTGGTGGGCGTCGCCCTGGGCATGGTCGTGCACTACATCCGCACTCGGCTCGACGATCCGCTCGTGGAAAGCGCGATCGGGCTCGTGGCGCCGTTCACGATCTATCTGGTCGCCGAAGAGGTGCACGGTTCCGGCGTGATCGCGGTTGTGGTGGCGGCACTACTGCTCGGACAGCGCGAAACCGAGGCAAGCTACGCGACCCGCCTGCAGGACAGCGCGGTGTGGAAGGCGCTGCAGCTGGTGCTGGAGTCCTTCGCGTTCTTCCTGATCGGGCTGCAGTTGCCCAAGGTGATCGGCGAGTTGACGGGCATCTCGGCGGCCACCCTGGCGATCTCCTCGGCGGCCGTGCTCACCGCGGTGATCGTGGTGCGGATCATCTGGGTGTACTGCTTCGCGTATCTGCCCCGGCTGTTCTCGGCGAAGGTGCGGGCCCGCGAGCCTGCCCCGCCGCCCGGCCAGGTGTTCATCCTGGCGTGGGCGGGCATGCGCGGCGTGGTCTCGCTGGCCGCGGCCTTCGGCGTGCCCGCCACGACGCTGTCCGGCGCGCCGTTCCCGGGCCGGCCGCAGCTGGTGTTCCTGACCTTCGTCGTGGTGGTGGGAACCCTGCTGCTGCACGGGCTGACCCTGCCGTGGTTCATCAAGATGCTCGGGGTGCAGGGCAACGAGGCGCATGCCGACGCCATCGCCACCGCGGCGGCCCAGGACCGGGCGGCCAGGGCCGCGGCCGACCGGCTCGACGAGCTGCTGGCCGAACAGCCTGCGGGCACCGATGTGCCGGAACGGGCGGCTGAGATCCTGCGGGCGTGGAACACCCGGCGCCGCAACGCCGCCTGGGAACGGCTCGGCCGCGACGATGCCGACATCGGGGAGAGCCCCACCTCGGCTTTCCGCCGGTTGCGGCTGGAAATGCTTGCCGCCGAACGTAAGACGTTCATCGCCGAGCGCGATGCCGGTCATATCGACGACGAGGTGCTCCGTACCGTGCTGCGCGGCCTTGACCTGGAAGAAGCGACGCTGAACCGTGATTAGGAGACTGTCCTGGCTTGCGGTGCTGGTCGTGTTGGTCTCCGGCGCGCTGCTGGGCCTGCTCAGCGGGGACCAGTCGGGGTCGGCGTCACCGGTCGCCGTTCCCGAGAACGCCGAATCCGCGCGGGCCGACGCGCTGCGGGCCCAATTCCCGGGCGGCCGAGAGGTTCCTGCCATCCTTGTGGTGACCCGCACCGACGGAGCCGAGCTCGGCGCCGAGGACATCGATGCGACTGCGTTGGCGCGCCGGCGTATGACGGATGCCCCGGGTCCACCGGTCCTTGTCTCCGACGACGGCAAAGCGGCAGTGGCGACGGTCCCGTTGGACGCGGGCCTGTCGGGCTTTGCGCTCAACGACGCTGTGCGCGAGCTGCGGGACAAGGCCGGGGCAGGCCTGCCGCCGGGGCTGCACGCACAAATCACCGGCGGACCGGCATTCGGCGCCGACATCGCGAATTCCTTTGCCGGAGCGAACATCACGCTGCTGGCCGTGACCGCGACGGTGGTGGCCCTGCTGCTGATCGTCACCTACCGCTCGCCCGTGCTGTGGTTGGTGCCGCTGCTGGTGATCGCGTTCGCCGACCGAGTCGGTGGCGTGCTCGGCACCGCCGTCGCGTCCGGCCTCGGCCTGCACCCCGACGGGTCGACCGGCGGGATCACCAGCGTGCTGGTGTTCGGTGCAGGCACCAACTATGCGCTGCTGCTGATTTCGCGGTACCGCGAAGAGCTCAACACGCACACCGACCACCGCGAGGCACTGCGGGTGTCGGTCCGGGCCGCGAGCCCGGCGATCATGGCCAGCAACGCCACTGTGGTGCTGGCGCTGCTCACCCTGCTGCTCGCGTCGGCGCCGAGCAACCGCAGCCTCGGCGTTCAGGCCGCCGCGGGCCTGGTGGTCGCCGCCATCTTCGTGCTCGTGGTGCTGCCGCCGCTGCTGGCGCTGTGCGGCACCCGGCTGTTCTGGCCGTTCATCCCGAAGCCCGGCGCCACGGCCGTCACCGACAGCGGTATCTGGCACCGGATCGCCGACGCGGTGGCCAAGCGGCCCGGCCGGGTCGTGGTGGTGGCCACCGCGGGGCTGGCGCTGCTGTGCGTCGGGCTGCTGAGCACACCGATCGGGTTGTCCCAGACCGAGCAGTTCCGGGTCCGGGCCGAATCGGTCACCGGGTACGAGACGCTGGCCGCCCACTTCCCCAGCGGCCTCACCGATCCGACCCGGGTCATCGCCGCGACCGCCAAGGCCGACGCCGTCCAGCGGGCCATCACCGAAACCCCGGGCGTCGTCAGCGCCACCCCGGCCGGAGAGTCGCCTGCCGGGCTGAGCCAGTGGTCGGTGATCCTGCGGGCCGCCCCCGCATCGGAAGATTCCTTCAAAACCGTTGATGCACTGCGCAACTCGGTGCACGCGGTGGACGACACCGCGGTGGTGGGCGGTTCGGACGCACAAGCCGGGGACGCCGCCGCTGCCGCGCAACGCGACCGGCTCGTGGTGATTCCGGCGATCCTGGCCGTAGTGCTCGCCGTGCTGTACCTGCTGCTGCGGTCGGCGCTCGCGCCGCTGGTGCTCGTCGCCGTCACGGTGCTCAGCGCATTGGCCGCGCTGGGGCTCGGCGGCTGGGCCAGCGTGCACGTCTTCGGCTTCCCGGCGCTGGACAACAGCACCCCGCTGTTCGCGTTCCTCTTCCTCGTGGCACTCGGCGTCGACTACACGATCTTCCTGGTGACCCGGGCGCGGGAGGAGACGCCGCAGTACGGCACCCGGCAGGGCATCGTGCGCGCGGTGTCGGCCACCGGCGCCGTCATCACCAGCGCAGGCATCGTGCTGGCGGCGGTGTTCTGCGTGCTCGGTGTCCTGCCGCTGATCGTCTTGACGCAGCTGGGCATCATCGTCGGCCTCGGAATCCTGCTGGACACGTTCGTCGTCCGCACGGTGATCGTCCCGGCGCTGTTCACGCTGATCGGCCCGCGGATCTGGTGGCCTGGGCTGCGCACGTGAGGGCGGCGTACCGTCGAATTCATGACTGCGCCCGAGGTCCTGCCGCCACTGCACATGCGGCGCAACGCCTTCGACCCGACACCCTATCTGCGGGAGGTCCGGGAGACCGACGGCGTGCGCACCGTCGTCAACGCTCTGGGCATGTCGGTGCACCTGGTCACTCGTCACGACGACGTCAAGATGGTGCTGGCCGATCACGAGCGGTTCTCCAACAGCAGACCGCCGGGCTTCGCGTTGCCGGGTGCTCCGGAGATGACCGCCGACGAGCAGGCCAGCGCCCGGGCGGGCAACCTGCTGGGGCTCGACCCGCCCGAGCATCAACGACTGCGCCGCATGCTCACCGCGGAGTTCACCATCCGGCGGATGAACCGGCTGGAGCCACGGGTCGTCGAGATCGTCGAGGCGCAACTGGACGCCATGGCGGCCGCGGGGCCGCCTGCCGATCTGGTGGCCGAGTTCGCCCTGCCCATACCGTCATTGGTGATCTGCGAGCTGCTCGGTGTCCCCTACGCGGACCGCGACGATTTCCAGCGCCGCTCCACCCGACAGCTCGACCTGTCCGCACCGATCCCCGAACGCCTCGCATTGCAGCGCGAGGGCCGCGAGTACATGCGCCGCCTGGTCGAGAACGCGCGCCGCGATCCGGGCGAGGACATTCTCGGCATGCTGGTGCGCCAACACGGCGACGAGCTCAGCGATGACGAGCTGATCGGGATCGCCGGGTTGCTGCTGCTCGCCGGGCACGAGACGACGTCGAACATGTTGGGGCTGGGCGTACTTGCGCTGCTGCGTCACCCCGACCAGCTCGCCGCGGTGCGCGACGATCCGGCGGCCGTCGGCCCGGCGGTCGAGGAGCTGCTGCGCTGGCTGTCGATCGTGCAGAACGCGATCCCGCGCATCACCACCACCGATGTCGAGATCGCCGGAGTCCAGATACCGGCAGGCGAGCTGGTGTTCGCGTCGTTGCCGTCGAGCAATCGGGATCCCGAGTTCATCGACTCCCCAGATACTCTCGACATCCGCCGCGGCGCGCCCGGACACCTGGCCTTCGGCCACGGCGTGCACCACTGCCTCGGCGCTCCACTGGCCCGCATGGAGATGCGGATCGCGTTTCCCGCCCTGCTGCGGCGCTTTCCCGGCCTGGCCCTCGCCGAACCGTTCGACGAGGTGCAGTACCGGTCGTTCCACTTCATCTACGGCCTGCGATCGCTCGCGGTAACGTGGTGAGCGCCATGAGGATTGAAGCGGACCGGGACGCCTGTATCGCATCGGGCAACTGTGTGATGGTCGCCGGGGCGGTATTCGACCAAGACGACGACGGTGTGGTTCAGCCCCTCGTGGAGGAGGTTCCCGACGCCGAACTCGACCATGCCCGCGAAGCCGTCAAACTGTGCCCCGCCGGCGCGCTACGCCTCGTGGACTGACTCCCCCGGCAGCTCGATCACACCGGCCCGGATGAGCACCAGCACACTCACCACCAGCACCCACGCCGGGAATGCCAGCGTCAACCACATGGACACGTCGCCGGCCACCAGAAGCCCCACGGCCAGCACGTAGCTGGTGATCACCAGCCAGTGCGGCATGAGGCCCGTCTTGAGCCAGATGGTGGCCAGCGAGATCATGAAGACCGCGGCCATCCGCAGTGCGTAGGTCTTCGAGATGGTCAGGAGGACGAACTGGCCGAAGGTCGCCACGCTCGGATCCATCGCGCCCCCACTGTGTTCCAGGCCGGCACCCACACCGGCGGCCACGAAGAGCATGGCCAGGAACAGCGTGCCGCTGCCGACGAAGACCGTCGAGAAGAACTTGTCCTCGTAGCGGCCGAGACCGTCGCGCATCACACCCATGAACCACAGGAAGCTGATGCCTGCGAACGGCATGATCGTCGCTGCCACTTGAAGATTGGTGCTGCCGGTGACCAGCCACTGTGACCCCGGCTCGGCGCCTTCCGGCAGCGCGATGCGGATCAGGACCAGCGCCGTGCCACACAGCAGGGCGAACAGGACGCCGGCGAGTGCTGCCGCGCGGGGCGTGGAGAGTCGGCGCAGATGCTGTTGAGCCACCGCGTCATGTTCGCACGGCTCAGGGCTGCCCGGGCAACAATCTGACCATGAGCCCGTGCGCCTCGGCGAGCAGATTCCCGTCCGGGTCACGCAATTCGGCGTTGACGAACGCTTTGCGCCCCTCGGCTTCCCGGACCCAGCCGCGGGCGGTCAGGAGCGTGTCGATGGGCGTCACCTTGCGGTAGTCCACATGCAGGAATGCGGTGCGGCTGATGGGCCGACCGGCGGCGTGGATGACCATGCCGAACACCGAGTCGAACAACAGCGGCAGCACCCCGCCGTGCACGGCGTAGTTGCCGCCCACGTAGTAACGGCTGAAATCCACCTGCACTTCGACACCGTCGGGATCGAACTTGGCGACGGTCCAAGGCGGCATCAGCAGGCTGCCCGCGCCGGGCAGTGACGGCACGCGGTTGGCCGGGCCGACTCCCTCGGGCGCCTCGTACGGGGCGAGCAGTTTGACGAGTTCCTCGATGCGGTCGGCGGCCGCGTCCCAGACGTCGGCGTCGGGGTTCGCCGATACCGCAAGGTCCTGGGCACGGCGCATCGCTGTCACGAACCGGCCGAAACCCGGCCCGGGGTCGGCGGCCTCGAAAACCGGGAAACCACCGTGCTGTTCGAATACGGACTCGCGTTGCCCGTCCGTCACGTCACAGCCAGGATGTCGCGCCGCACGATGGTCTGGTCCCGACCCGGGCCCACACCGATGCACGAAATGTGCGCGCCGGCAAGCTCTTCGAGGCGAAGCACGTAGTCCTGCGCCTTGGCGGGCAGGTCGCTGAACTCGCGGGCGCCGGAGATGTCCTCCCACCAACCGGGCAGTTCCTCGTAGATCGGTTCGGCACGGTGGATGTCGGACTGTGTCATCGGCATCTCGTCGGTGCGCTTGCCGTCGACCATGTACCCGACGCAGACCGGCACGGTCTCCAGGCTCGACAGCACATCGAGCTTGGTCAGGAAGTAGTCGGTGATGCCGTTGACCCGGGTGGCGTACCGCGCGATCACCGCGTCGAACCAGCCGCAGCGGCGCGGCCGCCCCGTGGTGACACCGACCTCGCCGCCGGTCTTGGCCAGGTAGGCCCCGTGCTCGTCGAACAGTTCGGTCGGGAACGGCCCCGAACCGACACGGGTTGTGTATGCCTTGAGAATGCCCAGCACCGTGGTGATGCGGGTGGGGCCGATGCCCGATCCGACCGATGCGCCGCCGGCCGTCGGGTTCGACGAGGTGACAAACGGGTAGGTGCCGTGGTCGACGTCGAGCAGGGTGCCCTGTGACCCTTCGAGCAGCACGGTCTCGCCATTTTCCAGGGCCTTGTTGAGCAGCAACCGGGAATCGGCGATCCGATGCTTGAATCCCTCGGCCTGGGTGAGCAGGTTCGCAACCACCTCGGCCGGGTCCAGCGCCTTGCGGTTGTAGATCTTGACCAGCACCTGGTTCTTGAATTCCAGTGCGGCCCCGATCTTTTCGCTGAGCAACTGCTCGTCGAGCACGTCGGAGACGCGGATGCCGATGCGGGCGATCTTGTCCTGGTAGCACGGCCCGATGCCGCGGCCGGTGGTGCCGATCTTCTTGGTGCCGGCGTACCGCTCGACCACCTTGTCCATGGCGACGTGGTACGGCATCAGCAGATGCGCATCGGCGGAGATCAGCAGTCCCGAGGTGTCCACGCCTCGCTCTTCGAGGCCGCTGAGCTCGGTCAGCAGCACACCGGGGTCGACGACCACACCGTTGCCGATGACGTTGGTGACACCGGGCGTGAGAATGCCCGAGGGGATCAGGTGCAGGGCGAAGTTCTCCCCGGTGGGCAACACGACCGTGTGTCCGGCGTTGTTGCCGCCCTGGTAGCGAACGACCCATTGCACCCGGCCACCGAGTAGATCGGTGGCTTTACCTTTGCCCTCGTCGCCCCACTGGGCACCGATGAGCACGATTGCCGGCATGGCGTAATCTCCCGCCTATCTCCGCGTCTTGAACTGGCGCAGCCGGTAGGTCACCTTATCCCAGCGCACGCGAGGAGCACACATTTTGCCCAACCAGACGCCCGACGCGCCTGGTGTCGCGGTCTTCGGCAGCGCCGTGCCGAGGCCGCTGCGCGGCCTGCCGACCGTCGAGCTCGACGGTGTCGCCACCCAGCGCCGGGTCGTCGTCGCAGGTGGGGCAGCCGAATTGGCCGCCGTGCTGACCGCGTTGCTGCGGGCCGACCGGCTCGACGTCGAGGTTGCCCATGCCACCGGCTACCTCTCCGCGCGTCGTGCGCTCGGCGCCCCGGCCCGCCGCGTGCCGCTGATCCGCGACGAGACCGGGGCGGTCATCGTGTCGGCTGCCCAGTGGCGCGGCGTCGACGGTGGGCCACTGCACGGCGAGGCGGTGGTCGACGATCATCTGCTGTTCGACGGCGATGTCCCGGGTGTGCGGGTGGAACCCACGCTCTCGATGCCGGGCCTGCGTGCCGCCGTGCTCAGCGAACGCGGGCGACCCCGCGCGTGGATAACCGGGCGGGCCGCCCAGCTCGGCACCACAGGCGCCCGGGTCGAGCGCGACGGCGTGGCCGTCCCACGCAAGGTGCGCCGGTCGACGTTCTACCGGCACACCGAGGGCTGGCTGCGGGTCGGCTGAGCAGCGCAGCAACCGGTAGCGTCGAATCGTGAACATCCGTCCGCTGCATCAATCGGTGCGCCCGAGCCCGGTCTTCCTGGCTGTCGTCGCCATCACCGCCGCGGGCGGCGTGGCCGCGTGGCTGGCCGGCGACACCGTGCGGCCGCTGTCCTACGCGGGTGTGTTCGTGCTGGTGGTGGCGGGTTGGCTGGTGTCGCTGTGCCTGCATGAATTCGGGCACGCCTTCACGGCGTGGCGGTTCGGCGACCACGACGTGGCGGTGCGCGGTTACCTGACCCTCAACCCGCTGAAGTATTCGCACCCCATGCTGTCGCTGGGTTTGCCGGTGCTGTTCATCGCGCTCGGCGGCATCGGGTTCCCCGGCGGGGCGGTATACGTGCGGACGTCGTGGATGACGGCCCGCCAGCGGACCATCGTGAGCCTCGCCGGCCCGGCGGCCAACCTGGTGCTCGCGGTGCTGCTGCTCGTGGCCACGAGGGTGTTCTACGACCCGGCGCACGGCGTGTTCTGGTCCGGCGTGGCCTTCCTGGGCTTTTTGCAGGTCACCGCGCTCGTGCTGAATATCCTGCCGATTCCGGGGCTGGACGGCTACAACGCGCTGGAACCCCACCTGAGCCCCGAGACGCAGCGCGCCCTCGAGCCGGCCAAGCAGTGGAGTTTCTTCATCCTGCTGATCCTGCTCATCACGCCGACCCTCAACCGGTGGTTCTTCGGCCTGGTCTACTGGGCCTGCGAGCTGTCCGGCGTGCCCAGGTTCCTGATGCAGATCGGCGGGCAGCTGACGCGGTTCTGGTCAGCGTGGATGTAGCCGGTCCCTAGAGGTCGGCGAGCACCGCTCGCAGCGCGTCGGCCAGCCCTCGGCGTCCCGGCACGTAGAACGGACCCACGCCGTCGGCCAGCAGTATCCGCAGCCGGGCCACCCCGTGCGCGCGCACCGGCCGCGGGCCTTCCAGCCGCTGCCGGATCTCCTCGATCTGGTCGACGGCCGACATCACCGCGCCCCTGTGCGTCGGGATCCGCGCCGTGTAGAACACCGGGTCGGCTTCTGCTCGCTGCACCGCCAGATCCAGGGTTTGTGCGAGTTCGTGGCGGTACCGGTCGGAGGTCAGCCGCTGGACGTGCATGGCCAAGGGGCTCCCCGGCTCGATGATCGCGCCGTCGACAAGCTGCTGGTCGTAGTGCCAGGCAAACACCCACGCGGCCAGCCGGGCCAGCGGGGATCCATCGAAGGCGTTGTCGTAAGTCATCTCGAACGGGACAACGGGTGGGCTCGCTGCGCAATTCCGAAAACGCGGCGAAGGTGACACGCTCGCCGGACCGTGGCGAACGTGACACTTGCGACATATGCGAGTATGCGCATATATTGCGTCCATGGGTGCAGGCCACGATCACAGCCATTCGACGGACACGCGCGTCAGCCGGATGGTCATGGCTGCCGCCATCCTGTCGATCTTCTTCGTCGTCGAACTGGTCACCGCGCTGACCATCAACTCCATCGCGCTGCTCGCCGATGCCGGACACATGCTGACCGACCTGGTCGCGATGTTCATGGGCCTGACCGCGGTGCTGCTGGCCCGCAAGGGCAGCTCATCGCCGGCCCGCACGTACGGCTGGCACCGCGCCGAGGTGTTCACCGCCGTCGCCAACGCCGTACTGCTGCTCGGCGTCGCGGGATTCATCCTCTACGAGGCGTTCGAGCGGCTCGGCGACGCACCCGAGATTCCCGGTGTGCCGATGATCGTCGTGGCACTGGTCGGACTGCTGGCCAACGCGGCCGTGGTGCTGATGCTGCGCTCGCACTCCGAAACCAGCCTTGCGGTCAAGGGTGCGTACATGGAAGTGGTCGCCGACACCGTCGGCAGCATCGGGGTGCTGATCGCCGGCATCGTCACGGTCACCACCGGATGGCCCTACGCCGACGTGGTGGTCGCGGTGCTGGTGGCGCTGTGGGTGCTGCCCCGCGCCATCTCCCTGGCCCGTGCCGCCTTGCGCATCCTGAGCGAGTCCTCGCCGCGCCACATCGATGTCGACGAGCTGCGCAGCGCGCTCGGCGGGGTGGCCGGCGTCACCGGCGTGCACGATCTGCACGTGTGGACGCTGGTGCCCGGCAAGGACATGGTCACCGCACACCTGACCAGCACCGCCGACGCGGCAACCGTGCTCGACGGCGCCCGCGCGGTGCTCACCGCCCGCGGCCTGGAGCACGCCACGGTGCAGGTGGAGGCGCCAGGCGCGAGCGGGGACTGCCCGTGCGAATCGACGTGGTGACCACCCAGACGCGACGGCCGGTCAGTCAGCCCAGGCCGAGCTCGGCGCGGGCCGACGGATCGCAGTCGTCGAGCAGGTCCAGGCAGCGCTGGAACTCGTCGGTCTCGCCGATGTCGTCGGCGGCGCGGGCCAGCGCCGCGACGCACCGCAGGAATCCCTGATTGGGCTCGTGGCTGAACGGCACCGGGCCGAAGCCCTTCCACCCGTTGCGGCGCAGCTGGTCCAACCCGCGGTGGTAGCCCGTGCGCGCATAGGCGTACGCGGTCACGGCCTTGTCGTCGGCGAGCGCCTCCTCGGCCAGCACGGCCCACGCGATCGACGCCGAGGGATGCGCCGCGGCCACCACGGCGGGCTTCTCCCCCGCGGCGAGTTCGTCCTCGGCATCGGGGTCGCCCGGGAGCAACACTGGATCCGGTCCTAGCAGATCACCCATCCGCGTCATGGGCCTATTGTGCACCGGCCTATAAGCTCCACCGGTAGCGACGTACGGGAGGACCGCAACAGGGATGTCGAATCCATCGGAGCCGGACGACGCCGGTAGGCCGGGGCGAGCAGACGACCAGACCGAGCAGATGAGGGTGGACGCCGAGTCCGAGGCCACCACCGAGATCATCGGCTCCGCGACCGCCATGACAGAAGCGGCGCAGCAGCACGACGAGCGACGCTTCACCGCACCGTCGGGCTTCGACGGTTCGACGCAGAAGATCGACACCCCGCCGGACCCGGAAACCGAGGTGTTCGCCCCACCGACGGCGAAAGCGGCGGCCCCCCAGATGATTCCGCCGCGCGACGGCGCGCCCCCACCGCCCGCGCCCGAGGCGCCGTCCCGGCGCAGCTGGGGTTGGGTGATCGCGGTCCTGCTGGTGATCGCCGCGCTGGTGGCCATCGCGATCCTGGGCACCGTGCTGCTCACCCGAAACTCCACGGCAGCGTCGTCGCAGGAAGACAAGGTGCGGGCCACCATCGAGAACTTCGACACCGCAGTCCAGAGCGGCGATCTGGCCGCCTTGCGGTCCATCACCTGCGGCAGCACGCGTGAGAACTACGTCAACTACGACCAGCAGGCCTGGGATGAAACCCATGCCCGCGTGGCCGCGGCCAAGCAGTATCCCGTGGTGTCCAGCGTCGACCAGGTGGTGGTCCACGACGACCACGCCGAGGCCAACGTCACCACCTTCATGGCGTACGCGCCCCAGACGCGGTCGACTCGCAGCTTCGACCTGCAGTTCCGCGACGATCAGTGGAAGATCTGCCAGGCCCCCACGGGCTAGCCTGCCGTCACACTCCGGCCGGCGCTGTGCAGGTCGTTGCAGGCCTCGGTCACGCGCTCGGTCATGGAGGCCTCGGCCTTCTTGAGGTAGCTGCGCGGGTCGTAGGTCTTCTTGTTGCCGACCTCGCCGTCGACCTTGAGCACACCGTCGTAGTTGGTGAACATGTGCGCGGCGATCGGGCGGGTGAAGGCGTACTGCGTATCGGTGTCGACGTTCATCTTGACCACGCCGTACTTCAGCGAATCCTCGATCTCCGACTTGAGCGAACCTGAGCCGCCGTGGAACACGAAGTCGAAAGGCTTTGCGTCGCCGGACAATCCGAGCTTCTGCGCGGCTACCCGCTGCCCCTCGGCCAGCACCTCGGGCTTGAGCACCACATTGCCGGGCTTGTACACGCCGTGCACGTTGCCGAACGTCGCCGCCAGCAGGTACCGGCCCTTCTCACCGGCACCCAGGGCGTCGATGGTCTTCTCGAAGTCTTCCGGGCTGGTGTAGAGCTTCTCGTTGATCTCGGCTTCGACGCCGTCCTCCTCGCCGCCGACCACGCCGATCTCCACCTCGAGGATGATCTTCGCGGTCGCCGCGAGCTTGAGCAGGTCCTGGGCGATGGACAGGTTCTCGTCGATCGGCACGGCCGAGCCGTCCCACATGTGCGACTGGAACAGCGGATTGCGCCCGGCGGCCACCCGCTCGGCCGAGATGGCCAGCAGCGGCCGGACATAGGTGTCCAGCTTGTCCTTCGGGCAGTGGTCGGTGTGCAGCGCGACCGTGATCGGGTACTTGTCGGCGATCACGTGGGCGAATTCGGCCAGCGCCACCGCGCCGGTGACCATGTCCTTGACCCCGAGGCCCGAGCCGAACTCCGCGCCGCCGGTGGAGAACTGGATGATGCCGTCACTACCCGCGTCGGCGAAACCCTTGATTGCCGCGTTGATGCTCTCCGACCCGACGCAGTTGATCGCAGGGAACGCGAACGAGTGCTCCTTGGCCCGGCCGAGCATCTCGGCGTAGACCTCGGGAGTGGCGATGGGCATGACAGTGTCCTTTCCTGTCCCAGGCTGATGGTTGCGGCGCAGGTTCTCGCAGGTGCGGGGCGGTGACAGGGCGCAGGTACCCTTGGGACTCGTGATCGCCACCGCCATCCCAGAGGTTACGACCAATCTGGCGCTGATGCCGAATTTCATGGATCCGCTCAACCTCATCGGATACTTCGGCGCGTGGGCGCTGGTGGGCATCCTGGTCGTGGTGTTCGTCGAGTCCGGAGTCCTGTTCCCGATCCTGCCCGGCGACTCGCTGTTGTTCGTGGCGGGCATGCTCGCGGCGGGGACCGCGGCGCGGGGAATCGACGCCCAGGCGAACTTCCAGCTGTGGCAGCTGCTGGTGTTCATCCCGTTGGCTGCGATCCTCGGCGGGCAGGTCGGCTATTTCATCGGGCGCACCATCGGCACGTCGATGTTCAAGCCCGACGCGAAGGTGCTCAAGCAGCGCTACCTCGACGAGGCGCACGCGTTCTTCGAGCAGCGCGGACCGTTCGCCATCGTGATCGCGCGCTTCGTGCCGATCGTGCGGACCCTGGCCCCGCTGACCGCAGGCGCCGCGAAGATGCGCTATTCGGTGTTCACGACCTTCAACGTCCTGGGTGCGGTGGTGTGGGGTGTCGGTCTGATCCTGCTGGGGTACTGGCTGGGCCAGTTCACGATCATCCAGAAGCTGCTGGAACCCATTTTCATCGTCATCGTGCTGGCCTCGGTCGCTCCGATGTTCTTCGAATGGCTCAAGCGCCGCCGCGCGGCGAAGGACGCCACCGAGACCTCCTAGCTGAGCACGTCGAACAGTTCCTGCAGCCCGACGAGGCTGTGCGCGGAGAGCACGTGATCGCAGTACGGCAGCGCCGCGGCCATCGCCCCGGCGAGTGGGGCGAATCCGGGGGCGGCCGCGCGAGGGTTGAGCCAGATCACCAGATGTGCGCGACGCCGTAGCCGGCTCATGGCGTGGCGCAGCGTGTCCGGCTCGTCGGCGTCCCAGCCGTCCGAAGCGATCACCACGACAGCACCGCGCAGGGCGTTACCGTGCGGCAGCGTGAGCAGGGCTGCGATCGATCGGCCCACGCGAGTGCCGCCGTAGCGGTCCATCACCTTGTCGTTGGCTCGGGCCAGCGCGGTCTCGGCCGAGCGGTGCGACAGGGCCGCGGTGAGCCTCGTCAGCGTGGTCGCGAACGCGAACACTTCGGGATGCAGCCCGGCGGAGCGCAGTGCCGTCGCCCGCATCAGGTGCAGATAGACGGTGGCGTACGGCTGCATCGAACCGCTGACGTCGCAGACCAGGACCACCCGGCGCGGCCGCGCCCGCCTACGGGTGCGAGCCACCCGAACCGGCTCCCACCCGGTCGTGCGAGATGCCTTGATGGTCGCGCGCAGATCGACGTGCTGACCTGCCGGATGGCGTTGACGACGCAGTGTGCGCCGCTGCGGCCAGTGGGTTTGCGCGCTCTGCAGCCACGCTCCGATGCGACGCAGCTCGTCGGCGTCGAATTGTTCGAACGGCGTGTCGGCGTGCGCAACGAGCCGGCTCGGCATCAGCTGAGGCAGCGCACTACCCTCGGGCGCGGGCGCCGCCCCGGTGAACGCGGCCGGCCGTGTGGTCCAGGGCAGCCCGACACCGTCCTCGGCCGCGTTCGGGTCGGCCGTGGATCGCCCGGAGAGAGTCAGCGACGGGTCCAGGGGGCGTTTCAGGCTCACCGGATCGAGGCCGAGCACGGCGTCGCCGAACACCACATCGAATACCGCATCGAAAGCCGCAAGGTCGTCGACCCGGCTCACCAGGGTCAGCCGCGCCGCCCAGTACAGCTGGGACCGGTCTGTGGGAGCCAGGATGTGCATCGCCTGCACCAGGCCGGCGGATCCGACGGCCGACACTGCTACTCCGGCGCCACGCAACCGGTCGACCAGCGCAACCGCGAACGCCGCGAGGTCGACCCCACGCAGGAGGCGCGGAGTCGTCATCGGCGGGCGCGGGCCATCCGTACACGCCCGATCGTGAACACCACGACAGCCACCAGGAACGCCACCGCGATCCGGGGACCGTACTGCTTCAGGGCGCTGCCACCGGCCAGGTCGAGCAGGTCGATGGGCTGCAGGTCCGCTGCCGGCGGCGCGGAAGCGACGGGCGCAGTGGCCGCCGCAGGTTGGTCGGCGGCCAGCTTGGCCTCAAGCGACTCGACGAACTGGCCCAACAGCTTCTCGGAAACCTGCTGCAACATACCGCTGCCGAACTGCGCGAGCTTCCCCACGACCTTGAGATCGGTGTCGACGGTGACCCGGGTCGTCTGGCCCGCGTCGTGCAATCGGGCGGTCACCGTGGCGGCAGCGTTGCCGGTGCCGCGGGCTTCCTTGCCCTTGGCGTCGATGACGGCGCGATGCTCGTCTCGGTTCTGCTCGACGAAGCGCACCTTGCCACTGAACTCACTGGTCACCGGACCCACCTTGACCTTGACCTTGCCCAGTACGTCCTCGCCGTCCTGCCCGGTCAGCTGTGCGCCCGGCATCAGCGGGACCACCTGGTCGAGATCGGTGAGCAGATCCCACGCGTCCTCTATCGGCACACTGACCGTGAACTCGTTGGCGATTTTCATAGTGCGCTCCCTCTCAATTCCAGCATGGCGTCGTGCAGGATTCGGCTGTCGTCAGGGGTTTTGGCCAGGGCGCCGAGCGTGCCCAGCGCCGCGGGGTCGACCAGGTCCCCGACCCCCAGTACCACCAGCGCGGCCACCCAGTCGATGGTTTCGGCGATGCCCGGCGGCTTGTCGAGGTCGAGACCGCGTGCCGCGCCGACGAATTGGGCCGCGCGTTCGATGAGCGCATCGGTCGCGCCGGGTACGGTGCGCCGCACGATCGCGACGGCCGTGAGCCGGTCGGGATATTCGATCCAGTGATAGAGGCAGCGCCGACGCAGGGCGTCATGCAGGTCGCGGCTGCGATTGGAGGTCAGCACCACGATCGGCGGCTGCTCGGCGACGAACGTTCCGAGCTCGGGCACGGTGACCGCGGCCTCGCCGAGGAATTCCAGCAGCAGAGCCTCGAATTCGTCATCGGCACGGTCGATCTCGTCGACGAGCAAAACCGGCGGGCTCGGCCCGCGGTGCCGGACACTCTGCAGGATGGGCCGGTCGACGAGATACGCCTCGGTGTAGAGGTCGGATTCGCCGACCGTCTGCCCGCCGTGAGCCTCCGCCAACCGGATCGACAAGAGCTGGCGCTGATAGTTCCAGTCGTAGAGGGCTTCACCGGCCGTCAACCCCTCGTAGCACTGCAGCCGTATCAACGGGGTATCGAGCACTGCGGCAAGGGTTTTGGCGGCAGTCGTCTTACCGACACCGGGTTCGCCTTCCAACAGCAGCGGCCGGCCCATGGTCACCGCCAGGTAGATCGCCGTCGCGGTACCCTTGCCGAGCAGGTAGTCGTGGCCGTCGAAGCGTCGCACCACATCGGCGACGCTGCCGAATGGTTCAGTGGCCATGGGCATCGCAGTGGTGTTCGACGGACGGCCCGGCGTGGGTATCGTACGAACGTTTCGCGAGGCCACCGACCCGGATGCCCTGGATCACCTCGGCCACGATGGACACCGCGATCTCGGCCGGAGTCTTCGCGCCGATGGACAGTCCGACCGGGGTGTGGACGCGCGCACGTTCGGCCTGTGCCAGCTGCATGGTGTCCAGGATCGAGGTGCCCCGTACCCGGCTGGCCACCAGACCGACATAGCGCACCCCGGCATCCAGTGCGGCCCTGACGATCTCGGCTTCGGGGCCGCCGAGGCTCGCGATGACAACCGCGGTGGTGTCGCCGAAGTCGGCGTCGTCGACGCCGGCCGGGCGGCGCACGTCGTACCCGAGCACCGCACACAGGTCGGCCACCCGATCGGCTACCGGTGTGGCACCGACGATCTGCACGAGGGGTGCGGGCACCTCGGGCGCCAGGAAGATCTCCAACGCGCCTCCGGACAGGCACGGGTTGACCACGACGCACGCGCCCGGCGCCTCGGGGAAATGCACGTCACCGTCCGGCAGCACCCGCAGCAGCACGCTCTGGCCGACCTGCAGGGCCCCCAATGCGGCCTTGCGTACCGAGTTTTGGGCACACTGACCGCCGACGAACCCCTCGATGGTGCCGTCGGCCAGCAGGATCGCCTCGTCACCGGCGTGGGCCGACGCGGGTGGTTGTGCGCGCACCACCGTGGCGTGCACAAACGGGGTTCGGGCCTGTCGCAGTTGCGCGACCCGCTCGGTCAGCGTCATCCGGTCTCCCTCTAGATGGGCGGCGTGGCCCGGCCCTGCATGGCTTCCCATACCCGCGACGGCGTCAACGGCATGTCGGCATGCCGAACCCCGAACGGCGCCAACGCATCCACGACGGCGTTGACGACGGCGGGCGGCGAACCGACCGTGGCGGACTCGCCGATGCCCTTCGCGCCGATGGGGTGGTGCGGCGAAGGCGTCACGGTGTGACCGGTCTCGAAGTGCGGCACTTCCATCGCGGTGGGGATCAGGTAGTCCATCAGCGATCCGCCCAGGCAGTTGCCGTCGGCGTCGAACGCGATCATCTCCATCAGCGCCATGCCGATGCCGTCGACCAGGCCGCCATGCACCTGCCCCTCGATGATCATCGGGTTGATCCGGGTGCCGCAGTCGTCGACCGCGAGGAACCGGCGCACCTTCACCACGGCGGTACCGGGGTCGATGTCGACGACGCAGAAGTACGCGCCGTACGGATAGGTGAGATTCTCTGGGTTATAACAGATCTGGGCATCGAGGCCACCTTCGATGCCTTCCGGTAGATCCCCCGCCCCGTGGGCCCGCATCGCGATGTCCTGGATGGTCACCGACGCCGTTGGGTCGCCCTTGACATGGAAGCTGCCCTTGTCCCACTCGAGGTCGGCGACGGAGGCTTCCAGCATGCCCGAGGCGATGATCTTGGCCTTGTCGCGCACCTTGCGGGCGACGAGCGCAGCCGCGGCACCCGACACCGGAGTGGATCGGCTGCCGTAGGTGCCCAGGCCGAACGGTGTCTGATCGGTGTCGCCGTGCACGACGTCGATGTCCTCGGGCGGGATGCCGAGCTCCTCGGCGACGATCTGCGCGAACGTCGTCTCATGCCCCTGCCCCTGCGTCTGGACGCTCAAGCGCACCACGGCTTTTCCGGTCGGATGCACCCGCAGCTCACAGCCGTCGGCCATGCCCAGCCCCAGGATGTCCATGTCCTTGCGCGGCCCGGCGCCCACGGCCTCGGTGAAGAAGGACATGCCGATGCCCATGAGTTCACCACGCTCGCGTTTCTCGCGCTGCTCTGCCCGCAGCCCGTCGTAGTCGATCATCTCCATCGCCAGGCGCATGGTCTTCTCGTACTCACCGGAGTCGTACACCCAGCCGGTCTTCGACTTGTACGGAAACTGCTCGGGCTTCAACAGGTTTCGCAGGCGCAGCTCGGCGGGATCCATTTTCAGCTCGAACGCCAGGCAGTCGACCATGCGCTCGACGAAATACACGGCCTCGGTGATGCGGAACGAGCACGCATAGGCCACGCCGCCCGGTGCCTTGTTGGTGTACACCGCGGTCATGTGGCAGTACGCGGCCTCGATGTCGTAGCTGCCGGTGAACACCCCGAAGAAGCCGGCAGGGTACTTCGTCGGAGCGGCAGTGCCGTTGAACGCGCCGTGATCGGCCAGCACATTGGACCGGATCGCGAGGATCTTGCCGTCACTGCGCGCGGCGATCTCACCGACCATAATGTAGTCGCGGGCGAACCCTGTGCTGGTGAGGTTTTCGCTGCGATCTTCCATCCACTTGACCGGCTTGCCCAGCAGCAGCGAGCCGACGATGGCGCAGACATATCCGGGATAGATCGGCACCTTGTTGCCGAATCCGCCACCGATGTCCGGGGAGATCACCCGGATCTTGTGCTCGGGCAGACCGGCGACCAGCGCGTACAGCGTGCGGTGCGCATGTGGGGCCTGCGAGGTGCACCAGAGTGTGAGCTTGCCGGAGACGGGGTCGAGATCGGCCACGGCACCGCAGGTTTCCATCGGTGCCGGATGCACCCGCGGATAGACGATCTCCTGTTTGACCACCACATCGGCCGTCGCAAACACCGCATCGGTGGCGGCGGCGTCGCCGGTCTCCCAGTCGAAGCAGTGATTGTCGCTCTTGCCGTCGAGATCGGTGCGGATCACCGGGGCGTCGGCGTCCAGCGCGTGCCGGGCATCGATCACGGGATCGAGCGGTTCGTACTCGACGTCGATGAGCTCCAAGGCATCCCGCGCCGAGTAGCGGTCCTCGGCGACGACGAAGGCCACCTCCTGACCCTGGAACCGCACCTTGTCGGTCGCCAGCACCGCCTGCACATCGCTGGACAGCGTCGGCATCCATGCGAGGCCCTTACCCGCCAGGTCGGCGCCGGTCACCACCGCCTTGACCTTCGGATGTGCCTGCGCCGCACTGACATCGATGCTGACGATCCGGGCGTGCGCATACGGTGAGCGGAGTATCGCCAGGTGCAGCATGCCGGGCAGTTTCACGTCGTCGACGTAGGTACCGCGGCCGCGGATGAACCGTGGATCCTCCTTGCGCAGCATCCTGCCGTGACCGCACGGCTTCTCGTCGTTGACGGCGGTGTCCTCGGGCCGGTCGACCGGATTTTCCAAAGTGGTCACGCCTGCGCCTCCTGCCGGGCATGACGTGCCGCCCACTGCACGGAGCGCACGATCGTGGTGTAGCCGGTGCATCGACAGATCTGCCCCGAAATGGCTTCCCGGATCTCGGCTTCGGTCGGGTCCGGGTTACGGTCCAGCAAGGCCCGCGCGGTGATCATCATGCCCGGTGTGCAAAAGCCGCACTGCAGGCCGTGACACTGCATGAAACCCTCTTGTACCGGGTCCAGCCGGCCGTCGACCTCCATGCCCTCGACCGTGCGCACCGCGTGCCCGGAAGCCATCGCGGCCAGCATGGTGCACGACTTCACCGGCTGTCCGTCGACGTCCACGACGCATGTGCCGCAGTTGGATGTGTCGCAGCCCCAATGGGTTCCGGTCAAGCCCAGCTCGTCGCGCAGGAAGTGCACCAGCAGCATCCGCGGCTCGATCTCGGCACTGACGGCTTCGCCGTTGACCGTCATGTTGACCTGCATGAGCTAATTCCCTTCCGGTGCAGGGGCGTTACGCACACGCTCGACCGAGGTACGTAGCGTGCGGATGGTCAGCTCGGATGCGAGGTGGCGCTTGTAGTCGGCGCTGCCGCGCATGTCGCTGACCGGTTCACAGGCCTGCGCGGCGGCAGCTCCCGCCGCGGCGAAGGTCTCCTCCGTCGCCGGTTGGTCCGTCAGGGAGCCCGCGAGCGCGCGCAGCGCCTGGACGTCGGCGTTGACCGCGGTCAGCCCGATGCGCGCGGCCACAATGGCGTCGTCATTGAGCGTCACCTGGGCACCGGCCGCCGTAACCGCCCAATCCCCCACGCGGCGTTCCACTTTCGCGTACGCGCTGGAAGTGCGGTGGCGTACCGGGATCCGCACCTCGATGAGCATCTCGTTGTGGTCCAGCGCGGTCTCGTACGGCCCGACCAGGAAATCGTCGATGGGAATCTCCCGGTCCCCCGATGGTCCGTGCACCAAGCAGACCGCACCGACGACACCGCACACAGTGGTCAGGTCTTCGGCCGGATCGGCCTGGCAGAGCGACCCGCCGAGGGTGCCACGGTTGCGGACGACGGGGTCGGCGATCACCCGTTCCGCGTCGCGGAAGATCGGGCACACCGCGGCCAGCGGATCGGAGTCCAGCACCTCGCGGTGCCGAGCCATGGCACCGATGCGGACGAGGGTGGGGTCGGTGACGATATAGCCGAGCTCGGCGGCGAGATCGTTGATGTCGACGAGATATTCGGGATTGGCGATCCGCAGCTTCATCATCGGCAGCAGGCTGTGCCCGCCGGCGACGATCCTGGCGTCCTCACCCAATCTGTCCAGCAGACCGACGGCGTGGTCGACGCTGGTGGCGCGTTCGTACTCGAAGGGGCCGGGAACTTGCATGTGACCCAGCTCACGCCTGCCTGTCGTCGGCGTCAATAGCGAGTTAAGCGATCACTTAACTCGCCGGTTGGGACTCCCGTTGCCCCAGCTCATGGTGGATCCTGCCGCCGGTCTCGGCCAGGGGACGCCCGCCGCCGCCCCACCGCCGGGCCACGATCTCCGCCGCGATGGACACGGCGGTCTCCTCCGGTGTCCGCCCGCCGAGGTCCAATCCGATCGGGCTCGACAAGCCGGCCAGCTCGTCCTCGGTCAGCCCAGCTTCGCGCAGCCGTTGCAGCCGGTCCTCGTGGGTGCGTCGCGATCCCATCGCACCGATGTAGGCAGCTCGCGAGTTCTCGGGTAACCGCAGCGCCACCTCCAGCAGCGGCACGTCGAACTTGGGGTCATGGGTCAGTACGCAGATAACCGTGCGGGAGTCGATCGCGCCTGCGGCGACCTGCGCGGCCAGATACCGGTGCGGCCAATCGACGACGACCTCGTCGGCCGTCGGGAACCGCGCCGAGGTGGCGAACACCGGGCGCGCGTCGCACACGGTGACGCGGTAGCCCAGGAACGCGCCCTGCTGCGCGACCGCGGCGGCGAAGTCGATGGCCCCGAACACGAGCATGCGCGGCCGCGGCGCATGACTCGCGACGAACACCTCCATCCCCTCGCCGCGCCGTTGGCCATCCGGCCCGTAGGTCAAAATCTCACTACGGCCCGCCGCGAGCAAGCCGCGCGCATCGTCGATCACCGCGGCGTCCGCCCGTAAAGACCCGAGTGAGCCGTCGACTGGACCGTCCCCCGGGTCGCGGCGCACCACCAACCGCCTGCCGACCCAGGCCGAGTCGGGGTGCGTGATGACCGTGGCGACGGCGACCGGGCGGTGCGCGTCGATGTCAGCAGCGACGGCGTCCAACTCCCGAAAAGTGCTCTGCGACAACGGTTCCACGAAGACGTCGAGCATTCCGCCGCACGTGAGCCCGACCTCGAACGCGTCGTCGTCGCTGACTCCGTAGCGCTGCAGGACAGGCACGCCCGTGGCCACCACGTCGGACGCCAGTTCGTACACCGCACCTTCGACGCACCCGCCCGACACCGAGCCGCTCACCGTGCCGTCGGGAGTCACCACCATCGCGGCACCGGGCGGGCGCGGGGCCGATCGAAATGTGCGCACCACCGTCGCGAGACCGGCGGTGCCGCCCGCCCGCCAGACTGCTAACAGAGTGCTCAGCACCTCTCTCACATTTTCAATTTAGGCTGCATACGTGACACCTGCGCAACTGCGTGCATTTTCGGCGGTAGTCAGGCTCGGTTCGGTGCGCGCGGCTGCCGAGGAGCTCGGCGTCTCCGATGCCGGGGTGTCGATGCACGTCGCACAGCTGCGCAAAGAACTTGACGATCCGCTGTTCACCAGGACGGCGGCCGGGCTCGCGTTCACCCCAGGCGGTCTGCGGCTGGCCAGCCGCGCCATCGAGATCCTGGGCTTGCAGCAGCAGACGGCGATCGAGGTGACCGAAGCCGCGCACGGCCGCCGGTTGCTGCGCATCGCGGCGTCGAGCGCCTTCGCGGAGCACGCGGCGCCGGGCCTCATCGAACTGTTCTCGTCGCGCGCCGATGACCTTTCGGTCGAGCTCAGCGTGCATCCGGCCGCCCAGTTCGCGCATCTGATCACCTCGCGCGCCGTCGATATCGCGCTCGGTTTACCGCCCGAGGCCAACGGCCAGGACCTTGCCGTGCGCCCGTTCCTGAAGTACCAGATCATCACGGTCACCACGCCCGACGGCGCGTTGGCCACCCGCACTCCGACTCCGGCACTGCTGCGCGAGCAGCTCTGGCTGCTGGGCCCTTCCGGCGGCAGCGTGGACGGCGAAATCGCCTCGATGCTACGGAATCTCGCGATTCCCGAAGCCCACCAACGCATCTTTCAGAGCGACGCCGCCGCACTCGACGAGGTTCAGCGGGTCGGCGGTGCGATGCCGACGATCGGATTCGCGGTGGCCAAAGATCTGACCAGCGGCCGGCTCGCCCACGTCAAAGGTCCCGGCCTGCAGGTCGCCGGCGAGTGGTTCGCCTCGACGCTGCCCGCGGCGGCGCGTCAACCGGCCGTGTCGGAACTGGTGCGGTTCATCACCACCCCGCGCTGCACGCAGGCCATGATCCGCGGCACCGGCGTCGGGGTCGCCCGGTTCCGGCCGAAAGTGCATGTGACCCTGTGGAGTTGAGCTCTCCGCTCAGGCGGTTTCGCTCCGGTTCACCGCTGCCGCCCGCGGTATGAGCGCGTCCTGGATGAATTCGACCAGCACTTCTTTCATCG
This sequence comes from Mycolicibacterium brisbanense, assembly GCF_001570425.1. Lineage (GTDB taxonomy): Bacteria > Actinomycetota > Actinomycetes > Mycobacteriales > Mycobacteriaceae > Mycobacterium > Mycobacterium brisbanense. Next base: position 31,143 of record NZ_BCSX01000027.1, read on the forward strand.
CGCTGACCGTCATGTTGGGCGTGCCGGTGAGCACCTGGATCGCCATCCCGTCGGTCAGCGCCGACAGCCGGAGGGCGATGGTCTCGGGGTCGACGTCGGTGCGGAACACCTCCTGACGCTGTCCGCGTTCGACGACGCGCCTGATGGTCTCGCGCCACCGTTCGTAATATGCGCCGTGGATCGGCCGCAGCTCGGGACGGATCAGCGCCTCGGCCCAGAACTGGATCCACACCGACCACTCGTCGCGGACCGCTCCCACCCGGGGCAACTGCATGTCGATGAGCTTGAGCAACCTCTGGTGCGCGTCGTCGATGGCCTTCAGCTCGGCGCTCTGCCTGCCGAAGGCGTGGTCGATCGAGTGTTTGAGCGCGGCGGTGAGCACGTCGTTCTTGCCGGGGAAGTAGTAGTGCACCGTGCCGGTGCTGGTGCCGACGACCTGCGCGATGTCCGAGATGCGGACGGCGTGGTAGCCGCGCTCGGCGATGAGCTGCGCCGCGGCGTCGAGTATCGCGGCCTTCCTGGAATCGTCGCCATTCTCAGCAGTCACGTCGGTCTTTTCTTCCCGTTGCTACCTGACTCAGCAATCAAACCACATTAACTAGGTTGACGCGTCAGTCAGATTCGACTCGAGCGTCAGACGGCTCGTACATGCTGGCATTACCCGCGTTCACCTGCACAAAAGTGCACTTCACCTGCCAGATTCGCGAGCGGAATCACTGTGATACACGTCACATGCAATTGACTGACGTGTGTCCGCTCACGCTATAACTGATGCATCAGTCAAACGCGAGGAGTCATCGTGGCAGAGCCGTCGAGCCCGACACCCGGCGCCCTGAGCCCGGGGCTGCACCGCGGCAAGGCCGTGCTGATCACCGGTGGCGGCACCGGCATCGGCCGGGCCACCGCCGTGGAGTTCGCCCGCTGCGGTGCCGACGTCGTGATCGCGGGCCGTCGGGCCGAACCGCTCAAGGACACCGTCGCCGAGATCGAGGCGCTCGGGGCCCGAGCCCTCGCGGTACCGACCGATATCCGCGACGAGGAGCAAGTCGCCGAGATGGTCACCCAGACGCTGGACCGCTTCGGTCGGGTCGATGTGCTCGTCAACAACGCCGGCGGGCAGTTCTCCGCGCCCGCCGAGGACATCAGCCTCAAAGGCTGGCGGGCGGTGCACCGACTGGCCGTCGACGGCACCTGGGCGGTCACCCATGAGGTGGCGACACGCGCCATGATTCCGCAGCGCAGCGGCGTGATCTTTTTCATGGCGTTCTCCCCCCGCCGAGGCATCCCGTCGTTCGTCCACGCCACCTCGGCCCGCGCAGCCCTGGAGAACCTGGCCAGCGGGCTGGCGCTGGAGTGGAGCAAATACCGGATCCGCAGCATCTGCATCGCCCCGGGCACCATCGCCACCGAGGGCATGGACGCCAACTACACCGAGGAGGCCCGGGCCCAATGGGCCTCGGCGGTCCCACTCGGCCGTCTCGGCACTGCCCAGGACATCTCGCCGACCATCGCTTTTCTCGCCTCGCCGGCCGCCGGCTACATCACCGGCACCACCGTCGTGATCGACGGCGGCGCCGACGCCTGGGGCACCGCCCATCCCGCTCCGCAATTGAAGGACGACGAATGACCGCCTCCGCGCCCCGCGACCTCACGGCCCTGTTCGACCCGCGCTCTGTCGCGATCATCGGCGCCAGCAACGACGAGACGAAGTACGGCAACTGGCTGAGCGTGCAGGCCCTTCGCATGCCCGGCACCCGCACCCTGCACCTGGTGAACCGGCGCGGCGAACCGGTGCTGGGCCGGCAGACCGTGAAAGCGCTCACCGACGTGGCCGAGCCGGTCGACCTGGTGGCCGTCGCAGTACCCGCCGCGGGATTCGAGGAGGCCGTCGAGGACGCGCTGGCCGCCGGGGCGAAGGCGATCGTCGGCGTCACAGCGGGATTCGCCGAGCTCGGCACCGAGGGCAGGGCCCTGCAGGAACGCATCGTCAAGCGGGTCCGCGACGCGGGTGCGCTGCTGCTCGGCCCGAACTGCCTGGGCGTGCTGGACTCCACCACCGAGCTCTACCTGGCATCGAACCCGATGCCGACCGGCGGGGTCGCACTGCTGTCCCAGAGCGGCAACATGGCCCTGGAACTGTCCGGCTTCCTGGCCGCCCGTGGCCACGGCTTCTCGCGCTTCGTCTCCCTCGGCAACCAAGCTGACCTGGGCGTCGCCGACGTCATCCGCTCATGCACCCGCCACCCGGGCACCGACGTGATCGCGGTCTACTGCGAAGACTTCGGCGACGGCCGGGCGTTCGTAGCTGCCGCCGCCGAGGCCGCCGCCGCGGGCAAGCCCGTGCTGCTGCTGACCGTCGGAGGCAGCGAGGCATCGATCCGCGGTGCCCAATCCCACACCGGTGCACTGACGTCCGACAGCGCCGTGATCGCAGCTGCGTGCCGCGCCGCCGGAATCCACCGGGTGCACTCCCCGCGTGAACTCGCCGACGCCGCAGCGGCACTGCTGAGCTTCGGGCCCACCGGGGTACGACGCGTCGGAGTGGTCGCCGACGGTGGCGGTCACGCCGGCGTGGGATCGGACATCGTCGAGGCCGCAGGCCTGAACGTCCCGGAGTTCGACGCCTCGGTGAGCGACGCACTGCGGGCGCTGCTGCCGCCGTCGGCCGCGGTGACCAACCCGGTCGACCTCGCCGGGGCCGGCGAACAGGACATCACGTCGTTCGCCAAGGTGCTGGAGACCACGCTGTCCAGCGAGCACCTCGACGCCGTACTGATCACCGGGTACTTCGGCGGCTACGGCGGTTACGGTGACACCCTGGCCGCCCGCGAGATCGAGACCGCCCACGAGATGGCCCGCATCGCCAAGGCCCACGGCAAGCCCGTAGTGGTGCACACCATGCACCACGCCAGCGAGGCCGCGAAAGTGCTTGCCGAATCCGGTCTTCCGGTGTTCGCCGCGGTCGAGGACGCCGCCCGGACGCTCGCCGTCTTCGGCGACGGCAAGACCCCGCCGCCGGTACCCGAGCTGGCCGAAACCGCCGATCAGCCGGCCGAATCCGACAACTACTGGGAGGCACGCGAACTGTTCCGCGCCGCCGGGCTCAGCTTCCCCGGCGCTGCGTTGGTCGAATCGGCCGACGCCGCCGCCGAGGCCACGCGATCGATCGGCTATCCGGTCGTGCTGAAAGCCATGGGCCTGCTGCACAAGTCGGACTCCGGCGGGGTGGCACTCGGCCTGGCCGACGAGGACCAGCTGCGCGCCGCCGTGCAGGACATGCGGCAGCGACTGAGCCCTCCCGGATTCTGCGTCGAGGCGATGGCCGATCTGAGCGACGGCGTGGAGCTGATCGTCGGCGTGCAGAGCGATCCCCGCTTCGGCCCGGTGGCCATGGTCGGCCTCGGCGGCATCTTCACCGAGGTGCTCAAGGACGTCGCCTTCGCGCTGGCCCCCGTCGACCGGGCCACCGCGCGGGAGATGCTCGACGGCCTGCGGGCTGCGGCTCTGCTGCGCGGTGTCCGCGGGCGGCCTCCGGTCGACCTCGATGCGGCCGCGGCTGCCATCGCAGCGGTCACCTCTGTGGCCGCACACCATCCGGAAATCACCGAGCTGGAGGTCAATCCCCTGCTGGCGACGCCGACCGGCGCACTCGGCCTCGACGCCCGCATCGTCCTTGCCCCCTGATCGACACCACGAACCCCATAGATATCGAAAGGAAATACCCCGCAATGGAATTCGCATACACGCCGCGGCTGGCGGAGCTCAAGGACCGGGCCCGCGCGTTGACCGAGAAGATCATCCCGTTCGAGCTCGAATGCGAGCAGAACAACGGGCTCTCGGCCGAGTCGCACGCCGTCATCAAGGCCGCTGTGCTGGAGGCCGGCCTGCAGGCCATCAACACCCCGGTCGAGTTCGGCGGGGCCGGCCTGAGCGTGCTGGAACAGGTTGTCGTGCAAGACGAGTTGGGCAAGCTAACCAACGCACTGTGGGACGCGGTGTGGCGCCCGGCCAACCCGCTGGCCCACGCCACCCCCGAACAGCGTGAGCGCTACCTGATCCCGGGGGCCCGCGGTGACCGCCGCGACGCGGTGGCCATCTCCGAGGCCGACGCCGGCTCGGACTTCTCCGCCGCCAAGACCACCGCCACGCCCGACGGCAACGGCGGCTACGTCATCAACGGCGAGAAGTGGTTCGTCACCGTCGGCGACGTCGCCGACTACCTGATCGTGCTGGCCTACGTGCAGCCCGACAACGCGCCGACGATGTTCCTGATCGACGTGCCGAGCCCCGGCGTGAGCATCACCAACGTGCCGCGCTTCACCCACACCTTCGTCTACGAGCATCCCGAATTCACCTTCAAGGACGTCAAAGTCGGCCCCGAAGCCGTACTCGGAGGCATCGGCGAAGGCCTGGAGCTCACCCGCGACTGGTTCACCGAGGAGCGCCTGATGATCGGCGCAAGGACCATCGGCGCGGCCGAGCGTGCGCTGACGCTGGCCGTGGACTGGGCGCGTGAGCGAGTCCAGGGCGGCGACACCCTGATCAACCGGCAGCTGATCCAGGGCATGATCGCCGATTCGGTCTGCGACATCGCCACCAACAGGGCCCTGACCCACCAGGTCGCATGGGAGTTCGACCAGGCCGATCCCAACAACGCCGAGCAGCGGAAGACCTTGCACGCCAAGGCCGCAACTGTGAAGCTGGCCGCTTCCGAGGCCTCCAACCGCGTGGCCGACCGGGCCGTACAGATCTTCGGCGGCCGCGGCTACATCCGCGACTACCCCGTCGAGCGGCTGTGGCGTGAGCTGCGGGTCGACCGGATCTGGGAGGGCACGTCCGAGATCCAGCGCCTGGTCATTGCCAACGAGACCAAGAAGCGCGGCCTCGAGAAGCTGCTGTCCTTCCCGTACGCCGCGGACGGGAAGTAGTCCGATGGCGGCCGGGACAACCACCGACGCACAGCACCAAGGCAGCGTGGAGGTACGCCGCGAGGGCAACGTCGCCGTCGTGACCCTGCGCCGGGAAAGCAAGCGCAACGCGCTGTCGACCCACATGGAGGCCGAACTGCTGCGTGCACTGCGCACAGATGCGGTCACCTCCAGCCGGGCGGTCGTGATCACCGGTGGGGATACGGTGTTTTCGGCCGGTGCCGACATCACCGAGCTGCGCGACATGACCCCGGCCGCCATCGCTGACTACTACCGTGAGTCCGGATCGGTGTACGAAGTCTTCGCCGGACTTCGCCAGCCCACCGTCGCGGCCATCACCGGCTACTGCCTGGGCGGCGGACTCGAGCTGTCGCTGGCCGCAGACATCCGCATCGCCGACCCCGCAGCGGTTTTCGGATTCCCCGAGGTGGGCATCGGCATCCTGCCGTCGTCCGGAGGCGTCACCCGCGCGACCCGGATCCTCGGCCCAGGCCGTACGCGAGACCTCATTCTCCGCGGCCGGCGAATCGATGCCGCGGTCGCCGAGCGATGGGGGCTCATCACCGAAATCACCTCTGCGGGTGAGCATGTGGCGACCGCACTGGCCATTGCCGGCGAACTCGCCGAATACCACCCGATGACCATGGCGGTCAACAAACAAGTACTCGACGCGAGCATCAACGCGTCCCAGTCCGCATCACTGGTGCTGGAACAACTCGCCTACGCCCTGCTCAACAACACCGCCGGCCACGGCGCTGAACAATCCACTGGAGAAGTTCGATGAACCCGCTCGACGTCTTGGACCGGCCCACCAACCGTGGGTTCCTCACCAAACTGCTCATCGCCTGCTGCGGCGGCCCGTTCCTCGACGGGTACGTCATGAGCATCATCGGCGTAGCCCTCATCGGCGTGGGCGAGGACATGAATCCCAGCACCACCGAGTCCGGTCTGATCGGTGCCGCATCGCTGATCGGCATCTTCTTCGGCGCCACGGTGTTCGGGGTGATCACCGACCGGGTCGGCCGGGAGAAGATGTACGCGCTCGATCTGGTCGTCCTGGTCGCCGGCTGCGCGTTGTCGGTATTCGTCACGGCCCCTTGGCAATTGATCCTCCTGCGGTTCGTCATCGGCGCTGCCATCGGCGCCGACTACCCGATCGCGACCTCCCTGCTGACCGAGTTCACCCCGTCGAAGAAGCGCGGCGCCATGGTCGGCATGTCCGCGGTGGCGTGGTCGGCCGGCGCCGTCGCCGCCTACGTCGTCGGCGCGGTCGTCGTGGCCGTCTCCGGCGGCAACCAGAACTGGCGCTGGCTGTTGGCGTCGAGTGCCGTGCTCGGGATCGTCGTGATCCTGATCCGCCGGGGTATCCCGGAATCCCCGCGCTGGCTGATGAACAACGGCCGGGTCGCCGATGCCGAGGCCGTCGTGGAGCGCATCTACGGGGTCAAGCTCGATCTGAGCCAGGTGAGCGCAGACACCGACGAACCGAAGGCCAAGGCGCCGCTGTCGTCGATCCTCAAGGGGCAGTACGGACGACGTCTCATCATGTGCTCGGCACTGTACCTGGCAGTGGTCACCCCGCTGTACGCACTGCTCACCTTCCTGCCCACGATCCTGCAGGGCTTCAAGATCTCCGGTGAAGGTCCCATGGGACTCGTGGTCGAGACCGTCATCATCGGTCTGATCGTCGCCGGTTCGATACCGGCCCTGTGGCTCGTCGAGCGCTGGGGACGTCGCCCCATCGCGGTAGTGCCGCTCGGGCTGATGGTGCTGCCGCTGGCCGGTCTGTGGCTGTGGGCCGGCGGGCCGCTGTGGTTCATCGTCGGATGCTTCTGCGTGTACGCCTTCATCTCCGGCGGGCCCAGCATCCTGGTGTGGATCTACCCCAACGAGTTGTTCCCCACCGAACTACGCGCCACCGCAGTCGGTTTCGCGACCGGCGTGAGCCGATTCGGCGCCGCCACCGGAACCTACCTCCTACCGCTGAGCATCTCGTCGCTCGGCACCGGCACCACCATGCTGTTCGGTGCCATCCTGACCGCCGGAGCCTTCGTGGTGTGCCTGTTCATGGCGCCGGAGACCAAGGGCAAGACCCTCGAAGAGGTTTCGGGCCTGACGCCCGCGCCGGCGCCTGTCCGTGGCTGAGCCGTCAGCCGGGGCGTGGTCCGACATCATTCGGCGCAACCTCGCCGAGTTCACCCGCTCGGCCTCCCAATCGGGGGGGCCGAGCGGCCGCTGTGACGGTGTGCGTGCTCGATGCCGAGCGCGACGCGCGGGTGCTGATGATCAAACGGGCCCCGCGAGGGCTCAACAGCGGCCAGTGGGCACTCCCCGGCGGACGCATCGAACCCGGCGAGACAGCCACCCCCGCCGCCCTGCGCGAACTGCATGAAGAAGTCGGTGTCGAGCTGACCGATGACGATGTCGTCGGGATGCTCGACGACTATGTGACCGACTCGGGCTTCGTGATCACTCCCGTCGTCGCGATGGTGACGGGATCACCCAGGCTGCAACGCAATCCGGCCGAGGTGCACTCATTGCACCGGATTGCGCTGAGTCGTCTGGTCAGCGACGAACTGCCCCGGTGGGCGCTCACCGCCGATGGCCCGCTGCTGCAGATGCCGTTGCGGAGCAACATGGTGGTACATGCGCCGACCGGAGCCATCCTGCTGCAGTTCCGCGAGGTCGCTCTGCTCGGGCGCCCCATCAGGGTGGCAGAGCTGCGGCAGCCCGCGTTCACGCGGGTGTAGGACACCTGCCGCGGATACCAGACCCTTTCCGGTGAGCGGAACAACCGGCTGACTAGCCTTGATCAGCCGGGCCGCGTAGTGGGTATGCCGCCCGGCGGGGAGGGCGAAGCATGTCGACAGACCAGGCGAATGGAGGCGAGGGCACCACCTCCATGTCCCAGGTGGCGGCACACGCCATACGCGAGGGGATCATCGAGGGCCGGTACCCGCCCGGTAGCCGGCTGCGTGAGCGCGACCTCTCGGAAACCCTGCAGATGTCCCGGATACCCGTACGCGAGGCACTGCGCCAACTCGAAGTCGAAGGTTTCGTGACCACGAGCCCGAACCGTGGTGCGGTCGTCACCCAGCTGACGATGCGCGACGTGGTCGAACTGTTCGATCTGAGGCTGTCGCTGGAGGTTCTGGCCGCGCGGCAAGCGGCTCTGGCGGTCGCCAAGGGCGGGGCCGGAGACAAGCTGCAGCAGCTGCTGGTCGCCGCCCTGCGCGCCACCCGCTCCGGTGACATCGTCGCGATTCGCCAGATCAACACCGAGATTCACGCCGAGATCGTGGCGATGGCGGGGAACTCGCTGCTGACCACCACGATGGCACCGCTGCTGGGCCGCATGCGCTGGGTGTTCGCGTTGACCGCCGACCGTGATCCCGAGGTGGAATACACAGAGCACCGGGCGCTGTGCGATGCGATCTACGCAGGCAATCCGGATCTGGCCGGGGCGCTCGCGCTGGCCCACATCGAGCACGGTCGGGCGCCATCGCTGGAGGGGCTGAGCAAGGTGCTGCCTGCGTCGCAGCTACGACCCATTCACACCGGCCCGCCCGAAAATCGCTGCCCCCTCCGAGGCAGAACACAGGGGAAAATGCCACCATGCGCGGATTGGTCGGAACCATTGCGGCAGCCGTCGCTGCGAGCGTCGTCCTGGTAACCGCGGGATGCGCGACGCCTACCCCGCCGGCCAAAGACCGCCCGGTGACGCTGACACCGGCGCCCACGCAACTCGCAGCGTGCGGCCCCGACCAGTTGGTGCGCTGTGTTCCCGGGCTGGCCGATATCGAGCCGGATCTGTTCGACATGGTCACCGGGTACGGCCCGATACCGGATTTTGCGGTCCTGCCGCCATCATCGGCACGGGAAGACGCACCGCAAGACTGCCGGAGCCTGCCCAGGCTGGGCGCCCGGCCAGACCCGGAGTTCGATGTCGCCTACCGGCCCGTGCCGGCTTCGGGCAACCGGTTCCCGGCCAACAACGGCGATGACTTTCACGTTCGATTCATGGTCGGCCGAACCGGCGATGACATGACGGCCCAGATGAACGAGTGGGCCGACCACTGCCGCATGTGGAGCGTCGCTACCACCATGAACGACAACGGAATCCACGCCTGGATCATCGCCGAGTCGGCAGACGTACTCCAGAAATTCCAGGCGGGCGACGTCGACCAATGGCCTTTCGTCACCCATATGGCCGCCACCGAGTTGCCCAACGGTGTCATGGTGCAGGCGTTCTACCGCACCAGCGACCTCTCCGCGGCATCGCGCAACCACGTGTTCTCCGAGATCCTGCGTGCCGCGGGCCGGCCCCGGCCGCGCTCGGCGCTGCCGCCCGCGCTCACCGACTGGAACCGGGCCCAGATCTCGTCTCTACTCCCAGCTTTGGACGTCGGGGTCAGCATCGACGCCCAGGCGAGCCTGCCCGACAGCCGGTGGCTGCTCTGTCCTCAGGCGGAACACGCCTCGCTGTACGACCCGCAGGCGAGCTGGCGCCGGCCGACCAACCCGCAGGTCACGGACAAGACCCTGCCTCCTGGCGTAGAAATCTCGCGGGCACTGCCCGGCACTGCCGCCCTGGCTGAGGTGCGCCGTGAAATCACCACGTGCACAGCACATCTCACCGACATTCCGGCATTGTGCGCCGGCCACGATATGCACCAGACACTCGACACCGACTCGGCGGTAGCCGACGGCGAGGAGACCCTCCGCATCACCCAGCGCTGGCTGCGGGTGGAAAATGTGCAAGGCTACGACCGATGCGCTGAAGGCACCGATGCGTTACGCGTCACCCAGGTGCGCGGACTCATCGTCATCAGCAGCGCCCACGCCACCGTGGTCAAGGGCACCCTCGGCGATCCGGCACTGCCCACCAGCAGTCTCGATCAGCTACAAGCCCAAACCGTGCACGCAATCAAGACTGCCTGAGCGTGCTCACCCATGGTCAGGTTCGTCGGACAGGGTGTGGGCGGCCTCCATCAACATCCACCCCGACAGCTGCACCGACATGTCGCGCTCGGGGATCGCCGAGGCGTTCACCGCACCCTCGACGAACTCGGCTTCCTGCCCCGCGGACGTGGGCACCTCGGCGTTGCGATCCCAGAACGGGCCGAACAGCGGCAGGCCGTCGACGGTCTGACGGTAATCCCACGCCGACTCCGCCGATTTCAGAACTAGCGACTTGGCGGTGTCGCGCGCCGCGGCATCCTCGGCGGTGTCGCCCGGCAGCGTCGTCGCCACCAGAGCGAGATACCGCGCCAGGATGCCGTTGAACAGCCCGCCGTCACCGCCACCGGCCCCTTTGATGACGCCGTCCTCGGTCATCTCTTTGGCGACCGCCGCGACGAGTCGACGCACGCGCTCGGAATGCCGGGGATCCTGCGTGCGCACCGCAAGCTCCACCTCAAGGCCGAGCACGACCCCCTGGCAGTAGGTGTACTGCGCCCGCACCATCGAACCGGCCTTGATGCCGTCGAACACCAGATGGGTTTCCGGGTCGATCAGGGTTTCGTCGATCCAGTCGGCCATCTGCTGGGCGCGGCGCAGCCGATCGTCGTAGCGGGCCAGGAAGATGCCTGCGGGGCCGTTGGCCGGGGCGTTGAAGAACTGGTCCTGCTTGCGCCACGGGATTCCGCCGCCGTCCTCGGGCACCCAGGCGTTGACGAACTGCTCACACAGCTTCTTGAGCGCACCGGGCTTCTCGACTCCGGCGAGCCGGCCCGCGCGCTCCAAAGCCAGTGCCAGCCAAGCCATGTCGTCGTAGTAGTCGTTGGTCCACCCGGTGTTGCGCAGATGATGCGACCGGATCTGCCGTTCGATGCGCAGCTTGCGATCGGGCTGCGGATCGCGCACCTGCGCATCGACCAGGCAGTCGAGCAGATGGGCCTGCCACCAGTAGTGCCAGGTGCCGAAATGCCGGTACTTCGGCGTCGACGGCCAGGCCACCACGCCGAGTTGGGTACCCGGCAGGTACCAGAGTTTGCTCAGGTGTCGTTGGATGATCGCAGCTTCGGCGCTGCCCGCGCGGTTGGCCCATAGCTGATCCATGACCCCGATCCTGCCCTACCAGGCCGCCGAAATGTCGGCGTGTCGGGTGATCCAGGCGTGCATGGCTATTCCGGCAGCAACCCCGGCGTTGATGCTGCGGGTCGATCCGAACTGCGCGATGGACACCGTCAGCGCCGCACCGGCCTGCGCCTCCGGCGTGATCCCCGGACCTTCCTGGCCGAACACCAGCAGGCAGTCGCGCGGCAACTCGGTCTGTTCGAGCCGGGTCGCGCCCGGCACGTTGTCGACGGCGACGACCGTGAGGTTCTCCTCCGCGGCGTAGGCCAGCAGGTCGGCGGTGGTGTCGTGATGGCGCAACCGCTGGTAGCGATCGGTGACCATGGCGCCACGCCGGTTCCACCGCCGCCTGCCGACGATGTGGACGGTGTGGACTGCGAACGCATTGGCGGTGCGCACCACCGCGCCGATGTTCGCATCGTTGCCGAAGTTCTCGATCGCGATGTGCAGCGCATGTCTGCGTCGGTCGATATCGGCCACGATCGCTTCGCGGGTCCAATATCGGTAGGCGTCAACGACATTGCGGGTGTCGCCGGTCCGCAGGAGCTCCGGGTCGTAGCGCGCGGCGTCGTCTCCCGAGGGAAGCGGGCCCGGCCACGGGCCGACCCCGGGTGTCTGTCCCCATTCCGTTGGGCCCAGTGGCTCGCTCATGGCTTGGTCCACAACGCGGCGTGTGTGCCGATCACCGACACCGTGGCGTACAGGAGTGCGGCGTTGATCTCGCCTTGTGTGCACAGCGAAGTCCGGGTATTCACCGCTTCGCGCGACGCGTCCGGCAGCAACAGCACCGAAGACCCGTAAGCCGAACAGGCGTAGCTGAGCCCTGGCGGCGGTAGCGTCGGAGCCGCCACGACCATCAGCGGCCCGCCGCGCTGCGCCGAGTCGTCCCGGTAACGCTTTGCCAGGCCGTCGATTTCGAGTCCGAGCAGCATGTAGCCGTTGCCCTTGAAGGCGTCCGGTGCGCCCATCGCGGTCGGGGCCAGTTGAGCACCGTCGGCACTGAACGCGTCGACACTGGTCGTCTTGATGGTGATGCCGGTATCGCCCGCATCGGTGGGCAGCATTCCGACCGGGAAGGCGGCCGGATAGGCCACGGTAGTCTTCGGAATGCGCTCGCGCGGCGAATAGACGTACACCCCGCGGACCTGGCTCTGGTCGCGCAACGGACCGAAACAGACTGTGCCACTGAGTTTGTCGGGACCGGAGGCAGCCAGCGGCCGGATACCCAGGCTGTTCACCCCGGTGCACCCGCCCAATCCGTTGGCTTCGAGCGGGTGCGACAGTGCGCCGTACAGACCGAACCGGAGGTCCTCTGGTTTTGCCCGTTGGTCACCGGCGGCCGAGGCGTCGACATCGACGAGGACGTGCTCGTTGTCGAACCGCAGGTTGTTCAATGTGAAATGCCAGCCCAGCACCGTCAGCGAGGCACCGAACGACGCAGTGAGAGCCTCGTACGTGCGGCGCGGGGCGCCGTCGGACGAACAGGCCGTGGCGACGACGAGCAGCATCGCCGTCACCGCCGCGATCAGTGCCCGCACTGTGCCTCAGGTTCTGCCACGGCCCTTGCCTACCACCCTCGTCACCGCACGCACAAAATTGCGCGGCACCAGCCGGCTCCCGGTCGTCAGCACCTTGTACTGCAGACCCGGCACGATGACGACCCTGCCCTTGGCCACGTCGGCCAGGCATTCGCGCACCACGTCGTCGACCTCGAGCCACATGTACGACGGGGTATCGGCCATGTCGATACCTGCCCGCGCGTGGAATTCGGTGCGGACGAACCCCGGGCACAACGCGTGCACGCCCACTCCGGTGCCCGCCAGGCCGTTGGCCAACCCTTCGCTGAACGACACCACCCACGCCTTGGACGCCGAATACGTCGACCCGCGTCCCGGAATCAGCCCCGCCACACTGGCCACATTGATCACGGTGCCCCTGCCCGCCTCGACCATCGTCGGCAGCGCCGCGTGCGTCAGCTCCATCACCGCGGTGACATTGACATCCAATTGGGCCTGCAGCCGGGCGAATTCAGCGGTCCAGAACTCCCCTGAGGTGCCGAACGCGGCGTTGTTGACCAGCACCTGCACGCCGGAGCGCAGCCGATCGGCGACCTTGGCCCGGTCGGCGGACACCGCCAGGTCCGCGGGCAGCACCTCGACGCCGACACCCGCCTCGTCGTGCAATTCGGCCGCCAGTTGCTCCAGGCGGGCGGTGTCGCGGGCGACGAGCACCAGGTCATAGCCGTCCCGGGCGTATCGGCGGGCGAATCCCGCCCCGAGCCCCGATGTCGGTCCGGTGATCAGCGCGACGGGGCGGGACATGCCCGACACATTACTGAACGGTAAGCGACCCGATGGCTGCCGGCTTTAAACGCACGACCGCAATAAAACGTTTATCCATTCCAGATAGCGGGCAATAGTGATGCCGTGGCAACAACGGCGGAATATGCGGACCAGCTCCGCGCCGCCCAGCTGCGCGTCACCCGGCCGCGCATCGCTGTCCTGGAGGAAGTGCGCACCCATCCGCACGCCGACACCGAGACCATCTTCAGCGCCGTGCGCACGGTCTTGCCGGAGGTTTCGCGCCAGACCGTCTACGACGTGCTCAGCGCCCTCACCTCGGTCGGGCTGCTGCGCCGGATCCAGCCCCTCGGTTCGGTGGCCCGGTACGAGACCCGCGTGGGCGACAACCACCACCACGTCGTGTGCCGCAGCTGCGGCACCATCGCCGACATCGACTGCGCGATCGGCGCTGCGCCCTGCTTGACACCGTCGGACCTCGACGAGGCCATCGACGGTTTCGTGGTCGATGAGGCCGAGGTCATCTACTGGGGCCTGTGTCCCGACTGCTCGGCCTCGGCTTCCCGATCGCACGCCTGATCACAGACCTATCGAAAACCCGGAAGGAAATGTTGTGTCATCCGATACGTCCCACAGCCGCCCACCCCACCCCGACGCCGACACTGCGAGCCGCAGCGAGAGCGAGAACCCGGCCATCGCCTCGCCGAAGCCCCAGTCGCACGCCCCGCTGACCAACCAGGACTGGTGGCCCGAGCAGATCGACGTGTCGCGGCTGCACCCGCACGCGCCGGCGTCGAACCCGCTGGGCGAAAGCTTCGACTACGCAACGGAATTCGCAAAGCTTGACGTCGATGCCCTCAAGGCCGATGTCCTGGATGTGATCACCACGTCGCAGGACTGGTGGCCGGCCGACTACGGCAGCTACGCGGGTCTGTTCATCCGGCTGAGCTGGCACGCCGCAGGCACCTACCGCATCTTCGACGGACGCGGCGGCGGCGGGCAGGGCCTGCAGCGGTTCGCCCCGCTGAACAGCTGGCCGGACAACGCCAACCTCGACAAGGCGCGGCGGTTGCTGTGGCCGGTGAAGCGGAAGCACGGCAACAAGATCTCCTGGGCCGATCTGATCATCTTCGCCGGCGACGTCGCCCTCGAATCGGCCGGGTTCAAGACGTTCGGATTCGGCTTCGGCCGCGAGGACGTGTGGGAGCCCGAAGAGGTGCTGTTCGGCGAAGAGGACACCTGGCTGGGTACCGACAAGCGGTACTCCGGCGAGCGCGAGCTGGCGCAGCCCTACGGCGCCACCACCATGGGTCTGATCTACGTGAATCCCGAAGGCCCCGAAGGCAATCCGGATCCGCTGCAGGCGGCCATCGACATCAAGGAGACGTTCGGCCGCATGGCGATGAACGTCGAGGAGACCGCGGCGCTCATCGTCGGCGGTCACACCCTGGGCAAGACCCACGGGGCGGGCGACGGTGACCTGGTCGGCCCGGAGCCCGAGGGTGCCCCGATCGAACAGCAGGGTCTGGGCTGGAAGTGCCCCTTCGGATCCGGGAACGCCGGTGACACCATCACCTCCGGCCTCGAAGTGGTGTGGACCCCCACGCCCACCAAGTGGAGCAACTCGTTCCTGGAGATCCTGTACGGCTACGAGTGGGAGCTGACCAAGAGCCCGGCTGGGGCATGGCAATTCGAGGCCAAGGACGCCGAGGCGATCATCCCGCCGCCGTTCCCGGGCGCGCCGAACCGCAAACCGACCATGCTCGTCACCGATGTGGCGCTTCGCGTTGACCCGGAGTTCGGCAAGATCACCCGCCATTGGCTGGACCATCCCGAGGAACTCAACGAGGCGTTCGCCAAGGCCTGGTACAAGTTGCTGCACCGCGACCTCGGGCCCATCTCGCGGTACCTCGGCCCGTGGGTGGCCGAACCGCAGCTGTGGCAGGACCCGGTGCCTGCGGTCGAGGGCGAGCTGATCGACGACGTCGACGCGGCCGCCCTGAAGGCCAAGATCCTGGATTCGGGCCTGACGGTGCCGCAGCTGGTGAAGACCGCGTGGGCCGCGGCATCGAGCTTCCGCCGCACCGACAAACGCGGCGGCGCCAACGGGGCACGGTTGCGGCTGGAGCCGCAGCGCAGCTGGGAGGCCAACGAGCCGTCCGAGCTGGACAAGGTGCTGCCGGTGCTGGAGAAGATCCAGGCCGACTTCAACGCCGCGGGTTCGAAGAAGGTGTCGCTGGCCGACGTCATCGTGCTCGCGGGCAACGCCGCGATCGAGAAGGCCGCCACGGACGGCGGTGTCTCGGTGACCGTACCGTTCACCCCCGGCCGCACCGATGCCACGCAGGAGAGCACCGACGTGGAGTCCTTCGCGGTGCTGGAGCCGCGGGCCGACGGTTTCCGCAACTACATCCGGCCCGGCGAGAAGACGCCGCTGGAGCAGCTCCTGCTGGAACGTGCCTACCTGTTGGGCGTCACCGGGCCCGAGCTCACGGTGCTGGTCGGCGGTCTGCGGGCGCTGGGCGCCAACCACGGCGGCAGCAAGCAGGGTGTGTTCACCGACCGTCCCGGCACACTGAGCAACGACTTCTTCGTCAACCTGCTCGACATCGGCACCGAATGGAAGCCTGCGGAGTCGCAGGAGAACGTCTACGAGGGCCGTGACCGGGCGTCGGGCGATCTGAAGTGGACCGCGACGGCCAATGACCTTGTGTTCGGCTCACATTCGGTGCTGCGGGCCATCTCCGAGGTGTACGCCCAGGCCGACGGTGCGCAGCGGTACGTCAACGACTTCGTCGCCGCGTGGGTCAAGGTGACCGACAACGATCGGTTCGACGTCAAGAAGTAGCGCGGCTTGTGCGCGTTCCGTAACGCCTGGCGTTACGGAACGCGCACGAATCACTGCGGCAGGCGGGCTCCGGTGACGGCATCGAAGAGATGTTCCCGGCCCGCGCGCACCTGTACCCGTACCGGGTCACCAGGTACGGGTACCCCTGGCCAGCCGGCCACCGTCGACGCCTCCACCACCGCGGTGAGCCGGCGCGCACCGGCCTTGACGATCACCACATAGCGCGGGCCCAGCAGTTCCACCAGGTCGACGCGCGCGGTCCCCTCGGCGTCCGGTACCACGATCAGATCTTCGGGCCGCACTCCGAACGTCACAGGCCCACCGACGCCGTCCGGTGCCGGCCATGCCAGGCCCTCCGCCGTGAACACGCCGTCGCCGATCACCCCGTCGATCAGGTTGGTGCTCGGTGAACCGATGAAACCCGCGACAAACGTGTCGGCTGGGGCGCCGTAGAGCTCCTCCGGGGTCCCCCGCTGCGCGATCCGGCCGGCGTTGAGCACCACCAGCTGATCGGCGATGGTCATCGCCTCCTCCTGATCATGGGTGACATACAGAGCGGTGATGCCGAGTTCCTGTTGCAGGCGTCGGATCTCGGACCGCAGCTCCACACGGAGCTTGGCGTCCAGGTTGCTCAGCGGCTCATCGAAGAGGAACACCGACGGGGTGCGCACGAGCGCGCGGGCGATGGCCACCCGCTGTTGCTGACCGCCGGACAGCTGCCGCGGTTTGCGCGCCAGCAGGTCCTCGATCCCGACCCGGGCGGCCGCGGTACGCGCCCGCCGCAACGCCTCGTCCTTGCCCACACCCGCATTGCGCAGCGGGAACGCGATATTGCCCGCCACGCTCAGATGCGGGTACAGCGCGTAGTTCTGGAACACCATGGCCACGTCGCGATCCCGCGGCGTAGCCGCAGTGACGTCGCGGCCACCGATGCGCACGCTGCCACTGTCGGCCGCCTCCAACCCGGCGGTGATGCGCAGCGTGGTGGACTTGCCACAACCGGACGGCCCGACCAGCACGGTCAGCGATCCATCCGGCAAGCTCAGGTCGAGCCCGTCGACCACCGGAGCACCGCCGTAGGTCTTGGTGACGCCTGCCAATTCGACCGTCGTCACTTGGTCGCACCCGCGGTCAGCCCGCCCACCAGGAAGCGCTGCGCGGCCAGCGCGAGCACGTAGACCGGGATGATGCCGAGCAGACCCGCAGCGGCCTGCTGGCCGAACTGTACGTTGCGGTCTCCTTGGAACAGTGACAATCCGACGGTCAACGTCTGGCTCTCCTTCGTAACGGCGAGATACACGGCGAACAGGAAGTCGTTGTAGCTCAGGAAGAACACCACCAGCAGGGCGGCGACGATGCCCGGCCACAGCAACGGCAGCACCGCCTTGCGAAACGCCCCGGCCACGGACAGCCCGTCGATCACCGCGGCCTCATCGATCTCGACGGGGATACGGCGCACGAAACCGTCGAGCAGCCAGGCTGCGACGGGAACGTTGGCCACGCCGTTGACGACGATGAGGCCCAGCACATGATTGGTCAGCCCGAAATCACGCAGCAGGAAGAACAGCGGGATGATCGCGACGATCGGCGGGGCGCAGTAGCCGGCCAGCAGTGCGGTGAGCAAGCGCTCGCCACCGACCCGGCGCGCGGTGAAATACGCTGCGGGCGTGGCGATCAGCACGGCTAGCACCGCCGCTCCCAGAGCCGATACCCATGAGTTCCGCAACATCGTGCCGAGCGCTATGGTGTCGAACACCGACACGAAGTTGTGCCACGTCCACTGGGTCGGCAGCAGACTGGAGTTCAGCACATCGCCCGGTGGACGCAACGACAGCGACACCAGATACCCGATGGGCACCAACGCGACGACGACCGCCGCGACCAGACCTACCCGGATCAGCAACCGGGCCCTCATGACTGCTCAGCTTTCACCACGCGGGCCCGGGCTTTGGTCAACATCGTGGCCACCGCGCCGACGACAAAGGCGAAAACCAGCGTCTGCGCGGCGGCGGTCCCCATGTCGAAGCTGCCGCGCAGACCGGTCTGGTAGATCACGTACGGTGTCAGCGAGGTCGCGAA
Source organism: Mycolicibacterium brisbanense (assembly GCF_001570425.1). Lineage (GTDB taxonomy): Bacteria > Actinomycetota > Actinomycetes > Mycobacteriales > Mycobacteriaceae > Mycobacterium > Mycobacterium brisbanense. Next base: position 49,376 of record NZ_BCSX01000027.1, read on the forward strand.
ACCCGGCCCGCCCGAGGTGATCACGACGATCAGATCGAAAACCTTGTAGCCGATCACCAACTCGAGCACCAGGACCGCCAGCGCGGTCGGTGCGATCGCAGGCCACGTCACGGTGGTGAACGTGCGCCACGGTCCGGCACCGTCGATGTAGGCGGATTCCAACAACTCCTGGCGCACCACACCGAGGGCGGCGAACAGGATGAGCACGGCGAACGGGGTCCACTGCCACACGTGGATCGCCAGCAGGACGACGAAGGCCCCCGTGCCAGAGCCCAGCGGGTTGAACCCGCTCAGCCCGACAGAGCCGAACACATCGGCCAGACCTCCACCGACCGGTGCCAGCAGCAATTTCCAGGACACGCCGATCAGCACGGGTGCGGTGACCAGTGGCAGCAACAGCAGCGCCCCGATCGACCCGAAGCGGGTGCCCCTGGCACGCAACAGCACTGCCAGCACCAGACCGACACCGGTGGTCAACCCGGTCGCGGCAACGGCGAACAGGGTGGAGCGCCACAACGACGGCGGGAAAGCCGGTGCGGCGAAGGCGGTCTGGAAGTTGTGGGCGCCGTTGAACGCGCGCAGGGGGTGGGCCAGCGACGAGTCGGTGAGCGCCAGCGCGATCAGATAGCCGGTCGGGTAGACCAGGAACAACACCAGTCCGGCGACGGCGGGCAGGGCCAGCCAGAGCGGGATGCGTCGCGTCATGCCGCGGCGCTCTCCCAGCTCTTCTGCGCGTTCTCCAGGGACTGTTCCACCGTCTGGGTGCCTGCGATCGCCAGCGCGAGCTGATCGACCAAGTCCTGCAACAACTTCGGCGCGCCCTTCGCCTTCGGCCAGACCAGCGGATCGCCGTCGAGGCCCTGCCGGATCGGGCCGATCGCCTTGGTGACGACCTTGGCGTAGCCGTCCGAGTTGAGCACGTCGCCGCGCACCGGGTCGATACCGCTTCCCGCCGTCGAGGACAGCTTGAGGTTCTGCGGCGTGGCGGTCGCCCAGGTGAGGAACGCCGCCGCGGCGTCTTGATGTTTGGACGCCGTCGAGATGCCGAGCCCGAAACCGGCGTCCAGCGCGGTCCGCGGGGTGGTGTTGGCGCCACCGACGGGCAGCGTCACCGCACCCCAGCGGCCGGCGATCTTGGATGCGGTCGGATCCTCGGCCCGCAGCGCCATGTCGGTCCAGGTGTCCAGCAGTGCGCCCTGCCCGGTGAGGAAGGCGGTGTTGGCCTGATCGAAGCCGACCTGCAGCGGTGTGGGCAACGCCACGGGTGCGACGTCGACGAGGTGCTTGAGGGCGGCGATCGACGCGTCGGACGTCAGAGTGGGTTTCCCGCTGCCGTCGACCAATTCGCCGCCGTAGCCGGTGAGCCGGTTGATGTAGGAGCAGCCGAGGATCATCGGAACCTGCTGGCCGGAGACGATGGCTCCGTAGGCCGCACCGCGGGAATCCTTGGTGATCTTGGCGGCGATCGTGTCGTAGTCGTCCCAGGTCTTGGGTGGTTCCAGCTTGTATCTGTCCAGCAGTTCGGCGTTGTAGAAGAGGATGTGCACGTCGCCGTCGTAGGGCAGGCCGTAACGCTTGCCATCCAGCAGCGTGTACGGGTCGTAGACGGACTTCAGGTAACCGTCCACTCCGATGGCGGACTTGTTGGTCTGGATCCAACCGGTCAGGTCAACCAGCGCGCCGGCGTCCACGAGATCGCCCAGGCCGAAGTAGAAGTAGTCGAAGACGTCGAATTCCCCTGTGCCGCTTTGCACATCGAGGATCTGCTTGCTGGTCAGCTGATCGTAAGGGGCCGCCGTCACCTCCAACGTGCCGCCGGTTTCCCGTTTCCACGCCGGGGCGAGCACGTCGCGGAAGGATGTCACGTGCGGTTGGTTGACGAGCAGCTTGAGTGTGACACCGTCGAACTTGCCGGAGACGGCCGTGTCGGTGGCCAGCGCATTGCCGCCGCCGGAGGATCCGCACGCCGCCAGCGCGGGACCCAGCAGCGCCGCTCCCCCGGCGAGTCCGAACAGTTGCAGCGCACGACGGCGCGAGAGGGCGTAAGACGTCACGCGACGTGACGGTACGAAAAGGACCGGGGTCCGCACGAGGGAAAAACTCAGGACGATCTTGATCGGCCGGCCCCGGCCGGCCGCCGGCTAGCGCTGGTAGTGCGGAGCGTGGCGCCCGTTGCGCGCCTGCGGCGGCACAGCCCTGCGGATGGTATCCGAGCGGGTGGGCTCCTGGCGTTGCTGCGTGTAGCGGCTCACGTCACCACGTCCGGGGGGCGCGTCGGCGCGGCCCGGCGGCAGCTCGCGCCGTCCGGCCGAGGTGGGCTGCAGCGGACGACTCGGCGATCCGGCGCGACGCACCAGCGCGGCCTGGCTGGCCGGTGCCGATGAGCCGTTCTGCGGAACCGGCGGCAGCACCCGCAACAGATCGTTGAACTGCCGCACGGTGCGCAGCCCCTCGTCCCACTGGGCCCGGGTGCTGGTGACGGGCATGCTCACCAGCGTCCAGTGCTGTTCGTTCCACATGATCTCGGCACAGTCGGGGGCCGTGTGGGCGAACGTGACCATCCGGCGGTCGCACGCGCGACGGGCGGCGTCGAGGTTGGTGGAGTACACCATCCGCGGGCCGATCGCGCCGAGCAGCCAGATGTCGCTCTCCCGCGGCTCCTTGATGCCTTTGAGTCGGAGGTCGACGACGACGTTGGTGCCGACCTTGCGGTGCAATGCGATCACCGTGGCGACTTCGTCGATGTCGAAAATGAATACCGCCTCGCCACGAATCTGGCCGAGCACGACATTCTTGGCCGTGACGTCGCCGACAGTCGACATCACCCCGCGCTTCCAGCGCTTGAGGATCTCGTCGGACTCATGCTCGTAGTCGAAGCCATGCGACTTCGCCCACGACTTGCGGCGTCGCCCCAACCCACGTCGACGGTCGATGTCGACGTACAGCAGCACTGCCGCACCCACGAAACAGAGTGCGGACAGCGTGAACCAGAGCGGGACCATCGCACCTAGCCTACTTGTTGGTAGGCCGGTTGCTCGAACTAACTAAGGTCACAACCCGGTTACGTGCGCTTTCTCTTCCCGACTCTTCTCGCGAGCAGACGCGAACACCCCCATTTCCGCGTGGAAATGGGGGTGCTCACGTCTGCTCGGCGGGGGAAATCAGCCCAGGACGAGGCTTTCGCCGTCCTCGCTGACGTTCACGGGCACCACGTCACCGTCGTGCACCTCACCGGCCAGCAGCTTCTTGGCGAGCTGATCGCCGATGGCCTGCTGCACCAGCCTGCGCAGCGGACGCGCGCCGTAGAGCGGGTCGAAACCACGGTCACCCAGCCACTTCTTGGCGTCCAGCGAGACGTCGAGCGACAGCCTGCGCTGCGCCAGCCGCTTGTCGAGCTGCTGCAGCTGGATGTCGACGATCGAGACCAACTCGTCGGGCTTGAGCGCGTCGAAGATCAGCACGTCGTCGAGCCGGTTGATGAACTCCGGCTTGAACGCCGCCCGCACCGCGGCCATCACCTGCTCCGGGGTGCCACCGGCGCCCAGGTTGGAGGTCAGGATCAGGATGGTGTTGCGGAAGTCGACCGTGCGGCCCTGGCCGTCGGTGAGCCTGCCCTCGTCGAGCACCTGCAGCAGCACGTCGAACACGTCCGGGTGGGCCTTCTCGATCTCGTCGAACAGCACCACGGTGTATGGACGCCGGCGCACCGCCTCGGTCAGCTGGCCGCCCTGGTCGTAGCCGACGTAGCCGGGAGGCGCACCGACCAGCCGAGCCACCGAGTGCTTCTCGCCGTACTCGCTCATGTCGATGCGGACCATCGCGCGCTCGTCGTCGAACAGGAATTCGGCCAGCGCCTTGGCCAGCTCGGTCTTGCCCACACCGGTCGGGCCCAGGAACATGAACGAGCCCGTCGGCCGGTTGGGGTCGGCCACCCCGGCCCGGCTGCGGCGCACCGCGTCCGACACCGCGACGACCGCCTCGGCCTGTCCGATGACGCGCTTGCCCAGCTCCTGCTCCATACGCAGCAGCTTGGCGGTCTCGCCCTCGAGCATCCGGCCTGCCGGGATACCGGTCCAGGCCTCGACCACCTCGGCGATGTCGTCGGGGCCGACCTCTTCCTTGAGCATCACGTTCTCGCGGGCCTCGGCCACGGGCAGCGCCGCGTCGAGTTTCTTCTCGACCTCGGGGATGCGTCCGTAGCGCAGCTCGGCGGCCTTGGCCAGGTCGCCGTCACGCTCGGCCCGGTCGGCTGCACCGCGCAACGTGTCCAGCTGCTCCTTGAGCTCGCGGACCACGTCGATGGCGCCCTTCTCGTTCTGCCAGCGGGTGGTGAGCTCGGCGAGCTTCTCCTTGTAGTCGGCCAGCTCGCCGCGCAGCTTCTCCAGCCGCTCCTTGGACGCGTCGTCCTCTTCCTTGGACAGCGCCATCTCCTCGATCTCGAGACGACGGACCAGCCGCTCGACCTCGTCGATCTCGACGGGTCGGGAGTCGATCTCCATGCGCAGCCGCGACGCGGCCTCGTCGACCAGGTCGATGGCCTTGTCCGGCAGGAACCGGCTGGTGATGTAGCGGTCCGACAGCGTCGCCGCGGCGACCAGCGCCGAGTCGGTGATGCGCACGCCGTGGTGCACCTCGTAGCGGTCCTTGAGGCCGCGCAGGATGCCGACGGTGTCCTCGACGGACGGTTCGCCGACCAGCACCTGCTGGAAGCGACGCTCCAGGGCGGCGTCCTTCTCGATGTACTTGCGGTATTCCTCGAGCGTGGTGGCGCCGACCAGCCGCAGCTCACCGCGGGCCAGCATGGGCTTGATCATGTTGCCCGCATCCATCGCGGATTCGCCGGTGGCACCGGCGCCGACGATGGTGTGCAGCTCGTCGATGAACGTGATGACCTGGCCCGCGGAGTTCTTGATGTCGTCGAGGACGGCCTTGAGGCGCTCCTCGAATTCACCGCGGTACTTGGCACCGGCCACCATGGATCCGAGGTCCAGGGCGATGACGGTCTTGTCCCGCAAGCTTTCCGGCACATCGCCTTCGACGATGCGCTGGGCCAGGCCCTCGACGATGGCGGTCTTGCCGACGCCGGGTTCGCCGATGAGCACGGGGTTGTTCTTGGTACGCCGCGACAGCACCTGCACGACGCGACGAATCTCGTTGTCACGGCCGATGACCGGGTCGAGCTTGCCTTCGCGGGCGCGCGCGGTCAGGTCGGTGGAGTACTTCTCCAGCGCCTGATAACTGCCCTCGGGGTCCGGGCTGGTGACGCGGGCGCTGCCGCGAACCTTGGTGAACGCCTCGCGCAGGGCCTGCGGCGACGCGCCGTTGTTGCTGAGCAGCTTGGCGACCTCGGAGTCACCGGTGGCCAGGCCGACCATCAGATGTTCGGTGGAGACGTATTCGTCGTCCATCTCGGTCGCGAGCTGTTGGGCTGTGGTGATGGCAGCCAGCGATTCCCGGCTCAGCTGCGGTTGCGAGCTGGCGCCGCTGGCGCTGGGCAGCTGGTCGAGCAGCCGTTGCGCTCCGGCCCGGATCGTCGCGGGATCGACACCGACGGCCTCCAGCAGGGGTGCGGCAATGCCATCGTTCTGAGTGAGCAGTGCCATCAATAGGTGGGCGGGCCGGATCTCCGGGTTACCGGCAGAGCTGGCCGCCTGCAGCGCTGAGGTCAGCGCCGCCTGAGTCTTGGTCGTCGGGTTGAACGAGTCCACGACACCTCCCTTTTCTGATGAAGAAAATGCTTGTCGCGATGTACAACGTAGTCAAGGTTGAGTCTGTTCCGCTCAACTCTGAAAATTTTTCGGTCAATTTCCGATCGGCCCGGCTCCGGTGACCGGACGCCGGCAATCGGCCAAGGTCCACGCCGTTTCGGCAGGACGGGGCTACCGTCTACGCATGTCCGAATCCGGCTTCGGTGACTTCGAATACGAGCGGAAGTTCTTCGTCCGCGAGCTGCCCGCCGTGGCGGCGTCGGATCCCACCCCCGCCTTGATCGTGCAGGCTTACCTGTTTTCCGCCGACGGCTACGCGGTCCGGGTCCGGGTCCAGGGGCCGGCCCCCGCCGACCTGCAGACCACACCCGGCGAGCTCGTCGAGGCTCTGGGAGAAGAGTCGATCGGGACCATGACCGCCAAGGGGCCCGCCGTGGGCGGTACCCGCTACGAGGCCGAACGCGAACTCGATCCGATGGTCGCGGGCCAAATTGTGCGCCGGGCCGAGCACGTCGTCGCCAAGGTGCGGTACTCGGCATGGCTGGGTGAGGACGGCTGGATCATCGACCGGTTCCTCGGCGGCAACAGCCCGCTCGTGCTGTCCGAGGTGGAACGCGGTGGCCCGGTCGTCGACCTGGCGATCCCCGCGTTCTGTGTGACCGAGGTATCCGAGGACGACCGGTTCCGCAACGAATATCTGGCGTACCACCCGTTCGGCGGATGGGCCGAGGAGTACCGACGCGAACTCGACGCCCTGGGCCCGACGTTCGTCGACACCTTGGGCCGCAACCAATTCGAAGGCAGTTGACCGCCTCTGGCGTCAGCGATCAGTGCGGCGCGGCGCGGAAACAGCCTTCGAAATGGCCGTTCTCGATTCCGATGGTCTGCATGAAGGAGTGAGCCACCACAGGACCGACCATCCTGAACCCTGCCTCTCGCAATGCCAGCGCCATCCCGCAGGACTCCGCAGTCGCCATTCGCCCATCGGCCCAGCTGTGCAATCGATGGTGCCCGCGCGGACGGTATCGCCAGACCAGTTGCGACAGCGATGATTTCACCAGCAGTCCGGCATTGTGCACCGTGGCTTCGATCTTGCGCCGGTTGCGGATGATCGACGTGTCGGCCATCAGTCGTTCAACGTCGTCAGCGGTCATCGCTCCCACGGCGGCCGGGTCAAATCCGCGAAATGCCACGCGCAGGTTGTCCCTCTTGTCGAAGACGGTGGCCCAGGACAGGCCATTCTCGAAGTACGTCAGGACCAATGCCTCGAACACTGCCGCTTCATCGTGAGTCGGTGTGCCCCATTCGCTGTCGTGGTAGCCGGTCAGGTCGCGGCCCGCCGCGGTCGCCCAGCGGCAACGTGTGACACCGTCGGCGCCGGTGATCACCGTGGCCAACTCCGGCGCCATCCCCACACCGGCCATCGCCTTCAAGTCAGACCCCGCTGCCCTGCGGCACTTCGACAAATCCAGGCTCGCCGCCGTCCACGACGGAGTTGAACCGGTAGCGAGTTTCCAGCTCGGAGATCTCGCGGATCGCATCCTCGGGAAGTGCTGTGACATCGAAGTTTTCGCGTATGCGCGCCGGCTTGACCGATGATGTCAGCACCGCGGTGCCGCGCTGTATACCCCAGGCGAGAAGCACTTGCGCGGGCGTCTTTCCGTAGCGGCGCGCCAGCGACACCACCAGTGGATCGTCGAGCAGTCGCGGTTCGACCGCGTGCCCGAGCGGCGCAAACGCCAGCAGGATGATGCCCTCGGCCGCACACAACTCATGCAGTTCCCACTGCGGGTGATACGGGTGCGATTCGACCTCTACGACCGCCGGTTTGATGCGAGCGGCGTCGATGATCCGCCGCGTGCCTTCCACACCGATGTCAGACAGCCCAATCGCTCGGGTCAGTCCCGCATCGACAAGGGCTTCCATTGCCTCCCAAGTCTGTTCGAGCGTCACCCCGTCGTCGTAGATGACAGCGCCATGCGCGTCGCGGGGGTCCTGATCGTCGCCGGGCGCGAACGCGAACGGTGTGTGCATGAGATAGAGATCCACAGCGTCGAGCCCAAGCCTGTCCAGGCTGGCCCGCAACGCGGGTTCGACCCGTTCAGGCCGATGGTTGTTGTTCCACAGCTTGGTGGTCACGAACAGGTCCTCCCGACGAACGGTTCCGTCGGCGAACAATTCCTTGAGTGCCAGGCCGACCTCCGCCTCGTTGCGGTACCGTTCGGCGGCGTCGAGATGGCGAAATCCCGCCTCGACCGCGGCCTTGACGGCATTCCGCGTCTCGTTGCTATCGGAGACCAAGGTCCCGAATCCGAGCGCAGGCATCTCGCCGCTGTTGTTCAAGACGAATCTGCGCTGCTGCGGATTCTTGTTCGATGTCATGGTGGATGACCTCCTTATTGTCAATCTCATTGGGCTGGTTGGGGTGTGGCCACTGCGAGCTGGCCGACGGCCTCGACCGTGGTCCAGACCGCACTGGCGAGGAAGCGAAAATTCACCAACGCGGCGAGGTAGCCGTCCCCCTCGGGCAGCCGGGCTCCCGCCGTGGCGTCCTTGACGACGGCGACCTCGAAGCCCTGCTCGACGAGTTCGCGCAGATGGCCTTCGACGCACAGGTTGGCGGCCATTCCCGCGAGGATGACCTGGCTGACACCGCGTTTGCGCAACTGCAGCACGAGATCGTTCGACTCGGGGCCGACAATCTTGTGCGGTGAGGTGACCACAGTGCGCCCGTCGTGGATGTGATGTTGGTAAGCGGGCAGAAAATCGGCGCCGGAGCCTGCGAAGCCGTCCATCGAGTAGGCGTTTGTGCGCGCGAACATGCCGACGCCATCCATGAATTTCTCCAGTGGATCGCCGAAGCGCCACTGCTTGTCGGTCGGATAGAAGTAGTGCGGCGACACCGCGACGGTGATACCGGCGAGCTTCGCGGCGTCGAACAGTTCGCCGATGTGAGCGACGGTGTCGTTCGCGCTGATGCTGTCGCCGAAAACCGGCCACGAAACACCTTCGGGGCTGAGGAAATCCATTTGCGGATCGGTGATGACGAGCGCGGCGCGCTCGGGGTCGAGTACGAATCCGGACGGCGGCAGGGCGGGATGCTGCGGTTCGGTGTACATGCTCGCGTCGGTCATGGGGTCATCCTCGGTTCGGAGCGGAAGGTTCAACGTCCGCAATAATAAATGACCAGTCGTCTATCTAACAAGAGATCGATGCCCCGCATTCCGCGACAGAGCAGCTCAGCGCAGCAGCGCCGGCAGGGTGACCGATTCGAACCGGTCGTACGGGATGCGGCTACGGGTCACCTTCCCGCGAAGGGCCGCCCCCTCCCATCCCTCGATCAGCACGGAGGCCAACTCCTCCGCGTCAAGATCCGATCTGATGTCCCCCGAGTCGCGCTGCCCCGAACGCAGACATGCCGTGAGTGCGTCGTCCCATCGGTCGAGGATGCGGGTCAGCTCGGCGCGCACCGGTTCACTGGCGCCGCCGAGTTCCAGTGACAGGTTCCCGACGAGGCATCCCAGCAGAAAATCGCCGGCCTCGTGCTCGTCGGCCAGCGCGTGAAAGAACCGTGCGATCCGCTGCTGTGCCGGACCGTCCGCGTCGAGGATCGGCAGCAGCCGCGATTCGATATCGGACCAGTAGTGCTCCAGGACCGCGGCGGCGAACTCCTCCTTACTGGGGAAATACGCGTAAAAGGATCCCTTGGGCACACCGGCACCGTCGGTGATGTCCTTGACGCCACTGGCCGAGAACCCACGCGCGTGCACGAGGTCGAGCCCTGCTCGCAGGAGCCGGCGACGCACTTCGGGATTTGACGGTCGTGGCATACCTTTGATATTAGGCGACCGGTCAACTATCGAGAGCAACGGGCCGGCCGGCACCGTCGCACGGCGGCGGCTTCGTTGCTACCTTCTGCACTGACACTTGCGAAGAGAGGTCCGGCCATGTCCGAAAGCTGGGGGTCGGTGCTCACCGAACTCATCCCACTGGCACTGGTGGTGGCGTTGTCACCGCTGTCGATCATTCCCGCCGTGCTGGTGCTGCACACCCCACGGCCCCGGCCGACCGGCCTGGCGTTCCTCACCGGCTGGCTCGCCGGGCTCTTCGTCCTGACGGCGGTGTTCGTCGAGGTGTCCAACCTGCTCGGCGGACTCGACAAGGCGCCGAAATGGGCGTCGTGGCTACGCATCGTGATCGGCATCGCCCTTGTCGTGTTCGGCGTGTACCGCTGGCTCACCCGGGCGAAGTCCGAACACAGCCCGGCCTGGCTGAGCAGCATGAGCAAGTTGAGCCCGCCTCGCGCGGCGGTCACGGGCGCGGCGCTCACGGCAGTCAACCCCAAGGTCCTGTTCATCTGTGCCGCAGCAGGTTTGGCGATCGGTAGCGCCGGGCTGGGCCAGCACCGGGCGTGGCCTGCCGTCATCTATTACGTGGTGATCGCCAGTTCGACAGTGGCACTGCCGATCCTGGCGTATGCGGTATCGGGTGAGCGGCTGGACCCGCTGCTGACCCGCCTCAAAGACTGGATGGAGCGCCAACATGCGGTGCTCGTGGCGGGGATCCTCGTGGTGATCGGACTCTTGGTGCTGTACAAGGGCATTCACGCGCTCTAATGGGCCGACCGGGCTTTGGCTCGGCGGCACACTTTCTGTGAAGTAGCTGGAAAGTCGCTGGTAGCGTTCACAGTAGGCCTCTCCCGTCGCGGCGAATTGGTGCGTTCACCCCCATCGATGCGCTGTTAGCCTCATTTTCGACGAGAGGGGGCGTTGCCACATGGCGCCGAGGATTCCACACCACCCGGGAGGGCATCACCCGAATCCGGGCGGCCACCACCCCAACCCCGGCGGGCACCATCCGCGCAATCCCGGTGGGCACCAGCCGAATTCAAGCGAACACCACCCTCATCCCGGCGGCCAGCATCCCCACAATCCCGGCGGGCACCACCCGAGCACTCCCGGCGGCCACCACCCGCACAATCCCGGCGGCCACCATCCCGGCAACGAGGGCGGCCACGGCGGTGGCATCTTCAGCAAGATCAAAAACGCGTTCGACGACGCGAAGGACATCGTCTCCGACATCAAAGACATCGTCTCCGACGTCAAGGACATCACCGACACGGTCTCCGATGTCGCCAGCGACGTAAAAGACATATTCAGCGGCACGTTCGGCGGCCTGGCCAGTGGCCTGGGCAATCTCATCGACATCGGCAGGCAGTTCTTCTCCAACGCACCGGAGACACCGATCATCGACGCGGGCCTCAAAGTCATCAACGGCATGAGCGACATGTGCGGCGACGGCAGCCCCGACACGGGTGAGGGCTTCGCCGGCGGCGCCGACCAGCTCGACAACGTCGGTCAGTCCCTCGATTCCGCTGCGCCCGATGACAGCTGGGAGGGTGGCGGCGCGAGCGCCTACTCCAAGCAGAACGTCAAACAGCAGGGCCGGATGCAGACGCTCGCCGAGACCGACAGCACCGTCGCGCAGGTCCTGGCTCAGGAAGCCGAGCAACTGGGCGTCACGGTGCAGCAACTCAACAGTGCCGCAACCATTCTCCAGCTCGCCATCCTGCCGGCCTCCATCGCGATGGCCGACCCCCTTGGGGGCGAGGCTGTTTCGGTCGCCATCCAGATCGCCGCGGTGGCCAGCGGCATGGCCATCGCGACTCCGGCGATGGCCAACATGGTGAGCAACTCGATGCAGAACGCCCAGGCCATCCAACAGGCCGCCAATTCCTATCGCGACGTCGCGTCCAACGCCAAACTCGATGGCTCGCCGTCGTTCTCGCCGTCGACGCGCGGTAACCGCCGGCCGCATCAAAAGGACCCCCACGGCAAGCCCGAGTCCCAGACACCCCCGTGGCTCAACCAGACCCCGCTCGGCGACAACGCGACACCGGGCAGCGGCGAGAGCATGTATCCGGGAGGCGGTGGCGGCACCGGCGGCGGCACTGGCAGTGGAGGTGGCGGCGGCACAGCCAGCGGCGGAGGTGGCGGCACCGGCAGCGGCGGCGGCAACCCGGCCGCAGGCACCGGCGGCAGTGGGACCGGCGGAGCTCCGGTCAGCCAAGGATCAGGGGCTGCGAACCCGGCCGGCATGTCCACCGGATCGTCCGGCGGGGTGCCCGGTGGCCTGCCCAGCGGCGGTGCCTCCGGCGGCGGCTCCCCGAGCGGATTGCTCAGCGGCCTCGGCAGTGCGCTCGGTTCGTTGATCGGCCAGGCTGCCCAGCAGGGTGCCCAGGCCGCCCAGAATGCCCAGAACCAGAAGGCCCAGGAGCCCGGCCCCGGCGAGAAGGACGGGGCCAAGGACAAAGACGGTAAGGACTTGGAGAAGGACGCCAAGGACGAAGACGGCGACAAAGCGGACGGCGACGCCGACAAGGACGGAAAGGCCGACGTCAAACCCGAGAACGCGCAACCGGCCGGCGCCCAGGCCGGGCCGGGCGCTCCCGGCGAGCGGGCCCCGATTCACTTCGAGTTCGACATGGACCGCGAGCAGGTGCACGGGCCGGTCAACGTGACACTCGATCCGGATCACCCCAACGCCGCACCCGTCGTCTCCCGTCCGCCCACCCAGCAGGTCTGACCGAACTCCGACTAGAGGGAGATCCCCATGGGAAATTTGAACGTCACCACGGCTCATCTGCGCGAATTGGCAAGCCAGCAAAGCGAAGCCGCGAGCGCCATCACCGAAGCCGCCGCTGCGACGCAAGGCACGGCGATGAACATGTGGAGCTCGCACGGCCTTGTCTGCTCCGCCACGAACATGGCGGTGATGGCAGCCGACGGCGCGCGAGGGGCCGCCTGCGCTGCCGCGGCGAAGGTCTCGTCGACCCTGTCGGAGATGCTGGATACGGCCGCCTCGCAATACGACCAGACCGACTCCACGCAGGCCTCAGAGCTCGACACCACGATGCACACCTGATGGCGCGACGCCGCGCGCCGCACTGTCCCATCTGCGCCTTCAAGGGGTTGAACAATGGCTGACCACGACCGGTTCGACGATGCCGACGAGTGGGGCGGCTCGCACGACGACGGGTTGGGTGCGTTCGACTTCTCGACCCCCGACGCCGTGGACGACGACGATACGAGCCTGGACTCGTTCGGCGGTTTCGAATCGCACGATTCCGGCACGCACAGCGACGACAGCGCGCAGGACGACGATTTCGCCGCGCTGTACGTGGATGAACCGGCCGCCGAGCACGACACCGACGGCGACCTCGCGGCCTTCCATGACCCCGATCCGCAGCCCGGCGACGAGGAACAGGAAACGCTGTTTCCGCTGTTTGTCGTCACCAATCCCCCGGGCACGGTCAGCGTCACCGCCGCGATCAGTGGTCAGCTGCAGCAGATTCAGCTCTCCCCTCAGGCGAGCAAGATGACCGAGTCCGAGCTCGGCCACGAGATCCAGCGGACCGCGGCCGTCGCCATCAAGAAGGCACAGGCGGGGCTGAATTTCTTCGTGTACAGCACCTTGGTCAAGCAAGGCATGGATCATTCGTCGGCGCGCAATTTCGTGGAGTTCGGCATGCACCTGCCGAACATCGAGCAGGCCAAGGAAGCCGAGGCCGAGTTCGTCGCGCAGTATCGGCGGGAATGAGGTCAGCCCACCCCGGGCAGCCCCAGTTCGTCGGCGTCGGCGGTGAGATAGCGCGTCACCGTCGGCGCCACCAACCGCACCACCTCGTCATCGGACAACGTCGCCAGCGGCGGGATCTCCATCACGTACCGCAGCAACGCAACGCCCACGAGGCTCGACGCGGCCAGCATGGCCCGTAACCGCGCCTGTTCGCCGCCGCCGAGCACTCCCGAAACCGCGGTCAGCACGTAGTTCTGCATGAAACCCCGAAATGCTTCGTGCGCATCGGTATTCGATGTCGCGGACTGCAGCATCACCCGCATGCTCGCGGCGGTGTCCGGTGCGGTCCAGATGCCGAGGTAGGTGCGCACCATCCGGGTGCCGATGTCGTCGCCGGCCCCTTCCAGCGCCGCCACCAGATTGGCCGGGTCGATGATCAGCTGCAGGGATTCGCGAAACAGGTCGGCCTTGGAGCCGAACAGGTAGAGCACCATCGACGGGTCGACGTGGGCATCGCGGGCGATGGCGCGCAGCGTCGTCTTCTCATAACCGTCGGTGGCGAACCGGACTTTCGCGGCCGCCAGCACCGCGTCCCGAGAGACCGGATCGCCCTGCCTGCGGCCGCGGCGCTTGGTTTGCGCAGGTGAAGCCATGCGCGAACACTATCATTTCAATGCCCGTTGAAATATTGCCAGGGCGGCGTTACGCTCGGCGCAGCGCATTAATTCAACACTGGATGAAAAGGTTGGTCCCGTGACAACAACCGCGTTCCCCGCCCCCGCACACCACGCCGCTCCCGAACATCGTCCGCCCGCCGCGCTGCGCGCGACCGGCATCATCGCCCTGTTGACCGCCGCGATCGCGCTCGTCGCCGTCGCCTTCGCACTGCCCGCGGCACGGTCCAAACCTCACAACGTTCCCATCGGCGCCGCAGGAGGACAGGCGGCGAGCAGCCAGGTCGCCGAACGCCTCGAGCAGCAGGCACCGGGCGCGTTCGCCGTCACCTACTACCCGGGCGAAGCCGAGCTGCGCGATGCCATTCGCAATCGAAATGTCTACGGCGGCATCGCCTTCGGTCCGCAGGGTCCGTTGATGCTGATCGCCACCGGAGCCAGTCCCGCGGTCGCGCAGTTGCTCACCCAGGTCGGCACCGGCATCGCACAGCACTCGGGCGTCGCGCTGCGCACTCAGGATGTGGCCCCGCCACCGGCCAAGGATCCCCGCGGCGCGGGTCTGGCCGCATCGGCCCTTCCCATCACCCTGGCAGGCATGCTGCCGGCAATCGCCCTGGTGCTCGCGCTCAAGCGTGAGGTGTGGACCCGGCTCGTCGCCACCGTCGTGTTCTCCGGGATCGCCGGCGTCACCATCGCAGCGCTGCTGTACTACGTGTTCGGCTCGATCGAGGTCAATATGTGGGGCGTGGCCGCAGGTCTAACCCTCGGCATCGGCGCGGCCGGGCTGTTCATGCTGGGAATGGGCTCGCTGTTCGGCAAGGCCGGGCTGGCACTGGGCGCAGCGCTGGCGCTTCTGGTCGGCAACCCGCTGTCCGGGCTCACCTCGGCGCCCGAGATGCTGCCCCGCGGATGGGGATTCGCCGGACAACTGCTGCCTCAAGGCGCCAACGCCACACTGTTGCGGTCCACGGCGTTCTTCGACGGCGCAGGTGCGACCACCGCGATCGTGGTGTTGAGTTGCTGGGCGCTTGCGGGTGCGGCGCTGGTGGTGACGGCCGCTTTGCGGCAGCCCCCGCGGCGACACGGTTAGAATGCGACCGCGTGGGCCTCGATGACCGTGACGCGTTGCAGATACTCCGCGATGCGGTCGACCCCGAGCACGGGTCCGACGCGCTGATCCGCGACTTCTACACCCACTGGTTCGCCACCGACCTGACCGTGCGAGACCTGTTCCCGCCCGACATGACCCAGCAACGTACGGTGTTCGCCCGTGCGATGACGTGGCTCTTCGGCGAACTGATCGACCAACGCGCGGAAGAGCCGGTGGCGTTCCTCGCCCAGCTGGGCCGAGATCACCGCAAATACGGTGTGACGCAACAGCATTACGACTCCATGCGGGAAGCCTTGCTGGTCACCATGCGCGCGCATCTCGGCGCAGGGTTCACCGACCGCATCGCCGACGCCGCGCATGAGGCGGTCGGGTTGTTCGTCGGGGTGATGCGCGGAGCCGCAGATGCCGAACAGACCCCGGCCTACTGCGACGGCACCGTCATCGAGCACCTCCGCGTCACCCGCGACGTCTCGGTGATCCGCCTGCAACTCGACCAGCCGCTGTTCTATCACCCCGGCCAATACGTGACAGTGCAAGTGCCGCAATGGCCGCGGCGGTGGCGCTACCTCAGTCCGGCCATCCCCGCAGACCGGTCGGGCGCCGTCGAATTCCACGTCCGCTCGGTCACCGGCGGCATGGTCAGCACCGCGATCGTCGCCGAGACCCGCGTCGGCGACCGGTGGCGGATATCCAGCCCGCACGGCGCCATGCAGGTCGACCGCGGCGGCGAGGACGTGCTCATGGTCGCAGGCAGCACCGGCCTGGCACCACTGCGCACGCTGATCATGGACATGACCCAGCACGGGGTGAATCCGCGGGTGCACCTGTTCTTCGGCGGGCGGTACCCGTGTGACCTCTACGATCTCAAGACGCTGTGGCAGATCGCCTCGTCGAACCCGTGGCTGTCGGTGACCCCGGTCTCCGAATACAGCACCGATCCGCCGTGGGCCGCCGACTATCCCGACCCTCAGCCGCCGCGCGGCCTGCATGTCCGCCAGACCGGTCTGCTTCCCGACGTGGTGACCCGCTACGGCAACTGGGGCGATCGCCAGATCCTGATCTGCGGCAGTCCCGGCATGGTGGAGGCGACGAAAGCCGCTCTGATCGCCAGAGGCGCACCGCCTGAACACATCCAGCACGACCCACTGACAGACTGACCGTATTGGTGTGACCGCAACCACCGCATGACAGACTGGCGCCATGGCCGACTATCAACCTGTCATCCTGCGCGACCCGTCGTCATCACTGACTGCGACGTATGTACCGGTCGCCGGCATGGTCTGCACATCGCTGGCCGATGACGGTGCGGAGTTCCTGGGCCAGCGGCGCGGCCTGGAGGCCTACATCACCACCGGTAAGACGATGGGCATCCCGATCCTGTACCCGTGGGCAAATCGGTTGAGCGCCAGCAAATATGCCATCAACGGCGCGGTCGTGACGCTGACGCCCGGGGTGGCCGGGGTGCGCAGTGACCAGCACGGCGTACCCATCCACGGCGTACTCGCCGCCAACCCCGGGTGGCTGGTGATCGAACAGACCGACAACAAACTCGTCGCGATCCTCGACTGGGGCGGCAAGCCGCGACTGCTGACGACCTTCCCGTTCCCGCACATCCTGACCATGACGGTGACGCTCGCGGACCGCACCCTGACCGTGGCAACCACCGTGATGCCGTCGACGGCGGCGTCGGTGCCGTTGTGCTACGGCTACCACCCGTATCTCAAGATCCCGGATGTGCCGCGGGAGGAATGGCAGCTGCAGACGCCGACGATGCGCCATCTGCCGGTGGACAACTGGGGCATCCCGACCGGAGAAACCGAGGAATGGCCCGGCGGCACCGAGCCGCTCAAGACCACCGAACTCGACCACGGCTTCGACCAGGTTCGCGAGGGCTCGGTGTTCGCCATCTCGGGCGGCGGCCGTCGCGTGGAGGTGACGTTCGAGCGCGGCTACCCCGCCGCGCAACTGTTCGCGCCGGGTAACGACGACGTGATCGGGATCGAGCCGATGGCCGCGCCCACCGACTCTCTGCGCCGCGGCAACTATCCGATGGCGGTTCCGGGGCAGCCGGAAACCAGCACGTTCTCGATCA
Source organism: Mycolicibacterium brisbanense (assembly GCF_001570425.1). Lineage (GTDB taxonomy): Bacteria > Actinomycetota > Actinomycetes > Mycobacteriales > Mycobacteriaceae > Mycobacterium > Mycobacterium brisbanense. The sequence continues at coordinate 66,539 of NZ_BCSX01000027.1, forward strand.
AGGTCAGCTAGCCGGGCCGCTTTCAACCGACTCGCGCGAAACGGTCTGGGCCGAACGCTGAGGTGTGCAGCTCAGCTGTACCGGTTTGAGCCAGTTGCGCGGCGACCTCGCCGAAGGCGGGCGCCATCTTGAAGCCATGCCCCGAGAACCCTGCGAGTATCCAGACGTTGTCCAGCCCCGGAGCCCGACCGACCACGGGGGCGCCGTCAACGGTGTAGCCGTCCATGAAGGTCTCCACGCGCGCCGGTTCCGGCGTCAGGCCCGCGAGGAGCATGGACAGCTCCCGCCCTGTCGCTGTGATCCGGCTCCGGTTCACCGTGTGATCGAGCCGGTCAGGGTCGGTGACCATTTCTGACGGGCCGAAATCCGAATAGGACTGGTGCATACCCACTTTGACCGTCGCGCCGTCGAGTGACGGGAACCCGAACACAAGGCCGTGCGGGGACTCACGGAGAAACACAGGGCTGCGCTGCAGCCCGTACTGGTCCGGATCCGAAACGGTGTGCCAAGCCAGCTGAACCCGGTGCGGCACCACGAGACGGGCCAGCGCAGGCACCGTTGCGGCAATCCACGGTCCGACCGTGACGACAGCCTGCGCGACCTTCCATATGCGGTCGCCCGCCTGAATCTCCACATGTCCGCGCAGTGAGGTGATCGTGTCGACGCGCGTGCCGTCGACGATGTGAGCACCTCCGTCCCGGGCCGCCTTTGCTGCCGCGGCGATCGCTCGCCCCGGCCTGATGACTCCCGCATGCGGGTCGATGACACCGACCTCATCGGAATGCAAAAGGTGTTGCGGGTATCTCGCCTGTAGTGCTGCATGGTCGAGGAACTCATGGTCCAGTCCGTACTGACGACATCCGTCGAGTACCTGCGTGATCGCGGGGCCGCCGGGCGATCCGATGGTCAGGCCGGACGTGAGCGTGAGGATCTCGGCCCCGGTCTCACTCTCAAGGTCACGCCACAGGTCCAGCGAACGTTGCAGATACGGGATGTATTCTGGCCCTTCGACATACGCGGTACGAAAGATTCGCGACTCGCCACCGGCAGCCGACTTGTCGTGACCGACGGTGAACTGCTCGAAGCCGATTGCGGCGACACCGGCTCTCGCCAGCTGCCAGAGCGCCATCGAGCCGATCGTCCCGACCCCGACTACAGCAATTTGGGCATCCATCTATTTCTCTGCTTTCGTGTTCTGCGGGTACATGTGACAGGTGCGCGGATACTCAGCGATCAACCGTGACAGCCGGCGAACCGCGTCCAGTCGAGTCGGCAGCGGAGGCCTCCTGCAAAGCGAGTTCCCGGGTTTCCGGCGCCCATTTGGCAGTGGCCACAACGCCGACTGCAAGGACAAGCACCGCGAGCAGCATTGTCTCGCGATTTCCCAAGTGACTCAGCGACAACGGGAGCAGAAATGTGCCTACCGCGGCACCGATCCGGCTCATCGCGGCCGCGAAACCCACACCGGTTGCCCGGAAATCGGTTGGGAAGAGTTCGGCTGGATACACATGGCACAGCGTTCCTGCCGCAGAGATGGCGAACGCGTACACCGCGAAGCATGCGACGATCACCGCAGCACTCGGCGCCGCGAAGATGCCTAGCGGCAACAGCGCCAGGCCCATCACGACAAACGACCACAGTGTGAATCCACGGCGCGCGAGGCGATCCATCACAATTACGCCCACGATCCCACCGGCCAGCTGAAACAGGTTCATGATCAAGCCGCCGGTGAAACCGTCGCCTAGCCCGACCGCGGACAGGACCGTCGGCGCGAAAGTGAACAGCGCGAAGTACGGAAGTACTTGGCAGAACCAGAATACTGACGCGAAGAGCGTACGGCGCCTCCATGGTCTGGTGAATAGCACCAACAATCGCGCCGACTTATTCGAATGTGCTGCAGTATCGGGACTTTCGTCGATCACCACGTGTTCGCCGAAGTACTTGTCGAGCACGCGGCGCGCTTCGTCGGCGCGGCCGTGAGCAGCCAGCCATCGCGGTGATTCGGGCGCACCGAGGCGCAGCAGCAGAACCACGACCGCGGGAACTGCACCGCTCGCGAGCATCCAGCGCCACGAATCTTCACCGAGGACATCACGTAGGACGTACCCGATGACAAATGCCACGACGAAGCCGACAGTCCACGTGGTGTTCAACGTCGCGAGCAGCGTTCCCCGATGCTTGCGTGGCAGAAACTCGGACAGCAGCGTGGCCCCGATCGCGTAGTCGATACCCATAGCGATCCCCAGTGCCAGGCGGATCGCAAAGAGCTGCCACGGTTCGTCAGCGACGAGATGTAGCAACGAGCACACCACGAAGATCGTCAGATCGATGACGTACATCGTCTGGCGTCCCAATCGGTCGATGATCGGACCGAAAATCAGACTGCCGAGGAACAAGCCGATCAATGCGCCCGAACCGATCAGTCCAAGCCACATGTCGGGCAAGCCCACGTGTTGCCCGTAGATGGCGAGCGCGATGCCAACTATCCCCAAAATGTAACCGTCGCAAAATAATCCGCCCGCGGTGAATGCGGTGACACGCAGATGGAAGCGCGAAAGGGGAACGTCGTCAAGCGAAACTGCTGCTGCGTCATGGCTCATGTTTTCTCCCACGATCGGGCACGGTGCCCTTGGTGGAGAACATTGAAGCCCGGTACGGCGACTATCGTCCAATACCTGTTTCCCGCTGCAGCGATATGTTTGGCATATAGCTCGCCGCCCGGTCAGCAGGATGTGGATTCGGTGGCCAACCGCTTCAGAGCATCGAAGTAGGGTGACGGACGGTTGGTTGCCTGGGCCAGACACAGCGTCGTCGTGGGCGCCGGTGGCTGCAGGCTGCGGTAGACCGTTCCGGGAAGTGTCAGATGGGAAACGCAGGACGGTACGATGCCGAATCCCATTCCGCAGGCGACCAGACCGAGCAGGACTTGGTCGTCGTCCGGCTCGAAGACGACGCGGGGGCTGAACCCGGCTGCAGTACACGCGCTGGTCACCGCGTCGGTGTAATCGGGGTTGCGGCGCCGTGGCAGCAGCAACAGGTCCTGACCCGCCAACTCCGATATCGCCACTTGATCCTTCGCGGCAAGCGGATGATCGACCGGGAGAACAACGACGAAGGGCTGGACCTCGATCGGATGGAGCTGCAGCCCTTCGATCCGTCTGTCCCCCGCCGTCCTGAGCACGCCGATGTCCAGGTCACCACGCCGGATTCGGTGTGTCTGGTCGGCGGGATCCACCGATTCGATCAGCAGTGCGACACCAGGGAACTCCGCCCTGAACCTGGGCACGATCTTCGGCAGAAGCTCGGAGAATCCCGAGGTCACGCTAGCGAGTCGCAGGGGCCTGGCAATCGAATCCATCGCCGCCCCCGCAGCGATCCGTTGCATATCCCGCGCTCCGGCGAGGATGCGTCGAGCTTCGCCCAACAGCACCCGCCCGGTGTCGGTGAGGATCACCCGACGCGGCGTGCGTTCGAACAACTGCACACCCAGTTCGCTCTCCAACTGCGAAATCTGCTGGCTGAGTGGCGGTTGCGAGATGTGCAGCACCTTGGCCGCCTGCGTGAAACTCAGCTCCTCTGCAACGGCGACAAAATAACGCAGATGGCGGAGCTCCATAGCAGCTAGCGGGCACCCCGCCGGGGCTGCCAGACCACCACGGCCTTGGAGGTCATCCCGACATCGTGGCGGGAGCCTGCACTGAGCTGTTCTACCTGCTGGGTCAGCTCGGAAACCCGGGCGCGCAGAGCATCGACCTGATTGGTCAGTTCGATGATGCGCTTGATGCCGGCGAGGTTGACGCCTTCGTCCTGCGACAGGCGCTGCACCTCGCGCAGCAGATCGACGTCACGCTCCGAATACCGCCGTCCCCCACCGGAAGTGCGTTGCGGGGTGACCAGGCCGAGCCGGTCGTACGTACGCAGGGTCTGCGCATGCATACCGGCCAGCTCGGCTGCCACCGAGATCAGAAACGTGCGTGCTTCCTCTTTACGCTTGCTCATAGCAGTCGATTCCTCGCGCGAGCGCTCGTCATACGTTCCCTGCCCATCCGGCCCGCGGATCAAATCCGCTGGCCCGCTCGGCTTTCGCGTATGCCTCCAGCGCCTCGGCCGCCTCACCTTCGAGGTTCGGCGGTACCGCCACCTTCACGGTGACCAGCAGGTCGCCATGACCACCGGAGCGCTTGGGCACTCCGCGCCCACGAACCCGCAGAATCCGGCCGTCGGATGTGCCCTTGGGCACCCGCACGCCGACCTTGCCGTCCAGCGTCGGCACCGAAAGTGTTGTGCCGAGCGCCAATTCGTGGAAACTGACTGGGACCGCGACGGTCAGGTCGTCGCCGTCACGGCCGAACACCTTGTCCGGGCGCACATGCACGGTGACATAGAGGTCACCGGATGGTGCGCCCCGCAACCCGGCTTCACCCTGCCCGGCCAGCCGGATCCGCTGCCCGTCCTCTACGCCGGGAGGGATCCGGACGTTGATGGTGCGGGTGCGGGTGGTGACGCCGGTGCCCTTGCACTCGTCACATGGGTGCTCGATGATCGAGCCGCTGCCCCGGCATTCGGTGCACGGCTCGGAGAATCCGAACGCGCCCTGGTTGCGGTTGACCACACCGGAACCGTTGCAGTTCGGGCACACCTTCGGGCTGGTCCCCGGCCGCGCACCGCTGCCGTGGCAGTTGGTGCACGGCGCCGGGCTGGTCAGCCGCAGTGGCATGGCCACGCCCTTGGTGGCCTCCAGGAAGGACAGTTCGGTCTCGGTCTCCAGGTCGTTACCCCGCCGGGGCCGGCTCGGGCGCGGTTGCGCACCGCGCCCGAACAGCCCGCCGAAGAGGTCACCGATGTTCGCGCCGCCGCTCTGACCGGCCGCGTCGAACAGGTCGCCGAGATTGAATTCGGCTCCGTCAGAACCGAATCCGCCGCTGAAGCCGCCACCGCTGCCGCCGTTGAACCGGCGACCGAAGCCGCCCCCGGCGAACAACCTCCGGGTTTCGTCATACTCCTTGCGCTTCGCGGGGTCCGACAGGACGCTGTTGGCCTCGGATACCGCCTTGAACCGCTCCGCGGCTCCCGCATCGGGATTCCGGTCGGGATGCAGTTCGGAGGCCAGTTTCCGGTAGGCCTTCTTGATCTCGTCGGCGCTGGCGTCAGAGGAGACGCCAAGCTCCTTATAGAAGTCCTTCTCGACCCATTCGCGCTGGGCCATACTGCGCCACCTCCTTACCTCGTCTCTCTAGTTGGTCTTATTTGTCTGATTCTGGGGCCTGCGGACCGGCTGCGTCCGGGTTATCGGCAGCGCCGGCCGCCGACGCGGCGTCGGGCACGGTGTCGACGACACCGACCATGGCGTGCCGCACCACCTGATCACCGACCTTGTAGCCGCGGCGCATCACCGTTCCGACCACCGGATGGGTGCCGTCGCCCTCGTGCTGCACGGCCTCGTGCAGTGACGGGTCGAACTCGTCGCCCTCCTGGCCGAACGCGGAAAGTCCAAGCCCTTCAAGGGCGCCGACGAGCTTGTCGGCGACGGACTTCAGCGGACCGGATTCCAGGTCGCCGTGGCTGCGGGCCCGTTCCAGGTCGTCGAGCACACCCAGCAACTGGGTGACGACGCCGGCCTTGCTCCGCTCGGCGATCAGCTGTTGGTCCCGCAGCGCGCGCTTGCGGTAGTTGTCGTACTCCGCCTTGACCCGCTGCAGCATGCTCTTGAGCTCGGCGACCTCGTCGCTATCGCCTGCCGACTCCGGTGCTGCGGCCGCGGCCGGCGCCGCCCCTGCCGGGGTCGGCGCCGCCTCACGAACCTCACCAGTGTTGGGATCGATGCGCCGTTTGTCGGTGATGGTCACCGGCTCGTGCGAATCGTTCTCGCTCACTTGGTCTCCCTGTCATCGTCGACGACCTCGGCGTCAACCACGTCGTCATCGGAACTGGTCGAGCCCGCGGCGCTACCGCCGGCGGCCTGCTCGGCCTGGGTGGCCTCGTAGATGGCCTGGCCCAGACCCTGGCTCTCCTCGCCCAGCTTCTCCATCGCGGACTTGATCGCGGCGATGTCGGTGCCTTCCAGCGCCTTCTTGGCGTCGGCGATGGCGGCGTCGACCTTGCTCAGCGTCTCTTCGGGAACCTTCGAGCCGCCCTCGGCTTCACGCTGCTCCTTGACGAACTTCTCCGTCTGGTACACCAGCGACTCGGCCTGGTTGCGGACGTCGGCCTCTTCGCGACGCTTGCGGTCTTCCTCGGCGTGCGCCTCGGCGTCCTTGATCATCCGGTCGATCTCTTCCTTGGACAGGCCCGAGCCTTCCTGGATCTTGATCGTGTTTTCCTTGCCGGTGCCCTTGTCCTTGGCGGTCACGTGCACGATGCCGTTGGCGTCGATGTCGAAGGTGACCTCGATCTGTGGCACACCGCGCGGGGCCGGCGGGATACCGGTCAGCTCGAAGGAGCCGAGCAGCTTGTTGTGCGCAGCGATTTCGCGCTCACCCTGGAACACCTGGATCTGCACCGACGGCTGGTTGTCGTCAGCAGTGGTGAAGGTCTCCGACCGCTTGGTGGGGATGGTGGTGTTGCGCTCGATGAGCTTGGTCATCACGCCACCCTTGGTCTCGATACCGAGGGACAGCGGGGTGACGTCAAGCAGCAGAACGTCTTTCACCTCACCCTTGAGCACACCGGCCTGCAGGGCGGCGCCGACGGCGACGACCTCGTCCGGGTTCACGCCCTTGTTGGGCTCCTTGCCGCCGGTCATCTCCTTGACCAGGTCGGTGACCGCGGGCATACGGGTAGAGCCACCCACCAGCACGACGTGGTCGATGTCGCCCACGGCGATGCCGGCATCCTTGATCACCTGCTGGAACGGCTTGCGGGTGCGGTCCAGCAGATCCTGGGTGATGCGCTGGAACTCGGCACGCGTCAGCTGCTCGTCGAGGAACAACGGGTTCTTGTCCGCGTCCACGGTGATGTAGGGCAGGTTGATCGAGGTGCTCTGCGAGCTCGAGAGTTCGATCTTGGCCTTCTCGGCGGCCTCACGCAGCCGCTGCATGGCCATCTTGTCCTTGGTCAGGTCGATGCCCGAGGTGCCCTTGAACTTGTCGACCAGCCAGTCGACGATGCGGTCATCCCAGTCGTCGCCACCGAGGTGGTTGTCACCGGAGGTGGCGCGGACCTCGACGACGCCGTCGCCGATTTCCAGCAGCGAGACGTCGAAGGTGCCGCCACCGAGGTCGAAGACCAGGATGGTCTGTTCCTTCTCGCCCTTGTCCAGGCCGTAGGCCAGGGCGGCCGCGGTCGGCTCGTTGACGATGCGCAGCACGTTGAGGCCGGCGATCTGGCCGGCTTCCTTGGTGGCCTGACGCTGGGCGTCGTTGAAGTACGCGGGCACGGTGATCACCGCGTCGGTGATGTCCTCACCGAGGTAGGCCTCGGCGTCCCGCTTGAGTTTCATCAGCACACGCGCGCTGATCTCCTGCGCGGTGTAGTGCTTGCCGTCGATCTCCACGGACCAGTCGCTGCCCATGTGGCGCTTGACCGAACGGATGGTCCGGTCGACGTTGGTCACTGCCTGGTTCTTGGCGGGCTGACCGACCAACACCTCGCCGTTACGCGCGAACGCGACGACCGACGGGGTGGTGCGGGAGCCTTCGGAGTTGGCGACGACGACGGGGTCGCCACCTTCCAGAACCGCGACGACGGAGTTGGTGGTCCCGAGGTCGATACCGACCGCACGAGCCATAGTGTTGCCTCCTGTTAGACATATAGGGGTCTGAGCGGACTGCGCTCAAGCTTGCTCTGGTCGACCATCGGTTGTCAACCCAAACTTGAGCCTGATTCACTCAACTTGTTGTCGAACGGGTCAACGGGGGTTTTCTCGGATTTGTTCCCCACCGCGAGATTTTTTTCGGAGAATGCCGAACGGCCTGCTCAGAGGTTCACCGTGACGGCGGCACGGCCCCGCGGCTATCCGAGCACTTCCCGCTCGTTGGCACCTGACATGCGGGAGTCGCGGGAGTTGGTCACGCTCTGCGCGAACTGGTCCATCGCCTGCATGTTGGCGATCTCCGAGAGGGTCTCCCTCTCGTGGTGGTGCCGCTTGTTCTTGTTGCGGTAGCGCGAGTACTGGTACATGAAGAACGCCGGTCCGGTGAGCAGGAAGAGGAAAGGGATCCACTCGCTGCCGCCCGACGATGAGGACGACGAGTGATGATGGCTCGACGCGACGATGTCGACAGCCATCGACAACATGGAGATGTCCACCTGTGCCCCCTACCTCCAGAACACCAGCGCCGAGAGGAATGTCCCTGCCAGCCCGAACAATTCGGCCACGCCGGAGGCGACCCACAACCGGGTGGTGTTGATCGGCACCGAGCCCATGGTCTCGCCGGTGCGTCCGTTCACGGCGATGTAGTGCAGCAGCTCTTTCCCGCTGCTCTTGCGCTCGTAGTAGCTGTAGAGCCACACCGGGAGGTAGGCCGACACCCACCGCTCGCCATGGACATCGATGCGCTGCTGGTCCCACCGCACGCCGCGGTCGTAGAAGTCCAGGGTCTCCGCGGCGCGGTACCTGCCGATGTCCTGGGCCTGCAGGCGCGCGGGCTCGAACATGGCGTCGATGTCGAGATCGCGCCGCTGCGAGGTGAATCCCGAGAGGTAGTTGGGGTCGTAGCGCACGGCGTTCTTGGTGTCGAACGGCATGATCGAGTTGATGATGTTGTTGGTGTTGCGATCAGTGTGGAAGTCGCGTTTGTCGGCGGCCGATTCGATCGTGAGGTCGTCGACGTAGAGGTCGAACTTGCGGGCCACGCGATAGGCGTCGAAGTCGTAACGGGTCTCCGACCTGTCGTCGTCGATCCGCACGGTGTAGCTGCGAGTGGTGTGCTCGCCGAAGCCCACGAACTCGACCGAGCTGTTGAAGTCGATGATCAAGTAGGGCAGATAGACGCCCATGACGTTCTCGGGCGCGAACTCCGCTGTGAACCGCCGGTTGGCGAAAAACTTTCGGGCCGAGACGAATTCAGAGATACGAGCGACGGCCTCGGCTTTGGGCAACGAGAACGGCAGCACCACATCGGGTACGGCGCCGTTCTGGATCTGCTCATTGACCGAAAGCTTGTTGCGGCACCAGTGACAGCGCGCCTGCACGGCATGGGCCGTGTCGATCGACACCTCGGCGCCGCACGCACTGCATTTGAAGCTCACGACCTGGTCGACGCCCGGCACGATGTTGCCCGCCGCTGAACCGACCTGGCGGCCACGCAGTTCCCTGATCGGTGAGTTGAGATTGAACAGCTCTGCGGCGTTCTTCTCGCTCCACGCGAATCGGCAGAACCGGCACACCAGTTGGCTGCCCTTGATGTCGAAGCCGATGTCGGTGGCTCCGCAGCGCGGGCACTTGTTGAGTCCGTCGGCCCGGTCCGTCGACGTCTGGATGACCTGCGGCCCGTCGTGCTGGTCGTAAGTGACCACGGGTGCTTCGCCGGGGCCGTAGCCCGCGTTGCGCTCGGCCTCGCGCGCCCGGTTCACGTCGTCCCATGTGGCGTTGGTGAATTCGCCGGGCGGCGTCACCTCGACGGCCCGGTCGCGCGGGATCACCCCGCCCGGCTGCGCGTATCCATATGGCTGCGACGGCGGAGCCTGCTGCGGCCATTGATTCGGCGGGGGCTGGCCGTTGTCCGGCGGATAGCCGCCAGACCGGTCACCCCGGTTGTAAGGGCCGGACATGGCCTACAGCCCGAGCGCTTTGGCCTTGGCGGCGTCGTAGTCGGCCTGCGTGATGAGGCCCTGATCGAGCATGCTCTTGTACTGCGCGAGTTTCGCGACCGGATCGTCGCCGGCGGGTGCCTGCTGCGGTGGGTTCTGCGGAGGGGGCCCCTGCTGTTGGTAGCCCTGCTGTGGGTACTGCTGTTGATAGCCCTGCTGCGGGTACCCCTGCTGGCCCTGTTGCGGATAACCCTGTTGCGGATAACCCTGCTGTTGATATCCCTGCTGCGGCGGGGGCACCTGCTGATACGGCGCAGGCCCGGGAGGCTGTTGCAGGCCGCCCATCGCGCCGCCTGCGGCGTTCATCCCCATGCCCATCATCGCGATTCCCGCAGCGCCGCCACCGTTTTCGCCTGCGGCCTGCATGCCGCGGGCGACCGACTGCTGCAGGAACGAGTTGCCGCGAGAACCGCTCAGGGCATCGGCCTTCTTGACGTCCGACAGCAGCCGGCGGGTGTCCTCGTCGTACTCGATCGAGGCGATCGCAACGTTGACGATCGTGATACCGCGCCCGCTGGTCCACCGGTAGGCACTGTCGACGGCGGCCGAGAGCGACTGAGCGAAACCGATCGAGTCGCCCTGGATGCGCGCCATCCGATTGCCCTTGCTCGGGTCGTTCGTATAGTGCGAGAACGCCGGCGCGAGCGACGACACCACCTCGTTGAAGAGTTGCGTGGCCGCGTCATTGTCGAAGTCGGTGAAATCGAAAACCTGACCACCCGCCTGCAGGTACGTCAGCGGCACGAACTGGGTGGCGAACAGCACCGGGTCGATGATGCGCATGGTGTATGTGCCACGGGTGATGGCACCTACCTGAGCACCGAGATATGCGTCGTCCCAATAGATCTCCGACTGCGTGCCGAAGCGATTGTTGGGCAGCTCGCGCAGGTTCACGTAGAACACGAGCTGCTGGCTGCCCGGCTGACCGCCGAATTTGAAGCGCTCGAACGATTGCGTGACGAGCGGGCTCACGATCCCGTTTCCGGCGAAGATCGACTGCGAGTTGATGTCATCGGAACGCCACTCGTAGCCGCCCGGCTGGGCGATGAAGCCCGTGATCTTGCCGTCCTGGAACGTCAACAGGCCCGTGCCCTCGGGAACGACGATCTTCGACCCGTTGCTGATGATGTTCTGCGACCCACGCGTATTGGAGCCACGGCCGGCGTTCTGTCCGACCGGAACTCCGGGGAAGATCGCCGCGGTCGGAGCGACCTGCGGCGGCACGACGAAGTCTTTCCACTGGTCAGCGAGCGTCCCGCCGAACGCGCCTGCGAAAGCCTGAATGAATCCCACGGTTGGCGCTCCTTAGACCTCGCAGCGATCCGACAGCGGGAGCCGTCAATCGCCTCGACGGAGAGGGCATTTGCCCTTGGTTGGCAGCCACAGCGTACCCGCGCAAACCCTTCGGACAGGGCGGTCTACAGGGCACACCCGTTGCCCTGCGGGGCACATTCTTCGCCGGTGCTCGTGATCGGCGACAGCATTCGGGTACACGCGCGGCGCGCGCAGGTCACGCGCGGCGATCCTCCACGGTGAGCTGGCCGAGCATGTACCGCACGCAGTTGTCCACCTTGGTCCGCCAGGCCTCCACTGCCCGCGCCGGGTCCTGGCTGCGGAGCTCGTCGATGATTCGCTGGTCATCGGCGATGATCTCGGCCGTTGGATACCGGTAGTCCAGGCCCAGGATCGCGATGAACAGCCGCACCTGCGCGGTGAGCTGCACGAACATCCAGCTGATTCGCGGCATCCCGGCGGCCAGCGCCAGCTGGTCCTGCAGATCCATGTCCAGGGCGTACGTCTCGGCATCGAGCCGGTGCTCGGCGCATACCGCGATCCGGGCCAACGTGGTGTCCACGTACGCCGGCGGCGAGATCCGCTGCGCGGCCATGGTCCGCATCAGCGCCGTGCCCAGCAGACCGCGCGCCGTGTACGTCTCGATCACGTCGCGCGGGGTCGGGGCGGGCAACCACAGGTGGCCCGCCCGGCGGTCGAGGATTGCCTGGTCGGCCAGGTAGTTCAGCACCTCGGTGGTACGCGGGCGGGACAGCCCCGAGAGGCCCGAGATCAGTCGCACCGAGATCGCCTCGCCGGGCCTGACCCCGCCCTCGGCGATCGCCGAGCACATGGCGGCCACTGTGTCCGAGATGTCCTGGACCGACGCCGGCGCCGCAGGCACGGGTTCGGGTGGCGGCGTCGCCCGGGGCAGACCGCGGCTCCAGGTGAACGTCCACGGCTCGTCGCCAGTCGCCGTGGCCGCTTCGTCCCGGATCCGCTTCTGCAGAGCCCGCAACTCGCGCAGCTGGGTGGGCGCGATACGCGCGGCGAGGTGGTGCAGCTGGGCCGGCCACTCCGGTCCGGGCCGGGCCAGCACCGTCACCGTCGGATGCCGGGTGAGCCAGCGCCGGGCGGCCGAATCCAGCGGCTGGTCCACCACCAGGGTCACGGGTGCCTCGGGCAGCCACTCCCGTTCCGCCCGCCGGAGCAGGGCGAGCACGTCGCCGTCGGGCGTCGTCGCGGCGTCGGCAGGGGGACGACGCAGCAGCGCCGCACACAACACCGTCTCGACGGCATCGGTCAGGGTCGCGGACGGATCCCCCGCAGTCAGCTCGACCGTCTCGCGTTCGAACCCGAGCGCGCAGCCGCAGGGGCCGACGTCGACGTAGCTCAGGATCAGCGTCTTCTCGCCCGCATCGAGGCCGGTCGTCGGCGGGAAATGCTGGCGGCGGATCCGGCTCACCGTCGCTTGGCTGACTCCGGTCACCGCGGCCACGGCACGGGTGGTCCAACGGTCACGACCCTCCGGCGGGGCGGTGAGCGAGCAGCCCAGCACTGCACGCAGCATGTCGTCGGTCACCGTCGGGCGCCCCTGAGGCGGGGTCACGGCAAGCAGGGCATCGACTCCGCCGTTCCGGTATGTGCGCCACCAGCGACTCACCGACGTGGTGCTCACCGATGCGCGCCGGGCGGCCTCGGCGACGCCCAGCTCCGCGCAGTCGAGCACCACCCGGGCCCGCACGCCCTGACCATGGGAAACCTGGCGCGATCGGGTGATCCGCAGCAGTTCCTCCCGGTCTTCCAGCGGAAGGGTATTCGCGTCGCTCACCATGCTTCGAACCATAACTTTCCTGTGAATCAATCCGGATTGGATCCGTCACACAGACTAGTCCGTGGTGATCTGCATCACGCATCGTACTACCAGTGGATCCGCGAGTACCGCGCCGAAGGGAGTTCGAAAGACATGAGTGACCCGTTGTTCACTCCGTTCAAGCTGAAGAATCTGGTGCTGCGCAACCGCATCGTGAGCACGTCGCACGAGCCGGCCTACAGCGAGGACGGGCTTCCCAAGGACCGCTACCGGATGTACCACCGGGAGAAGGCGCGCGGTGGCGTGGCACTGACGATGATCGGCGGCAGCGCGCTGGTCAGCCCGGATTCGATGCCGCCGTTCGGCAACCTGCAGCTGTGGCGTGACGAAGCCGAGCCGCTGCTGCGCGCGCTCGCCGACGACGTGCACGAGCAGGGCGCCGCGGTGATGACCCAGCTGACGCACATGGGCCACCGCACCGACAACTACACACATGACTGGATTCCGGCGCTGTCGGCGTCAGGCACCCGCGAGCCCGCGCACCGGTCGTTCTCCCGCGTCGCCGATGTCCGCGATCTGGAGCGCATCGCCCGCGACTTCGCCGACACCGCGGCCCGGTGCAAGGCCGCCGGCCTGGACGGTGTGGAGATCTCCGCATACACCGGTCACCTGCTCGACAGCTTCCTGTCTCCCCGGCACAACCACCGCACCGACGAGTACGGCGGCTCGCTGGAGAACCGGATGCGGTTCCCGTTGCAGGTCATCAACGCCGTGCGCGCAGCCGTCGGTGACGAATTCATCGTCGGCGTGCGCATGTCCTTCGACGAGATGCTGCCGGACAACTCCGGCATGGTCCCTGCCGACGCGCTGCAGATCGCGGCCGCGATGCAGGACGCAGGCGTCGACTTCTTCAGCGTCAACCGTGGCAACGCCGACACGGACTGGGAACTGGCCAAGGTCATCCCACCGATGTTCACGCCGGCCAACCCGCACCTGGAATTCGCCGGCTGGATCAAGAAGCAGCTGTCGGTTCCGGTCATGCACTCGTCGCGCATCGCCGACGTGGCCACGGCCCGGTACGCGATCAGCGAGGGACTGCTCGACATGGTCGGCATGGTCCGCGCCCTGATGGCCGACCCGGATCTGCCGAACAAGACGCAGGAGGGCCACGCCGACCGGATCCGGCCCTGCGTCGGCGCGAGCGTGTGCATCGACGGCATCTACACCCACGGCTCGGCGATGTGCATCCACAACCCGGCCACCGGACGGGAGACCCAGCTGCCGCAGCGCGTCACCCCGGCCCCGGCCGAGCAGCGCAAGCGGTGCGTGGTGATCGGCGGCGGACCCGCCGGGCTGGAGGCGGCGCGCGTGCTCGCCGAGCGCGGCCACACCGTGACCCTGTACGAGGCGGGCGACCGCTTCGGCGGGCAGGTCGCGCTGGCCGCGGTCTCCGAGCGCAGGCGCGATCTGATCGGCATCGTCGACTGGCGGTACGACGAGTGCAAGCGGCTCGGCGTCGAGCTCAAGCGCAACCACTACGTCGACCCGTCGGAACTCGAAGCCTTTACCGAGTCCGTGGACGTGGTCATCCTGGCCACCGGCGGCCTCCCGAACCCCGACCTCGGCATTCCGGGCGGTGAGCTGGCCGTCGACACCTGGGACATCATCTCGGGTGCCCGCAAGGTCGGAGGCGACGTGCTGGTGTACGACGACCTCGGCGGCCACCAGGCGATGGATGCGGTCGAGGCACTGATCCGCACGGCAGGCACGGTCGAATACGCGACCCCCGAGCGCAGCGTCGCCGTCGATGTCGGGGCCTCCCCGGCCGGCCAGTACTTCGCCTTGTTCGCCGACCACGATGTGACCACCGGCGTGCTGCACCGGCTGGTGTCGATCGAGAAGCACGACGGCCGTCTGCTGGCCCGGCTGCAGGTCGAGGGCGCCAAGGCCGCCACCGAGCGCGTTGTCGACGCGGTCGTGGTCGAACACGGCACCGAACCGGACAACGACCTGTACGACGCGCTGCTGCCCGGCTCGGTCAACCTCGGCCAGATCGCGATCCGCGAACTGCTGGCCCGCTCGCCGCAGCCTGCAACGGCGAATCCCGACGGTCGCTACGCCCTGTATCGAGTCGGCGACGCCGTCGCGAGCCGCAACATCCACGCCGCGATCCTCGATTCCTACCGCCTCTGCCTGGCCATCTGAACATCCACCAAAACCCCTCCAAACCCTCCACAGCCCACCCACACGAGGAGTACAGCCATGTCTTCGCCACAGAGCACGGCGGGCAAATACGCCACCGGTGAATCCGTAAGCACTCCGAAGTTCAGGCGCCGATTCCTGTTCCGGCTCACCGCGGTTCTGGTCGGCGGGATGTTCCTGGACGGCTACATCCTGGGCATCATCGGTCCCGTCACCGGCCTCATCCAAGACGACTTGCAGGTCAACGACCTGTGGATCGGCCTGATCGCGGCAGGCACGCTGTTCGGCATCTTCGTCGGCGCCCCTGTCGGCGGCTGGCTGACCGACAAATACGGCCGCAAACCCATGTTCCTGATCGACATGGGCCTGTTCGTGCTGGCGTCCTTCCTGCAGTTCTTCGTGGCGCTGGGCCAGTTCTTCATCACCTCGGCCATCCAGCTGCTCATCATCCGTTTCCTGATGGGCATCGCGATCGGCGGCGAGTACTCGATCGGCATGCCATTGATGACCGAGTTCTCGCCGGCCCGGCTGCGTGGCCGCCTGCTCGGCGCCGCCCTGGTGGCCTGGTACGTCGGCTTCATGGTCGCGTTCATCGTGGCGCACGGGCTGATGGACGCCGGCGTGAACTGGCGGATCATCATCGGCTCCAGCACGGTGATCGCCGCGGGATTGTTCCTGGCCCGGCTAGGCCTCCCCGAGTCGCCACGCTGGCTGATCCTCAAGGGCAGACGCGAAGAAGCACTGTCGATCGCGAACAAGTACATGGACGTGCTCGAAGCCGCCGCCGTGACCCGCGAGAGCGAGGGATGCGACCAGAAACCGGGCGTCAACGGCACCTTCCTCATGTTGTTCAACAAACACAACTGGCGCGCGACCCTGTTCACCGCCGGCTTCTGGTTCTGCGCCGTGACCCCGTACTTCGCCATCGCGACCTTCGCCGACAAGGTGCTCAAGCAGTACGGCATGGGTGAAGGCCTGGCCAGCGGTGTCGGCCTGTCGGCGCTGGCATGCCTCGGTGTTCTCGGCACGGCGCTGCTGCTCGACAAGCTCGGCCGACGCGTGCTCTCGGTCCCCACGCAGTGGTTGTGTGTCGTGTTGCTGGGCGTGATCGGGTTGTGGACCGGGGCCCCCTCGGTCGCTGTGCTGACGATGTTCCTGGCGTTCTCGTTCTTCAACGCCGGCTACACCACGCTGACCCAGGTCTACCCCGGCGAGGTGTTCCCGACCGAGGTCCGTGGCATCGGCACCGGCTTCGCCGCCGCGTTCAGCCGGATCGGTGCGGGTATGGGCACATTCCTGCTGCCCTGGTCCATCGCGCACCTGGGCATGTCCGTGACCATGCTGATCGCGGCCGGTGTCGCGCTGGTGGGAGCCGCGCTGTCCCAGTGGCTCGCCCCGGAAACCAAGGGCAGGAGCCTGGCCGAAACCGCGACCACATTGGCGCACTGACCGGCAGTCGGCAGTAGGTTGGCGCGCATGACGTCTCCCTGTGTCGACCTGACCACAGCGCAACGCCTGGTGGCAGCCGCGCACGCCGAAGCACAGCGGCGGGCGGTGACCATATCCGCCGCGGTGGTCGATTCGGGTGGACACCTGGTGGCGTTCGGGCGGATGGACGGGGCCGAGATTGCCGGCCCCGTCCTTGCCGTCGACAAGGCCTATACCGCGGTGGCCAACAGCACTCCCACCGCGGAGTTGGGCGTCTTGGCCGCCCCGGGCGGTGAGCTTTTCGGCTTGCAGGCCAACGGCGGCGGCCGGTTCGTGATCTTCGGTGGTGGCATCCCGCTGCGGGCCGGCGGTGTGATCGTCGGTGGTGTTGGGGTCAGCGGTGCCAGCGCCGCCGACGACGTGGCGTGTGCCGAGGCCGCGGTCGCGGCGTTCGGCTGAGCGCCAGCCTCACCGGACCGAGCAGCCGCAGGTATCCCCGATCCGCAGCGACGTCGTGATCTCCTCGTCGACGCCAGACTCCCCCAGCAGCTGCCCCAAGGCGCGGCACGCCAGGGCGGCGACCGGTTGCTGCACCGCCGTGAGCCTCGGCTGACCATAATCGTCTGTGCCACCGTCGAATCCGACGACGCGGACGCGGTCCGGGATCGGTAGGCCCGCATCGGTGATGGCCCGGATGGTGGCAGCCGACTGCCCGTAGGTGCCGACGACGATTGCGCGGGGTGGGCGCTCCGAGCGCAGGAACGCGCTCACCTCGGCATAGGCTCCCGCGGGTGTGAGATCGGTGCGGATGTGCCGGAGTTTCGCACCGACGACCGAAGCCACGCCCCGATACCGCTGCTCGACGGTTTCCCGGTCGCCATGGCGCACATCGGATTCGGTGAAACCACCCACGAATACCGTGTCGCGGCATGCGTGTTCGTCAAGCAGATGGCGGGCGGCCAGTGCGCCGGCGTGCGCATGGTCCACCCCAACGATGTCGGCGGCGACATCCCCGCGGATGTTGTGCAGCCATACCACGGGGATGCGTTCACGGCGGCACAGCTCGGCTGTTTCAGATGCGTTGGCGGCGCCGATCACCACCAGTCCGTCGATGCCCACCTCGGCGAACGCGGTGGCGAATTCCAGCTCCCGCTCGGGGTCGTAGCCCGTGTTGCCGATCATGGTCAGGTGGTCGCGGGCCCTGGCTTCGACTTCGATCCGTCCGACGAACTCACCGAACAGCGGCAGCCCGAGGTCGGGAACCAGCAGACCGATCTGACGCCACCGTCGCGGCCGTCGCAGCGCCCGGGCGCGCAGATCGGGACGGTAGCCCAGCGCGTCGATGGCATCGACCACCTTCGCCCGCAACGACTCTGACACCGGGCGCGGTCCGTTGTTGAGCACGTAGCTCACCACCGCCGTCGACGTACCGGCGCGGCTCGCCACGTCGGCCAGGGTCGGACGTTTCCCACTCACCCTTGGATTCCCCGTCCTCCGGCGACGCTTCGCCAGACTTTCGATCACGCCGATTATGACGGTTACGCGCGCAGCTTCGCTCATTACGCTAATCGATTAGAACCGTTACGGGGAAGACCCGTGGACGTAACACGACATTGGTGGAGTAGCTGACATGGCATTCGTACGACAGTCCGGCGTCACGCATTTCGACCCGGAACTCGCTCACCACAGCTACGTGCTGTTCACCGGCGCCGACTCCGTCACCCGTCTCATCGCCCTCGATGGCACCGTCGTGCACGAGTGGCCCTACGCGGGCGTGCCGCCACGCATCCTGGATCCGGCCCTCAACGGCGGCCGCATCGGCGACGTCGGGGTGCAGCTCTCCGACAGCGGCGATGCCCGCGGCGGAATCTACGCCAACGGGACTGTCGGACAATTGGATTGGGACGGCAACCGAGTGTGGGAATGGGGCCTGCAGGCACCGGGTGGGGCGGCCCGGCAGAACCACGACTGGGAGCTGCTGCCCAGCGGCAACCGGCTGATCCTGGTCACGGTACCGCGCGTCGTACCGGGCCTGGGTGACCACGTCGTGGGCGATCAGGGCCTCTATGAGGTGGCACCGGACGGCGAGATCGTGTGGACCTGGCTGGCCGGCGACCATCTCGACGAATTCGGCTTCTCCGAAGCCGGCTGGGCCGCGCTGCGCGAGACGGTGGCCCGCGACCCCGAGGACCCATGGGGCTACCTGGAGATGAACAGCGCCAAATCTCTTGGCGCCAACCGCTGGCACGACGCACAGCCCGACACCGTGTTCCAGCCCGACAACATCCTGGTGAGCTTCCGCAAGGCCAACATCATCGCGCTCATCGACAAGTCGTCCGGAGTCGTCGCCTGGCGACTCGGACCGTACTACGCCGCGCAAGCCGGAGCCCAGCACCAGCGGATCAACGCCCATAAGGTCCCGCGCCCGCTGGATCAGACCTCCGGACAACACAATCCGCACATGATCGCCGCGGGTCTGCCCGGCGCGGGCAACATCCTGGTGTTCGACAACCAGGGCGGGGCGGGTTACCCACCCGCACCGCTCGGTATCTACGCCGGCTCGCGGGTTCTCGAAATCGACCCGGCCACCGAGGAAATCGTGTGGCAGTACACCGCAGAAGATTCGGGCCGCCCGTCGTGGACGTTCTTCAGTTCGTTCGTGAGCAACGCCCAGCGCCTGCCCAACGGCAACACCCTGATCACCGAAGGCATGCACGGGCGGCTGTTCCAGGTGACGGCCGACGGTGACGTCGCATGGGAGTACCACAGCCCCTACGAGGGGTATGGCGTCGCCGGGGAACCCGAGGTCAAGCAGCCCCGCGTCCCGGGAGTCGATCGCCTTACCCTGACCGCCCTGGTCTATCGGGCCCAGGCCGTACCGTTCGAGTGGACTCCCCTTGGCGGGCCACGCTCATGACGGTGGGCGTCGCGGTCCGGACACCGGCGACGGGCGCATCCAGGCGCCCCGCGCCGGCCCGACTGCGCTCGGTGTTGTCCAGGTTCTCCACGCTCGGCTGGACCATCGCCGGCCTGGTCCTTGCGTCCACGGTGTGGTCGCTGGTGGTGGCGACGGGCCGGTTCCCCCGTCAACTCTTCCCGAGCGTGCCGCAGATCCTCTCCGCGGGCCACGCACTGTGGGCCGACGGGCTGCTGCTCGACGACATCAGCGCCAGCTTGCGCAGGGCCGCAGTCGGTTTCGCGATCGGTGCGGCCGTCGGCGTGATCGTCGCGGTGCTCACGGCCACCACCGCGGCGGGCCGCAACGTCCTGCAACCCGTGCTACGCGTGTTCGCGCCGATTCCCACGATCGGGCTGGTGCCGTTGGCCATTCTCTGGTTCGGCCTGGGCGAGAACAGCAAGACCCTGGTGATCGCACTGGGAGTGTTCGTCCCGGTGTGGATCAACAGTCACTCCGGGCTCGCGAGCACACCGGCCGATTACCTCAAAGCCGCCCGTTGCCTGGGAGCGGGCCGGTGGCAGACGCTGCGCAAGGTGGTGTTGCCCGAAGCCGCGCCGGACATCGCCGCGGGTCTGCGGGTGGGTGCCGCGATGGCGTTCGTGTTGATCGTGGTGGCCGAGATGACCGGCACCACAGCGGGTATCGGCTACCGGATCTATCAAGCACAGTTGTTCTCCCAGGCCGACCGGCTCATCTTCTGCCTGGTCGTCCTTGGCATCCTTGGTGCGCTGTGCGACTTGGCCGTCAACGCCGTCACCACACCGTTCACGCGGTGGGCGCAGGAGGAACGCTGACATGGCCATCCAGACCCACGACCTCGTCGTGCAGTTCCCGGGGCAGCGCGAGCCGACGCTGAAGAACATTTCAGTGACCGTTCCCGACGGATCGTTCGCGGTACTGGTAGGCGCCTCCGGCAGCGGCAAGTCCACGCTGCTGCACTGCCTGGCCGGCCTCATCGCGCCCACCTCCGGCACCGTGACCGACAACGGCGAACCCGTCACCGAACCACATCCGCGCCGCGGCGTGGCGTTCCAGCGCGATGTGCTGTTCCCATGGATGACGGTCGCCGACAACATCGACTTCGCCTTGACCGCACGGTATCTCGCCAAAACCGAACGCCAGGAACAGATCCGTATCCTGCTCGACCTCGTCGGCCTGCGCGCAGACGTGGCGCGGCAACGCCCCACCGAACTGTCCGGCGGTATGCGGCAGCGGGTGAGCATCGCCCGGGTTCTCGCAGGCGAACCGTCGGTGATGCTGATGGACGAGCCGTTCGCGGCACTCGACGCGCTCACCCGGCTGCGGATGCAGGATCTGCTGATCGACCTGTGGACCCGACTGAACCGCACGATCGTCTTCGTCACCCACGACATCGACGAAGCCATCCGCCTCGGTGACACCGTCAGTGTGCTGCGAGACGGCAGGATCGCCGACCACATCGTCAACCCCCTGAGCCGGCCCAGGCCCGCCGACGCGCTGGCGGATCAGCCCGGATACAGCGAGATCCGCAAGACCCTGCACCGTCAACTCGAGGAAGCCCGAACGTGAAACCCACTCTCCGGCGGATGCTCACCGCCGCACTGACCGCCACTGCGCTCGCCGTGTCCGTCGCCGCCTGCACGAGTTCAGGCACCGCGAACGCAGACGAATTGACCGTCGGCTTCGTCGTCGACCCATCGTGGGCGCAGGTCCCGGTGGCGGCTTCGACCGGGCTGTTCGACAAGCACGGCGTCAAGGTCAAGGTGGTGAACTTCTCTTCCGGGGTCGAGGCGCTGCAGGCCGCCGCGGCGGATCAGGTCGACATCACCACTGCCGCAGACGTTCCCACGTCGGCCGCGCTCACCCGCACACCGAGCCTGCGGATCGTCGGAGACGGATCGCGGTGGGAAGGTTCACGCATCGTGGCGCGGCGCAGCGCGGGCATCACCACGCTCGCCGACCTTGCGGGCAAGTCGATCGGCACACCGCTGGGCACCAGCGCCGCCTACTACATCTCGAATGCTTTGGCGCACAACAACCTCAACGCTCAGCTGGTCCAGGTGGCGCCGTCGGCCGTCGTCACCGCGGCCACCCAACGCAACGTCGACGCGGTGTCGATCTTCCAGCCGTACCAGGCGCAAACCATCCAGGCGCTCAACACCGATGCCGTCGAGCTCGATGGCGGCACCTATCACCAGCACAGCCTGTTTCTCGCCACCCAGCAGGCGATCGCCGACAAAGGCCCGGCGCTCACCAGCTTCTTCGCCGCACTGGCCGACGCCGGATCCGCACTGGCCCACCAGGACAACGCGGCGATCGATGCTGTGGCCAAAGCCACGCAACTCGACGTGGGCCTACTACGGCCGGTGCTCAAAGAATTCGACTTCACGCTGCAGCTCAATCCGGATCTCGCCACCAAGCTGACCGAACTGGGCGAATGGGCCAAGACCCAGAAGTCGATCGACGCCACGGCCGCGTTGCCCGATTACGCACAGTTCCTGGACAGCCGCTTCTTACCGAAACCCGCTGCCTAGCAGGCGATCAACGACCGTCGAGCAGATCCCGGGACCGTAACGCCAACCACAGCTGCGCGATATCGGCGGTGTCGGAGAGTCGTGCGCCGGTGAGTTCTTCGACCTTGTGCACGCGGTAGAGCACGGTCTGGCGGTGCACGTTCATGGCGGCGGCGGTGCGCTGCCATGAACGCTGGTTGGTGAGGAAGGCCTCCAACGTCTCGACCAAGCCAGTGCGGTGCTGCGCATCGTGCTCGATGAGCGGGCCCAGCCACCGCTCGACCATGGCCTGGGCGTCCTCGACACCGCCCATCCCGACCCACGACGTCGCCGTGCCGTACCGCACGATGGCATCGCCGGTCCGCTGCGCAGTGCCCAGGGCCCAGGTCGCTTCACGGGCGGCTTCGGCCGAGCGACCCACGGTCTTCATCACCCTGCTGGCTCCGACCCTGGCGGTCGGGCCGAGCGATGCGGCGATGGCGTCGACCGCGGCGTCGGTACCCGGAACCACCGCATGTGCGACGCCGGAGCGGAACGCTGTCACATG
Organism: Mycolicibacterium brisbanense; assembly: GCF_001570425.1. Lineage (GTDB taxonomy): Bacteria > Actinomycetota > Actinomycetes > Mycobacteriales > Mycobacteriaceae > Mycobacterium > Mycobacterium brisbanense. Next base: position 89,002 of record NZ_BCSX01000027.1, read on the forward strand.
CGGAATTCGCCGCCGCCACAACGCCACATGCAGATCCCGCAGCCTGCGCTCGTCGGCACACGTCACCGAGACGAACATCGACGTCGCCGCATCCAGCCCCGCTGACTGCAGTTGCCTGCGCCCGACGCGCTGATCGATACGGCCGTCGATGAGCTGAGCGGTGAGCTCGGCACCCGAGCGGCGGGTGTGCTCCAGCGCCAGGTGGGTCTGGGACAGCTCCAGTGCGACGACTGTCGCGGCGTGCTGGATCAGCACGCCGTCGAGGGCCACTCCGCCTTCCCGGATGACGGCCAGCACCGCGTGTTCGTGCGTCGGGACCTCGCCGACCAGGACCTCGACCCCGCTGGGGGTCAGGATGGACCGCGCCCCCGCGGCGAGCGTGCCCTGCGATGCCGCGCGGACGGTCTCCTTGACCTCGTCGCCGGGGTGCGGGCCGTCGGGGTGATAGGCGTCCCCGGTGACGCGGTCGCACACGAACACCGAGCAGCGCAGCTCCTTGGTGAGAGCGTCGGCGATACGGGAGCGCGCCACATCGCCGGCGGTGGTCCTGCGCAGGGCATCGTAGATCCGGGCGGTACGCATGAGCCGCTGCGACTGTTCGAGCAGCGTGGCCTCGGCGATGGCCCGCGAGATCGCCACGAACGGCATGGGATAGCGGATCCACAGCACCGGCAGGCCGAGCCGTTCGCTGGCCCGGGTGAAGCGCTGGGTCAGCCGCGGGCAGTACATCTCCTCGCCGATGGCCAGCCCGCTGGCGCCGACCCGCTGCAGTTCGTCGAGGAGATGCTCCTGCTCGGCCGCCCCCGCGGGGAACGACATGCCGTTGGTCATCAGGAGCTCCCCGGCGCTGACCCACTGCCACGGCTCGGGCAGGTCCGACGTGTGCGTCCAGGACACCTGACGATCCAGCCCGGCCTTGCCGGAATGTAGTCGCAGCTGCAGGTGCGGCATGTCCAACAGCTCGCGCACCGTGATGCTCACCAGCCAACCGTATCGCTGGATCGCGTCAGGGAACGGGTTTGTCGAGGACCGCCGCATGACTCTCCTGCCGGCTCACCCGCGGCCCTAGCACCGCGTACAGAGCCGCGGCCACCAGTCCGCCTGCGAGCCAGGAGAGATCGAGGCCGCCGAGAGCGCGCGATCCGAAGCCTTGCATGGCTCCCGTCGCCCCGTACATGAACATCCAGGTGGCGACGATGCCTGCCGCGAAGCAGAACATGGTCGCCCAGTTCACATCCGGCAGTCGTCGCGAGCCGACCGGGTCGAACAGCCGCTGGGCGTCGACGCGGCCCTTCTCGACGACGTAGTAGTGCACCAGCATGATGCCCGCCCAGCTCGCGACCCATGCCACGATCGCCGCCAGCCAGGTGTCGAGCACGGTGGCCAGGCTGGACTGGAAGATGAAGAAGACGATGGCCGCCAGCGCAAGGACACCGACGAGCACGTTCAGCTTGCGCCGGTGCACTTTGATGTCAAGCGCCTGGGCGGCCACCGAGAACGTGTAGATGTTGAGAATGTTGGTCGCGATAGGACCGTGGATCACCAGCAGCAGCACCGGCAGGGCCAGTGCCCCGAAATTGTCCACGATCAACCGACCGGGGTCGACCGACCCGTTCGTGGTCGCCAGGCTGGCGCCGAGTGCACCCAGCCAGACGACCGGGATGAATTGGCCCAGAGCGCTGGCCAGATACAGCCTGCGCTGCGGCACCGTGGTGCTGACGAATCGGGAGTAGTCACAGGCATAGGTGAACCAGGTTATGCCCCAACCTATTCCGATCACCGTCATCACGGTCGACATGGCCACGATGCGCGCGCTGCCATGCAGTTCCTGACCGGCGGGCCCGGCGTAGGACCAGTCGATGTGCAGGTGGAACCAGGCGACGACGGTCATCAACACCAGCACCGCCAGCGTGGGTGGGACCGTCCAGCGTTCGAAGGCGGCGATGGTCCGATACCCGAACCAGGCGATGGTCACCTGGATTCCCATGATCATCGCGGCGACGAGGATCTTGGCCGCGATGTTCGGTGCGTCCGGATCGACCAGCCCAAGCTTGCCCAGCAGCGCCATGACTAGATCGAGGATGATCCAGGTGTTCACCGCGCACCACCCGACGGCCAGGGCCGCCTGGATCGCAGCGGGCACGTAGGCTCCGCGGCGTCCGAAGGCGGCTCGCGACAGCACCATGGCCGTGACGCCGGTCTGCTGGCCCATCACCACGAAGATGCCGAACAACCCCATGCCGACGACGTTTCCGGCGATCAGGACGATCAGCGTGTCCCGCAGACCGAGGCCCAACTCGATACCGAGCGCACCGAGCACCCAGTTGATCGGTGCGATGTTGGCGCCGGCCCAGATCCAGAACTGTCCCGATACTCGCTTGGTGCGAACAGCTTCCGGAATGGGCTGCAGAACCTCTTCGAACTGGTGGATGTCGGTCTCGGCGCTGTCCACGGTCGGGGCCTACTCGGCGTGGCTGCCGACGATGGGGATGGAAGTCTTCTGCCGGCGCGCTAGCGAGGTCATCGTGAAATAGTACAGCGGCGAGACCACGACCAGGCCGACGATGAACGAGATATCGGTATTTCCAAGCAGTTTGGCCATGGGACCGGTGTAGGCAGTGCCGATGATCATGAACGGCAGCTGCACGGCGACACCGATCAGATAGCAGATCACCGCGGGCCAGTTGACCCGGCCGTAGCGGCCACCGTCGGCCTTGAAGAAGTCCTCCACGACGTAGTCACCGTGGCGCACCAGGTAAAAGTCGACGAGATTGACCGCGGTCCACGGGACCAGCGCACCCAGCAGCAGGATCAGCAGATTGTTGTATTTGGCGACGAAGTCGTCACCGGCCGACAGGGCCACAACCACCGCGAAGGCGCAGATGCACGCGGCGATGATGGCGCGTTCGCGGGCCCGTGCGGTGAATTTCGGGAAGAAGGTCTGCAAGATGGTGATGGTGCACAGGGTTCCGCAGTAGAGGTTCATCGCGTTCGTCGCCGCGACGCCGACGCTGAACACCGCGACCACCAGCACGCTGATTCCGGCGGTGGCCTTGGTCAGCGCAATGGCCGGATCGTCGTCGAGGGCCAACAGACCGACCCCGGCACCCAGCACCATCGGCAGGATCGATCCGATCGTGGTGCCCCAGTAGCTCATCCAGAAGGCCGGCTTGGCGCCGGTGGCCTTCGGAAGGTACCGGGAGTAGTCGGAAACGTAAGGGGCATAGGCGATCTGCCACACCGCGGCAGCCGCGAAGGTACCCAGGAAGCCAGCCACGGTGGCGCCGGTGCTGTGGAAGAAATCCGCGGGCATCGGGTGCACACCGAACGCCCACACGAAGGCCAGCACCAACGTGATACCCGACGCCCAGGTCATGATCCGTGCGTAGGCATGGATCAGCGTGTACCCCCAGATCGTCGCCGCGATGCTGACGCACGCGAGGATGAGGATGCCACCCTTGACGCCGAGGAACGGAAGCACTGAGGCCAGCGACTCACCGCCGAACACCAGGATCGAGATGAAGAAGCCGGTGTACATACAGACCACGACAGCGACGATGAGTACCGCACCCAGCGAACCGAATTGGCCTTTGGTCTGCACCATCTGCGGCACACCGAGCGTCGGGCCCTGGGCCGAGTGCAGCGCCATGAAGATCGCACCGAACAGGTTTCCGAGGACGATCGCCAACACGGCCGACCATGCCGGCTGGCCGAACACCGTGGTCGCCAGCGCACCCGTGACGATGGCCAGGATCATGATGTTGGTGCCGAACCAGATGGTGAACATGTCCCGGTTGCGGCCGTGGCGCTGATCCAGCGGCACCTGCTGAATGGTGTTCTCCTCGATCGAGGAGATGGATTCCGCTGATTTACTGCGGGTTTCGCTCATGATGGGTTCTTTCGGGTGGTGGCGGATCAGCGGATGACGAAGCCGCGGTCGACGACGTGCTCCAGCATGTCGACGTAGCTGTCCATATCGTCGCGCGCGGGGCGCGGTGCCGCGTCATAGGGCATGGCGGCTTTCACTGCGGGGCTGAGGAAGTAGGCCCCCGCGGCCAGGACGGTGAGCGCCTCGAATCGCTCGGGCTGCTCGGTGGCGAGGCTGTCCAACGCGGCTTCGGGATCCTTGCCCGCACTGGAATCCAGCGCTGCGGTGAGCGCGGCGACGAGATCCGGCCGGTAGCCAAGCACCTGGTCGAGCAGGGCGCCGGACACCTCTGCGCTGGTGGCCGACGGCATGGTGTCGCTTGCCGGGATGAGGGTTTCGGCCAGGATGGCGAACACCTGACGCTGTTCGGGAGTGAGCATGGCGGTCCTCAGAAGGGAGTGGGGATGCTGGAACGGGTTTCGGCCAGATGCCGCGCGGCCCGTAGGGCGACGGCCATGATGGTGGCGGTGGGGTTCATGCCGGTCGAGGTGACCATGGTGCTGCCGTCCACGATGAACAGGTTCGGGACATCGTGGGTGCGGCACCATTCGTCGACGACGGAGTTGGCCGGGTCGGTTCCCATCTTCGTGGTGCCCAGCAGATGCCAGGCGCTGTGGCGCACCACCGGAATCGGGTGTATCTCAACGGCTCCCGCGGCTTCGTGGGCTTCCACGGCACGCGCGACGTTGAATTCCAGCATCCGCTGACAGTTCTCACCGATGGTGTAGTGGATCTTCGCCGCGGGGATGCCGTCGGAGTCGGTGACGTCGGGATCCAGTGTCACGGTGTTGGATTCGTCGGGCAGGTCCTCGGTGGTGATGCCCCACTCGGTGTAGCGGCCGAAGGTCCGCTTGAGACGTGGATGGAAGTTCGCCCCGAAGCCCTCACGCCAGTCGTCGCCGGGTTCCCACAGCGTCTGCGCCAGTGGGCCACCCGTCGGCATGAGGTTCCACTTCGCACCGCGGACGAAGCCGCGATCGGTATCGGTCTCATAGAACTGCAGCGACTGCAGAGCCTGCCCGGCCGGGCCGAGCCACGTCTCCATGTCCTCGTCGTAGGCGCCGTAGACCGAGGCGTACGGGTGGGTCATCAGGCGCTTGCCGACCAGGCCCGAGGAGTTGGCCAGGCCGTCGGGCGCCGAGTTCAGCAGCAGCCGCGGCGTGCCGATTCCGTTGGCCGCCAACACCGTCACCCGCGCGGCCTGATGGTGCAGACTGCCGTCGCGGTCGATGTATTCGGCACCGGTCGCGAGCCCGCGCTCGTTGGTGGTGATCCGGCTGACGCGCGCTCCGGTGACCAGCTGCACGCCGAGCTTGATCGCGTCGCGCCAGTGGGTGATGTCGGTGCTGGCCTTGGCTCCGACGGGGCAGCCGGATTCGCAGGCGCCGTAGCGCATACAGGCTTCTTGGTTCTTGTACTTGCGCGACGCGATGGCGTTGGGCGCGGGCCACCAGTGCCAGCCCAGCCTGTCCATGCCCTTGGCCGCGATCAGGCCGTACTTGCCGATCGGCAGCGGCGGCAGTGGAAAGGTGTGCGCGTCGGGGTAGGCCGGATCGCCCTCGAGGCCCGACGCCCCGATGTGGTGAGTCACCTCGTCGAGGAACGGCCGCAGATCCTCGTAGGTGAACGGCCAGTCCTCGGCCACCCCGTCAAGGGTCTTGACCCGAAAGTCCGACGGCATGGGCCGCACCCAATGGCCGGAGAACATGATGGTGCTGCCGCCGACGCCGCTGAACATCAACGGCTCGACGGGGCTGTCTGTGCTGTCGATGGGATAGTCGGCCGGGTTCTGCCGCACGTTGGGGCTGGCATTCCACTGCTTGAGCCGGGTCAGTTCCCACTCCGGCTTGCCCGCGGTGAAGTCGTCGGGCAGGTTCCAATCGCCCTGCTCCAGGCACACGACATTGAGGCCGTGGCGGGCCAGTTCCAGGGCCGCCACCCCGCCGGACGCACCTGCGCCGATGATGAGGACATCAGGTTGCTCGTCGATTTCTCGGGTATTCACCACTCGCACTCCAGGTCAGACGGCTGCTGTGCGAATAATGATGCGTGCGTCACACTGACGGCGCGAGAAGTGATCCGCACAAAACGCTAAACCTGCCTTGTGCATGCGCACAAAGCCTGGCAACGTCCTGCCAACTCCCTGCCGAGCAGACCTCAAAGTCCGCGACACGCCGTGCGGGTTCACGTGGTCGTCGCAATGCTCTCGATGTGAGAGGTTGCGGTGGTCGTGTCGTTTTCCGAGGATTGTGTTCGGTTTGGTGATCGGCTAGCAAAGCTGGT
>NZ_BCSX01000028.1 GCF_001570425.1 Mycolicibacterium brisbanense
CACACCCGGTCAAACAACTCCCGCCGCGTCGCCTTCGAATGCCGATAACCAGTTGGCACGACAACCTCCCAAATCACCGATGTTGTCGTAACCGTATGAATCTGCCCGCCGATTTTTCGCAGACGATTCACGTTCGCGGTGCGACTGGTCCTGATCCCCCGTTGAGTGGTGCGGCGGTTCACGTTGGCATGAGCCTCAGAACACCGACCAGCGGGCCAGTCGGGCGAATTCCTCGATGGCGGCGACGCCGCCGGCCGAGTTGCCTGCAGGGTCCAGGGGCGGGCTCCAGACGCAGATGACGCCGTGTCCGGGCATGACGGCCAACACACCACCACCGATGCCGCTCTTGGCGGGCAGGCCGATCCGGTAAGCGATGTCACCGGCCGCGCCGTACATGCCCGAGGTCAACAGGACCGCATTCACGCGACGGGTGCTGCTTTCGTCGAGGACATCGGCGGCTTCGCTGCGGTCGGCGAGGAAGAGGGCGGCTCTGGCCAGGGCTCGCACATCGGCCGTGATCGCGCACTGGGCGAAGTACTGGCGCAGAACCTCGTCGATGGGATTCTGCAGACGCCCATGCTCGGCGAGCACATGGGCGATCGCCGAGTTGCGGTGCCCCGTCAGATACTCGGACCGCGCTGTTCGCGCGTCGCTCTCGAAAACGGCGCTGTTGTCGGATGTTCGGAGCAGCTCGATGGTCGCCGCGGTCGCATCGCCCGCGTGGCTGATGAGCCGGTCGGTGACGACGAGTGCACCGGAGTTGACGAAGGGGTTTGCGGGCTTGCCGTGGCTGCGCTCCAATTCGGCGACGGAGCCGTAGTCGGCATTGGTCGGCCCCCAGCCGATGTCCTGCCAGGCGCCGGGGTCAAATCTGAGCAATGCGCAGAGGGCGAACAACTTTGACAGGCTCTGGATCGAGAACACCTCTGCACTGTCGCCCGTGTGCAGCAGCGTGCCGTCCACGCCTGCAACGGCCATCGCAAACTTGGTGGCGGGGACGTCGGCCAGGGCCGGAATCTGCGTGCTCACCAGTCCGTCGCGCGCTGCCTGCACGCCGCGCTCGACCGCGGCGTGCAGGTATTCGATGTTTGACGAGGTGCGAAGGGGTCGGTCTGTGCACGTGGCCACAGCGGTCCTCCTGTCGCGCTTGCGAAGTCACGTCTGAGGTCAAAGCTCAGGGGATTAGGCCTTTATGGCCCGATGGGTTAACAGCATGTCACGTTCGCGAGATTTGGTCTATAGGTCTTGTTTTTAGTTCTTTTAGATCGTACGCTCTCGTCACCTGTAACGAACGTCACGTTGCACCGGGTAGGTATCAGAAAGGAAGGCTTCGCCATGGCCGTTGAATCAGTACCCGAGGCGCCGCCGTCGGCCGGCTCAGACGGGAGCCGTGCAACCCTCAAGCGTGGAGCGATCGGCCTGGTCGGCGTGGTGTTCATGGTGGTGGCGTTCTCCGCGCCGATCACTGCGATGACCGGAAACCTGCCTGTCGCAGTGGGTTTCGGTAACGGTCTAGGCGCTCCCGGCGGGTTCGTCATCGCGACGGTGGTCCTCACCGTATTCAGTGTCGGGTTCATCGCGCTGGCCCGGCACATCACCGCCGCCGGCGCGTTCTACACATTCGTCTCGCGCGGGTGGTCGAAGATCCCGGGTCTGGCGGCCGGCGTGATGTCGATGTTCACCTACATGACGATGGAAGCCGGATTGATCGGTATCTTCTCGGCGTTCACCAATCAGGCATTCAGCCAGCAGCTCGGGATCAACCTGCCGTGGGAGGCCTACGCCGCGGTGTGTCTCGTGGTGATCGCGCTGCTGTCGCATTTCGACATCTCGGTCGCCGCCAAGGTGCTCGGCGTAGTGCTCGTATGCGAGATCGGCATGCTCAGCATCAGCGCCATCGCGTCGCTGATCCACCACCCGGACGGGATGAGTTTCACGTCGTTGAGCCCGGTGGCTGCGCTGTCCACCAACGGTGTTGCCGGTGGCGTCGTCGGGTTGGGCCTGCTGATGGCGTTCTGGTCCTGGGTCGGTTTCGAATCCACCGCGATCTACGGGGAGGAGTCCAAAGACCCCAAGAGAATCGTCCCGTTGGCCACCATGATCGCGGTGATCGGCATCGGCGCGTTCTACACCTTCATCTCCTGGGGCGTCATCGTCGGCAATGGCCCTGACAAGGCTGTGGAACTGGCCTCGGGCTCCGATCCGTTCCAGCTGCTGTACAGCCCGGCGCGGGAGTATCTCGGTGAGTGGGGCGTGACGGCCTTCGAATGGCTGGTGCTGGGCGGCTCGTTCGCGTGTGCGCTGGCCATCCACAACTCAGCGGCCCGCTATCTGTTTGCGTTCGGTCGCGACGGCCTGCTGTGGCGCCGTCTGGGCGGAGCGCATCATCGGCACGCCTCGCCGTGGGTGGCGTCCTTGACCCAGAGCGTGTTCGCGGCCGTGCTCCTGATCATCTGCGCGGTATCGGGCAGCGATCCCTACGCCGTGCTGTTCGTACTCGTTGCGATCCTGGCCACGCTGTGTCTGCTGATCGTGCAGACAATGTCATCGATCTCGACGATCGTCTACTTCCACGTCAAGAAGGAACATCCCGAGACCGCGCACTGGTGGCGCACACTGGTGGCGCCTGCGGTTGGCGGGCTTGGCATGGTGTACGTGATCTACCTGATGGCATCCAATATGACGGCTGCGGCCGGAAGTGCTTCGGGCACCTTGTTTTTCAAGTTGATCCCGTGGATCGTCGGCTTCCTGTTCCTCGGATCGATGGCCGTCGCCGCCGTGTGGCGGAAGACCAGCCCGCGCCGCTACGCCCGCATCGGCAGCACCGTGTTCGATGACCGACCCGACGAGTTGCTGGCGGCGGATCGGGCATGACCGACTGGTCGACGATGCGGGTACTGGTCACCGGCGGCAGCCGTGGCATCGGGCTTGGGATCGCCGAGGGATTCCTGCGCGCGGGGGCTGCGGTCGCGATCAGCGGCCGCAGCCCGGACGTGCTCGCAGCCGCCACGCAGCGGCTCGGTCCGCAGGTTCATGGCGTGCTGGCCGATGTCGCCGACCCGCAGGCCTGCGTCGCAATGGTTCAGCAGGCAGAGGATCGGTTGGGCGGCCTGGATGTGTTGTGCGCCAACGCCGGAATCTATCCTGAGCGCACACTGGACCAATTGGGTGCCGACGACGTTTCGGCCATCCTGGCTACCAACGTCGCCGGCACGATCTTCTCCGTGCAGGCCTGCCGGGCGGCGCTGAAGGTTTCGGGCCGCGGCCGCGTGGTGGTCACGTCGTCGATTACCGGACCGATCACCGGTTTTCCGGGCCTCAGCCACTACGGCGCGAGCAAGGCCGCGCAGCTGGGATTCGTTCGCAGTGCCGCACTCGAAATGGCCGCCGACGCCATCACCATCAATGCCGTGCTGCCCGGCAGTATTGCGACCGACGGGCTGGACGGACTCGGTGCGGACACCATAGCCCGCATGCAGGCGTGCATACCGCAGCGCCGACTCGGGTCGCCCGCGGATATCGCCGCGGCAGCAATGTTTTTCGCCAGTGAAGAGGCAGCATTCGTAACCGGTCAGACCTTGGTGGTCGACGGCGGACAGACGCTTCCCGAACTACCGGTGTCGCTGTAGCCCCCCTGTGCTCGAGCTCAGCGCTTGAGCCAGGACTCGATGGTGTGTCGGGTGTCGTTGATGTGGGCTTCCATCCGCTCGGCGGCCAATTCCGGTTCGCGATTCTCGATCGCTTCCAGGATGGATTCGTGAAAGTCGTTGGCATTGGGCTCGAGCCGGCCGAATATCGCGCCGACCGGTAGCCACATCCGCCGCCGGGCGTCAGCCACCGCGTCGAGCAGGCGCTCGTTCTGCGCGGCTTGCGCGATTCCCATGTGAAATGCGGTGTCGAGGGTCTGGAATTCGGTGGTGTGCTGGCCGGATTGATCGTTGAGCGCGGTGTCGAGAGCGGCGTCCATGCCGGTCAAGAGTTTGTGCAAGTCGGTCAGATCGGCGCTACGGCGACGTTCGGCGGCCAGTCGCGTCGCCCCGGTCTCGACGATGATTCGGTAGTCGAATGCGTCCCGGATGGCACGCTTGTTGGCCCGCAGCTCTCGGCGCATCTGCGCGGCGTCGTAGACCGGTGCCTGCACGGTGAACCCGCCGCCGCGCCCGCGTCGGACCGCGATGAGTCCTTCGCGCTCCAGCACTGCCACTGCGGCCCGCACCGTGGTGCGGGACACATCGAGCATCTCGGACAGTTCGCGTTCGGTCGGCATGCGGTCACCGGGGCGGAACTGGCCCAGTTCCAGGGCGCGTCGCATCTGATCGACGACCAATTCGTGCGCCGGAATCTGACGCACGGGACTCAGTGCGACTTTGCTCGACGGTGACACCATGGTTACCCCTTTTCGCTTGCTCGAAGGGTAACCCATCTGGTTGCCAAATCAGGTAAGGCCTGGACCTTTGGGCCAAATGCGATAAAAGAACTAAAAACTTGACCAATAGGTCTTTATGCGTGAGACTCGATGGCAGTAGGTGATGGGCATCGCGAACGAAAGGATCAAGCGGTGGGAGACAAGGTCATCGTGACGGGAGGGGCCGGCGTCATCGGTCAGGCGATCTGTCGCCGCCTGCTCCAGAGCAGCTACGTCCCTGTGGTGGCTGATGTGAAGTCGGCTGTCGATGCACTCGATCTCGCCGAGGCCGGGATGGTCGGCGCCCAAGCCGTGGCAATGGACGTCACCGATCCCGAGAGCATCGACTCGGCGCTGGCGTCGGTTGTTGCGGACGGTGAGACCGTGTACGGGTTGGTCAACTGCGCTGGGATCCTGCGGGATTCGTTCCTCGGCGAGCTTGACGAGGCCAAGCTGGAGGTGATGTTCCAGGTGAATATCGCCGGAATGGCGCGCGTCACCGACGCGGTTGCGCCGTTGTTGACCGTGGGCAGCGCGATCGTCAACATCGGGAGTCTGACGGGCCACTTCGGGCGGTTCCGCGGCGCATCGGTGTACGGGGCAACCAAGGCGGGGATCGCCGCCTACACGCGGTATGTTGCCGAAGAACTCGCCGAGCGTGGTATCCGGGTCAACAATGTGGCGCCCGGGGTTATCCGTGCACCGATGAGTCCGTCCATGGCGCGGGTATCCGGCGGCGAGGAAGTCAGCGCGAGTTACGCGATGCTCAAGCGCATCGGTGAGCCCGAAGAGGTGGCCGAGGCCGTCGAATTCTTGCTGTCGCCGCGTGCTTCCTTCATAACGGCGCAGACGCTGCTGGTCGACGGCGGGGTCGTCGCATGGTGAGTGCCGAGCAGCTCGAGACTGCGCTCGACGCGGTCGACGAGGCCAATGTCGCATCGTTTCGCCGGCTCGACGCAGCCGACCCATGGGTGGTCGACGTGCGACCGGCCCGCGAGGTGTTGCCCGGCTACCGCGACAACTTGGTGCTCACCTCCGGTGCTCCCATGACATGGGACGACTACACCGGTGGTCAGCGCGAGGCGCTGATCGGTGGCGCGCTGTTCGAAGGTTTGGCGCCAGACCGCGACGAGGCGATTGCTCGTTTCGCCTCCGGCGAGATCGAGGTGGGCGCCTGCCACGACTACGCCGCTGTCGGCTCATTGGCCGGCATCTACACCGCGTCCATGCCGGTGTTCGTCGTCGAGAACCGCGCCCACGGCAATCGCGGATACTGCAACTTCTACGAGGGCAAGGAGCACCGGCGGCTCAATTACGGCTGCTATGACGCCGGCGTTCATGAACGCCTGCTCCACGTCGACAACGTGCTGGCACCTGTGGTCGGGGAGGCGATCCGTCGCCGCGGCGGTATCGCACTCAAACCGTTGATCGCCAGGGCCCTGCGGATGGGTGACGAGGTGCACAGCCGTAACGCCGCTGCATCGATCCTGTTCAACCGCGAAATTCTGCCCTCGATCTTGGACATGGTCGACGACCACGTGCCCGGGGTGCGCGAAACCATGATGCATCTGGCCGAGAACGACTACTTCTTCCTGAGGTTGTCCATGGCGGCCGCAAAGGCTTCGGCAGACGCGATGGTGGTTCCAGGCTCGACCCTTGTCTCCGCTATGGCGTTCTCCTGCCGTGGTTTTGCGATCAGGTTGGCGGGTCTCGGCGATATGTGGTTCGAAGGGCCGCCGCCGATTCACGAGGGCAAGCTGTTCGCCGGGCATACCGAGGACGAGATCACGTGGATGGGTGGCGAGTCGCCCATCACCGAAACCATCGGCCTGGGCGGGTTCGCGCAGTCATGTGCCTTGTCGCTGCAGGAGTATCAAGGTGGCTCGCCAGACGCGATGATCGAGCGCAACCGACAGATGTACGCGATCACCCACGGCGAGAACAGCGCATACCGCATTCCGCTGTTCGGCTTCCGTGGGACACCGACGGGCATCGACGCTCGCAAGGTCCTGGAAACCGGCGTACTGCCGGTGATGGATGTCGGGCTCGCCGGCCGCGACGGCGGCCAGATCGGCGCCGGCGTGATTCGTGCGCCACGAGAGTGTTTCGCCGCTGCCATGGCAGAGCACGAGCGTCGGTACGGTTCGGCATGACGAGTGCGACCGCGGACGTGAGGAGCAATGAGGCTGCTGCTCGGATGTTTACGCTGACGTTCCGGGGCGGCGACGCCGTGGTGACCGGAGCTGCGTCGGGAATCGGGGCGGCGGTCTCCCGAGCCCTGATGGGCGCGGGGGTGCGTACGGTACGACTGGACGTGCGCACACCCGATCCGGAACCGGGATATCCGGATGAGCTGCAGATAGCCCTCGGCGCGGACGTGCGTGACGAGGCACTGGCGCAGCGGCTCGCTGCGGTAGGTGTGGAAGATGTCTCGTACCTGGTGAACTGCGCTGGCGTCATCGACAACACCGGTTTCGCGGGCGTGGACCGGCAGGCCTGGATGCGCTGCCTGGAGATCAATCTCATCGGCGCGTACAACCTCATCGATGCCCTCGGTCCGGCCCTGCGCCGTGCTCCCACGGCCGCCGTCGTCAACATCACCTCCATCGAGGCCTACCGAGTCATCGCGCTGTCGGACCCTGACCCCACTCCGCAGTACGCGGCGTCGAAAGCGGGACTGCAGATGCTCACCCAGACCGCAGCGCGGGCCATGGCCCCCGACGGCGTGCGCGTCAACAGCGTCTCACCAGGGTTCACTGCGACGCCGATGGCCGCCGCGCACGGTGACACATCCATGCTCCCACCCGCGTTGGCTGCGCGAGTGCCTGGCGGACGCTTCGCCCAGCCCGAGGACATCGCGTCGGCAGTGCTGTTCCTGCTCAGCGATCAGGCCGCCTACATCACCGGCACCGACGTACGCGTCGACGGGGGGTTCGCGCTGACATGACCACCGACGAAGGCACCGTCGTCGCCTACGAGCCCTCGCTGGGGAGGTTGGCCCGCACCGGATCCTGGGAGCAGCTCGCCAAGGGCACGTATCGCGCAGCCACCGAGCAGTTGGCCGCCGGCAACGGCGCCGCGGCAGCACAACTCGTCGAAGTGGCAGTCTTGGAGGCCGATGAACTGCGCGACATCTACGAGCGCTGGCCGGCGGCCACGACCGAGTGGATTCTCGGTCACGGCGTGCCCGCCGAGAACGTCACGGCCGCGGTAGCTGCTCTGACGACGTTGATCGGCGAGCCCGCCATGGAAGGCATCGAAGCGCAGTGGCCGCAGTTCACCGCTGCCGTCGCCACGGCCGCCACAACATGCCGTCGGGGGACGCCGGACGCAGCCGACGCGATCGAACACGCCCGTGTGGTGTGGCAAGGCATCCACGATCGCGCCGTCGACCGGGTCGCCGGTCTCGTCGACATCGCGACCCGTCTGGTCGGCGAGGACAGCCTGGGCGGGCTGTGGGATTTCCTGATGGACGACTGGTACGAGGTGCACGCCCGCCGATACGCGCTGACCAACCAGCCGTGGTCGGATTCAGCGCATCAGCTGATGGTCGCCATCGTCGACGGCTTCCACGCCCACCTCACCGGCACCGGCCGGACAGGTGACATCGAGATCATCGATGAACCCACGCGGATGGGATTCCGTTTCGCCCCATGCGGATCCGGTGGTCGGTCTCTCGACCCGCGCATCACCGACGGTGCGCCCCGCTCCGGTGAACCGTTCGGATTCGCGGTCACCACCGAACCACACGACTGGGCCTGGAACACCGTCGGCATCTGCTCCTACTGCGTGCACTGCTGCCAGCTCAACGAGGTCATGCCGATCGACCGGCTGGGGTACCCGACACGGGTGATCGACGCCCCGACGTGGGACCCGCACGCACCGGTTACCTCCTGCACCTGGTGGGTGTATCGCGACCCCGCCGACGTGCCCGATTACGTTTACCGGCGCGTCGGCCGTGATCCCGGGCGCCGGCCCGCCCGAAATGTAGGAGCAGGCCATGACTGAGCGCGTAGCAATGACCCAGGTCGAAGTGCCCGACTACGATCTCGGAATCCGGGGAAAGTTGGTGCGTACCAACAAGACCCGGGACACGGTCAGTGTCGCGATGTGCACGATTCTGTACGGGCTCTCGGTGGCCGACGAGGTCGCCGACACTCCCTTCAGCAACGCGGCCAACGGTTATCCCGACGCCAGGCTGGTCCCCGATGAGTCGACTCGGATCGATCTGAGCTGGCGAGACGGCGTCGACGCAGTGATCGCCGATCTGGCGGGCGCCGACGGTCACCCGGTGGAGATGTCGCCGCGCAACGTGTTGCAGAGCCTGCTGCGCCGCTATGCCGAACTCGACCTGCAACCTGTGCTCGGCTTCGAATACGAACTGTGGTTGTTCAGCGGAGAACGCCGACCGTTCGGCGCTACCGAGAATGCCTACAGTCTTACCAGATCCGCCGAAACCTCGTCATTGGCAACCGAGTTCATCAATCGGATGGAGTCGGTCGGGATCACCGTGGAGATGTTCCATTCGGAACTCGGACCCGGCTTCTTCGAGTTCACCCTCGCGCCGGCGCCGGCTTTGGAAGCCGCTGACAGCGCCGTGCGCGCCCGGCAGTATCTGCGTGACCTGTGCGCCGAGCGGGGTCTGCACGCGAGTTTCATGGCAAAGCCGTTCGCCGACAAGTCGGGTGCGGGCGGACACGTCCATTCCAGCTTGATGCGGGACGGCGCCAATGTGTTCTCCGATGGGGCTCGCGGACTATCGCGCGAGGGCAAGAGCTACCTGGCCGGTCTGCTGACCGGGATGTCTGACACCACAGCGCTGCTCAATCCATACGTGAATTCGTACAAACGGATCGACCCGGAGATGTTCACTCCGGCGGTGGCCGCCTGGGGTCATGATGACCGCGGACAGGCCTGCCGGGTGATCCTCAACGACACCGCTTCTGCGCGAGTCGAGCATCGTCGCCCCGGCGCTGACGCCAGCCCGTATCTGGTGGCCGATGCGGTGTTGGCTGCCGGTCTGCACGGATTGACAGACAGGCTCGCATTGCCGGCGGCGGGCGAGCAGGTGGCTGCCCTTCCGGCCGATTTACGCAGTGCGGCAGCATTGTTCGAAGATTCCGCCTGGCTGGTCGAACTGCTCGGGAAACCGTTCTGTGGATCCTTCGCGGCCACTCGGCGCGCCGAGGCCGACCGCTATGAGCAGTGGCTGCGGCAGAACATCACCACCTGGGAACTCACGCGTCACCTGGAGCATCAATGAACATGTCACCCCTTACGCTCGCGCAATTCGACCGGCTGGCAGAATCGGGCGAGATCAACACCGTTGTCTGTGCCACGCCGGATCCTTACGGGCGACTTGTCGGGAAACGGCTCACGGTCCCGGCGTTCCGATCGCTCGGCCTGTCCGGCGACGGCATCAACGCCAGCAGTTTCATCTTCGCCGTCGACCTGGAGATGAACCCGTTGGACCTACCGGTGTCCAACGCCGCGAACGGCTGGGCCGACATCCGGCTGGTCCCCGACCTCGCCACGTTACGTCGGGTACCGTGGGAATCCCATGTCGCACTGGTGATCTGCGATGCCTACGAGGCGAACTCCGACACCCTGCTGGAGGTGGCGCCGCGCACGATTCTGCGCCGCCAGGTGGAACGCGCTCGTGAGTACGGCCTGCGCTTCAAGTTCGCCTCCGAGCTGGAGTTCTTCCTCGCCGCCACACCGCCGCGGGAAGCCTGGGAACTGGGCTACCAGAATCTGAAGATGTTGTCGGACTACCGGTCTGACTACCAGATGGTGCAGGCCGGCCGCGATGACTGGTTCATCGAGCAGATTCGCAACCAGATGCCCCAGTTCGGGGTACCGGTCGAGTCATCCAAACCGGAGTGGGGGCTGGGCCAGCAGGAGGTCACCCTTGACTACTGCGACACCCTCGAAATGGCAGACCGGCACGTGCTGTTCAAGTACGGAGTGAAGCAGCTCGCCCATGCCGCCGACCTCACAGTGACCTTCATGGCCAAACCCAAGATCGACGAGGTCGGGTCTTCGTGTCACCTGCATGTGAGCATGTGGTCTACCGAGCAGGACAGCAGCCTGTGCTGGTCGCAGCAGCCCGGTGGGGGCATGTCGGAGCGGTTCGGGTCCTTCGTCGCCGGCCAGTTGGCGCACGCTGCCGACATGACGCTGATGTTTGCCCCGACCATCAACTCGTACAAGCGATTCCAGCCCGATCAGTTCGCCGGCACCGCGATCGCGCTGGGGGACGACAACCGCTCATGTGCGTTCCGGCTGGTCGGCCACGGACCGTCCTATCGGGTCGAGAACCGGATACCCGGCGGCGACGTGAACCCCTACTACGCGTACTCGGCGACCATCGCGGCCGGGCTCGACGGCATCGAGCGCCAGCTTCCGGTCCCGGACATCTTCCACGGCAATGCCTGGACCGCAGAGCACATCTCGCTCGTGCCGACCTCCATGCATGAAGCGTTGCGCTTGTTCGCCGAGTGCAAGATGGCCCGCACCGCATACGGCGACGACGTCTTCGACCATCTGATGACCTCAGCGCAAGCCGAACTCGTCGCCTTTGATTCGCACACGGTCACCGACTGGGAGAGTCGCCGCTACTACGAACGCGTCTAGGCATATACAACCCGAACCGGCACCACCACGAGGAGCAACATGCCCATCGATCCGATCGCCCAGAAGATGCTGGACGACGCCAAAAAATCCGGCCGCCCCAACGCCCACCTGCTGCCGGTTCCGACGGCGCGGGAGAATTTCGAGAACACCTTTGCCGCCCTGGCCAAGCCGCCCGTCCACCGCGTCGTCGACGTCGCGATTCCCACCCGAGACGGGCAGACCATTCCGGGCCGGCTGTACCTGCCTGCCGAAGACAGTTCAGATCTGCCACTCACGTTGTACTACCACGGCGGTGGCTGGTTGCTCGGCAGTATCGACTCCCACGACGTCGCGACTCGGCTGCTGGCCAACGCCTCGGGCAGCGCCGTGCTGTCGGTCGGCTACCGGCGTGGTCCCGAAGCCAGGTTCCCGACCGCGGTCAACGACGCCGTCGACGCGCTGAACTGGGCGAGCGATCTCGCAGCGGGCCTGGGCGTCGACCACCGCCGCGTGGCCGTCGCTGGCGACAGTGCGGGCGGCAACCTGGCCGGCGCTGTGGCGCTGCACGCCCGTGACACCGGAACACCGCTGTGCCATCAACTGCTGATCTATCCAGTGACCACCACTGACCTCACCATAGGCATGGACCCCGAATACGACGGTGTCATGCTCGAACGCGACGAATTGCAGTGGCATCAGGACAATTACCTGCCGGGGCCTGACGCCATGAGCGACCCTCGGGTCAATATCCTGGGTGCCGACCTCACCGGATTGCCTGCTGCGACAGTCATTCTCGCCGAATGTGATCCGATCCGACCACAGGGTGAGCGCTACGCTGCGGCCCTCGACGCCGCGGGCGTGCCGACCATGGTTCATGTCACTGCGGGCATGGTTCACGGATTCTTCGGTCTGGACGAGGTCTTTCCCACGGCGACCGAGGCGATGATGTTTGCCGGTGCGCAGCTCGCACAAGCGTTGGCCGGTGTACACCGGTGACCAGGACTGCTCTGGTCACCGGCGCCGGTGGCGGAATCGGGCTGGCGACGGCCATCCGGCTTGCCGCCGAGGGCATCGATGTCCTCGCCACCGACGTCAAATCGCGCCCCGCGGAACTGCCCGCGTCCGTGCGGTTCGAGAGCTTCGACCTGATCGGCGCGGATCCGACGACACTGCTCGACGCTGTGGGGTCGCCGGCGCTGGACTACCTGGTCAACGCGGCCGGACTCGCATTGTTCGACCGCGACGGGTCGGTGCTCGAGACCGACGAGTCGGTGTGGGACGTCACCCTGGGAGTGAACCTCCACGGGCTTCGACATCTCACCGTCGCGGCGATCCCCTTGCTGCGTAACGGAACCGGACGCAGCATCGTCAATGTGGCGAGCACCGCCGGGATCCGAGGGATGGACTCACCACTGGACGCCTACCAGGTCAGTAAGGCCGCCGTGGTGTCCCTGACCCAAAGCCTGGCCCTGCAGCTGGGGCCTGAACGGATCCGGGTCAACACCGTCTGCCCGGGCGCGATCCTGACGCCGATGATCGAACCGCTGTACGAGGAGAACCCGGCGCGGCGCGCCAACATGGAAGAACGCACACCGTTGCGGCGTCTGGGTCTGCCGGTAGACATCGCCAACGCCATCCATTTCCTGCTCTCCGACCAGGCGTCGTTCATTACTGCCACCGACCTCGTGGTCGACGGCGGCTGGACCGCCCAGATCAAATAATCCACGGTGGCTGAGCCACTTTCAGCATGTTGACAATTCCATTTAAGGTCTAAATACTGGGCCTATAGCTATTTCGGCGCTGGCCCGCCGGTTCGTACATCTCGAAGGAGCATCCCGATGAACGCACACGCACACTCGACGCCCCGGGTGGCGATCATCGGTGCTGGGTTCAGTGGTATCGCGGCGGCCGTCGCTCTGCGGCGTAAGGGAATCGAAGACTTCGTCATCTTCGAGCAGGCCCCCGCCCTGGGCGGAACCTGGTGGCACAACCGCTATCCCGGTGCCGAGGTCGATCTCGAATCCCACATCTACTCGTTCTCGTTCGAACGCCACGATTGGACCCGCACCCACGCGGACTGGCGGGAGTTGTTGAGTTACCTCGAGGGTGTGGCTGACAAGTGGGACCTGCCACGGCGCATCTTGTTCAACGAGTCGGTTCAGGATGTGGTGTGGTCCGACCATGACCACACCTACACCGTGCGGACGTCATCCGGGGTGGATCACGGCGTGTTCACGGCTGTGATCAGCGCGGTCGGCTTCCTCAACATTCCCGTTGTGCCACCGTTTGCCCGGGGCGACAACGAGTTCCAGGGCGCGATGTGCCATACATCGCGGTGGATCGACAGCCTGGACATGACCGGCAAGTCGGTGGCCGTCGTCGGCACCGGGTCCTCGGCGGTCCAGATCGTCAGCGAGGCTGTGAAAGTGGCCTCCGAGGTCAAGATCTTCCAGTTGGAGCCGAACTGGCTGCTGCCCAAGGACAGCCGCGACTTCACCCCGCGCGAACGCCGACTCAACCGCAACCCTCTTGTGTATGGGTGGCGGCGTTACCGGCTGTACGCGGACTACGATCTGCGACAGATCCGGTCCAGTCATGCCCGCAGCACCGGCCGGCACAACCGTCAGCGCCACGCCAAGTCGCTGGCCTTCTTGCGTCGTGAGCTGGCGGCACGGCCAGACCTGATGGAATTGGCCACACCGCAATTTGCGTTCGAAGCCCGGCGTACCGTCCTCAGCGACACGTACTACGCTGCGCTGCGCAACCCCAAGGTGACCCTGGTACCGCACGGCGTCAAGGGCCTCACCCGGACCGGCGCGGTGGATGCCAACGGCGACGAGCATGAGCTCGACATCATCGTCATGGCAACAGGTTTCGATGCGGCAAACTATCTCGGCAACTATCAGGTACACGGCATGGGTGGCAGAGAACTGCACGAAGGATGGCAGGGTGAGCCGGAGGCGTTCCTGGGCATGATGGTTCCGGGCTTCCCGAACTTCTTCATCATGTACGGCCCCAATACCAACTCGGTGCCTCTGGTGTCGTTCTACGAGGCCCAGGCCGCCTTCGCTGCCGGATTGATCGCCAGAGCGGCGAAGACCGGCAAGACGGTCATCGACGTTCGCCGCTCGGTGTTCGTCATCTACAACGACTGGCTTCAGTCCCAACTGGCCAAAACGGTGTGGGCCACGACCACGAGTTACTTCCGGGCTGGGACGGGAAAGATCGTGTCACAGTGGCCGTTAGGAGCGACGCCCTATATCTTGGCCACCAAGATGCTGCGCCGGATTGCCGTCCGGTTGTCATGAAACCCCTCGGACTGCTCTCGGAAGGCTTGTGATGGGAAAACCAGTCATCGCGGTCACGCTCAGCAGTCGAGAGCTGTCCGACATGGTGTATTGGCGCCGCATGTTCGACGGGTTGCAGGAATGCGGTGCGATTGCCTTCGCGGTGGACTGCGGCACCGCACCGCTGAACATCGCGGCATTGCTTGAGCATGTCGACGGGCTACTGATCAGCGGTGGCGTCGACGTCGACCCGACCCGATACGGAGCGGATCCACACGATCCGAAGTTGGGAGCGATCAACACCATTCGCGACGCCAACGAGATTGCCGCGGTCGAGTATGCCGGGGGTTCCGCCGTTCCCACGCTTGCCATCTGTCGCGGTGCGCAACTGGTCAACGTCGCGCGAGGCGGCACGTTGTATGTCGATCTGCCGCGCGACCGGCCGTCGGACGTGTGGCATCGGCGGTCTGAGGAGGAGCTCACGACCACGGCCCACAACGTCGATGTCGCAGCGGGCAGCCGCCTGTCCGAGTGGTTGGGGGAAGCCGGGCGACTCGCCGTCAACAGCCAGCATCACCAAGGCATCCGCACATTGGCGCCGGGTTTGGTTGCCACGGCGTTCGCCGATGACGGGCTCATTGAAGCGTATGAGGCGACAGAGCAGCCTCTTTCGGCCGTTCAGTGGCACCCGGA
This sequence comes from Mycolicibacterium brisbanense, assembly GCF_001570425.1. Lineage (GTDB taxonomy): Bacteria > Actinomycetota > Actinomycetes > Mycobacteriales > Mycobacteriaceae > Mycobacterium > Mycobacterium brisbanense. The sequence goes on from NZ_BCSX01000028.1 coordinate 15,001, forward strand.
GATCGACTGGCCGGACAGCAAGGCGTCACGACGGTTGCTGGAAGGATTTGTCGGCTCTTGCCGGAGCCTCACACCCGTTGCGGTGCAGCAGCGTTGAGTGCCTGATCGAGGAAATCGGCCGGCACCTCGGGCCACGCCGGATTCCAGTGGCCCGCTTGTTGATCCGAACGCAGCGCCGCCAGGGTGGCGACCACGTGCGGGCCACCGTCGACGAGGTAGCGCAGCATCCGCAGCTGCGCGCACTGGGCTGCCACCGTCACAACCATGGCCTTGGCGTCAGCTGTCCGCCCGTCGGCGGCCAGACACGCACCCAGCAGACGCCGGGCCCGCAGCATCGCCTGCGGTCGGTTCAGCGGAGCCAGTTTGTCCACCCATTCGCGGGCCCAGCGGCACGCGAGTTCGCGCTGTGCCGGATCGGCGCCGGCGATGAGTGTCCGTATTGCGGAAGCCTCTTCGAACTGCACGGCGATCTCGTCCATCGCGTCGACAGGTTGCCGGCGGGCGTCATAGGACGTCACGGGCATGGGACCGAATTCCGGATGCGGCGGTAGACCGAGCCTGATGCGTTCATGCTCGGCCAGCGCGCGGAGCCGATTCAGGGACAGCGCACGTGCGACGCGGGTGGCCTCGTCGAGCCGTTGAGCGGCTGCCAACCGGTCACCTTGCAGTGCTTTGATCCGGGCGTTGATCACGTACCGGGAGATCTTGAAGTCGACGGAACCGCCCTCTGGCCCGAGCTTGTAGCTCTCGTCCAACAGGCGCGTCGCCTCATCGAGATCGCCTCGCTCGTATACCAATTCGCCGAGCAATGAGCTGGCCAGCCGGGCGGTGTAGGAATGGATGCCGCCCGACCGCTTGGCAATTCGCAGCGCTTTGCGGAAGAAGGCTTCGGCCGCATTGTTGTCGAGCATCAGGTGATGCGCCATCCCGGTGAAACACAAACCGTTGACGATGGTGAACGCATCGCCGCTGCGCGCGTAGTACGGCGCCGCCCAGTCCTGGATCCGATTGACCTCGTCGAGGTCGTAGCGGTACGCGGCCGCGAAGGTCGCGACGTTGGCGGCCGACGCGACGCTGAACGGGCGCAGGCGATCCCGGCGTCGAATCGCCGCCGCGATGTGGTCGTCGATACCGGTGAGCCGGTCGGCGCGCAGATCCACCACACCGCGCACCACACCGGCGTCGGCTTGTACGTCGGCGATCTCCTCGGCGGTCAGCCCGGAGTCTTGCAGCGTCGTATCCACCAGTGCCAGGGCCTGTTCGGCGGTCGGGATCCGGTGTAGCACGATGTTGGCCCACGCCAGGGCGAGCTGCAGGCGTGGGTGTGATTGCACGGCGGCGGCGGGAAGCTTGCCGGCCAGTCCGATCAGCGTGGCCATCTGGGAGTTGGCGACGAACGAGAGGCCGTCCTGCTCGACGAGGGTGACGGCGCGTTGCTCGTCGCCGGCGGCCAGCGCGTGGTCGACCGCCTCGCTGATCAACAGGTGCTCGGCGAACCATTCCGAGGCCGCCCGGTGCAGCCGCACCACCCGCTGCGGATCGCGACTGAGCCGGTGCTGCAGAAAGTCCAGGAACAGTTGGTGGTAGCGGAACCACTGATCGTCGATCCGGCGGAGGAACAGGTCGCGTTCCTCGATCTGCTCGAGTATCGCGAGCCCGTCGGGCACACCGGTCAAAGCGGATGCCAGGTCCCCGCAGATGCGTTCGGTGATCGAGGTGGCCAGCAGGAAGTCGAGGATGGACGGTTCCAGGGTGTCGAGCACGTTCTCGGCGAGGAATTCACTGATCATGTGGTGCCGGCCGGTCATCGTGCCGATGAGCTCGACGGGGTCGTCGCGGTCACGCAGCGACAGGGAGGCCAGCTGCAGGGCCGCCACCCAACCGTCGGTCTTGGCGGTGAGCTCCTCGACATCGGTCGGGTCGAGGTCGAGGCCGCCGAGCTCCACCAGCAGATTCTCCGACTCGGAAACGTCGAAACGTAGTGCGGTGGCGTCGATTTCGACGAGTTCGTCCTGCATCCTCATTCGGCTCATCGGCACGCCGCTCTGGCTGCGGCTGGTGATCACGATGGTCATGCCGGAGGCGACGTTGTCCAGCAGGTAACGCAGCGCCCCGATGGTCGCGGGATCGGTGACCCGCTGCCAGTCGTCGATGACCAGCGTCATGCGGGTGCCGCTTTCGTGGATCTCGTTGATCAGAGACGTCAGCACGTAGCGTTCGGCCTCGTCGCCATGTTCCTCGAGCACCTCGCCGAGATCGGCCGCCAGCGCGGGCGTCACCGCGCGGATGGCCTCGATGAGGTGGGACAGGAACCAGACCACGTTGTTGTCGTCATGGTCGACGGTCAGCCATGCGACCGTGGCCCCTTCGGATTTCAGCAGCCGCGCCCATTGGGCCGCCAGCGTGCTCTTGCCGAAGCCGGTCGGCCCGTGGATCACCGTCAGCTTCTTGTCTCGCTGGGTGCGCAGTACCTCGATCAAGCGGGCCCGTTCGACGAGCGTCTTCGTCGACATCGGCAATCGGAACCGGGTGGCCGGGGCGGGTGGCGTCAGCGTGCGGACCCGCTGGCCGCTGAACGGCGTGCGCGGAGACGCCGACGGCTCGAACCGATTCTCCGGCGCCGGGACCGGGATGGCCATGTCATCGACGGGAAGACCATGGCGGCGCTGCAGGTCGCGCAGCTGCTCCCCGAACGCCGCTGCACTGGCCGGACGGTCCTTGGTGTTGCGCGACATCGCCCGTTCGATGATCGTGCACATGTCGGCGGGCAGCTCAGAATCCCGCAGGTTCGGCATCGGTTGCTTGGTGATCCTCAGGAACTGGGCCACCAGCTGCTCGCCGTCACGACGCTCGAACACCGCGTGGCCGGTCGCTGCGCTGAACAGGGTGGACGCGAGGCTGTAGATGTCCGAGGTGACGTCCGGTGGCTGTCCGAGCAGAACTTCGGGCGCCGTGTAGGCGGGTGAGCCGGTGACGGCACCGTCGGCGGTCTCGAATCCGCCGATGATGCGGGCGATGCCGAAATCGGTCAGCTGCGGGTCGCCGTACTCGGTGAGCAGGATGTTCGCCGGTTTCACGTCACGGTGCAGGGTGTTGCGGCGGTGTGCGGTTTCCAGAGCGCCGGCCATCTTCACCCCGATGCGCAGCGCCTCCTGCCAGCCGATCGGTCCGGTGTCGTTGATCTTGGCGTTGAGTGAACCGTGCGGGTGGTACTGCATGACGATGTAGGGCCGGCCGCTCGCGGTGCTGCCGACCTGGAAGATGTTGACGATGTTCGGGTGGCCGGACAGCTTGCCCATCGCGATCTGCTCGCGCATGAACCGTTCGAGATTGTCCGGCTCCAGATCGGTGGTCAGGACTTTCACGGCGACGGTGCGCCCCAAGGCGCGCTGGGTGCAGCGGTACACCATGCCGAACCCGCCGCGGCCGATCTCCTCGGGATCCTCGTAACCGGCCGCCGACAGCTCCGCCGGGATCCCGGCGGGCAGATCCCGCTGCGTCGGCAGCGGGTCATTGCGGCCCATCGTTCGCCTCGAAACTCCCATGGCGTCGTGGCAGCAGCTCAGCCGCCTCAGGAGAGAATATCTCCGGCTTTGCCGACGGGCGCGGACTCGGAGAGATCGGTTACGCCGGCTGACGGGTCAGGTGCTCGGGGCCGCTGACATAGACGATGGCGGGGTGGCCGGGCGAGGTCGCAGCGTCGGCGACGGCGGCGGCGAAGTCGACCGCTGAGTCGGCGAGCACCTCGCCGGACACCACGGTGAAGTTGATTCCGTGTCGGTCGAATTCCTTGCGCATGGCGTACAGGGTGGTCTCGCCGGCGCGCTTGCCTGCGGCGATGGATGCGTACCCCTTCGGCACCGCCTTGTAGGGATAGAAATGCGCCTGGTGGCTGGTGACGAAGACGATCCGGCCGCCGACGGGGATCAGGGGCAGGGCCAGCCGCGCGAGACGGCGCTGGGCGTCGCGGTTGAGGTGCATGGCCGGTCCGGGTTCGGTGCAGTATTGCCGTCCACCCGATGCGTTGAGCACCAGCATGTCGAGCCGGCCGAAGCGGGTTGCGATGTCGTCGATCATCGCGGCGACTGCCGTTTCGTCGGAGATGTCGGCCGCGGAGGTCGAGGCGTGCCCTCCCGCGCAGCGAATGGCATCCGCGACGTAATCGGCACGTTCGGTGTTCGAGCGGTAACCGACGACCACGTGGATGTCAGGATCCGCGAGCTGGAGAGCGATTTCTGCGCCGATGCCTCGCGATGCACCGGTCACCAGAGCGACCCGTTGGCTGTGCATATTCGGTTCCTTTCCCTGGTAGCGGTGACAAGGCACAAATGCGCGCCGCCGCCATGACAACCGGATACGTCAACGCTACACCGACATTAAGAAAAATAAGAGACTCGTAAGGTCACGGTAAGGTTGAGATGCGGGTCACATTCGGTTCTGCCGTAGCCAGTCGAGCACCTGCTGACCGTGGGTGTTCGGCGGGAAGATCGGGTAGAACACGTGCTCGATCACGCCATCGGTGACCACCAAGGTCAGTCGCGAGTAGAGCCGCGGATGTCCCGATGCGGCGAAGGTCGGCAGGCTCAAGGTGTCCGCGAGGGAGAACTCCGGGTCCGACAACATGTGGAACGGCAGGTGCAGACGCTCGACCACCTCGGCCTGATACTCCGGCGACTGGCTCGACATGCCGTAGATCCCGACGGCACCCGCTGCGCGGAGCTCATCGTGATGGTCTCGGAAACTGCACGCTTCGGTCGAGCATCCGCGGGCACCGGGTATCGAGTCCCACCCCTCGGGAATGTCGACACCCGGGCGGCCGGTGAGCGGATACAGGTAGATGATCGTGCGTCCGTGGGGCAGGGCGGACAGGTCGACCCTGCCTCCGTCGCTGGTCTGCACCGTCAACGACGGCATGGGCTGTCCCGGCAGGTGTGCGGCGCGGCCGTCGTCACTCGGTACCGGCAGATCGTCGGGCAGCGTGGTGAAGTCGACAGGCATGGTGGCGATCTCCGATTCGGGTTGGTGGTGGTGTGGCCGCGTGGCTCCCTGGTGCAACTTCTCGGCCAGCACGGCCCGACGTCGCGTCAAAGTAGCTATGGCATAGTCGATTTCGGCGATGCTGTCGCGATACGCCGCGAGTGAGGCGGGGCATTCGTCGCTGTGGAGGTGCCCGGCGTCGAGGCATTCGATGAACGGACCGGCCTTGGCAGGCGGGATACCGAGCTGCGCGAGCTCGCGGATCTCGGCCACCGCGCGCAGGTCGGTGTCGTCGTATTCGCGGTATCCATTGGGTTGGCGCAGTGGGGTCAGCAGACCCAGCTGCTCGTAATAGCGCACGGCTTTCACCGAGACGTTGGCTCGGCGGGCGAGCTCACCGATTTTCATCGTCACCTCCTCAAACCGACGGTAAACCCTGCCCCCGGGGGCAGGGTCAAGCCCGATGTCGTCAATGGCGCCGAACGCTCGCGGTCCGGGGCTTCGCGCCGACGCCCGCCGTCAGCTGACAGCAAATTCACATGTCCGCGTGACGGTTTCGATACGCCGCCGATCGGCCCCGTTGATGGCGGCACGAACGCAGTCGCCGTACGGTGCAAGAATGCAGATTCCGAGCAGCCGTGGCCTGCCTCGGCAACCAGGCTGCGTCAGCCGTCGGGACGTTCTCCGGTACGCGGCTGCCGGGCCGCTCATGCTTGGTCTCCCGACGGTCACCGCGGCGCTCACGGCACCCGTCGCGACCGCCTCGAACATCGCCGGAAGCATCGTGTTCCTCGATCCGGGCCACAACGGCGCCAACGACGGTTCGATCAACCGGCAGGTCCCGACGGGCCGCGGTGGCACCAAGGAATGCCAGACCACCGGGACGACAACCGATAACGGTTATCCCGAGCACACGTTCAATTGGGATGTGGTGCTGCGCATTCGGGCTGAACTCTCACAACTCGGTGTCCGTACGGCGCTCTCGCGCGGCAACGACGATGCGCTCGGGCCCTGTGTGGATCAGCGGGCGGCCATGGCAAATGCCCTGCGTCCCAACGCGATCGTGAGCATTCACGCGGACGGCGGACCACCCGATGGCCACGGTTTCCACGTCAACTACTCGTCGCCGCCGCTCAACGCGGCACAGTCCGGGCCGGCCCTGCAGCTCGCGCGGGCGATGCGCGACCAGCTCGTCGCGGCCGGGTTCACCCCGTCGAACTATCTCGGATCCGATGGCCTCTACGGGCGTTCGGATCTGGCCGGGCTCAACCTCGCCCAGTACCCTTCTGTGCTCGTCGAGATGGGGAATATGAAGAACCGCGACGACGCGGCCCTGCTCGAAAGTGAACAAGGCAGGGCCAGGTGCGCCGCGGCTGTTGCATCAGGGCTGAACGCGTATCTGTCGCAGTGAGTTTGAGAACGTTCAGCCGACTGCGCCGCGGGTGATGTGGGTCAGCAGATCGCGCGCCGCGCCGGCCGGCGGCATGCGACCACCCACCCAGATCGCCCGCAGATCGCGGCGCAGGTCCAGCCCTGCGACCGCGACCTCGCGCACCCGTCCGACCGTGAGATCGTCGGCGACGGCCAGCCGGCTCATGACGGCGGGACCGGCACCGGCGGCCACCGCGGCGCGGACGGCCGCCGATGAGGACACCTCGAGGATGGGCGCTGGTTGATCCACCGCCGCGCCGAGTGCGGCTTGTAGCGCCGCGGCCAGCGCATCACGGGTGCCCGAGCCTGATTCGCGCGTGACCAACGGGGTGCGGGCCAACTCGTCGGCGGACAACGGGCTGCGTCGGCGGGTCCACTTGTGGTCTGGCGGCACGATCACCACCAACTCGTCGTGGCCGACGATCCGGCTGCGCACATTGCTTGGCACATGCGGGGTTTCGACGAAGCCGAGATCGGCGGTGCCGTCACGCACCGCTGAGATGGCGTGGTCACTGTTGGTGGCGGTCAGGATGAATTCGGGTGGTAGGACACCACGCCGGGCGGCGTCGGCCTGCAGCGCCACCAGCCAGCGCGGCATCAGGTGTTCGGCGACGGTCAGGCTGGCGGCCACCGTGATGCGCCTGCGCTTCTCCGAACGCAACGTTGCCAGCCCGGCGTCGAAATGCTGTGCCGAGTCGAGCAGCCGTGCGGCCCACTCGGCCACTACTGCACCGGATGGCGTCAGCGTCGAACCGCGCGGTGTGCGCGACACCAGCACCACACCCGTCTGGGCCTCGAGCGAGGAGATCCGGGACGACACCGCCTGCTGGGTGAGGCCGCACGCCCGGCCTGCGGCGCCGAGACTGCCGGTGGTCGCGACTGCCAGGAAGATCTCCAGTGCCGACAGCTCGGGCATGCGGGCGCTGAGCTGGTTGGTCATCGGCTCCTCGACGGCCACAGCGCCATGCGGTCGAGCAACCCGTCGCGCAGCACGAGCGTGTGAAACAGCACGGCGCACAGATGCGCGGTGAACGTCGTGAACAGCAGGGCCGCCAACGCGACGTGTGCAATGTGCAAGCCCGCGAACAGGTTCAGGTTGTGGGGTGCGATGGCGGGCAGACGCCACGAGCCGACGACGACGGGAGTACCCGACGCCGAGACCATGGCCCAGCCGACCAGGGGCTGCAGGAGCAGCAGGGCGTACAGCAACCGCTCCGACCATGTGGCGACGCGGCGTTCGATGCGGCTCATGGTGGCCAGGAACGGTGGCGGGTGATGCCGCAGCCGGTTGACCAGCCGGACCACGGCAAACACCAGGATGACGATGCCCAGCGGGCGATGGATCGCCAGCAGCAGCGGGTAATAGGCCAACGACGCGACCATCGTGACCCCGAGGAGCAACTGGGCGATCACCATCGCGGCCATCGACCAGTGCAACAACCGCGAGACCACGGTGAAGCGGGCCGGGGCGAGCTGGTCAGTGCTCATCGCGGTGCTCCACCGTCGCGACATTGACGGCGCTGGGCTGTTTGGGTTCTGCCGCCCGCCGAGCGAACGACCGCGCATACACCGCTGATCGTGCAGGCAGTAGCGGATCGTCGGAAGGCGCGATACCCCGCGGCAGCACAAGGGGATCGAAGTTGATGTCGCGCGCATTGCCCGGCGCTTCGGTCTGGACGGCTTCGATGGTCAGCGTGCCCGCGTCGATGGTGCGCCGGTCCGCCGGCCAGGGTTTGGTCGCGTCGTTGGTGGGGTCTTCGGGCCGGCCGATCACGATCTTCAACGTCCAGGCCTGCGGCCCACGTTCCATTGCTTCGATCAACGCGTCGAAAAGGTAGTTCGGGTCTGATGTCGCGGCCTCGCTGACCGGTTGGGCGGCCTGCTGCCGCGGCACCAGCATCCATCGCACCGGTACGGTGACGCCTTGGCGGTTGGTCATCAGGAACGCGTTGAGCCCCCAGAAGGTGCTGTCGGCGAATCCGGATGTGGGTGGCTGCTGTGCGATGATACGTTGGGCGGCAACGGTTTCCGGATGTCTGGCGAGAAAGGCTGACATGGCGGCAGGATCCGGTTTGCCGGTCTGCGGTTGCGGTTTGGCGGCCAGGATGCGCTCGTAGAAACCCTGCGGGGTGCTGTCGACGAACACGGGGGTGTTGATCATCGGGCTGTGCCACTGCTCACCGTTGGGCAACTGGTACTGGACCGCCAGACCCCGGACGGTCGCGGGTTTGTCGGGTTGATCCGGTAGACCACCCGACAGCGAGAAGCGCGCGACGACGGGGATGGTGCCCTTGGCGAACACCGGGGCGTGGCAGATCTCGGCGGCTGCGCCACTGGCGGCGAATGTGCCGGTCGCGGCCAGACCTTTCGCGTGGTTGCGCCGGAAGCCGTCGTGGCGGCCCGCGATCTGCTCGAACCGGTCGGCGAACTGCGATGGGGTGAGGGTGTCGGGGCGCAGCCAGCCGCCGGCGTAGGCGAACCCCCCGACGTCGATCGCGGCCACACCGGCCACGGCGGCCATGCCGAGCATGACGGCGCGCCGGTTGATCGGAGGTGGGTCCGGCTCGCGCGAAGAATCGTCGGGAGCCGCGGGTTCCATGGTGTTCCCCCCTCGGTGAATCCGGCACTGTCACCGATCCTGCACCTGTCGCAGCGCTGTGTCGACACCTGCTGGCCGGGAACTGCGCTACCGGCTAGCTGCAATGCCCTGACACAAGGCAGTCTTGTGAGCTGACAACATGTGCGGCTCTACCCGCGGCCACTTGACCGGCCCACCATCGAAGATGTGACAACGGCAATGACTCAGTACAAGTGGGCAGTGATCGGCGCGGGCCCGGCAGGAATCGCCGCGGTCGGGCGGCTTCTCGACCACGGTGTCGCCGGCGAACACATCGCCTGGCTGGACCCGTATTTCGCGGCCGGTGACCTGGGCCGCAAGTGGCGGCGAGTGCCCAGCAACACACCGGTCAAGACGTTCCTGGAGTACCTGTACGCCTCACCCGCATTCCAGTTCACCGAGGCACCGCTGTTTGCCCTCGCCGAGGCAGATCCGTCGCAGACCTGCGCGCTGGGTCTCGTCGCCGAACCACTGGTGTGGATCAGTGACCGGCTGCGCGAGAGAGTGTCGGCAGTCCGGACCATGGTCACTGATCTGCGTCTGCGCCAACGGCATTGGATCGCAACGACCGGCGTCGGTGAGATCGAGTGCGACAACGTCATTCTCGCGGTCGGCGCCACACCCAAAACGCTTGACCATCCCGGCTTGACGAACATCGCTCTCGATGTCGCACTCGACCCCGACAAGTTGGCGCAACTGCCACTCGACGGCGCCACCGTTGCCGTCTTCGGCTCATCGCACTCGAGCATGGTCGCGCTGCCCAACCTGCTGGAAAGGCCGGTGGCGAAGGTGGTCAACGTCTATCGCAGCCCCCTGCGGTACGCCGTTGAGTTCGACGGGTGGACACTGTTCGACGACATCGGGCTCAAGGGTCACGCCGCGGCGTGGGCGAAAGAGCACATCGACGGCGTCCATCCTGCCCGGCTGCAACGGATACCCCTGCACGACAAGGACTTCAAAGCCGCACTGGACATGTGCGATCACGTCGTCTACACCGTCGGGTTCGAGCGCCGGACACTGCCGCACACCCCGCAATTCGGCAGCTTGGACTACAACCCCACCAACGGGATCATCGCGCCCGGCATGTTCGGGCTCGGCATCGCCTTCCCCGAGCGGCGGGCCGACCCACTCGGATTTGTCCAGCACCGGGTGGGCCTGCGCAAGTTCATGCAATACCTGGATGCGGTGTTGCCGATCTGGCTGGCATACGGAACCTGACCGGAGAATCGGGTCAGGTCAGGTCGTAGAGCAGGCGGTAGTAGGCGATGCGATCCGGGTCGGGCTCAATTCCGTAGGCGCCGTACAGAACGTCGTCGAAGCCCGGGCCGAAGTCCCAGCCGAGGCTCCAGCTGGCCACGGCCAGATCAGCCCAGCGGTCGGCAACCCCGAGCGAGCCCAGGTCTACGTGCGCGGCGAAGGTAGCGTCGTCGTGCAGCAGGGTGTTGGGGACACAGGCATCGCCGTGGCAGACGACCAGTCGATCGACGGCGGGCGGCGCGTCCAGGCGGGCGCGTGCCTCGTCCCGATCCAGGTGCCGGTGCTCGGGAAACCAGTCCGCGGGGCCTTCGCCGGCGGCGATGCGCTCGTCTGCGCGGCGCAGGCGGCGTTCGATACCCCAGTCGAACGGGCATGCGTCGACCGGCAGCGCGTCGTGCAGCAGCCGCAGTCCCCGGCCGATCCCGGCGGCGACGTCGGCGGCCCGCCCGGCCCAGTGCGGGTCGACGGCCGAGCGTCCCGGCACCGCCGCGGTGATCAGCCACGCTCCGTCAGCGTCGGTGCCGTGGTCGAGGACCGGCGGGACTGCCACCCGCGTCTGCGCCCATGTCAAACGTTCGGCCTCGGCGATCAGATCGATCTCCGGCGTGCCCGCGGCGACCCATTTGACGTAGGCCGTCGCCCCATCCGTTCCGTCGAGGCGGAAGGTCAGCCCACCGAGTTCGTTGCGCCACACCGGGGTCAACGTGGCGTCGCCCGCAAGGGCAGTCACCACGTCGGGAACGGCAACCGGCCCAACCGGCGGGCCTGACAGTGATGGGGTGTGCACACCCTGACCTTGCCACAGGCGCATGCCGGGCTGTTTGACAGGCGCGAGCGGCGACGTCGCGACGGATTTGCTTATCGAATCGCTCCCGGCGACGGGGCAGTCATACGCTGGCGTGGACGCCGGCTGACGATGAATTCAGGAGCTCCCATGTCACTGTTCGAGGTAACCGAGCGCGCGCGGCAGTATCAGAGTCAGCTGCTCGAATTCATGGATTCGCATGTCTACCCCGCCGAAGCGGTCTACGACGAGCAGATGCGGGCGGCCGGCGATCCGCATTTTCATCCGCCGGTCTTGGAGGAACTCAAGGCCGAGGCGCGCCGGCGCGGGTTGTGGAACCTGTTCCATCCTCATCCGGATTGGGGCCCGGGCCTGACCAATCTGGAGTACGCGCCGCTGGCCGAGATCATGGGCCGCAGCCACCTTGCTTCCGAAGCGTGCAACTGCAGCGCACCCGACACCGGCAACATGGAAGTGCTGACGCTGTTCGGCACCGACGAGCACAAGGAGCGCTATCTCAAGCCGCTGCTGGACGGCACCATCCGGTCCGCTTTTGCGATGACTGAGCCGCAGGTTGCCAGCTCGGATGCCACCAATGTGGAGATGTCCATGGTCCGCGATGGCGACGACTACGTTCTCAACGGACGAAAATGGTTCGCCTCCAACGGTATGCACCGCAACTGCAAGGTGCTGATCGTCATGGGCAAGACCGATCCGGGCGCCCCGGTGCACCGCCAGCAGTCGATGATGGTGGTGCCCATCGATGCGCCCGGCATCACAGTGATCCGTAACCTGCCGGTCTTCGGTTACCAGGACCGGGAGGGCCACGCCGAGATCGTCTTCAACGACGTCCGGGTGCCGGCATCCGATGTGCTCAAAGGCGAGGGCGAGGGCTTCGCCATCAGCCAGGCGCGCCTGGGACCGGGCCGCATCCACCACTGCATGCGGTCCATCGGCATGGCCGAGCGGGCGCTGGAATTGATGTGCAGGCGGGCGCAGTCGCGGGTCACCTTCGGCAAGCCGCTCAGTGAGAACGCCAACATTCAGGACTGGATCGCCGAGGCCCGTATCGACATCGAGATGATTCGGCTGCTCACACTCAAGGCTGCTCACCTGATGGACACCGTCGGCAACAAGGAAGCCCGCACCGAGATCGCGGCGATCAAGGTGGCTGCGCCCAATATCGCGCTGAAGATCGTCGACCGGGCCATCCAGGTGCACGGGGGCGGTGGTGTCACCGACGACTTCCCGTTGGCGATGGCGTGGGCTCATCTGCGCACACTGCGGCTGGCCGACGGCCCCGACGAGGTGCACAAGCGGGCCATCGCCAAACAGGAACTGCGCAAATACCGGAACGAGGCATCGGCATGAGCGGGCTCGATCTCACCGGACGCACCGCGATCATCACCGGTGCCTCCCGCGGTATCGGTCTGGCTGCGGCACAAGCGATTGCCGCGGCCGGCGGCAACGTCGTCGTGACGTCGCGCCGCCAGGATGCCGCTGACGCCGCGGCAGCCGAGATCGGCGGCAGCGCACTCGGCGTGGCGGCGCACGCCGTCGATGAGCAGGCCGCAGCGCGGTGTATCGACCTGACACTGGAACGATTCGGCAGCATCGACATCCTGGTCAACAACGCAGGCACCAACCCGTCCTTCGGCCCGTTGATCGACCAGGATCACGCCCGGTTCGTCAAAACCTTCGAGGTCAACCTCTGGGCGCCGATCCTGTGGACATCGTTGGCCACCCGGGCCTGGATGGGTGAGCATGGCGGTGCGGTGGTGAACACGGCGTCGATCGGCGGTATGGGATTCGAGCCGAACCTGGGCCTGTACAACGCATCGAAAGCAGCGCTGATCCACCTCACCAAACAGCTCGCGCTGGAGCTCTCGCCCACGGTGCGCGTCAACGCCGTCGCCCCGGGCGTGGTGCGAACCAAGCTGGCCGAAGCGCTGTGGAAAGAGTATGAGGGCCGATTGAATCTGATGACGGCACTGGGACGCATCGGCGAACCGGAGGATGTCGGCGGGGCCATCGCGTTCCTGGTGTCCGACGCGGCGAGCTGGGTGACCGGGGAGACGTTCGTCATCGATGGCGGTCAGCGCCTCGGTGACGCCGCGCCGTTCCGAGGGCAGGGCGGCCACGGTTGAGGTGACCGAGGGGGCGTGGACTCGGCCTGCGGGCTCCTGACGCGACAGGGCGCAGGAGGACCCGCGAAGATGGCGTCATGGGACTTTCCGTGATGCCGAAAGCACACCTGTCCGACGCCGATGTCGCGGACGCGCTACGACGCGCCGTGCGCGTGGCCGACATGGTCCTCGATGTGTTGGCGGAGGCCGACCCGCTCGGGTTGCGACGCCGTAGCCACGACCTCGGTGACAGTGCCGGTACCGGCTGCCCTGACCGGGTGCTCGATCTTGCGGCGCGGCTGCTCGACTGCGCCGATCTGCCGGGCACGCAATCCTGGGACCGTAAGGACCGCAAGGCGCGTATCCACTGGTGGGTCCGGCGAGTGGGTGCCCTCGATACGATCTTCGTCGCATTCCCCGGGGTGTTCGGTGCGCTGGTCAAACGCCTGCCCTTGCAGGACGTGTTCGGGTTCGCCAATCAGACACTCGTCTTGTGCGCCGTCGCGCGCGAGTACGGGATCACCGATGCCCCGACGCAGGTGCGGCTACTCGCTTCGGTGCTGTGTGGGCGAGAGATCGACAAGTCTTGCGCTGCAACGGGTCCGGAGGAATCCTGGCCGGACTTGGCCGACCGGTCGCTGGTCGGAAAGCTGTGGCATCTGGCCGCCATCCTCAACGCCGTCGGCGACGAACTCGGCAAGCGGCCGCACCCGCGCTCGATCTTCCGGTACTTCGGCATGCTGCCGTGGATCGGCGCGGTCGCCGACTATCTCGGCGAGTACGGAGCGTTGGTGCGCGCAGCAGCTGCCGGTGAAACGTGGATCATGGCGCAGGACAGCGAGGTTGACAAGGCAGAGTCGGCACCCGACGCGGGGGAAGCGGTCACCGATCCGATCGCGTGATCAATCGCTGCGCGAGGCGGCGACCCTGTTCGATGGGCAGAACCGACCGCGCGACCTTCGAACCCACCTGGGCGCCGTCGTAGATCAGCTGGACATCGCGGGCGACTTCCACTGGGCGGTCCACGCCGGCCGCCGTGAGCAGTTCAGCGACGGTATCGAGCACCCACCGGCGATGAATCGAGACGGGTTCGAGTTCGGTACCGGGGAATTCGGTGGCCGCATTCGCGTACAGACACCCACGGAAGTCGCGGCTGCGCGCGCCGGTGATCGCCAGGTCGAAGAACGCCAGCACCTTGTCCACCGGATCGGCCAGATCTGCGACCGCTTCCTGATAGCGATTTCGATCACGCAGATCCAAATGTGTCAGGTACGCGATCACCAGCGCTTCCTTGGAGCCGTACGTGCTGTAGAGGCTGGCTTTGGCGACGGCTGCATCACGCAGCAGATGATCGATGCCCACCGCTCGAATGCCTTGGGCGGCAAACAATTTGGTGGCAGACGCCAGGAGCCGCTCAGCGGGCGAGGCGACGGGGTCGGCGGTGCGCGTCGACCGTGGGGTGGTCTGTTTCATCGCGTCCATGGCTGCAGCGTAACGCGGGAACGTCGATAGACAGACCAGTCTGTCTGTGCCACTGTCGGGGCGTGCCGAACACCGACGACGGGAGTTATTCGTGACGCTGTTCCTCTACGAGATCGCCAGCGGATCTGCCGATCCGACCCGAACCAGCCAATTGATCAAGGACGTCGACGCCGAGATCCATCAGGGCGGCGGCGAACTGATCGAAGCGCAGGTGACGCAGGCATCCGGGCGCGTATTCGTCGTTGCCGAGTTCGCCGAGACCGCCGTCAGGCTCGACGCGGACGCACTCGGCGCCGACACGATCGCCGGACCGGACCAGGTTCGCCTGGTCGGCGCTGATCTGGACACGCTCAAGGCCGCTCGCCCCACCGCCGGCTATCTGGTCGAGTGGGACCTTCCTGAGGACCTCGACATGGACTCGTACCTGGCCCGCAAAAAGGCGAATGCGCCCAAATACGCCGAGGTCCCCGAAGTCGACTTCCTGCGTACCTATGTGCGTGAAGACATGGACAAGTGCCTGTGCTTGTACGACGCGGTCGACGAGGATGCAGTCCGCCGGGCGCGGCTGGCCGTCTCCACCCCGATCGACCGGCTGCACGGATTGGCGGCACCCACGCCATGACGGCGGCAGTGGGCCTCCAGGTACCGCTGTCGCGGATATGCGACAACGTCAGCGAGCGCGCCGCAGCGCTCGACGAGCACCGCGCCGACGTGCGGGCGGACCTGGCGCAGATCGGTGCCGCCGGGCTGTTCGACCTCGGCTTCGGGACCGGTGACCTGCCCGACATGGTCACGGTCATCGACGAGATCGCCGCCCACAGCCTGGCTGTGGGTTTCTCGGCGTGGGCTCACCGGATGACGCTGGAGTATCTGCGGCGGGCATCGTATGCCCTGCCGGACAACATCTTCGGACAGCTGCGCAGCGGCCGCCGACCGGGTGTCACGGCCATGGCGGCCGGTCTGCGATATGTCGCAGGCCTGGAGGCGCTGCCCGTCACAGCGCAGCACGACGCAGATGGCCTGCGCGTGACCGGCCCGATCCGCTGGGCTTCCAACGTCTTCGATGACGCGCTGATCGTGCTGCCCGCTGCCGGAGACGCCGGCGAAACCTATGTCGTGGCGGTGGATGTGGCGCAGCCCGGGGTCGCCGTCAACCCCGAGCCGAATCTGATGGCGCTCGGGGCGACCGGGTCGACATCGCTACGCCTGACGGACGTCGCGGTGTCGTCGGATCGCATCCTCAGCACCGATCTGGCGGGGTTCATCGCAGCCGTGCGGCCACCATTCCTGTTGCTGCAGACCGCGTTCTGCGTGGGTGTGACGCGGGCCGCGGTATCGGCCGCCGAACAGGTCACGGGCGGTCTCGCCGGCGAGTTCGCCGATCAGCTGACCGGCATTGCCGAGCGTAGCCGGGCGCTGCGCGACGATCTGTATGCGCGGGCGGTCGATCCGTCCGCAGTACCCGTCCCTGACCTCATCCGGCTACGCCTGCTGACCGCGCAATTGGCAATCGAGGCAACCCGGCTGGAGTGCACGCTGACCGGCGGTGCCGCATATGCCTTGGGCAGTCCCGCGAACCGACGATTTCGCGAGGCTGCCTTCCTGCCCGTGCAATCTCCATCGGAAGGACAACTCAGGTGGGAACTGAAGCAGTACGGGTGACGGCCGGCCACAAGGCTTTCGGTGCCAGCGCCGCGCTGCAGGACATCGATCTGTCGATCGACGACGGGGAGTTCCTGGCCGTGCTCGGTCGCAGCGGCAGCGGCAAATCCACCCTGCTGCGTGTGCTGGCCGGCTTGGAAGAGCTTACCACCGGAAGCGTGGAATGGGTCGGCGACGGGAATCGTCCTCGCACCGGCGTCGTCTTCCAACAGGCATTGCTGATGCCCTGGCTCACCGTGGCGGCCAATGTCGGCTTCGCCAAACGGTTCTCAGCACACCGGGATGGATTCGACCAGGCCTACGCCGATCAGCTCATGGAGCGGTTCGGGCTCGGCGCTCTTGCCGACCGCTACCCCGACCAACTGTCGGGAGGGCAGGCGCAGCGGGTGGCGATCTTGCGTGCCGCCGCCACCCGGCCGCGGCTGCTGCTACTGGACGAGCCCTTCAGCGCGCTGGATCCGGCGACCAGGGCCGATCTGCGAGGCTGGCTTGCTGATCTTGTGAAGCAGTTGTCGGTCACCGTCGTCCTGGTTACCCACGATGTCGACGAAGCGCTGGAGCTCGCCGACCGCATCGTGCTGCTCGGGCAAGACGGTCGCATCGGTACCCAATGGGTGGTCGACCGCGACTCTGCCGTGTCGGGGCAATTGCGCAGCGCCATCCTCGGGCAGTACCGACTGGTGGGGAGCGAATCGTCGTGACCGGGCACGGCTGGTCCCGCCGGCACGTTCTGTTGGGCGCGACCGCCCTCGCCGCCGCCGGCGGCGGACTGTTCGGTGTCGCTGACCTAGCTCACAGCGCCACAACGGATTCCGCGGACCGGGGCCACGGACTACGGGTCGGTTACCTGCCGATCACCGATGCCGCGCCGCTGCTGATCG
This sequence comes from Mycolicibacterium brisbanense, assembly GCF_001570425.1. Taxonomy (GTDB): domain Bacteria; phylum Actinomycetota; class Actinomycetes; order Mycobacteriales; family Mycobacteriaceae; genus Mycobacterium; species Mycobacterium brisbanense. The sequence goes on from NZ_BCSX01000028.1 coordinate 32,218, forward strand.
CGCATAGCGCCGGACGCTATCCCAGCGGAGCCGGCCGACCTGTGCTGTTCCGCAGCTGGGCCGCGCTGGCCGAGGCGTTCCTGAACCGTCAGATCGATGTCGCGCACCTCCTCATGCCGATGGCGGTGCAACTGCGGTACGCGCTCGGCAGCGGCATCAGGGTGCTGGGCTGGAATCACACCAACGGCTCGGCGCTCACCGTCGCGCCGCACATCGAGGACCTCACGGATCTGGCAGGCATGCAGGTCGCGATTCCGTTCTGGTGGTCGATCCACAACATCGTCGTGCAGCAGTTGCTGCGCGCGCACGATCTGAAGCCGGTCGTGCGGCGCCGCGCGTCCCGGTCGCAGCGCACTGTCGAGCTCATCGTGATGAGCCCTTCAGACATGGTGCCGGCGTTGGCCAATCGCTCGATCGGTGCCTACACGGTGGCCGATCCGTTCAACGCCGTCGCGCAGATCAAGGGCATCGGGCGGATTCACGCCTTCCTCGGAGACGTGTGGCGGGATCATGCGTGCTGTGCGCTGGTCACCCGCGACGACGTGATCGCCGCGCAGCCGGCCGCTGTCCAGGCCCTGGCCGACGCCGTTGCCGGCGCCCAGCTGCGGATCGCCGCCGACCGCGGTGCGGCGGCGGCGACGCTGGCAGCGGAGTACTATCTGCCGCAACCAAAACCGGCTCTGCAGCTGGCGTTGACGTATCCGACTCCGCCGTATGCGCTGCGGCATCCGCAATGGCGGCCGCAGCAGATCGGGTTCCGGCCGTTCCCGTATTCGGGTTTCACCGAGCGTCTGGTCGAAGCGATGGGGGAGACCGTGGTCGACGGTGATCGCCGATTCCTGGACCACATCGACCCCTCCGGCGTCCACGCCGAGCTTGTCGACGACACGTTCATCCGAAATGCCATGACATCGTATGGCGGACCGCGGGTGTTCGGTCTCGACGCCGGCCTCACCCGAATCGAAGAGGTTCAACCACTGTGACGACATCTGCCGAGCCCCGGTCCGCTGAGCGTGTTCTGATGCATCGACTGCTTCCGCCCGCCGTCGCCATCGTCGTGATGGTCAGCCTCTGGTGGTTGGCCACGACGACGGCCGCCGGCGCGCACTCCCTGCTTCGCCAGACCGCACCGCAGCACGTGATTCCCGCTCTCATCGGGCTGTTGGATCGCGGCGTGCTCGTGCCAGACGCCGCGATCAGCTTGTGGCGCTTGATCATCGGGCTGTGTGTCGCGGCGCTCGTCGGGATCCCGGCTGGTCTTCTCATCGGGACGAGCACTGTCGCCGAGCGGGCGACGCGTCCCGTCGTGCAGTTCCTGCGAATGATCTCCCCGCTGTCGTGGACGCCGATCGCGGTGGCATTGTTCGGGATCGGCAGTCAGCCGGTGATTTTTCTGATCTCCGCCGCCGCGGTATGGCCAATCCTCATGAACACCGCCGCGGGTGTGCACGCCATCGAACCAGGGTTTCTGAACGTGGCGCGCAGTTTTCACGCCACCCGCACCGAGACACTGGTCGCTGTCGTGCTGCCTGCCATTCGCGGACATATCCAGACCGGGCTGCGCGTCGCGCTCGGGGTGGCTTGGGTGGTCCTGGTGCCCGCCGAAATGCTCGGCGTCCGTTCCGGATTGGGTTACGAGGTGCTCAATGCCCGCGACCAGCTGGCTTATGACCAGGTGGTCGCGGTCATCGTCGTCATCGGAATTCTCGGGTTCGCCCTGGATCTCGCGGCTCGGTGGTTGTTGACGCCGCGCCGCGGGCGTCCGGTTACGGCGTGATCAGCGTCCCAGCGTCTGAGGCGGCCTTCTGCAGTTCCGGAATGGTCATGTCGCCGTAGCCGCTTTCGACCGGACCCATCGTGGCTCCCAGCCACGGCACCACACCCGGGTCCGGGGTGACACCCAGGTTGTAGGCCTGCATGCCAGGCAGGTGATGCTCGAGGAAGTTGCCCAGGATGTCCACCACGAAGACGACGTCGCCGATTGGGTTGGCGCCCCACAACGATGAGGCATTGACCAGCGGGGTGGTCGCCGTGGGGTCACCGATCATCACGATCGAGCCATAGTGCGGTTTGGTTCCCCCGCCCGGCACGTACGGCGGCACGAACGGTTGCAGCGCAGGCAGATCCGTCGCGAAGTACGCGGCGGTGTCACCATAGGTCTCGACATTGACGAACCCGGAGTTGGCGCCGTTGCCCGGCACAGTGGTGTTGATGCCGGGGCTTTCGAACCCGATGCCACCCACGCCGGTCTGCTGCGCGACGTATTCAGCCTCCCAGCCGCCCAGCGAGTGGCCGGTGACGAAGATGTCGTCCTGGCTGTAGCCCTGTTTGGCCGCCTCGGCCGCAACCTGCTGTTCAAAGGCCAGGGAGTCGGTGAAGGCCTGCGGAGTCGTGTTGGTGAATATCACCTGGGCGTCGGTAGCGATCTGCGAGATCGCTATTACCGGGTTCGCCAACAGGTTTGTGCCGCCGGTGGTGCCCTGATACGCGACGATGATCTGGCCCTGGGGTGTCACCCAGGCCTTCGCGGATTCGCCCGACAGGGTGTTGGTCGACTGCATCTGCTTGCCATCCACCGTGAACGGCTTCAAGTCGCCCGGCGTGCCGCCGAGCACGTACTCGGCGGCCGCGGCGTTCAGGAACTGTGACACCGTCGGAGTCTTGCCCGTTGCCGGGCCCGTGTACGTCAGGGGTGGCGGCGTCGGTTGCGCGGCCGGTGTCTTGTCCAATCCCAACGTCGCTTCGACGCGCCGGAAGGCCGCGAACAACGCCTCATCGACCGGCTGGAAATTGAGGGGGCTCTTCGGACCGTTGGCAGAGACCGTGATGTCCAGCGCTTGCAGCACCGAGTTGATCACGCGGCCCGGCAACTCGGCCAGCTTGGCGATAGGGGACAGCGGTTGCGGCGGCGTCGGGGTGCTGGGGGTCGGGGTGCTCGGCGCCTCGACCGGCGAGGTGGCCGCGGCGAGCTTCGCCGTCAGGGGGATCGCCGGAGTCTTCAGATCGGGCTTGAGCGCGGCAATGGTGTCGGCGTGCTGCGGCTCGGGTGCCTGCGGCTTGGTGGTTCTGCCGGTGAGCGAAGTGGCCGCCGTCGTCAGTTGCTTCACGGCCGAGCGCACGCGAGTGGGCGCCGCCTGCTTGACGTGTGACTTTCCCACTGAGGTGTCGGTGGGCGAGTCTTGCCGCAGCGCTGTCGGCTTCTGCTGTTGTGCCGAATCCTGTTGTGGTTTATCGCTATTTGAGTCGTTGGTGACCGGCCTTGTGGGCTTCGTATCGGTGCCCGACGCCGCGGCGCCACCGGTGGGTCCCCTGTCTCGGGTGTCGTCCCGGGTCTTCGTCGTGGTCGAGGACCGGTCCGGTCTGGTGCCGTGCCTTTGCGGGGCCTGTTTGGGGCCATGGTCGGTGGTGGCACTCGCATGGCTCGACGTGGTTCCGGACGAATCGGACGTGCCGGGGTCCGCCCACGCCACAGCGTGTCCACTCGCCCCGGCGATGCCGATGCCGACCGCTACGACGGCCAGCCCATAGCGCGGTGGTAAGCGTCTGGCACTTTTCGGGCAGCGCGAATCATGCACCATAATTGATGTCCCCCTTGACATTTCACGGTGGTGTCCGCATCTGCCGATGGCATGAGTGCCAGCCGCCCCGAACACACGCCGGCTCAATATATGACATCAGGTGATGTCATTCCGGGCTTTTGGTGGATAAGGACGATGCGCGCAATTCTGTGCAGTTGCCGCAAGGTCACTGATCCCAACCTGTGAGCGGAATTATTCGCAATGCGTTCCGAACTTGGGCTGTGCTTCTATACCGTTGAACTGCGGGCTTATGTTCTGGAAACAACGCGGCGACAACTGGATTCCCAAATCAACATCGTGGTGGGGGAGTTAGATGGCCAAGCATTCGACTTCCGATGCGTCGGTTGGCTACCTGTCGGTGGAGGATCTCATCGCGCGTGCGGGTGATGACGCCGAAAAGATCGCTCCGATCCTCAGGGATACCGATTCTCCGTCCGTCGAGGCGTACGTTGCTTCCGACATTCCGTACTCGTCGTACGTGGTGACCACGAGCGCCGACCTGGCGGAGGTCGACCGCTGGCTCAAATTTCCCTCAGAGGTCGCCGGCAAGAACGCTCTTGTCGATACGACGACAATCGTCACGTTGGCCAGCCTCTTGACGGCCGGAGACCGACTGACACCGCTCACATTGTGGGACTTGTCTCGTGCTGTGAATGCACTGGTCTGCTACGACCACCTGTTTCATTTCGCCAACCCGGATATCGACGATGCCGACATCAATGGTGCGCTCGGTGAGACCGTCTTCTGCTCGATCCCGTTGCCCGACATCGGACAGGAGTATGACCCCCGAGGCGTTCGGGGACTGTTCCGAACCGCGTGGGCAGACACCGACACCTTGATGAACCGACTCTCGGACAACGCCGGCCGTGCCACCATCGAGGGCAGGAGTCTGGAGGAGTTTGCCTGGCAGTGGTCGATGTTCCTGGGACAAAAGCTGTCTGTAGAAGATGTGAGCAACCGCCGCGACCCCAGCGATTACGAGTGGTCGACGGCCGGGCCGGCGCTGCTGGCCCAGCTTTGGTACCAATCAGGGCTCACTCCACGGAATTTGGAAGATCAAGTGGCCTATGGCGAAGCGGTCACGTCCCTCGACAGTGCCGACGTCACCAAGTCCAGTCGCGAACGTCTACACGGCATGATCACCGAATGCAATTACCGTAGCTACGTCAACGAGCGCTTGGCCCAACATCTGGGGCTTCCATACGTCGCGAACACCGCACGGCTGCCGTTCAGGTCGATGTACTACGACCTTCCGCTCGCGGTTACCAACGCGCTGCCGTCGGTGTTGGCGGCAGACAAGACTTACGTCCAACGCGCCGCGCACGCCGACCTGTTGCGCGGTGATCCGCTCGTCCTCCCGGTGTTCTTGGCCCTGGCTCTCAACAATGCGAATACACCTGCCGACCTGTGGGCTGCGATTGCCGAACTCAGAGCCAAAGCTGCTCGGTTCAGAGAGCGCCGTGCCGAGCTGGATCGAGCGCTCGACGTCGGCAACGAGAAAGAGCTGAAGAACATCCGAGACGCCCTGGGGACTGACGCCAAAACGCTGACGGAAGCATTGGCAGAAGCCGGGGCGGCCGCAGGGAAAGCCGCTGTCACGTCCGTCGGAACGCATCCGAAAGCGCATCTGTCGGGACAGGCGGCACCGTGGTTGGTGACTGCCTTGTCAGCGGTGATAGCCGGCGCGCGCAAGCTCATTCCAAAAGAGACCGCGCAGCGGCTGATATGGAGTCGATGCCGCCCCGACTTGCGTTTCCTTTCTGATATCACGGCCGACAGCCGCGGAGTAATAGACTCGCTTCCCAACGTTCAGCGGTTGTGGGGTTTGAGCGGTGCCACGGCCGACGAGTTCGCTAAACGTATCGACGGCATCCGTACTGCAGGATCGGCGAAGAAGCCGGGCAAGCAGAAAGCACGCGCGAAGAAGACGGCTTCGAAGAAGGTGTCTTGATCGAGCAGCGCGCGTGGCTCCGGCGGGCTACCGAATCGCCAACCCCGTCAGTGCGCGTGAGATGACCAGGCGCTGAATCTCGCTGGTGCCCTCGAAGATCGTGAAGATCTTGGCGTCGCGGTGCATGCGCTCCACCGGGTAGTCGCGGGTGTAGCCGTTGCCGCCCAGGATCTGGATGGCCTCGTCGGTGACGTAGACGGCGGTTTCGCTGGCGACCAGCTTCGCCATCGAGCCCTCGGCGTTGTCGAAGCTCTGATTGTTGCGGGCCATCCAGCCGGCCCGCCAGACCAGGAGCCGGGCGGCGTCGATGCGGCTCTTCATGTCGGCGAGCTTGAACGCCACGGCCTGGAACTCGCCGATCTTGCGGCCGAATTGTTCACGCTGGCAGGCATATTCGAGCGCGTACTCATAGGCCGCGCGGGCCACGCCGACCGCCATGGCGCCCACGGTGGGCCGGGTACGTTCGAAGGTCTTCATGGCAGCCTGGCCGCCTGCGGACGCACCGGACTTCACGCGTGCCACGCGCTCCTCGAACTTTTCGCGGCCGCCGAGGATGAGATCTTCAGGAAGTCGCACGTTGTCGAGCACCACCTCGGCGGTGTGCGATGCGCGAATGCCGTGCTTCTTGAACTTTTGCCCCTGGGCGAGACCGTGGGTGTCGGGCGGGATGATGAACGTCGCTTGGCCGCGTGACCCCAGCTCGGGGTACACCGAGGCCACCACGATGTGCACGTTGGCGATGCCGCCGTTGGTCGCCCACGTCTTGGTTCCGTTGAGCACCCACTCCCGGGTGGCTTCATCGAACCGGGCGCGGGTGCGGATGGCGCCCACGTCTGAGCCGGCGTCTGGTTCGGAGGAACAGAACGCTCCCAGCTGCGGTTCGCCGGGTGTGCCGAACATCGCCGGCAGCCACTGGCCGACTTGCTCAGGAGTTCCGTTGCCCGCCAACGCCGCTGCCGCCAGGCCGGTGCCCAAGATCGACAGTGCGATACCCGCGTCACCCCAGAACAGCTCCTCGAACACCGTGATGAAACCCAACCCGCTCGGTTCGGCGGCCTGGGTTCCGAAGAACTCAGGGGAGTACAGGCCGACCTTGGCGGCCTCCTGGATGATCGGCCATGGTGTCTCCTCGCGTTCGTCCCATTCGGACGCGGCGGGGCGTACGACCTCGGTGGCGAACTGGTGCACCCAGTCGCGGACCGCGATCACGTCGTCGCTGAGCTGCAGTGAGAAGGTCATGTGTGACTCCTGAAAAGCTATGTGGTTAGTGGTCTTTGGGAACGGAATACTGCTTGAGCATGCTGACGGTCTGCGCCACCCAGGCCTCGAAGTAGCGGTCGTCGTCGATGTTGCCCGGCGTGCGGCGGGTGAGTGCCCGCAGTGTGGCGTGATAGGACAACGCCCCGATGGCCACCGCCGCGGCCGCGGCGGGGTCTGGTATCCGGGTGCGACCTGCGCGATTGGATGCCTCCAGTTCGTCGGCGAACCGCTGGTAGGCGTTGTCGGTGATGGTCTGCCAGGTGTGCTCGTCGAGGTCGCCGAGCTCATCGGGTTCACGAAGCATGACCCGAAGCAGATCCTCGCTTTCGGCGAGGTTGTTCCAGATGAGTTGTCCTGCGGTGCGCACCGCGGCCTCGGTGCTTTTGGGTTCGCCCGAGTCGAATTGGTCACGGGCCGTGACGATGTTGTCGATGCGGTGCCCGACCGCCGCCTCCAGCAGAGCGCGTTTGGACGAGAAGTGTTTGTAGAGCGCGCCGGACCCAGGTGCCAGCCCGGCCGCCTGTTGGATATCGGCCACCGACGTCGCCGCGTAGCCCTTGGCGGCGAACAGTTCCAGCGCGATGGCCAAGAGCTGATCGCGCGTCGATGCGGACATGGTGAGAGAGTACTCACTCACTGAAGTCGTCGGCAAATCCGTTGAGGCTGCGGTCGCGCGCGATGAACGAAGGGCGCGCCGAGACGGCGCCGGCGGGCGGCGAACTGCACCGATTGCCCTCCGCGGAAAGCAGGAATAACCTGCGGTTATGGCGATCGACCCGGCGACAACAGCTGTCGTGCTCATCGAGTTTCAAAACGATTTCACGTCGGAGGGCGGCGCCTTGCACGGCGCCGTGGCCGAGGTGATGCAGGCCACGAAGATGCTGGCCAACATGAGGGAAGTGGTCGACAGTGCACGGGCCGCCGGAGCGACCGTGATGCACGCGCCGATCACATTCGCGGAAGGATATGGCGAGATCTCAGCTCATCCATACGGGATCTTGAAGGGCGTCGTGGACGGCCGAGCGTTCATCAAGGGCTCGTGGGGAGCCGAGATCGTCGATGAACTGGCGCCGATGCCCGGCGATATCTTGATCGAGGGCAAACGTGGTCTCGACGCCTTCGCCAGCACCAATCTCGACTTCATACTGCGCAGCAAGGGAATCAGCACGCTTGCGCTGGGCGGATTCCTCACCAACTGCTGCGTCGAGTCAACCATGCGCACCGGTTATGAGAACGGCTACCAGGTGGTCACCCTGAGTGACTGCGTCGCAGCCACCTCCATGGCTGAACACGAGAATGCGCTGACGTACGACTACCCGATGTTCTCCCGTCCCATGACGGCCAGTGAGTTCGTAGCCGAACTGACGGCGTAGCGCGATTGGGTGCAGAAACCGGAGCGTCCGTCGAAACCTTCGAAATAGCGCTGACTTTCGCGTGACCCGCGGCAACGGGCCGACCGATGGTGCCTCTTCAGCCGGTCCGGCGTCCCGTCATTCGTCGCGTGGTGAGGTGAGCGCCTTGATGGCTGCGGTCGACATCGTCTTGACGATGGACTCCTGGTCCAGGCCCTTGTTGAGGGTCGCGACGGAATTGAGCATCGAAAACACCGTATGTGTGAGCAGCCGAACCTCTGGTTCGGACAAGTACAAGGATCCACGTGGTGGCCCACGAGGCCGACGACCTCTACCGCGTAGCGGGCCGCATACTCGACATCGACGGCGTCGAGCAGACCACCACATCTCTGGTCATGCGCAAGCTCGTCGACTTCAGGCTGGCACCGCTTCTGGAGAAGCTGGCTGAGGAATAGCCGCTACTTCGCGCAGCCTGGCTCAGTTGCTCTGTACTACCGCGCGCCCGCCGGCGTGAGCCAGGCCGCGATGTTGCGGACGTAGTCCTTGAAGATCTCGATCCGGGACGAATCGAATTTGACCTGATTCCCGGGCGCTTCGGTGACGAAAGTGGGCGCGCCGCAGTTGATGTCCCAGTTGTAGTCGGCGAAGTGGTGAAACGTCGACTCCGCCAGGGCCCGTCCGAGTGGTCGGCCGTCCGGGGCGCGCTCGCCGTCAATCAGGACCGCCAAGTTGAAGCGCCGACCGGTGGACGTGCTGCGGCCCTGGGCAAGTACCTGGGTATGGGGACCGGCCACCGCCACCAGACCCTCGTGCGGATGGGCTGGGAACCACTCGATGCGACCGCTCGCGGTCCGCGCGGTCCGTAGCAGCTCATGTACCGGCCCGTCGGCGAACACCGGCTGGTAGTCGCCGTTGGCTCCGGAGTGGTAATTGGGCCAGGAGATGTCGGGGTTGTCCTGGTCGTCGCACATGGTGGCGGGGTCGACGGCCGCGTCGTGGAACTGATTGACCGTGCCCAGGGAACCGAGCCCCCGCAGACAGCTGCCCAACTGCTGATGGTCGCGCGCGGTGAGCACCCCGCCGCCCTGAGCACGAAACCGGCCGACCGCGGCACACTCGGCCTCGGTGAGCCCGTCGCCCACGTCGACCGCCAGTAGCCAGAGTTGATCGAAGTCACCCACGTCGAGGTGGCACAGCACGGGGTCGTCGTCGTGGCAGGCCCGGTTGCGTGCCACCACGTCGTGGCCCGCCGCGCGCAATTCGGCAGCCAGCAGGGAAAAGCGGCTGATGTCCCAGTCGTCACGACTCGCCGGAATCGTGGTCTGCAGCAGGATGTTCGACACGGCTTCGTTCCCTCGATCGTCAGATGGCGGTTCCGCCGCCGTCGGCGTGCAGCGTGGAGCCGGTGATGAAACTGGACCGTGGCGATGCCAGGAACAGCACCGCCTCGGCGATCTCCTCAGGGCGCGCGGTGCGTCCCAGCGGCAGCGAACGGCCGAGTTCCTCGTTGGTGTCGCCCCATTCCGCCTCGACGCCTTCGGTTTTGGTGGGTCCGGGAGCGACGCTGTTGACCCGGACACCGTACGGGCCGAACTCGGCGGCCCACGTGCGGGTCAGGGATTCCAGTGCCGCCTTCGACGCGCTGTAGGCCGATGCGCCGGGGACGCCTTTCATGGCGACCATGGTGGTCACGTTGACGATGCTGCCGCTGCCTCGTTCGAGCATGCCGGGTACCAGGCCGGCTGCCAGGAAATACGAGCCGCGAACATTGGTATGGAAGGTCTTTTCAAAGGCCGCAACGCCCTGGTCGACGGTCAACGCAGCAGGGAAGCTCGCGGCGTTGTTCACCACGATGTCGACCTTGTCGACTTGCCGCACCAGGTCATTCACCGAATCGATGTCAGACATATCGGTCCGGACGAACCGCGTTCCCGCCCCGATGCTGTTGGCGGCAGCCGCGCCGCGAACCGGGTCGCGTCCCGTGATCACCACCGCCGCGCCTGAGCGGGCCAGCAGACGGGCCGACGCCAGCCCGATTCCCGCGGTTCCGCCCGTGACCAGTGCCGTGTGTTGCGTCAATTCCATACAGCCAAGCCTGTCCGGGCTACGTCGAATGCGGACCCTTGACATCCCGTAGTCGGGGCCCGGGTGTTGTTCGTGACACCAAGTGTCTGATCGGTGGTGGGTAAACTCGGCTGGCGTCGACAGAATGCGGGAGGTGCGATGAGTGCTCTGCTGCGCTCGGTGCGTCAGCAACGGGGTATGACGCTTGAGGAACTTGCCGAGGCGACCGGGTTGACCAAGAGTTACCTGTCGAAGATCGAACGGCAGCGGTCCACGCCCTCGATCGCGGTGGCGATGAAGGTAGCCCGTGTGCTCGACGTCGACGTGGCACAGCTGTTTTCCGAAGATCCCGAGGTGACGACGCTGTCGGTGGACCGGGCCGGGGACCGCCCGTCCGGCCGCTACCACGCGATTGCCGCAGGCATGCTCGGAAAGGCGATGTCGCCCTTCATCGTTCATCCCACTCGCGAGTTCAGTGAGCATCCGCACCCTGCCCATGTCGGGCAGGAGATGGTGTTCGTCCACTCGGGTTCTGTCGAGCTGCGTTATGCCGACCAGATCATCCCGCTGGACACCGGCGATTGCGCATACTTCGACGCCGCGCAGCCGCACCAGCTCCGACAGCGGGGCTCGGCGCGTAGCGAAGTGCTCGTGGTCGCGCAACCCGACTTCGGCCGCTCAAGGCAGGGCTGACCGGCCGCCGGAGCCGCGGAAACACGCTATTGACGATAGGACACCGTGTGTCCTATCGTCGCTCTTGTGTCGCTCCGCACGGTTCCGGAAAGGCTTTTGACATGACTGCCACCACCCTTGGTGATTCCAAACAGGTGTTGATGCAACGCGCGCTGGATGCGCTGTCCAGCCACGTGCAGGACTCGCCGCTCACCACCCGCCAGAAACTGGCGTTGACCTGCCGGGCGCTGTTCGACGCAGGGCATGACTCTGGCCTGGCCGGCCAGATCACCGCGCGCGCCGAGAAGCCCGGCACGTATTACACCCAACGGCTTGGGCTCGGGTTCGACGAGATCACCGATGCCAACCTGCTGCTCGTCGACGAGGATCTCAATGTCCTGACTGGGCAGGGGATGGCCAACCCCGCCAACAGGTTTCACTCGTGGATCTACCGGGCCCGCCCAGACGTGCAGTGCATCGTGCACACCCATCCATTCCACGTGGCCGCGCTGTCCATGCTCGAAGTGCCCCTTCAGGTTTCACAGATGGACATGGCGCCGCTGTATGACGACTGCGCGTTCCTGCCCGACTGGCCCGGCGTCCCGGTGGGCAATGAAGAAGGTGAAATCATCAGTGCCGCATTGGGAGACAAGAAGGCCATCCTGCTCGCGCACCACGGCCACGTGGTCGCAGGCGCCACTGTCGAAGAAGCGTGCTCGCTGGCGATGCTGATCGAGCGCGCCGCCAAACTGCAACTTGCCGCCATGGCAGCGGGCACCATCGCCGAGCTGCCCCCACGACTGGCCCGCGAAGCCCACGACTGGACCCTGCGCCCCAAGCGCAGCCAGGCCAACTTTGCCTACTACGCCCGACGCGCCCTGGCGCGTCACCCCGACGCCCTGACCGGCGATCAGCCCGACAACCAGTAAGGAAACCGAACATGGCCAAAGACAAAGATATTCACGGAATCCTGGCGTACCCCGTCACGCCGTTCACCGCGGATGACGACGTCGACACCGGCGCTCTCGCCGCACTCGTCGATCGGTTGGTGGACACCGGCGCGCACGGTATCGTCCCGCTCGGCAGCACCGGCGAGTCCGCTTACCTGACCGAACCCGAGTACGACGCGGTCATCGACATCACCATCGACGTGGTCAACGGCCGGGTGCCCGTCATCATCGGCGCGTCCGACCTCACCACCGCCAATACCGTCCGCCGCGCTCAGTACGCGCAACGGGCGGGGGCGGACGCGGTGATGATTCTGCCGATCTCGTACTGGAAGCTCTCCGAGCGCGAGATCGCCCAGCACTACGCATCTGTCGGAGCAGCGATCGACATCCCGATCATGGTGTACAACAACCCCGCGACCAGCGGCATCGACATGAGCCCCGAACTGCTCGTGCGGATGTTCAACGAGATCGACAACGTCACGATGGTCAAGGAATCCACGGGCGATATCACCCGCATGGAGCGCATGTCCCAGCTCACCGACGGGCAACTGCCGTTCTACAACGGCAGTAATCCGATGATCCTCAAGGCATTCAAGGCGGGGGCCAAGGGATGGTGCACGGCAGCGCCCAACCTGCAGCCACAGCCGTGCCTTGACCTCTACGCGGCCGCACAGGCGGGGGACTGGACGAAGGCCGAGGCCATCTACGCCGAGTTCAAGCCGCTGCTGGAGTTCATCGTGGCCGGCGGCCTACCCACCACCATCAAGGGCGGCCTCGACCTGCTCGGCCAAGGCGTCGGAGTACCCCGGTTGCCGCTGCTGCCGCTGGCCGACGACGACCGTGCCGAACTTGGCCGGCTGCTGAAGATCTCGTGACTCAGCTGCCGACGATGTCGGCGAGCCGGGCCACGATCCTGGCCCGGCGCTGTGCGTAACCTCGTGCGGCGCGCTGAATTTCGGCCGTCTGCTCGGCCCGCACGCGTTGATACCGCTGCAGGGCTTCGGCATGGGATCCCGCACGCAGGCCGTCGAGTTGGGTCGCCAGCTCTCCGGCGTCTTGGATCGCCTGATTGGCGCCCTGCCCACCGAACGGGGTCATCGGATGGGCGGCGTCGCCGAGCAGCGCGATCCGCTCGGTGGTCCACCGCTCGATCGGGTCGCGGTCGTAGACCGGGTGCATGAACACGGGACTGGTCGCCGCCCGGATCATCCGCGGCACCACCGGGTCGAACTCGTCGAACTGCCGGGCCAGCGCTTCCAGATCGGCACGTGCCGACCAGAGGTGCGCCGGCGGTTCGTCGACCCCGAGGGTGGCGTCCACCGCGACCTGCCGCCCGGCCCGTACCGGCATGGTGATCATGTGCTTGGCCCGGTCGGCCGAGTGCCAGGCCCGCAGCCGGTCGTTGGGTCCCAGGTCCTGCAGGCACGCGGACGGGCTGACGGCCCGGAAGATCACCGACCCGCAGTAGTGCATATCGTCCTGGCTGAACAGTTTTCGCACCGTCGAGCGCAACCCGTCCGCGCCGATCACCAACCCGGCCCGTGCGGTCGCACCATCTGCGAACACCAACTCAACGTGATCGTCGTGCTCGACGATGTCAGCGAGGCGGTGGTTGAGCCGGATGTCGGTCGTTCCCACCGCCGAGACCAGCAACGTGTGTAGATCGGCCCGGTGCACGGTGCGCGGCGCCATCTCGGTGTCGGCGTAGCCGAACCGGCCGTGGTCGGCGCCTGCCTCGGGCGCGGCCGCGTAATCGGTCACCTTCAGCAGCAGGCCGTGTTGATCGCGGTCCTCGAAGCACGGTGTGGCCGAGGATATCTGCTCGAAGCTGTGGAGTATCCCCCAGCGTTTGAACAGCCGCAGGGTCTGCGGCGATATGCCGAGTGGGCCACCGACCTCGCCGAGTTCTCTGGTCTTGTCGAACACCACTGGGTGGTGCCCATGGTGTTGCAAGGCCACCGCGGCCGCCAGCCCGCCGAGGCCGGCCCCGACGATGGCGATGGGTATGTCGACGTTCATAGGGTGTACGCCTTTCGTGTTGCCTGGGAAGGCTCGAGCCGAACGAGCCCTTCGGAGTCGAGCCATGCCGCGGTGATGGCGCCCGGTCGATAGCCGACGACGGTGCGCACGTTGGCGATCGGATACCAGAGGCCGCGTTGGATGATGAGTTCCTGGATGCTGTGCACCATGCTGCGGCGGACTTCGGCATCGGCACAGCTCAGCTGCGCGTCGAGGAGCTTGTCGAGATCGTCGGAGTGTAAGCGGCGGTTCATGTTTCGCTGCAAGAAGGCAAACTGATACCGCAGCACGTCGGGATCTTCCCCGGTGTAGTAGAAGAACCGGAAGTCGTAGTCGCCGGACTGCTGGCGGCTGCGCAATTCGGCGAAGCCGACATCGGCGAGCTGCAACCGGACCCCGTGCTGCGACCACTGGTCGGCGATCGCGGCGAGCAGTTCGGCGTCGATCGGGGAGAAGTTGCTGTTGAACAGCACCTCGAAGGTGAGGCTCGGACCCGCGTTGGCAGCGTGCAGCAAGCGCCGGGCCCGCGCGGGATCGTAGGTGAGCTCGGTGCCGAGATCCCGGTGATAGCGCGTGGTCGGCGCGAGGACCGAATTCGCCGCGGTATATCCCACTTTCGCCAGGATCGGGCGTATACGGCTGCGGTCGATCAACAGGGACAGCGCCTGCCTGATCCTCGGATCGGTGAGCGGTCCTCGGGATGCGTTGGGGCACAAACCATATGTGATGCCTGGGTTGTGGTATTCGATGGTCGGGTGCCCAGGTGCGTGACCGGCGTAGAGGTCGGTATCCGGGTGATCGGTCTGTACGAAGACGAGCCGGTGGGATCCATCGGTCAACGTCGCGGGAACCCCGGATGTGTCGGCAGGGCGCCAGCGTCCCGTGCCCACCCGGATATCGCCTGCGGCTCTGCTGATCGCGAGCCCCACCCTGGTGAGCGACCGCAGGAATGCTGCGTTGTGCCGCCCGAAATGGAAGGTGACCGTGGTGTCAGTGGCCCGGATGTCCTTGAGCCCGGCCAGCGCCGCCACCGCGGCGGGCAGCGGCTCGGCGTGCTGCAGCGCGAGGATATCCACGAAGCTCTGGCGGACGTCCTCAGCGGACAGGTCTGTTCCGTCGGCGAACTGGACTCCCGGGCGGATCGCGAACTCGACGGTGAGCGGATCGATCTGCCGCCACGACGTGGCGAGCCACGGCACCAGCTCTCCGGTGGTCGGGTCGATGTCGAGGAGGCTGTCGAAGGCCATGCGGGCGTAGGTCTTCGACATGGTGTTGTAGGCGAGGCGGGGATCCCGGGCGAGTTGTGCGGTGGGCCAGCCGAAGGTGATCTCGCCGCTCATCCGACCGTGGCCAACTGAGATGGTGCCGCACGCCGGGCTGCGCGGGCAGCGACGGAAGCCACGATCCCGGCAACCAGGACCAGGGTGGCGGCAGTGCTGAACAGCGCTGTGCCGTCCGCGGTTTCGCGGACGACTGTCGCTCCGATGGACACCCCGATCGCGGCGCCCAGCGCGCGGAGGTAGTGGTACACGCTGGAATCGAACGGGATCTGCGCGGAGTTGGTCAGCACGTTGGCAGCCAATGGACTCCACAGCAGGCCCATCGCGCAACCCATCACCGCGGCACTACCGAGCAGCGGGATGACACCGTCGTCCGCCGCGACGGCGGCCACCGTGAGACTCACTGCGGTCACGATCAGCAGGCTGGCTCCGTAGCTCACAAGCCGGGTGTTCTTGGCGCTGTTGCCGGGGCGTCCCCACGGCAGCACCGGCAACAGGCCCGCGAAGAATGCCATCGGAACCAGAACCAGAGCCGAGCGATACGAATCGAATGAGCGCAGCTGCTGCAGGAAGTACATCACCGACAGGGTGAAGACGTTGGTCGCGATACCAGCGACGAAGACGATGAGGAAGCTCTGGTAGAGGATAGGCCGAGGTCCGTCAGATGCCCGCCTGCAGATCACGATGACCGTGACGCCGACTGCGATCGCCATGACGCACAGCACTATTCGAGCCAATGCGGTGCCGGCTGCGCTCGTCAGCAGGAAAATTCCCACCTGCGCGACGCCCAGACCGACGATCAGTGCCGCCGTGCCACGTGACCGGTTCGGCGGCGGCTGATCTTCGGCGGTGGTGCGCGCGGTGGATCCCAGCGCCATCAGGACAACCGCGGCAATCGTCGTGGCCACGGTCTCGTACGGGAACGAGCGCCAGCCCCACGCATCGTTGAGTGCCGCGGTGATCAGCGGTGAGGCCAACGCCGAGACCGAGACCACCAGACCCCAGGTCCCGAGTACGGCCGAGTGATGATCGGGATAGAACTGCCGGCGAATGATCCGGAAGATCTGCGGGGCAAGGGCGGCCGAGGCCACGCCTTGCAGGAACCGGATGGCGATCAGGACCCAGAACTGTGGGCTGAGGCTGGCGGCGACGCCGAGCACGACGAGCATCACCGAGCTCACGTGGAAGGCCCGCATCGGTGGATAGCGGTGCACGGTTATCCCGGCCGGTAACAGCGCAACGCAGAAGCCGGCCAGGAAGGCCACGCCGACGTAGGCGGCTTGCGCGAACGGGATGTCGAACGACTCGGAAATCGCCGAATTCAACAGCACGGTCGACGACGAGTTGGAGTAAAGGGTGTATTCGGTCAGGTACAGTGACGCCGCAACGGCGTAAAGGGACGGCTTCATGACGCCTCAGAGAACTAGCAGGGGTTAGTCGTGCGAACGAAGAACTAACCTGCGATTCTCTTCAGCGGCGCCAGCCGGGCCCGGTTCCAGATCGATGCGAACAGGCTCGGTGCGCACGACACGACGACCCGCACCACGCGTGCGGATGCGCTGTCGTCACCGGCACCCATGCCGATCACTGTACCGGGTGCGACCCGGAATCCGGTCTGCGATATCGGCCCTGAGCTGGTCCATGCTCAGGGACGGATCGTGTTTGGTGAGGTCCCATTCCTTATGTCCGATCACATGCGAGGCAGGTTGCCCGAGCTTGGCGACGATCGCCGCGCAGCACTGGACGTAGGCCAGGTACTGCTCCAGCGGATAGGGCTTCCTGCCGTCGCTGACGGCGTGGACACCGATCGTGTGGGCGTTGGCCCTGTTGGCGGGCAGATCCGGGTACGAACCGTGGCCGGCGTGGTGGGCGATGCCGGCAGCAACCACGGTGGCGGAGCCGTCACGGCCAATGAGGATGTGCGACAACGGGCCCGGTAGGTCGGCGGTACCCTCGGCAACCATGTCAGCGGCGACGGTGTCGGTCCCGGTGTGGTGGCACACCACACCCCACGCGTCGTCGATGTAGCCGTGGCCACGTTGGCGCCACCCGTCGATCTCGGTCACCGTCAGACGCTCTGCCCGCAGGACGTGAGCGAGCCAGCCCAAATCATCGATGGCCACAGAACCTCCCTGAAACGCTGCCCGGCGCACGATGGATTCATGCTCACGGCTCGGCTGCTCAGGAGGCCCGAGTAGTGCGGTACCTGTTTTTGCTGGCGTCGATTCAGAAGGGGCTGCTGTTGGCCTGATACCGGGCTGATTCCGGACGGGGGCCGAAGCGCCGGATGTAGTCCTCGTGGATGTGGGCTTCCTTCTTGTACTTGATCTCGTCGACGAGGTTGGGATCAAGGTTGTGCTGGGCCAGCCGGTGGCGGCGCCACACCTTGTTCAGTGCCAGCGCCATCAACAGTGCCCAGATATAGATCGGCACCGTCATCTCCATGTGGACGTACAGCGATGCAGGCAACAGCCACAGCGGAGCCAGGACGAGTAGCGGTGGGATGGCCATCCGGACCATGTGCCGGCGCACCGCACCGTAGTCAGCCAGGTCGTGGGCCACCCACTCGCGCATCGAGTCGGGGAGGCGCTTGCCGTACGCGTAGGTGAGGTACTGGATGGGATTCGGGCGGTCTTTCGCCATGGTGACTCCTAAGTTCCGGCGGTGAGTGCGTTAGCGGCCAACGCCGCGGTGTTGATCCGGGTGAGTACCCGGTGCAGCTCCTCGAGCTCGGCCATGTCGACGCCCAGTCGGGCGACGACGGCCGGCGGGATCTCCAAGGCCTGCTCACGTAGGGCGACGCCGGCTTCGGTCAGACCGATGTCGGTCGAGCGTTCGTCGCCTGTGCTGCGGGTGCGGGTGATCAGGCCCAGCGTTTCGAGCCGCTTGAGCATCGGCGAGAGTGTCGCCGATTCCAGCTGCAATGCCGCAGCGATCTGCTTGACCGACAGCGGAGGCATGCCCGCGGCATCCGACCGCTGGTGGTCCCACAACGCCAGCATCACCAGGTACTGCGGGTGCGTGATGCCCAGCGGCTCCAGTAGAGGCCGGTACACGGCCTGCACGGCGCGGTTGCTGATGGCCAGGGCGAAACAGACCTGCCGCTCGAGGGCGAGAGGATCGACTTCCACCTCGGTTGGTGTGGACATGATTAAAAAGTACCCTAATAGTTAGGGCACTATCAATATCTGCTGTGTCACAAGGTGCGGGTGGCCGCGCCGACACTACGGTTTATGGCCAAATTTGGCGGTTTTCGCGCCAAAAACCGTCGTCTCGGCGAGGGGGTGGAGGGCGGCTACTTTGCCCGCGCCGTGGTGGAGCGCACTACCAACTTGGGTTCCAGCACGACGTCGTGAGCTTCGCTGCGGCCCTCGAGCATCGCGACCGCCAGCCGCACGGCGTGCTGGGCGAGACCGGCCGCATCCTGGTGGATGGTGGTCAGGTCGATGCGCGGGTTGTCCGACAGATGGCTGTCGTCGTACCCGATCAGGGACAGCTCGCCGGGGATGTCGACGCCGGCGCGGGTGAACACGTCGAGCAGACCCAGCGCACAGCGGTCATTGCCGGCCAGTACCGCGGTGGGCAGCGTGTCAGCGTCGAGCATGGCCCTGGCCGCGGCCGCACCGGCCTGCTCATTGTGGGCACCCGGGATCACTGCGATGCGGTCGGCGAGTCCGTGTCTGCGCATCGCGGCGCGGTATGCGCGGCGGCGGTCGGCGGAACCGGGATCGTCGCCGCCGTCGACGTGATGGATATCGCGGTGGCCGAGATCGACCAGATAGTCGACCGCAAGCCGCATGCCCTTGGCATCGTTGGTCCGGACCGTCGCCAACATGGCGTCGCTGTCGACGTGGGCCAGTCGGCGGCCGACCACCACGGTCGGGGCACGGTCGGCGAGCTGCTTCAGATAGTCGTGACTTGACCTGGGGCCCAACAGGATCAGACTGCCGCACCGGTGGCTCAGCAGCGATTCGACGAACGTGGACTCCGCGTGGTCGTGCAGGTTGGCCGACAGCAGCATGTCGTAGCCGCAGCTCTCGGCGGCCGGGTAGATGTTGGTCACCAACTCGGCCTGGAACAGTTGGTGCACGTCGGTGAGCACCCCGATGGTGCGGCTGCGTCCCTGGGCCAGCAGGCGTGCGGCCGAGTCGGGGCGGTATCCGATCTCGTCGGCGACGGCGAGCACCCGCTGACGGGTCTCCTCGCTCGCGCCCGGCTTGCCGTCGAGGATGAATGAGACCAGGGTTCTCGACACTCCCGCGCGTTCGGCGACGTCGGCCATGGTGGGCCGCCGTGGGCCGGTGCGCGGTGATGGACTCACCGAGTCCCCGGGAACGGTGACGGTTGACACAGTTCGGGCATGCGCCCATAGTAAACCTCACGCGCGTTACTAACGCGCGTTAGTCAGAAGAGGAATCGAGGCCCTGCAATGTCCGGATCATCTGGCGGAGTCCGAACTGCCCCGCATGGCAGATTCCTGACCAAGCTCACCCTCATCGCCACGCTCGGTGGGCTGCTGTTCGGGTACGACACCGGTGTCATCTCCGGTGCCCTGCTCTACATGAAGGACGACCTGGACCTCAGCGACTTCGGTGAGGCCACCGTGGTCAGTTGCCTGCTGTTCCCGGGCGCGGCCTTCGGCGCGCTGTTCGGTGGCAGGGTCGCCGACCGGATCGGTAGGAAACGCACGCTGCTGGTGTGCGCCGGGCTGTTTCTCGTCGGGGCGATCGGATGTGCACTGGCGCCGGGTGTCCAGGTGATGGTTGCCGCGCGCATCGTCCTCGGGCTCGGCGTCGGCGCCGCGGCGGTGACCTGCCCGCTCTACCTCGCGGAAATGGCGCCCGCCGACCGACGTGGACGCATGGTCACCATCAACGAACTGATGATCGTCACCGGTCAGATGCTGGCCTTCGCGACCAACGCGCTGTTGGACCGCTTGTTTCACGACCCCCACGTGTGGCGCGTCATGCTCGCGGTGGCCGCGGCCCCGGCGGTTGCTCTGCTCATCGGAATGCTGGTGCTGCCGGACTCGCCGCGGTGGTACGGCCTCAAAGGCCGTATGACTGAAGCCCGTTCGGTGCTGGGGCTGAGCCGCGACCCGGCCGAGGCCGACGCCGAGTATGACCTGATCGAAGAACACACCGCGCACATGCTCAAGACCACCGCGACCCCGTTCTCGGTGATCCGCGACGTGCCGTGGATCCGGCGCGTGGTGCTCATCGGGTGCGGCCTGGCCATCATTCAGCAGGCCACCGGCATCAACACCGTGAACTACTACGCCCCAACGATTCTCAAGCAGAGTGGCCTGGGCGTCAGCGCCGCACTGGTGGCGACCATCGCCGTCGGCGTCACCTCCGTGGTCACCACGGTCATCGGAATCGTCCTGCTCGGTTACATCGGCAGGCGCACCATGCTGCTGATCGGATTTGCCGGGGTTGCCGCATCGCAGGCAGCACTGTCGCTGGTGTTCCTGTTACCGGAGTCGACGACCCGCAGTTACGTGATCCTCGGCGGCATGATCGCCTTCGTCGCGTTCGTCCAGATGTTCATCGGCACTTGTGTGTGGCTACTGCTCTCCGAGATCTTCCCGTTGAGCATTCGCGGATTCGCGATGGGCATCGCGGTTTTCGTGCTCTGGTGCACCAATGCCATCATTTCGTTCCTGTTCCCGCTGCTGAACTCCGCGCTCGGCTCGACCGGCACGTTCGCGCTGTTCGTGGTGATCAACCTCGTTTCGTGGTGGTTCGTCCGCCGCTATGTGCCGGAGACCAAGGGCACCAGCCTCGAAGAGCTCGAAGAGCGTTTCGAAGCCCACGGCACCGGACCCATTCCCGCCGTTACTCACTGATTCCGCTATAGCCGAAAGGGATTTCCATGTCCGATCTTCGAGTTGCCGTCCTGGGCGTCGGCCTGATGGGCGCCGATCACGTCGCGCGGTTGTCGTCCCGCATCTCCGGTGCGCGCGTGGCGGTCGTCAACGACTTCCTCACAGAGAAGGCCGAGGCCGTCGCCGCCGATATCCCGGGCTGCCGGGCGATCGGTGATCCGCTGGATGCGATCGCCGCTCCCGACGTGGACGCGGTGGTACTGGCCACCCCGGGACCGACGCATGAAAAGCAGCTTCTGGCATGCCTTGATCACGGCAAGCCGGTGCTGTGCGAGAAGCCCTTGACCACCGATGTCGAATCGGCGCTCGCAGTCGTCAAGCGCGAAGCCGAACTGGGCAGGCGGCTCATCCAGGTCGGGTTCATGCGCCGCTTCGACGACGAATACATGGCCTTGAAAGAAATGCTCGACCAAGGTGAGCTCGGTCGGCCGCTCGTGTTGCACTGCGCGCACCGCAACCCGGCCGTTCCACACGGTTTCGACAGCGCCATGGTGGTGCGCGACTCGTTGGTCCACGAGATCGATGTCACCCGGTTCCTGTTCGACGAGGAAATCGCGTCCATCCAGATCATCAAGCCGACACCGAATCCGTCGGGCCCCGAAGGGCTTTCCGATCCGCAGATCGCGATCCTGCGCACTGCAGGCGGCAAGCATGTCGACGTCGAGCTGTTCGTTCATACCGGGATCGCCTACGAGGTCCGCACCGAGGTGGTTGCCGAGCACGGTTCTGCGATGATCGGCCTGGATGTGGGTGTGGTGCGCAAGAGTGCGGCCCGCACGCAACGAGGAGAACGGGGCCCGGGTACTTGGGGTGGGCTGATCACGCCGGGATTCCGGGAACGGTTCGGCCGGGCTTACGACACCGAAATCCAGCGTTGGGTCGATGCGGTTCGTCGCGGTGTGAATGTCGACGGGCCCACTGCGTGGGACGGTTATGCCGCCGCCGCGGTGTGCGAGGCCGGCGTCGAATCCTTGCACTCCGGTCAGCCCGTTGAGGTGCAGATGGTGGCACGCGACTCGATCAAGGGGGCCTGACCCATGAAGATTGCGTTGGATCCCACGCCGTTTCACCATTCACATGAATTGCTGGAGTTTCCGAAGCTGGTGGCGGAGTTGGGCTATGAATATCTGCAGTTGACACCGCACCGGGATTTCATCCCGTTCTTCAATCATCCGCGCGCCGATGACGATCTCGTCGCCAAGTTCCGCAAGGCGTGCGCCGACGCCGGGGTCGGGATCGCGTCGGTGCTGCCGGTGCTGCGCTGGTCGAGCCCCGAGCCGGATGCCCGGGACGCCGCGGTGCGCAACTGGAAACGCGTCATCGAGATCACCGTCGACCTCGGCGTCAACGTGATCAACACCGAATTCGCCGGCCGCCCCGAGAAGGCCGAGGAGTCCGAGCGGGCGTTTTTCCGGTCGATGGAAGAGCTGCTGCCGATCATCGAACGCGAGGGCATCGACGTGCGGATCGACCCGCACCCCGACGATTTCGTCGAGGACGGCTTGGAAGCGCTGCGCATCATCCGCGGGGTCAACTCGCCGAACATCGGCATGGTGTACGTGGCGTGTCATACGTTTCACATGGGTGCCAACATGGCTGAGATCATGGCTGCGGCGGGGGAGAAGCTGCGGTTGGTGCATGTGGCCGACACCATGGACCATCACCGCAGCCACGGCCTGCGGTACATCACCAATCCGCCGGGGAATCCGGTGCGGGTGCATCAGCACCTCAAGATCGGTGACGGCGATATCGAGTGGGATGAGTTCTTTGGTGGCCTGGCCGGGATCGGTTTTTATGATCGGCCCGATACGGTCATGGTGTCGAGTGTGTTCGGCGAGGACGAGAACGCCCACGAGGTGTCGCGCTATCAGCTGGCCACCATGACCGATTACGTGGCGAAGTACCGCTGATTTGTTCGGCGAGCAGTCACAGCGGTACCGCAACTGCGGCGTGTCGGGTACCGCCGGGACTGCTCGCCGGAGAAAAACGCGCGAGGAACGGTCAGGCGGGACGCGGCGCGAGGTGCTTGGACCAGCCCGTGGCACAGCACAGGGCGCACAGCGCCGCCAGCACCCCGAGCGCCGTCAGCATGACCGGATAGCTGAAGTAGTGGGCGAGCGCGGCCAGGGCGGCAGGCAGCAGGAAGCCGATGTAGGCCAGCGAGTAGTAGACGCCGGACAGGCCCGCGAGTTCGTCCGGTTCGGCGATGCGCTGGATCTCCAGAAGCCCTGACACGATCGCGATGCCGTAGGCGCTGCCGAGCAGCATGGCCACCAGCAGCGCCACCAGCGGGGAGCGCGTGACGGCGGTCGCCACGGCAGCGAAGACGCCCAATGCCATCAACACCATCGAGACCACCACGGCGCGCGCGGTCGAGCGGTCGTCGAGGCGCCGTGCGATGGGCTGCACCAAGACGCCGCACCCTAGCGTCAGAACCGTGAGACCGGCTGTGTAGAGCAGTGCCCAGGAGCCGAGCTGGTCGGCCACCAGGGCGGGCACGATCGCGTACGCGATGCCCGCGGATCCGAAGATCCACGGCGCCATAGGAACAACGACGTGGAGAAATCGGCGGTGCCCAGCGGTCGGAACCTTCAGGCCCTCGATGAGGGGTATGGGTGTTGCGCCGCTGCGGGTTTCGGCAGAGCGACGCAGCACAGCCCACAGTGCCGGCAGGCACAGCGCCGCATGGACGAGATAGGTCAGCACCAGAGGATCGGGCGCGAATACGGCGAGCAACCCCGAGCACAACGGCCCCACGCCGAAACCCAGTGAGAGACAAACCGATGCGCGGCGGGCACCGGCACCGGCGGAGGCGTTCTCGAACGGCGGCTTCGACAGCTCCGTGATCCATGCCGAACCGACCGACATCGCGATACCGACCGCCAGGCCGCTGAGGAGCCGGCCGACGAACAATGCCGTGAACCCCCAGCTGTCCCCGATGGCCAGGACCAGGCTGCCCAGCGCGGAGCTGATCAACCCGGTGACCATCGCGGGCCGTCTGCCGTGTCGGTCCGAGAGCGCCGAGGCCACGAGCAGACCAGGCACCAGCCCGATGACGTAGGCGCCGAGCAGGATGTCGACGTCGACGCGGGTGTATCCGGAATGCTGCGCGTAGGCGATCAGCAAGGGCGTGAACTGATTACCGCCCCACCCGATGCAGAACACGGCTGCGGCGACAGCGAACCACGGGCGAAGTGCCTGTCTCTGTGTGCTTTCCGCGGAATCGAGTGTGTACGTCATTCGAGCACCACCCGGTAGGTGGCTTCGAGGTGTGCCAACAGCGCGGTCTCGAATGCGTTCACGTCGCGTTGTCCGATGGCCTCGGCCAGCCGGCCGTGCTCATCGACGAGCAGTGCGAGCCGGGCCGGATCGGCGCGCGCCGCGTCCGTCATCATCCGGCGTTGCCGGTCGCTGAGTGAACCGTAGAAGCGCTGCGCAATCGAGTTGCCCGCCACTTCGACGATGCGGCGGTGGAACGCGTCGTCGGCTGCCGCGAACTGGCGGGCGTCGCCCGCCGCGGCTCCCCGGCGCTGTTCGTCGACAAGCTCGGACAGCTCGGCGAAGAGTGGTTCGATCGACTCGGGCGAGCGGCACAACCGTCGCACCGCGGCAGTTTCCAGCGCCAGGCGCATCTCCAACACATCGGTGGTGTCGTGCGGCGAGACCGGTACGACGACGGCACCGCGCCGCGGCACCAGATCGAGCAGGTCCTCGGCCGCGAGCCGCAAGAACGCCTCATGGACCGGAGTCCTGCTGACGCCGAGCTGCGTGGCGACTTCGACCTCGCTCAGCAGCTGGCCACCCCGGACCTCGCCGGACAGGATCTGATCCTTGGTGGCCTGGTAGGCGCGCTGGCTGGACTTCTGCACGAGGACTACCGTACGCCCATGCATGCAACCTTGCATGCATGCACTTATCATTGTGACCGATCCCACCGCCGGCAGGCGCATGGTTAGCTTCGACCATGCGCATCGACGGCCAGCAGCTTGCCGCGCTGGCCGCCGTGATCGAGTCGGGCAGTTTCGAGGCCGCTGCGGGCCGGCTGCACGTCACGCCCTCAGCGGTGAGCCAACGCATCAAAGCCCTGGAGCAGCGGGTCGGCCAGGTCCTGGTGGTTCGTGAAAAGCCTTGCGTGGCAACTCCGGCCGGAGTTCCGCTGCTGAGACTCGCGGCGCAGACCGCAATGCTGGAGGCGGAGGCGCTGGCCGAGATGAGTGGCGACGCGGCCCCGTGGACCCGGATTGCGCTGGCCGTCAACGCCGATTCGATGGCGACCTGGTTCACCACGGTGCTGGCACGCCTGCCCGGTGTGCTGTTCGACATCCGCATCGAGGATCAGGATCACTCGGCGCAGCTGCTGAGAGAAGGCGTCGTGATGGGCGCAGTGACCACCGAGCGCAGGCCTGTGCCGGGCTGCCGTGTGTACACCCTTGGCGCCATGCGGTACGTGCCCGTGGCCACCGCCGACTACGTCGAGCGATATTTGCCGCACGGGTTCACCGCGGCGGCCGCCTCGCAGGCACCGTCACTGGCGTGGAACCGGGCTGACGCGTTGCAGGACAGCTTGGTACGCAAGGTGTTCCGCAAGGACATCGTCCGGCCGACGCAATTCGTACCGACCGCAGAGGGTTTCGCCGCAGCCCTGCGGGCCGGTCTGGGCTGGGGCATGTTTCCCGAGGAGCTCGTCGAGGCGTCCTGGGTCCCGATCGCCCCACAGCATCTCGACGTCCCGCTCTACTGGCAGTGCTGGAAATTGGACAGCGAGGTGGTCTCGACCGTCACCGAGGTGATCCGCGCGGCCGCGGCGAGCCTACGCGCGCGCCGATAGCGGCGAGGACGGCGCCGCGTCGTCCGCTGCCGCTCGGCCCCACCGTCCGGCCAGGGCGGCGCAGGTGGCGAGCTGGATTTGATGAAAGATCATCAGCGGCAACACGATCAGTCCAACCGGATGACCGGCGAACAGTACCGTGGCCATTGGCAGGCCGGTCGCCAAGCTCTTCTTCGAGCCGCAGAAGATGACCACGATCCGATCGGCACGGTCGAAGTGCAACAGTCGTGCCATCCCCGCGGTGATGCTCAACACGACGGCCAACAGCACGACGCTGACGGCGATGACGGCGGCGATGCTGGAGACTTTCATCCCGGTCCAGATGTGCTCGGCCATACCGGCACTGAACGCCGCGTACACGACCAGATACACCGAGCCGCGGTCGACGACCTTGGTGAGCGTTGTGTGCGATAGCAGCCGGCGCAATTTCGATCGGAGCACCTGCCCGGCGACGAACGGCACCAGCAGCTGCAACACGATCTCCAGGATGGAGGTTGCCGAGACGGTCGCGCCGCCGGTGGTCTGCATGAGCAGGGTCACCAGCAGCGGGGTGATGAGGATGCCCAGCATGTTCGACGCCGACGCGCTGACGACGGCCGCCGCGACATTGCCGCGGGCGATGGAGGTGAAGGCGATCGAGGATTGCACCGTGGACGGCAGCAGGCACAAGAAGAGCATGCCGATGTAGAGCTCATCGGTGAGCACCGACGGGACCAGCACCCGCATCGCCAGTCCCAGCAGCGGGAAGAGCACGTAAGTCGCGGCCAGGACGGTGGTGTGCAGCCGCCAGTGCTTGAGCCCCTCGAGTGCCTCCCGGGGTTCCAGGCGCGTGCCGTACAAGAAGAACAGCACGGCGATGGCGACCTTCGTCGCCCACTCCAAGACGTTCGCGGCATCGCCGCGCGCAGGTACCAGCAGACCGATGGCCATCGAAGCGACCAGGCCGAGCAGGAACCCATCGATGCGGAGTTTGGCGAGCACCGGTTCACCGTACGGCGATCGGCACTCATAGCAGAAGTCGATGAAGTCGATATATCTAAACGGGTATCGTGATTAATGTGTTCGACCCGGAGTTGCTGCGGACCTTCCTCGCAGTCGAGCGGGCAGGCGGTTTCACCGCAGCCGGACGCGTGCTCGGACTGCGGCAATCGACGGTGAGCGGCCATATCGCGCGATTGGAACAGGCCGTCGGCCGCGAACTGATCCGGCGGGACACCCGCAACCTGGCATTGACCGCCGACGGCGCCGCCATGGTCGGTTTCGCCCGTCGCATCCTCGACGCGCAGGCCCAGGCCGACCGATATTTTTCCGAATCCCGACTCACCGGCTTCATCCGGCTCGGCGCGTCCGATGACCTGGTGGCGCGCGAATTGCCCGACGTGCTTGTCGAATTCCAGCGGTCCTATCCGGGCGTGGATCTCGAGTTGGTCGTGGGTCTGAGTGAGAACCTCAAAATCCGCATGGCTGCAGGTGAACTGGACATGATGGTGGCCAAGCGCCTGCCCGGTGACCGGCACGGCCGGCTTTTGTGGCGCGACCGGTTGGTGTGGGCGGGACGGCCCGGCCTGAGCGATATCGCCGATCCGGTTCCCGTCGTGACCTATCCGACGCCGAGCCTGACGCGTCGTGTCGCGCTGCGTGCGCTGGAACGTGAGCGCCGCGCCTGGCGGATCGCGTGCGTGAGTGACAGTCAACTGGGTCTGCAGGCAGCGGCACTCGCGGGGCTCGGTATCGTCCCGCATGCCGAAACCCTGTTACCGACAGGCCTTTTCCCGGTCGATGACGATCGGTTGCCGGACCTCGGTGAACTCGAATTCGTATTGCTGCGCAGACGTACCGAGCCGTCGGAGCCCGAGCAGGCGCTCTACGACGCGATCGTCGACGGCGCGAACCGCATGCACCGATGAGGCCCTATCCGTTGCTGTAAACCCGTGTGGGCGCGATGAGTACGGCGGTGCGGCCCTGTTCGACCATCACCCGGTCGTAGGTGTCCCAGTCGTCGTGCGTGCCGCCGGCGGCGGTGAAGATATCCCGCAGCAGCACACGCAGCCGTTCCGGGTCCAGCCAGGGTTGCGGATCGTCGGGACCTGCCAGCTCGGCATGTCCCTCGACGGTGGCTCACTGCCAACCATTGCGGAACGTCACCGAAAGTTGCGGCCTGGCACGCAGATTTGCGAGTTTGACCCGGCCGTACGTGACGAATCCGAGGACGGGTGCCGACGTCGCCGGGTGCGCCAGCACGCCGGCATTGACCAGCGTGGACTGGATGGTCGCGTCAGCGCGCAGTGTCGACACCACCGCCAGACCGTGGTCGTCGCGGGCCAGAGCAGCGGCCTCTTCCAGTGTCGGCATGCGTGCTCCCCTCGTCTCAGCCCACCGGCACCACACCTCGCGGCAAGATGAGCGGCAGGTCGTTGTACGTGACGATACCCGGCGCGGCCGACACGACAGCGGGGATCGCATTGAGTGGTGGGGTGGCCGTCATGATGTGGCCGAGCACCATGAACTCCTCGAGCGTGGTGGCCTCGAAGTCGGGCGGTGGCAGGAAACCGACTTTCATGGTGACCGTCGGACGCCCGGCCACCTCGATCACCCAGCCGTCCTGATCGATCTGCCAATCCGGTTGCAGTGTTTGCCCTTTGCGCCACCGCACGTTGATCTCGACGCGCGTCACACCCCCGACCACCCCCTTCCAGCTGGCAGACACACCCGCCACACACCCCGCCGGAATGGTCCACGAGCCGAGGTCGAGATCCTCGGTGGTCTGGGCGTACTCGGCATCGCAGCGAACTTCGTCGAGCTCGATGCCGAGGGCATCGGCGACCATGCGCACGGCTTCACCGAACACGCCGGTGCCGTGTGCTGTCATGGCCTGCAGGTCGGGATGGTCGATGGGCTGACCGAAGCCGACCGGTTTCTCGGTGGCGGGCGAGTCGTAGAACGTCGTATCGGCCGCCTCGTTGACGGTGATCTTGTCCACCCGGTCGCAGATGCCCGCGGCCACCACCGACAGCTGGTTGACATAGCCCGGGCTGATGCCGGATCCGAACATCGTCGCGCCTCCACGCCGGCATGCGTCGGCAATGCGATCCCGCCCGTCGCCCTGGTTATGGCCGGTGATGAACGAGGCGGTGGCGACCACGTTGATGCCCGCCTCCAGGATGCGGACCAGCTCGTCGACGTCGATCCACATCGGGTTGTAGACCACGACATCGGGTTTCAGTGCGAGCAGCGCATCGATGTCGTTGGTCGCACTGACGCCGAGCCGTTCGATCCCGCAGAGTTCGCCGACGTCGCGGCCCGTCTTGTCGGGCGACCATGCGTAGCAGCCGACGAGTTCGAGGGTGGGGTTGCGCGCGATGGCCGCCACCGAGCTCTTGCCGACATTGCCCGTCGTCCACTGGACCACCCGATAGCTGCCTGACACCTGATCGGCCCCTTCCGTCGGCTCCAGTGGTAGTTTTCCACGGCCGTGAGAAAAAGGGAAGGCCTGGGTGTGTCACCGACGGTGCCACTACTGTTGCCGCAATGACCGCCCGATCAGGTGACCGTGGGAGCGCCGAGGACACCCGACGGCGCCGCGGTCGGCCGCGTCGCATCGATCACCAGCAGATCGTCGCTGCGGCACGCGGTATCGCTCCCGAGGACTTGACCATGCAGGCCGTCGCCGACGCGCTCGGCGTGGACCGCACGGCGCTGCACTACTACGTAGGCGATCGTGACGGGCTGCTGGAACTCGTCGTCGCGGACCTGTTCGAGACCGAGATCCGGGCGCTCGAGCTGCCCGATGAGGTCGATTGGCGAGAGACGTTGCGGGCCTACGCCAACGCGATCCGCCACGGCGTCCTCAAACTCGGCGCAACCGGAATGAGCTTCCGGCTCAGTGGTATTGGCGGCGCGGCGAGTCTCGGGCTCGCCGAGCGTGTGCTGCGGTCGCTCACCGGCGCCGGCTTCGGTGTCGATGACGCCGGACGAATCCTCACGCTGGTGTCCGGCATCGCGCTCTCGGCAGCCCACGACGTACTCGGATCCGCGGATTCCCGGCGGCACCATCAGAACCCGGAGGTCGCCAGGGCACTCAAAGAGCTGCCGGCCGAGGACTTCCCGCTGCTCGGCACCGTCAACGCCCGACGTGCTGCGGCCGCGGCCGACGACCGCGACTTCGAATTCAACCTCGGGGTGATCATCGCGGGCCTCGAACACGCCCTCGACGACTGACGCGGACTACTTGGCGCGCAGCGCCAACCGCTCGGCGTTGTCAATCAGAATGCTCTTGCCCTGCACGCGAATCCAGCCACGCTGAGCGAAATCGGCCAGCGCCTTGTTGACCGTCTCGCGGGAGGAGCCGACCAGCTGGGCGATTTCCTCTTGCGTCAGTTCGTGGTTGACCCGCAGGGCATTGCCTTCGCGGCTGCCGAACCGCTGCGCCAGGTACAACAGCTGCTTGGCCACCCGTCCCGGGACGTCGGTGAAGATCAGGTCGGACAGGTTGTCGTTGGTGCGGCGCAACCGGCGGGCCAGCACGCGCAGCAGCTGCTCGGCGATCTCTGGCTCCTCGGCGATCCAGGACTGGAGTGCCGCACGGCTCATCGACACGGCCGACACCTCGGTGAGGGTGGTGACCGTGGAGGTACGCGGGCCGGGGTCGAAGATGGCGAGTTCGCCGAACATGTCCGACGGACCCATCAGGGTGATCAGGCTTTCGCGGCCGTCGGTGGTCCGGCGCCCGATCTTCACCTTGCCGGAGATGATGATGTAGAGCGTGTCGCCCGGTTCGCCTTCGACGAACACGGTGCGCCCGCGGGGGAAGGTCACCGGTTCGAGCTGACGTGCGAGCGTCTCGATGGCTTTGGGCTGCAGGCCCTGGAAGATACCGGCACGGGCCAGGACCTCGTCCATGCCGCCCCCCTTCAAATAATCGCCTCAGGCGTCACCGTCAATTTCGTACCCTACCGGGGGCGCGGATTTCCCAACGTGACGGATACCACTTTAGCTGACCGGTTTTCCGGTCCTTGTGTCACTGGGGGGCGACGAGGCCGGTGTCGTAGGCGTGGATGATCGCGGCGGCCCGGTCACGCAGGTTCAGCTTGACGAAGATTCTGCCAATGTGGCTCTTGACAGTGAGCCCGGAAATGCTTAGTTCATCGGCGATCTCGGAGTTCGACCGCCCCTTGGCGATGAGGGTCAGGACGTCGAGTTCACGCGCCGTGAGGTCGTTGACCGCGGTGGCGCGCGGTGCCGTCGCGGCTTTGCGGTAGGTGCTGAGAACCCTGGATGTGACGGCCGGGTCGAGGTAGCTGTGCCCCTGCGCGACCGCCCGGACAGCTCGAATCAGCTCTTCGGCGGAGGAGTCCTTGAGCACAAAGCCTGCGGCCCCGGCCCGAAGCACGCCGGACAGCAGCTCGTCGTCGTTGAACGTGGTCAGGGCCAGTACGGGCGGACCCGACTGCGCAGTGAGAAGGCGCGTGGCTTCGATGCCGTCGACGCGTTTCATCCGGAGATCCATCACGACGACGTCGGGGCGGTGCCTGTCGACGGCGGCGGGCACCTCGTCACCGTCAGCGCATTCGGCGACGATGGTGAACCCGTCCTTGCGGCGCAGAATCCGGCGGAGCCCGGAGCGCACCAGGTCCTGATCGTCGACGAGCACGACCGCGATCTCGGGTGCCGGATCGGTCATGACGGTGCCAGAGGGCAGGACGACTCGGCGGTGCCGAGCGGAATGTTGGTGCGTACCGCCCAGCCGTCGGATGTCGGGCCGACGCTGATGATGCCGCCGAGCTGCCCGACGCGCTGTCGCATCCCGCGCACACCGCGACCTTCCGAACATCCGGCCGTGACCGCGACCGGCAGCTGGTTGACCACGTCAAGTGTTACCGAGGTGCGTGAGATGGTCAGCGTCACAGATGATTTCGCTTCAGGCGCGTGCTTGGCGATATTGGCCAGCGACTCCTGGGTGATGCGGTAGAGGGCCAGGCCGACAGCGGGGGAGACCTGCGTGGTGCGTCCGCCGGCGGTGAACTGCACGGTGAGGCCGGCGCGGACGAAGTCGTCGATCAGCCCGGAGATGTCGTCGATGCCCGGCTCAGGCGTGGTGCCCATCGGTGCGCTGTCGAGAAGCCCGACCGTGCGGCGGATGTCGGCCATCGCCTGGCGGCCAAGATGTTCGGCCTGCTCGAGCGCGTCGACGGCGTCATCGACATCGCGGTCCTGCTGCAACCCGCGGCGCGCACCTGTGATGTGCAGCAGCGTCACACTCAGCGAGTGGGCGATGACGTCGTGCACTTCGCGGGCGATCCGGCGCCGCTCGTCGGCTGCGGCATGGGCGGCCAACGCTGCCTGGGCATGCTGCTGCTGCTCCATCAACACGGTCTGCACGCGCATGAGATAGCCCACCAGCCAACCCATTCCGAGGATGCCGAGGTAGAGCGGAAGGTTGTCGAGCCTGTGCAACGCAGCCGCGGTCAACAGCAGAGCGGCGGCGGACACCGAGGACAGACACCCGCCCGCAAACCCCGTCAACGACGTCACCTCGCCCACCATCAACACCGCCAGCAGGGGAGCGAAATCGTTGGCGACCGGCGTGGACGTCGCAAAGAGGAGCAACGCGGTGCCTGCCGTCCAGGCCACCCCCACCATCGGCGCCTTGAACTTGGCACCCGTCGCGTAGACCTGCACGAACGGGGCGACCGCCAGGGCGAGTGCCAGCAGGGACACCGCAAGATCGGCGCTGGGCCGCTGCACGGCGGCGACCACTGCGGCGCCCACCACGGTGGCGTCGACCGCTATGACGGACGCCCAGTTGTGGCCGACCGGGATCGACTCGCCTTGCCTGCGCATCTGCTCGCGCACGGAGCGCGCCATCGCACTCAGCATGTTCCGATCGTAGAAGCCCGGGTCGCCGGTTCGCATCATGCCGCGGGGGTATGGACGTGTCCTACCACGGTCGTAGAGCTACAGCCGCAACATCTCGCGGCCCATCGCGGCGTCCTCGATGAAGTCGAGTCGGTGCGGTCGGTGGTACTCGGGTTGCGGCTTCGCGATCAGTGCGGGGGCGAGCAGCCAGGCGCGTACGGCCGCCATGATCCGCCGCGATCGGTCGGTGATCGGGTGCGGCCTGGTGGCAGGTATCGCGATCGGGACGGCGCGCGGCAATGCACGTGCGACGACCGCCATCTGGTGGGCTGGTGAACGTTGTGCTTGCGTCATGGTTTGACGCTATGGAGCCGAGGCGGTCTTCCACATCGCGCTGCTGTCCGATCTTGATGTGCTACCGCAGTAGGAGATCGGCAACCGACCGCAGCACCAGATTCAGGAGTGCTTGTCCTTCTTGCCGAATGGCAGCACGTGCATGATCGCGACCACGATGCCGCCGACCACCAAGCCGATGACAGCCGATGCCGCGGTGTTGACCAGCCACGCCGCGACGCCACCGAGCCCCGCCGCATTCGCCAGTGCGTGATGCACGAATTCCTCTGCGTGGTGCACCAACCCGTACGGGCCATGCCAGCCAAGGGTATTGGTGCCCGCGAGCAGGATGTGACCGCCGACCCACAGCATCGCGACCGTGCCGATGGCCGACAGCGCGGTGAGCAGCTTGGGCATACCGGCGACCAGGCCACGCCCGATCCACTTGGCGAACCGCGAATTGCGTTGTGTCAGAGCCAGACCGATGTCGTCCATCTTCACGATGCCTGCCACTACGCCGTACACCGCGGCGGTGATCACCAGGGCGACGATGGCCAAGATGATCAACCGGGGGAAGAACGGTTGGTGGGTAACCTCATTGAGGGCGATGACCATGATCTCGGCCGACAGGATGAAGTCGGTGCGGATCGCGCCGGTCACCATGTAGCGCTCGGCGTCCCCGCCGACCGCGCCTGCGGGCGCATCGTGATGGTCGCTCCCGTGTTTGGCGACGTAGCCCCAGACCTTTTCGGCGCCCTCGAAGCAGAGGTAGGTCGCACCCAGCATCAGGATCGGGGTCAGCAACCACGGCGCGAACTGGCTGAGCAGCAAGGCCACCGGCAGGATGAACACGATCTTGTTGCGCAGCGAGCCGATCGCGATGCGCTTGATGACCGGTAGCTCGCGATCGGCGGTGATGCCGTGTACGTACTGAGGCGTCACCGCGGTGTCGTCGATCACGACACCGGCGGCCTTCGCGGTGGCTTTCCCCGTCGCGGCGCCGATGTCATCGATCGAGGCCGCGGCCAGACGTGCCAACGCCGCGACGTCGTCGAGCAAACCGAACAGGCCGGCGCTCACTGCTTGTTCTCTTCGCGCAAGCGGCTCATCGGCGCGTCTCCATGAGCCTGAACATTACCTGTCAGTGCATGCCGATGAGCGACTCGATCCAGCCGCGAGCGAAGTACAGGATGAAGCCGGCCGCGACGATCCACAGCAGCGGGCTGATCTCCCGGGCCTTGCCCGCGGCCGACCGCAGCACGGCCCACGCGACGAAGCCGACGCCGATGCCGTTGGCGATCGAGTAGCTGAACGCCATGGTGGCCACCGTGAGGACGACCGGCAGCGCGATCGAGAACTCGGAGATATCGATGTGACGCAGGTGCGACACCATCATCGCGCCGACGATCACCAGCGCCGCGGCGGCGACTTCCGTGGGCACGATCGAGGCCAGCGGCGAGACGAACATCGCCGCGAGGAACAGGGCGCCGGTGACGAGATTGGCCAGCCCGGTGCGGGCGCCCTCCTCAATACCCGCGCCCGATTCGATGAATACCGTGTTGGACGACGCGGACGACGCACCGCCGACGACGGCGCCTGCGCCCTCGACGATCAGCGCGGACCGCAGACGCGGGAAGGTGCCCTGGGCATCAGCCAGACCGGCCTCGCGGGACAGTCCGGTCATGGTGCCCATGGCGTCGAAGAAGTTGGCGAACACCAGCGTGAAAACCAGCATGATGGCGGCCAGCGCGCCGATCCGGCTGAAACTGCCGAGGCTGAATGCGCCGACGAGCGACATGTCGGGCAGCGCGAACGGAGATCCGGACAGCGACGGTACCGACAGACCCCAGCCGCCGTGGTGCTCGGTCGCCGACCCCAAGTGCCAGATGGCCTCGACGATGATCGCGATCACCGTGCCCGCGGCCAGCCCGATCAAAATGCCGCCGCGTACCCGCCGGGCCACCAGGATGCCGGTGATCAGCAAGGTCACCACGAACACCACGGTGGGCACGGTGTTGATCGAGCCGGTGCCGCCGCTACCCAGGCCCACCGGCGGTGACGGGTGTCCGGTGGAACCCACGAAGCCGGCGTCGACGAGGCCGATGAACAGGATGAACAGCCCGATGCCCGCTGTGATGGCGAGCTTGAGCTGGATGGGCACGGCGTCGAAAACCAGCCGTCGCAAGCCGCTCGCCGCCAGCAGCACGATCACCAGGCCGTTGATGACGACCAGACCCATCGCCTCCGGCCAGGTCACCGAGCCGACGACCGTGGTGGCCAAAAACGAGTTGATGCCGAGGCCTGCCGCGAACGCGAAGGGCATCCGCGCGATGACGCCGAACAGGATCGTCATCACGCCGGCGGCCAGCGACGTCGTCGCCGACACTTGCGCGAACGTGAGCTTGTTGCCTGCCACGTCGGGAGCGCTCGAGAGGATGACGGGGTTCAGCACGATGATGTAGGCCATCGCGATGAACGTGACGACGCCACCGCGTATCTCGGCGGAGACACTGGAGCCGCGCGCCGAGATTTCGAAGAAGCGATCGAGGCGGTTCATAGCTGATGACCCTAAAGTCGGCGGCCGCCGCTCGCTCAGCATTGCCCCGACTGCGTTGCCCGTGCCGCGCCACGGAACGCCTTGACCTCAAGTTGACTTCAGGTGCCATGCTGCGGTCATGACAGTCGGATGGCCGCCCGTAAAACTCGCTGCGGCGTCGGGAAACCAGCACGAATCCGGGGGTAAACCCCCTGGGAGTGGGTTTCGGCGCGGGATAGCTTCGGGTTACGAAGTGGCCAGGACCGGATCGACGACAAACGGCAGGAGCGGGGCCATGCCAGTCACCAAGCCAGTCCCTATGAGCGTGCGATTCGAGCGCGATGCGCTGCCCCTGTTGGACCAGCTCTACGGGGTCGCGCGCAAGTACGCGCGTAGCGCCGCCGATGCCGAGGACCTGGTGCAGGAGACAATGCTCAAGGCCTACGCCAGTTTTCACACGTTCGAAGAGGGCACCAATATCAGGGCGTGGCTGTTCCGGATCCTCACCAACACGTGGATCAACTCGTATCGCGCTGCCCAGCGCAGACCCGACGAGGTGCTGGCCGACACCGTTACCGACGCGCAGTTGGCCGCTGTGGCAGCACGTTCGACGGTCGAGTTGGCGTCGGCGGAACTCGCCGCGCTTGAGTCGCTAGGCGACGACGAAGTCTGCCGGGCCGTGCAGTCCCTGCCGGAGTTTCAGCGGATCGTCGTCTACTACGCCGACGTTGTGGGCTTCCGGTACAAGGAGATCGCCGAGATCCTGGACATTCCGGTGGGCACTGTGATGTCCAGGTTGCACCGCGGCCGGCGCGAATTGCGCGGCTTGCTTGCCGAGATCGCCGTTGCCCGTGGCTATGTCGGCCGCGACGGCTCTGCGGGAGCGGCAGCCTAGCTCCCTGGCCGCCCGGTCGCGGCCGAGGATTGTCCGGTGAATCGGGAAGCCGGGCGCGCCTGCCCGTGTTGTCACGTGATTGAGGCACGGCTCAGTGGAGCGGATAACCCGGCTTAGGTGTAAGGTTTTTCCGGCTGTACATAGTTATTCGAACTAATTCGCTGAGCGTTCGCACAGTTCGGGTGATGTCGGGAGGTATGGGTGGTGGCGAGTCGCATCGCGCGAGTGTTCAAAGTGCTGTGGATACCGCTGGTCCTGATCGTCGTGTTGGCGATCTCGGGTCTGGCGGTGTCCCGACTGCACCGGATGTTCGGCTCCGAAGATCTCAACGCGAATGCCGGTGCCGGCATCGAGATCGTGCAGTTCAACCCCAAGGTGCTGGTGTACGACGTGTACGGGCCGGAGGGGTCGACCGCGACGATCAGCTACTTCGACCCGGACGCGAAAATCCACGAGGTCAACACCACCCTGCCGTGGTCGGTCACGTTGTCGACCACGCTGCCGACGGTCAGCGCCAATCTCATGGCCCGCAGTGACAGCAACCAGATCGGCTGTCGCGTCACGGTGAACGGGACCGTTCGTGAAGAGCAATCCGCCGATGGCATCAATGCCCAGACCTACTGCTTGGTGAAGTCCGCATGACAGACATCCAAACCGCAGAACCTGCTCAGCCTGCGCACGCCAAGAACGCCCGAGGGCATCGGCCCTACTTCGCGCACGCGATGCGCATCCTGGCTGTGCCGATCATCCTGTTCTGGGTGGCGTTCGCGGTCGTGGTCAACGTGATCGCGCCGCAACTGGAGGTCGTCGGCGAGGAGCACTCGGCGCCCATGGCGCCGGCCGATGCGCCGTCGATGATCGCGATGAAGCGGATGGGCGCGAACTTCCAGGAGTTCAACTCCAACAGCACGGTGATGATCGTCGTGGAGGGCCAGAACGCGCTGGGCCCGGAAGCGCACCGGTATTACGACGAGATCATTCGCAAGCTGCGTGAGCATCCCGACCACATCCAGCACATCCAGGACTTCTGGGGTGACACGCTGACAGCCGCGGGAGCGCAGAGCGCCGACGGCAAGGCCTCGTACGTGATGCTCAACCTGGCCGGCGAGCAGGGGCAGACCCTGGCCAACCAGGGCGTGGACCTGGTGCGCGAGGTCATCAAGGACACCCCGGCCCCGCCGGGCGTGCAGGCCTATGTGGCCGGGCCGGCGGCCCTGACCGACGATCTGCACGTCATCGGTAACGCCAGCCTCGGCCAGATCACCCTGTACACGCTGGTGGCGATCGCGGTGATGCTGCTCATCGTCTACCGGTCGATCCGGACGACCCTTGTCCAGTTGCTGCTCACTGCGGTCGGCCTGCTGAGCTCCCGTGGTGTGGTGTCGGTGCTCGCCACGCATGATGTGTTCGGCCTGACGACGTTCGCCGGGAACATCCTCACGATGCTCGCCATCGCGGCGGCGACCGACTACGGCATCTTCCTGTTCGGCCGCTACCGCGAGGCCCGCGGCGCCGGCGAGGAACGAGAAGACGCGTACTACACCACATTCAAATCCGTGTCACCGGTCATCATCGGTTCCGGCCTGACGATCGCCGGGGCGACGTACTGCCTGAGTTTTTCGCGGCTGCCCTACTTCTCCACCATGGGTGAGCCTGTCGCGATCGGCATGATCGTAGTGGTCGCGGCGGCGGTCACGATGGGACCGGCGGCGCTGTTCCTCGGGACCCTGGTCGGCCTGTACGAGGCGAAAAAGCCTCCGAAAGGCCGGTTCTGGCGCAAAGTCGGGACCGCCGTCGTTCGTTGGCCCGCGCCGATCCTGGTGGCCAGTGCGTTCGTGGTGTTGATCGGTCTGGTGGCCGTTCCCGGCTACAAGCCGGCGTACAACGACCGCTGGTATCTGCCGACCGACGCGCCGGTGAACATCGGGTTCGCCGCCGCAGACCGGCATTTCACCCAGGCCCGGATGAATCCTGACATCCTGATGGTCGAGGCCGACCACGACATGCGCAATCCGGCAGACATGCTCGTGCTCGATCGCGTGGCCAAGAACGTGTTGCGCACCCACGGGATCGCGATGGTGCAGAGCATCACGCGTCCACTGGGAATCCCCATCCAGCACAGCTCGATTCCGTTCCAGACGAGCATCCAGGGCCAGACGCAGAATCTGAATCTGCCGTTCCAGCGGGAACAGTTGGCAGACCAGCTCAGGATGATCGACGCCACGAACGTGTCGATCTCGATCCTGGAGAAGCAGTACCAGCTGTCGCTCGAACAAACCAAGCTCACCCAGGATTCGGCGGCCAAGTCGCAGGAACTCCTCGCCGTCACCGAGAAAATGCGAGACAACATCGCGAATTTCGATGACCAGTTCCGTCCGCTGCGCAACTACTTCTACTGGGAACCGCACTGCTTCGACATTCCCATGTGTGCCGCGACGAGGTCGATATTCGATTCCCTCGACTCGATCGACGAATTGACGGACAAGACGGCCTCGGTGCAGGTCAATACCGACCAATTGGCAGACCTGGCACCGAAATTGACCGCGCTGCTACCCCAGACGATCGCGTCGATGAAGACCAGCAGGGATCTGTCGCTGGCGTCGTACAACTCGCAAAAGACGCTGCTCGACCAGATGCAGGCGATGAACGACACCGCCCTTGCGATGGGGCAGAGCTTCGACGACGCCAAGAACGACGATCTGTTCTATCTACCGCCCGAGGCGTTCACCAACCCCGACTTCGAACGCGGTCTGAAGATGTTCCTGTCCCCGGACGGCAAGTCGGCGCGGATGTTCATCACCCACCAGAGTGATCCGGCGACGCCGGAAGGCATTGCGCGCGTGGATGCCGAGCGGACGGCCGCGCAGGAGGGCCTCAAGATGTCCTCGCTGTCCGACGCCAAGATCTACCTGGGCGGCGTGGCGGCGACGTACAAGGATATGAGCGACGGGGCTCGTTACGACCTGATGATCGCGGTGGTGTCGGCGCTGACCCTGATCTTCATGATCATGCTGATCCTCACCCGCAGTGCGGTTGCAGCCTTGACGATCGTCGGCACCGCGGCCAGCTCGATCGCGGCGTCCTTCGGTATCTCGGTGTTGTTGTGGCAGGACCTCTTCGGCATTCATGTGCACTGGCTGGTCATGTTGATGTCAGTGATCATCCTGCTGGCGGTCGGATCGGACTACAACCTGCTGTTGGTGTCCCGGTTCAAAGACGAGATCCATGCCGGCCTCAAGACCGGCATCATCCGCTCGATGGCCGGCACCGGCGGTGTGGTGACCTCGGCCGGTCTCGTGTTCGCCGCAACCATGGCGGGGATGATGGGCAGCCAACTGATCGTGTTGGCCCAGATGGGTTCGACCATCGCGATCGGTCTGCTGCTCGACACCCTGATCGTGCGGTCCCTGCTCATGCCGTCGATCGCGACGCTGCTGGGCCGGTGGTTCTGGTGGCCGCAGGTCGTCTACCCCCGCGGTGACTACCACTTCCGCAAGTACGAGCCGCGTCGTCAAGACCCCGGCAAGGACGACGACACGGTTTCCCTGCCGGCTCAGGTGTAGCGCTGCGGTTGCCCGCCGCACGGGCAACCGCAGCACGACTGCTCAAATAGCCGATCTGGGTCGAATACCTTGTCGAGCAAGGCTTCCCGGCACGGCTCAGGGTCTGGGTCCCCGTTGGTAGATGGCCTCACTATTATTTCGTGATCGGACCCCTCGACCGCCGCTGGCCGGGCGGCTGGGCGCCACGAGAAACGGACGATGGTGCGGATGACGAGTGCTGGCGGGGGACAACTGCTGCGGGGGCGTGCCGCGGAATGCGAAACGCTGCGCGGCGTCGTCTCCGACGCGCGTTCCGGCATCAGCCGGACGCTGGTGTTGCGTGGTGAGGCCGGGGTCGGCAAGACGGCGTTGCTGGACTACGCCATCCGCCAGGCCTCGAGTTTCCGGATAGCCCAGGTGTCCGGAGTGGAATCCGAGATGGAGCTGGCCTTCGCCGGGCTGCAGCAGTTGTGCACGCCGCTGCTCGGGCACATCGACGAGTTGCCCGAACCGCAACGCAACGCCGTGTCGGTGGCGTTCGGACTCGGCGTCGGGCCGACCCCCGACCGCTTCCTGGTCGGGTTGGCCGTGCTGAGCCTCATGGCCGCAGCAGCCGACGACCGGCCGCTGTTGTGTGTGATCGATGACGCACAATGGCTCGACCAGGCATCGGTGCAGACGTTGGGGTTCGTGGCGCGCCGAATGTTGGCCGAGCCGGCGGCCATGATCTTCGGAGCGCGCGATGGCGTCGAAGACTTCCTGAGCGGCCTGCCGGAGTTACGGGTCACCGGCCTGCCCGACAGTGACGCACGGGTGCTGTTGGAATCGGTCATGTTCGGTGGGATCGACCCACGTGTCCGCGACCGTATCGTGGCCGAGACAAGGGGAAACCCGTTGGCGCTCTTGGAAGTGCCGCGCACCATATCGGCGGCGGAGATGGCAGGCGGCTTCCGGCCCGCCGCCGTGCGGCTGCCTGCCGACCGAATCGAGAACGGCTTCGTTGAGCGGATCAAGGCCTTGCCGCCGGACACCCGGCGGTTGGTATTGGTTGCGGCCGCCGAACCGGTCGGTGACGCCGCGTTGTTTCTGCGTGCCGCCGAACACCTGGGTATCGCGGCCGATGCGTTGATCCCCGCCGAGGATGCCGGGATCGTCGAATTCGGTCCGCGCATGCGCTTCCACCATCCGCTCGTGCGTTCGGCCGCCTACCGCGCTGCGGACATCGGCGAGCGTCGCGACATCCACCGCGCCCTGGCGCAGGCCACCGACTCGGCCATCGACCCCGACCGCCGGGCCTGGCACGCCGCAAACGCCACCGCGGGGCCCGACGATGCCGTCGCGAAGGAACTGGAAGCCTCGGCCTGGCGGGCCCAGAGCCGCGGTGGTATCGCCGCGGCCGCGACCTTTCTGGAGCGCGCGGCCATTCTCACCGCTGACGCCGCGTTGCGCGGCTCCCGTGCCATCGCGGCCGCCCAGGCCAAACGCGATGCCGCGGAGCTCGAAACCGCTTATGAACTCCTCGCTTTGGCTGAGCTGTGCCCACTGACGGAGCTGCAACAAGCCGAGGTCGGACGGTTGCGAGCACAGATGGAGTTCACGCGAAGCCGCAGCGGCGCCGCTGACGCACCGCAACTCGACCAGGCTGCGGCTGCGCTGATCGACGCCGCCACCCGACTGGAAAGCCTGCACGGTGAACTCGCCAGGGAGGCCTACGTCGAAGCCTTCGCTGCGGCGATGTACGCCTCACGCAACCGGCCCGACGCGCTGACGCGGGTGGCGACAGCGGCCCGCAACGCCGTCGACCGGGTTCCGGATCTGCGGCATCCCGTCGACCTACTGCTCAGTGGCATGGCCTATCGCGTCACCGACGGGCTGGCTGCCGGTGCCCGCCAGCTACGTGCCGCACTCGAAACCTGGTGCACGCCAGGCGGCCCCGATGACGATGCACAGGCACTGCGGTGGATGGCGCTGGCATACCCCGTGGTCCACGAATCCGCGGCGGGCGAGCTGTGGGACGACGATCTCCTCGACCGGATGTCCGGCGCGATGGTTCAGCGTGCGCGTTCTGCCGGCGCGTTGGCACTGTTGCCGCCTGCCATCGCATTCCGGGCCGGGGTGCACGTCATGGAGGGTGAATTCGCCTCGGCCACAGCACTTATGGAAGAGGCCGACGCGATCTCGCTGGCGATCGGACATCAACCGATGCGCTACCACAAGGTGGAACTGGCCGCCTGGCAGGGTGACCTCGCGGTGGCGAGCGGCCTGATCGAAGCGGGCACCGCCGAGGCAGCAGCCAAGGGGGAGGGCCGCCTGGCCGGCGTCATCGGCTACACCGCGGCGGTCCTCTACAACGGGCTGGGGCGGTACGAAGAGGCAATGGCCGCCGCCACCGAGGCGTGCCGGTTCGATGACCTGGGCTTCTACGGCTGGTGCCTGCTCGAGCTCGCCGAAGCCGCTGCCCACACGGGCGACCGCGCAGCCCTCTCGATGGCGGTGCGACGCCTGGAGGACGGCGCGGGCGTCAGCGGAACAGATTGGGGGCTGGGTGCTTTGGCGAGCGCGCGGGCCATGCTGGCCGATGATGCCGAGGCCGACGCGCTGTTCACCGAGGCCGTCGAGCGGCTCGGGCGCACCAGGGTCCGGTCGCAGCTGGCCCGCGCGCACCTGCGCTACGGGGAATGGCTGCGGCGCAAGAAGCGTCGCGGCAGCGCCCGCGAACATCTCGGCACCGCCCATGACATGTTCACCGGGTTCGGGGCCCGTGCGTTCGCCGAACGTGCCCGCCGCGAACTCATCGGCACCGGCGAGAAAGTGCGAAAGCAGGCCATCAGTTCCGGTGACGAGATGACATCGCAGGAAGCGCAGATCGCGCGGCTGGCCCGCGACGGACTGACCAATCAGGAGATCGGCGCGCAGCTGTT
Organism: Mycolicibacterium brisbanense; assembly: GCF_001570425.1. Taxonomy (GTDB): domain Bacteria; phylum Actinomycetota; class Actinomycetes; order Mycobacteriales; family Mycobacteriaceae; genus Mycobacterium; species Mycobacterium brisbanense. The sequence goes on from NZ_BCSX01000028.1 coordinate 75,141, forward strand.
CATCAGCACTCACACCGTCGAGTGGCACCTGCGCAAGGTCTTCGTCAAACTCGGCATCAGTTCCCGCAGACAGCTGCGTACGGTCTCCTGGCCGCGCTGAGTTCTCGCCGTTGCAACTGACCGCGACATTGTCACGTGACGTCTTGCTCGCCCCGGCGGGGTCCGCCCGCCGACGGGCGACCGGTACCCCCTGCGCCCCCCGGAACCGCCGCTGTTAGATAGCGCTCGTTTTCCGGGAAACGGGTGCAATACACGGCCGCTGGCGGAGGATCGGGGGCATGGACCGAGATAGCGGACGTACCAGAAGGCTGCGGGTCTCCTCGCTGGCGGCGGTGGCCAACCCGTCGTACTCGCGGATCGACACGTGGAACCTGCTCGACGATGCCTGCCGGCAGCTGCTTGCCGTGCACCGCGCGGGTCTGGACACCAAGCATGAGACGGTTCGGGTGAAACGGTTGCTGGACCGGCTCAGCGCCTACGAACGGTACTGGCTGTATCCCGGTGCGACGAAGGTGGACGAGTTTCGCGGCTACCTGGGTGATCTGGCGACAGAGCTGCTCAGTGACGAGGTGTCGCTCGCGGTCCGGTTGCTCTCGGATTACGGCGACCGCGCGGCGTTGTTCGACACGTCCTCGTCGCTGGCCGAGCAGGAGCTCGAAGCGAGAGTCAAGCGGCAGCAGTACTACACGGTCCTGCTCGCCGACGACTCGACATCGACAGGCCCGGAGGGGCTGGCCGAGAGCTTGCGCGCGCTGCGCAATCCGGATGACGATGTGCAGTTCGAGCTGCTGGTGGTGCCCAGCGTCGAGGATGCGATCACCGCGGTCGCGCTCAACGGCGAGATCCAGGCGGCGATCATCCGTCACGATCTGCCGCTGCGCTCGAAGGACCGGTTGCCGGTCATGGCGCGGCTGCTCGGCGCCAACGACGTGGCCGTGGCGACCGACCGCACCCACGACTGGGTGGAGTGTGGAGAGTGGATCCGGGAGCTGCGCCCGCACATCGACCGGTATCTGGTCACCGACGAGTCGATCGCATCGCCCGGCGAGTACGAGCCCGACATCTATCACCGCACGTTCTACCGGCTCAACGACGCCACGGACCTGTACAGCACGGTGATGGCAGGCATGCGCACCCGGTTCGCGACCCCGTTCTTCGACGCGTTGCGCGAGTTCGCGCAGTCGCCGGTCGGGCAGTTCCACGCGCTGCCGGTGGCCCGGGGTGCGAGCATCTTCAACTCGAAATCACTGCAGGACATGGGTGAGTTCTACGGCCGCAACATCTTCATGGCCGAGACCTCGTCGACCTCGGGTGGCCTGGACTCGCTGCTGGACCCGCACGGCAATCTCAAGAAGGCGATGGACAAGGCCGCCAAGACCTGGAATTCCAACCACACCTATTTCGTCACCAACGGCACCTCGACGGCCAACAAGATCGTCGTGCAATCGCTGGTCCGGCCCGGCGACATCGTCCTCATCGACCGCAACTGCCACAAGTCGCACCACTACGGTCTGGTGCTGGCAGGAGCGTCGCCGCTGTATCTCGATGCCTACCCGCTGGAGTCGTTCGCGATCTACGGCGCGGTGCCGTTGCGCACCATCAAGCAGACCCTGCTGGATCTGGAGGCGGCCGGGCAGTTGCACCGGGTGCGGATGTTGCTGTTGACCAACTGCACCTTCGACGGCGTCGTCTACAACCCGCAGCGGGTCATGGAAGAGGTGCTGGCGATCAAGCCCGACATCTGCTTCCTGTGGGACGAGGCGTGGTACGCGTTCGCCACCGCGGTGCCGTGGTCACGTGGCCGCACCGCGATGATCAGCGCCGAACGGCTGGAGACCATGCTCGAATCGTGCGAGTACGCCGAGCGGTACCGGGCCTGGTGTGCGGAGATGAAGGGCGTCGAGCGCAGCGAGTGGGTCAACCGCCGGCTGCTGCCCGACCCGAAGAAGGCCAGGGTGCGGGTGTATTCGACCCATTCGACCCACAAATCCCTCTCGGCGCTGCGGCAGGCGTCGATGATCCACATCCGGGATCAGGACTTCAACACCCAGAGCCGGGATGCGTTCGGCGAGGCGTTCTTGACGCATACGTCGACCTCACCGAACCAACAGCTGCTGGCATCGCTGGACCTGGCTCGGCGCCAGGTCGACCTGGAGGGCTTCCAGCTGGTCCGGTACGCCTACAACATGTCGCTGGTGTTCCGGCACCGCGTCCGGATCGACCCGTTGGTGAAGAAGTGGTTCCGGATCCTCGACGAGTCCGATCTGGTTCCCGAGCAGTTCCGGCCCTCGGAGGTGCGGTCGTACCGACAGGTCAGCCAGGGCGCGTTGGAGGGCTGGAACGAGGCGTGGCGGTCCGACGAGTTCGTGCTCGACCCCACCCGGCTCACGTTGTTCATCGGCAAGACCGGGATGACGGGTTATGACTTCCGGGAAAAGGTGCTGATGGACCGGTTCGGCATCCAGATCAACAAGACCTCGATCAACAGTGTGCTGCTGATCTTCACGATCGGTGTCACGTGGTCGAGCGTGCACTATCTGCTCGATGCGCTGCGCCGGGTCGCGACGGATCTGGATCGGCAGTTCAGCACGGCGAGCAAGGCCGATCGGGCACTGCTGGCGCGCCGGGTCGAGGAGATCACCGAGGATCTTCCGCCGTTGCCGGACTTCAGCGAGTTCGACATCGCGTTCCGGCCTGACGCGGCCAGCTCGTTCGGTGACATGCGCTCGGCCTTCTACGCCGGATACGAGGAATCGGACCGGGAGTACGTGCCGCTCGGTGCCGCGGGCAGGCGCATCGCGGAGGGAAAGACGTTGGTGTCCACCACATTTGTGGTTCCCTACCCGCCGGGCTTCCCGGTGCTGGTGCCGGGACAGGTGGTCTCCAAAGAGATCCTGTACTTCCTCGCCCAACTCGACGTCAAGGAGATCCACGGCTACAACCCCGATCTCGGGCTGTCGGTGTTCACCGAGGAGGCTGTCGCGCGGCTCACCGCAGCCCGGCTCGGCGGTGGCACGCATGCGGTAGACCGCCTGCCCGAGACCGCGTTGGACGTCAGTTGAGTGCCCGCATCGAGATGATTGGCGAACACCCGACGGGGTCGTCAAATACCTGTCACGATGACTGCCATCGGGGCGATCATTTGGACAAGTAGGAGCATCCCATGGCCAAGCGCACCACGACGTTGCTGTCCGCCGGTTTATTTGCGGCCGCAACGGCATTCGTACCGCTGATCAGCGCACCGACGGCCGGAGCCGACGTATGTGCGGGGGCCGACGGGCGGCATTTCGCCGCGGGCGGCTGCACCAACATCGCCGGTGACGTCGCCACCGGTGCGGCCATCGCCGCGGCTCACGTGCCGTACGTGCCCGGCGAGATCCCGTGCTACACGGTCGAAGGCGTGCCGTACTACACGCCGCCGGGCGACCCCTGCTGAGACGCGGCTACTTCAAAGGCTGGACCTGCAACGCGATCCAGGCGCTGACCCGGGTCTGCGGATCGTCGAGCTTTCCCGGCAGCACGGCCTCGATGGCCTCGAGCCGGTTACGCACGGTATTGCGGTGCAGGCCGAGTTCCTCGGCGACCTTGAGCCGGGATCCGTGGTGGCGCAGGAAGCAGCGCAGCGTCTCCAGTTGTTCGGAATCCAGGTCGCTCAACCATGATTCGGCGAATGCCGCGGCCCGCTGCGGATCGATCAAGCCCAGCGGGCCGTCGCCGATGACGCGGTCCCAGTTCACCACGCGCGCGGTTGGGGTGGCCTGGGCGAGTGCCAGACCGGCGGTGCGGTAGCCGGCGGCGGCCTCGGCCAGCGGCACCGCGTGGCCGATGCCGATCAGCAGACCGGTTCGGTCCAGCCGGTCTGCGGCCTGCTGCGTCTGCTCCGGCGTCAGGACCGCGCACAGTTCGCCGGCCACCATGCCGGCCAGCATGCCGCGTCGCTCCAGCGCCGACATCGCGTCATCGGTGTCGTGCTCGGGACCCGTCGCGCGCAGGATCCGAACCCGCTCCGGCAGCACCGGCACCGGCCAATCCACTTCGAGCACCAATTGCGCTGTCCTGGAATCGTTTCCGACGACGAGCTCGACGGCTCGCCCACGCAGATGCCGCCGGGTCCTGGCGCGGCTGCGGTCCTGCTCGTCGACGAGGCCGAGCACGGCCACCGCCGTGGTGACCGCGTGCCGCTGCCCGTCGGACAGCCGCATCGGGCCCATCGCGGCCAGATATGTCGATGGTCTGCCGCGCAACCCGATGGGGTAGACCGACACCGATTGACCTGGGCGGGATTGGACCGCGGCCGAGTGTCTGCCGTGTGCGTGCAGCCGACGGACATCTTCCTCGACCTCGTCGAGCGGGAAGTCCGCACGCCGCGGTCCGACGGGGCCGGTCAGTACCCGTCCGTCGGGCGCCATCAGGCACACGGCACCGTTGACGGCCTGAGCCAGCGCCGTGACGACCGCGGCTGTCGGGTCGGGTTTGGCCGCAGCGGAGATCAGCTGGCGCTGGGTCGTGAGGGCTTCGCGGGCGGCGGTGGACTCCTGTTCCTCGAGCAACTGCGCGATGTGCCTGCTGATCGCGACGAACGGGGTCTGGCGGGGCACCTCGAACAGATTCACGTCGTGTGTCCGGCACGCCTTGATCAGGCCCGTCGGCGTCTTGGTGTGGGTCAACCCGGCCGCCATGCCGATCGCGGCGACCCGGGCCTGCGCCAGCCGTTGTACGTACCCGTCCCATTCGGTGCGCCAGCGCCCGGTCTCCAGACCCGTGGTGAGCAGGATTTCGCCGCCCTCCAGAAACGGCGCCGGATCGGCCAGTTCGCTGGTGGCCACCCAGCGGACATCGGCATCGGGCCGCGGGACATGGATCCCGTGCAGCCCCAGCGCTTCGGATCGCAGGATCTCGCCGACGGTCAGCATGATGCCATTTTTGCACAGTATGCAGATACGCAATTGTGCGTCTCTGACATGCCGGAGTGACTCCGGTCTCCCTAACGTGGTCGGCAATACCGCTCAGTAGTTTTTAGGAGGAGCACGTGACCACCACGGAGCTTTCGGCCATCGCACAGGAACGCCGGCTCGTCACAGCCATTCCGGGACCCGTCTCGCAGCAGATGCACGCCCGCAAGGAGTCCGCGGTGGCCCGCGGCGTCGGAGCCACCCTGCCGGTGTACGTCGTCGCCGCAGGCGGCGGCATCCTGGTCGACGCGGACGGCAATCAGCTCATCGACTTTGGTTCCGGCATCGCCGTGACCACTGTCGGCAACAGCGCTCCGGCCGTCGTCGACGCCGTCAGCCAGCAGGTCGCGGCGTTCACCCACACGTGCTTCATGGTCACGCCCTACGAGGGCTACGTTCGGGTCGCCGAGGAGCTCAACCGGCTCACCCCGGGTGATCACGCCAAGCGCACCGTGCTGTTCAACTCCGGCGCCGAGGCCGTCGAGAACGCGGTCAAGATCGCCCGTGCCCACACCCGCCGCCAGGCCGTCGTGGTGTTCGACCACGCCTACCACGGCCGCACCAACCTGACCATGGCGATGACCGCCAAGAACCAGCCGTACAAGAACGGCTTCGGCCCGTTCGCCGGTGAGGTCTACCGCGTGCCGACGTCCTTCCCGCTGCGCGACGGCGAGATCGACGGCGCCGCCGCGGCGGCCCGCGCCATCGACCTCATCGAGAAGCAGGTCGGCGCCGAGAACGTCGCCGCTGTGGTCATCGAGCCGATCCACGGCGAAGGTGGCTTCATCGTGCCCGCGCCCGGATTCCTTGGCGCGCTGCAGAACTGGTGCACGACCGCGGGTGCGGTGTTCGTCGCTGACGAGGTGCAGACCGGATTCGCCCGCACCGGCGCGATGTTCGCCTGCGAGCACGAGGGCCTGGTGCCCGATCTGATCGTCACCGCCAAGGGCATCGCCGGCGGCCTGCCGCTGTCCGCGGTCACCGGGCGCGCGGAGATCATGGACGCCCCCCACGCAGGCGGATTGGGCGGCACCTACGGCGGCAACCCGCTCGCGTGCGCTGCGGCCCTCGCCGTGGTCGACACCATCGAGCGTGAGCAGCTCGTCGCGCGCGCCGCGGCCATGGGCGAGACCATGATCAGCCGGCTCACCGCGATGGCCGCCGCCGATCCGCGGATCGGCGATGTGCGCGGACGCGGTGCCATGGTCGCCGTCGAGCTGGTCAAGCCCGGCACCATCGAGCCCGACGCCGATCTGACCAAGCGCATCGCGGCCGCCGCGCATGCCCAGGGCCTGGTGGTCCTGACCTGCGGCACCTACGGCAACGTGCTGCGCTTCCTGCCGCCGCTGTCGATGCCCGAACACCTGCTGAACGAAGGCCTGGACATCCTGGCCGCAGCCTTCGCGGAGATCGCATGACCATCGCGACCGAAGCGCCCGGCGCGCTGAATCCGCTCGACGACGCCCGCTCTCAGCTGCGTGAGGCGACGACCATCCTCGGCTACGACGACGGCGTGTACAACGTGCTGTCCACCCCTCGCCGTGAGGTGACCGTCGGCATCCCGCTGCGCCGGGACAACGGCGACATCGAGCTGCTCATCGGACATCGGGTGCAGCACAACGTATCCCGCGGCCCGGCCAAGGGTGGTCTGCGCTACTCGCCGGACGTCACGCTCGACGAGGTACGGGCACTGGCGATGTGGATGACGTGGAAGTGCGCCCTGCTCGACGTGCCGTACGGCGGCGCCAAGGGCGGGGTTCGCATCGACCCGCGGCAGTACAGCACCGCCGAACTCGAGCGCGTCACGCGCCGCTACACCAGCGAGATCAGCCCGCTGATCGGCCCGGCCCACGACATCCCGGCGCCCGACGTGGGCACCGACGAGAACACCATGGCCTGGCTGATGGACACCTACTCGGTGCAGAAGGGCCACACCGTCCTCGGCGTCACCACCGGCAAGCCGGTGAGCCTCGGCGGATCACTCGGCCGGGCCACCGCGACCTCGCGCGGCGTGGTGCACGTGGCGCTGGCCGCGATGCGTTCGCGTGGCATCACCGTCGACGGATCGACCGCTGCCGTACAGGGTTTCGGCAAGGTCGGCAGCCACGCCGCCCGGTTCCTCTTCGATGAGGGTGTCCGGGTGGTCGCGGTGTCCGATCAGTACGGCGCTGTCGCCAACGTCACCGGACTCGACGTGCCTGCCCTCGAAGACCATGTCGCCGCCACGGGCTCGGTGGTCGGTTTCCCCGGCGGGGCCGAGATCTCAGGTGCCGATCTGCTGGAGAGCGACGTCGATCTGCTGGTGCCGGCCGCCATCGAAGGCGTCATCACCGCCGCCAACGCGCATCGCATCCGGGCGCAGGTCGTGGTGGAGGGCGCCAACGGCCCCACCACGCCCGAGGCCGACCTTGTGCTCAACGACGCCGGTCGTCTTGTGGTGCCGGACATTCTGGCCAACGCCGGTGGTGTCATCGTCTCGTACTTCGAATGGGTGCAGGCCAATCAGGCGTACTGGTGGCGGGCCGACGAGGTCGAGTCACGTCTGGCCGAGCGCATGCTCACCGCGTGGGACGAGGTCTCCGCGCATGCCGCCAAATTGAACCTTCCCCTGCGTACCGCGGCCACCTGCCTGGCCGTGGAACGCGTCGCCCAGGCCGCGCAGCTGCGTGGGCTCTACCCCTAGGGAGCCGACCGTGAACTACCAGAAAGCCATCGCCGAACTCGACGCCAAACACGGCATCCTGATCGACGGCCGGGCGCACGGCACCGCAATCACTTTCGAGGTGTACGACCCGGCGAACGGGTCCGTCATCGCCGATGTGTCCGACGGGACCGTGGCCGACGCCAAGGCGGCAGTCGATGCCGCACACCGGGCCTTTCGCACGTGGGCGGCCATGGCGCCGCGCAATCGCAGCGAAATCCTGCGCTGCGCATACGATCTCATGATCGCCGATGCCGACCGTCTGGTCGCGCTGATCTGTGCCGAGAACGGCAAGCCGCAGGCCGACGCTCGTGCCGAGGTCATGTACGCCGCCGAGTTCTTCCGGTGGTTCAGTGAGGAAGCGGTGCGTACCGATGGCGGCTACGGCATGAGCCCCGCGGGCGCTGCCCGTACCCTGGTGACGCACAAGCCGGTCGGGGTGGCCGCGTTGGTGACGCCGTGGAACTTCCCGGCCGCCATGGCAACTCGCAAGATCGCTCCCGCACTGGCCGCCGGCTGCACCGTGGTGCTCAAGCCTGCTGCCGAAACCCCGTTGACCGCCTTGGCGATCGCGCGGATCCTGTCCGACGCAGGCGTGCCCGAGGGTGTCGTCAACGTGGTGCCGACCACCGACGCCGGGGCCGTGGTGTCGGCGTGGCTGGCCGACGAGCGGGTCCGCAAGGTCTCGTTCACCGGGTCCACCGGCATCGGCCGGGTGCTGCTCAAGCAGGCTGCCGATCGAATCGTCAACGCCAGCATGGAACTCGGGGGCAACGCGCCGTTCGTGGTGACCGCCGACGCCGACATCGAGGCTGCGGTGCAGGGCGCGATGATCGCCAAGTTCCGCGGTGGCGGACAGGCCTGCACCGCGGCCAACCGGTTCTATGTGCACGCCGCGGTGGTCGACGAGTTCGTCGCCCGCTTCGGCGCCGAGGTCGCCGCGCTTCGCGTCGGCCCGGCGGCGGATCCGGCGTCGCAGGTCGGGCCGTTGGTCAGCGCGAAGGCCGCCGAGCGCGTGCGTGGTGCGGTCGAGGCCGCCGTCGCCGACGGTGCCGCGATCGCCGCGCAGGCCAAGGCGCCCACCGATGGTTGGTATGTCGCACCGACGCTGCTCACCGGGGTCGCTCCCGACGCGCGGATCCTCGCCGACGAGATCTTCGGACCCGTCGCGCCGGTGGTGGTGTGGGAAGATCAGGACGAGCTGCTGCGCTGGGTCAACGACACCGAATATGGTTTGGCCGCATACGTTTACGCGGGCCGCCTGCAGGACGCCCTGCGCCTTGCCGAGTCCATCGACGCCGGCATGGTCGGCATCAACCGAGGCATCGTCTCCGACCCCTCGGCGCCGTTCGGCGGCATGAAGCAGAGCGGTCTGGGGCGCGAGGGCGCTCGAGAGGGCCTGCACGAGTTCCAGGAGACGCAGTACTTCAGCGTGGCGTTCGACTGATCCGCGGTAGGTGGTCGCCCTTGCCGGGCAACTGCAACTCGCGGGTCAGCGTCCTATGGCAGTCGTTATAACACCCGGTACCCTGCCTATAACACTCGTTATAGGCAGGGAGGCCGGGGATGTCGGAAGTTGCCGCGGACGCACGGGCCCGCCTGGTCGCGGGTACCGCCGACATGCTCGGGCGTCGGGGGCTCAATGCTGCGAGTGTGCGTGAACTGGCCAAGCACGCCGGTGCGCCGCTGGGCTCGACCTACCACTACTTTCCCGGTGGCAAGTACCAGCTTGCCGCCGAAGCGGTGCGATGGACCGATGACCTCACCGCGCGGGCGCTCGCCCAGGCGCTGACTGCGGGGCCGCGCGAGGGGCTTGCGGAGTTCCTCGCCATGTGGCGCAAGACCCTACTCGACAGCGAGTTCCGGGCCGGCTGCCCAGTGCTCGCGGTGTGCATCGACGACGTGCGCGACGAAGACAGCGCGCCGCGCGAAGCGGCGGTCTTCGCGTTCAGCAACTGGGTGTCCATCCTTGCTTCGGCTCTGCGGGAGAACGGCTGGGAGCGCGAAGATGCCACGGGGACGGCAACATTGATCGTCGCGGCGGTCGAGGGGGCGGTGGCGATGTGCCGCGCGGAGCGCAGCACCGACCCACTGGACCGGGTGGGGGAGCGGCTGCTGCGGGTGCTGACCCGCGATTAGTGCTTCTCCAGGTAGGCGACGATCGCGTTGGACAGTCCGCGGCGTGCCTCGTCGAGGTCGATGTAAGTGCCCAGCTGCCGTTCTGAGGTGATGCCACGCATGGCTCCCGGGATGAACAGTGCCACCTCCCGCACTCGGGCCGGGTCGACGTCGAGGTCGGCAAATGCCTTCTGGCAGTCCTCGATCCATGTCCGCTGCCAGGACGCGAGCTCGGCAGCGGTCTTTGGGTAGAGGCGTTCCAACTCGGCTCTGTCGCGAGGCAGGGCTGCCCGGAGGTTCTCGATCGCGCGCGAGTCCGTCGCGGTCAACCCGTCGTACATCACATCGAGAATGCCGGTGACGCGTTGCCGCAGCGTTCCGTGCGGGACGGCTTGCGCCGGCATCTGTCCCCGGCGTTCTGCGGTGTATCGCAACACCGCCGCCCACAGGCCGTCGATGTCGCCGAACTGGTATTTGACCGTGCCCCACGTGGCGCCCGCATCCTTGGCGATGCGGTTGCCCGACACCGAGCCGGGGGCGCCCGAGGCCAGTGCGTGGACTGCGGCGTCCAGCATGCTCTCGCGGCCGGCCTGGCCGCGCCGGTTGGTGCGCCGCTCGGTCATCCCGGGGATGTTACGCGACTATTGACTTTTGATAGAACCCTCTGTGATTCTTGGCCCATGGCAAAACCGCCGTTGTCGATGAAACCGACAGGCTGGTTCCAGGTGGCGTGGTCGGACGAGATCGGTGCGGGCGACGTGCACCCGATGAAGTACTTCGACCGCGAAATGGTCGCCTGGCGTACGCAATCCGGACAGGTGACGGTGATGGACGCCTACTGCGAGCACCTCGGCGCGCACCTGGGCTACGGCGGACGCGTCGAGGGCGAGGTCATCCAATGCCCGTTCCACGGCTGGCAGTGGAACCACGAAGGCCGCAACGTCTGTATCCCATACCAGGACCGCCCCAACCGCGGCAGGCGCATACGCACCTACCCGGTGGCCGAACGCAATGCCTCGGTCTACATCTGGCATGACGTCGAAGGGCGCGAGCCGTACTTCGACGTGCCGGACATCTTCGCCGACTTCGGGGACAAGACTGCGGCGGACTACTATCCGCAGCAACGGTTGTTCCGTCAGGGCCTGGAACTTCACCCGCAGTACGTGCTCGAAAACGGCGTCGACTTCGCGCATTTCAAGTTCGTGCACCAGACGCCGATCGTCCCGGTGTTCACGCGGCACGACTTCGCCGAGCCCTGGTCCTATGTCGACTTCACCATCACCTTCGAAGGCGACGACGCGCAGAAGATCGAGGATGTCAACAGCGGCGTCGAGGCCATCAACGGCGGGCTGGGCATCGCGGTGACCAAGAGCTGGGGCATGATCGACAACCGCACCATCTCGGCGGTCACCCCCGTCGACGACTGCACGTCTGATGTGCGTTTCATGGTGTACATCGGGCGCACACCCGGACGTGACGACGAGAAGACCGCGGACCGGGCGCGGCTGTTCGGTGACGAGGTGATCCGCCAGTTCACCCAGGACATCCACATCTGGTCGCACCAGCGCTATTCCGACCCGCCCGCGCTGGCCACCGCCGAGTACGAGGGGTTCACCGCAATTCGCAAGTGGGCCATGCAGTTTTACCCTGACGGTCTGAGCGGTTCTGCCGCAGACCTTGCCACGAGAGGCTGAGATCACATGACTGTCCGCGTCTTCCAGGTGGCCACCGGCAACGTCGGCACCGAGATGATCAAGCGCATCGCCGCTCATCCAGACCTGACCCTGGTCGGATTGCATTGCTACACACCGGAAAAGATCGGCCGGGACGCCGGCGAGATCGCCGGACTGGCGCCGAACGGTGTGATCGCCACCGGATCCGTCGACGAAATCATCGCCGCCAGACCGGATGTGGTGACGTTCCACGGCGTGTTTCCCGACGAGGACCTCTACGTGAAAGTTCTCGAGGCGGGCATCAACATCGTCACCACAGCCGACTGGATCACCGGGTGGCACCGCGACGCCAACCATCCGCATCCTTCCGGCAGGAAAGTCTCGGAGCTGCTCGCACAAGCCTGCGCGAAGGGTGGTGCGACGTTCTACGGCACCGGTATGAACCCTGGACTGAATCAGATCCTCGGTGTGGTGTGCTCTGCCGACGTCGCCGAGATCACCAATGTCACCACCATCGAATCCGTCGACGTGTCCTGCCATCACTCGGCTGAAACCTGGAAAGAGGTCGGATACGGTCTGGCCGTTGACGATCCACGACTGCCCGGCATGCTCGAGAAGTACACGCGGGTATTCGCCGACAGTGTGCTGTTGATGGCCGACTGCTTCGACGTGCAACTGGACGACGTCACGTTCAGCTACGAGCTCGGAGCATGCACCAAGGATGTCGACCTCGGCTGGTATCAGCTGCCCAGGGGCTCACTCGGCGGCAGCTACATCAAATACCAGGGTCTGGTCGACGGTGAGCCGAAGATCGAAACCCATCTCGAATGGCAGATGACCCCGCACACAGATCCCAGCTGGGATATCAAGGGCTGCTACATCACTCAGATCATGGGAGATCCGTGCGTCTACAACAAGCACATGATCTTCCCGAAACCCGGGGTGGATCTGTCCGACCCGAGCAGCTTCGCGTCCATCGGCATGACGGTGACCGGGCTGCCCGCGCTCAATGCCATCACGTCGGTCGTCGCCGCCCCGCCCGGCCTGCTCACGAGCGCCGATCTACCACTGCGGGGTTTCGCCGGCCGGTTCAAGTAGCGACGGGATGACCGGCTGCCACATCTGACCGTTGTTGAACGGGGTGGTGTGCAACGTCGCGCTCAACACGCACACGGCTGCCGACAGCAAGAAAGCCAGCATGACGAGAGCCATGGCGACGACGACCAGTCCTTTCAGGCACTCACGCTTGGCCCGCTCGATCTTGGCCAGGAATTCGGCATGCTTGTATTCGTTTGCGTAGACGGCGAACTCGACGTCGAACAACTCCGCTTCGGAGGCGGGGGCGCCGGTGGCGATCTCGCGAAGGCGGGCTGCGGCGATGCCGACACCGACGTCGGCGAATCGACGGCTCATCTGCCGTGCCTGCCGCCGGCTCAGGCAGTGATCACGCATATGCACCGGATGAGGCCAATATCCCCATTCGCCGCCATGCGCGTTCGCCGACGCCATAACTTGCCCAGTTTACTTGTGAGAGGGTGCCTTCGACAGGGCGTTCATCGGATATGTCGGTGCACGTCTTCACCGACAGCACCGCCTTCCTGGGCGATCCACGGTCCGTCGATCGACGGGTCGACGATCCCGTGCTCGAGCCAGGTGTAGCGGCCGGCGAGCACGCCTTTCACCAGAGATCGGTCTGAGTCGTCGCTGTTGTCCCACAATTGCGCGAACAGCTGGTCGGCCCGCACGCGCGCCTGGCGGCTGAATGCGTCGGCGAGATCGCGGGCGCCGTCGTTCGTCTCGTCGCTCTGAGCCCGGACGCAGGCCGCGGTGATCGCGAACAGTTCCGCGCCGATATCGACGATGCGGCCCAGGAACCGTTGCCTGTGCTCGAGGCCGCCCTGCCACCGCGACATCGCGTAGAACGTGCTGCGCGCGAGCTTGCGACTGGCGCGTTCGACATAACGCAGATGTTCGGCGAGCGTTCCGAACTCTGAGTACGACGTGCGCAGCTGACCTTTACCGGTCACCAGTGTGGGCAGCCAGCGGGCATAGAACTTGCCTGCCTGCGCGGCGGCTTTGGCCTTCCGGCGCAGGTCGGCATCGGGGTCGATGATGTCGCCTGCCACGGAAAGGTGGGCGTCGACCGCCTCGCGGGCGAGCATCAAATGCATGATCTCCGTGGAGCCTTCGAAGATCCGGTTGATCCTCATGTCGCGTAGGACCTGCTCGGCGGGCACGCCGCGCTCACCGCGGGCGGCCAGCGACTCAGCGGTTTCGAAACCCCGTCCACCCCGGATCTGCACCAGCTCGTCGGCGATCAACCAGGCCATCTCCGAGCCGTACAGTTTGGCCAGCGCGGCCTCGATCCGGATGTCGGTGCGGCCCGCGTCGGCCAATTCGCCGGCCAGCTCGACCATGGCCTCGATCCCGTAGGCGGTGGCCGCGATGAACGCCAGCTTGCCGGCGACCGCGTCGTGCTCACCGACTGGGCGCCCCCACTGCACACGTTCCTTGGACCACTCGCGGGCGATCTTCAAACACCACTTCGCGGTCCCCGTGCACACCGCGGGCAATGACAGGCGGCCCACATTGAGCGTGGACAACGCGATCCGCAACCCTTCCCCTTCACGGCCGATGCGATTGGCGGCGGGCACCCGGACATCGGTCAGCCGGGTCAGACCGTTCTCGATGCCGCGCAACCCCATGAACCGGTTGCGGTTGGCCACGACGATGCCGGGCGTGGCGGCTTCGACGACGAAGGCCGTGATGCCGCCGCGGTGTCCTTCACTCGGGGGCACCTGGGCCATCACCACGAGCAGATCGGCGATGACGCCGTTGGTGGTCCAGAGTTTGACGCCGTTGAGCACGTAGTCGTCGCCGTCTGGAGTGGCCGTCGCGTGCAGCCGGGCCGGATCGCTGCCGACATCGGGTTCGGTCAGCAGGAACGCGCTGATCTCGCGCGTGCACCGGGGCAGCCAGGCGCGCTTCTGCTCCTCGGTTCCGAACATCGCGACGGGTTGCGGTACGCCGATCGACTGATGCGCCGAGAGCAGCGCGCCCAGCGAGGGATGTACGGAGCCGACGAGGGCGAGCGCCTTGTTGTAGTAAACCTGCGACAAGCCCAGCCCGTCGTACTCGGTGCCGATCTTCATGCCGAACGCGCCGAGTTCCTTCAGCCCCCGGATCACCGCGTCCGGGATCTGGGCCTCCCGTTCGATCACCGTGGCGTCGATCTGCGTCTCGCAGAACTCCCGGAGCCGGGCCAGGAACGCCTCGCCGTGCTGTACTTTCTCGGCTGGGCCGCGTGGATGCGGGTGGACCAGATCCAACCGCAATCTGCCGAGGAACAGTTCTTTGCCAAAACTCGGCTGGTGCCACTGCGCTTCGCGGGCCTCTTCGGCAACCTGCCTGGCCTGTCGTTCGTTGACTTCCTCGCTGACGGTCATCGCAGACCTCCATCGGTTCACGCTCAACTGGACGGCAACGCCGTCCGGGGTTCGGGATACCCGCAATCCGCGTGGTTCACGCGTTGCCTTCTCGCTGGACCACCGGGGTGATGGAGGAGCCGTCGCCTGAAAGCGAACGCCTCAAATGCGAAACCGACGACGTGCGTGCAGATGATCTCTGCAGCACGCCGTCGGTTTCGGATGGCGAATAGCCGGGTGTTACCCGGCGAGGCTCAGTGGGCGAGCAGGTGCCGATGGGCGACCCGGCGCCGCCGACCCAGAAGGATTGTCAGCCATCGAACGTCGATCAGCATGGTGGTGGCCCTTTCTCTCAGGCGCTCTTGGTGAGCAGGGGGAGCAGCCGGCGGCGAGCCAGGTTGCCTTCGGCGAAGTGGTGCAGGGCTTCGGCCACCGACGCGGTGACCGGCACGCCGATGTCGTCGAGCCCGGCGATGACCGCGTCGCTCGCGACTACCGCCCAATCCACACCGAGTGCTCCGCAGCGTTCGTCAACGTCGTAGAACAACGAGATCGACTGCGCGGCAAAGCCTGTCACGCCACTCATGTCGACGACCAGAGGCTTCTCGGGAAGTGTGGACCGGCGGACGTATGCGGTGATGGTGTCGATGTTGAAAGTGTTGACGTCACCCTTGATCGTCACCACCGTGGCCAGCTGTCGGCACTGTGATCGGATCGAGGCACCGTCGCAGACGAGCGCCTGGTTCACGTACCGGAGATTGCCGTCCGAAGCCGGGGTGTTGGTCGTGATAGTCATGATCAGCCTCCCTTCGGTGGTTCCTGTGCTTGCTGGGTTGTGCGTCGTCGCTTCAACCTGTCCACAACGCTAAGTGGGCAATCTAAGGCGGCTGGGTGCTGCCGTTAATACTTTGCTAAGAACCTGAATTCGTACTGGTCAGTAGCGGAAACGGGCCGGGCGGGGCTGCTGCGGCCTTGACGACGTCGCATTCGATCCTCTAACGTGACCGCCATCACGAATTGAAACGTTTCAATTCGCGGACCCAGTGGGAGAGGCGGTCCATGAAGATCGGAGCACGCTCCACAACCGGGTGGCGGGCCACCATCGCGGTCGCCATGTCGAACTACATCGAGGCGGGGTCGATCATCGCGATCGCCACCAGCCTCGGGTTCTGGCAGGCCGCCTTCGGCATCGGCAACTTCGCGGTTGGATTACTTGCGGCATTGAGCGCCAACGCTTTTGGTGCGGCCATCGGTGCAATCATGGGCGGTCCGCTGTGTGATCGCTTCGGGCGCAAGGCAATCTACACATACGATCTGTTGGTTTACATGGCCGGTGTGCTACTCGCGGCGTTCGCGGTGAATTACGCGATGCTGCTTGCCGCATTCGTCATCACCGGTATCGCGGTCGGCGCGGGTGTCCCCGCATCGTGGACCTACATCGCCGAACAGGCGCCGTCGACCGCCCGCGCCAAGCACGTCGGGACCGCGCAGCTGGCCTGGTCGATCGGACCGCTCATCGGCTTCGCGCTGGCGGCCGCCCTTGCCCCGCTCGGACTGATCGGGTCTCGTTTGGTGTTCGGACACCTCTTCCTCGTCGCCGCCGTGGTCTGGTGGGTACGGCAGGGCCTGGCCGAATCACAGATCTGGGCCGACGAGGGCCGCCACGAGTCAACTTCGCTGGCATCGGCGGTCGGGACGCGTGGTCTGCGCGGACTGTTCTCCCGCCGGATCAACATCACCGCTCTGTTGTTCCTCGGCGGTATCTACCTGTTCTGGAACACCGTGGCTGGGCAGGCGGGCATCTTCATGCCGCGCGTATACGACACGGCCGGCCTGCACAGCCCGGTGGCCCAGAACCTGCTCCAGGTCCTGGTGTGGGGCTGCACGGTGCTCGCCACATACTTCGGCTTCATGCGCTACGCCGACCGGATGAGTCAGCGCCTGCTCTACGTGATCGGTGCGGCGCTCGGGATCATCGCCTGGATCGTGCTGGTGGCGTTCACCGACGACGGTGTGCCGACCATGCTGGCCTTCGCCGTGCTGTGGGGAGTCTCCAGCGGCATCGGCGCGCAGGCCTTCTACAGCCTGTGGGCCAGCGAGCTGTTCGCCACGCCGTACCGGGCCAGCGCCCAGGGCGTGATGTTCTTCGTCGTGCGCACCGCCACCGGGCTGTTGAGCTACTTCTTCCCGACACTGCTCGCGGCGACCGGTCTCACCGCCGTCGGAATCCTGCTCGTCGCGTTACTCAGCGTGGCCCTGCTGATCGGTGCCATCGGCGCCCCGCGAACCCGCGGCAAGACGCTGCAGCAGATCGAGGTCGAGCGTTACGGTGCGCCCGTCGTCACCACCATGGAAAGGACCGCAGCATGAGCACCGTCGTCTTGCCCGCCCAACTGGACAGGCTGGCGATCGAACTTCCGTCGTGGGCGTTCGGGAACTCCGGTACCCGCTTCAAGGTGTTCGGTACGCCCGGTACCCCGCGCACGGTCCGGGAGAAGATCGCCGATGCGGCGACGGTGCACAGGCTGACCGGTCTGGCGCCGAGCGTGGCGCTGCACATCCCGTGGGACACCGTCGACGACTACGCAGCACTGGGCAGCTACGCCGCCGAGCAGGGCGTGCGGCTGGGCACCATCAACTCCAACACCTTCCAAGACGACGACTACAAGTTCGGCAGTCTCACCCACACCGACAAGACCGTGCGGCAGAAGGCCATCGACCACCACCTGGCATGCATCGAGATCATGAACGCCACCGGGTCGCGCGATCTGAAGATCTGGCTCGCCGACGGCACCAACTATCCCGGCCAGGGCGACATCCGGGGCAGGCAGGACCGGCTCGCCGAGTCGCTGGCCTCCATCTACCAGCACATCGGCCCGGACCAGCGAATGGTGCTGGAGTACAAGTTCTTCGAACCGGCGATGTACATGACCGACGTGCCGGACTGGGGCAGCGCCTACGCCCAAGTCAGTGCGTTGGGGGAGCGGGCGGTCGTGTGCCTGGACACCGGGCATCATGCGCCGGGCACCAACATCGAATTCATCGTCGCCCAACTGCTGCGGCTGGGAAAGCTCGGGTCGTTCGACTTCAACTCCCGCTTCTACGCCGACGACGATCTCATCGTGGGCGCCGCCGACCCGTTCCAGTTGTTCCGCATCTTGTACGAAGTGGTGCGGGGCGGCGGGCTCGACGGCCGGGGCGAGCGAAGCGACGGGGAAAAGCACGGTTCGGAGGTGGCGCTGATGCTCGACCAGTGCCACAACGTCGAGGCGAAGATTCCCGGCCAGATCCGCTCGGTACTCAATGTCCAGGAGATGACAGCCCGCGTGCTGCTGGTCGACACCGCCGCGCTGGCGGTCGCGCAGAGCAGCGGAGACGTGCTGGGCGCCAACGGGATTTTCATGGATGCGTTCTACACCGACGTGCGGCCCGCACTGGCACAGTGGCGCGTCGAGCGGGGACTTCCGGCCGATCCGATGGCGGCGTTCGCGGCATCGGGATATCAGGACACCATCAACGCCGAACGGATCGGCGGTACGCAATCGTCATGGGGAGCTTGAGTATGACCAATCCTGTCGCCGAACTGATCGCCCGGTCCAACCGGCTCGGAGCCGACCCGAAGAACACCAACTACGCCGGCGGGAACACCTCGGCCAAAGGCACCGCCATCGACCCCGTCACCGGTAAACCGGTAAACCTGTTGTGGGTCAAGGGTTCCGGTGGCGACCTCGGCACTCTGACCGAGGCCGGGCTGGCCGTGCTGCGGCTGGACCGCATGCGCGCGCTGGTCGATGTGTATCCCGGTGTCGAACGCGAGGACGAGATGGTCGCCGCATTCGACTACTGCCTGCACGGCCGCGGCGGCGCTGCCCCGTCGATCGACACCGCGATGCACGGGCTGGTCGACGCCGACCATGTCGACCACCTGCATCCCGACTCGGGCATCGCGCTGGCGACCGCCGTCGACGGTGAGGCGCTGACTGCCAAGATCTTCGGTGACCGGGTGGTGTGGGTGCCCTGGCGGCGCCCCGGTTTCCAGCTCGGCCTGGACATCGCCGCCATCAAGGAACGCAACCCGCAGGCCATCGGGACCATCCTCGGCGGCCACGGCATCACCGCGTGGGGCGCGACATCGGCTGAGGCCGAGGCGAACTCGCTGGAGATCATCGAAACCGCCGAGCGTTACATCGCCGAGCACGGCCGTCGCGAGCCGTTCGGCGCACCACTGCCCGGTTACGGTCCGCTGCCCGACGAGCAGCGCCGCACCAAGGCCGCCGAGCTGGCACCGTTCATCCGCGGGCTGGCCTCCACCGACAAGCCGCAGGTCGGCCATTTCACCGACGATCCGCGGGTGCTCGAGTTCCTCTCCGGCAGTGAGCATCCGCGACTGGCGGCGCTCGGCACGAGCTGTCCCGACCACTTCCTGCGCACCAAGGTCAAGCCGATGGTGCTCGACCTGCCGGCCGATGCGTCCATCGAAGACGCCAAGGCCCGGCTGGCCGAACTACACGAGGCCTACCGTGCCGACTACCAGGCGTACTACGACCGGCACGCGGATGCGACGACACCACCCATGCGAGGCGCCGACCCGGCGATCGTGCTCATCCCGGGTGTCGGAATGTTCAGCTATGGCAAGGACAAGCAGACCGCCCGGGTGGCCGGCGAGTTCTACCTCAACGCCATCAACGTCATGCGGGGCGCCGAGGCCATCTCCACGTATGCGCCGATCGACGAGTCGGAGAAGTTCCGCATCGAGTACTGGGCGCTGGAGGAGGCCAAGCTGGCCCGGATGCCGAAGCCCAAACCACTGGCGACCCGTATCGCACTGGTCACGGGCGCTGCGTCGGGCATCGGAAAGGCGATCGCAACCCGGCTGGCCGCCGAGGGTGCGTGTGTGGTGATCGCTGACCTCGACGCGCAAAGGGCCGCTGCGGCTGCCGAAGAGATCGGCAACAGCGATGTGGCTATCGGGATCGCCGCCGACGTCACCGACGAATGCGCCGTGCAGGCCGCCATCGACGCCACCGTTCTCGCGTTCGGCGGGATCGACATCGTGGTCAACAACGCGGGGCTGTCGCTGTCGAAATCGTTGCTGGACACCACGGTCGAGGATTGGGATCTGCAGCACAACGTGATGGCGCGGGGCTCGTTCCTGGTGTCGAAGGCGGCCGCACGGGCGCTGATCGACCAGAAGCTCGGGGGCGACATCATCTACATCTCGTCGAAGAACTCGGTGTTCGCCGGCCCCAACAACATCGCGTACTCCGCCACCAAAGCCGATCAGGCCCACCAGGTTCGGCTGTTGGCCGCCGAACTCGGCGAGCACGGCGTCAAGGTCAACGGCATCAATCCCGACGGGGTCGTGCGCGGTTCGGGTATCTTCGCCGGCGGTTGGGGGGCCAAGCGGGCCGCGGTATACGGGGTCCCGGAGGAGGATTTGGGCAAGTACTACGCGCAGCGCACCCTGCTGAAACGTGAAGTGCTGCCGGAGAATATCGCCAACGTCGCATTCGCGCTGTGCACCTCCGATTTCTCCCACACCACGGGATTGCATGTGCCGGTGGATGCGGGTGTCGCCGCGGCTTTCTTGCGATGAGCGCTCAGGTCGCCGCTGTCGACCTGGGTGCGACCAGCGGCCGGGTCATGGTCGCCGACATCAGCGACGATCGATTCGAGATGCGCACCGTCGCGCGGTTCCCCAACGAACCGCTGCGATTGTGGGATGGCGCCCGCGAGGCGTTGCACTGGAATGTGCCTGGGCTGTACGCGCAGGTGATGGACGGCTTGGCGGCCGCCAGCCGGGACTGTGCCAACCTGGTCGGGATCGGCGTCGACTCGTGGGCCGTCGATTACGGTCTGCTCCGCGACGGCCGGTTGTTGTCCTTGCCGCACCACTATCGCGACACTCGAACCGATCATGGCGTCGATCTGGTCCACTCCAAGATCGGCCCAGAAGAGCTGTACCGCCGCAACGGATTACAGTTCTTGCCGTTCAACACCGTGTATCAACTCGTCGAGGAACAGGCGCACGGGCTGCTCGATTTGGCCGATGCCGTACTGCTCATACCGGATCTGGTGACGTACTGGCTGACCGGTGTCCTCGGAGCGGAACGGACCAACGCGTCGACGACCGGTCTGTTGGGCCTGGACGGTGCCTGGGACGGCGAGCTGATGGCTCGGTTGGGGCTGTTGCGGCAGCTGTTCCCCGACATCGTGGAAGCAGGCACTGGCCGCGGGCCGGTGCTGCCCAGCGTGGCCGAGCAGATGGGATGCGCTGCCGAGGTGGTGTCGGTGGCCTCGCACGACACCGCTTCGGCAGTCGCCGCCATCCCGATGGATCCCGATCACGCCGCCTACATCTCCTGCGGGACTTGGGGTTTGGTGGGTGTCGAGCTGCCGGGGCCAGTGGCGACCGAGGCCGCCCGGGCCGCCAATTTCACCAATGAGGTGGGGTTCGGTAGCCGAATCCGCTTCCTGCACAACGTTATGGGGATGTGGCTGCTCAGCGAGACGCTGCGGCAGTACCAGCGGGAAGGGCGCCACGTCGAACTCGGCGACCTGCTGGCACAAGCCGCTCACGCCCCGGGCGTGGACGACGTGTTCGACACCAACGACGCCCGCTTCCTGACCCCCGGCGACATCCCCACCCGAATCCGCCAGTGGTACACCGAGCGTGGCAGGCCCGCCCCGGCGGGGCGAGTGCACATGGTGCGGGCAATCCTGGAAAGCCTGGCCGCGGCTTTCGCCGCGGCGGTGCGCACGGCCGCCGAGCTGTCGGGCGTCGACGTGCAGACAGTGCACATCGTCGGTGGCGGCTCGCAGAACGAGCTGCTGTGTCAGCTCACCGCGGACCGGCTCGGCGTGCCGTTGCTGGCCGGGCCGGTCGAGGCCACCGCCCTGGGCAACCTGCTGCTCACCGCGCGTGCCCAGGGGCTGATCGACGGAGGCCTGGCGGAGTTGCGTGAGCGGGTGGCCCGGTGGTTTCCGCCGCGCCGGTACGTCCCGCGCACGAAGCGGGCCGCCGCAATGGTGTGATGGTGCCGTGGTGAGCATGCGCGAGGTCGCCGCTGCGGCGTCGGTGTCGGTGGGCACGGTCTCCAATGTGCTCAACGCACCAGACAAGGTCGCGCCCGCAACCGTGGCCCGGGTGCAGGCCGCCATCGACCAGCTGGGTTTCGTCCGCAACGACGCCGCCCGCCAACTCAAGGCGGGGCGGTCCCGCAGTGTGGGTCTTGTGGTGCTCGACATCGGCAACCCGTTCTTCACCGACATCGCCCGGGCCGCCGAGCGCCGCGCGGGGGAGCACAACCTCACGGTCCTGCTGGGCACCTCCGACGACGACAGTGACCGGGAGCGCGCCTACATCGACGCTTTCGACGAACAGAGGGTGTTCGGCTTGTTGGTATCGCCTGTCGGTGAGGATCTCGCTCGACTGAACGCGTTGCGGGAGCGGGACACTCCCGTCGTGCTCGTGGACCGCGACGGCAGCGGCACGGCCTTCGATTCGGTGGCCGTCGACGACGTTGCCGGTGCGCGGCTGGCCGTGCACCACCTCTGTGCGATCGGACGACGCCGCATCGCGTTCGTCGGCGGCCCTGCGACCCTGCGGCAGATCCGGGACCGCCGCCGGGGTGCTGCCGACGCTGTTGCGGAAACCCCTGGCGCGCAACTGGAAATCATCGACACCAGCGCGCCCAGCGTGCTCGACGGCCGCGCGGCCGGCGAGCGGCTGCGAGACCGTGCCCCCGAGGATCGCCCCGATGCGGTGTTCTGTGCCAACGACCTGCTGGCCATGGGTGTCCTGCAGGCGCTGACCCTGATGGGCGGGGTTCGGGTGCCGCAGGACGTCGCACTGGTCGGCTACGACGACATCGACTTCGCCCGTTCGGCAGTGGTGCCGCTGACCTCGGTGCGCCAGCCCACCGCCGAGATCGGGACCACTGCGGTGGACCTGCTCGTCGAAGCGGCCGAAGGACGGCCCGGCGAGCCCAAACACGTGGTGTTCCAACCCGAATTGATCGTGCGGGACTCCACGGCGGGCTAGACGATCAGCACATCGAGCGTACGAGGACCGTGCACACCCTCCACGCGTTCGAGTTCGATGTCACTGGTCGCGCTGGGCCCCGAGATGAAGGTCAACGGCCGGGCGGCGGTCAGTGCGGCGAACCCTTGCGGCACGGTGTCGACGACTTGATCGACGCGCACCACACAGATGTGGTGGTCGGGCACCAGGGTGAGGGCACGACGGCCCTGGGTGGCGCCGGCGTCGAGCACGATGGTGCCGGTCGCGGCGATGCCGACGGCGCACCCGGTCAGCACGGCGTCGGCCCCGTCGAGGGCATCGATGCTCAGCACCGGATCGTCGACGAGGGTTCGCACCCCGGTGACCCATTCGTCGGGTACATCCGCGGGGATCACCACGGTGGCGTCGGCACCCACCAGCGCGCGTACGGTGGCGGCGATGTCGGCGACCGCGACGCGGTGCACCCGGGCCCGGTACTCGGCCACCGTTTCGGCAAACCGCTCCACATCGCCGGGCCCGGTGAGCGGCCGGCGGTCGTAATCGCGCGGTACCACAACGGGTTGCGGTGGGGCGCCCGCAAGGGCCGTGCGGATGCGGCCGAGGATTTCCGAGCGTGGGTCGTTCATCGCGTGCTCCCGTGCGTACGGATCCACCACTGCCGGAACGTCTCTTTCGGCGGTTCGGGCAGATCGCGGCTGGCGGTCCATTTCGATGCCGGCCACGGCAACGCGGAGATGCGGTGATCACTGCCCGCAACCAATCTCCCTGCGGCCAAGGCCTTTTCGGCCAGCGAGAAGCGGCCTGCAGAGGCCATCGCCCAGCCGGCCGCCCGCATCGCCAGGTCCTGGCCCGACGGTAGGCCGCCCCTCTCCTGATCGACCTGTGCCGCCCGCAGGTGCACCAGGATGGACGGGATGTCGATACGGACCGGGCAGGCCTCGAAACATGCTCCGCACAGCGACGATGCGTAGGGCAGGCTGGCATTGGGATCGTCATGGCCCCTGGTGCCGGTGAGCTGTGGGCTGAGGATCGCACCGATGGGTCCCGGATACACCGATCCGTAGGCGTGCCCGCCGGTGCGTTCGTAGACGGGACACACGTTGAGGCACGCGCTGCACCGAATGCAGTGCAGCGCAGCACGTCCCACTTCATCGGCGAGCACCCGGGTGCGGCCGTTGTCCAGCAGCACGAGGTGGAACTGTTGCGGCCCGTCGCCGGGATGCACGCCGGTCCACATCGACGTGTAGGGGTTCATGCGTTCGGCGGTGGACGAGCGGGGCAGTAGTTGCATGAACACCTCGAGGTCGGAGAACCTCGGCACGATCTTCTCGATGCCCATCACGGTGATCAGCGTCTGCGGCAGCGTCAGGCACATCCGGCCGTTGCCCTCGGACTCCACCACGGCCAGCGTTCCCGTCTCGGCGACACCGAAATTCGTGCCACTGATCGCGACCTTGGCGGTGAGGAACTTGCGGCGCAGATGCGCCCGCGCGGCCATCGCCAGCACCCGCGGCTCGTCGGTGAGCGCACCCGCGTCGGGCATCTCGCGTTGGAAGATCTCGCGGATCTCCGCCCGGTTGCGGTGGATTGCGGGAACCAGGATGTGGCTGGGCTTGTCATGACCGAGTTGGACGATCAGTTCGGCCAGATCGGTCTCGAACGCCGAGATGCCTTCGGACTCCAGGTATTCGTTGAGCCCGATCTCCTGTGTGGCCATCGACTTGACCTTGACGACTTCGTCGGCCCCGGCGTCGCGTACCAATCCGGCGACGATGCGGTTGGCCTCGTCGGCGTCCCGCGCCCAGTGCACCACGCCGCCGCGGTCGGTGACGTTGCGTTCGAGCTCGTCGAGCAGCTCCGGTAGCCGGGCCAGCACGTCTTGTTTGAGGGCGCTTCCGGCCAGACGCAGCTGCTCCCAATCCGCGCACTCGTGGATTGCGTTGAGCCGCTTGGCTCGAATGGTGTGGGTGGCGTGGCCGATGTTGCGGCGCAGCTGAGAATTGGCGAGTGCGGTGCGGGCGGCCTTCGGGAAGGATGCGTCGCCGCGCAGATTCCCGGTGCCCGGGATGCCCAGGAATGTGCTCATGCTCCCGTCCTCCTGCCGTCGCCCTGGCCCGCCAGGATCTCCGCCAGATGCACGGTGCGCACTCCGCTGCGCAGCCGGCTGAGTCCGCCGCCGATGTGCATCAGGCACGACGAGTCGCCGGCGCTGCACACTTCCGCACCGGTGTCGAGGATGTTCGTCATCTTGTCGGTCAGCATGGCCGTGGAGGTGTCGGAGTTCTTCAGGGCGAAAGTTCCGCCGAAACCGCAACAGGATTCGGCGGCGGGCAGTTCCAGCAGGGTCAGCCCACGGACATGACGCAGCAGCCGCAGCGGCTTGTCTCCGACACCCAGCATGCGCAGCGAGTGGCAGGTGGGGTGATAGGTGACGCGGTGCGGGTAGTAGGCGCCGACGTCCTCGACGCCGAGCACGTCGACGAGGAACTCCGAGAGTTCGTAGGTGCGGGCCGCGATCGCCTCGGCCCGGGCGGCCAGATCCTCGTCGCCCGCGCGGCGTGCGACCATGGCGTGCTGGTGGCGCACCGATCCGACACACGAACCTGACGGGGCGACGACGGCGTCGCAGTCCGCGGCTTCGAACACCTGCACGTGGTTGCGCACCACGGCGGCGGCTTCTCTGAGGTATCCCGTGTTGACATGCATTTGGCCGCAACAGGTTTGGCCGGGGGGAAACACGACCTGGTGCCCGAGCCGCTCCAGCAGTTCTACGGTGGCGATGGCGGCCGGGGGAAAGAGGGCGTCAGCCAGGCAGGTCGCGAACAGGGCGATTCGCATGATGCCTCACGCTACCGGCGGCGCGGCGGTCGCGGCTGCGAACTCGTGGGTCCACAGGGTCATGGGGGCGGCCTTCCACGTTGTTGAAACGTTTCAATGACTGGCGATGAACGTAGTGTGACGACGGTCATGTGTCAAAAGTGAGCTCTGCTGGCGCGCACGCAAACCAGTGCTGCTGCGGACAATCGGTCGGAGATCAACCTTGCCGCCACTGCTTCCCGGAGTAGTTCTCCCACGGACTGTAATCGGCGATCAGATCCTCTTGTGGTGGGCGCTCGGCCTCCGGCACGTGCTGCAGATTGATCCGGATGCGGTACCAGATGGAGCTCGGGCCGCGCATGCCGTCGACCAGAACGTCCACGGGCTCAAGCCGTGCGGCGACCTCCGGATACCGCTCACGCCACACGTCCAGCGCCGCCATGGCCTCGTCGCGCGTCTTGGTGCGGGCGATCTCGATCAGCGGCATCGCTGAAACCCGCCGACCGTCGCGGGACGCACCCTTGGGCGCCTTCTCGGCGGGGCCGAGTTTGTCGGCCAGATCCAACAGCGCATCCAGGCTGCCAGGTGCGGCGTCCATGCCTTCCCAGGGATCGCCGATCTCGGCGAACCGCGCAGGCACCGTCGAAATGGTGAATCGCTCCGGACGGCAGTCCGGTACCTCGTCCCACTGCAACGGTGTGGACACCCGCGCATCCGGGGTCGCCCGTACCGAGTACGCCGAGGCGACCGTGCGGTCCTTGGCGTTCTGGTTGAAGTCGACGAAGACGCCTTCGCGCTCCTCTTTCCACCAGTGCGCCGTCGCGAGCTCCGGAGCGCGCCGTTCCACCTCGCGGGCGACGGTCTGGGCGGCCAGCCGGACCTTCGCGAACGGCCAGCGGGGGTGGATGCGGGCGTAGATGTGAAAGCCCCGCGAGCCCGACGTCTTGGGCCACGCGGTGAGGCCGTGGTCCTGCAGCACGTCGCGCGCTACGAGTGCCACTTCGACGATCTGGCGCCAGTCGACCCCTGGCATGGGGTCCAGGTCGACGCGCAGTTCGTCGGGGTGATCGAGGTCGGTGGCCAGTACGGGATGCGGGTTGAGGTCGACGCAGCCGAGATTCACCGCCCACACCAGCCCGGCCGCGTTGTCGATCACGGCCTCCTTGGCCGACGTGCCGGACCGGTATTTGAGCTCGGCGACGTCGATGTAGTCCGGGCGTTTCTCGGGCGCGCGCTTCTGAAAAATCGCTTCGGCGGTGATGCCCTTGACGAACCTCTTGAGAATCATCGGACGCCCGGAGACCCCGCGCAGCGCACCGTCGGCAACCGCGAGGTAGTAGTCGATCAGGTCCCGTTTGGTGACGTTGGCGTCAGGGAAAATCACCTTGTCCGGGTTGCTGACCGACACCTGCAGACCGTCCACATCCAGTGTCACACCACCGGCCATCAGCTCATGGTAGCTATCCCACCCGACTGCGACCCGCGTCACATATTGTGGGCCCCATGCCAAGTCTTTCTGACCTGCCTGCGCAGGTCGCGGGGAAAGCCCAGCGATACCTCGACCGCGGCGCCGCGGAGTTGCACTACGCACGCAAGATGTTCGAAGCGGGCGCATTACGCCTGGAACCTCCGCAGAACATGGCCGCGATGCTGGCCGACATCGTGCGTTGGGGCGAGTTCGGCATGATTCCCGCGCTCAACGCGCGTCGTCACCCCAACCGCACCGCGGT
Source organism: Mycolicibacterium brisbanense (assembly GCF_001570425.1). Lineage (GTDB taxonomy): Bacteria > Actinomycetota > Actinomycetes > Mycobacteriales > Mycobacteriaceae > Mycobacterium > Mycobacterium brisbanense. Next base: position 102,580 of record NZ_BCSX01000028.1, read on the forward strand.
CATCGACGACGACGGCGAGCTGACGTTCGGCGAGCTCGACAAGGCCGCGCATGCGGTTGCCAACGGACTGCTGACCATGGGGATCACGGGCGGCGACGGCGTCGCGATCCTGGCCCGCAACCATCGGTGGTTCCTCATCGCGGTGTACGGGGCGGCCCGCGCGGGGGCCCGGATCATCCTGCTCAACAGCGAGTTCTCCGGGCCTCAGATCAAGGAGGTCGCCGAGCGCGAAGGCGCCAAGGTGATCATCTACGACGACGAGTACACCGCGGCGGTCGCGCAGGCCGAACCGGAACTCGGCAAGCTGCGGGCCCTGGGCACAAACCCCGACTCAGCCAATTCGTCGGCGTCCGCCGACGGCGAAGAGCCGCAGCCTAGCACCGACGAGACGCTGGCCGATCTCATCGCCCGCAGCAGCGGCAGCCCCGCCCCCAAGGTCACCAAGCATTCGTCGATCATCATCCTGACCAGCGGAACCACCGGCACGCCGAAGGGCGCCAACCGCAGCACCCCGCCGTCGCTCGCCCCGATCGGCGGTGTGCTGTCGCATGTTCCGTTCAAGGCGGGCGAGGTGACATCTCTGCCTGCGCCGATGTTCCACGCGCTGGGTTTCCTGCACGGCACCATCGCGATGATGCTCGGTACCACGCTGGTGCTGCGTCGTCGCTTCAAGCCGGCCACTGTGCTCGCCGACATCGAGAAGTACAAGGTGACGGCCATGGTGGTGGTGCCGGTCATGTTGTCGCGCATCCTCGATGCCCTGGATCAGACATCGCCCAAGCCGAACCTGTCGTCGCTGCGCATCGTGTTCGTCTCGGGTTCACAGCTGGGCGCCGAGCTGGCCACCCGTGCGCTCAAGGATCTCGGGCCGGTCGTCTACAACCTGTACGGCTCCACCGAGATCGCGTTCGCGACCATCGCGCGGCCCAAGGATCTCTCGATCAACCCCGCGACGGTCGGGCCGGTGGTCAAGGGCGTGCGGGTGAAGATCTTCGACGACAACGGCAACGAGGTGCCGCAGGGTGAGGTCGGGCGGATCTTCGTCGGCAACACCTTCCCGTTCGAGGGCTACACCGGCGGAGGCGGCAAGCAGATCATCGACGGCATGCTCTCGTCGGGCGATGTCGGCTACTTCGACGAGCACGGTCTGCTCTATGTGAGCGGCCGCGACGACGAGATGATCGTCTCGGGCGGCGAGAATGTCTTCCCGGCCGAGGTCGAGGATCTCATCAGTGGGCATCCCGAGGTCGTCGAGGCCACCGCGCTCGGTGTCGAGGACAAAGACTGGGGTGCGCGACTGCGTGCTTTTGTGGTCAAGGCCGAGGGCGCCACCATCGACGAGGACGCCATCAAGACCTACGTCAAGGATCACCTCGCCCGGTACAAGGTGCCCCGCGAGGTGGTGTTCCTCGACGAACTGCCCCGCAACCCGACCGGCAAGATCCTCAAACGCGAGCTTCGGGACATCGAAGTCGGCGGAGCAGACGAATCGCGCTAGCGGGCTTTTCTCCGGGGGATTTTTCGCGGCGAGCAGTCCCCGCGGTACCCGAAACCCGGCGTGTCGCGTACCCGCATGTCTGTTCGCGGGGGGAACGCAAGGGGAATAGCTGGGTCTGACGGTATGTAGTACCTCGGCGTGAACATCGACCTGACCGGAAAGACCGCACTCGTCACCGGCTCGACGCAAGGCATCGGGCTGGCCATCGCCGAAAACCTCGCCCGCAGTGGCGCGCGCGTCGCCGTTAACGGCCGCACCGCCGAACGAGTCGACGGGGCCGTCGCCAAATTGGCGGGCCTCGACGTGATCGGGGTGGCCGCCGACGTTGCGACGGAGGAGGGGACTGCTGACCTGCTGCGGCAGCTGCCTGCCGTCGACATCCTGGTGAACAACCTCGGCATCTTCGGCGCGGTGCCGCCCATGGAGATCACCGACGAGCAGTGGCGTACCTATTTCGACGTGAATGTCCTTGCCTCCGTGCGACTCATCCGCAGCTATCTGCCGGGGATGGTCGAGCGGGGTTGGGGCCGGGCGATCCAGATTGCCAGTGACTCGGCGATCGTGACGCCTGCGGAGATGATCCATTACGGCGTGTCGAAGACGGCATTGCTGGCCGTATCGCGTGGATTCGCGAAAGAGGCCGCCGGTACGGGGGTGACGGTCAACTCGGTGATCGCCGGGCCGACCCACACCGCAGGCGTCGAAGACTTCGTCTACCAGCTGGTCGACAAGTCGCTCCCGTGGGATGAGGCGCAGCGGGAGTTCATGATCAAGCACCGGCCGCAGTCGCTGTTGCAGCGCTTGATCGAGCCGGAGGAGATCGCGAACATGGTGGCCTATCTGGCCTCGCCGCTGTCGTCGGCGACCACGGGTGGCGCGTTGCGCGTCGACGGCGGCTACGTCGACGCGATCCTGCCCTAGGCTGAATGGCCAGTTATTGCAGGGTTTTTGGTGATGCGCGTGCGCGACTACGGGGACAGTATTGCCGAACCCGGCACGGCCAGGCAGACCAGCGAGAAAGCCAGCAGGAACCAGCCGGCGCCGTGCCAGATGGGCCAGGTGCCGCCGACCTTCCAGACCTGATATGTGCGCACGAACGCGCCGACACCGCCGACGAACAGCACGGTGGGGACCAGAATTGCCGACAGCATCGAGTGGTCGCCGATGAATGCGTACGACGCGAGAGCCACGCCTGCCACCAGAACGACGCACACGACGTAGGTGACGGCCGACCGGAACATCTGCGGATCGTGCCAGCGCTTTTCGACGTCGTTGGTCATAGTTCTCACGGCCCGTTCACGTACCACGACAGGCATCCCGGCTTGCCGCGGCACGCGATGATGGCCCCTGCGTCGGGAGCCGCGCCGCGCACCCGCGGCAGTCTGGGCTGTAGGTTGCAGTTCACGATGTACGGGTTCCACGGAATGACGCCGTCTACACATGGGTCGGCGCGAGTTTCGGTGGGACCTGGCGAGATCTGCTGGACGACCGCCGTCGGCGCAATGACAACCGACAGCGCTGCGGCGCTCAGCAACACCGGGCGCAGTACACGTTGTCTGAACATCTTCATCACTAATGCCAACCGTCTGTGACGTCCGCCTATTTCGACGGTAGCACCGGATTTCCCCGGCGAGCAGACATAAAAGCTCGCGAAAACCGGCGTTTCGCGGACTTTGACGTCTGCTCGCGCAAGGAGAGGTTACGGATCGCGCGGCAGTCCCAGCAATCGTTCGGCGATGATGTTGAGCTGCACTTCAGAGGTTCCGCCGTAGATCGTGGTGGCCCGGCTGGCCAGTAGGTAGTCCGCCCACCGGCCGGGTGGCTGCGTGTTGTCCCCGATGGCCGCGTCGGTCCCGAATGAGGCGACCGCGAATTCGGCATAGCCCTGACCGGTTTTCATCGACAGCAGCTTGGAGATGGCTGCCGCGGGCATGGCGTCGCCGCCGGCGAGCGTGAGGAGGGTCGATCGCAGGTTGAGCACCTTGGCGGCGTGGCCTTCCGCGATCAACTGACCGGCCCGGTTCTGCTCGATCTGGTCGAAGTGGCCGTCGCGCACAAACTCCACGAACTGGTCCAGGTTGGCCAGGAACGGCGGCTCGCTGCTGCCGATCGACACCCGCTCATTGGTCAGCGTGTTGCGGCTGACCTCCCAGCCACGATTCACCTCGCCCAGCACCATGCTGTCGGGCACGAACACGTCGTCGATGAACACGGTGTTGAACATCGCGTTGCCGGTCAGTTCGCGCAGCGGCTTGACCTCGACGCCCGGTGACTTCATGTCGAGCAGGAAGTACGTGATGCCGTTGTGCTTGGGAGCGCTCGGATCGGTGCGCGCCAGCAGCGCGCCCCACGCCGAGTATTGCGCACCGGTGGTCCAGATCTTCTGCCCGGTGATGCGCCAACCGCCGTCGACCTTGGTGGCCTTGGTGGTCAGGCTGGCCAGGTCCGATCCCGCGCCGGGTTCGGAAAACAGCTGGCACCAGATCACTTCGCCGCGGAACGTCGGCGGCAGGAAACGTTGTTTCTGCTCGTCGGTGCCGAACGCCACGATGGACGGGATGATCCATGCGGCGATGCCCATCTGCGGCCGCTTCACCCGGCCCGCGGAGAACTCCTGGGCGATGATGATCTGCTCGATCGGCTCCGATGCGCGGCCCCACGGTTTGGGCAGATGTGGCTGCACCCAGCCGCCCTCGGCGATGGCCACGTTGCGCTCCTCACGTGGAATCGCTTTGAGCGCATCGACTTCCGCGCGGATCTCCTCCCGCAGTTTCTCGGTGTCGGGGTCGAGATCGATGTCGACGGGCCGCATCCCGGTGGTGGTCGCGGTGTCGACCACCCGCTGCGGATACTCGGCGGCGCGTCCGAACGACGCTGCGAGCACCAGTGCTCGACGGTAGTAGACGTTGGCGTCGTGCTCCCAGGTGAAGCCGATACCACCGTGCACCTGGATGCAGTCTTGCGTGCAGTGCTGCGCCGCGGCCGGCGCGAGCGTGGCCGCCACGGCTGCGGCGAACTCGAAATGGGTGTCCGCTGAATCGTTCTCGCGGGGGTCGTGCGCCTCGTCCAGGGCGCGCGCGGCATCCCAGACCGCCGCGGTGGCCCGCTCGGTCTCGGCGATCATCCCGGCGCACTTGTGTTTGATCGCCTGGAACTGACCGATCGGCCTGCCGAACTGCTCGCGAATCTTGGCGTAGGCCGCGGCGGTATCGGTGGCCCACCGCGCCACCCCGATGGCCTCGGCGGAGAGCAGGGTGGAAATCAGCGCGTGGGCCAGTGGCCGGCTGAGGTTGGTGAGCACCCGGGCTGCGGTGTCGTCGGAGCTCAGCTCGACCGCGTTGGCCCGCACGTCGGCCAGCGGACGCAGTGGGTCGACGCTCTTGACGGGCGCTATCTCCAGCGAGTCGGCGTCGAGGACCACCCACTCCTCGCCGGAGTCGATCGCGACCGGGAGCACCAGGATCGAGGCCTGTGCGGCGGCGGGCACCGCCCGCACTTCACCGCGGATCACGAGGCCGTCGCCGTGCCGGGTTGCGGTGAGCCCGGAATCGATGGCGTAGGCCGCGATCGCCTCTCCGGAGGCGAGCCCGGCCAGCACGTTGGCCACCGGATCGTGCGCGGCGATCAGCGCACTGGCTATCGCCGACGAGACGAACGGCCCGGGTACCGCGCCGTAGCCGAACTCGGCCAGCACGATGGCCAGCTCGAGGATCCCGAATCCTTGTCCGCCAACGAATTCCGACAAGTGCACGCCCTGCAGACCTTGTTCGGCCGCGGCTTTCCAGAACGGTGGGGGATTGGGGATGGGGGTTTCCCAATCGGCGTCCAACGCCTCGTGCAGCACCTCGGACGGTGCGACGCGGGCCACGAACGATCGGACCGAATCGGCGAGGTCGGTGTGCTCAGACGTGATGGCAATGGGCATGCGGTTCCTCCGTTGGCAGCATTTCCCTATTAACCGGTGGGTCGGGTTCGAGGGTACGCCGGGGTGATCGGCGCCACCGCTGGGGCCTAGGTCACCTCGTTCACCACGTTCACCAAGGGCTGGCCGTCGTGGATGCGGCGGCAGTTGTCCACGGCCGCCGCCAGATAACGCCGCATGGTGTCCGCGGTGTACCAGGCCACGTGCGGCGTGAGCACCACGTTTTCCAGGGCCAGCAGTGGATGCCCGGCCGGGATCGGCTCGACCGGGAACACGTCGAGGCCGGCTGCGGAGATCTGTCCGGTGCCGAGCGCCTCGAGCAGGGCGGTCTCGTCGATGATCGGGCCGCGCGCGGTGTTGACGATAACCGCGCCGGGCTTCATCGAGGCCAGCGCTTCCCGGTCGAGCAGGCCCCGGGTGGCCTCGGTCAGCGGTAGGTGCAGTGACACGATGTCGCTGGTGGACAACAGCTCTGGAAGGTTGCGCCAGCGTGGATGGCCCGTGTTGCGGGTGCTGGTGTGCAGTACGTCGGCGTCCATGGCCGTGACGATCCGCTCGACCCGATGCGCGACGTTGCCATAGCCGATCAGCCCGACCGTACAGCCCCCGATGTCGCGGACCGTCTCACCCAGGGTCGGGTCTGTCGGCCAGCCGTCGCCCTCACGGGTGTACTGATCCAGCTCGATCAGGCGCCGCAAAGCGGCCAGCATCAGCAGCACCGTGCCTTCGGCAACCGAGGCCGCGTTGGCCCCGGGCATGTTGGCCACCAAGATCCCCAGTTGCGTGGCGGTGTCCACGTCGATGGTGTTCACCCCGGCGCCCATCTTGTGGACGAGCCGCAGCCTCAGAGCACGATGCAGATCCTCGCCGGTGATCGGCCGCAACACATGCCAGAGGACCTCAGCCTCGGGCAGCTCACGGTAGAAGGTGGTGTCGTCGTCCTCGGCGCAGAACCGGACATCGAGCCAATCAAGCTGGGGCGCAAGGAAATCCAGTACCTTCTCGCCCGGCTCGAAATGCGCGAGGACCCGGATGGGCCCTGGGCTCACCGCCATCTCTTGCCGATCCAGCGTGCGATGGTGTCGGCCTGCTCACTGCGGGCGCCCGGCGTGGTGAAGTAGTGGTCGGTGTTGATCGAGCACTGCGACTTGTCGGTGCTCGCGAGCGCACCGTAGATGCGCTGCGCGTCGGAGGGGTACACCCCGGTGTCCTGGTCGGCGTTGATCACCAACGCCGGGCAGTGGATGCGAGCCAGATGCGGCTCGGCCCTGGTCTGGGCATGGCGCAGGCTCCACATCCCGAGCCAGTTGCGCAGAGTGGTGGCCGCGGCGATGCCTCGGGCCGAGCGATTGGCCTTGACCGGGACTCCGGCGTAGCACAGATTGGCCTGCCGCCCGGTCGGCTCGATGGTCGGGTCGACCATTCTGGGGTCGGCCCAGGTCCGCAGCACGGTGAATGGCCGATCCGAATATCCGGCGGCCTGCACGTGTTTGAGTTCCTGCTCGGCCCAGTCGGTGATGGCGTCGTTGCGGGCGATCTGGGCGGTCCGGTAGCGGGCCACGAATTCCGGTGCGAACGGCGGGCCGTTGCGTTCGTCGAACAGGTCCAGTGCGGGGTCGCTCGCGACCGCGTCGTTCTCGTCGACCACCGACGCGTCCATCCACGCCGTGAGCACGTCGGGGCGGCCCGGGTGGGCGGCGCTGGCGATGTACCCGTCGGCCGGTGGTAGATCGCCGACGCCTGCCGCCGGGCGCATGCCCTCGAGTGGCGTGAGGTGCCGGTCGACGGCTTGCGCCTGGTAGGCGGCCATCAGCGAACCGCCGCCCGAATTGCCGAGCAGCACCACGGTTTCGATGCCCTGGGTCTCTCGCAGCCAGCGCACCCCGACGCCGATATCCACCAGTGCGTGGTCGAGTACGAAACTGCTCTCGAAGCCGCGGAACCGGGTGTTCCAGCCGAGGAACCCGATACCGCGGGTGGCCATGTAGTCGGCGAGATAGTGCTCGGAGAAGTCGATCTGGTAGTGGGTGGCGATCATCGCCACCTTCGGTTTGCGGCCGACGCCGCGGTAGTAGATGCCCTGACACGGGTGTCCGCCTGCGCCTGCGCGCCGCGCGGTGGGGGATTCCAGTCCGACGAATTCACGGACGACACCCGCGGCCGCTGCTGACCCGGGAGTTCTGCTCATGGACGCGTGCTCTCCTTGTAGTAGATGGTCCGGTAGAAGATGTTGGCCAGGGTGGTCACGCAGGCCTCGTCGTCGACGTCGGCCGCGTTGCCTCCCGACAGCTGCGTGTAGCAGAACTGATTGAGTGTCGACACCAGCGCGACGGCGGTCAGGTGCGGATCGTCGCCCGGGCAGAAGCCCTGTCCCTGAGCATGTTTGACCATATCGGTGATCAACCCTATGGGTAGTTCGCAGATCTCGGCCCAGTACCGGGCGAAATCCTCGTTGACCATGGCGAGTTGGTACACGCTGATGATCTCGGCGAGCCGGTGCCGGTAGGTTTTCCAATGGGCGGCTGCGGCTTCGTACGAGCGTTCCCATCCGGACAGCCCAGGTTTGGCGCCGGCACGGGCTCGGTCGCGCGCCTCATCGCGGAAGCGCAGTGCCCATTCGCGGACCATGGCTTCCTTGGAGTCGTAATAGTTGTAGAACGAGGCCGTCGACCGGCCCGCCTCCGAGGCGATATCGGCGATCGTCGTGGCCAGGATGCCCTTGCGGGCGATCACTTCCCGGGCGGCGGCATCGATGGCGGCCTGGGTCTGCCGGCCACGTGCGGTCGGCAGTTGCTCGCGGGGGCTGACAGTCACGGGTCTCCTTTTCGAGCGTTGATCAGAGCTGAATCTGATGTTAGATTCAGATTGGGAGCCACGCCAGTTCTCGGCGGGTTCGCAGCGGAGGAGTCGCGACGTGATCAAGCCCAACAATCCCAATTCCGAGTTCGAGCTCGGCGGCATCAACCATGTGGCACTGGTGTGTTCGGACATGGAACGGACCGTCGACTTCTACACCAATGTGCTGGGCATGCCCCTGGTGAAGTCTCTGGATCTGCCGGGCGGCATGGGTCAGCACTTCTTCTTCGACGCGGGAAACGGCGACTGTGTCGCGTTCTTCTGGTTCCGTGACGCGCCAGACGGCGTCCCCGGGGTGTCGGCACCGGCCGCGATCCCGGGTATCGGCGAGATCGTCAGCGCCACCGGCTCGATGAACCACCTCGCGCTGCATGTGCCCGCCGAGAAGTTCGACGAGTACCGGCAGAAGCTCAAGGACAAGGGGGTGCGGGTGGGCCCCGTGCTCAACCATGACACCAGCGCCATGCAGGTCTCGCCCACCGTGCATCCTGGCGTGTACGTGCGGTCGTTCTACTTCTTCGACCCCGACGGCATCACCCTCGAATTCGCCTGCTGGACGAAGGAATTCAGTGACGAGGACACCCACGTGCCCCCGAAGACGGCGGCCGACCGGCGGCCTGCTCAGGCGCCCTTGACTGCCTCGACGAAGTAGCCGCGCGGCACGTTCGGCACGTCGAGCGGAACCGCGGGGGCGAACCACCGATTCCAGCGGTTGCCCGGTTCGGCCACGTCGGTGACGACGGCCGACCAGCCCAGCCGCTCGCTCAGGCTGCCGGGTTCGTCGGTGCCGAACAGCCACGGTGCGCTGTTGCGCGCCATGTGCTCGCGGACCGCAGTCAGCATCACGTTGTCCAGCAAGGTCTTGCCCACCACGTCGTACAGCAGCACCGAATGCGGGGCGGAGACCGCGTCGACGCGCTCGAACAGGGTGTGCACCGCGGATTCGTCGAGGTACTGCAGTAGCCCTTCGATCAGCCAGACCGCTGGCCGCTGGGGATCGAAACCTGCCGCCCGCAGTGCGGCGGGCCAGTCCTCGGCCAGGTCGATGCCGATCGCGACGCGCCGGCAGCGTGGCTGCTCATCGGCCAGCGCCTTGGCCTTGGCGGCGATCACCGCGGGTTGGTCCAGTTCGTAGACCGTCGTGCCGTCCGGCCACGGCAGGCGGTAGGCCCGGGCATCCATTCCGGCGGCCAGGATCACCACTTGGTCGACCGTGTCGACGGCACGCAGCAGCGCCTCGTCCCAGAAGCGGGTGCGCACCACGATCTGCAGCGTGGTCTTGTCGCCGGCGGTGGCGATCGCCTCCTCGAGCAGTTGGCGGCCGGATTCGCCGGCCAGCTTCTCGGCGAACGGATCGGTGAACAGCCGGTCGTCGCGCCGGGATTCCTTGGCGCGGATGGCGGCCACCAACAGCCCGGTGTCGGCCACGCCCTGTCCAGAACTCATGACGTCATCATGCGGGTCCGCTCGTGTGCAGTCTTGGATATTTTTGCCCGATGCTATAACTTGCTTGTCAACAAGTAAGTAAGAGGGTGGAGGGCAGCATGGCAGACCCATCCGCGCGTCGCACCCAGGAGGAGCGGCGTGGCGAAGCCGAACGCAGACTGATCAGCGCGGCCGCCGAATTGGTGGCCGCGGTTGGCCCAGCGCGCGTCACCCTGGCCAACGTCGGTGAACGCGCCGGCTACAGCCGGGGATTGGCCACGCACCACTTCGGTTCCAAAGGCGCACTGATGCAACGCCTGGTCGAAACCGTTACGCACCAATTCCGCGATGCCATGTTCGACCGGCCCGGCGTCGATCCGCTGGGCGAACTCCATACGCTGATCGACATCTACTTCACGGTGTTGGGCAACCCGCAGCCCGTGAACCGGGCCCGGCTCGTGCTGTGGGCCGAAGCCGTCACCAACCCCTCGGAGGAGATCCGGCCCGCCATGGTGGGGGCCGACCGAGAGTTCCGTGAAGAGATCGAGAAGCGTCTGCAGTCGGCCGTGGCCGAGGGCCGGTTCCCCGCCTCGGTCGACCCGCACGGGCTGGCCACGGTCATCATCGCCATGTTGCGCGGCGTGGCCCTGCAAGCGCTGATCGACGACCACGTCGATCTGGCCGCTGCTCGTTCGGAGATCGAACAACTCGTAACCGCCCGACTGACTCAGGAGAGTCCGCGATGAGCCGAATGTTCGGAACTGTCAACCAAATCGGATACGTGGTGCGTGACATTCACGCCTCGATGGACCGCTGGGTCCGCCATGGTGTTGGACCGTGGTTCTACGTCGAGAACGTCGTCACCGACTACTTCCGTTACCGCGGTGAGGATTCGGCGATGACGATGAGCGTGGCGCTGGCCAACTCCGGTGATCTGCAGCTCGAACTCATCCAGCCCACCAACGACGCGCCGTCTATGTACCGGGACTTCCTTGAGTCGGGACACGAAGGTGCCCAGCACATCGCCTATTGGACCACCGACTATCAGGGCTTGTACGACCGTGCTCTCGCCGCCGGATACACCGTCGGGCAGGAGGGCTGCATCGGCGGTGAGCAGGGCCGCTTCGCCTATCTGGACACCGAATTCGACCAGGGCACGGTGATCGAAATCAGTGACATCAGCGGCCCCAAAGGGCAGATGTTCGCCTACGTGCGTGACGTCGCCGCCGATTGGGACGGCAGTGACCCGATTCGGGTGATCGGATGACCTCAGAATTCGGCTACCCCGACGTCGACACGCTGCCCGACGAGCTGCGTGAGGCCGTCACGCAGCGGGCATCGCTGAACATTTTCCGCATGATCAGCCACACCCCGAACCTGGCGCCCGGTTTCCTGTCGATGGCAGCCGATGTGCTGCAACACAACTCGTTACCGGCGACCTGGCGGGAGCTGGTGATCCTGCGGGTCGGGTACCGGTACGAGGCCGGATACGAGACCTATCAACACGTCAACATCGGCCGGGCCATCGGGATGCGCGAGGAGGCCGTAGCGGCCGCGGAATCCGGATCGACCGACGATCTCGACGAGCAGGAAGCCCTGTTGCTGCGGTTGACCGACGTGCTGCTCGACCGGCACACCCTCACCGATGCCGAACGCGACGAGGCGCTGACGGTGCTGACGACCAACCAGCTCGCCGACTTCACGCTGACCGTCGGGTTCTACCAAATGGTCTGCAACTTCCTCAACGCCTTCGGGGTCAGGCCCGAGAACGCGACGCGATGAAAGTCCACCACCTCAATTGCGGCACCATGCACGCACCCGGTGTGACGCTGGTGTGTCATGTACTGCTGGTCGAGACCGACGCGGGCCTCGTGCTGGTCGACACCGGGTTCGGCACCCGGGATTGTGCCGATCCGGCCGGGCGGCTCGGGATCTCGCGCCACCTGTTCCGACCGGCGTTGAACCCCAACGAAACCGCACTACACCAGGTCAAGGAACTGGGTTTCGACGCAGCCGATGTCCGGCACATCGTGGTCACCCATTTCGATCTCGACCATATCGGGGGTCTTGCCGATTTTCCCGACGCCCACGTGCACGTCACCGCCGCCGAAGCCCGAGGCGCCGTGCACGCCCCGTCGTGGCGGGAACGGCTCCGGTACCGAGCGGCGCAGTGGACCCATGGTCCGAAGCTGGTCGAACATGATCCCGAAGGCGAGAGTTGGCGCGGATTCGCTTCCGCCAAGCCCTTGGCCGCGATCGGAGACGGCATCGTGCTGATCTCGCTGCCCGGCCACACCCGCGGACACGCCGCGGTGGCGGTCGACGCCGGGCACCGGTGGGTGTTGCATGCCGGCGACGCGTTCTACCATCACGGCACCCTCGACCGCAGGTCCCGCGTGCCGTTGGCGTTGCGCGCCCAGGACTCCCTGATCAACTACAACCGAAAACAGTTGCGCTACAACCAGGAACGGCTTTCAGAGCTGTACGGTCGCGCTGACCCGGACCTGCTCATAGTCTGCGCCCACGATCCAGACCTGTACGTGCACGGCCAGGACACCGCTATCGGCCGCTGAGCCCGACGTGGCTGGGTAGCCACGTGCGCCGGTGCGTGTATTGCGTCGGCGTCATCGCGGTGAATTCCCGGAATTCCCGGGCGAAATGGGCTTGGTCGAAGTAGCCGAGGATGGCCGCGACGTCTGCGCCGCGGGCTGTGCCCCCGTCGAGCAGACGCAGCGACGCCTGTAGCCGCCGCACTCGCAGGTAGGCCTTGGGTGTCAATCCCACTTCGGTGCGAAACAGTCGAATCAGCCGCTTGGGCGAAAGTCCGGTCAGCGCAACGGCTTGCGCGACCCGCATCGACGGATCGCGTTCGGCTGCGGCGAGCACCGCGGTCACCTCGGCATGCCGGGGGCTGATCCTGGGCAGGAGAAACTCTTCCACCAGTGCGATGCGCGTCGCAACGCCGGCAGCGTCGAGCAGCCGGTCGTGTAGCTCGGCTCCGGCGGTACCCCAGACGTCGGAGAGCCCCACGCAGGTGTTCTCCAGTTCGCTCAGCCCGGGGGCGAATACGACGCCGGGGCGAAAGTGGATGGTCAAAACGGTTTGGCGGGTGTCGATCTGAGTGACGTAGGAGATGCTGCCCGCCCCCGCGATGAAGGCCGGTGGCACGCCGAGGCGGGTAGTTCCGTCGGCGGCGTAGAAGTCGACCTGCTGGCGCGGGCTGAGGTCGATGATCACCGTCGCCGCCCCGCGGGGCAGTGCCCGGCTGCGATGGGTCGAGCCGCCTGCGCGATCCCAGTAGCCGAAGAAGTCGACCTTGGACGCCAGCGCTGGGCTGGGCCGGAACAGCTGGGGGCCGCTCACGGCACTTTTCGCTGCGACTCGATGCCGGCCAGCCCGTCGAGCATCGACCGCAGTTGCCCGACGAGTTGGTCGGGGCTCAGCCGCAGCTCGCCTGCCAGCCATGCGCTGATGGTCTGCGCCACCCCACCGACCGCGAAATGAGCTGTGGCTCTGAGATGTTCGTTTTCTTCGAGGTTGAGCGCGGCCTCCGCATGCCGGCCGAGCAGCATCGCGAAGAACGTGGTCGATTCGACCCGCTTGCGCGCCAGCATCTCGTTGGCGAGCTCACTGCTGAACAAGAGCCTGCCCACCCGTGGGTCCTCGGCGATGGTTCGCACGATGTTGCGCATCGCGGCGCCGGTCTGCTCGGCCAGCGGTGCGGCCGCTACGACGGCCTGCGTGGAGGTGGCGATGTCGCCGATGACCCAGTCGTACACCGCGGCGACGAAGTGGTCCTTGTCGGTGAAGCTCTCGTAGAAGTACCTCGCGGCCAGTCCGGCCTGGCTGCAGACCGCCCGCACCGTCAGGTCGGTGGCCTCGGCCCCTTCTGCGCCCAGCAGATCGAGCCCGGCCGCCAGCAACTGGGCACGCCGCTGGGCGAGGCGGGCGGTTGCTTCGATGCCGCGGTAGGGACGGACCGGTGTCACGCAAATATCGTGACACATCTTGACACCTGTCAGACGCCCCGCCAATATCAGGAAACAGCCGTTCTCAACTTTGCGACAGGGGTGATCATGACGGTCGACGAGCCGATCCTGCATGTCGAGCGCGCCATGGGCGAGCCGGCGCATCCGATGCTCGCGACCCGGCGACGCAGGCGGGGCGCCACGATCGACGACGGGCTGATGGGCGTCGCCCTGCTGGCCGGCCCGGCGAACGTGATCATGCAGCTCGCGCGGCCCGGCGTCGGCTACGGCGTGATGGAGAGCCGGGTCGAGAGCGGACGCGTCGACCGGCATCCGATCAAGCGGGCCCGCACCACCTTCACCTACCTCGCCGTGGCCACCCGGGGCACCGAGCAGCAGAAGGCGGCGTTCCGGCGGGCGGTGAACAAGGCGCACGCACAGGTGTATTCGACCGAGGACAGCCCGGTGCAGTACAACGCCTTCGACAAGGGGCTGCAGCTGTGGGTGGCGGCGTGCCTCTACAAGGGGGCCGTCGATGTGTACCGGATGTTCGTCGGCGAGATGGACGACGAGACCGCCGACCGTCATTACCGGGAAGGCCACACGCTCGGTACCACGTTGCAGGTGCCGCCGGAGATGTGGCCTGCCGACCGGGCGGCCTTCGACAAGTACTGGCAGGAGTCGCTGCAGCAGGTGCACATCGACGATGCCGTTCGTGAGTACCTGTATCCGATCGCCGTGGCCCGGCTGCGCGGAGTGACTCTGCCCGGTCCGCTACGGCGGGCCTCGGAGGGCATGGCCCAGTTGATCACCACCGGCTTTCTGCCGCAACGGTTCCGCGACGAGATGCGGTTGCCGTGGGATGCGCGCAGACAACGCCGGTTCGACCGGCTCATCGCGGTCCTGCGAACGGTCAATCACGTGCTGCCGCCGGTGGTGCGGCAGTTCCCGTTCAACGCGCTACTGCTGGAACTGAACTGGCGTATCCGCACGGGTCGGCCGCTGGTGTAGGAGGCTTGTCAGCTTCGGCGCGTACTCTCGCGGCCGTGAGCAGCCGTACCGATAAAGACACCTGGGACATCTCCACCAGCGTCGGCCAGACCGCGTTGTTCGTCGCCGCGGCAAGGGCTTTGGAAGCGCAGAAACCTGACCCGCTGGCCGTCGACCGGTATGCCGAGGTGTTCTGTCGCGCCGTCGGCGGCGATGCGGCCGCGGCACTCGACGACCCCGCTGCGGATTTCCCGTTGCGCACCGAATGGGGCGGACACTTCGTCAACTTCCAGGGCGCCCGCACCCGGTACTTCGACGACTACTTTCACCGCGTCGCGCAGGCCGGCGTGCAGCAGATCGTGCTGCTGGCGGCCGGCCTGGATTCCCGGGCCTACCGGTTGACCTGGGCCCCGGGCACCGTCGTCTACGAACTCGACCAGCCGCGCGTGCTGCAGTTCAAGCGCGAGACGATGGACCGCCATGGCGACGCGCCGACGGCCGAGCGCCGCGAGATCGCCGTCGATTTGCGCGACGACTGGCCGCAGGCACTGCGCAGTCACGGTTTCGACCCGTCGAAGCCATCGGCGTGGATTGCCGAGGGTCTGCTGATCTATTTGCCGGCAGCCGCGCAAGAGCAGTTGTTCACCGGTATCGACGCACTGGCGGCCCCCGGCAGCTTCGTTGCTGTCGAAGAGGCGGAGCCCATGGACCGCGAAGTGTTCGAGGCCAAGCGTGCCGAAGGGCGGGTCTCCGGACAGGAGACCGAGTTCTTCTCGCTGGTCTACAACGAACAGCACGCACCCGCCGAACAGTGGTTCTCCGAGCACGGCTGGACCGCGACCACCACGGGCCTGTCGGGGTATATCCATCAGCTGGGCCGAGAATTGCCTGATCCCGGCACTGACGCGCGGTACATGCTCGATTCCAACAGCCTGGTCACCGCCCGCAAGGCGTGAGACGGCTCACGTCTCTTCCCGATACCGTGCGTCTCGACACTTAAGTTATGCAATGCTAACTTCAGCCGAAAGTTAGCTTAGGCATACATAAGGGAGAGAGACGGGGGCGGTGTCGCTCCTGTGCACGCATATGGGTAGTGACACGCTCGCCGCTCCGATTCAGGGAGCACCCAGGCTCGACCGCGATGTGGTCAGCCGATTTGCCACATGCTGCCGGGCGCTCGGCTTGACGGTCAACGACCGGCAGCGCCCAGCCGATCTGGCTGCCGCCAGGTCAGGGTTTGCCGGGCTGACACACATCGCGCACGACCACTGTGACTCCTGGATCGGGCTCGCCGCCGCGGGCGACGTGTCAGCACCGGTGATCGACTCGGTGTGGCGCACAGTGGCGAGTGCCGGCCTGTTGCAGCGCGAGATCGACCTCGCCGCGGGCGACCTCGGATTCACCTACGACACCGGGCTGTACCTGGGATTCCGGGCCACCGAACCGGACGACTTCCAGCTGGCGTACGCCGCGCGCCGGTGCGAGGCCGGTGCGCTGGCCGAGGCCGACGCACTCGTCGACGACGTCCAGACGCGTCGGCCCGGATGGTTCAACGCGCGCTGGCTGCGGGTCGCGATCAATCACCGCGCGCAGCGCTGGTCGGACGTCGTGCGGCTGCTGACGCCCGTGGTGACCGACGAGTCCCTCGACGGCGTGACCGCCCACGCCGCCAAGATCACCCTGGGTATCGCGTTGGCCCGGTTGGGTATGTTCGCGCCCGCCCTGTCCTATCTGGAGGAACCGTCCGGCCCGGTGGCCGTGGCCGCAGTCGACGGTGCGCTGGCCAAGGCCCTGACCCTGCGTGGCCAGGGCGAGGACGAGGACGCCAACGATGTCCTGCAGGATCTGTTTGCCGCGCACCCGGAGAACAGCCAAGTCGAAGAGGCGCTGCTGGACCCGACATTCGGTCTGGTCACCACCACGTCGGCGCGTATCGACGCCCGCAGCGATCCATGGGACCCGGCGACCGAGCCGACCGAGGACGAGTTCGTCGACCCCGGCGCCAAGGAACGCAAGGCCCATCTGCTGGTCGAAGCGGAGGCCGAGCTGGCCGAGTTCATCGGTCTGGAAGAAGTGAAGTTTCAGGTCGCCCGGCTCAAAAGCTCGGTGGCCATGGCCATCCGGCGTCAGGAACGCGGCCTGGCCGTCGCGCAACGCACCAACCACCTGGTGTTCGCCGGTCCGCCGGGAACAGGCAAGACCACCATTGCCCGTGTGGTCGCCAAAATCTATTGCGGTCTAGGCCTTTTGAAGAAGGAGACGGTTCGCGAAGTGCACCGCGCCGACCTGATCGGCCAACACATCGGCGAGACCGAGGCCAAGACCAACGCGATCATCGACAGCGCCCTGGACGGCGTGCTGTTCCTCGACGAGGCGTACGCCCTGGTCTCCACGGGTGCCAAGAACGACTTCGGCCTGGTCGCGATCGACACCCTGCTGGCCCGGATGGAGAATGACCGCGACCGCCTGGTGGTGATCGTCGCGGGCTACCGCAAGGACCTGGACAACTTCCTGGACACCAACGAGGGTCTGCGGTCGCGTTTCACGCGCAGCATCGACTTCCCCTCGTACAGCTCGTCCGAACTGGTGGAGATCGCCGTCCGGATGGCCGAGAAGCGCGACAGCCTGTTCGAGCCCGCGGCCCACGACGACATGGAAAAGCTGTTCGGCCACCTCGCCGAGGCCACCACGCCCGACGCCAATGGCGTGCCTCGACGCAGCCTCGACATCGCCGGCAACGGCCGTTTCGTCCGCAACCTGGTCGAGCGTTCCGAAGAGGAACGCGAATACCGGCTGGACCACCTGGAATCCGATGACTTCACCGACGAGGAGATGATGACGATCACGGCCGGTGACGTCCGTAACTCGGCCGCCCCGCTGCTGCGTGGCCTTGGTTTGACGGTGCCCGCATGACCGATCGGAGGTCGTTCAGCTCTCGCACGCCGGCCAGCGAGAACCCCGACCGCGTGCAGTATCGCCGCGGGTTCGTCACCCGCCACCAGGTGACGGGATGGCGGTTCATCATGCGCCGCATCGCATCCGGCGTCGCGTTGCACGACACCCGCATGCTCGTCGACCCGCTGCGCACCCAGAGCCGGGCCGTGGTGACCGGCGCGCTGATCGTCGCCACGGGTCTGATCGGTTGCTTCGTCTTCTCGCTCATCCGGCCCGGCGGCGTCGCCGGCCATGACAAGATCCTCGCCGACCGGTCCACGGCGGCGCTCTACGTGCTGGTCGGTGAGCAACTGCATCCCGTGCTGAACCTGACCTCGGCCCGGCTGATCGCCGGGGCTGCGGACAACCCCACCACTGTCAAGACCAGCGAGATCGACAAGTATCCGCGCGGCAATCTGCTCGGTATTCCCGGGGCGCCGGAGCGGATGGTTCAGAGTGCCGCGAAAGACGCGGATTGGACTGTGTGCGAATCGGTTTCGAGCACCAACGCCGGCGTGACGGTGCTGGCAGGTCGACCGGGCGCCGACGGCGAGCGGGC
Source organism: Mycolicibacterium brisbanense (assembly GCF_001570425.1). GTDB lineage: Bacteria > Actinomycetota > Actinomycetes > Mycobacteriales > Mycobacteriaceae > Mycobacterium > Mycobacterium brisbanense. The sequence goes on from NZ_BCSX01000028.1 coordinate 120,732, forward strand.
AGGGAGGTTGCCCACTGACCAGGGCGTGCTGGTGCACAGCAATTCCGGGCCCAACCCGGGGGACTGGCTGCTGTGGGGTGGTAAGCGCAGCCCGATCGACGTGGGCAACCGCGCCGTGACCGAGGCGCTCGGTCTGGGAACCGATGTCCCCTCACCCCGCCCGATCGCGGCGGGGCTGTTCAACGCGATTCCCGAGGCCCCGGCGCTGGCGCCGCCGGTCATCGCCGACGCCGGCGCACCCCCGCACTTCGAACTACCGATCCAGGTGCCGGTCGGCGCCGTGGTGAGTGCGTTCGCCGCGGACAACAGCCTGCGGTACTACGCGGTGCTGGCCGACGGTCTGCAGCCGGTATCGCCAGTGCTGGCCGCGATCCTGCGCAACAGCGACTCCTACGGGCTCGAACAGCCGCCCCGGTTGGGAGCTGACGTGGTCGCCGCGGCACCGGTCGCTCGCGACATTGACACCGCTGCCTTCCCCGAGCAGCCGATCCATCTGGTGTCGGCCTCGGCAGATCCGGTCACCTGTGCCCAGTGGACGAAACCCAGTGGGGCGAACGAGAGTTCGCTGACACTGCTGTCGGGCGCAATGCTGCCGCTGCCAGACGGGCTGCACACCGTCGACCTTGTCGGTGCGGGACGGGGCGGTACGGCCGACCGCGTCGCGCTGACCCCGGGCACCGGCTACTTCGTGCAGACCGTGGGCGCCGAACCCGGCTCGCCGACGGCAGGCTCGCTGTTCTGGGTGAGTGACACCGGCGTGCGCTACGGCATCGAAACCGCAGGCGACGACAAAATCGTTGGTGCACTTGGCCTGCGCAACCCTGCCCTGCCCATCCCGTGGTCGGTGCTTGCCCAGTTCGCTGCCGGCCCCACGCTGTCGCGAGGTGACGCCCTGGTGGCACACGACGCCCTATCGGCTGATTCGGGCCCGGCCCGGTTGGAGGCCCACTCATGAGCAGGTTGATCTTCGAACATCGGCGCCGCATCGCGCCGCCGGCCACCCGCACGGGCACCATCACCATCGAACCTCCGCCGGAATTGCCGCGGGTGGTTCCGCCGTCGCTGCTGCGCCGGGTGTTGCCGTACCTCATCGTCATCCTGATCGTCGGCATCATCGTGGCGCTGGTGGCCACCGGTATGCGGCTGATCTCGCCGACAATCCTGTTCTTCCCCTTCGTGATGCTGTTGGCCGCCACTGCGCTGTACCGCGGAGGCGGCGACAAGATGCGCACCGAGGAGGTGGACGCCGAGCGCGCCGACTACCTGCGCTACCTGTCGGTGGTACGCGACAACGTTCGCGCCCATGCGGCCGAACAGCGTGCGGCACTGGAGTGGTCGCACCCGGCGCCCGAGGTGCTGGCCACCATCCCCGGCACCCGCAGACAGTGGGAGCGTGACCCACGCGACCGCGATTTCCTGGTGCTGCGCACCGGATTGCACGACGTCCCACTGGATGCTGCGATGCGCGTCAAGGACACCGTCGATGAGATCGACCTGGAACCGGTGTCGCACAGCACCCTTCGTGGCCTGCTCGACGTGCAGCGCACCGTGCGTGACGCGCCCACCGGCATCGATGTCACCAAGTTGGCCCGTATCACCGTCCTCGGTGACGAGGACGAGGTCCGAGCGGCCGTGCGGGCCTGGATCGCTCAGGCCGTGACCTGGCACGACCCCACCATGCTCGGCGTCGCGCTGGCTTCGCCCGGTGTCGACTCCGAAGACTGGTCGTGGCTGAAATGGCTTCCGCATGTGGACATTCCGGGGCAGGCCGACGGTGTCGGCCCGGCCCGCTACCTCGCCGACGACGTGGCCGAGTTGCGTGCACTGCTGCAACCGGCGTTCGGTGACCGGCCGCCGTTCCCGGGGGAGACGGACCAGGCCGCCAAGCATCTGCTGGTCATCCTGGACGATCCCGATGCCGATCCGGACGACATCGCACGGCGACCCGGCGTGGCCGGGGTCACCGTGATCCACCGGTCGGCGAATCTGCCGAATAGTGAGCAGTATCCGGACCCTGAGCGGCCCGTCCTCCGGATCACCGAGGGCCGCATCGAACGCTGGCAGAGCAACGGGTGGCAGCCGTATGTGGACCATGCCGACGAGTTGCCGGCCGCCGAAGCCGCGCACATCGCCCGCCGGTTGTCACGCTGGGATTCCAACCCGGGATATGTCCGCTCCACCGCGACCGGCGGCGCCACGTTCACCACACTGCTCGACATACCCGACGCCGCCGCGCTAGATGTGGCGGGCCTGTGGGCACCGCGTCCCCGCGACGAAGAGTTGCGAGTCCCGATCGGTGTCACCGCCACCGGTGAGCCGCTGTACTTCGATCTCAAAGACGAAGCCGAAGGCGGCATGGGCCCGCACGGCCTGATGATCGGTATGACCGGTTCCGGTAAGTCTCAGACGCTGATGTCGATCCTGTTGGCGCTGTTGACAACCCACTCCGCCGATCGGCTGATCGTGATCTATGCCGATTTCAAGGGTGAGGCCGGCGCCGACATCTTCCGCAACTTCCCCCAGGTCGTGGCGGTGATCTCCAACATGGCCGAAAAGCGGTCGCTGGCCGAGCGGTTCGCAGACACGCTGCGCGGTGAAGTGGCCCGCCGCGAGCAGATCCTCAAAGAGACCGGTCGACGGGTACAGGGCAGCGCGTTCAATTCGGTGACCGAGTACGAAGCCGCCATCGCCGCGGGTCACGATCTGCCGCCGATCCCGACGCTGTTCGTGGTGGCCGACGAGTTCACCCTCATGCTCGCCGATCACCCCGAATACGCCGAACTGTTCGACTACGTCGCACGCAAGGGCCGTTCGTTCCGCATCCACATCTTGTTCGCGTCGCAGACGCTGGATGTGGGCCGGATCAAGGACATCGACAAGAACACCTCGTACCGCATCGGTCTGAAGGTCGCCAGCCCGAGCATCTCGCGACAGATCATCGGTGTCGAGGACGCCTACCACATCGAGTCCGGCCGCGACCATAAGGGCGAAGGCTTCCTGGTGCCGGCGCCAGGTGCAGTGCCGATCAAGTTTCGCAGCACGTATGTCGACGGCATCTACGATCCGCCCAGAGTCGAGAAATCGATTGTGGTACGAGCACTTCCGCAACCTCAGTTGTTCACGGCGAGCCGCGTCGAGCCCGAGCCCGACACCGTCGTCGTGACCGGCGACGCAGACGAGGTGGCCGCACTGCCACCGCGCAAGTTGATCACCACCATCGGCGACCAGCTCGCGCAGTACGGCCCGCGCGCCCCCAAGTTGTGGCTGCCGCCGCTGGACGAGGCCGTTCCGCTCGACGATCTGTTGGCCCGCACCGGGATCGACGCCGGGCAGCTTCGTTGGCCGCTCGGCGAGATCGACAAGCCGTTCGAGATGCGGCGCGATCCACTGGTCTTCGACGCCAACTCCTCGGCGGCCAACGTGTTGATCCACGGCGGCCCGAGATCGGGTAAATCCACTGCGCTGCAGACGTTCATCCTCTCCGCTGCCGCGCTGCACACACCACGTGAGGTGACGTTCTACTGCCTGGACTACGGCGGTGGTCAGCTCGCCGGGCTGCAGGATCTGGCCCATGTCGGAAGCGTCGCCACCCCGTTGGAGCCCGAGCGGATCCGCCGGACCTTCGGCGAGCTCGAGCAGCTGCTGCGGGCCCGGCAGAAGCAAGCGTCGGTGAGCGGGCAAGGCGCCCGTACCGACGGCTACGGCGAGGTCTTTCTGGTCATCGACAACCTGTACGCGTTCAGTCGCGACAACACCGACACGTTCAACACCCGTAACCCGTTGCTGGCCAAGGTCACCGAACTGGTCAACACCGGCCTCGCGTACGGCATCCACGTCGTCATCACTACACCCAACTGGCTGGAGGTGCCGCTGGCCATGCGCGACGGGCTTGGCCTGCGGCTCGAACTCAAACTGCACGATGCGCACGACAGCATCGTGCGGGTCGTGGGTACCCTGCGCCGCCCGGCAGAGTCGGTCCCCGCGGACCAGCCAGGCCGGGGTCTCACCATGGCGGCCGAGCACTTCCTGTTCGCGGCGCCGTCGCTCACTGACATCGCCGTCATCAACGCCCGGCACCCCGGCGTCAGTGCGCCACCGGTGCGGCTGCTGCCGGCCGCGCTGACCCCGGCTGCGGTGGCTCCGCTGTACCCGGCGCCCGAGACGGTGGTCATCGGCCAACGCGAAGAGGATCTGGCTCCCGTTGCGATCGACTTCGCGAACAACCCGCTGCTGACGGTGTTCGGTGACGCCAAGTCGGGCAAAACCACCCTGCTGCGGCACATCATCCGGACCATCCGGGAGAACTCGCAGCCCGACGAAGTCGCTTTCACCGTGATCGACCGCAGGCTGCACCTGGTCGACGAACCGCTGTTCGCCGACAACGAATACACCGCGAACATCGACCGGGTGCTGCCCGCGATGCTGGGGCTTTCGGCACTCATCGAAAAGCGCCGTCCCCCGGCCGGTTTGACCCCGCAGGAGCTCGCCGGATGGGGCTACACCGGACACACGCACTATCTGATCGTCGACGATGTGGATCAGATTCCCGACGGTCCGGCGGTCAGCGGGCCGTTCGCCGGGCAGCGGCCATGGACCAACATCGTCGGGCTGTTGGCCGAGGCATCGGACCTGGGGCTGCGGGTCATCGTGACGGCCAGGGCCACCGGATCGGCGCATGCGGTGATGACCGCGCCGCTGCTGCGGCGGCTCAACGACCTGCAGGCGACGACGCTGATGCTGTCGGGCAATCCGGCCGACAGCGGCAAGATCCGCGGCCATCGCTTCGCCCGGTTCCCCGCGGGACGCGGCATGTTGCTCGGCGACGGCGATGCCCCCGAATTCGTCCAGCTGGTCAACCCGTTCGGCGCCGATCCGGCACTGTCGGCGAACAACGGAACCAACACGACAGGAAAGGAATACCGATGACATTGCGCGTAATCCCGGAAGGGTTGACCGCGGCCAGTTCGGCCGTGGAGGCACTGACCGCGCGACTGGCCGCTGCCCATGCCGCCGCGGCACCGGTGGTCTCCGCGGTGGTGCCGCCCGCCGCCGACCCCGTCTCGCTCATGACCGCAACAGGTTTCAGCGCTCACGGCGCCCAGCACAACGCGGTCGCGGCGCAGGGCGTCGAGGAACTCGGCCGGTCCGGTGTCGGTGTCGGCGAGTCCGGTGCGAGCTACGCGACCGGTGATGCCATGGCGGCGTCGTCGTATCTGATCGCCCGCGGTATCTGAGATGACAGCCCCCGTGTGGATGGCCCTGCCACCCGAGGCGCACTCGGCGCTGCTCTCCAGCGGCCCCGGTCCCGGGCCGTTGCTGGCGGCCGCGGGGGCATGGCAGGCGCTGAGCACTGAATATGCCTCTGCGGCGGCTGAACTCACCAGTGTCCTGAGTGCCGTGCAGGCCGGTGCGTGGGAAGGGCCGAGTTCTGAGCAATATGCCGCCGCGCACGGTCCCTATCTGGCATGGCTGGCGCAGCAGAGCGCCAACAGTGCCGCCGTGGCGGTACAGCATGAGACAGCGGCCGCGGCGTACACCACCGCACTGGCTGCCATGCCGACCCTGCCGGAACTGGCGCTCAACCACGCGGTCCACGGGGTCCTGATCGCGACGAATTTCTTCGGTATCAACACGATTCCGATCGCCGTCAACGAGGCTGACTACGCCAGGATGTGGATCCAGGCGGCGACCACCATGAGCACCTACGAGGCCGTGTCGGGTGCGGCGGTCGCGGCCGTGCCGACCAGCACACCAGCACCGATGCTGTTGGCGCCCGGAGTGGGGGAGGCCGGTGACGCCGCTGCGACGGCGCAGCAGTTCGCCACCCAGGCCCGGGCCGGCGATTCCGGTTCGTCCCTGAGCATTTCGGACTGGCTGTCCGATCTGCTGGAGCAGTACCTCAAGAACGTTCCGGGCGGGCAGGAGATCATCGACTTCCTCAAGGACCCGATCGGCAACCTCGGAAAACTCATCACCGACTTCCTGACCAACCCGTCGGGCGCACTGACCACGTGGGGGCCGTTCCTGTTCGCGGTCGCCTACCAGGTGTTCTTCAACCTGGTGGGCTGGCCGACTTGGGGCATGATCCTCGCATCGCCGTTCCTGATCCCGGCGTTGGCCGCGCTGGGCATCACCGGGCTGGTGTTGCTGATCGATCACGTCATGCAGCCGGCCCCGGAGGTCGCGCCCGACGAGGCGTCGCAGGACGCGGCCCAGCCCCGGGCCGAACAACCGAACGTGTACAGCCTCGCCGGTGTGCCGTCCGGTGGTGGCGCGGTCACCGGCGGCGCAGGCGCGTCGGGCGGTGCCGCGTCGGGTGCAGGCGCTCCGGCGGCTCCCGCGGCGCCGGCCGCGCCGCTCACCTTGTACGCCGTGGCCGGTGGAGATCCGGGCGAGGGGTTCACTCCGACGTTGCGCGACAAGACCAGCGCCCAAGCACCGGCGTCGGGCATCCCGGCCGCCGCGTCAGGGGTCGCCGCTTCGGTGGCGGCACGGCGTAAGCGTCGGCGCAAGCGGGCCGCGGAGCTCGAGGACTACGGCTACGCCGACGCCTACATGGACTACGAGGAGCCGGGCCCGGACCCTGAACCGCGGCGCGAACCTTCCGTGAGCGCATCCGCGCGCGGCGCCGGACCGATGGGATTCACCGGTACCGCAACGCGATCCGATGCCGTCGCCGGCGGACTGACCACGCTGGCCTCCGAGGGTTCAGGCCTCGGCGACGGTCCTGTCGCGCCGATGCTGCCGGGCAGTTGGGCGCCCGACGATGCCCCGGACACACCGGAGGGGGGTCCGCGCCGCTGACCAGACCGCACCCGCACGTTCTGACCCACCACGCACCATCACGAGAGGAAAATTCATGAGTCTGTTGGACGCTCACATCCCCCAGCTGGTCGCCTCCGAGGCCGCCTTCGGCGCCAAGGCCGCGTTGATGCGCACCACCATGGCCCAAGCCGAGCAGGCGGCGATGTCCGCCCAGGCATTTCACATGGGCGAGGCATCGGCCGCATTCCAGGCCGCGCATGCGCGGTTCGTGGAGGTCTCCGCGAAGGTCAACGCCCTGCTGGACGTCGCACAGCTGAACCTGGGCGACGCCGCGAGCACCTACGTCGCGCAGGACGCCGCGGCCGCGAGCACCTACACCTCCGTCTGATCACCCAAGCCGAAGAGACTCAGGAGTTTTCATGTCGCAGATCATGTACAACTACCCGGCCATGCTCGCGCACGCGAGCGAGATGACCGGTTACTCGGGCGCACTGCACGCCGTCGGTGCCGACATCGCCAGCGAACAGGCCGCTTTGGCCAGCGCCTGGCAGGGCGACACCGGAATGACCTACCAGGCTTGGCAGGCCCAGTGGAACCAGGCGATGGAGGAACTGGTTCACGCGTACCGGTCGATGGCAAGCACTCACGAGATGAACACCATGTCGATGAGTGCGCGCGATCAGGCCGAGGGCGCCAAGTGGGGCTGATGCGCGGTCCACGGTGCATGTCCAGTGGTCGCTGACGCCGTCGAGCTGACCGCCGAGCAGGCCTGGTATCTCGCCGACAGGCTCGGTGCCGGGGCGTTCCCGTGGGTGTTGGCGATCACGCCGCCTTACAGCGACCCGGCACATCGTGCGGCGTTTGTCGCCGAGCAGACCGTCGAGCTGACCCGGATGGGAGTGCTCGACCCGGGCGGCGAGGTCAGAACAGAAGTGGCCCAATGGGTTCGGTTGGCCTGCCGGCCGGCCCAATGGCTCGACCTGAGATTCGTCTCAGGGCCGGGTGACCTGCTGCGCGGCATCGTGGGCAGGCGCGACGGCCGCAGCGTCGTGGTGTTGCGAAACGCGCAGCTGGTCACCTTCACCGAGATCGACATCAGCCACCCACACGCGCTGGTGCCGGTGCTGACTGCCGGACTGTCACATCGCAGGCCGGCGATCTTCGAGGAGTTCTCGATGCCCGCCGCGGCGGGTGCCCGCGCCGACGAGCAGATCCGCTCCGGCACGCCGCTGGCCGAGGTGCTGGGATTCCTGGGGATCCCCCGGTCGGCACATGCCGTGGTGGAGTCGGTGTTCGAAGGCCGGCGTACCTACGTCGAGATTGTTGCGGGTGAGCACCGCGACGGTCACCGCGTGACCACCGACGTGGGGGTGAGCATCGTCGACACCATGGCCGGTCGTATCCTCGTTGCTCCCACCAAAGCACGTGACGGAGAATGGATTTCGACGTTCACCGCGGGCACTGCAGATGCGATCGCCGTGGCTGTCGAACGGCTGACCGCGGCGCTGCCCGGCGGACGCTGGTTCCCCGACCATCCGCTCACCCGCGACTTCGCCGAAGCCGCACCAACCAATCGACCCAGAGAGAACGAATGCCCGACAACACTGTGATGCCGATCGTCCGGGTGGCCGTGCTGGCCTCCGGAGACGACGGTGGTCGGCTGACCGAGATGGCACTGCCGTCGGAGCTGCCGCTGCGCGAGATCCTGCCCGCGGTGCAACGGATCGTCCTGCCCGCGAGCGAGGACGGTGCGGCACCGGACCCGGTGCGCCTGAGCCTGGCCCCGGTGGGTGGGGCGCCGTTCAGCCTCGACGCCACCCTCGACACAGTCGGCGTCGCCGACGGTGATCTGCTTGCGCTGCAACCGGTTCCCGCCGGGCCGCCCGCGCCGCGCGTCGTCGAAGACATCGCCGATGCCGCGGTCATCTTCTCCGACGCCCGCCGGCGCCCCTGGGGCCCCGCGCATATCGCGCGCGGCGCGACGCTGGCGCTGATCGGGTTGATCCTGATCGGAACGGGTCTTGCTGTGGCCCAACGCATCAGCACTGGCCAGTGGCTGGGTCTGGCCGTGGTGGCGGGCACCGCCGCTGGCACCGTGCTGGCTGCGCTGTCCACCCGGGGCCACGCAGCCGTGCTCTCGACCGCACTGTCGGTGACCGCGTTTGTTCCCGTCGGGGCAGCCCTGGCTCTTGCGGTACCGGGCGGATTCGGCGCGCCCAGTGTCGTTTTGGCCGCCGCGGGGGTCACCGCATGGGCGTTGATCAGCATGGCCGGTTCCCCAGATGATCGCGGCATCGCGGTGTTCACCGCCGTCGCGGTCGCCGGGGTGGGCGTGCTGCTGGCGGCGGGTGCCGCGTCGCTGTGGGAACTTTCGACCACCGTTCTGGGCTGTGCCCTGGTGCTCGTCGGCTTGCTGGTGACCGTCCAGGCGCCGCAATTGTCGGCCATGTGGGCACGATTCCCGCTGCCGGTGATTCCCGCGCCCGGTGACCCCACACCGTCGGCGTTGCCGATGTCGGTGCTGGCCGATCTTCCGCGTCGGGTCCGGGTGAGCCAGTCACACCAGACGGGCGTCATTGCCGCCGGCGTGTTGCTCGGCGTGACCGGATCCCTGGCGCTTGTGGCGGGACCCACCGTGTCGCCGTGGGCCTGGTACGTCGTCGTTGCGGCTGCGGTCGGCGCCGCACTGCGCGCCCGGATCTGGGATGCCGCGGGATGCAAGGCCTGGCTGCTGGGGCACTCGTACCTGCTGGCCGTGTCACTGCTGGTGGGCTTTGCGGTCCAGGGTCGTCACCAGGCGGCCTGGTGGGCGCTCGTCGCGCTTGCCGTGCTTGTGCTGGCATGGGTGGTGGCCGCGGTCAGCCCACGGGTGGTGTCTCCGGACACGTACTCCTTGCCGATGCGCCGACTGGTCGGGTTCCTCGCCACCGGTGTCGACGCCTCGCTGATCCCGGTGATGGCGTATCTGGTCGGGCTGTTCAGCCTGGTGCTCGACAGGTGACGCAGTGATCCGCAAGAACCTCGGCGTCGCGGCGGTTTCCGCGGTGGTGGCGCTGATCGGCTGCCCGTCCGCGGGCGCCATCAGCCCGCCGGTGGTCGATCCGCAGGCCGGCCCCCCACCGGGCAGCGCCGGTCCGCTGCAACCGATGATGCAGCGCACCGCATGCAGCACGACGGCGGTGTTGCCTGGCACTGATCCAGGTGCGGTCAGTGCAAATCAGTTGGCGCTCAACCTTTCCGGTGCCTGGCAGCACAGCCGCGGCGAAGGTCAGACCGTCGCGGTGATCGACACCGGTGTGCAGCCGGGGCCACGGCTGCCCGACGTCGAACCCGGCGGCGACTACGTCGAGTCGACAAACGGGCTCACCGACTGCGACGGGCACGGCACCGCTGTGGCCGGATTGATCGCCGGACAGCCCGGGGCTGACGGGTTTTCGGGTGTGGCTCCGGCCGCACGGCTGATCTCCATCCGGCAGAATTCCCCACGATTCGCACCGCGCACTCCCGGCACCGATGCCGTCGCTCGCGCATCTGCCGACGTCGCAAGCCTCGCGCGCGCCGTGGTGCGGGCGGCCGACCTGGGCGCCCGGATCATCAACATCTCGGTGGTCACCTGTCTGCCCGCCGACAAACCGATCGACCAGACGGAACTCGGTGCGGCGCTGCGGTATGCGGCCGTCGAGAAGGACGCGGTGATCGTCGCCGCCGCGGGCAACAACCGCGGCGGGGTCAGTACCGGGTCGGCGTGCGAATCCAATCCGCTCTCGACAGCGGGTACCGGGGACCCCAGGAACTGGGGCGCGGTGACCTCGGTGTCGATACCGTCGTGGTGGCAACCGTATGTGCTGTCGGTCGGATCGCTCACGGCCGGTGGGCAGCCGTCCGGATTCACCATGGCGGGGCCATGGGTGGGCATCGCGGCGCCGGGGGAGAACGTCGTCTCGGTCAGCAATGCACCCGGCGGAGGGTTGGCCAATGCCGTGCCGACCGAACAGGACAAGCTGAACCCGTTGAGCGGCACCAGCTACGCGAGTGCCTATGTCTCCGGGGTGGCCGCGCTCGTGCGCAGCAAGTACCCAGGTTTGACCGCTCGGCAGGTAGTGCACCGGCTCACGGCCACCGCGCACGGCGCAGCCCGGTCACCGTCGAACCTGACCGGTGCCGGTGGGGTGGACCCGGTCGCCGCACTCACGTGGGACGTCGCCGACCTCCCGGCCGACGGGCCTGCCGCTCCGATCGCCAAACCCATTGCCGCGCCGCCAGAACCCGCACCACGCGACAACACCCCCCGCACCATCGCGTTCGCAGGCACTGCGGTATTGCTGATCGCAGCTCTGGTCGCGCTGGTGGCGCACCGACGGAAGGACAACACCACATGACCGCCCGCCTTGCGTTGGCGTCCCTGTTCCTCGTGGCGGCGGTGCTGGCGCGCCCCTGGCAGAGCCCGGTGGAACGCTGGGTGCTGGGCATCTCCCTCGCCGCGGTATTGGTACTGATCGCCTGGTGGGGTGGGCTGTTCCTGACCACCCGGGTCGGTCGACTGGTGGCGATGCTGTGGCGCAACCTGTCGAAGGGCAAGGGGGACAGCGGTTTTGAACCCGCCGTCGAGACCATTGTGTTACGGGTAGATCCCGCTGCCGAGGCGCAGCTGCCCATTGTGGTCAGTTATCTGGACCGCTACGGCATCCGCTGCGACAAGGTGCGGGTCACCCACCGCGACGGCGACGGCGCCCGGCGCAGCTGGATCAGCCTGACCGTGGCCGCGACCGACAACCTCGCCGCCCTGCAGGCCCGTTCGTCGCGAATTCCGTTGCGTGACACCGCTGAGGTGGTGGGCCGTCGGCTGGCCGACCACCTGCGCGAGAACGGCTGGACCGTCACCGTCGTCGACGGTGTGGACACCCCGTTGCCCGACCCGGCCAAGGAGACGTGGCGGGGAGTCAAGGACGAGTCCGGATTCGCCGCGGCCTACCGTGTCGCGGTCACCGGCTCGCTCGCCGACACCCTCGCGGCGGTGCGCGGGCTGCCGGCCCGGCAGGTCTGGACCGTGCTGGAGTTCACCGGAGACCCGTCGCAGCCGCAACTTGTCGTCGGCTGCGCGGTGCACACCGACGAGCGTCCGGGTGCCAAGGCGCCGGTCCCGGGACTCACCCCGCAGCGGGGACGGCACCGCCCTGCCCTGCGGGCGCTCAGCCCACGGTCATCGCATCGTTTGGACGGCAGGCCGGTCGACGCTCTGGACGTGCTGTTCGAGGGTCTGGTGGTCGAACCGGACATTGCGCGGAAAGCGGGCCAGCCGGCATAGGCGTCGGGCAAAGGAAAAGGCCACGATCTCCAGGATCGTGGCCTTTTGCCGTTGCTGTGCCGGTGCCCCCCAGCGACAGCTTCATCTTCGATGCCGGTGTCCATTGCGGGTGTGCAGACCCGGGCCGGGACGGAGGCGTTTGTGATGCTAGGAGGCTCGATGACGTTCGGTCAAGAAGTAAACGCCAAGCAAACACACAGGACATCTACAGGTGCGGATAAGCCCGCCTCCCGGTGAGAATTGCCGTGCACGGCAAACAGCGGGCACCGGGTTCATGCGGTGATGTTGGCGCTGTCGCCGGCCGTGGCCGCGAAGCTGGTCCCCGTCACCATGCGTGCTTCGTCGGATGCGAGGAACACCACGAGCGGCGCGACGTCTTCGGGCTCAACCCACGGAACTCCCAGCGGCAGTTTTCTTTTCATGCCGTCGGCTGCCGACCGTTCATCCTCGTCCAGGTTGCCCGATGGCTCCTGTCCGCCGGTGCGGATGATCTGGGCGTACCGCTCCTCGTGTCGTGTCAGCGCGGTGTTGACCAACCCGGGGACCAGCGCATTCACGGTGATCCCATACTTGCCCAACTCCAGGGCCGCGGACTTCATCAAACCGATCAGGCCCCATTTCGACGCCGAGTAGCCGCTGCCGTCAAGCGTGCCGTGCTGACCTTGGGTGGAGGAGGTGATGATGATGCGACCACCCCCGCGCTGAACGAGCAGCGGAGCGGCGACCCGCAGCACATTGGCGGTGCCGGTCAAGTTGATGTCGATCTGGTCATGCCACAGCTGATCACTCATCTCCAACAGCGAAGCGAATCCCTGGATGCCCGCGTTGGCGAACACGACGTCAATGCCCCCGAACCGCTCTACCACCGCTGAGAACCCATCTCTGACCGCCGAGATGTCTCGCTGATCGAACACGACGGGTATCCATTCGCCGCCGGCTTCCTCGACGAGTCTTCCCGTGTGGGCGAGGTCGTCAGCGGTTGCAGGCTCGTATTCCATCGCGGCGCTCGCGCGGGCCGCGATGTCGGCGCCCGCAACCCGATAGCCGGTCCGGGCGAAGGCGACTGCCGTCGCACGTCCCATCCCGCGGGCCGCACCGGTCACCACCACTACTCGGCCTTCGGTCATCCTGGACTCCTTCGTCGTCCGATTCCCTTGCTGCACAACCGTAGACGGCCCGCCCCCGTTGCATACTCGGTCCAAGGCTCACTGCAACGTACCCGGCCGGATCGGTCGACACACCGAAAACCCGCAGGTTCCAAGGTAACTCGACTCGCCTTGTCGGGCCACGCGGGTACGGCCGCATGCCATGATTCGCCTTGACGGACAACATGATTAGCCCGGTCCGTCCGTGAGGACGGGCGGCTTGAGGTGCGGATTCTCCGGCGCTCGGGGCCGTCTCGATGCGGCCCGGTGCGTCATCGAGGCGATGGCGAACGGCGTTGCTGAAATGGCCCGGTTCGGTGCTGTGCCGGCTGCGCGATGGGGCGGGTAGCGCTGCGTCGTTCACAGCTTTCTCACAGATATGGATACGTCGCTGGAATGCCGTCGAGGGCGGTGAGCGACGAGAGGGCCCTGATCTTGACGGGCAACGGCGATGTGCCTCTGGCCGCCCGGTCAGGACTCTCGGCCCGAACCGTCGACACGCCAGCCTTTCGGAGCGAAATTCCTTGTGTGCCAAGCGGGGAGTGATGATCCCGGGGGACGGCCCGATATACCTCGAGATGGTGCGCGAGACCGCCGGAACTGACAAACATCAGTCCCTATTGACACACCAATAAGAAACGTTGTTTCCTTAGAGGAACCTTGCCGTGACCTGTGCCACAGCCAAGGTAGGGGGGTGAGAAGTCTCTCTCTCACAGAAAGCTGGAAGAAGGATCGAGTTGAGCAACAACGATGTAGCTACAAACGATTTCCTGGACTATGAACACGGGAATCTGCAATCCGGGACAAACTGGTGGGGCGCCTTCGTCATCGGTCTCGCCGGCACAATCCTGGTCACGGGTGCGGCGCCCGCGTTTCTGACCGTTTTTGGGGCGTCTTACATCCCCTTCATCACCTTCTTCACCCTCACCGGTGTGGTGCTCTGCCTGCTGCTGGCCGAACTGTCCGCCATGATGCCTGGCCGGACCGGTGGATCGCCGTCCTACGCCTACCCGGCATTCAAGATGCGCTTCCCGCGACTGGCTCCCCATGTCAACGGCATGACGGCCTGGATGTACTGGGTGGGGTGGATGCCCGTCGCACCTCTGAACATGATCCTGGCCTCCTTCTACATCACCCACCTTCTCGGTCTTGACGCCACCAAGGGCTTCACCCCGATCAGCACCTTCATTCCCTGGTGGACGCTGGTGATCACGATCGTCGGCCTGCTCATCCTGTCGATTCCGGCCTACCTGGGCATTCGTTTCGGAACCTCGATGGCGACGGTTCTGGCGGTCTTGTCGATGATTCCGCTGACCTTCCTGTCCATCGGCTTCATCTTCAATCCGAGCAAGACGAACTGGCACGAGCTCGCCGGGTTCCCGCATCTCGACGGTTCAAGCTTCTCCAGCCCGATCCAAGGTCACTCCGCCTGGGTCATGTACATCGCCTACGCCTTCCCGCTGCTGTGGACGGTCATCGCCTACGAAGCGGCTGCGTGCTACATCGGTGAGTGCAAGAACCCGCATCGCGACGCCAAGATCGCGATGACCCTGGAAGGTGGATACGGGGTGTTCGTGTACACCCTGCTGCCGATCTCCTTCGTTGTCGTTCTCGGCGCGGGTGCTCTCTCCAATCCGGACCTCGTCGACCCGAAGACCATGTTCGTCACGTTCGCCAGCACGATTTTCCCGGGTGTGGCCGGCGCAGTGATGGAGTGGCTGATGGCAGGAATGCTGATCGTGGCGCTCGTGCTGTCGGCGCTGAATTCACTGATGGGTTGCTCGCGGTCGCTCTACCAGATGTCGCTCGACGGTCAGTTCCCGAAGTTCTACCAGCACCTCAACAAGCACCACGTGCCCGACCGCGCCATGATGACCAACGTCGTAGCGAGCATGCTCATCGCCTTCATGGGTGGCGCCATCGAGATCTACGCGTTCTCCAACGTCGGCTACCTCGGCTCGTTCGTACCGGTGCTGATCGGCTACTACCTGCTGCGTAAGGACCGGCCGAACCTGCCGCGTCCGTTCCGGTTGCCCGAGCCGTTCAAGTACCTGGCGCTCGCGCTGGCCGCGCTGTACTTCTTCGTGTGGCTGGTCGGCGGCATCATCTACTCCAACATCGGTGGCCAGGCCATCTACTACTACCTCGGCGTGGCGGCGATCTTCCTCTACCTGCCGCTTTACTGGTACCGCAAGCACGAGGATCGTAAGAGCATGGTGAACCAGCCTGTCGGGCCGAATCAGACACCGGAACCGGAGATGGTGAAGTAGCAGTGTTTCGGAACCGCCAGAATCGCCCACGCCGCTCGCTTCCGCCGGTGGCACCGGAGAACGCCGCTGAGATCCTGCTCGCCTCCGAGGGGCGTCCCTTCACCGAGGATGCTCTGAAGCTTGCGGCGCGGATGTCTCTCGAGGGGCGTGGGCGGGCCATGGTGATCACCATCGCGCGGTTGCACGGCACAAGTTTCGGACTGCCCAACCCGGGGTTACAGCCCAACCGGCGGGAGATGGCAGAGCAGGAGGAGATTGTCGAGAGCGCCATCGCCAAGCTCAAGAAGCTCGGCGTCCCCGCCGACGGGCACATCGCCATCACCCGCAGCCCCCGAAAGAGCATCCTCAAGGAGGCTCGGCGGTGCCACTGCTCCGCGATCGTGATGGGGGCCGATCCGAAGCGCAACCCCTTTGTCTCCTCACTGATGTGGAGCCAGGAACCGTATCGGGTTCGCAGACGGTCCGATATTCCGGTACATCTCGTGGAGACGTCGCCGTAACCGTCCGGCGGTAACAACCACCACGATGATGCGGGGTGGTCTCGACTGAGAATGTCGAGACCACCCCGCATTGCCGTGTCGGGCGCCTACCGGATCAGGTCAACCCGAACAGGCGCGCCGCATTGTCGTGCAGCACATTGCGCAGCCATGTGTCGTCGACGCCGGGCAGGTCGGTCAGGGTGCGGATGGCATCGAGGTAGCTGTACGGGATGTTCGGGAAGTCGCTGCCGAACAGGATCCGGTCACCCATGGCCAGCAACCGCTGGGCATCCGCCCGCGGGAACGGCATGGTGGATTCGACGAACGGCGTGAACGCCATGGTGGTGTCGAGCCGCACGTTGTCGAAACGTTCGGCGATATCCAGGAATTCGCTGTACTCGGGCATTCCCATGTGCGCGATGATCAACGCCAGCCGGGGGTGACGGGCCAACAATTTCTCGATCCGCAAGGGGCCGGTGAACTCGCCGGGCACCGGTCCGGACCCGCAGTGGATGATCACCGGGACCTGGGCCTCCTCGATGGCCGCCCATACGTCGGTGAGCAGTGGATCGTTGGGGTCGTAGCGGCCGACCTGAATGTGCGCCTTGAACACCTGCGTGCCGACCTTGATGGCATCGGCGACGTAGTGCGGGGCGTCGGGTTCGGGGTAGAAGGTCGCGGTGGCCAGGCAGTCCGGGGTGTCGGCGGCGAAGCCGGCCGCCCACTGGTTGAGCCACGCCGCCATGTCGGGCTTGTGCGGATAGACCAGCGACGAGAACCGTCGCACCCCGAACGAGCGCAACACGGCGACCCGCTCGGCTTCCTCGGCACGGTAGGTGATGGGCCATTCCCGGCCGATCATCGGGCCCTGCGCATCGAAGTACTGCCACACCTTGTCCATGACGTTTTTCGGCATGAAATGGGTGTGGACGTCGACCATGCCGGGCAGGCCCAGAGATGACCAGATCTGACGTACTGACTCTGACTCGCTCATCGTCTGGGACCATATAACGCCGGCACCCGAGGAGGACTATCCGATCATGTGGAACCCCGATGTCTACCTGGCCTTCGCCGATCACCGCGGGCGACCGTTCTTCGACCTGGTCGGCAGGGTCGGCGCGGACAATCCCCGCCGCGTCGTCGACTTGGGCTGCGGGCCGGGCAATCTCACCGTCACCCTCGCGCAGCGCTGGCCGGGCGCGGTGGTGGAGGCCTGGGACAGCTCGCCGGAGATGGTCGCCGCGGCGCAGGAGCGGGGACTCGACGCGCGCGTCGGCGGCATCGAACAGTGGTCGCCCGAACCGGACACCGACGTGGTGATCTCCAACGCCGCGCTGCAGTGGGTGCCCGCTCACCGCCAACTGCTGGTGCGGTGGGCTGCGCAGTTGGCGCCCGGGTCGTGGATCGCCTTTCAGGTGCCCGGTAACTTCGATGCACCATCGCATCAGGCGGTGCGTGAGGTTGCGCGTCGTCCGCATTTCGCGGATGCATTGCAGGACATGCCCTTCCGTGAAGCCGATGTGGTCGACGCGCCCGAGCGATATGCAGGTCTACTGACCGACGTGGGCTGCGCGGTCGATGCCTGGGAAACCACCTATACGCACCAATTGACCGGGGAGACACCGGTGTTGGACTGGATCACCGGAACCGCGCTGACCCAGGTCAAGGGCCGTCTCACCGAGGAGGGCTGGAAGCAGTACCAGGATGAGATCATCCCGCTGCTCGCCGAGGCCTACCCGCGGCGAGCCGACGGGATCACGTTCTTCCCGTTCAGGCGGGTGTTCGTGGTCGCGCGAGTGGGCTGATTACCTCCCACGTAATCGACAGGCGTACCTATCCGTTCGACGATGGATGCATGCCGACACTATTGACCGCAGATCGCACCGACATCCACTACACAGACGCGGGAACGGGCCCGACGGTGGTGTTCACCCACTCGTGGGGACTCAACTCCCGGCAGTGGGAGGACCTCGCCGAACGCCTCGTGCAGTCGGGGCTTCGATGCGTGCGCTATGACCGCCGTGGTCACGGTGCATCCGGCCGGTACGACGGTGAGTGGACGCTGGATCTCCTTGCCGACGACCTGGCCGCCCTGCTGACGCAGCTCGACGTCAAAGATGTGACGCTGGTGGGTCATTCGCTGGGCTGCGGCGAGATCGTGCGGTATCTCAGCCGCCATGGTACCGCCCGAGTGCGCGGCGCGGTGTTCGTCGCACCGCAGTTGCCGCTGCTCGTCAAGACCGCCGACAATCCGGACGGTGTCGACGAGACCCTGCTCGACGCGATGCTCGAGCAGCTGCAGGCCGACGTGCGGCAGTGGTGCATCGACAACGCTCCGCCGTTCTTCGGTGCGAACCATCCTGTGCCACAAGAAGTTCTGGACGACACCATCGGGCAGATCGTGGCGGTACCGGTGCAGACGCTGGTCGCCACCCAGCGGATGGGCGCCCGCACCGACTACCGCGCCGAACTCGTCGACCTGGATCTGCCTGTTGTGGTGATCCACGGCGACGCCGATGTCTCGGCGCCCATCGAGCTCACCGGACGGCGCACCGCAGCACTGCTGCCGCAAGCCGAGCTCATCGAGATCCCCGGGGCCGCCCACGGGCTCTACGTCACGCACGCCGACGCGATTTGTGGCGTTTTAGCCGCGTTCGCCACGGCTGAAACTCCACAAATCGCTAGAGCAGATGCTCGATAGTGATGGGTAGTTCGGTGATTCGCTTGCCCGTGGCGTTGAACACCGCGTTGGCGATGGCTGCGGGCACACCGACGATCACGATCTCTCCGAGACCCTTGACGCCCAGGGGATCGGCGATCATGTCCTGGGCCGGCAGGAACGCCGCGTCGAGCGCGGGCACGTCGGCGTTGACGGGTACGAGATAGTCGGACATATTGGCGTTGACCACCCGTCCGTCACGGTGGTCGATCTGGCTGCCTTCCAGCACGGCCATCCCGATGCCGCCGACCATGCCGCCGATGGCCTGGCTGTGTGCCAGTTTGGGGTTGACGACGCTGCCCACGTCGAAGAGGGCGTACATGCGGCGGATGCGGACCAGGCCGAGTAGTTCGTCGACAGCGACCTCGGCGAACACCGCACCGTAGGCGCTCAGCGAATACCGGGTGTCGACGTCAGCAGGGTTCCAGGTCTGCTGGGAGTCCAGGCTCGGCCAGCCTCGCCGGCGCAGCAGATCCTGATACGTCTCGCCGCGCCCCGGGGCGTTGCGGGCGGCCATCCTGCCGTCGGCCACGGTCACGTCCTCGGGCCGCAAGCCGTTCAACGGCGACCCCGGATCGGTCACCGCAGTACGGATGAACCTGTCGCGCAGCATGTTTCCGGCGGTGAGCACCGCCGAGCCGACGCTGGCCATGGTCTGCGAACCGGCGTGGATCGGTGCGGCGGGAAGCCTGCTGTCGCCGAGGGTGAACTGCACCTTGGTGATCGGCAACCCGAGTGCGTCGGCAGCCACCTGGGTCATGGAGGTGTAGGTACCGGGCCCCATGTCGCTCGTGGCGCTTTGCACCTCGGCAGTTCCGTCGGCGTTGATGCGGGCCAGTGCTTGGCATTCGCGGCGTCCCGTGTGATATCCCGCCGCGGCCATACCCATTCCGATCAGGTTGGCGCCGTCGCGGGTCGACCGCGGTTCGGGATTGCGATGCGCCCAGCCGAAGGTGGCGGCTCCCTGGTGTAGACAGTCCACCAGCCGCCGGGTCGAGAACGGTTTGGCATCGGACTCATTGCGGCTCGGTTCGTTTCGGATCCGCAATTCGATGGGATCCAATGCGAGGCGGTGTGCCAGATCGTCCATTGCCGACTCCAACGCGAAAGCTCCGGGGGTGAATCCGGGGCCACGCATGTACGTCGGCATGTTCACGTCGAGCGGCACCACACGGTAGGTCGAGCGCAGGTTGGGGCTGGCGTATTGATAGCGCGGCAGGGCCACCACATTGTCGTCGTAAACCTGGTAGCGGGACGTTTCGGTGCGGGCTTCGTGAACGATCGCGGTGATGTGGCCCGCGCGGTCGGAGCCGATGGCCAACCGCTGGCGGCTGGTGGGCCGGTACCCGATGCCGCCGTACATCTGCCGGCGGGTGAGGGTGAGCTTCACCGGTCTGCCCATCCGGCGGGCTGTGTATGCAGCCAACATCTGGTGAGGCCACGTGCGTCCGGCACTGCCGAAGGCCCCGCCCACGAACGGTGATATCACCCGCACGTTGTCGACGGGCACGCCGAGAGCCGTCGCGAGCGACTCCTGCGCAATCTTGATGCCCTGCACCTTGTCCCACACGGTGAGCTGGTCGCCGTCCCAACTCGCGGTGGTCGAGGGCAGCTCCATCGGATTGTGGTGGTTGCGGGCAATCGTGTACTGCATGTCGGTGACGACCTCGGCCGACTTCAGCGCCGCGTCCGCGTCGCCGCGTGCATAGTCTTTGACGGACTGCCCCGGCTGCGGTTGTGCATTCGGGGCGTCGATATCGGTCAAACCTGTTGCATCCGAATACGTCACGTCGACCAGTGCGGCACCGTGGGCCGCGGCTTCGAGGCTGTCGGCCACGACCACCGCCAGGGGTTGACCGAAGAACGCCACCTGGCGGGGATCGAAGGGTAACTTGACGCCGCCGAAATCTGTCAGCACCCGCACGACGCCCGGGTGGTGCACCGCCTGTGTGTCGCTGATCCGGGTGACCGAGCCACGCCCGACGGTGCTGCACACCAGCACCGCGTGCAGGGCGCCGTCGACGGGATGGTCGGCGGAATACCGCGCCTTCCCGGTGACCTTCAGCGGTCCGTCGACGCGTGAGATCGGCTGCCCGACACTCGTCATGGCGCTCCTGCCACTACCGCCAGCTCCCGCTGCACGGTCCGTTTCACCAGTTCGATCTTAAAGCCGTTGTCCGACAAAGCCTTCGACCCGTCCGCGGCGTACGACGCGGCTTCCTGCCACAGCTGCGGCGTGGGTGCGCGCCCTCGGAGAACCTGTTCGACCGCGGGCAGTCGCCACGGCACGGTTGCCACGCCGCCCACCGCGACCCGTGCGCTGCGGATCACGCCGCCGCCGATGTCGAGGCCGACGGCCGCTGCGGAGAGCGCGAATTCGAAGGACTCACGGTCGCGCACTTTCAGATAGCCAGAGCGCCGCATCTCGGAGCCGGTGGGCACCTCCACGGCGACGATCAGCTCGCCGGGCCGCAGATCGTGCTCCTGATCGGGTGTGGTGCCGGGCTGTTTGAAGAAACCAGAGGCGGGGATGCGGCGCTCGCCCGAGGAACTGCGGGCGATGACAGTGGCGTTGAAGGCAACCAGCGCGACCGCCAGGTCCGATGGATGCGTGGCCACGCACTGATCGCTGCCGCCCAGGATGGCGTGTCCGCGATTGCGGCCGCTGATTGCTGCGCATCCCGAACCGGGCGAACGGCGATTGCATGCGGCCGAGACGTCGCGGAAGTACAGACAGCGGGGCCGCTGCATCAGGTTGCCTCCGATGGAGGCCATGTTGCGGATCTGCGGTGACGCACTGAGCTCCAAAGCCTGTACCAATGCCGGGAATTCGCGGCGCACGCCGGCATGGGCCGCCAGATCCGTCATCCGTACGAGTGCGCCGACGCGAAGATGTGCCGGCTGCAATTCGATTTCCCGATACGGCAGGGCATTGATGTCCACCACTTTGGCTGGACGCTCGACGGTCTCGCGCATCAGGTCGATCAGGGTGGTGCCACCGGCGATATACCGGGCACCGCCGGCTCCCGCCGCCAACGCCGACTGTTCGTCGGTGGCGGTCGAGAACGTGAACGGGAACACGTCGGCTAACTGCTCCGTGCCGTCTTCGCCACCGCGGCCACGATGTTCGTGTACGCCCCGCACCGGCAGATGTTGCCGCTCATCCACTCCCGGATCTCGGCGTCCGAGCCGGTATGGCCCTCGCGAATGCAGCCCTCGCCGGAAACGATCTGCCCGGCGGTGCAGTATCCACACTGGAACGCATCCTCGTCGATGAACGCCTGCTGCAACGGATGCAGCCGGTCACCGTTGGCCATACCCTCGATGGTCACGATGTCGGCGCCGTTGTGCATCGCGGCCAGCGTCAGGCAGGACACCACCCGCTGCCCGTTCAGCAGGATGGTGCACGCGCCGCATGCGCCCTGATCGCAGCCCTTCTTGGTTCCCGTCAACCCGATCCGGTCTCTCAACATGTCGAGCAGGGAAGTGCGGGTGTCGACTTCGACATCCGTCCAGTCACCATTGACCTTGAGCCGGACCACCTCTGAACTGCCGGCATTCTGTGCGGTTTCCTGTGCACATCCAGAGAGCAGCGAACTGGTCGCCACTGCGCCACCCACCGCCAGCGTCGTACCGACGAATACGCGCCGACTCATCTGGGTCGCTGCGTGTGCCTGGCCGTCCTCGACGTGCATCGACTTCGAGCGTACGCGCGCGCCGCTCAGCGGATCATCTGCGGGAATTCAGCAAATCGATGACCTGACCGACGAGCGCGTCGATGTCGGCTTCGGTGGTGTCAAGCACCAGGTCGGGGTTTTCCGGCGCCTCGTAGGGTGCGTCGACGCCGGTGAGCCCCCGGAGCTCACCGGCACGGGCGCGCGCGTAGAGGCCCTTGGGGTCGCGCCGCTCGCATTCGGCCAGCGAGGTCGCCACATGGATCTCGAGAAACGGCAGCTTCGCGGCGTCGTTGAGCGCCCGTGCCGTATCGCGATCGGACTTCAAAGGCGACACCAGCGAGGCCAGGGCCACCACACCGGCATCGGCCAGGAGCCGGGTCAAATGACCGACGCGGCGGATGTTCTCGGTGCGGTCACCCGCGGAGAAGCCGAGGTCATCGGACAGGCCGTGGCGCAAGTTGTCTCCGTCGAGCAGGTAAGCGACCTGGCCGGCCTCGACCAGCGCCCGCTCGACGGCCACCGCCAGCGTGGATTTACCCGACGCGGGCAGACCCGTGAACCAGATGGTGGCGCCGCGCTGCCCGGTCTTGCCCCACCGGTAGGCGCGATCCAGCGACGACGGATGCCATTTGATGTCGGAGCGGTTGTGCCCGCTGGGCTTGACCTCGCGTGCGTCGAGGATGATCCCGGCGCCGACGGTGTCATTGGACACCTCGTCGATGAGGATGAACGCGCCGTTGTCGCGGTTCTCGGCGTAGGGGTCGGCGACGACGACGGAGCTGGTCCGCAGCGTCACCGAGCCGATGTCGTTGAGCGCCAACTCGACTGGGCCGTCGAGCTCGTCAAGGGTCTCGGGGTCCAGCTTGGTGTGCAGCTCCTGCACCGTGGCTCGCACCGTGCGGGTGCCCTGTTTGAGGGCCAACCGGTCGCCTGCCCGCAATGGTGCGTCGAAGAACCAGCACACCGTGGCGTCCAATTCGCGGGCCAGCACCGGCAATACGGCGTGCTCCGAGCCGCTGACGAAAACGTCGCCGCGCCCCACGTCGATATCGTCGGCCAGCTCGATCGAAACCGACAGTGGCGCAACGCCTACCGATCTGTCGTCGTCGAGGGTGTCCAACGCGGTCACCGTCGAGCGGTTCCCGGCGGGCAAGCTCACGATCGAGTCACCGACACTCAGGGTTCCGGCCGACAGTCGCCCCGTGTAGCGCCGCCGCTGCTCGGACGTGGGGCGGGAAACCCATTGCACCGCCAGACGTAGGTTCGCCGGATCCGGGTGCGGCGCCGACAATTCGATGTCTTCGAGGTAGTCCAGCAGCGTAGGACCGTCGTACCACGACGTGCGCTCGGACCGGTGCACCACATTGTCACCGTGCTTGGCGGCGATGGGGATGACGGTCAGGTCGGCACCGCCGAGTCGGTCGGCGACCTGATGCAGTTCACGCTCCACCTCGGCGAACCGTTCCTTGTCGAAATCGACCAGGTCGATCTTGTTCACGGTGGCGACAAAGTGCTTGATACCCAACAGTTTCGCGATGCGTGCGTGCCTGCGGGTCTGGCGCAGCACCCCGGCGCGAGCGTCGACCAGCAGGATCGCCACATGTGCGTTGGATGCACCGGTGAACATGTTGCGGGTGTAGCGCTCGTGGCCGGGAGTGTCGGCCAGGATATAGCTGCGGGTGGCGGTCGAGAAGAACCGGTACGCCACATCGATGGTGATGCCCTGCTCCCGCTCGGCGCGCAGCCCATCGGACAGGGCGGCCAGATCGGCGACGCCTTCTTCGTCGGTGACGGCCTCGAGGTGATCCAGCGGCAGGCTGTCGGTGTCGTGCAGCAACCGGCCGATCAGGGTGCTCTTGCCGTCGTCGACCGATCCGGCCGTGGTGATGCGAAGCAGTTGACGCGTACTCATCAGAAATAGCCTTCCCGCTTGCGGTCCTCCATCGCCGCCACCGACGTCCGGTCATCGGCACGGGTCTCGCCGCGTTCCGACACTGTGGCAGCAGAGATCTCGGTGATGACACCGTCGATCGTGGTCGCCGTCGAGCGCACCGCGCCGGTGATGGTCAGATCACCCACGGTGCGGTACCGAACCCATTCCACGGCGGCCGTCTCGCCAGGACCGGGCTGCGCGTACTCCGACACCGCGAGCAGGATGCTGTCACGTTCGAACACCTCACGTTGGTGCGCGAAGTAAATCGACGGCAGCTCAAGGTTTTCCAACTGGATGTAGCGCCAGATGTCCAGCTCGGTCCAGTTGGAGAGCGGGAAGACCCGGACCTGCTCGCCCTTGCGGATCCGGCCGTTGTAGAGCGACCAGGGCTCGGGTCGCTGGGCGCGGGGATCCCACTGGCCGAACTCGTCACGGAAACTCAGGATGCGTTCCTTGGCGCGCGCACGTTCCTCGTCGCGACGGGCACCGCCGAATGCGGCATCGAATCCGCCCGCCTCCAAGGCGTCCAACAGGGTTCGGGTCTGTTGCCGGTTGCGGGAGGCGCCCGGGCCCGGGTCGGCCACCCGGCCGCTGTCGATGGTCTCCTGCACCGATCCGATGATCAGCTTGTGTCCGACGCCGGTGGTGCGGCGGTCGCGGAACTCGATCACCTCGGGAAAGTTGTGGCCGGTGTCGACGTGCAACACCGGAAACGGCAGCGGTGACGGCCGAAAGGCCTTCTCCGCCAATCGAAGCAGCACGATCGAATCCTTGCCCGCCGAGAACAGCAGGACCGGCCGCTGCAATTCGGCGACCACCTCGCGGATGATGTGCACGGCTTCGGCTTCCAAGAGTCGCAGCTCGTCGACCTGGGTGAGACCGGCCTCGGCAGTGAGCGTCATACGGGTAGCCCCTCCTTCTCGGCCTCCGAGCGGTAGCGGTCCACCCACTCGTCGGAACGTTGATCGGCCTGACGCTCCAGCACGGGTGGGGGAGCGAGCCGGGGGTCGAGGTTCAGCGCCTCCAGCACCGTGGCGACGACCTCGGTGAGGTTGCGCCACAGGTACGGGTACGAGACGTCGATCGGCTTGATGTCCTCCTCGGCGAACCATGAGCGCCACCCCTCCTCCTGCGCCCGCAGCAGGGTGACGACGTGCGCGATGGCGCCTGCGTGGTACTCGGCGCGCGCGTCACGCACCGGGTCGGGCCTGCCGCGCCACACCCGGGTCTGCACGGCCCGCCAGAACGACACCGCCTGGGACACGACGTCGGGGCGGTACACGTGGATGAGCACAGGGTCGCTGCCGACGACATCGCGGATTGCCGAAAGCAGTCCGGGCCCGGACCGGTCGGGCAGTCCCGCAGCGCGGTCGAGCAGCAGCGGCGTCTGGTTCCACATCAGCTTGCCGCCCCACACGCCGTTGGGAGTGCGGCCCACGGTCTGGATGTAGTCGCGCCAGATCGTTGCCGGGGCCAGATCGGGCTTGCCCTCGTCGAGAGGATCCAGCAGGCGCAGGATCGACTCGTCCTCGACACCCGCGAACCACTGCCGCGGCTGGGGCGACTGACTGGTGGTGGGCAGGTACTGGAAGAACTCCTGCGGTTCCCCGGCTACGCCGGTGGCGCGCAGGGATTCCACGAGCAGCGTGCTGCCGCTGCGCTGCGATGCGAGCACCAGGTAAGCGGTGGGATGGTCCGGCATGGGCGAGACTCTAATCCCATTTTGTTTGCGACGCGCATTCAAGACGGTGACTGGTATTTATATTCACCGTGAACGAAACTATTGTTCGTCGTGGCGCGTTTCGGCGAGGTTGCGATCGGCGGCGATGGCCGATCGGCTGGTGGCGGGGCGCCCGTGAATATGAAGATATGTCTCGGTATATCGCTCGGATATACGGGTGCCCGCGAAGTCCGATGGAATGACGTCGTGGGTCTTTTGCCGCCAGTCGTTCAACTGCATGGCCAGCTCGTCGGCAATTGCCTCGTCCTTATCGGTGCCACCGGGTCCGAGCAGGTTGTTCGACTCTGTGGGGTCGTCCGTGAGGCGGTAGAGCTCGCGGGCCGGGCGGGGTGCGCGGGTCAGGGGCTCGACGATGCGGCCCGGCGGGCTGTCCGCGATATCCCACGGGAGGTCCAACAATGGCCGTCGCGCGTAATTCTCGATATAGCTGTATTCCTTGGTGCGAATCGCGCGAATAGGGTCGAAAGAATCGTGGAAAGTTTTTGTGGTGTACACCGCGGTGCGCACCTCGTCGCCGCCCTCCGAATTGTCCCGAAGATTGCTGGCGTGTGAAAGCCCGTCCACTTCCGCGGGAATCTCCACACCGAGCAGATCCAGCAGGGTGGGCAGCAGGTCGACCCCGCTGAACAGATCGTCATAGCGTCGCGGGGCGATGCCCGAGCCGGTCGGCGGCCGCACGATCAGCGCGATGCCGGTGCCCGCGTCGTACAGCGTCGATTTGGCCCGGGGCAGGGCCGGGCCGTGATCGGTCAGGAACACCACCCAGGTGGTGCGGTCCAGGCCGTTCGCGGCCAGCGCGTCGAGCAGCTCACCGACCTTGGCGTCGGCCAAGGTGATCGAACCGTAGAACTCGGCGAGGTCCTCGCGCACCTCTCCGGCATCGGGCAGATAGTCGGGGACACTCACGCTGTCCGGATCGGCGGGGACGTAACGCTCCCGCGGGTATGGCCGGTGCGTTTCGAAGAAGCCCGTCGTGAGCAGGAACGGTTGGCGCGGCGGCTGGGCCAGCCACGCGGTGGCTTTCGCGGTGACGTATTCACAGAAGGAGTTCGACACGTCGAATTCCTTGTAGCCGAGCGTCGTCGGATACGAGGTTTCGTGTTGCATGCCGAACAGTGCTGTGTACCAGCCTGATTCCGCGAGCAGATGAGGCAGGGTGCGCACACCCGCGTGGTATTCCCAGCCGTGGTGCGCCAGCCCGAGAATGCCGTTGCTCTGTGGATAGCGGCCGCTGAACAGCGAGCCGCGCGACGGCGAACACAACGGCGCGGTGGCATGCGCGCGGGTGAACAGGATGCCCTCGGCGGCCAACGCGTCGAGTCGTGGGCTCGACACATCCGGATGTCCGTAGACACCGAGATAGCGCCCGAGATCGTGCCAGTGCACGATCAGCACATTGCTTTTCACGCTCACGTCCACCTCCTCATCTTTCGAGGCAACCATCCCACAGCGAGAATTTCATCTGTTGTTGGCTTTTGCTCACCACGATCGAAGCGCTATGCAACGCGCGGCGGCCTACTTCCAGGCGAAGACGGGTTGCTCCAGCTCATCGATCCGGTCATGGCGGCCTTCCAGACACAGCCAGCGCAACTGCAGCAGCACAGCGCCGGTGGGGGCGTGGATCAGATCGTTGCCCAGCGGGATCTGCACCACCGGCTTGGGGCTCTCGGGGATGGTGATGTAGCGCGGCGAGTCCGCGCGTTGCAGCTGGTGCAGGCCCACGCGGTAGATCGCGACCACCTCGGCCGGCGACGGGCGCGGGTCCAGCCGGCCGCCACCCCAGATCACCACCGGGGTGATGACGTAGCCGGACCGGGTCGGATAGTCGTCGAGCTGGCCGAGCACGGCGCTGCCCGGCAGTTCGATGCCGACCTCCTCGTGCAGTTCCCGCAGTGCGGCGTCGACCGTCGTCTCGCCCGGATCGAGGCGCCCGCCCGGAAGCGCCCACTGGGCGGCGTGCGAGTTCATCCGAGTCGCCCTGCGGCACAACAGAAACGCAGCACCACCCGAGACGTCGACCATGCGGCCGTCGAGGTTCGCCTCCGGCATCGGACGGCCCCCGATCCATTCGTCGACCGGTGCCGGGTCGACCCGGTCCTCGCCGACGGCGGAATCCACCAGCACCACTGCCACCGCCGCGTGCCGCTTCGTCGGATCCGTCACGGTGTACCGATCGTGGCTCGCCAGGTTGGCCTGGATCTTCCGGCGCAGCGCCTCGTCGTAGCTGATGGTCATCGTCTGACCATAGGCGGCGGTCATCGGTGATCCGGCGGCGCGCTTGAATGAAACGGTGAACACGCGAACCGGATGGCTGATCGCGTCGGCGTTGATCGCTGTCGCGGTGTACGCACTGATGTGGATGGGCTACGGGCTGCACTGGGCCTGGCTGGCCGCGTTCGACGACGCCGGCCTGACGGTGCCCTACCGGTACGGGGCATCCCATCCCGCCTGGGTCACGGGCTGGGACGTGTTCTGCACGGTCCTGAGTCCGGTGACCTTTCGGATCGTGGCCCTGGTGGTCATTGCGGTCGCCGTAGTGCGCCGACAACTGCGGATCGTGCTGTTCTTGCTGCTGTCCGTCGAGTTGAGTGCTCTGCTCACCGAGCTCGCGAAGAACCTGGCCGACCGGCCACGACCGGTCACGGCGCTCGCCTACGCCCCGTCGACATCGTTCCCATCCGGGCACGCGCTGGGCGTGATGGTCGGCGTGCTGGCGCTGCTGGCCGTGGCGTGGCCGTTGCTGCGGGCACCACTGCGCACGTGGCTTGCGGTCGTGGGCGCCGTGGTCATCGTCGCGATCGGGGTGGGTCGGGTGGTGCTCAACGTGCACCACCCGTCCGATGTCGTGGCCGGTTGGGCGCTGGGATATGCCTACTTCGTCGTGTGCTGGCTCGCGGTGCGGCCCTATCCGGCCGTCACGGAAGTGGACGGAACACCGGCAGCGCCCGGTATCGCACGCTGAAATCCGCTTTCGAGCACGACTCTCCGACTTCGCCGTCGTGGGCGAGCACCGTGGGTCCGTCCAAGGTGGTGAACCGGAATTCGGGCACCTGCAGTTCGTGGTAGAGCGGGCTGCGTACGAGCCGGCCCAGGGCGATGGCCGTGGCGATCCGCAGACCGCTGAATCGCCTGCCGCTCTCCAAGATCCGCACATCGAGCAGCCCGTCGTCCATGCGCGGGCGTACGGACGGCGCGAACCCTGACGGCAGGTACGTCGAATTGCCAAGGAAGAACAGTGAAGTCTGCAACGTCTTGTCGTCGTAGGCGATGCGGACCGACCGGTCGCGGCGCAACGTCAGATACGCCGCGTACGCCCCGGCCAGGCGCTTGCCGATCTTGCCTTCGAGCTTCTCGCGCACTCGGACGTAGTTCGGATACGCACCGATGCTCGCGGTGTTGATCACCGTCTTGTCGTCGTTGAGGCGAACCAGATCCACATACGCCGCGCTGCCCTCGCGGATGGCGTCGACCGTCTGTTCGACCGTGTCACACCCGATGTCCCTCGCGAAGTGGTTGAACGTGCCGCCGGGGAAGACCGCCAGCGGAACCCCCGCGTCGAATGCCACTCCGGCAGCGCAGGCGACGGTGCCGTCGCCGCCACCGACCGCGAGCACCTCGCTGCGGGCCGCCGCGTCGCGCATCACCTGCACGACATCGTCGTCTCCACCGAGTTCGACGATCTCGATGTGCGGCAACCTCTTTCGCGCCTCATCGATCACGCGGCCGCCGGTGCCCTCGCCGGAGTCGGGGTTGATCACCAGCACCACGCCGTCACCGTCCGGCCGCGGGTCGGTGTGGTAGCGCAGCGGGTCGGCCGTCGGGACCGCCGAGGTGGGGATGGTGGGCACCACCCTGGCGCCCAGAATGGCGATGCCGGCCCCGATGCCGAATCCGGCGAAGACGTCTCCGGGATAGTGCGCGCCGGTGGCCACGCGCGACAGCCCGACCAGACCTGCGAGCAGCGCCAGCGCGAGACCCACGGGTGGGCTCTCCAGGCCGACGCCCACCGCGAAGGCCGCGGCGCTCGCAGAGTGGCCCGATGGCAGGGAATGCGAGGTGGGGACGCGCCGGGAGCGGCGCGCAAGGGGTATCAGGGCGCGGTCCGGCCGGGGCCGGTGCCACAGCCGTTTGGCGATCTGGTTGGTCACCAGGCTGGTGACGGCCAGGCTGGCCACGCCCCGGACGCTGCCGCGACGCACCGACGAGCCGCCCACTGCGCCCAGCGCAGCCGCGATGGCCAGCCACAGCTTCGAGTGGTCGGCGGCGTTGGTCAGCCGCGGCATGGCCTTGTCGAGCAGCGGGCTGGGGGATTCGGCGACAGCTTCGAACACCTCGCGGTCCAACGTGCCCAGGTCTCGGGCGATCTTTCGCACGTCCATCAACCCAACTTACCGACCGGCCGCGACCTGATCGTGTCCGAACCTTTACGGCGACGAGAGCGTTGCCAGCGACGATGGTTGGGTGCGACGACTGGGAGCCCTGCTGTGCGCCGCGGTGCTGGCTCTGGCGGGAGCGCCGGTGGCAGGCGCGGTCGAGCCGTGGTTCGGCAATTCGGTGGGTACCGCCACGCAGGTGATTTCCGTTGTCGGCGTTGGTGGTTCGAAGGCCATGATGGATGTCTATCAACGGGATGCCACCGGTTGGCAGGCCGTTGCCGCGGGCATCCCGGCCAGCATCGGCGCCAACGGCATGGCTGCCGAAACCCACGACGGCAACATGGCCACGCCGATGGGGGTGTTCTCGCTTGACTTCGCGTTCGGCACTGCGCCCAATCCTGGCGGTGGGCTGCAGTACGTGCAGATCACCGACAACAACCACTGGTGGGACGGCGACGTCAAGAGCCCGACCTACAACACCATGCAGGTATGCCAGAAGGCGCAGTGCCCGTTCAACACCGACCCCGCCAGCGGTACCGAGAACCTGAACATCTCGGCCTACAAGCACGCCGTGGTGATGGGCGTCAACAAGGCTCGGATACCCGGCAACGGTGGTGCGTTCTTCATCCACACCACCGATGGCGGACCGACCGCGGGCTGTGTGGCGATCGACGATGCCAAGCTCGTGCAGATCATGCAGTGGCTGCGGCCCGGCGCGGTGATCGCCGTCGCCAAGTAGGCGTCAAATATGCAGGGCGGTACCGGGTTTGAGGTTGAAGTTCAAGCCCTCCAGTGACATCGTGGCGTCGTAGGTGCGGTCATATCCGGTGCCGCTGATCTTCCAGCCGTCACTCGTGCGGCGATAGGTGTCGTGATAGAACGCCGCGCCGATGAGCATGAAGTTGAAGGCCGGTGCGATCACCCGGTCCTGCAGGTACCACGTCGCCGTGGCCTGGTCACCGGTGACGGTGATCTCGGGGTGCGAGACGTGATGCTCGGTGATGGTCTCGGGTCCCAGTGACTGCCGCATGTAGTCCACCAGGGCGTCGCGGTCGGTGAAATGCAGCGACTCGCCGAGCGACTGCCCGTAGTCGGCGACGACGTCCTCGGTGAGGGTGTCGGCGAATTCTTCCCAGTTCTTGGTGTCCAACGCGCGCAGATAGCGGTATTTGACCTGCTTGACGTCGTCGATGTCGCTCATGCCCGCCATTGCAGCACAATCGCCGGGGCGGGTACAGAGTGCGCCTGCGACGGCATTGTTAGGGTCGTGATGGCGCGGCGCGCGGGGGCTATGCGGTACGTGGGCATCGGTATAGAGCGCGCTGTGAATGGCATGTGGAGTCCAAAAGTGCGATGGCGGAACGTGTTCGATTCGATTACGAAAGTGTGTCAGGGGTCTGAGTGCGTGCCGAACCGACTACTGTGATTCCCGTTATGAGCGACCCGCTTGGGTTGTCGATCGGGACCACCAACCTGGTTGCGGCGCGCGTCGGCAATCAACCTCTGATACGGCGATCGGTATTGACCTTGTCGGCAGACCGCACGCCGCAGGTCGGCGCGCCTGCCGACGGGCACGGCGTGACATTGGCCGGGTTCGTCGAACGGGTCGGTGACCCGGTCCCTCTGGTCGCTCCCGACGGAGCGTCGTACCTGGCCGACGCCCTGCTGGTCGAGGCGCTCGATGCGATGGTCGACGCCGCGGGCGGCCCGTCGCCGCAGCTGGCGATCGCGGTTCCCGCCCACTGGGGCGCTCCGACGCTGCGCGCGTTGCGCAGCGCCATGCGGACCAATCCGAATCTCTCCCACGACGGGATGCCCGCGCGGCTGGTCTCCGATGCCGTGGCGTCGCTGACGGCGCTGCGGGCCAACCCGGGCCTGCCGCTCAGCGGTGTGGTGGCGCTGCTCGATTTCGGTGGTGGCGGCACCAGCATCACGTTGGCCGACGCGGGAGCGTCCTTCGAACCGATCGACGAGACCACCCGGTATGCCGACTTCTCGGGCGACCAGATCGACCAGGCGCTGCTGACCCATGTGCTCGACGGCGTCGCGCAGGCCGGTGGTATCGAGCCCGCCGGCACCACGGCGGTGGGGTCGTTGGCCCGACTGCGCGAGGAGTGCAGACAGGCCAAGGAGCGGTTGTCCGCGGAGACGGCGACCGACCTCATGGTCGAGCTCCCGGGATATTCGGCGACGGTTCGGGTGACCCGTGCCGAGCTCGAGACGCTGATGCGGCAGCCACTGGCCGGTGCGTTGACCGCCCTGGAAACCGCCTTGGAGCGCAACGGGATTGGCTGGCCTGCGGTGGCCGCTGTGGTCACTATCGGCGGCGGCGCGAACATTCCGCTTGTCACCCAACAACTTTCGGAACATTCGCAAGCTCAGGTGGTGACCACGCCGCAGCCCGCACTGGACGCCGCGATCGGTGGCGCACTCGCCGCGGCATATTCGGCCGAGGCCGAGGTGCAGACCGGGGTGGCGCCGACCCTGGAAGCCACCGCTGCGACCCCGATCCCCGACATGACGCCCCAGGAACCGGATTCGTCGACGTTCCGGGCGCTGGCCTGGTCTCAGGACGACACCGACGACGACGTGGTGCCATACACCGGGCCGGATCTGGACTCCTTCGGAACCCACACCGCCGCCCGCCCCACCGTGCACTATGTGCCGCGGACCGGTCCGATCGAAGAGCCCCGCTCCGCGTGGCAGAAGCTGCCGGTGGCAGTGTTCGGCGTCGCCGCCGCGCTGGTGATCGTCGCGATCGGCGGCGTCACCTACGCATTGACCAGTGCCACGGACACCGCGACGACATCTGTGGCGCCCCCGCCTCCACCACAACCCGTGACGCAGAAGCAGGCGGCGCCGGTAGAGCCGCCCCCGCCGTCGGCGGCACCGCCGCCCCCGCCGGTCACCGAGGCGGCCCCGCCGCCCGCGCCGGTCACCGAGGCGCCTCCACCCCCTCCGCCGCCGCAGACGGAGACACGGGTGGTGACTGTGACGTCGACACCGCCGCCACCACCACCGACGCACACGACCACCACGACGACCACGACCACTGAAACGACGACGACCACGCCGCCGACCACGACCACCACGACACCGACGACGACCACCACCACGACGAATCCGATGACGACGACCTACATCACGGTGCCGTTTGTCCCGGTGCCGATTCCGATTCAGGTGCCGAACACGAGCCCGACCACCCAGCAGCCGCAATACCCGTATCAGCAGAATCCGTATCAGCAGAACCCGTACCAGCCGCAGTATCCCTATCAGCAGCAGAATCCGTACGGATCGCCCTATCAGCCCTAGCGGGTGGAGCCGCGGACGATGAGGCGGCCCTGCAGATCTCCGGTCGGTATCGGACGGTCCACGGCGTCAAGATGATTGGCGAGCCGCGTGACGGCGACGCGGGCCAGTAGTTCGGGTCCGAGGTCGATCGCGGTGATGGGTGGAGTGGCCGAGCGGGTGTGCTCGGAATCCGACCCGGCGATGAGTTGGACATCGTGCGGTACCCGCAGGCCACCCTCCGTGAGGGCGGTGAGCAGGCCGGCGGCGTGTCGCCCGGTGAGGCAGTAAACGGCATCGGGAAAGCTTGTGGCGCTGAACAATTCGCGATATGCGGCGGATCCGCCGGCAAGCCCTGCGGTTTCGGGTTGGTGGACGACGAGCGGGTCTTGCTCGCGTTGCGCTGTCCAGGACCGATAGGCCGCCTCGGCATCGATGTTCCAGGAGTTGCGGTCGGTTCCGGTGACCAGTGCGATGCGGCGGGCGCCGCTGCCCCGGAGGTGGTCGAGCACCTGCAGCGTCATCGGTGTGGTGCCGGTGTCGATCCAGCTGTCGTAGCCCGCGTTCTCCGGGTCGCGGCCCACGGTCAGGAATGGCATCCGTTCCTCGGTGAGCATGGCGACCAGAGGGTCGTTCTGTACCGGCTCGGTGATGAGGAATCCGTCGCAGGCCAGTGCGGCCGCCGGCGAGCTGTCCTGCGTCGGGTCGGAGACGAGCATGAGCCCGTAGCCCAGCTCCATGGCGGCCAACGCGGCCTGGCCGGCGAACCGGAGGAAGTAGTCGACGCCCTCGGGCAGGAACGAGTCGAGGGTCTCAAGCGGACGTAGGACAAGGGCGATCACACCGAGCCTGTTGTTGCGCAGGCCGCGGGCTACGGCGTCGGGGCGGTAACCCATTGCCCGGGCCACTTCGCGGACATGCTCGCGGGTGCCCGCGGCAACCACACCCTTGCCGCTGAACGTGTGGGACACGGTCGTGGCGGACACGCCGGCGCGGCGTGCCACGTCATGGATGGTCGGCCGTACCCGTCGTTCTGCCACGACCGCCACCGTAGCAAGGCGTCAACCAGGGACAAATCGATTTGAGAAAATTCGCGGCCAGCATTGCCCAAATCGATTTGGATACGTAGCGTGACCGCCATCACGTTCCTCCCACCCTCACGGAGAGCCCATGGCACCCACGACGGCTGAACCCGCCGCCCCCGGCCTTCTACCCGCCGCCGATCAGGCCGGTTGGGTGGAGAGCCACGGCATCGACTACATCCCCGAGGCCGAACGACACGGCCTCGCCCGCGAGCTGTTCGCGGTATGGGCCGCGCCCAACGTCGGCTATCTGGCCCTGGTGGTCGGCGGCACGCTCGTCCTGATGGGCCTGAGTCTGTGGCAGGCCCTGGCCGTCATCGTCGTCGGCAACCTGTTCTCCGTCCTCACCGGCATCGTGGCCGCCAGCGGCCCAGCCTCGGGCACCCCCAGCGAGGTCATCACCCGCGCGATGTTCGGGGTCCGGGGCAACCGCGTGAACATCCTGATCACGAGCTGGTTCATCAGCGTCTGCTACCTCGCACTGAACTGGGCGGCGGCCTCCTACACCGCCTTTCGGCTGGCCGAACGGTTCGGCATCGAGGTGAACCTCGCCGTCAAGATCGTGCTGATCCTGGCCATCGCCGGGATCACTCTGGCCGTCAGTGTGTACGGCCACGCCACCATCGTGCGGCTGTACCAGCCGCTGGCGCTGGTGCTCACCGCCGTGTTCGTGGTCATGGCGGTGTTCGTGCTCAGCCGGGCGAATTGGGGCTATCAGCCCGCCGAGCCGTTGCACGGCATCGGATTGTGGGCGGTCGTCGCGGCCGGCCTGGCGATCGTCGCCTCGGCCCCGCTGTCCTACACCAACAGTGCCGATTTCGCCCGCTACCTGCCGTCGGCCACCTCGCCGGTGGCGGTGGCGGGCTGGACCACCCTGGGTGCATTCGTGCCCAGTGTGCTGACCACCGGGCTCGGTGCGCTGGCCGCGACCGCGTTGAACATGGCCGACCCGGAGAGCGCGCTGGAGGGCGTGCTGCCGTCCTGGTTCATCCCCGTCTTCCTGATCGCGGTCATCGTCGGCACCATGGCCAACAACGCCATGACCGCCTACAGCTCGGGTCTGGCGCTGCAGGCCGTCGGGCTGCGGCTGCGTCGTTCGCGCAGCGTCCTGCTCGACGGGTCCATCGGCGCGGCCATGACGATGTATGCGCTGCTGGTATCGAACTTCCTTGACACCGTGAGCAATATGATGCAACTCGTGGTCACAGTGATGGGGCCGGTGATGGCCGTCTACGTCGCCGACGTGCTATGGCGGCGCAACGATTACGACGGGCCGGGGCTCAGCGATCAGACGCCGGCCAGCCCGTACTGGTACACCGCAGGGGTCAACCGGGCCGGCGCCATCGCCGTGCTGGTCGGGATCGCTCTGAGCCTGTTGTGCGTGGCCGCCGAGGTGTACACCGGGCCGATCGCGAAAGCCATTGACGGGGTGGACCTCTCCCTTCCCGTCGGCCTGCTGGTACCCGCTGTGCTGTACGTCGTCCTGATGGGCCGCCGCAAGCAGGTGTCCCGATGACGACTCGTGCGACCGTCGTCGTCGGCGCCGCAACACCGGCCGAACGCGGCCGGGCCCGCGGTCATGCCCTGCGCGCGGAACTTCCCGCCGCGGTTGACCTGTACTTCGAACTGTTCCGCACCGTCGGAATCGATGACGGGACAGTGCGTTCCGATACGGCCCGCATCGCCGACATCATCACGGCGTGGGACCCGCGGTTCACCGAGGAAATCGCTGGCGTCGCCGACGGATCCGGGGTGGAGCTGTGGCGACTCATGGCCGTCAACGCCCGCACCGAGATCCTGTCCCAGGCCCTCGGCAGCCGGCCGGGAGAATGTTCCACCATCGGACGCCTGCCCGCGTCGGGATCGCCGTTCGGTATCCAGACCTGGGACTGGCACCAGGAGATGGACCCGTTCTGGCACCCGCAGACCGTCAGCGGCACCCCGTATTCGTATGTGGGCCTCACCGAGCACGGCATGCTCGGCAAGATCGGCGTCAACAGCGCCGGGCTCGGCTTGTTCTTCAACATCCTGGGCCACCGCGATGACGCGCCTGCCGGGGTACCGGTGCATGTACTGGCCGCGGCAGTGCTCGGGACCGCGGGCAGTGTGGCCGAGGCCCTGGACGTGCTGCGTTCGGCGCCGATCAGCACCTCCGGGGCCTTCACCCTGCTCGACACCGAGACGGCCGTGTGCGCCGAGCTCAGCCCCCACGGCGTCGCGGTGCTGCCACAGCGCGGCGGCTTCCTGCCCCACACCAACCACTTCCTCGATGCGCGCAATACGCCGTTCGAGAAGCCCGGACTCTACGACCCCGATTCGCAGGACCGGCTGCGGCTCATAGAGTCTCGGCTTCAGAGTTATCCGGTGCCGGTGCAGGCCGATGACCTCGTCCCGTTCCTGCACTCCGATCCCGGCCAGCCGCAACTGTGCTGCGTGCCGACGCCGGGCGCGGTGTTCGGCCAACGCTGGGCAACACTGGCCACCGTCCAGCTCGAACCCGAGCACCGCCGGGCCCGCATCCTGGCGGGTACGCCCCGGGAGGCCCGGGACGGGGCCTGGTACGTCCTATCCGCAGCGCAGGTGGCAGTGTGACCACGCACTACCGGGCTGGCCGGATCTTCACCGCAGCCCAACCCGAATGGGCGCAGTCGCTCGTCGTCTCCGGGTCCGAGCTGGTGTTCGTCGGGGACACCGCAACGGCCGACGCCCTGCCCGGCATCACCCGCACGGTCGAGCTCGACGGTGCGTTGGTATTGCCCGGCTTCATCGACGCGCACACCCACCTCGTCTCGCTGGGGCAGTCACTGCAACAGGTGGACCTGTTCGACGCCGTCGACCTCGCTGACATCCAAAGTCGCTTGACCGCAGCGGCTTCCGCGGACCCATCGGCCCCACGAATCCTGGGCCGCAGCTGGCTGTACACCCCGCTGGCCGGCCGTACCCCTGACCGGCACATGCTCGACGCCGCCGTTGCGGACCGCCCGGTGTACCTCGCGTCCAACGATGTGCACTCGGCGTGGGTGAACACCGCGGCGCTGCGCGAGCTGGGAATCGACGCAGGCACACCGGATCCCATCGGCGGCACCATCGAGCGCGACGCCGACGGCAACGCCACCGGCATGTTGTACGAAACGGCCGCACTGGGTTTGATGCGGACCTTCCTCGACAGCACCGTCACCAACGAGGAACGCGACGCTGCGCTGGCCGCGACCTTCACGCACTATCTCGCTGCCGGAGTGACGGGCGCGGTCGACATGGGGCTCGACGGCGCGGACCTGCCTGCGCTGGAACGTGCCCTGGCCGCAGGCAACGGCACCCTGCCACTGCGGATCGCGGGGCACTGGTTGGTGAACCGGACCGCGTCGACTGCCGAGAACCTGGCGCAGGTGCAGGAGGCAATCGAGCTGAACCGCCGCCTGTCCGGACCGTGGCTGCGTATCGCCGGCATCAAGATCCTCGTCGACGGAGTCATCGACAGCTGCACCGCGGCAATGAAAGAGCCCTACGCTGACGGGAGCCATCCAGGGCCGATCTGGGATCTGCAAGCGCTGGCACCGGTGGTGGCCGCGGCCGACGCCGCGGGGCTGCAGGTCGCCATGCATGCCATCGGCGACGAGGCCTCCGACATCGCGTTGTCCGCGCTTGAGCATACGACAGAGGTCAACGGACCGCGCGACCGCAGACATCGCATCGAGCATCTGGAGACCGTGACCGAGGCCAACGTCGCGCGACTGGCTCGGCTCGGGGTCGTCGCCTCGATGCAGCCGGTACACGCCGATCCGGCGATCGCCGACAACTGGCGGGCCATGCTCGGCGACAGCCGGGCCGACCGAGGGTTCCCGTGGCCCGAATTCTCCGCTGCCGGTGCGACGTTGGCGTTCGGCTCGGATGCGCCCACCGCGCCGTACCCCCCGCTGCCGAACATGTATGTGGCCACCACCCGGCGATCACCGAGCGATCCGTCGTTGGCGCCCAATCTGCCGGACTACGCGCTGCCCCTGGCAGAGGCGCTCGCGCACGGCACCCGCGACGCCGCGTACTCGTGCCGGTGGGAGCACGTGACGGGCCGGCTGGTCACCGGATACGCAGCCGACTTCGTTGTGCTGGACCGCGATCCGTTCGCCGTCGGTGCCGATGCCCTGCTGACGGCGCAGGTGCGGATCACCGTGGCTGCGGGCCACGAACACGTGGCGTGATCCCCGCGCCGAATTCGACGAAAACGCTGCTCGCAATCGCGATCTACTGCATCTACGTCGAATTCGGCGTCAAGTCGAGCAGGTTTCTCGGATGGAAGCACGCCGCGGCGTGCGCGGGCTGCAGTTCCTCCAGCGGAGGCGTGTCCGTCTTGCACACCTCGGTGCACCACGGGCACCGCGTGTGGAAGCTGCAGCCCGGCGGCGGGTTGATCGGGCTGGGCACATCACCCTCGAGCACCAACCGCTCGCGTTCGGTATTGCGTTTCGGATCCGGGATGGGCACCGCGGACAACAGCGCATTCGAGTAGGGGTGCAGCGGCCTGCCGTACAGGGCGTCGGCGTCGGCGTTCTCGACCACCTTGCCGAGATACATCACCGCGACCCGGTCCGACACCTGCCGGATCACTCCCAGATCGTGAGCCACGAACAGGTAGGACAATCCGAAGTCCTCCTGCAGTTCCTTGAGCAGGTTGATGATCTGCGCCTGCACCGAGACGTCCAGCGCCGACACCGGCTCGTCGGCGATGACCAGCTTGGGTTGTAGGGCAACGGCTCTGGCGATCCCGATGCGTTGGCGCTGTCCGCCGGAGAACTCGTGGGGAAACCGGTTGTAGTGCTCAGCGCGCAGGCCGACCCGGTCGAGCAGTTCCTGCACCTTGCGTTTGAGGTCGGCCCCGCTGGCCAGACCATGCAACTCCAGCGGGTCACCGATGATCTGGCCCACGCGTTTGCGCGGGTTCAGCGACGCGTACGGGTCCTGGAAGATCATCTGGATCTCGCGGCGCATCCGACGCAGTTCACGCGGCGAGCGCCCGACCAATTCCTCGCCGGCGAAGCGTACCGACCCCGATGTGGGTTTGATGAGCTGCAGGATGGCTCGACACAATGTCGACTTGCCACTGCCGGATTCACCGACCAGACCCAGCGTTTCACCCTCGTTGAGGGTCAGGCTCACTCCATCGACCGCCCGCACCTGCGCGACCTCCCGGTCGATCACCACACCGGATTTGATCGGGAAGTGCTTGATCAGGTCGGTCACTTCCAACAGCGCGGTCACCGCCGGTCCCACTTCTCGGTCAGCGGCAGCCAGCAGCGATCCAGATGGGTACCGCTGTTGCGGGCTTCCAATGGGGGAGGCTCGACGCACTTGTCGAACGCATGCGGGCAGCGTGGGGCGAACCGGCATCCTTGCGGTGGATCGAGCAGTGACGGCGGTTGCCCGGAGATCTGCGTCAGGCGTGCCGTGCGGGGCTGATCAAGGCGCGTCATCGATCCCAAAAGGCCCCAGGTGTACGGATGTTGCGGATCGTAGAAGATCTCGTCGAGGGTGCCGTTCTCCACGATCTGTCCGGCGTACATCACCGCGACGCGATCGGCGACTTCCGCCACCACACCCAGGTCGTGCGTGATCAGGACAACCGCCAGCCCGCGGTCGGCGTTGAGTTGCTCTATCAGGCGCAGGATCTGGGCCTGGACCGTGACATCCAGTGCGGTCGTCGGCTCGTCGGCGATGAGCAACTCCGGTTCCAGGGCCAGCGCCATGGCGATCATGACGCGCTGCCGCATACCGCCGGAGAACTCGTGCGGATAGTCCCGCACCCGACGCTCCGGATGCGGAATGCCCACGGCGCGTAGCAGTTCCACGGCCTGCTCGCGAGCCTGAGCCTTCGAGACATCGCGGTGCGCGCGGATCATCTCGACGATCTGATCGCCAACCCGGTAAACCGGGTTCAGGGATGTCATGGGGTCCTGGAACACCATTGCGATGTGCTCGCCTCGCACCGTGCGCAGCGCATCGTCATCGAGTCCGGTGATCTCTCGACCGGCGAAGCCGACCGATCCCGCAATGGTTGTGTTGGGGCCGCGGGTCAGGCCGATCAAGGTCTGTGCCGTCACGCTCTTCCCTGACCCGGATTCCCCGACAACGGCGAGGATTTCACCGCGGGCCAGGGTGAAGGACACTCCGTCGACGGCCTCGAGGACACCGTCTTCGGTGGTGAAGCTGACGCGTAGCTCGTCGACCTCGAGGAGTTCACTCATGCCAATGATTCGCTCGCAAGCGTCGCTCATGCCGGTGCCGCCTCTCCGAGCCGAATTCGTGGATCCAGGTAGGCGTACGCCAGGTCGACGACCGTGTTGAACAGCACGATGAAGAACGCTCCGTACATCGTCACTCCGATGAGCGGCGGGAGGTCCAGTGTGCGGATCGCCTCGCCCGCGTACAGGCCCACACCGTTGATGTTGTAGACGGTTTCGGTGAGGATCGCGCCGCCGCCGACGACCGCGCCGAAATCGAGCCCGAACAACGTCACGATCGGAATCAGCGAGTTGCGCAGGATGTGGCGGATGCGGACCTGCCGTTCGCTGATGCCCTTGGCGCGCGCGGTCCGCACGTAGTCCTCGTGGGCCACGTCGAGCATGTTGGTGCGCAGCACCCGGCTGTAGAACCCGACGTAGAGGACAGCCAACGTGATCCACGGCAGGATCAGGTGATACGCCCATTGCAGCGGATTCTCGGCCAGCGGTACATAACTACTCGACGGGAACAGCTCCAGCTTGTAGCTCAGGTAGTACAGCAGGATCGCGGCCAACCAGAACACCGGCATCGAGATCCCGGCCAGAGACAGGACCGTCAACGCCCGATCGGTGAACTTGCCCGCGTGCACGGCGCTGAGATACCCGAACCAGATGGCCAGCGCCATCCACAGCACCGCGGCACCGATGCACAGCGACAGCGTCGCGGGCAGTCCCTCCCAGATCTGCTCGGCCACATTGCGATTGCTCGCATAGGAGGTGAGCTGGCCGGTGAAGATCTGCTTCATCATGGTCAGGTACTGCACCGGTAGCGGCTGGTCCAGGCCGAGGTCATGGCTGACCCGTGCGATGAGTGCGGGATTGGCGTTCTTGCCTGCGATGCGCGCAGCCGGGTTGGAGTTCGGGATCACGTTGAAGATCACGAACACCAGCACCGAGATCGCGAAGAGCACCGCCACCATGCCGACAACACGTCGGACGACGAATCTGAGCATCAGTGCTCCAACCGGATCCGGGCCTTGGGGTCGAGTGCGTCACGCAGCCCGTCCCCGAACACGTTGAGCGACAGCACCGTGATCACGATCATCAACCCGGGCACGATGGTCAAATGCGGTGCGGTGTAGATGGTCTGGTACCCGTCGGCGATCATCGTGCCCCACGACGCGTTCGGGGGCCGCACTCCGGCGCCCAGAAACGACAACGCCGATTCCAACAGCATGTTGTTGGCGATGTTGAGGGTGAAGAACACGATGATGGTCGAAATGATGTTGGGCAGCAGTTCAGAGGCCATGATGCGCAGCGGCCCCTTGCCCATGGCCACCGCGGCCTCGACGAACTCCTTCTGTCGCAATGCCATTACCTCGCCTCGGATCGGCCGGGCCATGTAGGGCACATACACGCAGCCGATGATGAGGATCGGTATCCAGAGGGAGTCGCCGGCCACCTGCACCGGGCCGAGCTTCACGCCGCCCAGCGCGAGTGCGGTGCCCAACGCGATCCCGAGCAGCAGCACCGGAAACGCCCACACCACGTCCATGGCCCGCGACAGCAGCGCGTCGATCCAGCCCCGGTAGTAACCGGCGAGCAGTCCGATGACCACCGCCAGCACCGTCGTGGTCAGCGCGGCGGCCAGTCCGATGTAGATCGAGGTGCGCCCGCCGTAGAGCAGCCGCACCATGACGTCGCGACCGTTCTGATCAGCGCCCAGCAGATAGCGGCCGTGCAGCCCGGGCCCCAACGGCGTGCCGTCAGGTGACACGACGTAGGTTTCTTCTCCGTCGATCAGCACCTTGTCGGTGATGTGATTCTCGTTCGGCGTCGTGTGGGCCACGTGATCGGCCCACAGCGGTGCGGCCAGGCAACACAGCACGATCACGACGAATAGGCCTCCGCACAACAGCGCAACCTTGTTGCGGCGCAGCCGATTCCAGGCAAGAAGCCAAGGGCTGCGTCCTTCGACGGCGGTCGCCATCACTTCAGGGCGAACGACGTGTAGTCCTGGTTGAACAGTAGATGGTGATAGCTGTTGTCGAAATCCATGCGGTCGGACACGAACGTGGTGAACTGCTCGTTGCCGTAAGGCGCCCAGATCGCCTGCTCCATGTAAGCCTTGTCCAGGTCGGCGTACCCCTTCTTCACGTCATCGGAAAGCCGTTGGGTGAGAAGCTGGTTCATCTTCGCGTCCAACTCGGGGAAGTTGGCCCGGGAGAAGTTGTTGCCGTTGGTGGGCAGGATGCTCTTGCCGTTGATCAGCGGGCGGAAGAAATCGTCCGGATGCGGGAAGTCCTGGAACCAGTCGCCGAACCCGGTGTCGACGTCCGGCGTGGTCTGGTTGCCGATCGTCGTCCAATACACGTCGCCGGCAATCACTTTGAGCGTGGCGTTGAAGCCCAGCTGGGTCAGCACGTCATGGTAGTACTCACCGATCCGTTTGCGGTCCGGCTCGTCATCGGTCCACACGGTGATGTCGCGGTCGGCCGGATTCGCCTCGGCGATCAGTTGTTTGGCCTTGTTGATATCGGGCCCGGCATAGAGCTTGTACTCCTGGTAGCCCGGCATGCCCGGGGGCAGGATCTGCTGCGTCGGGTGGAGCCGGCCGCCGAAGATGCGGTTGAGGGCCTCCGGGTCGATCGCGTAGTTGACGGCCTGGCGCACCCGTAGATCGTTGAACGGCGCACGCTGGGTGTTCATCCAGAAGTAATAGGTGTTGATGGAGTTTTCCAGCCGGAACCGATTTCCGTACCGGGCCTTGACCTCCGGCAGCCGGTCGGCGTCCGGCGGGTCTGTCATGAAGTCGATCTGGTTCTGCTGCACCCCGGTCACCTGGGCGCTGTTGCTCTTGTTCTGGGTGACGATGATCTTGTCGACGTGCGCGTCGGCCACCTCGTCGGCACCGGCGTCCTTGACCGTCTTGAACTGCGGATTGCGTTCCATCGTCAGCGTGTGCGGCGCGTCGACCTTGGTGATGGTGAACGGCCCGCTGCTCGGCGGCGGGTTGTTGGTCGCGTCTTTGTCGAGCGGGGTGGTCTGCGGGACCGGCGCGGCGAACGGCAGCGCGAGGATGTGGTCGAAGGTGCCGTTGGGCTCGTTGAGAGTGATGGTGATGTCGCCGCTCGCGTCATCGGTCTTGATGCCGCTGATCGTGTCGGCCTTGCCGTCGGCATAGTCGCTGGCGCCTGCGATGACGTTGTAGAACACCGAGCCACCCGAGTCCACCTTGAACAACCGCTTGACGGCGAAGGTGAAATCGGAGGCTTTGATGGGCGTTCCGTCGGAGTACTTCATGTTCGGCCGCAACGTGAGTTTGTAGGTCTTGCCGTCGGCCGACACCTCGGGCGTCGCCTTGGCCAGGCCCGGCACGATCTCGGTACCCGCCTCGCCCTTGGCGTGTTTGTAGGTGAGCAGCGGTGTGTAGGTGTTGTAGAGCACCTCCCAGCCCTCGAGCGTGTACGAGAGCTGTGGGTCCACATAGTCCGGGAACGAGGTCATGCTCACATTGATCTCACCGCCTTGCTTGGCGCTCGAGCCGCCGCTGCCTCCGCCCCCGCACGCGGCCACGCCGAATACGGCAAGCGCGGTGATGCTGGCGACGGTCAGAGCTCTGCGCGGTGTGATCATCTAGTTCCCCTCGAATATGACCCGGACGATTCCGATACAGCTGTACGCTATTTGCGTCCGTCGGTGAGCATCTTTCGGGAAAATTCACGGTCCGCAACCTGAGAGGCCGAAGTTTCTCCTGTGTAACGGCGGTGTGAGCAGAAGTTCAGGGTCGAATTGGCGTGTGGAGCGATCTGTTCGAGGTCCCAATTTGGATTCGTTCTGATCAGATGGCGTTATCCGGCCGGGAGCTGCAGGTTTACCCCGATGGCCACGAGATCGCCGCCGGACGCGCACGTGTTCACAGCACCTAAGTACGCAGGAGCGTCTTTAGCCCATCTATTGTGTGGCTGTGCCTGATATGGATC
Source organism: Mycolicibacterium brisbanense (assembly GCF_001570425.1). Lineage (GTDB taxonomy): Bacteria > Actinomycetota > Actinomycetes > Mycobacteriales > Mycobacteriaceae > Mycobacterium > Mycobacterium brisbanense. Next base: position 165,707 of record NZ_BCSX01000028.1, read on the forward strand.
GTCGCAGTGTGATGTTCATGATGGGTCTGGGGGTGGCAGCCGCGGCGCTGCCTGCAGGGGTTGCCAACGCAGACCCCGTCGGGGGAAACCCGCCCGGACCCGCCGCGCCCGGCGCTCCTGCGCCGGCTGCTGCTGCTGGAACTCCCGCCTACCTGTTCCAAGATGAATTCAACGGACCTGCGGGGTCTCCGCCAGATCCGACGTGGTGGCACCTGGTGCCCGAGCGCGAGACCATCAAGAACCCGGTCGAATGGGACAAACCGTTCAACATGGGGCGGTACGTGACCGATACGGACCACGTGTTCCAGGACGGCAAGGGCAACCTCGTCATCCGCGCGACGCGCGGGCCGGGCACGACGATCCAGGAGAAGTACGCCGGCGCCAAGGTCGTCGGAAACTGGCGCGGCGGCATCGGGACCACGTGGGAGGCACGAGTCAAGCTCAACTGCCTGACCGACGGCGCCTGGCCGGCGTTCTGGCTTCTCAACGACGATCCCGTCCGCGGCGGCGAGGTCGATCTGGTCGAGTGGTACGGCAACCGCGACTGGCCTTCGGGCACAACGGTGCACGCCCGCCTGGACGGCGAATCGTTCGCCACCGATCCCCACCCGATCGACGGCGCGTGGCACACCTGGCGGATGTCGTGGACGCCGCAGGGCATGTACTTCTGGAAGGACTACGCGCCAGGGATGGAGCCGTTCTTCCAGGTTCCGGCGAACTCGTTGGACGACTGGCCGTTCAACGATCCGGGCTACACCCTGGTGCCGGTGTTCAACATCGCTGTCGGCGGCTCGGGCGGTCGCGATCCCAGCGGTGGCAGCTACCCGGCAGAGATGCTGATCGACTGGATCCGCGTCTTCCAGGGCTGATCGCCGGCCCGCGGGGCAGAGGGTCCTAGAACGCCCTACTGCCCTGCGGGCTCAACACGAATCCGTACTGCCACGGCCCGCCGTCGCCGGGGTCTGCCACGGTACACACCACGTTGTGGTCGCTCGGTACACCGCAGGTGACCGCCGAGGAGCTTTCTGGCACAACGATTTTCGAGCCGGTCGGCAGCAGGTGGTACGACGCCGGGTCAACCCTGTCGACCTCGGAACCACTGCGGTGCTCGTAGCTTCGGTAGGTTTCGAAGTCATCGAGCTTCACGGTGTCGAACCCCGATCTCGGATCGTCCGCCGGGCCGAACCATGGACCCTTGGCGAAGGCATAGTTGGTGGTGCCCGTGACGCCCGGCAGAGCGCCCCAGCAGTACGCGGTCGGCGGGCTCTGCCAACGGGTAATCGTCATGATGCGGCAGTGGATACCGTCGGCAGTCGCGAACTGCCAACCGCCGGCACCGTACGTGCTGTACGTGGCATAGCTGTCGTAGTCGACCGGTTTCAGCGCCGCCAATGCGCCGACGTCGGGGGACGCGGCCGCGTGCGGTGCAGCGAACATTCCGGCGGACAGTGCCGCTGCGGCGCTCACGGTGAGTCGATGCATTACCTCATTGTCAGGCCGCCGACGGCGGCGTCCTCGCACCAAAATCGGCCCCCTCCCTGGCTGGGAGGGGGCCGATCACGTCGGTGCTATGTGGCGTCCCCCGAACTGCCGGCACCGGCGTCGCTGTGGTCTGCCTTGGCCGGCTTGTCTGCTTTGGCCGGCTTGGACAGTGCCTTCTTGAGTCCTTCACCAATCTTGTTGACGCTGTCCGAGACTCGCTTGCCGACGTCCGAGACACGCTTGGCGGCGGTCTTGTTCGTCGTCGTGCCCGTCTTGCCGGGCGTGGAGACCGCGGTGTCGTGGGCAGCGGGAGCGGTTGCCTCGGGTGTGGTCTTGACGTCTGTGCTGCTCGCAGCCGTTGTCCCGGTGGAGTTTTCAGCTGTGGCTTCCGTGGCGGGCGCTTCGATCGCCGGTGTCTCGGTAGCGGGCAGCGACAGCGTCGTCGCCTTCGGTGTCACCTTGGCGGTGAGTTCCTCGGGGTCGGGTGGCGGCGGGTTGATGGCCGTGGCGAGTCGGCCGCGGAAGTCCAGCGCAAACTTCAGGAAGCTGGCTTGGCTGATTGCTGCGGCGGCGACGTTGGCGACCCCGTGCTCGACGGCGTTGACCACATTTGTCGGGTCTCCTGTACCGATGGACTTGCCGACCTCTTCGAGGTTGGCGGCCACCGTCTGGGCGAATCCGAATGCCGACGACGCGACAGCGATCGTGCCCCATGCGTAGTACATCGCCGCTGTCGTGACCCGCTGGGCAATTTCGAACTTGTCTTGAACGAGTCCGACGACCTTCTGGTACTGCATGAAGCCAACCCAGACGGGACCGAAAAACAATCCGACATACGCACCGAGCGCGCCATCCAGATCTCCCTCGGCCAGCTTGTTCAACGCGACTCCGGTGGTGACCGGAAATCCGGTGACCATGTTCTCGATGACGGGTGTGAGCGCAGTTGCGATATCGCCCAGCGTCTTCCCGTCTGCAGTCGCTTTCGCGAGGATCGCTCTGGCCACTGGAAGCGGATTGGCGATTTCGTCTTGGATAGCGGTCTGAAGCGCGGCGACCGCCTGATCGAACACCGGGGTGAAGACGTCAACGGGGTTGTCGATCGCCGCGCTGAGTTGCACTGCGTGGGTTTGGATTGCGGGTGGGGGAGCGGCGACCGGGGTCACCGCGATGACGCCGGCACCGACGAGGGCGACACCGGCGGTCACGTAGGGTCGTAGGGCGAGTGGCAACTGGGTCTCCTTCGGGTCAATGGGTGTCAGCCATCACTGACCGCGTGAAGGTATCCGCGAAGTTGCCGAATAACATTCGCATTCTGTAACAGGTTTCAATTCTTGTTCAACGGTGGCTGCGGAAGGCTCGGGGCGACACCCCGACCCGGTGCCGGAACGCCGTGGCGAAGTGGTTGGGCGTCGAGAAGCCGACCATCGCACTGATGTCGGTGACGGTCCGCGAAGTCGTCAGCAGCAGCGACTTGGCCCGTTCGATCCGGCGTTCCAGCAGGAACTGGTACGGCGTGGTGTGGAACGCGGCCCGGAATACCTTGATGAAGCTGCCAACCGACATCTTCGCTTGCCGCGCAAGGTCTTCGAGCGTGATCTCGGAGTCCATGCTGTCCTCGAGATAGTCGATGATCATCGAGCGGGTGGCCGCATCCAGGGTGTCGGGCCTGTGCTCGGTTCGACGCGGAGCTGACGCGGTATAGGTGTCGGCGAGCAGCAGCCGCAGAGTCTCACCCGCTGAGTCCATCAGCAATCGCGCGCCGGCGTCACCGCGATCGGCAACGCTGTGGATCCGTTCCACCAACTGATGGATCAATGGGTCACGGTGTTTGATGCGCGGAATCAGCGGGGTGGCACCGAGCAGCCGATCTGGGATGGCGATCTCGCAGAACGCGGCGGTGTCCCCTTCGACCAGCGCCGCACACTTGTCTCCGGCCGGGACCACCCAGATGTCACCCGCGGCGGGCAGCGTTCGTCCCGACGGTCCCCAGTCCAGGTTGGTCTCCATCGAACGGAGCCGACCGGCGCGGTGCACGAAGACCAGGTGGCGGCTGCCGTCGTGGCAGCACCAGTCCGTCGACGAGCGGATCTCTTCGGTCGCGAACCGTAAGGACAGCCCGCGGGTGGCGACGGCTTTCTCGCCCAGCACGACGCGTCGGGTTTTCGGCCGCGCGCCATCCCACGGCTTCATGGACACAGGCGACCCCCCTGCGCGATATGCGGCTGCGTCAATTTGGGTTGGAGCGTAGCGAGCCGAGGATGCCGAGGTGGCGGTTTCGATTCATTTTCGGGCGCACGAGTTGCTCGTGCCGCTACACTCACCGCGCTCACCGACGTCGGAGGTTCCGGGAGTGGTGCTCAAGCCGTGGGATGGTGATCGGCCCATGACGCCGCGCATCGTGCTGGAGCAGAAGGATGTCACCGCCCGCGGCATGTCGTTCATGTTCGCCACCGAGCGGATCGCCGCGCCGACCGACTGGTGCAGCGCCAACGACACCCATCATCTGGTCTACGTGTACCGCGGCGGAGCCATGCGCAGGATGGAGACCGTCCTCGATTGGGGTCCGTCCGGTCGGATTCCGCCGTCGGCCGGGGACATCTGGTGGAAGCCTGCCGGCATCGCATGCGCCGCTCTGGTTCAGGGCGACATCGCGGGGTACTGCGAGATCGCCATTCCAGGCAAGGCCATCGGCGACACCGCCCTGCTCCCGCGGGTGAAGTACCGGGATCCGCTCATCCATCATCTGGTCGACGAGATCTACAGCGTCACCGACCGTGACGATGCGGTGGCGAGACTGCTGACGGACTCGGCCGCGGAAACCCTGCGCCTGCTGATCATCGATGCGTACACCGCCGAACCTCGACCGGTGAACGCCGACCGTGCCACGCTGGACGACGCCACCTGCGCCATGCTCGTCGAATATCTCGAGGACAGCATGGACTCCGAGATCACCCTCGACGCGCTGGCGTTATCGGTCGGGATGCCGGTCGGCATGTTCATCAAGGCATTCAGGGCAGCATTCCACGCCACGCCGTATCAGTTCCTGCTGGATCGCCGGATCGACCGGGCAAAGACGTTGCTGCTGACCACAACTCGACCGATTGCCGAAATCGCTGCGGCAGTGGGCTTTTCAACGCCCAACCACTTCGCGACCGCGTTCCGGCGACGCGTCGGCGTGACCCCCCGTGACTATCGGATCGGCTGACCGCAGGTCTCAACAGCGTGTCGATGCGCCGCAAATGCGTGATTGTGTGTTAATTGGCGACACTCTGAGGAAACTCCAAGATCGACTGGGGGGTTGCTGCGAGGATCCTGTGCCGCTCGTATGGTGCTCCGTGTGGGTCGGCATGCATTAGCCAGCCGACGGCGGGTATCTCCGGCCGTCGGGGCCACTGTGCTCGCCTCGACCGCCGTGTTCTTCGCAGTCGGCGGCAGCGCCGCTGAACTCACTGCCACGCAAGCCATCGAGGGTGATGCCGCGAGCGGTCCGCAGCTGGTCACGCCGGTGCGGAGCAAGTTCTCGTCAGCGCCGTCCGACGGGGAATCGGGCATGTCCGTCGTGTCCTTACAGTCGGCGTCGCGGTCGCACTACCGCGTGGTACCTGTCGCCGTCGTGCCCAGGTTCCTGCCGGTCGGGGTCGCACCCGAGCGCGGATTGCAGGTGCGAACAATCCTGGCGGCTCGTGCCGTCAGTGCTGCGTTTCCCGAGATCCACGAGATCGGCGGGGTTCGCCCCGACGCGCTGCGGTGGCATCCCGACGGCCTGGCGCTCGACGTGATGATTCCCAACCCCAGCAGCGCCGCGGGCATCGCGCTGGGCAACGCGATCGTCGCTTATGCCTTGAAGAATGCGGACCGGTTCGGACTGCAAGATGCGATCTGGCGCGGCACGTATTACACGCCCAGCGGTTCACAGGCCGGCGGCTACGGTCACTACGACCACGTCCACCTCACCACCACCGGCGGCGGTTACCCGACCGGCGGCGAGGTCTACGTGCGCTAGACCGCCGGGCTGCCGCCACGGACGAGGCTGACAGCTCGTCCACAGCTCGATCCGGGGCGCGAAGGCGCCGACGTGCGCATACTGGGCGCGTGCTTCTGAAATCGTGGCTGACAGCGGCGTGGCGGTACGTCCGCAGCGCGCCGCTGACCTATATCTGGCTGGCTGCCCTGCTGGTCACCACGATCATTCAGCATCAACTGCACGGGCGGGACCTGCACGTCCTGCTGGTTCAGAGCTCGACCAACATCCATCATCTGGAGACTGACCCGCTGTATGTGCTGGTCACCAGCCTCTTCTGGATCGATGGCCGATTCTGGACGCCGTATCTCGTCTTGTTCAGCCTGATCCTCGCGCCCGCCGAACGCTGGCTCGGACAAATCCGATGGCTGTGTGTCGGCTTGATCGCCCACGTACTGGCCACCTACATCAGCGAAGGTCTGCTGTACCTGGCGATCCACGATCACCTCGCGCCAGAGCGTCTGGTGCACGTGCGCGACATCGGGGTCAGCTATTTCCTGGTCGGGGTGGGCGCGGTGCTGGCGTACCGGATTGTGCGACCGTGGCGGTGGGTCTATCTGGGGACGGCCTTCATCTACTTCGGAGCTGCCCTGGTGGGCAACATCAACTTCACCGCCATCGGGCATCTGTGCGCTCTGCTGATCGGCCTGTGCTGCTACCCCTTCACCCGGCCGTCGGGTGATCAGGGCAGGACGACCGACTCCAGCATCAGGTCGCGGACCACGGTCTGATACTCGCCGTGGGTGTTGTGCTCGATCGTGTCGAACGTTCTGCCCTGCTGTTGCCGCATGTATTCGCGGTATTTCGGCGCGCCCGGGATTTTGACGTTGTCGGCGACGACGATCGAGCCGGGATGTAGCCATCCCCGCTCCATGATGCTGTGCAGGTCTGACAGGTATGCGCTCTTGACATGGTCGAGGAACAGCAGGTCCAGGGTGCCGGGTGCGAATCCGTGGTCTTCGAGCGCCTGTAGCGTGTGGCCACCGTTCCCGATCATCCCGACGACGCAGGTGATCCGGTCGTCGACGCCGGCATGTGCCCAGATTCTGCGCGCGATGTCGGCGTTCGCCTGCGCCCACTCCACCGAAAACACCTTCGCCGTCGGCGCGGCCCGGGCGATGCGCAACGCGCCGTACCCGCAGTAGGTGCCGAGCTCGAGGGCCAGCCGCGTTTCGGCGCGTTTGACCGCGGTATCGAGCAATGCACCCTTTTCATCGCCGACGCTGATCAGGAAGGTCTTGTCGTAGGCGAATCGGTCCATGGCGTCGAGCACGTCGTCGACGTCGCCTCGGCGCGCGTTGGCCAGGACATATTCGGCGGCCGCGGCTTCTCGGCCGTCACCGAACTGGCCGGTCCGCGCGAATGTTCGCGGCAGCAGGAAGGTGTTGATGACCGACCAGCGCAGCGGCGCCAGGAAACGTTTGAGGGTCATCGGAGCCGGCCTTGTTCGGCGGCCCGCCTGCCGCGCACGCGTGCCACTTCCGTCGTCGAGAAAGACTGGGGCGCTTGGACTCTGGCGGAGTGCTCGGTCAGGTAATGCGCGATGTCGCGCGCCAGTCGCGTCGCGTGCCTGCGGATCGACCGCAGCGGGCTGTTGGGCGGTATGCCGTAGCCGATGGTGAACAGGCCGTCGCCGACGTGGCCCGCGAAGCCACCGCGGGGATTGCCGCGTTCGTCCAGGATGCCGAGGTGGCCGACCAGTTTGTCGAGATCCGGGCTGAACCCGGTGGCGGCGATGATCGCGTCGGGTGCGACGGACGAGCCGTCGGCGAGCATCACGCTGGCGGGCCCGACTGCTTTCACCGCCGAGACCACCTCGATGCGTCCGGCCCGCACCGCGTCGACGAGTTCGTCGGCGAATGTCGGGATGCGGCCACGTTGTTCGACAGTTGCCTTCAGCCCCAACGGCGGCCGCTGAAAACCGTATACGGAGAGATCGCTGCCCCACACCAGTCGGTGGGTGCGCGCGATCAGTGGATCGACCACACTCGCCGGAACCCGGGAGGACAGCTCGAGGAACACGTCGGACGGGATCGGGCCCAGCGCCCGGCGGACGAGGTGCGGGGGAGTGCGTACGGAAAGCCAGATCCGGCCTGCGCCGTTGTCGGCGAGTTGGACTGCGATGTCGGCGGCCGAATTCCCGGCGCCGACCACCAGGACGTCGCGGTCCCTATACGGCTTCGCGTTGCGGAACTCTGCGGAATGGGTGACTTCGCCGGTGAAGTCGCTGAGCCCGGGCCAGGGCGGGATGACGGGCGTTCGGTAGTTGCCCGTGGCGAAGACGAGCACCGGTGTCCGGATGGTGCCCGACGAGGTGTCGAGTTGCCAACCCTCCGATGATGCGCGGTCGACGCGGTTGACCTCGCATCCGTAGCGCAGGGAGATGTTCTGACGCTCGACGTAGCTGTCGAAGTAGGCGACCATGTCCTCTCTGGTAGGCCAGCGTCCCGCCGCGACGGGGATTCTCTGGCCCGGGAGATGGGAGAGGAAGCCGGAGGTGTTCAAGCGGAAGTTGTCATAGCGTGTTCGCCACGAAATCGCCGGTGCCCCAGCGCGATCGAGGATCAACGCCCTGATGCCGTGCCGATGCTGTAACTCGCGTGCGACAGCGAGGCCGGACGGACCCGCGCCAATGACGATGGCGTCAAAAAGGTTCCGAGCCTCGGTGGTCATCCACCGCCTCCGTTCGCTCAGCTATCACTGTTCGGGCCTCAAAGGGGCTGGCCTGTGGCGTCGGTCATTTCAGGCTAACGGAAAACAACGTTCGCGCAGTGCTGCGGATCGAAATTGGCGCAATGCGCCGGATGATCTGTCCTGTCCTGGGGCCGTCTCCAACTCTGTGAATTATGGACGGCGCGTAGTGCAGCGAGATTGAGTAATGCACTACTGCATTCTCGTCCGGCGGGCTCGGTACAACTGGTGATGGTTGATCAGGTTCGGTCGTCAGCGCTCCATTCTGGTCGTCACTGATGACACGGTGCTGCCCGCGCCACGGTTCAACGTTCGCATGCCTGGAAATGTCCGTCATCCCCTGTCGTTCTTGATTTTTGACTCGGCAAAAAGGCCTGAATCGATCGCGCTTCGTCGGTCGGTGTCGGATCCGGTCAAGGGCTCCCAGAACCTCGATCTGCCGCTGTAACATCGCAAGTCGTCAAGGTAGCTGGAAATGTCGTCCGCAAAGGGCACGAACTTGCTGCACCGCATTGCTCGGCTCGCCATCGCGGCACCACGACTGACCGTCTCCGTCGCGGCGCTGGTGATGGTCGTCGCCGCCGTCTTCGGTATCCCGGTGGCGAAGAGCCTTTCGCCGACCGGGTTCGAAGACCCGGCGTCCGAATCGGCGATCGCGACGCGAATGCTCGCCGATCGATTCGGCCAGGGCGATCAACAACTCGTGTTCGTCGTCAGCTCGCCGGACGGTGCCGACAGCACAGATGCCCGTCGGACCGGCACCGCGATCGTCGACGATCTGCACCGCTCACCGCACGTCGCCAGCGTGACGTCCGCGTGGACAGTGCCGCCGGCTGCGGCCGCTCAGCTCATCAGTCGAGACGGGCGGTCGGGACTGGTCGTCGCCGGCATCACTGGCGGAGAGCGGGACGCACCCAACTACGCAAACACGCTGTCTGAGCAGATATTGCGGGACCACGGCTCGGTCACGGTGCGGGCCGGCGGGCCGGCGATGGTCAACGCGGGGATCACCGAGCAGACGCAGAAAGATCTGCTGCTGATGGAGTCGATCGCCATACCGCTCAGCTTCCTTGTGTTGGTGTGGGTCTTCGGTGGGTTGCTGGCCGCGGCGTTGCCCGTCATGGTCGCGGTGATGGCGATCGCGGGGGCGCTGGCCGTCCTGCGGTTGATCACGTTCACCACCGACGTGTCGATCTTCGCCCTCAACCTGAGCACCGCGATGGGTCTTGCGCTCGCGATCGACTACACGTTGTTGATCATCAGCCGCTACCGCGACGAGTTGGCGGACGGCGCCGGCCGCGACGATGCGCTCGAGCGCACCATGGTGACGGCAGGCCGCACGGTGTTGTTCTCCGCGACGACGGTCGCGCTCTCCATGGCCGCGCTGATCTTGTTCCCGATGCATTTCCTCAAGTCCCTGGCCTACGCGGGCGTTGCGACGGTGACCTTTGCGGCGATCGTGGCGGTGGTGGTGACGCCGGCAGTGATCGTCCTGCTCGGCACCCGACTGGATGCCCTGGACGTTCGACGACTGCTGCGTAGATCGCCTCCGAGAGCCCGCCCGGTCGAGCAGCAATTCTGGTACCGCTCGACGAGATTCGTCATGCGCCACGCCATTTCCATCGGGCTGGCAGTTGTCACGCTGCTGGTGCTGCTCGGTGTGCCGTTCCTGGGCGTCAAGTGGGGCTTCCCCGACGACCGCGTTTTACCGAGTTCGGCGTCGCCGCATCAGGTCGGTGACCAACTCCGCACCGGATTCGACGCGGACCCCGCCACGTCGGTCTCGGTGGTCATCCCCGACGCCAACGGGATAGGGCCGCAAGACATTACCCACTATGCAGCTGATCTCTCCCGCGTCCCCGGCATCACCGCTGTGTCCACACCGATGGGCACGTTCGTCAACGGGGTGCAGACCGGCCCACCGTCGGCGGCGACCGGCGAAGCGCAGGGCAGCGTGTTTCTGACTGCAGCCAGCACGGCCCCGCTGTTCTCGTCGACGTCGGAGACCCAGCTCGACCAGATCCATGCCCTGGCAGGCCCGGGTGGCCGCACCGTCTACGTCACCGGGACAGCGCAAACCAACCGGGACACCGTGAACGCGATCATGTCCCGGCTACCCGGGGTTCTCGGGGTGATCGCCGTGATCTCGCTGCTCCTGCTGTTCATGCTGACCGGCAGTGTGCTCCTGCCGCTGAAAGCGTTGGTGCTCAACGTGTTATCGCTGAGCGCCGCGTTCGGCGCCATGGTGTGGATATTTCAGGACGGCAATCTTGGCGGACTGGGCACCACGGCCACCGGGACGCTCGTGACCAACATGCCCGTGGTGCTGTTCTGCATCGCCTTCGGTCTGTCGATGGACTACGAGGTATTTCTCGTATCCCGGATCCGGGAGTTCTGGCTGGCGTCGGAACGTACCTGCGCCGCCGCCGACGAGAGCGTCGCCCTGGGTGTCGCGCACACCGGGCGCGTGATCACCGCTGCCGCGCTGGTCATGTCGATCTCGTTCGCGGCGCTCACCGCTGCCCATGTGTCGTTCATGCGGATGTTCGGCCTCGGCCTCACCCTGGCCATCCTGGTCGATGCCACGCTGGTGCGAACGGTGTTGGTGCCGGCGTTCATGCACCTGATGGGCACGTGGAGCTGGTGGGCGCCGGCGCCGCTGGTTTGGCTGCACAAGCACATCGGGATCACCCACGGGGAACCGGCCCCTGCCGCACCGAAGCACCGATTGGTGCCCGCGCAACGCCGCGACAGTGAGGAGGTGCAGTAACCCGTCATGTCCCGACATGTCGTGTGCCTCGGCGACAGCATCACCCGCGGCCAACTCAGCGCCGACTACGTGGCGATGTTGTCGGATCGAACATCGTTGGCGGCCTATGCCTTCACCAACGCCGGCGTCAACGGCGAGCTCGCCGAGAATATGCTGCGGCGCCTTGCCGGAGTCGTCGAACGGCAGCCCGACGTGGTGACGGTGTTGATCGGCAGCAACGACGTGGCCGCCAGCATGTCGGCGAAGAGCAGCGCCAGGGCCCGGCGGATGAACAAGCTCACCCGGCTGCCCAGCATCGAGGGGTTTGCCGACAATGTCGCCGCGATCATCGAGCGGTTGGCGAGTGAAACGTCGGCTCGCATCGGGCTGCTGTCGCTTCCGGTGCTCGGCGAGGACATCGGGTCCGAATCGGTGCGGCGCTCCCAGGAATACAGTGCGGTGCTCAAGAAGATCGCTGAAAGCGCCTGTGTGACATATCTTCCGCTCAACGAACGGCAGATCGAATATCTGACCGGGGGAGGGCACCAACCAGGTACCCACTACCGTGACAACCTGGCACTCATGGCGGGTGGGGCGCTCCAGCACTTTATGCTCCGACGCTCCCTGGACGACATCTCCCGCCGCCGAGGTTTACAGCTCACCACGGACCTGCTGCACCAGAACACTCGAGGCGCGACGATGATCGCGGACCTGATCGAGGACTTCGTGACCGGATAAGGATCGCCACGATTCCATTACTTCCGGCATCCGACGGATCGCGGGATTGTTTCTGAGCCCTATCCGCCAGAACCACCCGATAACACAACACCAGCGCCAGACCGCACGCCCAGCTCCGTGGGGCGTGCGGGCCGTGCGTGCGTGGCGTTGATCGCTGCACCGAAAGACCAACCACCGATGCCAGATTCCTTTCCCTCCCGCCGTGCTGCCGCAATGACCGCGGTGGCCCTTGTCGCCGGCCTGGCGCTATCCGGCTGCGGTGGTTCGGGTCAGACCTCGTCGAACGGCGGGGGCACACCGGTCAGCGGCGGCTCGATCGTCTACGGCGCCGACCGCGAACCACTGTGCCTGGACCCGCACAACAACGGCGACATGCCGCAGACCTACGTCGCCCGGCAGTTCTTGGATTCTCTGGTCTCCGAACGCCGCGACGGCACGGTGGTGCCCTGGCTGGCCGATTCGTGGACCGTGTCACCTGACGGACTGACCTACACGTTCAAGATCAAGCAAGGCGTCAAGTTCCATGACGGCGAGCCACTCGACGCCGCCGCGGTCAAGGCCAACTTCGACCAGATGCTCGACCCCGCAACACAGTCGTTGACCGACGCCGGCTATCTGAAGCCGTACTATCAGTCCTCGCGGGCGGTGGACCCGGCGACGTTCGAGATCAAACTGTCCAAGCCGTATTCGGCCCTGCTGCCGGTTCTTTCGCAGGCGTTCTTCGGCATCGAGTCGCCCAAGGCCATGGCGCGGGGCCTCGGCGTCAACTGCCAGAGCCCTGTGGGTACCGGTCCGTTCAAGGTCAAGGAATGGGTCCACGGCCAGAGTGTCGAACTCGACCGCAATCCCGACTACAACTCCGCACCCGCCGACGCCAAGCATCAGGGCCCGGCCTATCTCGACCATGTGAGCTGGAAGTTCCTGGAAGACGGCTCGGTGCGGTTCGCCGCGGTGCAGGGGCAGGGCGCCGATCTCATCTTCAACCCGCCGCCGCAGCAGAACGCCGCACTCAAGAACGACCCGAACCTGACCCTGCAGGAATTCACTCACACCGGGCAGCCGAACGGATTCGCGCTCAACACAACTCGGGCGCCCTTCACCGACACCGCCGTCCGCCAGGCGTTCATCCACGGCGCCAACGCGGAGGCCGCCGTCAAGAGCGCATACCTGGGCGTCTTCAACTGGGAGCACGGCCCACTGTCGTCCACCACCCCGTTCGTCGACGACAGCCTCGGCGATTTCTACAAGCACGACCCCGACCAGGCCAATCACCTGCTCGATTCGGCGGGCTGGACGCAACGCGACGGTGACGGCTTCCGTACCAAGGACGGTAAGCAACTCACCGCGACAGTCGTGTACTCGTCCGACCCCGGCGACACCCCACCGGCCGACGTGACGCTCTACCAGGACATCCAGGCCGCGGAAAAGGAGATCGGCTTCAACCTCGTCCTCAAACCGATTCCGCAGGACCAGTACTACGCGGCGTTCACCGATCCGAATGCCTACGACGCGCTGGCCGGGGCCTACTGGAACAGCCCGACGCCCCTGGTGTTGTCGATCGTGTACTCCACGGACTCGCTGAAACTGGCGCCCGGCAACAACATGTCGTGGGTGCAGAATCCCGCCATCGACGGCCCGTTGCACGAGGTCGCGGCCTCGAACGAGCCTGAGCAGCAACAGCATCTGTACGACACCGTGCAGAAAGTGGTCGCCGAGAACGCCTATTTCCTGGGTCTGTATCCGCAGACCACGCGGCTGGTCAGCAAGAAGCGGCTCAAGGACGTCTGGATCGAACCCTCCGAAGGCGAACCCGTCCTGCATGACGCGTGGCTGGCACCGTGACCGACCTCGCGGTTGCAGCGCGCCGCACCCCGATCCGGGTGCGGCAGCTGGCCGGTCGGGTCGCCGGTGTCGTCGGCGTGCTGTGGGGTGCGGCGACGCTGACCTTCTTCGCGCAGAAGCTGATGCGCACCGACCCGGTGCTGGCGATCCTCGGCGGCGCCGGCGCCAAGCCCTCACCGGAGCAGATCGCCGCGGTCCGCGTTCAGTACGGGCTCGACCAGCCGGTGCTCTCCCAGTACCTGCACTACCTCGGTGGCTTGGTACGTGGTGATCTCGGCACGTCCTACAGCCGCAAACAACCGGTGACCGACATGATCGTGCAACAGATCGGCCCCACCCTGACACTCACCGCTGTGTCGTTGGCCGCATCGTGGGTGATTGCCGTGGCCGTCACCTTGCTGACGGCGCACCGGAGTCGGCCGGTCTCCGCGATCGGCTCGGCGGTGGAGACCTTCCTGGCCGCACTACCCCAATATTGGCTCGGCATCGTGCTTTTGGTGATCTTCGCCTTCCAGCTGCATTGGCTTCCGGTGGTCGGCGACGGCGGTTTCGACGGGCTCGTCCTGCCCGCATTGACCCTCGCGCTGCCCCTGGCGGGATTCCTCGGGCAGGTGACCCGCGACGAATTCTCGTCGGCACTCGAACAGCCCTTTGCGGTTTCGGCACGTGCCCGCGGGATGAGCGACTGGGGAGTGCGCTGGCGGCATGCTCTGCGCCATGCCGTGCTGCCGGGGCTCACACTGTCCGGTTGGGCGTTGGGTTCGTTGTTCTCGACCGCGGTGATCGTCGAGACCATCTTCGTCCGTCCTGGGCTGGGACGCATGCTCGTCGATGCCGTGATCGCCCATGACATGCCGGTGGTGATGGGCGTGACGTTGTTCGTCGCAGCGGTCTACGTGATCGCCAACGCCGCGGTGAATGCCGCATTCGGCCGGATAGATCCGCGCTTGCGACGGGCCAGCCGATGACCGTCAACATCGCGGACGCGACCGCCGTTCGGTCGACGCTGCACGTTGTGTCGGCGCGCGGATTCCGGCCGGCAGTATGGCTCTCGGCGCTGTTCCTGCTGCTGGTTCTGGCGTGGGCCGTCGCACCGGGGTGGTTCACCCACGAGTCCCCGTTCGACACCGACATCGGCGCTGCCCTGCAGGGCCCATCGCCGCAGAACTGGTTCGGCACCGACGCCTCGGGCCGCGACATCTACACACGCGTGGTTTTCGGCGCCCGCAGTTCGCTGCTGATCGGCACCGGCGCAACGGCTCTCGCGTTGGCCTTCGCGATCGTCTTCGGCTTCACGGCGGGTCTCGGCGGACGGATCACCGACGGTGCGATCAGCCGATTCCTCGAAGTCGTTCTGTCGATACCCGGCTTGCTGATCGCGTTGTTGTTCATCGCGGTGTTCGGGCCCGGCGTCGCGACCGAGATCGTCGCGGTCGCATTGGGATCCGCGGCCGGCTACGCGTGGATGGTGCGCGGGCAGGTGATCGCCGTCAAGGATTCGGGCTATGTCGACGCGGCGGTGGCGCTGGGGCACGCACCATCGCGGATCGTGTGGCGGCACGTGTTTCCCAATGCCATGCGGCCGTTGGTGGCGTTGGCGACGTTGGGTGTCGGGCAGTCGATCGTCTGGGCTTCGTCGTTGAGCTTCCTGGGGCTCGGTGTCGCGCCACCGGCACCCGAGTGGGGCGCGATGCTCGACGCCGGACGCGATTTCGTGTCGACGGCGTGGTGGCTGGAGCTCTTTCCCGGCCTTGCGATCGTCGGCTGCACCCTGGCCGTCACGGTGCTCGGCCGTCACCTGCAGCAGCGACTCGAAGGGCGCCTGACATGACCACACCATTGCTGCGCGTCGAAGATCTCACCGTCGCATTCGGTGCCCGCGACCCGCAACCTGTGGTGCGCGGAGTGTCGTTCGACGTTGCGCCCGGCGAGTGCTTCGCCATCGTCGGCGAATCCGGTTCAGGCAAGAGCGTCACCGCCCGCACCCTTCTCGGATTGACCGGTGCCACTGCGCATGTCAGCGCGGCGCGCCTCGAACTGCAGGGTCGGTCCGTACTTGGCAACCGGGATCGGGACTGGCGCCGCATCCGGGGCGCTCAGGTGGGTTTCGTGCTGCAGGACGCGCTGGTCTCGCTCGACCCGCTGAGGACCGTGGGCAGTGAGATCGCCGAGACGTTGCGGCTGCACCGATTCGGCGGGCGCTCCCGGCGACGCGAGCGGGTGCTCGAATTGCTGGAGGCGGTCGGCGTTCCCGAACCGGAACTGCGAGCACGCCAGTTACCACACCAACTTTCCGGTGGGCAACGCCAGCGTGCCCTCATCGCCTCGGCGATCGCGCTCGATCCTCCGTTGCTCATCGCCGACGAGCCGACCACGGCACTCGATGTCACGGTCCAGGCGCAGATCCTCGACCTGCTGCAGAGCATGAAAGACCGTGGTACCGGCCTGATCCTGATCAGTCACGACCTGGCCGTGGTGACCCGATTGGCCGATCGCCTCGCGGTCATGCGAAACGGTCTACTGGTCGAACAAGGCCCGGTCGCGTCGGTGCTCGCGCAGCCGGCCCATCCCTACACCCGGACCCTGCTCGACGCCGTGCCTGCCGCCCACCGCAAAGGCACACGACTGTCGGGCACGCCGGCCCGAGAGGTGGCGCCGGCGCCGCGCAGGGACGGTGTGCTGTTGGCCGCCGAGGGACTGCGGAAGGTGTTCACCGGACCCGACGGTGTGGAACGCGCTGCAGTCGACGATGTTTCGTTCACGCTCGGCGTGGGGGAGACGCTCGGCATCGTGGGCGAGTCAGGGTCCGGGAAGACGACGACGGCCCGGCTCGCGCTGGCGCTGCTGGAGCCCGACGCCGGAACCGTGACGCTGGCCGGTGAACCCTGGAGCGGTGTGAGCGAAGCGCAGCGGCGGTCGCGGCGCCGCCGGATCTCGGTGGTGTACCAGGATCCGCTGGGATCGTTCGACCCGCGCTGGACCGTGCGGCGCATCATCGAGGATGCGCTGCCCGCCGAGGTGTATGGCGATCCCGGCGCGCGGCGGCACCGCACGGCCGAGCTGCTCGCGGACGTCGGGTTGCCGGCCGAGCATCTAGGTCGGCGCCCACTGCTGTTGTCCGGAGGTCAGCGCCAGCGTGTGGCCATCGCCAGGGCGCTGGCCTCCGAGCCCGATGTCATCGTCTGCGACGAGCCGGTGTCGGCACTCGACGTGACGATCCAGGCGCAGGTGCTCGACCTGCTGACCGACCTGCAGCAGCGGCTCGGCCTGTCGTACCTGTTCATCTCACACGACCTCGGCGTCATCCATCACATGGCCGATCGAGTGCTGGTGATGCGTGGTGGCCGGATCGTCGAATCCGGCACTGCCGAGCAGATATTCGATGCGCCGCGCGACCCCTATACCCAGAAGTTGTTGGCGAGCCTGCCCAGGGCCGCCGAACCGCAATCTGTCTCCGGAGGCTGACATGACCCGACAGATCGTCCTCAACGCATTCGACATGAACTGCGTGGCACACATCGTCGCCGGTACCTGGCGACATCCCGACTCGCAGGCCGCGCAGTACAAGGATCTGCGGTATTGGCTGGACCTGGCGAAGTTGGTGGAGCGCGGGCTTTTCGACGGACTCTTCATCGCCGACGTGCTCGGTGTCTACGACGTCTACGGGGGTGGCCCCGAAGCCGCCTTGCGGTCCGGTGCGCAGGTCCCGGTGAACGACCCGCTGCTGGTCGTACCCGCCATGGCCACGGTCACCGAGCATCTCGGATTCGGCGTCACCGCTGCGACATCGTTTGAGCACCCGTACTCGTTCGCACGACGGATGTCGACGCTGGATCACCTCACCAAGGGCCGCGTCGGCTGGAACATCGTCACCGGCTACCTGGAGAGCGCCGCCCGCAACCACGGACTGGACACCATCACGCCGCACGCCGACCGCTACGACATCGCCGACGAGTACACCGAAGTGCTCTACAAGTTGTGGGAAGGCTCGTGGGACGACGACGCGGTCGGCACCGACCCGGGCCGCGCGGAGTACGCCGACCCGGCCAAGGTGCACCCGATCGACCACGAGGGCAAGCATTTCCGGGTGCCCGGCATCCACCTGTGCGAACCGTCGCCGCAGCGCACCCCCGTGCTCTATCAGGCTGGGGCTTCCAACCGGGGCAAGCAGTTCGGCGCCGAGAATGCCGAGGTGATCTTCGTCAGCGCGCCGACCAAGGAGGCGCTGCGAGAGACCGTCGCCGACATCAGGCGTCGCGCCGAAGCTGCGGGGCGGGATCCCTATGACGTCAAGATCGTCAACGGTCACGTCGTCGTCACCGGTGCCGATGACGCCGCCGCTCAGGCCCGCTACGCCGAGTTCCGACGCTACATCGACCCCGAAGGTGCGTTGGCATTGTGGTCGGGCTGGCTGGGAACCGACCTGTCCCAGTTCGACCTCGACGACCCGGTTTCGGTGACCGACAACGAATTCCTGAAATCCTCCGTGCAGAACTACGGCCAGGGGCAGTGGACCCTGCGCGATTTCGTCGACGCACACGCGATCGACGCCGAAGGCGGATTCAGCGTCGGAGGCCCGCAACAGGTCGCCGACGACCTGCAGGAGTGGGTCGAAGAGACCGACGTCGACGGGTTCAACATCACCAACGTCATCACGCCGGGCTCGTTTGTCGACTTTGTCGATCACGTCGTCCCTGAGTTGCAGCGCCGCGGGGTGTACAAGACGTCGTACGCCGACGGGACGTTGCGGCACAAGCTGTTCGGCCGAGGGCCACGGCTGCCCGAGACCCATCGAGCGGCGGGTTACCGCCGCGTGACCCAGGAGGCACAACGATGACCGTCACCACCATCGATTTGGGTGCGGATCGGCTGCAGGAGCTGTTCGCTGCTATCGGCGCGGGGGCGTTGGACCGCGAGCGCAGCGGTGAACGGCCCTTCGCCGCAATTGATCTCATTCGTGATGCCCGTCTCGGAGCGCTCCGGGTGCCCGCCGAAGACGGTGGCGGCGGCGCCAGCTTGCGCGAGCTGTTCGCCACGGTGATCGCCTTGGCCAGCGTCGATGTCAACGTCGCACACATCCTGCGTGGGCATTTCGCGCACGTCGAAGAGCGGCTGCGGCTTGGGGGTGAAGAACGTCAGCGTGTCATCGATCTGGCGCTCAGTGGCAAACTCGTCGGCAATGCGTCCACCGAATTGGGCACAACCACGGTCGGCGAGTTCACCTGGAAAACCCGGCTGACGCCGCAGGGAAATGAGTTGCGACTCGACGGAACCAAGTACTTCACCACTGGTACCCTCTACGCCGACTACACCGAGGTGCTGGCCAGCGACCACACCGGTGCCACCGTGCTGATCCTGGTGCCGACCGACCGGGCCGGCGTCACGGTCCTCGACGATTGGGACGGTATGGGCCAGCGTGCCACGGGAACCGGCACCGCCGTTTTCGACGATGTGGTGGTGTACCCGCACGAGGTGCTGCCGCTGCCGCCTGCGGCCGAGGGCAGTGACCCGGCGCCGATGTACCTGTCGGGGGCCTTCTTTCAGTTGTATGTAACTGCTTTGATCGTCGGGGTGCTGCACGCGTTGCGTGACGACGCCGTCGCGCACGTGCACCAGCGGTCCCGCAGCTTCGCCTGGGCGCCGACCGCCTCGGCGCCGGACGATCCGCTGTTGCAGCGTGAGATCGGCGAGATCGCGGCGGCGGCCTATGCGGCCGAGACGACGGTGTTGCGTGCCGCCGACGCCCTGGAACTGGCGTTCGACGCAGACACCGCAGGCGTGGATCCCGATCTACGGCTTGCGCACGAGGCGTCGCTGCAGGCAGCCCACGCGAAAGTTGTCGTCGACGCACTGGGCCAGAAAGCGGCGTCGCAGATCTTCGACATCGGCGGCGCATCGGTGGTACGCAACGTGCATCTGCTCGATCGGCACTGGCGGAACATCCGGACGCTCGCCTCGCACAATCCGACGTCGTACAAGGCGCAGGCGATCGGGGCGTATTACGTCCGCGGCACAGCGCTGCCGGGCAGCGGTTACTTCTAACTCAGCCAGATCCACAACTTCTGCGGCTGCCACCACATGTTGACGCGGGCCGTGCAATCCATGTCGGACACGTCGGTGTGGATCACGGTCTCGCAACCGCCGAGGATCTGGACTTTTTCACCGGCATGTAGCGCGTCAGCGAAGTCTGTGGCGAACACTGCCGGGCCGTCGGGGATCGGCGGGAACGTGAAATTGAAGTCGTCGCCCTCCAGCTGGACCCAGGTCCGGCTGAAGACGGTCTTGAATGCCGTGACGCGCTGATCGCCGCGGAGCACCCGGACGAACACGTGGTGGTCGAGCGAGATGGTCGCCGACGAGAGACCGAAGTTGTCGGTTCCGCGCACCCAGATCTGGTTGACCAGATTCTTCATGCTGATCGCGACATTGAGAAAGCCGGAGCTGGGCGCCTCGAAGTCGATACCCACCGACACGTCGCACCCGGCCCAGCGGTTGTAGTCGTTGATCTCGCCGAAGGTGTTGTCGTCGTGCCACGTGACGTCGTTGATGATCAGGCCCTGCGGCGGTGCCGTCGCCGACTGGTTCGATTTGATCGGGTCGGTGCCGGGGATGTCGGGGAATTCTACGATGTCCGACGCGGTGAACGGCGGCTCGAACGTCTGCATGCCGAACGCGTCGAGGTCCTCGGCCCAAGTCTGTGGATGCGCTCGGAGCCGGTCCGTGCGGTGTTCGGTGAGGCGCTCGTAGTCGCGCGAAAACTCTTGCCGCAGTTGCTGTATTGCGTGGTAGTTGGGGATCTTCAGGAGCGCTTGGCGCTTCTCGGCGAGTAGCTTGGCGCGGGTTTCGCCCATCGCGGTGGGGTCGCCGATCGTCATCGCCAACGAGTGTGCCCACGCCGTGCGGTGCTTGGCCCGCAGCTCGGCGAGCGCGGTTCTGCTCTCGGGCGTCAGCAGGGCGTGGACGCGGTCGTTGAACGCCCGCCGCAACCGGGCGATTTCCTGCGTCCGCTCCTGCATGACACGGTTCGTACCACACAGCGGGATGCGAGTTGTGACGAATGTCACGGAACCGCTACGATTTGGCGTTCTTACGTCCACGTCAATTCAAGGTCAGGTTGCCATGCTCGTCCGTGCGTTCCTCGTCGTTGCCGCCATCGCTGTCGCCGGCACCGGTCTCGCGCCCATCGCCGCCGCGCGGCCCTACGCCAACTGCACCGAGGCGCACAAGGACGGCCGATGGAACATTCCGCAGGACGATCCGGCCTACTGGTCGGGTGGCGACCGTGACGGAGATGGACTCGCCTGCGAGTAGTGGGCGCGCTTTCACGCGCCTTCGTGGAAGATGCCACTGAGCAGTAGACGCTGCTCTCGCGTCGTACGAAGGGCGGAATCCATTGGCCCGATCTCGCCATCTGGTGTGGCGCAGTCTGCGCATGCTCCGCCCGGTCCGCGGGCTGCTCGTCGTGCTCCTGCTGCTCGGGGTGGTGGCGTCGGCGTTGCCGTACCTCACCGTCGCGGCCTTCGGGCCCATGATGCAGGTGGTGGCCGACGCCGGTCGCAGTGGAAACCTCAGCGGGGTCTGGGATTTACGCGGGCCTCTGGTCGCCCGCGACAACGGTCTGCTGCGGTCACTGGCGGGTTCGGTGCCGTTCGCGGTGATGCTGGCGGTGTGGGCCGGTTCGCTCCTACTGGCCCAAGGCATGTACTTCGTCAACGCGTGGGTCGGCACGAAGGTCGAGCGGGCGCTCGTGGTCGACATCCGGCAACGCGTGCACGACCACATGCAAACCTTGTCGCTCGATTTCTTCACCGGATCCCGCAACGGTGAACTGATCCAGCGCGTCACCACGGAATCCGCTGGTGTGCAACGCCTTCTGACCGACTGCCTGCTGCCTCCCGTCATCGACGCCGTGGTGCTCGTGGTGGTGATCGGGTATCTGCTGGCCATCTCGTGGCAGATGACCGTTGCGGCATTGCTTCTCACGCCGCTGGCGCTGCTCGTCCTGAGATTCGCGGGCCGCCAGGTGCAAGCCGTGATGCGCCGAGTGATGAATGCCAACCGCACCATGGCCTCCGAGGTGGAGCAGACTGTCAGCGGTATCGCCGAGATCCAGCTTTTCAACGCTCAATCCCTGCGCAGCAGCAGGTTTCGTGCCGCATCGGAGGATGCCGCCAAGAGCGACGCCGACTCGGTCGTGTGGATGCAGGCCACCGTGAACGGCTCGCAGATCTTCGTCGCCCTCAGCACGGTCGTGGTGCTGATCATCGGCGTTGCCTACAGTGCGACGTTCGGCCTGACATTCGCCGGGCTCTTGGTGTTCGCGGGCATGGTGCCGACGATGTTCGGTGCGGCGCAACGGGTTCTGGGTGCCTACACCACCTACCAGTCCGTGGCGCCGAACGCCGCGGCAACCTACGAGTTGCTCGACACCCAGCCCACGGTGCACGAACCCGCGGACGCCGTCGACCTCGGGCACGTGCGCGGCAACCTGGTCTTCGAGGACGTCGCGTTCGGCTACACCGCAGACCGACCGGTGCTCGACGGACTGTCGTTCTCCGTCGCCGAGGGCGAGACCGTGGGCATCGTTGGCGGCATCGGGTCGGGCAAGTCGACGGTGTTCAACCTCGTGCTGCGGTTCCTCGACCCCCAGCGTGGGCGGATTCTGCTCGACGGTCATAACATCACCGGTGTCACGATCGCGTCGCTGCGCGACGAGGTGTCCAAGCTTGCGCAGTTCCCGTTCTTCACCAAAGACACCATCCGCGAGAACATTCGGCTGGCTTCTCCGTCGGCAACCGATGCTGAGATTCAGGCGGCATGCACGCTGGCCCACATCCACTCCGTCATCACCGATCCCACGAAGCTGGCCGACGGCTACGACACCGTCGTCGACGTGCAGGTGCCGTCCGGCGGGCAGAAGCGCCTCATCGCGCTCGCGCGCTGCCTCCTGCGTCGGCCTACCGTGCTGCTGCTCGACGAGCCGACCGAGAACCTCGACGCCGACGAGCGCGCCAGGCTCATCGGAGTGATCCGCGGCTATGCGAAGCAGCGCACGTGTCTGGTGATCAGCCACGACATGGACTTCATCGCCGGTGTCGCCGACCGCATCCTGGTCCTGGAGAGTGGCCGGATCACGCAGTCAGGTGACCATGAGTCGCTCTTGGCGGAGGGTGGGTTGTATCGGCGGTTGTATGAGGCTGGTGCGGTTGTGGGGTGAAGTCTTGGGCGGTCTCGTCTCGGCCTCACGGTCGGCGCCTGGCGAAGGTCATCACGATGTCGCGGATCGGCTCTTCTCTAAGAGCTCCCCACTGCGGGCCGACCGCGAAGCCGGCATCGGTGGCGACGAACCGATAGCCCGGCAGATCGCGACGCGGGGTGAACGGAAACTTCATGTGCCACAACCGTTCCGCGACGGCGACTGCCGCCTCGGTGGGCATCGGCCGGTCAATTCCCAGCGGTATGCAGATGTCCTGGGTGTGCACCAGGATGTCCATCAGCGGGTCGACTTCGGCGGTCATCGGTGGGCGTCTTCTCGAACCGGCCATGGCGCGCAGTTTTGCGGTGATTTCCTGCGGGGTCTGCGTGTCATCGACCGCCGCACGGCGGACCATCGCGTCGAAACGGAAGCCCGACTTCAGCGCCCCCAACACCAGCTCCTTGCGGCCGATGTGTGACTGCGTGATGTGGACCGCGACATCACGCACCGTCCAGCCGTCACACAGCGACTGTGTCGCCCACTGTTCCGGGGTCAAAGTGTCGAGCAGATCGGCAAGTGCAGTTCGCTGCTCATCGATCGTGCGCCAGATCGCGTCGGAGTCCATGCTGTGAACGGTACTGAGGGGCGATCTTCGTGGAGCCGATGACGGGAATCGAACCCGCGTATTCAGCTTGGGAAGTATTTTCTGGCGCGCCGGGGCAACATATCGGTGCTGGTCGGGACAGGCGCGAACCGGGCCGGACCAGCCCGAACCGTCCCGGATCGGGCCGGTGGCATCTTCGCCGCGCTGGTAGAGCAAACGCGCCATCGGGGGTACCGCCGGGGTACGGCAGGCCGGTTCGAACGACTGTTCGCTCGCACTCGACACCAAGGTGCCCCGATACGGCGCGAGCCCCGGCAGCGACACAGTTGGGGGCTAGGAGAGGTCCCGTCTGCATCGCCGCCAGGGTTCGCTGGCGGTGTTGGTCCTTTACTGCCTAGCGTGGCAGCTCGTGGCCGTTCGAGTCAGTGCGTGGGCTAGTGCCGATGTAGCGGCCGCCCGCGCTTGGCGGCTGGCCTACGAGCTGCGGCGGCTCCAGGCCGTAGCCGTGGGAGAACTCGCTCTCGCCCGGTGGCGGGAAGTCGTTAGCGTCGAGACTGGCGAGCCGGTTCTCGGGCATTGCTAGATCCCGATTCCGACGGGCTCGATGCTGGTGGGTGCGGTGTAGCTGCCGGAGGCCTTGACCTGGACGACGCACGCCGCGCCACGGTGCCGCGTACCTACACCAAAAGTCCTCTGGTAGAAGCTGTCGACCAACGGGTACTTACCCGCACCCGGGATTACGCGTAGCCCTTGGTATGTGGGGTCATCCCACTGCCGCACGACGATCGGGTTGCTGGGGGAGTTCGCCCCGCCGGACGCCACCACCGCCACGTAGCCTGCGGGCACGTACGCGTGCGAGATCACCCAGGCTCGCCCGTACGACCCGGCAACCGGCAGGTTCCCGTAGCTGGCGGGAGCCTGCGCGCCGACGATGCTCTCATTGGTCATGAATGCCGGGGCCGACGTCGACGGCACAAAGTCGTACTTGGCCTTGATGCCGGTGGCCGACTCCACCCCCGCCCGCCAAGACGCAATGACATCGCCTTCAGCCGGGTTGCAGAGAATCAGGAGCTGCGAGCCCGGGGCGACGCCGTAGCCGTGGTGGGTGACGTGGTTCATGGCGTCTTCCACGTCGGCCGAGTCCAGTCCGCTGCCCTGGCTGATGAAGTAGTGGGAGTGGTTCCCGTCGAACGCCTGCCCCATGTACGGCGGAGGCACCACTCCGTCCCCGTTCCACAACCCGAACACCCGGCGCGCGTGCTCGTTGGTCAGCTCCTGCGGATCGAACAGCCGCTTGAGGATGGAGCCGTTGATGAGCGCGTTGTCGGCGACCATGATGCTGTTAGCGGAGTCGTAGATCTGCTTGGCCGTAGCCGACCGGAGAAAGCGCCATGTGAACGACTCCCGGCGGTCAAAGTCCTTGAGCCGGTAGCCCAGCGGCAGAGCTGTCGGGGTACCCACCGACGTGGGCACACCGAACTCCGAGGCCTCTTCCATGGTGGCCTGCACGATCCCCTGCGGAATCGCGTCGCCGGTGTCGGTCGTCCAGAACGACAGGACGCTGGCGAGCGCGGAACGCTGCTTATTGTATTCGGTTGTGGCGGCGGTGATCTTGTCCCAGATCACGTTGAGGTCGATCCCGTCCTTGCTCTTATTGACGAGGACGTCGCCTTCGGTCTGGTATCCGCCCCGGTTGTCCCGGCCCGAAAGGCCAACAGCCGCCAGTACTTCGAGGAAGCTCGGCGTGAGCGCGCGAGTAAGCGTCATTGCAGTTCACTCCTAGATCGGTTGTGTATCAACGGGTCCTGCGAGTGACCTCTGATTGACCCTACTCGGTGCTAACAGACCCGGGCTACAGGGTGAGTGCGGGATCTGTTGCTTTGGAACGGGATTAGGCCAGTGTTGCCCTTCGGCGAAACGCAATTGGGTCGGTATTGGCGTAGCGTTGATCGGTAGGAACGAACGCGACCAGAGAGGCAATTCGCTTATGTCCAAGATAATTCCGGCTCCACCGCCAGACTTGGAGTTGTCGCCCGTACCGAACATTCGCACCGCAGCAGCCGCCGCAGAGTGGATTACCGGGACTCTCGGCATCCCCGTCACCGAGCGCTACGTCCGCGTCAAGACTAACGAGAAGCTGATCCGGTACTCCATCATCCAAGGCGTCCGTCACTACTCGTCGCAGGCCTTGTACGAGTTCATCATGTCCACACAGAAGGAGCACCGCCATGGCCGCTAACGATCGAGACGACTTCGACTGCAAGGGAACTGGCTCGGACGACCTGCACGAGTTGCTGATTGCGGCGCGGCTCAAGATGGACTGGACGCCGCTACAAGACGCAGTCGCCGACGCCGGGGCAGAACAGATCGACGCCGCGATGCAGGAAGCCGAGCGTTACGACGACCGCACGCGGTTCCCTCTGCTGAACAACGAGACCGTTCGGGCTAAGGTGCGCGACACCCTCGACGCGATGCGAGCTGTGCGGGCGCTGGGATCTGAAGCGGAGACGTTTGTGGCACCACAGGAGCCTGCAACGAGCGCGTTCGGGTCAACACAGACCTTGCCGCAGTACTTCGACCCGGACGACCCCGAGAGCTACCGAGGGTTGTTCGGGCTTGTGGTGGGGAGGCCGGACCGGGTGCACGTGCTGCGGGGCGGCTACACGCCCGCGAACTGGATCATGGCAGAGCTCGGCAGCGGAGTTGGGTGCGGGTGGCGCGGGCCGGACTGCCTGGACTTCACGCGCACGGGCCTGACCTTCTCCTGCGGTCAGCACCTGGTGCTGGTGCCCACATGCCACAGCTGCGGACCGTGGTTGCTCGCGGGCGGGGCGGACGCGTACCAGACCCCGGCCTAGCAACGCGTCCGCGCACAACGCCTCTGCACGGGCGGCTGCATTTTTGATAGTGTGGACGGACGAGCATGTGGAGATGCTCTGACGGCGCTGAGGCCGGAACCGACCGGGGTTCCTCAGTCAGCGTACGAGTCCACACCTCGGCCGTACATTGCGTTCGCTTGGGTAGGCCGAAAGTTAGCTGCAACAAACGCGTTGCAGTCGCTTTCGGGCCTGCCCATTTTCGTTTGGGCTTTCTGGGAAGTGGCTGCAACCACACCCTGGAAGGAACAACAACATGGGATATGTACCTACCGCCGCAGATCTGCGCTACGAGACTCCCGCGCCTCCATTAGATCTGAACATTGAAACCGAATGGTCGTGCAAGAGCGACGGTCCAGGTGTGCCATGTCTGCATTCCTTGGTGATTCGGGGCCGGTCGGATGGCAGCACCACTACGCTGGACGATCTGCATGCGGAGTTGAGTTCCATCACTGCGCAACTGGCAGAGCAGAATCCAGATTACTGCAACGACTATCTCTGGTTCGAGCTGAAGGTGACCACGGCCGGAGAGATCGAATCGGTCGGGTAACACCCACGTACAGAAGCAATCCCGACGCGAGGCTGGCGGTGTGGCTATAGCTGCGCCGTCGGTCTCGTCGTCGTGCCTCTCGTCCGCCTCTCGACAAACCCGCAGTAGCGCAGGCGAATTCGTCTCTCCGGTTGGGTCGCGGCCTGGCGTACCGTAACGGTAACGTTCGTGAGCGGGGAGGCATAATACGTTGTCCTGCAAGACAAAACACCTCTGGAAGGAACTGGAATGACCGATGAACAGATTGGACACGTCCGAGACGATGATCTCGGCGACGTGCTGACTCTGGGCCCGATGCACAAGACCGACGACGCGGTGGACTACCTGTATCGCACATTCGGAATCCCCGACGTGACCGCAAGCACGCTCACCAAGGCGCGCAAGCGCGGTGAGATTGTGGCGTCGGTGTTTGGACAGAGCGTGGTGTTCGCCGAGCGCGACCTAAACGCGTGGGTGGCGAGCCGGTACGGCAAGGCCAGTGAGCGCTATGCATCACGGGCCGAAGCCATGCTCGGGAATCAGCACGCCGTCAAGGGCAATCGGGGCGCTCGTGCCGCAGGGGAGGCGCAGTGAGCAGCAGGAGACGTGCAGCGAGTACGCCGAAGAGCACGTTTGTGCAACGAGAGCGGCCAAGCGCGAAGCCAAAGCCGATAAGCGGGAAGCAAAGCGCACCAAGGATTCTGATGGAGCGAGTGAGAAAACATCAGAGGCCGCAACGTGATCGGGACGTCAACTGGGCCGGAGAAATGCAAAGAGCCGGGGCAAGCTCACCTCGCAAGTGAAACCCCGGCTCTTCTGCAACAACCTCTGGAAGGTAACCCATCTGAGCAAGAAAGGCAGTATCTATGGTAGCCCATGATGGCGAGCGAGGGCCATTCAGATCCGCCAATCAGCAGTACCGCCAACGTGGTTGGCTTGGAACAATCCCTCTGCCCAAAGGCAAGAAGCATCCCCCGCCCAAAGGCTGGACAGGTCGGAATGCGCAGCATCCCAGCGACGAGCAGATCAGCGAGTGGTGCGAGACCGGACGCTTCGACAAGCACGACGTCGGCAACATCGCTCTGCATCTCGGACCGACCCCGGACGGCAAGCATGAGGTCATCGGCATCGACGTCGACGACTACGGCGATAAGCACGGCGGCAAGGAACTCGAGGAGCTCGAAGCCAAGAACGGCCCACTGCCGGCCACATACATCTCTACGTCGCGAGCATTGCCGAGTGGCATTCGGTTCTACCGGGTGCCCGTGGGGTACGCATTTATCGGCAAGGCCGCCAACGGAATTGACATCATCCAGCGGGCACACCGGTACGCGGTGGTGTGGCCGAGCTGGAACCCCGACTCGCAGGCCCGTTACGGATGGCTGGACGCCGACGGTAGGGAAATTGCTGCGCCGGAGGGACTTCCGAATGTGGGTAGGCTGCCGATCCTGTCGCCACACAGCCCGAAGACGCGGAAGTGGTTCGACTACCTCACGCGTGGTGGGGTCAAGGACCAAGGCCAACCCATGGACATGGACTCGACAAACGACGAGATCAAGGACTGGGCTCTCGCGACGCTGCCGGGCGGTGAGGACACCCCGCCATGTAAGCGGATGCAGAAGGCGTTGGGCAAGTGGCTTTCCCGGATCACGGACGAGGAGAGCACCCATGACAAGATCACTGGTGCACAGTGGGAGCTGGTGAATCTCGCTGTGGAGGGCCACGCCGGGTGGTATGTGGCGTGCACGGCGGCCGGCAATACCTCAGCCCACAACACCATTCAGGTGCGGGGTAAGCGCGGCATCAGCGAGTTGCGCGGTGAACTCGGGCGCGGGCTGTGGGGTGCCCTCCGCAGCGCCAAGGGCACGCTGGACGAGGGGCACGCGCTACCACCCCGGTGCTTGTGTGGCGACGAGGACGCACAACGGCTGATTAAGGAGGCTTTCGCCGAAGGTGGGGCCTGGCGCCTGGGTGTCTCCAGGCCCTGGGAGGACTTCGGCCAAGAGGAGTTCTGGTCGGTCAGACCGGAACTCGCGCGTCTGCGGGAGTTCGCCCAAGCACGCGGTGCTGGGCCGTGGTCGACGCTTGGCGCTGTGCTGGCGCGAGCGATTGCAACGATCCCGCCGAACGTAGTGTTGCCGCCGACCATCGGCGGCGAGGCCAGCGTCAATCTGTTTGTCGCACTGGTGGCCGAGTCGGGGTGGGGCAAGGGTGCATCCGAAACGGCGGCCAAGGCATTCCTAGACACCGCTGTCGATCCGTTCGAGGCGACACTCGGTAGTGGTGAGGGGCTGCTCAAGCAGTACGCCTACAAGAGGCGCGTGAAGGGCCAAGAGCCGGAACAAGTGAATCTGCGGAATGCAGTGGCCTTCACTGCACCCGAAATTGACACGGTCGCCGCTCTGTCAGGCCGCAGCGGATCCACGTTGATGCCGGAGCTACGCAAGGCATGGATGGGGGAACGGCTTGGATTCGGTTGGTCGGACACAGAGAAGGCCGTTGCGCTCATGGCCCATCGCTACCGAATGACGATGATTGTCGGCGTCCAACCAGGCTGCGGCGGCACCTTGCTCAAGGACGCGGACGGCGGTACACCACAGCGCTTTGTGTGGTTGTCGACGGCGGACCCCAATGCGCCGGAGGAAGATGACCGGCCTGAGGAACCCCTTCCGTTGCGTCTGCCAGCTTGGCCTGTCGCGAGCGAGCCGGACGAAGGTGTTTCCGAAGATGAAGACGCTTCCGAGTCTGTGGAGGAGAGCGGCGGCGTCCGACTGAAATTTGCAAACGTCAAGGACGGCTACGAACTTGACAAGCCCGTACCCCGCCACAGATTCCATGTGCTGGGGATACCGCCAGGCGTGGCCGTCGCCATCCGCGCCGAACAGCGGGCAAAGCTGCGAGGTGAATCGACGATCAGCGCCTTGGACTCGCATGCGATGCTCGCCCGGTTGAAGATCGCGGTCGGATTCATGTGGTTGAACGGCCGCACCGACAAGGTCAACGAAGAGGACTGGGCTTTGGCGGGAACTGTTCTCGCAGTGTCGAATGCGACACGCGACAAGGTGCGGTCAGCGCTGAACTTGAACACAACCAAGGCGGCAGAGGCGGCAGGGCGACGCGACGCGGAGCGTGAGGTTGTCAAGGAGGACCTGCTGCGCGACAAGAAGATTGCGCGCATTATCGAGCGTATTCGAACAAAGCTACGCGCCGACAACAACCAGGGCAAGGCGAAGCTGAAACGACAGTTTGGTCCTGACAAGGACTTCTTCGATGAGGCGCTGACGCGTCTTGTAGATGTCGGTGACGTGGATCTGAAACCGATTGAGTACAACGGACGGCCCGGCCATGCTGTGTGTCTGAAGGAGGGCCGATGAGCGGCTCAATTCAGAGGGGTAGAGGGGTAGGCGTGTACCCCTCTGGGGCGGAGAACCAGAAAAACCGGGATTCTAAAACCCCAGGTAGTCGTAATTTAACCATTCCCCCGTATCGCGCGGAGCGCCGGGTCTCGCGCCCCAGAGGGGTAATTCGTACCCCTCTACCCCCCTGGCCAGAAATTAGTGGCCCAGACGTAAGCAATTGCAAAGAAAGGATTTTGACCAATGAGCGATGAATTGATGGATGAATTGATGGATGAACTGATGGATGAAGTGATCGAGACACCACAGGTGTCGAGAGACCGGGAGCCTTCGGCGCGTGAGGAGTTCGAAGACGACCACCAATCGGCCGAGTCGGACGAATCGATCGACACGGGTGAGGAATCGAGAGTGGCAGGCGTGCAGATTCCCGTGAAATACACAAGTGACGAGTGGTGGGCGGCGAATCCCACGAAGCAGCGGTGCGTCGCGCATCGCAAGAACGGTGAGCAGTGCCGGAAGGTTGCGATTGATGGCGCGACGGTCTGCCGGACGCACGGTGGGGCTACCCGCCACATTCGCCGCAAAGCGCGCCAGCGTCTTGAGGAAGCCGCCGATCGTATGGCCCGGGAGCTGCTGAAGATGGCGACGGACGATGGTGTGAGTGATTCGGTGAAGCTCCAGGCGATCAAGGACGCCCTAGACCGGGCGGGGATGAAGGCTCCGGCGCACGTGGAGCTTGAGGTCGGTCCGAGCAAGCCCTACGAGGATCTGCTGGCTGGTCTGGTGGCGTCGGAGACCGACGTGGTCTGGGCGGACGTGAGCCGTGCGGAGAGCCGGGCGCTCCGTGGAGAGCCGGACACACCTGGCGTCCCCGAGGAGTTCGCCGTGGCGGGGTACGACCGCGCGGCAGCCGCACCCGAAGGCGAGATCGTCGACGCGGAAGTCGTGTCGGACCGGTACAGCCACAGACCGCCTCGGACTGCGCCTGGCGGTGCGGCATCACCGCAGGAGCGCACCAAGGACCGACCTGCCTGGGCCGAGGACCATTGCGCGCCCACCGGGGCAGGGAACGGACCCCGCACACCCGGCAACGGCGGTACGGGGCTGATGACGATTGAGGAGGCCAACGAGCTGCTGCTCCAGCAAGAGCGTGAGTACAACCTGCGGACGCAGCGGTCTCGACGCGACTGGTAGCAGCGAATTGCTCGCTCGGAGTGCAAGAATCGAGATTCGGACCGTGGTCCGGTTGGCGTAGCTTTAAGGGGGTGGTAACGGGGAAAGGCCCCAATCACGGTTGCCACCTCTACGGAAGGGAGACGCGATGAGGGTCATCGGGTACATCAGGGTCAGCACAAAAGACCAGGGGCAGAACGGATTTGGTCTTGACGCCCAACGTAAGTCGTTGGAGCAGTGGTGTATTGCACGAGGTCACCAGCTGCTGACGGTGACGTCGGACGTGATGAGTGGCGGTAAGTCTGCTCGGCTCCACGGTCGCGAGGTCGCGATCAACGCGCTGGAGAGCGACCTGGGCGACGCGCTGTTGGTCCGAGCCTTGGACCGTGCGAGTCGTGACAGGCTCGACGCCGCCAAGCTCCAGAAACGTGCGGAGGACTTCGGCTGGCGGCTCTTGGACTGCGACGGAGCTGACAGCTCCGACACCAGCACAGGGCTCACTGCTGACGTCCGGCTGGCAGTGGCGGTGGAGGAGCGCCGCAAGATCAGCCAGCGCACCAGAGAGGGCATGGAGCGCGCACGCGCCCAGGGCACCCGGTCGGGCAGGCCCATCGGCAGACCCAAGCAGATCGACCCCAAGGCCGAGCGTCGTATCCGCGTGATGGCGGGGAATGGCATGGGTCCGAGGGCCATAGCCAAAGCCCTTGAGGCAGAAGGTTATATGGCACCGCGTGGCGGGAAGGCGTGGAGCCACTACACCGTGCGCGACGTGATCGCTCGCCAGCGGAAGGCCAAGACCAATTCCTCAGCGCGCGAAGGAGTGTCAGCATGAGCGACGTTGAGTGTGACTTCTTGCAGCCGATGCATGACCTGGACTGTGACGTCAAATCTGTTGCGGCAGATGGGGATCGTAGCAGTGGCACGCGTGGCAGTGCAAGGGTCGATCCAGCAGTAGCACAGCGGATTGTGGAGATGACGCGGGATGGGTTGAGCACCAAGGCGATTGCCGACCGGCTGACTGCTGACGGCGTCTCGAGGACAAGCCTGGCGGCAACGTCTCAATGGACCAGACAGGCGGTGCGTGGGGTACTGGCGAGAAATGAGCTTCCGGTTGAGCGATTCGTCAGAGTGCAGCCGGTGCACGGGCATACCCAGGCCGCTGAGCTGGACTGGCGGTGGGCCAGTCTGGACAGCTACATCAACGGTCTGATCGCTGAGAGGGAGCGAGCGGCGCAAGAACCGCCGCCAGAGCCTCAGCGGCACTCGGAGGTTTACCTCGAGCCGGTGGACTTCTCCGACGAGCAGCTGAGGTGGTGGTAAGCCATGGCGCGTATCCAGAAGCGGACCCGTGCCGACGGCCAGACGGTGTACGTGGTGAAGTGGAGGACCCCAGACGGCAAGGACCGCAGCAAGGGCGGGTTCCGCACCAAGAAGGCAGCCGACGCCTACGCCACTCGCCAGGCCGAGGCAAAGCTGCGCGGGGTGGAGTTCGACCCCAGTACAGGCGGCACCACCTTCCGGGAGGTGGCCCAGGGCTGGCTCGCCAGCCGCCACGACCTCAAGCCCACGACGCTCGAAGGGCACCGCTATGCCCTCGCGCCTGCTGCGTCCCGACGCGGTGACGGCAAGACCCTTGGGATTGATGCAGTGTTCGGCGGATACCCGCTCAACAAGATCACCCGCACCTACATCTCTGACTGGGTGCAGCGGCTGGTGTCGGCCGGCAAGAAGCCCTCCACTGTTCGGCACGCGTACTTCCTGGTGCGGATGGTGCTGGCGCAGGCAGTAGTGGATGGACGACTGGCGGTGAACCCTGCCGACTACGTAAAGCTGCCCGGTGAGCACTCGGCCAGCGGTGGAACGGCGGGAGTGGTTGACGACCCGGACCAGTTCCTCACTGCCGCTCAGGTTTCCGCCCTCGC
Organism: Mycolicibacterium brisbanense; assembly: GCF_001570425.1. Taxonomy (GTDB): domain Bacteria; phylum Actinomycetota; class Actinomycetes; order Mycobacteriales; family Mycobacteriaceae; genus Mycobacterium; species Mycobacterium brisbanense. The sequence continues at coordinate 198,886 of NZ_BCSX01000028.1, forward strand.
CGGGGCTACACCCTGGCCCTACAACGTGTACGTGCACGTGGCGGCATGGGCGGGACCGCGCGCGGCTGAACTGTGCGGGCTACAGCTGGGAGATGTGGAGTTGCCAGTGGTGAATCCGGTGCGGCCGAATGCCGCCACAAAACCCGGCGTCCTGCGTGTGGAGCGGACGGCGCGGGTGATCGGTTCGGAGATGCACTACCTCACGCCTAAGACGAAGGGCTCGCGCCGCCGGATACCGCTCACCGAGCAGACCACGATGCTGCTGCGGGACTACCTAGCGAAGCACCCGCGTCGGTCTGACCCGACGGCTCCGATGTTCCCGGGGATGGTGCTGAAGGCGATGCGGCCTACGGGCGTGCGCGCCACCACCGCAACCGGCGAGCCGGACGCTCAGGCCGCAAAGCGCGTCGCCCGGAGACAAGCCGACGCCCTGGCGGACCTGTCAGTTGAGGAAGCCGAGACGCGGTTGGAGCTGAAGTGGGACGAGCCGCTTCGACACGCCACGTTCTACAAAGCCGTGTACCGGCCTGCGGTGCTCCGGGCGAACCGAATTGCAGCCGGTACCGGAGACCGAGCCGCACTGCTGTCGCCGGAGCTGAAGTTCCACTCTCTCCGCCACACGTACGCGTCTTTGTGTGTGGCAGCTGGGATCACGCCGTTGGAGATCGCCCGATTCATGGGCCACGCCAAAGTCACCACCACGCTGGCGGTCTATGCACACTTGTTCGAGGACGACCACGCCGACGCGATGGCCGCCCTCGGCGCGATGAGTCGCCTTGTCAGCGATTCGAATATCGTCCAGCTGTGGCAGCGGCGAGGGTAGATTCCAGGATCTCTCCTGTTTTACGCTCGGCGCATTCGCGTGCATCTTCTAGGTCGTCTAGGTAGGAATTGACCTCAACCGAAAAGTGACGACGTAGAAAGGCACGTCGCCGAGCTTCGGCGAATTCGGTGTCTTCACGCTTGGGCATTTTCGGGTTCCTTTGTGGTTGTGTCTGATGTTCTAATACTAGCACCATGTGTCAAATGCCAGGTGGGATTGAGGGCGTTGTCGAAATAGTGTTTTCGATTTAGCCAAACGAAGCCGTCCCCGATTGAGATGAGCGCAACGTCTATTGCTCCGCCCACTGTATTCTGCTGATGGATACTCATCCGCTGCCGTAAGGAAGTTAGGTTCACCAAACTCTCGGCCAAAAGACCCAATTCATCTTTTGGCAACATCGCCACACTTGCCCGCATCGGTTTTCGGAAGTTTTCTTCCTCCAGAGTGTTCATCGACTGTCCAAATTGTCCGATCTGGTTATTCGCCATTTCTTCGAAAATCTTCGCGGCCTTTTCGATGTCGTCGCCGGTGAATCCGGCAGCCTTGAGCTTTTCGCGGGCTTGCGTGGGCACTTCGGAAGCGGACCAATCCATCCACTCGGTCACGACCGCAGTACGGACCTCATCGGTTATGCCGTGAACCCATCCCTTGGCGGGGCTGTCCTGGGCGAAGGTATCCCAGATGCCGGGTTTCGCTGCCGTTATTGACTTTAGGACTCCGTTGGAGGTTAGTAGCTCGCCGCGAAACCGCGCTGTTATATCGAGCGAGACCATCGTGGGAAAGTAGTCCCTGGTTCCGAATCCGGCGACAACCAACCCGCTGCCGGAGTTACGGTGGACATCCTTGGTGAGCGCTTTTATTGCAATGTCACGGAGACGCTTGCGCTGGTTAATTGTCGATGTAATGGAGTTGCTCTCCAGCAGCTTTTCAACGATCGTCAATGTGGATTCTTTGAAATCTGCGGAGATCGCAGCTTTCGCCGTGTCACTGATGTCTAGATCTGTCGAATTGTCGATCGCTTCGGCCCAGTAATCCGTTATCGCATTGAGGGCTTCCTTCATGTGCTTTCGAATTATCGTCCCATTGTTTCTAACCAGTTGTTGTGGCCAATAAACCAACTGTGAAATCACTGAAGCGGTAATCTGGGACGCCGAAAGTTGCAGTGCAGTAGCGATTTCGTCGTCAGGTCGCAATAGATCGTTGTGCGTGGCGATGTATCCGAGAAAATGGTCCGCATAGTCGGGAACATGAGAAGCAGTGAATCCGGGATTCTCCTGGCGGTACGCCTTGATAATGGTTTCCCACGGAGTGCTGTTGACTTCGGCCGAGTTATAAACCATCACTCCGATGTTGGAGCCTTTAATCAATTCGAAGAGCTTGTTTGCACCTTCGTAGGTTTTGGACCGCCCTGGGCGGTCAGCCCGCCCAATGGTCACGGCGCTATCGGCGGCTAGCGCGACCGCCGAACGGTTCATGACGATTGCTTCAGCGGTCACTGCGCTCCCTCGTTTGCGTTGACACTGTGAGAGGAACGTACCGGCTGTTGGTGGTACTGGCGTGCAGATCTTCAAACGTCGGCCACCGTAGGACGCTGATGATCCCCGCCGGTGCGCGATGCACTGTGTTGGTGGGGGTACGGGCGGGGTACGGAGTAACGAGGCGAACCAGGATTCGGCGTGAAACCCGAGGTAAACGTGGAGCCGATGACGGGAATCGAACCCGCGTATTCAGCTTGGGAAGCTGATGTTCTGCCATTGAACTACATCGGCGGTGTGGCTAGGAAGATTAGCATCCGCGCCTTACCTATACGCTCGTCGGGTGCTGCTCTCTGATCGCGATATCCGAGCCGAGATCGCCGCGAAGCGCCTGTCCATCGAGCCGTTCGACGACACGCTGGTGCAGCCGTCCAGCGTCGACGTGCGGCTCGACAGCCTGTTCCGCGTGTTCAACAACACCCGGTACACGCACATCGACCCGGCGCTTCAGCAGGACGAGCTGACATCTTTGGTCGAACCCAAGGAGGGTGAGCCGTTCGTCTTGCACCCCGGTGAGTTCGTGCTGGGTTCGACGCTGGAACTGTGCACGCTGCCAGATGATCTGGCAGGCCGTCTGGAGGGTAAGAGCTCGCTGGGTCGCCTCGGCCTGCTGACGCATTCGACGGCCGGCTTCATCGACCCGGGCTTCTCTGGCCACATCACGCTGGAGTTGTCCAACGTCGCCAACCTGCCGATCACGCTGTGGCCGGGCATGAAGATCGGTCAGCTGTGTCTGCTGAGGCTCACTAGCCCGGCCGAGCATCCCTACGGCAGTGCCAAGGTCGGCTCGAAATACCAGGGCCAGCGTGGGCCGACCCCGTCGCGATCGCATCTGAACTTCATCAAGTCCTAGCTCCCGTCGAGTGGCCAGTTACGTACGTCAGACGCGCAAAATGCGTGCATAAGTGGCCGGTCGACGCCACGGACGCCCAACCTCACCCCCGCGGGGCCACGAGCGTGCACAAAGTGCTGGTCAAACACGGCGTGTCGGGCAACAAACACGCGCGCTCGCGGTGCCAACCCGACCCAAGACACCCCGTGAGCTTTCAGTAACCCGGAGGCAACACGAAACATGCCGGAAACACCTTTGCCGCGTGGCTGAAACGCGGGGCCGACATTCTCGTCGGGACCAAAGGAGTTCGAGTTGTCTCAGATCGACCCCGCTGCGACCGCGTGGCTGTTGGCCAGCACCGCATTAGTCCTGCTGATGACGCCAGGCCTGGCGATCTTTTACGGCGGGATGGTCCGCACCACCGGCGTGCTCAACATGATCATGATGAGCTTCATCTCGATCCCGCTGGTCACGGTGGCGTGGCTGGTGGTGGGGTACACGCTGGCGTTCTCCGGCGGCGGTGGCTTCATCGGAAACCTCGAGCACATCGGGATGGCGGGCATCAACCCCGGTACAGCTCACGGCGCGGTCCCCGAACTGCTGTTCGCCACGTTCCAGCTGACCTTCGCGATCATCACCGCGGCGCTGGTCAGCGGGGCTATCGCGGACCGGGCGCGGTTTGCCGCGTGGATGGTGTTCGTGCCGGTCTGGGCGATCGTGGTGTACGCGGTCGTCGCGCACTGGGTGTGGGCTCCGAGCGGCTGGCTGGCGAAGCTGGGCGTGCTCGACTACGCCGGCGGCCTCGTGGTCGAGATCGTCTCCGGCGCGTCGGCGCTGGCCCTGGCGATCGTGCTGGGCCCGCGCATCGGCTTCAAGAAGGAGGCCATGCGTCCGCACAACCTGCCGTTCGTGCTGCTGGGCGTGGGGCTGCTGTGGTTCGGCTGGTTCGGCTTCAATGCCGGGTCGGCGCTGGCGGCCAATGGCACGGCCGCCGCGATCTTCCTCAACACGCTGGTCGCAGGGTGTATGGGCATGTTGGGCTGGCTCACGGTCGAGCAGATCCGGGACGGTAAGCCGACGACGTTCGGCGCGGCCTCGGGTGTGGTGGCGGGCCTGGTGGCGATCACGCCGTCGTGCGGCACGGTGAATACCCTCGGCGCTGTCGTCGTGGGGGTGGCTGCGGGTGTGGTGTGCTCCTTCGCGATCGGGCTGAAGTTCCGCTTCGGATATGACGACTCGCTCGACGTGGTGGGTGTGCACTTCGTCGGCGGCGTGGTCGGCGTGCTGCTGATCGGTTTCCTGGCCACCGAGGTGATGACCCAGGGCCCACAGGGCTTGTTGTACGGCGGCGGCCTGGCCCAGCTGGGCAAGCAGCTGCTGGCGGCGGTCGTCGTCGCCGCTTATGCGTTCGCGATGTCCTATGGGTTGGCCAAGCTCATCGATCGGTTCATGGGTTTCCGGCTCAGTCCCGAGGACGAAACCACCGGCGTCGACTTCACCCAGCACGCCGAGACCGCGTACGCCGAGGGGGTGCACGGGCACCTGCCGCCGCGTCGGCCCGGGCCGTTCGGTCTTCCGTTGGGATTGCGGCCGGAGTCTGCCGACGATGAGCAATCCAGCTGAACTCTGGCGCCAGGACGCCCTCAGCCGACGAGCGTGCGCAGACTGCTGCTGAAACGCGGCGTGTTGGGGCAACAGACACGCACGCTCGCCAAAATGGGGAGGGCATCCGGGTGAACTGGTTGGAGCCGTCGGCCGAAATACCGAGTAGGGTCTAACTAACCGGCGTCGGCGGGCACCGTGTCGTCGCGGTCCGACCAGAACAAGAGCCTTCAGCTAATGCGTTCGGGTGTAACGATCGAGCTGTTTGCGGCGATGAAAGTTCTAGTTGTCGGCTCGTGCGGGATGTGTGCGCAATGGCGACTCACGTAGTGCAGCAAACACTTTGGAGGGCTTGGTGGACATCGTATTAGGTGTGTCGATGACACCTACGACGGTCCGCATGGTGCTGGTCGAGGGGGAGAAAGCCGACGGCGTCACCGTCGATCACGATGTCTTCGACGTCAATGGCGGCGACGGCTCGGCAACCATGAGCGCGGCGGATCAGGTGGTCGCGGCAGTGCTCGGAACCCAAGAGAGCGCCGCGGCGGGCGGGCACCAATTGAAGGCGACCGGTGTCACGTGGACCGACCATTCCGACGCGTCCGCATTGCGTGACGCCCTGACCGCGCACGGCATCGACGACGTGATGCTGGTGTCGGAAGGGCACGCCGCTGCGGCGCTGGCGCAGGCGGTCGGTCATGCCGTCGGCTATGACACCACTGCGCTGCTGTTCATCGACCGCGATGCGGCGACGCTGTCGGTGGTGAAGACCGACGACGGCTCGGTGGTCAAGGTGCTAGGGCGCAGCCTGCACAGCAGTGATGCGATGGCGGTGCTCAGCGAGATGGCCGCCGCCGTCGACGCGCAGGATGCGGCGCCGCAGGCGATGTTCGTGGTCGGCTCCGGCGTCGATGTCAGCTCGGTCAAGGCGCATCTGGAGAACCTGGTGTCGCTTCCGGTCAGCGCGCCCGACGAGCCCGAACTCGCACTGGCCCGCGGAGCTGCCCTGGCGGCGGCGAATGCGCCGGCGTTCGAAGCCTCCACGGTCGGGCTGGCGTACTCCCAGGACCCGGACGGCACCACCGCAGGCAGTGCCTACGCCGGCTTGGCCGCGTTGCCCACTGAGATGGCGCCCGTCGGCGCCGAGCTGGACGCCTTCGAGTCCAATGCCGACGATCTCCCGGTCGACGAGGGGCGCAAGCCGTTCCTGCTGGTCGGCAGTGCGCTGACCTCCATTTTCGTCATCGGTGTTGTCGCGCTGGTCATATCGCTGGCGGTCAGCATCCGGCCGACGGTCGACCAACGCCCGGCTCCCGCCCAGGGCGCGGTGATACCGGCCGCCCCGGTCAAGCCCGCGGCACCGGCCCCTGCTCCGGTCCCCGAGGCGCAGCCCGCACCACAGGCGCCGCCACCCGCGCCGCCGCCCGAGACCATCAAGGCCCCGATCCCGGTGGTGCAGGAGGCTCCGCAGCCGCGCACGGTCGTCGTCGATCAACAGCCCGCGGCCGTTCCGCAGGCCCCGCCGCCGGCAGCGCCCGCCCCGGCTCCCGAGGCTCCGGCGCCTCCGCCTCCCGCGGCGCCCGTGCCGGTGCTGCCTGCTCCCGCGCCGGTCTACAACCCGCCGGGCTACATCCCGCCGGTAGTGGTGCTGCCGCCGCTGCTGCGTCCCCCGGTGATCGACCCGCCACGGCGCTCGCCGTGGCAGCCGCCGTGGCAGCGTCAGCCCGCCGACGAGCCCGACTACCCGTGGCAGCCGCCGTCGCGGCAGAACCCGGATTACCCGTACCCGGGCAATTCCGGCAACGGCCCCGGAGACTGGGGCCCCGGTTCCAATTCCGGCGGAGGCTCGGGCGGGTGGAATCCCGGCTCCAGCTCCGGCGGACGCGGTGGCGACAACGGCTGGAACCCCGGCGGTTCCGGTGGTCACGGCAATGACGGCGGCAGCCGCGGTGGCAACGGTGGTAGCTCCATCTGGCCGTGGCCGTTCGGCGGCGGACACTAGGCCACCACCAACCGTTACCTGACGTTGGCTTGCCGCTCAGGGTGACGTAGCGGCTCGCTCATTCGCACGGCCTATTCAGGCAGTATGCGATGCACCGTATTCGGAACCGGTTACCTCGGCGCCACGCACGCGGCCGGTATGGCCGAGCTCGGCCACGAGGTCATCGGGGTCGACATCGACCCGGGCAAGGTGGCCAAGCTGGCCTCCGGTGACATCCCGTTCTACGAGCCCGGGCTGCGGAAGGTGTTGAACGACAACCTGTCCGCCGGGCGGTTGCGGTTCACCACCGACTACGAGGAAGCCGCCGACTTCGCCGACGTGCACTTCCTCGGCGTCGGCACACCGCAGAAGAAAGGCGAATACGGCGCCGACCTGCGCCACGTGCACGCCGTGATCGACAGCCTGGTGCCGCGGTTGCGCCGCCCGGCGGTGATCGTCGGTAAGTCGACCGTTCCGGTGGGCACCGCAGCCGAGCTGTCCAAGCGGGCCCGCGACCTCGCTCCCGAAGGCGTCGACGTCGAAGTGGCCTGGAACCCCGAATTTCTGCGCGAGGGCTTCGCCGTGCACGACACCCTGCATCCGGACCGCATTGTTGTTGGGGTGCAACCAAATTCGGTGCGCAGTGAGCCTGCGGTGCGAGAGCTGTACGCACCGCTGCTGGCCGACGGTGTGCCGTTCCTGGTCACCGATCTGCAGACGGCCGAGCTGGTCAAGGTTTCGGCGAATGCCTTCCTGGCCACCAAGATCTCGTTCATCAACGCGATCTCCGAGGTGTGTGAGGCCGCGGGAGCCGATGTCACGCTGCTCGCCGATGCGCTCGGCTACGACCCGCGTATCGGGCGCCGGTTCCTCAACGCGGGCCTCGGATTCGGCGGGGGCTGCCTGCCCAAGGACATTCGGGCGTTCATGGCCCGCGCCGGTGAGCTCGGGGCCAACCACGCGCTGACGTTCCTGCGTGAAGTCGACAGCATCAACATGCGGCGTCGCACCGCCATGGTCGAGCTGGCCACCCGGGCGTGCGGGGGATCGCTGCTGGGCGCCAACGTCGCGGTGCTGGGTGCGGCGTTCAAGCCCGAATCCGACGACGTGCGCGATTCACCCGCGCTGAACGTGGCGGGCATGCTGCAGCTCAACGGGGCGACGGTGAACGTCTATGACCCCAAGGCGATGGAGAACTCGCAGCGGGTCTTTCCCACGCTGAACTACTCGACATCGGTCATCGAGGCGTGCGACCGGGCCGACGCGGTGCTGGTGCTGACCGAATGGCAGGAGTTCCTGGATCTGGATCCCGACGCGTTGGCGGGTACCGTGCGCGCGAAAGTGGTTGTCGATGGCCGCAATTGCCTCGACGTGCAGCGATGGCGGCAGGCCGGATGGCAGGTGCATGCGCTGGGCCGCGCGGCCGTCACTGTTTGACACTTGTCCAACAATCCCGCCGGCCGTAGGCTCGGGTCATGCGGGAACGGGTCCGTTGGTTTGCCCTGCACGGCGTCATCCGTGGTCTCTCCGCGATGGGCATGCGCGAGGGGGATCCTCAAGCCAGGCTGATCGCCGATCCACAGGTGCGCGCGGATCCAACGGCCTTCGCCGACGAGATGCGCGTGCGTGGCCCGGTGATCCGTTGCCGCAAAGTGTTGTTGACGTTCGATCACACCGTCGGGCACGAACTACTGCGGTCAGAGGACTTCCGCGTCAGCAAGCTCGGAGCGAATCTGCCGAAACCGCTGCGGTGGATCGTCGACAAGACCGACACAGGCCTGCTGCACCCGATCGAGCCGCCGTCGCTGCTGTCGATCGAACCGCCCGACCACACCCGCATGCGCAAGCTGGTGTCCTCGGTGTTCACCACCCGCGCAGTGGCCCGGCTGCGTGAACGTGTCGAGGAAACCGCAGTCGAACTCCTTGACGGGCTCGGGAACACCGACAGCCCCACCGATGTGGTCGAGCGCTACTGCGCCAAGCTGCCCGTCGCGATCATCGGCGACATCCTCGGTGTGCCCGAACCCGACCGCCCCAACATCCTGCATTTCGGTGAGCTCGCCGCACCCAGCCTCGACATCGGCCTGTCGTGGCCGCAGTACCAGCAGGTCAACGAGGGCATAGCGGGCTTCGACCACTGGCTCACCGGCCACCTGCGGCATCTGAGGAGCGATCCCGGCGACGATCTGATGAGCCAGATCATCGCCGCGTCCGACGGCGGGCAGGCAGGCGAACCCCTCACCGAGCACGAACTGAAAGCCCTGGCCGGGCTGGTGCTGGCGGCTGGATTCGAGACCACCGTCAACCTGCTGGGCAACGGCATCCGGATACTGCTGGACCACCCCGAGCATCTGGAGACATTGGCCGCGCGGCCCGAATTGTGGCCCAACACAGTCGAAGAGATCCTGCGGCTCGATTCGCCGGTGCAGATGAGCGCGCGCATGGCTGCGCGCGACACCGACGTCGCGGGTACCGCCGTTGGCGCAGGCGAACTCATCGTCATCCACCTGGCCGGCGCCAACCGCGACCCCGCGGTGTTCACCGACCCGCACCGGTTCGACATCGAACGCGACAACGCCGGACGGCACCTGTCGTTCTCCGGTGGCCGCCACTTCTGCCTGGGTGCGGCGCTGGCCCGAGCCGAGGGCGAGGTGGGACTGCGCGCGTTCTTCGAACGCTTCCCCGACGCCCGGTTGGCAGGTGGCGGCGTCCGGCGCGACACCCGCGTGCTGCGAGGTTGGTCGACTCTGCCGATCGCGCTCGGCACCGCGCGGGCAGCGGTAAGTTCGTGATGTGGACTTCCGAGCCGCTCTGCTCGATCAGACCCGCGCCTTCGGGGAATTGGTTGCCACCGGCGATCCCGAGACGCACATCCCAACCTGCCCGGACTGGACGCTCAAACAGCTCTTCCGCCACGTCGGTCGCGGAAACCGTTGGGCAGCACAGATAATCGCCGACCGAAGAACCAGTTCGCTGGATCCCCGCGAGGTCCGCGACGGCCGCCCGCCCGAGGACACCGCCGAGGCGGTCGCCTGGCTCAACGACGGTGCAGAGCTGATCCTCAAAGCCGTCGACCAGGTCGGTACCGACGCGCGGGTGTGGACGTTTCTCGGGGCCAAACCCGCGGGCTGGTGGATCCGCCGTCGCCTGCACGAGGTCGCCGTTCACCGCGCCGACGCCGCGCTGGCGCTCGGGGTCGCCTTCGACCTTCCGCCCGATCTCGCCGCCGACGCGATCAGCGAGTGGCTCGACCGGACGTGCGTCGAGGCGACGAAAGCGCACCAGACGCCGCTGCACCCGGGCCAGACACTGCACCTGCACGCCACCGATGAGGGACTGGGCCCGACGGGGGAATGGACCGCCTACAACGAGGACGGTGCGCTCTCGTGGTCGCACGACCACGGCAAAGGCAGTGTCGCGGTGCGGGGTAGCGCCACGAACCTGCTGCTCGCGCTGACCCGCCGAGGCACGGTGGCCGACCTCGGGCTGGAGATATTCGGCGACACCGCCGTCTGGGACCAGTGGCTCGAGCACACCCCGTTCTGAGTGGCGTACGTTTCGTTCATGACCACATCCGAGATCGCGACGGTTCTGGCCTGGCACGACGCGCTCAACGCGCGGGATTTCGACACCCTGGACCGGCTGTGCAGCGACGACATCGAGTTCGGTGACGCCCGAGGGGCCGCACAAGGCCGCGCTGCCCTGCGGCAATGGGCCCAGGAGCTGGGGGAGACCGTGACGGCCGGGCAGATGTTCGTGCACGACGGCGTGGTCGTCGTCGAGCAGACCATCGCCGACGCCGACGGGGAGACCGAAACGTCCGCCTCCGCGTTCCGGGTGGTGCGCGACCACGTCACCTCGGTGTTCCATCACCGCGACCTGGCAGCGGCGCTCGCGGCGACCGACCTGACCGAGAGTGATCTTGTCTAAGGCGTGAGAACACGCATGTCCGGGTACTTCTCCGGGCATGACGGCACCGCGATTGCACGCTGACCCGCGTGACGCCGCCGAAGCTCAGCGCACGATCGACGCGGTGACATCGGCGTTCACCACACGTGTCGTCGGCCAGGATCACCTGCGCAAATCGATGCTGGTGTGCCTGCTCGCCGGTGGCCACCTGCTCATCGAAAGCGTTCCCGGGCTGGCGAAAACCACGGCGGCCCGCGTCGTCGCCGAGTCCATCGACGGCACCTTCCACCGCATCCAATGCACCCCTGATCTGTTGCCGAGCGACATCATCGGCACCCAGATCTACGACGCGGGAGCCGCGCCGGACGCGGCGTTCAGCATCCGGCTCGGCCCGGTGCACGCCAACATCGTGCTGCTCGACGAGATCAACCGGTCGAGCGCAAAGACACAGAGCGCCATGCTGGAGGCGATGGAGGAACGCCAGACCACCATCGGCGGCATCGAATACCGGCTGCCCGAGCCGTTTCTGGTGATCGCCACCCAGAACCCCATCGACCAGGAGGGCACGTATCCGCTGTCGGAGGCTCAGACCGACCGGTTCATGCTCAAGGACATCGTCGGTTACCCGACGGTCGAGGACGAGATCGAGATCGTGGCGCGCATGGACGCCGGTCTCTACGCCCGTGACCACCCGTCACACGCCGTCGTCACGGTCGACGACATCCGACGGGCACAACGCATCGTCGCCTCGGTGTACATGGATCGCGGCCTGGTCGAATACGCCAGCCGGTTGGTCAACGTCACCCGGGAACCGGGCAGGCACCTGCCTGCCAACCTGGCGCGCCTCGTCGAGTACGGGGCCAGCCCTCGCGCCACACTGGCGTTCTGCCGGACCGCACGTGCCATGGCGGTGCTGCGGGGCCGTGACCACGTGGTGCCCGACGACGTCGCCCGCCTCGCGCACCGCGTGCTGCGGCATCGGCTGATCCTTGGTTTCGAGGCCGCCAGTGCCCGCGTCACTCCCGATGTGGTGGTCGACGCGGTGCTGCGCGCGGTACGGGTGCCGTGAGGCCGCCATGGGCAAGTACCTCGACTCTGCGAAGGCATACGTCGGCCGCGACGCCGGCGGTCTGCTCGAAGGCGGCCACTACGCGCTGATCCACACGCGCAGTATGGAATTCGACGAGTTGCGACCGTACGTCCCGGGGGACGACGTCCGCGACATCGACTGGACCGCGACCGCACGCTCCGGGCACACCCTGGTCAAGCGGTTCGTCTCCGAGAAACACCACAAGATCCTGGTGGTCACCGACGCCGGGCGCAACACCCGTGCGCTGGCTCCCTCAGGGGAATTCAAAAGCGATGTGGCCCTTCATGTCATCGGTGCTGTCGGTCTGATGACCCTGCCGCGGTCCGACGAAATCGGCATGGTGCTCGGCGACCGCCGCGGCAGCGTCGACGTCCGGTTGCGGCGCGGGGAGACACACATCGAGAGCATGCTGCACCGGTACCAGCAGCACGCCACCGCGGACCCTGCGCCCAGCGACATCGTCGTCCAATTGAGCTGGGTGGCACGACACTACCGGCATCGGCTTCTGATCGTGGTGGTCAGCGACGAACCGGAAATCAGCGACCGGCTCGACGAGGTGCTGCAGTCGCTGACCGCGCGTCACGATGTGCTGTGGGCGATGGTCGCCGACATGCCCGCCGTCCACCCCGACACCCAGCACCGGCAGAGCTACGAGATCGCCGACGGCCGGCCCATTTTGGCCGATTTGGACGCCGACGTCATCGAGGCGTACCGACGGGCCGAAGAGCACCGGCGCGACCAGCTGTCCGAGTCCCTGACGTCGCACCGGATACCGCACGCGCGGATCACCGGAAGCGCCCGCATCCTGGCGGCCCTCACCACGATCACCGGGGTGTATGCGCGTGCCCGATGACCTGCTCTCGCACTTGATAGGGCCGTCACCGTACTCGGCGGCGTGGTTGTGGACCGCCGTGGTCCTGGTGCTCGGCCTGCTCGCTTGGTACACCGCGGTTTTCGCTCTGACCTCGCGACGCCGTCTTCGGGATCTCCCGGTGCTGGGTGCCGCACGCGACGAGTTGATCCGGCGCCGGGCCGTCCGCGCCGTTCGGTCCATCGGAAACCGCTATCGGGCAGGCGAACTGGAGCCCGCGCGGGCCGGCGCGGCGGTGAGCGGTGAGCTGCGCTCCTTCCTGCATGCCGCGACGGGGATGGCCGCCGAGTACATGCAGGTCGAATCCATGACCGTCGGGAAGCTCGCACCTGCGGCTCCGATCTTGTTCGAACTCAACGATGTTCAGTTCAATCATCGGTCCGTGGTCGACGTGGGGGTGCTCAGCGAGGCAACCGAGGAGCTGATCCGCGAATGGACCTGACCTGGTGGGTGGTGGCGATGGCCGGATGCCTCGCACTCGCCGGGTGCGTGGGACTCGCCGTGCTGCGACCCCGGCAGGTGTCGCGGCAACAGCTGCGGCCGTTGGCCAATACCCAGCGGCTCACCCGGTTGCCGGAATACCGGCGGGCAGCGCGGCGACGCACCCTGACCACCGTGGCGGTGACCGTATTGCTGTTGATCGCATTCGTGGCGTCCGTTTTGGTCGCGGCGCGTCCGACGGGTCTGCCGTCGTGGGCCAGGAATGCCCAGAGTTCGGCGCCCGAGGACATCATGGTGTGTGTCGGCGGCCCGCAGAACAGTCCGGCGGTCACCACGACACTGAAGTATTTCGCCGACCGGGTCACCACGTTCGGCACCCAACGCATCGGGCTGACGTCGGCGAACCGGCGCATCGTCCCGCTGACTCGCGATTACCAGTACGCCGCAGCGCGATTCGCCGACTACGCGCAGCCGCAGGGCAGTCCGTCGTTGGTGGCGCCGGTGTCCTACGCCGACTACACGTCGAGCGTCGAAGACGTGCTGGCGATGTGCGTGACGGGCTTGCCGCCTTTTGACCGCACAGCCGACCAACGGCGGTCGCTGATCTACGTCGGTCCCCAGGCCTCATCCGGTGGTCCCGCGGCGTTGTTCACCGCCGACCGCGTGGCCGACTTGGCGCACAAGGCCGGGGTGCAGGTCAACGTCCTCACCACCGGGGCCACTGCCGGGCCGATGACCGAACTGGCCCACACCACGGGCGGGCAAGCGTTTTCGGGAGACTCCGATGTGACGGCCCACCTCGACCAGATCCGCAAACACCCGCCTGCGGCCCCGCCGGGACTCGGCGCTGCGCGGTCTCCGGAGTCCCCGGAGGTCCCGGCCATCGTGGCGCTGTGCGCGGTCGTCGTCCTCATCGCCCTCGTCGTGGTCCGCCGTCGCGGCATCGCCCGGTGGCGGTTCGGTCTGATGGCCGGTGCGGCAGTGCTTTTGGCGATCGCCGTGGCTCGCCCCGTGTTCGGCGGGACCACCCCGCCGCCCGCGGTCGCAGGTGCTCACGACCCGAGCATCTTCGTGCTGGTCGACCGGTCGGCAGACATGCGCATCTCCGATCGACACGGGCGGACCCGGCTGGCGGCCGCGCGCGACGACATCGCCACCTTGATGGACCGCTACCCGAACGCCCGGTTCGCCGTCATCTCCTTCGGCTCCCGGGCTGCGCTGAATTGGCCGTTGTCGCAGGATAACTGGAGCTTGCGACCGATTGTCGACGCCATGACACCCTACGCGGCGACGCCCGCCCAAGCCGCTCAAGCCGACGTCGGCGCCGCCTCGACAGTGCTGCGCTACCAGCTGTTCGGTGCCGTGCAGCAGTACCCACGGGCACAGAATCTGGTCTTCTATCTCGGGGCCGGAGCGCCCGAATCACAAGAGCCGGCCCGCGCATTCGACCCGCCGGCCGGAGCGATCGACGGCGGTGCGGTGGTGGCCTACGACACGGCGGGCGAGGCAGCTTTGCAGGGCGTTGCCGCGCGGCTGGGAGTGCCGCTGCTCGCACGCGGCGACGAACCACTCACCGGCTGGGCCGAGAAGCCGGCCCATGAGGCCACGCCCACCGCCACCGACGCGACCCGTTTCGAGACGTACTGGATCCTGGCGATGGGTGCGGCGGGTCTCCTCCTCGTCGAGCTGTATCTCGTGTTGCGGCAGTTCGGCCGCACCCGGCTGGTCACCCCGCCGGAGTCGCCATGACCACCCGGCGGCGGCTACTGGTGTACTCGGCCCCGGTCGTGGCCGTCGTGATTCTCGTTGTCGTCAAATGCCTTTCGGTGGTCATCGCAGGCAATATGGCGGCGTCGCACTTCGCATCCCACGACACCGGCGCACTACACCGCGACGTCGCCACGCTGTCGATGCTCAATGTGGCGGAACCGGCGAAGGCGCCGTTCGCGGCGGGCACCCTCGCGGTCCTGCAGAACCGACTCGACGACGCCGAGCGCGAGTTCTCTGCGGCGCTGGCTGCCGACGGTGAATCATGCTCTGCCCGAGTCAATCTCGTCCTGGTCCGCGAGACCATGGGCGACCGGGCGATGGCAGCCTTGGACGGCCGCGGCGCGCTCGACCACTATCTGAGCGCACGCGAACTGGTCGCGCAGGCCCCACGGGGTTGCTTCGCGGGCAACCGCGATGCCGACGAGCCGCGGCGAGTGGTGCGCGAGCAGGGCGCGGAACGTCTCGACGGCAAGATCGCGGCGGCGCGGGCCGCGGTGCCGCCACCCCCACCGGTGTCCGTTGTCCCACCGCCCGGAGTGCCACCACCGGCGTCGGGCCCGGCACCGGAAAGCCCCGACGCCACGCTGCGACTGGACCCGGGGGCAGGCGACCCGTTCGACCGGCTGCAGCAGATCCTGCGCGACGCGCAGCGCTAACGGTGCGAGTGCTGCTCCGGTGTGGCCAGCACGGCCGCGATGCCCGTCGTCAACGGCACCGAGAGGGCCAGGGCGATACCGCCCACCGCGGAGCGGGTGATCTCGATGGCCACGCTCTCACCGGTCAGCACGTCGCCCAGGGACCGGTTGGCCACGCTGAACAACAGCAGCAGCGGCAACGCGCTACCTGCGTAGGCCAGCACCAGGGTGTACACCGTGCTGGCGATGTGGTCGCGGCCCACCCGCATGGCTCCCAGGAAGACGGAGCGTCGGGTGCCGCCATGCTCGGCCAGCTCGAACACCGTCGAGGCCTGCGTCACCGTCACGTCGTTGAGCACACCGAGCGAACCGATGATGAACCCGGCCAGCAGCAGACCCGTGATCGATACGTTGCCCAGGTACGCCGCGACCTCGTTGTTCTGATCTTCCGACAGGCCCGTCAAGTGCGCCATTTCGATTGCGCCCCACGACAACAACGCGGCGAGCAGCAGGGCCGCCAGGGTTCCCAGCAGCGCCGCGCTGGTCCGCAGGCTCACCCCGTGGGCCAGGTAGATGACCGCGTACAAGATGGCCGCAGACGCCACAAGCGACACCGGGACGGCCGCGGCGCCGTCGCGCAGGGCGGGCAGCAGGAACACCACCAGCACCACGAACGCCACGGCGATGCCGATCAGCGCGCGCAGCCCGCGCCAGCGCGCCACCGCGACGATGACCACCGCGAATACCGCGGCCAGCGCCACCAGCGGCCAGGTGCGTTCGAAGTCGAAGAACGCATACGTCGTGGTTCCCGCGTCGTCGACCTGCCGGCTCAGCCGGACGTTGTCCCCGGCCGCAAGATGCGGTTGTCCTGGCCCGTTGGTGAACTCCAGCAGGGTGTTGGCGCCCTTGTTGGGGCCCGAATCGATCGCGACGAGATTCTGCACACACTGGCCGCCGCCCGGTGGGGCCGGGGTCGGGTTGGCGGTGAGCACCCCGCCGGTCGACGGGCTGCCGCAGTCGGCCATGCGACTGGAGAGCACGTGCCCGGCCTCGGTGGTCACCGCGCCGCCCGCCGCGTTCTGGAAGGGCAAGGGAATGGCCACCTTCTGCTGACTCGGCCACAGCAGGGCCAACCCGGCCAGTACCGCGATACCGATGGCGATCAGCAGACCGACGACGATTTTGGCGGCCAGCGGACCGAGTGGGGCAGGACCGCCGCTGAGGGAGTGCGAGTGCGAGTGGGAATGTGCCACCCGCACAGGGTAGAGCGCCGAGCTGTCCGGTTACTGCGCCGGATTGGGCCCTACTGCCGGTAGCTGGCCAGGAAGTTGCCGAGACGTTCGATGGCCGCGGCCAGATCCCGCGACCACGGCAGCGTCACGATGCGCAGGTGATCCGGTGTGGGCCAATTGAATCCGGTGCCCTGGGTGAGCAGGATCTTCTCCTGCATGAGCAGGTCGAGCACCAGTTGTTCGTCGTCCTGGATGTCGTGGACCTCGGGGTCGAGCCGCGGGAACGCGTACAGCGCTCCGGACGGCTTCACACAGGACACTCCGGGAATTTCGTTGAGCTTGGACCACGCGGTGTCGCGCTGCTCCAGCAACCGGCCGCCTGGCAACACCAGATCGTCGATGCTCTGATGGCCGCCCAGTGCCACCTGAATGGCGTGCTGCGCAGGCACATTCGGGCACAACCGCATGTTGGCCAGCAGGCTGATGCCTTCGATGAAGCTGCTCGCGTGCTCCTTGGGGCCGGTGATCACCAGCCAACCGGACCGGTAGCCGGCGACCCGGTACGCCTTCGACAGCCCGTTGAACGTCAGCGTCAGCACATCCGGCGCCACCGAAGCTATCGAGATGTGTTTGGCGTCGTCGTAAAGGATCTTGTCGTAGATCTCGTCGGCCAGCAGCATCAGCTGATGCTTGCGCGCCAAATCCGCGATCTGCGTGAGGGTTTCGCGGCTATACACCGCGCCCGTCGGGTTGTTCGGGTTGATCACGACGATCGCCTTGGTGCGGTCGGTGATCTTGGACTCAAGGTCGGCGACGTCGGGATTCCAGCCCTGGGTCTCGTCGCACAGGTAGTGCACCGGTGTGCCGCCGGCCAACGAGGTGGATGCGGTCCACAGCGGATAGTCCGGCGTGGGGATCAGAACCTGGTCGCCGTTGTCGAGCAGGGCCTGCAGAGTCATGGTGATCAGCTCGGAGACACCGTTGCCCAGAAAGACGTCGTCGACGTCGAACCGGGGAAATCCCTCGACCAGCTCGTAGCGCGTGAACACCGCGCGGCGGGCGCTGAGAATGCCCTTGGAATCGGAGTAGCCCTGCGCGTACGGCAGCGCCTGGATGATGTCGCGCATGATCACGTCGGGGGCCTCGAAGCCGAACGGCGCCGGGTTGCCGATGTTCAGCTTGAGGATGCGATGGCCTTCAGCTTCCAGCCGGGAGGCGTGCTCGTGTACCGGCCCACGAATCTCGTACAGGACGTCCTGCAGCTTCGTCGATTGGGCGAACACACGCGGCTTCGGGTGGTGCCCGGTACCCTGCCACGGCAGCTGATGGGTAGTCACGTCCACCATGGTCTCACCGTCGTCCACTTGTTTTGCAATTTGCGGTGTACGCCACAGATACGCCAGTGGCCAGTCATGACACCCAGTTCATGGCGAACCTGTGTCATAACTGGCCACTGCTCGGTACTGATCTAGCGCTTGCCGGGGCGCCGGGCGCCCGGCTTGATGCCCAGGCCCACCACCGGGGGCTCGGGCTTGGCAGGCTCCGCCGCGGGCTCGGGCTTGGCCGGCTCCGCCGGTGCGGCAGGCTCCGCCGGGGCGGCTGCCGGAGCAGCAGGCGCGGCGTTGTTCTTCGCCGCGGCCTTCTTGGCGCCGGGACGACGCGCGCCCGCGGCGATGCCGAGACCCACGACTGGCGGTTCCGGCTTGGCCGGAGCAGCCTCAGCCGGGGCTGCGGCTGCCGGAGCAGCCTCAGCCGGAGCGGCTTGCGCGGCCGGAGCGGCAGCCGTCTTCTTGGCCCCCGGGCGCTTGGCGCCTGCGGCCAGACCCAGGCCCTTGACCGGTGCGGCGGGTGCCGCGGGTGCTTCCGCCGCGGGTGCCGCGGACGCTGCCGGAGCGGCAGCGGTCTTCTTGGCTCCCGGGCGCTTGGCGCCGCCGGCGATGCCCAGGCCCTTGACCGGCGGTGCGGCAGGTGCCGCGGGTGCTTCGGCTGCCGGTGCCGCGGACGCTGCCGGGGCGGCAGCCGTCTTCTTGGCTCCCGGACGCTTCGCACCGCCGGCCATCCCGAGACCGGTCACCGGCTTGGCAGCCGTGTCGGTCGCCGTCGACGCCGCCGGTGCAGCGGTCTGCTCCTCGGGTTCGGCCGCCGCCGGAGCCGCGGCAGCTGCAGCAGCTTCGGCCTTGGCCTCGGCCTCGGCGCGAACGGCTGCACGGGCTTCGGACGCCTTGGCTGCCGCGCCCTTCTCCGGCAGTGTGATGGCGCTCTTGTCCAGCGAGTTCAGCAGCAGCTGAGCCACGTCGAGCACTTCGGCCTTCTCGACGTTGCGGGCGGCGGCCACGTCGTCGACACCGTCGGTGATCATCACGCGGCAGAACGGGCAGCCGGTCGCGATGGTCGAGGCGGTGTCCATCGCCTCTTCGGTGCGCTCGACGTTGACGCGTTTGCCGATGTGCTCTTCCATCCACATCCGCGCGCCACCGGCACCACAGCACAGGCCGCGATCAGCGTGGCGGGGCATTTCCTTGAGCGTCACGCCCGAGGCCTCGACCAGCTCACGCGGAGCCTCGTAGACCTTGTTGTGGCGACCCAGGAAGCACGGGTCGTGGTAGGTGACCTCGGGGCCGCCGGTGGACTTGACCGGCACCAGCTTCTTGTCCCGGACCAGGCGGTTCAGCAGCTGCGTGTGGTGCACGACGGTGTAGTTGGCGCCCAGCTGCGGGTATTCGCGACCGATCGTGTTGAAGCAGTGCGGGCAGGTCACCACGATCTTGCGGTCGACCGTCTCGACACCCTCGAACAGCTCGTTGATGGTCTCGACGTTCTGCGCGGCCAGCTGCTGGAACAGGAACTCGTTGCCGGAGCGGCGCGCGGAGTCACCGGTACAGGTCTCACCGGTTCCCAGGACCAGGAACTTCACGCCGGAAGCGGCCAGCAGCTCGGCGACGGCCTTGGTGGTCTTCTTGGCGCGGTCCTCGTAGGCGCCGGCACATCCGACCCAGAACAGGTACTCGAAGCCGTCGAAGCTCTCGACGTCCTGGCCGTAGACCGGAACGTCGAAGTCGACCTCGTCGATCCAGTTGGTGCGGTCCTTGGCGTTCTGGCCCCAGGGGTTGCCCTTGGTCTCCAGGTTCTTGAACAGCACGCCGAGCTCACCGGGGAACTCCGACTCGACCATGACCTGGTAGCGGCGCATGTCGACGATGTGGTCGATGTGCTCGATGTCCACCGGGCACTGCTCGACGCAGGCACCGCAGTTGGTGCAGGACCACAGCACGTCGGGGTCGATGACGCCACCCTGCTCGAGGGTGCCGACCAGCGGGCGCAGCGCCTGATCGGGGCCGGAGCCCTCGATGCGGGCGAAGCCGTCCTCGGGCACGGCATGTCCGTGGTGCTCGCGCTCGGCCTTGGCGAAGTCGACCGAGCCTTCCTCGGGCATCGGCCTGCCTTCGATGATGTACGGAGCCTTGGCGAACAGGTGGTCGCGCAGGTTCATCATGACGAGCTTGGGTGACAGCGGCTTGCCGGTATTCCAGGCCGGGCACTGCGACTGGCAGCGGCCACACTCGGTGCAGGTCGCCATGTCGAGGTTGGCCTTCCAGGTGAAGTCCTCGATGCGGCCCTTGCCGAACACCGCGTCCTCGGCGGGATCGTCGAAGTCGATCTTCTCGCCCTTGTACTCCATCGGCAGCAGCGGGCCGAGGCCGTTGGGCAGGCGCTTGAACGTGACGTTGATGGGGGCCAGACCGATGTGCAGGTGCTTGGAGTGCAGCACGATCAGCAGGAAGGCCAGCATGACGCCGATGTGGGCCAGCAGTGCCAGGCTCTCCAGCCACAGGTTGGCGGTGTGTCCCAGCGGGGCCAGCAGGGCGGCCATGGCGTCGGAGAAGAACGCGCCGGACTGGTACGGGAAAGCAGCGCGACCCTCGTAGTTCAGCACGTTCACCGCGGCGCCGCGGAAGATCGCGTAGGTCAGGATGACCAGGAAGATCATGATCAGAATCGTCCAGGCGCCGCCGTTGTGCGAGCCGTAGAAGCGTGATTCGCGGCCGAGCTGCTCAGGGTTCTTGCGGATGCGGATGATCGCGAAGACGACGATGCCGGCCAGCACGGCGACGGCGAAGAAGTCCTGCAGGAAGCCCAGCACGGGCCAGCGGCCGACGAGCGGGATGTGGAACTCGGGGTTGAAC
The DNA here is from genome assembly GCF_001570425.1 of Mycolicibacterium brisbanense. GTDB lineage: Bacteria > Actinomycetota > Actinomycetes > Mycobacteriales > Mycobacteriaceae > Mycobacterium > Mycobacterium brisbanense. Next base: position 219,791 of record NZ_BCSX01000028.1, read on the forward strand.
AGCACGCCGTAGGCCTCGAGGTACACCGTGGCCAGGACGAAGAAGCCCCACATCGTGAAGAAGTGGGCGAGGCCGGGGATGGACCACTTGAGGAGCTTCGACTGAGCGAAGACTTCTTTGTTCTGGTTCAGGAAGCGACGGACCAGATCGTCTTTGCGGCCGCGTTCGTCACCGAGCTTCTGCCCCGAGCTGATCAGTTTGGTCAGCCACGTGATGCGCTTGGCCGCGAAAACCAAGACGATCGCTGTTGCCAACAATGCAACGATCAACCGGCCTGTCGTGAGCATATGCTCCAGGCTGTTTTCCAACGGGGGCCTCCCTGTTTGTGGTTACTCGTCGGTAACAATCTCCATGTTACTGATCGGTAACTTAAGCTCAGTGCCTGCTTATAGTGACATCAACCACAGATCCGGCGCCACTAAGGTTGTCCTAACCCGGTTTTGGCCCCATCGAGTGCTATTTGTTACTGGTCAGTAACTAGCCACCTCGCGCGGCGTCGCCGGACCGAAACCGGGCCGCGACACGCCCGGGTCACACGACCGGATTCTTCGTTTTTCGGACGCTGATCGGGCCGCGGTTTCAGCCCTGGACGGCCAACATCGCCCGCAACATCGACAGCATTTCCGAGCGAGATTCGGCGCCCAGCCGCCGCCGGATCCGGGCCACGTGATGCTCGACCGTCTTCGCTGAGATGAACAACTGGCTGCCGATATCGCGGTACGGCATACCCAGCAAGAGCAACTCGGCCACCTCCCGCTCGCGGTCGGACAACCGGGCCGCGGAGCTCGAGCCGGACTGGGCCGCAGGCGCCGGAGTCTTCGCGACGGCCGCCACATCGGGCAGCGGTGACTCGTCGACCGCGCTGCTCTGCTTGAGGTCGCGGGCCAGCTGCAGCATGGCCTGCGAGGCCCGGGCATCGGGGGTCTGCAGCGCTGCCTGACTGGCGAGCCGCGTGCCGTCCCAGGTCAGTCCGTATTGCGCCAACGCTCGCGCCGCCACTGTGACCTCATCGGTGTCGACCTGATTGGCCAGCACCCGCAGCCAGGTACGTCCCGCATGCGCCAGGGCTCGCGCGAACGCGCTCTGCCCGGCGGCCGCGGTGAGTGCTTGCCCGTGCGGGGCGACCGCGGCGGGGGAGTTGGCCAGAATTCCGGCGTGCACGCCGGCCCAGTGCAAGGGCACCGACCACAGCACCGGCTTGCCCAACGAATCCAGCAGCTCGAACGCCTGCGACAGCGCGTGCTGCATCCGGTCGACCTGACGCATCCGCGCCCCTGCCACCCACAGCTCACCCAGCGGGAGCAGGGAAAACAGGTCGATCGAGTACTCGGCGAGCACCTCCATGGCCGCATACCAGTGCTGCTGCACGGCGCCGCTGTCTCCGGTGCGGCGCGCGATGGCCGTGCGCAGCGCGGCCGCCCACAGTGCGTCTCGCCGGTGCAGGCCGTGGTCTGCCGCGGCCGCATCGGCGGTGGCCGCGCCGAGCTGGCCGTCCTGCATGCGCACCCAACCCTGCAGCAGCCGGTGCCGGTGCACGGTGAACGGCACCTCGTCGGCACCCTCGGCCCGCACCGCCCGCCCGATCACGCTGCGCGCCCGCACGGGATCGCCGCCATGCAGTGCGACCAGCGTGACCAGCGCCGACGGTGTGTCAGGGGCGACGGCACCGCCGTGCTGCTCGCTCGTGAGGGCCTGCCCGAGCCGGGCGACGGCGGCGGCGAACGGCTGATCCAGCGACGAGAGCACGCCCTCGGCCAGGCTGCGGGCCGCGCGGGCGGCGGCCGTCGGCGGCCCCGTGAGCTCGGCTGTCAGAGCTTCGCGTGCTGTCGACAGGTCGCCCGCCGCGACACTCACGACTACGCCCGCCGCACTCACCGAAGCGTCCGGATACGGGCCAAGCCACCGGAACAGATCGGCTGCTGCCACGGCGTTCCCGTCATGGGCGGCGACGCTGGCGGCGACGCGGACCGCCGCGGCCCGCTGGCCCGCATCGTCGGATTCCAGCAGCTCATCGGCCATCCGTCCAGCCGTCGCGCAGTCACCCGTGAGGGCCAGCGCATCGGCCAGCCGCGCACTACCCGAGATGGATCCGGCCTTGGCGGCGGCCCGGTACAGCGCCGCCGCGCGCGTCGGGCGACCGTGCATCTCGACCGCGCGCCCGATCAGTGCATCGGCCAACCGGTCGTCGCGCAGCCCGTGCTCGGCCAGCTGTACGGCGAGCTCCGCGGACAGCGTCGACATTTCCAACTGCGAATTCAGCAGCGACGTCTCGATCTCGTGATGACGTGCGGCCCCCGCGATCTGCGCGAGGCACTCGTGCACCAGCCGCACGAACCGGCGGTCGTAGGACGGTTCGACGAGCCCGCAGGCCCGGGCCCGGTCGACGAGGTCGACGGCATCGGCGCCACTGCAGTGCAACGCCGCGGCCACGTCGTCGGGACCCAGGCCCTGACTCAGCGACGTGATCAGAAGGGTGTCGCGGGTGCGTTCGTCGATGCGGCGCAGTCGGTCGATCAAGGCGAAACGTGCGGACTGCTCGGGTGGTGCCGATGCCTGCGCGGCCGCGGTCACCAGGAACGGCAGGCCCGCGGTCGCGACCAAGACCGAGCGGACGGTCTCCGACGACGCGGGCGCACCCAGCGCGGTGGTGATGATCTGGTTGACCTCGGCTGCGGGCAGCGGGCCGAGGATGACGTCCGGGCTTTCCCGCTGCAGTGCGGTAACCAGAGCCCGCAGCGCAGGCCGGTGCGCCAGGGGCGCGGTCGCGACCACGACGGTCGCGGCGGGATCGGTGATGTGCTCGACGAATGCGACGAGTTCGTCGTCGCCGAGCAGGTGCGCATCGTCCACGACGTACGCCGAGTCTGCGGCATCGTCGGCGCGGGGCGGGCGGGTCAACACCACCCGGCCGGCATCGCGCAGCGCCCCGCGCACAGCGGCGAGCACCGAGGTCTTGCCTGTCCCGATGCCACCGGTCACCAGCAGTTTTGTCGGCACGGTCGGCGCGGCGAGCACGGCTGCGACGACGCGGCGGGCGGCCGGCGGCAGGTCCATGCCGGTATCCGGCGCCGGGTGCGACATGACCGGCTAGGCGCCGCCGCCGGCCGCGGTCGTGGTGACCGGCGGTTGTGTCGTGGTCGGCGGCTTGGTGGTGGTCGGTTGTGTTGTCGTCGGCTGAGTAGTCGTGGGCTGGGTGGTGGTCGGTTGCGTGGTGGTGGTCGTCGTCGGCGTCGTTGTGGTCGTCGTCGTGGTGGTTGTCGTGGTCGGGCTTGTGGTTGTGGTGGTGGGCTCGGTGGTCGTGGTGCCCGATGTGGGGGTGTCGGTCGACGTGTGCGTCTGGGTGATGACGGTCGTGGGGGTGATGACGGTGGTGGTTCCCTGGCCGTCAGGCCCGACGGTGACCGTGGTGACCGGCGGCAACATCGACACCGTGGTGCTGGTCTCGGTCACCGGTGTCGAATCGCCCGACGAGCTGGTCAGCGTCACCGCGAGCCCCCCCGCCGCGAGCAGGACCGCGGCAGCGGCTGCCGCGAACAGGATCACCGGCCGCTTGTACCAGGGCAGTGGTCCGGGCTCGGCCTCGAACGCCTCTTCTTCGTGGGCGAAAGCCATCTGCGGGCGAGCGGAGGTGGGGCCCGTCCCGCCGCTCTCGTAGTTGTAGTTGTAGTCGGGCCCGGCGTAGGGCACGGGTTCGTCGGTGGGAGCGTCGTCGTCCTGCGACCACGCGAGCGAGCGGAACGTCGCCGATGCGGCTCCGTCGGCCGCGGACTCGGCCGCGGCAGCGCCGGCCGCGCCCACGGCCCATGCGCTCGGCGCCATGCCGGTCGGGGCGTCCGCGGGGTTGATGCCGGGTGCCATGCCGGTCGGGGCGTCGGCAGCGACGATGCCGGGGGCCATGCCGGTCGGGGCACCCGCGTCGGCGACGACGTCGGCCACCAGCGCCGCGCCCGCCGCGGCGGTGAGTTGCGGCTGCGGCGACGTGACGACCGGCGCTCGCAGTTGCTCCGACAGGCGCTGGGTGACCAGCGGAATGGCTGCCGAGCCGCCGACCGTCGCCACCGCAGTCACGCTGGACAACGCAATGTTGTTGCGCTGCAACGTATCTGCCACGCTGTTCAGCAGCCCGGTGAGCGGCCCGGCGACGAGCTGCTCGAGCTCGGAGCGCGTGACCCGGACATCGGAGGTGAACCCGGGGAGCTCGGTCGGTATGACGGCGACGGTGTCGGCAGACAAACGCTCCTTGGCCTGGCGGCAATCGGAGCGCAGCCGGGCCAGCGAGCCGACCGCAGCGGTACCGGCCGGGTCGGCGTTGCCGGCAGCGGCGACACCGCTGAGCACGTGGTTGAGCAGCGCCTGATCCACCTGGTCGCCGGAGAAGTCCGGATACCGCACGGTCTGGCCGATCTGGGTCAGACCGGCCCCTGCGTCGGCGAGTGTCACGCTGGTACCGCTGCCGCCGAGGTCGCACAGCACCACGACGCCTTCGGTGGGCAGGCCGGGACCCGCGCGCAACGCCGCGAGTGCGGCCAGGGAATCCGGGACGAGTTCGGCGGGGACACCGTCGGGAGCCAGTGCGGGCCTGCCGCGCAGGGCGCCGCGCAACGCCCCGACCGTGGCGGGTCCCCAGTACGCGGGGACCGCGATCGTGACCGGTGAACCGCCGCCGGCGGCGCGGGCCATGGCGTCGAGGGCCTCGGCCAGCGCGAGCTCACCACGGTGCTGGGAACCGTCGGCGGCGACGATCGGCACCGGATCGCCCACCCGCTCGACGAACCCCGTCAGGGCCAGGCCCTGACCGCCGTATTCGCCGACCTCTGGAGCCCGATCGGAGAAGAGCGTGAGGATCGATCGGCGAACGACCGGCGGACGGCCCTCGCGGGCAGCCACCAAGTTGGTTGTCCCGATCGACAACCCCAGTGCGTCGGTCATCAGGCGTCACTCCTGTGTTGTCGGGGCCGTCCCCACGATAGCGGCTGGCCCCCTGGTGTCGAGGATCCATCCCCTAGTCGCCAGAATCCCCTAACGGCCGACCCCCTAATTGAACCGCCAAGGGGGTGGGTTGGACACCGATCCCAGTGACGCCACTGGTGGATAGCATCGATGACAGCCGTCACGAGACGGGTCCGAGATGGTCACAAGAGGGTAAGGAAGGTGTCATGGCGAATTCGCTACTCGACTTTGTCATGTCACTCGTGCGTGATCCCGACGCGGCCGCCCGTTATGCCGCCGACCCGTCGCAAGCCATTTCTGATGCCCACCTGACCGGTGTGACCAGCGTCGATGTCAACAATCTCATCCCGGTGGTGTCCGAATCACTGACCGGAGGCGAGGGGTTCGGCACCGAACCCGCGGGCAACGTCTGGGCAAGCGGGGCGGCCACCGCAGCGTTCGACGCCTTCGGCGACCATGTGCCCGCCGCGGCCACGCCCGCCGACACCGGGCACATCGTGGACCAGGTGATCACCCAGCCCGATCACATCGCGCCCGCGGCTCTCGACGACTACTTCACCGACAGCGGGCTCAGCCAGCAGTCGCTGGACGATTCATCGCTGCAGTTCAGCAACCCCGTCATCGATGACGCACCGGCCACCCACGCCGACTTCGGTAGCGAGTGGGCGCCCCCCGCAGTGGACGATCACCACCACGACGATGGTGGGGCCGGCTTCGATCTGTTCAGCTGAACGCCGACGCATCTAACCGTAGCGAATTAGCGCACAACCCCTCGGTTGTGCGCTTTTTTGACGTTGACGTGCATAGATGGCGTTCTCTCAGCGATTGACCATATTTGCTTCAGGAACCCCTAGCGATCCCCTAATCCCCTAATGGGTCCCCATGGGGTACCCCCGGTGGACCTGCGGACGGGAGGGGATCCGGCCCCGTTTCCGGGGGCTTGCGCGGCCCATAACGTTGTCACCAGTTCGCCGGGACACCCCGGAACGAGAACCAGAACCTCAGTCAAGACCCAACGAAAGGCAGTACCGAGATGACCACTCTGATCGACTTCATCATGGACCTGTTCCGCAGCCCCGCCGCTGCCGCGGCCTACGTGGCCGACCCGGAAGGCGCTCTGCGTGACGCCGGCCTGCCGAACGTGACCGCCGCGCAGCTGGCCTCGGTGGCCGCCACCGCCGCTCCCGCCGGCATCGCCCTCGGCAACGGCGACCCGGTCTACGGCCTGCAGCGCGCCGTGGCCGACTACCACAGCATCGCCTCGCCGTTCTCCCCGCAGACGGCGTTCACGTCGCAGCCGACCTTCGCTCCGCAGACCGACACCTCACTGCTGAGCGGCAACTCGACCGACCTGGCCAGCCACAACAACGTGCCGATCATGAGCCCCAACCAGGACGCGGGCGCCAACGCCCAGCAGGGTGCGTTCAACCTGGGCTTCGGTGACATCACCCTCGGTGACAAGACCACGACCACCAACACCGCCACCAACGGCGGTGTGGTCAACACCGGACACTCCAGCGGCCCTATCGTCACCGGTGACGGCGCCGTTCTCGGCCACGGCAACACCGTCAACAACGGCGATGTCTGGGCCGGCTCCGGCTCGCACGTCGCCGTCGGCCAGGGCAACGAGATCTCGGACAGCTCGCAGCACGCAGGCGGTCAGATCATCTCCGGCAACGACGGTCCGGTCATCAGCGGCAACGACATGAGCGGCGGCCATGGCGGCGGCGCCAGCGCCAGCGGCAGCGGCGGTGGCCTGCTCAACATCGGCGGCAGCGGCGGCCACGCCAACGCCGGCGACGGCGGCAACGCCGGCTCGATCATCGTGACCAGCAACGACAGCCACGCAGTGGGCGGCAACCAGACCACCGCGGGTCACGACATCGGCAGCGGCAACACCAGCTCGATCGACTCATCGGTGCACACCGCGTCGTCGACCCACACCTCGCTGTCCGACCAGTCGGTGCACGACAGCTCGGTGGGCAACACCAGCACGGTGCACAGCGACAGCTCGGTGCACAGCTCCGTGACCGACGACTCGGTGCACCAGGTCGGTGGCCTGCACACCAACGTGTCGACCACCAACGATGTGGCCAGCCACAACACCGTCGACCCGCACGCCGGGTTCCACGGCTTCTGATCGGAACAGCACCGCTACTGGCGGGGACCCCAAGGGTCCCCGCCAGTTCGCCGTTTACCGTTAGAGGCCGGAGGACTCGCGAATGACGCAACCGAATGACCCCCGCAGGGCACCGGCCGGCGGGCCGGCCAGACCAATCGCGGTGATCGTCGAGCTGATCGACCACACCAGCAGGATCGCCGGTGCTAGAGATCGCGGTGATCTCGTGGAGAGCCTGGCCCGCGCCAAGGCGCGCATCAGCGACCCGCATATTCGGGTGGTCATCGCCGGCCAGCTCAAACAGGGCAAGAGTCAGCTGCTCAACTCGCTGCTGAACATGCCGGTGGCCCGGGTCGGCGACGACGAGAGCACGGTGCTGGCCACCATGGTGTCCTACGGTGAACAGCCGTCGGCCCGGCTGGTGGTGGCACGGCCCGACGGGGCGGAACCCGAACTCATCGACATCCCGCCGGGTGAACTGCGCAACGATCTGCGCCGGGCCCCGCAGGCAGGCGGGCGGCAGGTGTTGCGGGTCGAGGTGACCGCACCGAGCCCCCTGCTGCAGGGCGGCCTGGCGTTCATCGACACCCCGGGCGTGGGTGGACACGGGCAGCCGCACCTGTCGGCGACACTGGGCCTGCTCCCTGACGCCGACGCGATGCTGATGGTCAGCGACACCAGCCAGGAATTCACCGAGACCGAGCTCAGGTTCATCCGTCAGGCACTCGAAATATGCCCGGTGGCAACGATTGTCGCGACCAAGACCGATCTGTACCCACATTGGCGGGACATCGTCGCCGCCAACACCGCCCACCTGCAACGCGCCGGGCTGAACGTCTCGGTGACGCCGGTGTCGAGTGTGCTGCGCAGCCATGCCATCCAGCTCAACGACAAGGAACTCAACGAGGAGTCCAACTTTCCGGCGATCGTCAACTTCCTCTCCGAACGGGTGCTGTCCCGCGAGAACGACCGCATCCGCGATCAGGTGGTCGACGACATCCGTTCCGCTGCAGAACATTTGATGCTGGCGGTGGAAAGCGAGCTGGCCGCGATCAACGATCCGGAGGTCCGTGCACAACTGACGAGCGAGCTGGAGCGGCGCAAGCAGGAGGCGCAGGACGCCCTCGCACAGAGCGCGCTGTGGCAGCAGGTGCTCAACGACGGTATCGCCGATCTCACCGCAGACGTGGATCACGATCTGCGGCAACGGTTCCGGACCATCAGCGCGCACACCGAGAAGATGCTCGACAAGGTCGACCCCACGGCGCACTGGGCCGAGATCGGTGCTGAGCTCGAGGACGCGGTGGCCACCGCGGTCGGCGACAACTTCGTGTGGGCCTACCAGCGGGCCGAGGCGCTGGCCGCCGAGGTGGCCGACACCTTCACCAAGGCGGGCCTTGACGCAGTGGCCCTTCCTCAGATCGACGCGCGCGAAATGGGCGCTGGTTTCGGGGAATTCAGCTCAGTGCAGAAACTGGAGGCCGGGCCAATCCGGGCTGGCCACAAGCTCGTCACCGGTATGCGCGGTTCCTACGGCGGCGTCCTGATGTTCGGCATGATCACCTCGTTCGCCGGCCTCGGCATGTTCAACCCGCTGTCGCTGGGTGCGGGACTCCTGTTGGGCCGCAAGGCTTACAAGGAGGACATGGAGAACCGGATGCTGCGGGTCCGCGGCGAAGCCAAGGCCAACGTGCGCAAGTTCGTCGACGACGTCGCGTTCGTGGTGGGCAAGGAATCCCGTGACCGGCTCAAGGCCATCCAGCGTCAGCTGCGCGATCACTACCGCGACGTGGCCAACCAGACCAACCGTTCGCTCAACGAATCCCTGCAGGCCACCCTCGCGGCGGCCAAGGTCGAAGAGAACGAGCGCAACGCCCGGGTGGCCGAACTGGAGCGTCAGCTCAACATCCTCAAGCAAGTGGTTCAGCATGCGGGGAACCTGGCCGCGTGAGCACGAGCGATCAGGTACGGACGATTCTGAGCGGCACCATCCAGGCGTACCGGGGTGACCCGGCGTACCGTGACCGACCCGACGTGCACAACGAGCTCGACCGGATCGGGCGCCGGCTCAACCAGCCCATCCGCATCGCGCTGGCGGGCACGCTCAAGGCGGGCAAGTCCACGCTGGTGAACGCGCTGGTGGGCGAGGACATCGCACCCACCGACGCCACCGAGGCGACGCGCATCGTCACGTGGTTCCGGCACGGCCCCACCCCGAAGGTGACGGCCAACCACCGCGGGGGCAGGCGGTCCAACGTGCCGATCGCACGCGACCCCCACGACCGGGGCCTGACGTTCAGTTTTTCCGCCCTCGATCCCGTCGACGTGGTCGACCTCGACGTCGAATGGCCCGCGGCCGAGCTGATCGACACCACGATCATCGACACCCCGGGCACATCGTCGCTGTCGCGTGACGTCTCCGAACGCACACATCGGCTGCTGGTGCCCGAAGACGGGGTGCCGCGCGTCGACGCGGTGGTGTTCCTGCTGCGCACCCTCAACGCCGCCGACATTGCCCTGCTCAAGCAGATCGGTGAGCTGGTCGGCGGTTCGTCGGGTGCGCTCGGTGTGATCGGGGTGGCATCGCGGGCCGACGAGATCGGCGCCGGTCGCATCGACGCGATGATGTCGGCCAAGGACGTCGCCAAACGGTTCACCGCCGAGATGGACAAGACCGGCATCTGCCAGGCCGTGGTGCCCGTGTCGGGGTTGCTCGCGCTGACCGCCCGCACGTTGCGCCAGAGCGAGTTCGTCGCGCTGGAGAAGCTCGCCGGGGTCGACGCCGCCGAGATCAACAAGGCCATGCTGTCGGTGGATCGCTTTGTGCGCGAGGACAGTTCACTGCCGGTGGACGCCGCGACGCGCGCGGCGCTGCTCGAGCGGTTCGGCATGTTCGGCATCAGGATCTCCATCGCGGTGCTGCGCGCAGGCATCACCGACTCGGTGGCGCTGGCCGACGAATTGCTCGAGCGCAGTGGCCTGGTCGCGTTGCGCGATGTCATCGACCAGCAGTTCGCGCAGCGCTCCGATCTGCTCAAGGCGCACACCGCGCTGCTGTCGCTGCGGCAGTTTGTGCAGCACAACCCGATCTACGCGACGCCCTACATCCTGGCCGACATCGATCCGCTGCTCGCGGACACGCACGCGTTCGAGGAACTGCGGCTGCTCAGCCAGCTGCGCGGGCGCCCGACGACGCTCAACGACGACGAGATGGCGTCGCTGCGACGCATCATCGGAGGATCGGGCACCGATGCCGCGAGCCGGCTCGGTCTGCAACCCGATACGCCTTACGACGGGCCCCGCGCGGCGTTCGCGGCCGCGCAGCGCTGGCGCCGGCGGGCCGAGCATCCGCTCAACGACCCGTTCACCACCCGCGCGTGCCGGGCCGCGGTCCGCAGCGCCGAGGCGTTGGTTGCCGAATATTCAGCCCGCAACCGCTGACCGCGACTAACGAATCGGGGCCCTCGACCGACATAGAAGGTATGCGTGGTTGCCTGGGGTTGTCGGTTGGTGCGGCCAACCTGACAGCGGTTGCTGACCAGGCGCCGATCGTGCGGCGTAGCGTGCTGACCCTGTTCCGGGACCGCATGCCTGAGGTCGGCGTCTTGGGCGGAGACGGACTTGTCATCACCGGTTTCGTGGAGCGGGTCGGTGACCCGGTTCCGTTGCTGGCTGCCGACGGCTCAGCTCATCGCGGCGAGCAATTGCTGGCCGCCGCGGTGGAATCGCTCACCCGGGTAGCCAGTCCGGCGCAGCGACCGGAGCGCACTGTCGTGGCGGTGCCCGCCTATTGGGGCCCGGCAGCGTTCGATGCGGCCCGCGCCGCGATGCCCGGGGTACGGGTGGTTTCCGACGCCGTCGCAGCGCTGACGGCGATGCAGGCGCATCCCGGGCTGCCGGCCCGTGGCGTTGTCGCCCTCGTCGATTTCGGGGCCACCGGAACGAGCCTCACGCTCGCCGATGCGAGTGCGCGCTTCGCGCCGATCGGACAGACCGTGCGCTACGACGACTTCTCCGGCGATCTCGTCGATCAGGAGCTTCTGCGGCACGTGCTGGCCAGCCTCGACGCCGATGCCTCGGGCACGGCGGCCGTCGCTGCACTGTCCCGGCTGCGTGAGGAATCGCGGGCCGCCAAGGAACGGTTGAGCTACGAGGCTGCGACCGGGTTGCCCGGCCCGGCGCCGGGAAGGATGCTGCGCCTCACGCGCGCCGAGCTCGAGGCGGTGGTCGATGCGCCGCTGGGCGGGGTGATCGAGGCGCTGCATGATCTGCTGCGGCGCACCGGCGTGCACCCGGCACAGCTGGCCGCGCTGGTCACCGTTGGTGGGACGGCGCGGATTCCCCTTGTGACGCAGCGGCTTTCGGAAGCCTTCCGGATGTCGGTGACCACCGTTGCGCAGGCTCAGGTGGTGACCGCGATCGGCGCGGGTCTGCTGGCCCGCCGCGGCGAGGCCGAGACGGCGGCGACGCGGGCGGTGACGGCTGCCCCCTTCGCGCCCGCATCGACGACCGGCACGGTGGCTGCTGCATCGCAGGCGCCGGCCGCGCTGGCGTGGTCGGTCAGCGACCCGGCGGCCGAGGTCATGGACTACGTGCCCGAGTCGGTGTCTGAGGATTCCGCGCGGCCCGCGTTCGTGTTCGCCGAGGCACCGCGTGAGCCCGCCGCGGCTTCCCGCACGCCGTGGTACCGCGGCATCGTGGTGTGCGCCGCGGCGCTGCTCACGGTCGTCGGCACCGCCGGGCTGCTGCTGTCGGCTCACGCCGACAAGATGGACGCCACGCCTGCCAGTGGTCCGGCGGCACCCGGGCTCGCGCCGGCTGAAGCTCCACTGGCGCAGGTCGGTGCGGCCCCGCCGACCCGCACCGTCGTCGTGCAGGATCCGGGGGTACCCGGGCCCGCTCCCGCGGTGTCGCCGTCGTCCGCGCCGTATTCGGTGCAGCGTCAGCAGGTCCCAGCGGCTGCGGCGCCGCAGGCCGCTCCCGGCCCGGCTCTACCCCCGGCCGCGGACCCGGCTCCGGCGGACATCCCCGCACCGGCCGCGGTGCCACCGGCCCCCGAGCTGCCGCCCATCCCGCAGTTCCCGATTCCGGCGCTTCCGCTGCCGCAGTTACCGGTTCCGCAGCTACCGCAGTTGCCGATCCCGACGTTCTCGCCCCCGCCGCCGACGCACACGCCTACGCCGACGCCGGAACCGACCCAAACCCCGACACCCGAGCCGACGCATACCCACACCGTGCCGCCACCGCCCGAGCCGACGCACACTCAGGCGCCCGAGCCGACGGCTGCGCCCAGCTCGCCGCCGAAGCCGTCGCATTCGACGGAGCCGACGACCTCGGCCGTGCCTACGCCCTAAACGCTGCTAGACGGCGGCAGTTTCCGTGACCCGAAGGTGGATCAGCGTGGGCCGGTCGGCGTTGAGTGCGGCCTCGACCGCATCGGTCAACAGCGCGGGGGACTCGATGGTGGTCCCGTAGCAGCCGAGTGATCGGGCCAGGGCGGCGAAGTCGGGACTGGCCAGATCGACCGCGTGCACGGTGTCGCCGCGGTCGGCCATCTCGTTACGGATCTCGCCGTAGCCTCCGTTGTCGACGATGACGACGGGTATGGCCAAGCCGGCCTGCGCGGCAGCCGCGAGTTCGGCGACGGTGAACATGACACCGCCGTCGCCCAGCAGCGCGACCACTTTGCGTTGTGGCGCAGCGATTTTCGCGCCGATCGCCGCCGGTAGTCCGTAGCCGAGGGTGCCCACCCCGGTCGGATAGAGAAAGGACCGCGGCCGGTGCAGCGGAAGATTGGACAGCGCACCGTAGTAGCAGGCCATCGCGCTGTCGGCGGCGATGAGGGCGCTGTCGTCGAGCGCGGCGTCCAACGCGGCACACAGCTCGAGGTAGGCGCTGCCTTCGCGCTGAGCGTCCTGCCGGAGCAATCGCCGCCACTGCGCTGAAGATTCGCCGCGATCAGCGCGCCCCGGGGCGGTGAGGCCGGCGAGCACGGCGGCGAGCGTCTCGGCGGCGTCACCGATCAGAGCGACGGCGGGGGAGATGTTTGTCGCCGCGGCCGTGGGATCGATGTCGATGCGAATCACGGTGCTCTGCTGCGATATCGGTCCCCACCACCAGTCGGACGGGGCCAGTTCGGTGCCGACCGCCACGATCACGTCGCTGGCGGCGACCAACTGTTTGACGGTGGGATGATGCACCCCGGCGCCCAACGACAACGGATGTGTCTCGGGCAGAACACCTTTGCCGTTCGCGGTGGTGATAACCGGCGCCTGCAATGCCTCGGCGAATTCACGGACTTCGGCGGCCGCGCCCGACGCCCCGCCGCCGACGATCAGCAATGGGTGCTCAGCGGCGTCCAAAAGCTGTGCCGCTGACCGGATCGACTCCTGATCCGGGCGACCCGGGCGACGGGCGTAGGGCGGCACCAGCGCCGTGGTGGCCTCGTGATCAAGGAGGTCCAGCGGGATTTCCAGGTACGCGGGCCGGGGACGCGCACTGGTCATCGCGGCGAAGCACTGCGCGACCGCCAACGGTATCTCTTCGACCGTGGTCACGCGTTGTGCATGCCCGACGATCGAATCCATTGCGCGGAGCTGGTCTTTGACCTCGTGGAGATACCCGTTGCCCAGGCTGGGGTGGTGCAGCGGCAGGCCCGGTGCGATGAACAGGACCGGCACGGAGTCCGAATACGCCTGGGCCGCAGCGGCTGCGGCGTTGAGGATTGCCGGGCCGGTGGTCGTCACCACCACCCCGGGTTTCCCGCTGACCCGGGCGTAGCCGTCGGCGGCATAGCCTGCACCCTGTTCGTGGCGCGTCAGCACGTGCCGGATGCCCGTGGCGCCCAGGGCGGCGTACACCGGCAGGTTGTGTGTCCCCGGAATGCCGAAGACCACGTCGACGCCGTGCAGGGTCAACGCGTCGACCAGAGCTTGGCCGCCGCTGCGGCGCTGTCCGACAGGCGCGGTCGTGGCTTCGGTGTCAGTGCTCATGGGTCCTTCCGGGGGTATACGTGATGTCGTTGGGCCGCAGGCTAACTGGGGTAAGTGGTGGTCAGCTTATCGAGCCGGTCGGTGGCCATGGTGTACGCGGCGGCGCGCGCGGTGATCTTGTCAGCGGCGGCCAACGCGAACATCTCGCTGCTCAACTCGCGCAGCCGCGTCGAGATCTTGGCGAACGATTGCTCGGCACTTCCGTCGATGTCGCCGAACAGTACCCACCACCACCACGCGTTGGTCGCCGAATTGGCCACGAAGTCGGGCACGATCACGATTCCGCGCGCGGCGAGGTCGGTCTCGGCGTCCGGGGTGACCGGCATGTTGGCAGCCTCGACGATCAGTTTGGCCGTCACCTCGTGCTGGTTGGTGGCGTTGATGCAGTACGACGTGGCCGCGGGGACCAGTACGTCGGCCGCGACCGACAGCCAGCGGTCACCGGGCAGTTCGACGTCGTCCGGGCCCAGCTCTGCGCGGTTGACGCCGCCGCTGGGGGTGCGCGTCAGCAGCAGCCGCTCGACGTCGAGTCCGTTCGGGTTGGCGACGACGCCGTGCACGTCGGCGATGCCGACCACCCGCACCCCAGCGCGCTGCAGGTACCGGGCGGTCGCCCCGCCCATCGACCCGAACCCCTGGATGAACGCCGTGGAGGCATCGGGGCGCAGACCGTGCAACTCCATCGCAGCCAGAGCCGCTTCGGCGACGCCGTAGCCCCCGACCAGCTCATCGAGCTTGACGCCGTCGACGTCCGTGCCGAACGCGACCCGCATCCGGGCCTGCGCCTCGTCGGGATCGTCGAGGTGCCGGTAGGCCGCATCCACCGAGCTGCCGAGACCGAGCTGGGCAATGCACTTGTCGACGGTCTCCTGGCGAACGCCGAAGTCCTCGCCCATGGTCCAGCGCTGCTCGATGAGGGGTTTCATCGCTTCGAGGTAGCGGTAGAGCACCGACTCGGCCGCCGGATCGGAGGGTTCGAAGTCGATACCGCCCTTGGCGCCGCCCAGCGGAACGTAGCGGGCGGCCTCTTCGTAGTGAATGGCCTCTTTGAGGGTCATACCGCGGGCCAGTCCACGGACCTCGTCCAGCGAGCAGCCTTTGCGCATCCGCAGGCCGCCGCTGCTGATGCCGCGTACCAGCCGATCGAGCACCAGATATCCGCGGGCGCCGGTGACCGGGTCCGTCCAGATCGCCTCGAAGACAGGCGAGTCGTCGGCCTGCTCGACCGAACCGATGGCGTTGGGCAAAGAAAGAGACATGAGACTCCCCAAAAGTGACTGACTAGGCAGTCAGTATGGAGAGTGGGTCAGGTCACGTCAAGTCTGGAGTGGATCGTCGCCGCGCTATGCGGATGTGGTGGGCAGTCCGAGTTCGTTGCGCAGGGCGTCCTCGGTCCAGCGGTGAATCTCCTCCGTGGTCACCGCTCCGCCGAGGGCGACGGACTGGACGGCCAGGCCGTCGAGCAGCAGCGTGAGGCGCCAGGCCGCCCCGTGCGGATCCGGGGTGTGGAATTCGCCCGAACCGACGCCTTCCGCGATGAGCATAGCCACGGTCTGGCGCCACTGTGAATCCATGTCCTTGACGACTTTTCGCAAGTTCTCGTCGTGCAGGCCGGCTGACCACGACTCGATCCACAGTCGCCAGCCGAGCGCGTTCCCGGTGGGCCCATAGTGATGCAAGACCGCGCGCAGTCGGTCGAGCACCGGCTGGGTGGCGACGCTGTCGAGCGTGTTGCGGAGTTGGGTCAGATCGCGTTCGGCGGCAACGGCGAACGCGTGTTCAACCAGATTTGCCAGCGTCTCGAAGTGGTAGAAGATCAGGCCCGTGCTCACGCCGAGGCGTTTGGCGATGTCGACGGTGCGAAGCTGTCCGACGCCGTTCTCGGTGATGAACTCGATGGTCGTGGCCACGATGTCGTCGGCGCGGCCAGGGGACTGTTTCTGTGATCGGACCACATCGGCACCGTACCCGGCCTCATCTGCGCAGGTGGCGCAGTGATGGCGCACGCGCTCTTGACAAATTGTGACGCGCGCCGCACAGTCTACCTGCTTACTGAGTGAACAGTCAGTCGTTGTGGGTCCTCGCACATCCGGTCCGCTTCGACACGTAGGGACAGTGGCAGAACCAGGAGAAACCGCTTTGACGCAACAAATCATCGAAGAGCCAGAGATCGAGCGTCCCAAAGGGCGGCTGCGGCAAGGGCTCCGCCGGTTCGACGTCTTTTTCCTGTTGCTGTGTTCGCTGGTCGGTCTGGACACCATCGGCGCCCTTGCGGCGTCAGGGCCCGAGGCGTTCGCCTGGCTACTCGTCTTCTCGGTGGTGTTCTTCGTGCCCTACGGGTTGATCGTCAGCGAACTGAGTTCGACCTTCCCCCTCGAGGGCGGCCAATACACCTGGGTACGTATGGCATTCGGGCGCGGCGTGGCATCCGTCGCCCAGTTCGTGTACTGGCTGTCCAACCCGGTGTGGGTCGGCGGTGCTTTGGCGGTGGTGGCATTGGCGACCTTCCAAACCTTCATCCATCCCCTGCCCGGGGCATGGACGTATGTCTTTGGCCTGGCTTTCGTCTGGGCGGGTGTGCTGGCCGTGTCCGTCTCACTCGAAGCCGGTCGCTGGGTGCCCATCGCCGGTGCGGTGGCACGCATCGTCCTGCTCGGATTCTTCTTCGTGTCGACGGTGGTCTACGGCGTCATCCACGGAGTGCAACCGCTCACCGCATCGGACTTCTCCCCGTCGTATCTGGGGTTCCTCGCTCTCGCACCGCTGATCGTGTTCACTTTCGTCGGGTTCGAGGTCTCCTCGGCGGCCGCCGAGGAAATGGAAGCCCCGCAACGCACCATCCCGCTCGGTGTCATGCGCTCCGGGCTGGCCGCGTTCCTGATGGTCGCCGCCCCGGTGGTGGCGATTCTGGTGGTCCTGCCGCGCGACCAGGTGAGCCACTTGAGCGGCTTTCTCGACGCAGCCAAACTCGTCTTCACCATCTACGGAGGCCACGTCGGTCCCGACGGCACCGTCGAATTGACCGGTGCGGGTGAGGTTATCGGCGTCATCTGCGCCGCAGGCGTCATCATCGCGCTCTTCACCAGCGGAGTGAGCTGGGCGATCGGGGAGAGCCGCGCTCAGGCCACCGCGTGCTCGGACGGCAGCGGTCCCGCATGGCTGGGCCAGATCTCGGAGCGGTTCGGCACCCCGGTGCGCATCAACGTCTTGGCCGGAATCCTCGCGACCGTCGTTATGGTTGCGGCGCTGAACTTCACGTCCGGTGATATCGGCAAATACTTCAGCGTCGGGCTCAATCTGGCCATCTCGATGACCATGGTGGCCTACCTGGTGATGTTCCCGGCGCTGATGGTTCTGGACCGCAAATACCCTGACGCCAATCGGCCGTTCCGCATCCCGGGAGGTACCGTCGGCCGGTATCTGTGTTCAGCGGCAGCCACACTCGTGGTCATCTTCACCCTCGTTCAGCTGCTCTACCCGGGCGCCGGCCTCGGTCTCTTCGGCTCTCCCGGCACCCCCGATGACGCGCTGCCTGCCGGATTCGCCGGCGACCGCCTGGGTTACGAACTGGGCCAATTGATTCCGATGGGCCTGTTCATCGCCATGGGGATCGGGTTCTACCTGATCGGGCAGCGAGAAATGCGACGCGCAGACCGCACGCTCCAAGCGGTGGACGACCCGCTGGGGTGATCGGCGGCCTCAGTTCCCGGGCAGCGGATAGAGCGTGCGCGTCACGTTCGTCCGCACCCGGGGACGGCTGGTACCGGCGTCGCCCGCATGGGTCCGGGTGGTGGGGAGCTGCCCCGTGGTCGACGGCCCGGTCGACGACGTGTCGCTCGATGACGAGGTGTCCGAACCCGACGTGGTTGCGGTGTCCGACGGTCCCATGATCTCGGAGGTGCTCACCGGTGGGGTGGTCGTGATCGTGGCGGTCGTGGTCGTCGTCGAAGCCGCCGGCGCCGACGAGGAAAATGTCGGGTCGACGAATTGGGTGGGTGCCTCTTCCGGGCTGTTGGCGTTGCTGGTCAAGCTCACCACCGCCCATACCAGTAGGGCGATGACGCCAAGCGCCACGGCGCTCGCACCCGCGACCGCCGAGGTCGAATGGTGCCAGGGCTGATCATGAGCCCGGTCGTCGTCGTCCTTGGCGGTCACGGGGTCCGATGATAATCGCGCTACCTGGTCTTGCCCCTATCAGTTCAATTGGCGGATGACCTCGGTGGAGAACAGCTCGATGTGATCGAGATCGGCCATGTCGAGCATCTGCAGGTAGACCCGTTGCACGCCCGCTTCGAGGAACGGCGCCAGCTTGTCGACGATCTCCGCGGGCGTCCCGACCAGCGGCGAATTACTGCGAAGCTCATCGACTTCGCGGTTGATCGCGGCGGCTCGGGTGGCGATCTCGGCGTCGGTGCGCCCCGCACACAGCACGAACGCCGCGGAGTAGGTCAGCGAGTCGGGGGCTCTCCCCGCAGCGGCAACCGCGTCGGCGACCCGGGCGAACTGCGCCGTGAGGACGTCGAGAGGGACGAAGGGGATGTTGAACTCGGCGGCGAATTCGGCGGCCAGCGCAGGCGTGCGCTTGGGGCCGCCGCCTCCGATGATGATCGGCGGATGCGACTGCGTGGGCTTGGGCAGGGCCGGTGAGTCGACGACGGTGTAGTGCTTGCCGTCGAAGTCGAACTTGTCCCCGACCGGGGTGTCCCACATGCCGGTGATGATGCGCAGCTGTTCGGTGAGCCGGTCGAACCGTTCGCCCAGCGGCGGGAACGGGATGGCGTAGGCCTGGTGCTCGGCTTCGAACCATCCTGCCCCGATACCCAATTCGACACGGCCACCGCTCATTTCGTCGACCTGCGCGACGGAGATGGCCAGTGGACCGGGGTGGCGGAAGGTCGCCGAGGTGACCATGGTGCCGAGCCGGATGGTCGACGTCTCGCGGGCGATGCCCGCCAGCGTCACCCAGGAGTCGGTCGGACCCGGCAGGCCGTCGCCGCTCATCGCCAGGTAGTGGTCCGACCGGAAGAACGCCGAGTAATTCAGCGCTTCGGCGGCGCGGGCGACAGCGAGCTGATCGGAGTACGTAGCGCCTTGCTGGGGTTCGACGAACACACGGAAGTCCATGGGCGCCAGAGTATCGGGGATCTCACCTCGGCGACGCTTCGTGACCGAGCTCGTCGAACCGGGCCAGCGCGGCGTCGAGGTCGGCTTCGTCGAACAGTTCGCAGCGATTGATCAGATCACCGGCGAGCGTGAGCAGCGCGATCTCACGCCATTCGGCGTCGAAGCCCTCCGGTGACGTCCCGTGTACCGCCTGTGTGACGAGCGCGCCGTATTCGTTCAGGCGATGGACGGCCTCGACGTGTGCCTCGGCCCGGGGCGTGACGTCCCAGGTCGCCTGGATGTACGAGGTCTGCTCACCGGGAGCGAAGGCGATCGCGGCGTAGCCCGCCATGATGGCCGACCAGGTCCGCGCGAACGGCGCCGCCTCGCCGGCGAGATAACGGGCATCGAGTTCGGCGTAAGCCGCGTCGAGGTCATCGGGATCGAAGGTGATTACCGCGGCGATTCGCTCGTCGCGGTCCAGGCCGACGACTTCGAGGACGTATACGCCAAACGCAGCGGCCCGTTGGTCTGCGTATTGCGAGCGCCTGAGCACCAGGCGATCACCGCGCGTCGCAATGACGGTGGTTGCCGTGATGCTGACGCCGAGGTCGATGATCGCGCGGGCGTCCTGGATCGCGGCTTCCCGACCGAGCCGAATTCCGGAGCCCACGAGGTGACGACGATCGTCACCGTAGAAGTCTTCGGCCAGCATGGCCGCGATCGCGGCCAGATCTGAGTCAGCAAAACACTCATGGAAGCGCGCGTACATGTCGCTTGCGGTGTTGTGAAGATGCCCGGTCGCCGGCTGAAGTTCGTCGAACCTCCTCAACGCAGTGTCGAGGTCGGCCTCGTCGAAGAGTTCGGAGTGGCTGATCATGTCGCCGTCGACCATCAGGATGTGGATGTC
Source organism: Mycolicibacterium brisbanense (assembly GCF_001570425.1). Lineage (GTDB taxonomy): Bacteria > Actinomycetota > Actinomycetes > Mycobacteriales > Mycobacteriaceae > Mycobacterium > Mycobacterium brisbanense. The sequence goes on from NZ_BCSX01000028.1 coordinate 239,865, forward strand.
CCGCCACTCTGCGTGGAAGCCGCCCTGTGAGATCCCTTGCGCCACATGGGTGACTACTCCACCGAGGGCACTCAGCCGATGCACCGCAACGATGTGGATCTTGGTGTCAGGCGAATCCTCCCATGCGGCTTGGATATAACTGATCATGTCGCCAGGCTGGAAACCCGCTCCACGACGGTTGTCGATGTTCACCCAGCCAGGTGTCGTCGCGGCGAGTTCGTGGCGGTTGAATGCGGCGTATGCAGCCATGATGGCCGACCAGGTCCGCGCGAACGGCGCCGCCTCACCGGCGAGATAACGGGCATCGAGTTCGGCGTAAGCCGCGTCGACGTCGTCGGGATCGAACACGACGCGCGCCACAACCTGTCCGTCGGCATCCGTTTCGACCACGTCGAGGACGTCGGCGTGGAACGCCTCCGGTACTTCGCCGCTCGATGCTCGTGCACGATTGAGCACCATGCGATCGCCACGGACCGCGACGGTGTGCGACGTCCAATTCGTGACTCCAACCCCGGCGATGCCCGACATCTCACTGATCACGGCATCGCGCCCGCATTGGACGCCGGCGTTGACCACCAGGCGACGGTCGTCGTTGGAGACATTCTCAGCCAGCATCTCGGCCAGCGCGGCCCAGTTGCCGCTGGTGTAGCAGTCCTTGATGCGCTCGTAGGTACGGGTTGCCGCGTTTTCCAACTTTGGTGTCGGCCGGGTGAGTTGGTCGAACTGCGCAAGCGCAGCACCGAGATCGGCCTCGTCGAACAGCTCGATTCGACTCAGCCGGTCGCCGTCGATCGTCAGTAAACAAACGTCGCGCCACTCGGCGTCGAATCCTTGCTGCGAAGTTCCACGTGCGACATGAGTGACGACGGCGCCCAAGCTGCTCAACTCATGTATCGCCTCGATGTAGATGGTGGCCTGCGATGTGATGTTCCAGATGGCGTGGAGCGACGCTCCCAGGCCACCGGCTTCGATGGTGACCACTGGTCGATGATCGGTATCGATCCCCATCACCGTCGTTGCAGGAAGCTCGTGACGATTGAGTGTGGCGTACGCGTCGGCGATGATCGACCACGTGTGCGCGTACTGGGCAGCTTCCCCGGCACGATAGCGGGCGTCCAATTCTGCTACGGCAGCATCGAAGTCGTCGACGTCGAAGAGGACACCGCCCGCGATCAAGCCGGCAGAGTCAATTTCCACAACGCTCAGCATCTCGAGGGCGAAGGCATTCGGCACGTCGCCTCCGGACACGCGCACCCGTAGGAGCGCGAGGTACTCGCCGCGGGTCGCGATGACGACTGACTCGATCACCTCGACGCCCACGGCGATGGCTGCCCGCAAGCTTGCCAGCTGGGTATCTCGGCCGCGTTGGATGCCGCTACTCACCACCTTGCGGCGATCGTCGTTCCACACATCCTCGGCGATCATCTCAGCCATGGAATCCCAGTCCCGCGCCAGGAGGTGCGCGTTGAACTTGTCGTGCAGGCGGCTCGCTGTGTTTTCCAACTTCGGCGTCGGCCGGGTGAGTGCGTCGAATTGCGCAAGCGCAGCGCCGAGATCGGCCTCGTCGAACAGCTCGGCACGGTCAACCTGTTCGCCATCGAACATGAGAAGGATGACCTCGCGCCACTCTGCGTGAAAGCCTGTTCGGGAGGTGCCGTGGACCACATGGGTGATGACCGCGCCAAGGTCGTTGAGCCGATGGACGGTCTCGACATAGCCCCTGACATCGGGTGCGACGTCCCAGGTGGCGTGCATATATGCGACGACTTCGCCGGGCGCGAACGCTCTTGCTCGTCGGTGGTCGATGTTCACGCAGTTCGAGGTCAAGTGGAGTTCTTGGCTATTCGCTGCGGCGTAGTTCCGTAGGACTACGGACCACGTGTGCGCATGGGGACTCGCTTCGCCCGCGAGGAATCGCGCGTCGAGTTCTGCCAAGGCCGCATCGAAGTCGTCGGGATCGAACACAGCCTTTGCAACCAGCAACCCTCGGGTATCGACCTGGGTTACCTCGAGCGCTTCGACGCCGAACGTCGATGGCCGAGCGGCCCGATCTTCGAAGCGAAGTCGATTGAGGCACAGGAGGTCCCCTCGCACGGCCAGAGTTGATTTTGTCGTCAGGGCACCCATCGCTGCGCGAACGTAGTCGACTGCCGTCGTGCGGTCGTTGTTCTCACTGCGCGCACTCTGCCGTCTGTCATCAATCCGGACGTCATCGATGAACAACGTGCCTGTCTCTTCGATTCGATCATCGCCAAGCAACTTGATCAACTGATCATCGGCGCGAGTCGCCTTGTTTTCCAGCGACGTTCGGGCATGCTGTGCCCCGAACTCAGCGTGCAGCGAGTCGAGCTCGGTGAGCGCGGCATCCATGTCGTCGAGGTCGAACCATATCTGCAGAGCGATTCGGCCTGCGTCGTCGATGCCAAACACCTGGAGAAATTCGTCCTCAGGTGCCCCAGCGCTCACGTCGGCGGTGCCCACTCTCAATCGGGAAAGGGCCAGGCGCTCACCTCGAGTGGCGATGACCGTCGCGGTGACGCGCATGCCCCCGGTCTCGAGGTTGAGTCGGTTCTGGTGCACCCAGTCCGAAGGCACGTCGACCGGCGCGAAACCGACGATCTTGCGACGACTTTCGACAGTGGCCGTGGCCGCGAACAGTTGCTCGAACTGGTCCCATGCCCCGCGGTCGGCAGTCGCCAGCACGCGCTCGCCAGCTCGGACACACGAGGTATCGAGCTTGATGCTCGGTAGCTCAGGTAGAACCGGCGTAGTAGTACCGACGGCGCCGCCGAGAATGTGACGTGCCTTCTCGGCAAGGGCTGCAGCGCCTTTGCGCCCGTAGAGGTCCGCTGCACGCTGTGCCGCAGACCGCGCGCCCGCCGCGTCGCCGGCGGCGTTCAGCATAGAGACAGGTGCGAGGCAGGCGTCGCCATGATCGACCAACGCGTCGGTCCGTTCGGCCAGGGCCACGGCCGCCTCGGCGACTCGGCGTGCCTCCGCGTGGTCGTTGCTGCGGGAAAGCAGTTGTGCCCTGAGGACGCGCCAGGCTATCGACGCCTTCAACGCGTGGCCTGCGCGATGCTCACTCTCTGTACACAGTTCGTCGGCTTCGGCGTCGCGATCGAGCGCCAGGCATGCCCGCCCCAACAGTGCAGCAGTCTCAGCCGTATCGGCGTCGAGTCCGATCCGGCGAAAGCCCTTGTACGCCAGGCGTAGACGGAGTTCGGCGGCCGCCGGATCGTCGAGAATCAGTTCGATGATGCCGGCGAAGTGTTCAACCTCCAAGGCCGCATGCCGCAAGCCCAGTTCGGTGACCGTTCGGCGAGCCGAGTCGATCATGCGTCGTGCCGCGCCGGGGCGCCCGCGGTACGCCTCCAACACGGCTTGGCACCGCGTCGATATGGCTTCTACCGCAGGTGAGTCGGTGGTGATCCGCAACAGCCGCACGACGTCAAGACAGCGTCCGCCCGCGCGCGGTACCGGATTCGGACCCCAGAGCGCCGCGAGGGGCGCTCCCACCAGCACGTTGTTCACCATCCGGTGTTCTCGTGCGCGCCGAGCGACCGAAAGCGCGCGGTCCAATGCGGTTTCGCAGTCGCCGATCCGGCCGAGCCGGGCGAGGCACGCGGCGCGCACGGTGTGGGCCTTGGCTTCTCCTGCCCCATCGTCCAATTCGGCCAACTGCTCGGCGGCTCTGTTCAACGCGACTTCGAGATCATCGAGTCGTTCGGGGTGGATCTGCATCATCAGCTGTCCCTCGAAGCACGTCGCCCACGCCGAGAGACGCGCTGAATCGTGGGTCGCCGCTTGGAGTTGGGAGACTGCGCTTACCGCCGACGCGACGTCACCCGCGGCCAACAGTGCCTCGCAGCGCGCAACCAGTAGTTCGGCGCGCTGGTCGTCGCGGTCCGGCAGCTCGTCATCGAGCTCTTCGAGAGCGTGCAGGGCATGATCGTAGAGTTCGGCAGCGCCTTCGTAGGCGAGCCGGGTCATGGCCTGGTCGGCGGCCCGTCGACAATATTCGACGGCCTTGAATGCGTTTCCAGCCCAGGCGCATTCGAAGTAGTGGTGTGCCAGTTCGGCCAGGCGCTGATCGTCGACGCCGGGTGCGTTCTCCAGGGTGGTGGCAATGCGCTGGTGCAGCCGCATGCGCCGGACGGACGCCAATTCGGCCAAGAGCGACTGACGGACGATGGCGTGGTTGAACCGGTAGCGTCCACCGGGCTCCTCGATGACGATGCCTGCCGCGCACGCTTCGTCGAACGCATCGACCAGTTCGCGGCCGACCACCTGCTCCACCAGGTCCACGGCAAACCGGCTGCCGACGACCGCAGCGGCGGAAAGTGCTTGGTTGGTGCCTGCGGAAAGTCGGGACAGCCTGCGGCTCACGGCTTCTCGTACGCCTTGCGGCAGCGTGCTCGGGTCCCAGCGGCCACCGCTTTCGCCGACGTGACGCAGAGCTTCGATGAGAAAGAACGGATTACCCCCGGTGACCGACGCCAACGCCCTGGCCAGTTCTCCGTCGTCGTAACCGGCCTCGGCGACGTATTCGGTCACGTCGTCGGCCCCCAGACCGCTGAGCTGAATGCGACCGGCGAATCCGTCGCGATTGAGATCGGCAAGCATCGCCGCGAGCGGATGTGAACGGTCGAGATCGGTGCTGCGGTACGTACCGACAACTTGGACGCGGGCGTGTTCGCCGAACCGTAGGACGTGCCGCAACAGCAGCAGCGTGGGTTTGGCGGCCCAGTGCAGGTCGTCGAGAACCAGCACGATGGGTGCTGCCGCAGAGGCGATTTCGAGGAGAGCGACGACGGCGTCGAACAGTGCGTAGCGTTCGGTGTCCGGGTCGGTTGGCGTCGGTGCGGCCAGATCCGGCAGCACGTCGAGCAGTCCAGGAACCAATGGCAGCAACGCTTCGACGCCGCGCAGGCCCCGCAGCCGGCTGCCCCCGACGCACGGCACAAGCACGCGCAGCGATTCCGCGAACGGCTGGTACGGCGCGCCGAGGTCCTCGTCGCACCGACCGTACAGCACGACGGCACCTTCTTGGTATGCCCGGCAAGACCATTCGCCGGCCAGTCGAGTCTTGCCCACACCGGGTTCGCCGGCGATCAGCACTGCTCGGGTGCCGCCTGTGAGCGTGGCTTGCCAGGCGGACGTGAGATGGCTGAGCTCGGACTCGCGACCGACGAAGGGGCCGGATCCGGTGAGTACGGCGGGCAATTCGGGTCGAGCGATCGGGGGAGTGCTTGGGGGCGGTGCATAGTCGTGGGTGTCGAGGCGAATTTCGTAAACGTGCTCGGGGCGTGCCAGGTTCTTCAGTTGCCTCGTCCCCAGATCCACGAGCGCAACGTCGTCGGAGAGGGAATCGATCACGAGTTCGGCTGTCGCACCGGAACACAGGATCTGGCCACCCGTGGCCAGGGATCGTAGCCGGGCAGCGCGGTTGACCGATCGACCGAAGTAGTCCCCATCGCGGAGTTCTGCCTCGCCGGTGTGCACGGCGACGCGGATACGCATGGGTTCCGCCAGCGCCCACGGCTCCTGGAGGATTGCTTCTTGCAGCTCGATGGCGGCTGACGCGGCCGCTGACGGGCGGTCGAAGACCGAGAATGTCGCGTCGCCCTCGCCGCGCGTCTTGATCAACCGACCGCCGCGCGATGTGATGACCTGTTCGATGAGCTCATCGTGGCGGGCGAGCGCCACCGCCATGGCGTCGGCGTCGGCCTCCCATGCGGCGGTCGACCCCTCGATGTCGGTGAGCAGGAAGGTCACGGCGCGTGTCACGGCGGGAACATGTTGTGCCGCAGGGAGATCGAGTGCGTCGTCCTGCGCGACGATCGCGGCCTCGAGACGTCGAAGCTCGGGACTCGGGTCGATTCCCAACTCGTCCGCCAGCAGCGTGCGGGCGCGTCGGTACGCGCCCAGCGCCTCACCCTGCCTGCCGGCACGGTACAGGGCGAGCATGAGCTGTCCCCAACGCCTTTCGCGTAGGGGTGCGTCCGCCACCGCGGCTTCAAGTTCGCCGATGATCTCCGCCGCCCTGCCGCTCGTGAGCAGCGCGTCTGCCCGATCTTCGATCAGTGCGGCGTGGCCTTCAGCCCAGCGTGTCTTCTCTGACGTTCCGCGCCGGCCGTCGGGAAGCTCTGGGACTCCCCGCCACAGCGCCACTGCCTCGCCGAACCGAGCCACCGCACTGCTGGTGTCGCCGGAGGCAGCTGCGGCGCGGCCCAGCCCGGCTGCCCGCTTGTAGCGTGAGGCATCAACTTCGGCGGCGCTCAGGCGCCATCCGGTTCCCTCGGTCAGGACGAATCCGTCGCCGAGCGCGTGTCGCAACGACGAGATGTGGGTCTGCAGGGCTTTGACGGCGGTTCGCGGTGGTGCGTCGCCCCACAGCAACTCGATCAACGTGGTGGCGGGGACCACCGAGCCGCCGTGCAACCCAAGCATCGTGAGTATCGCGCGCGGCTTCGCGCCCGGTATGAGGACGGGCGCACCGTCTTTTCGAACCTGGAGAGGTCCCAAAACCTCCAGTTCCACCGATGGAAGCGTACTCACACCTGACATCGTCGGTGTGACGTTTCAACATGCGGTCAAGGTCGAGTAAAGGCTTGCCGGGCGGCGAACCCGGGACGATTGAACCACACCCAACTCTTCTTGGCATCGGGGAATCCTGTTGTGGCGTAAGGCCTGTGGATGAAGTGTGGGTTGTGGATAACTGGTTGGGGTGTCGGGTGGTGGCGGTAGAATTCGAACATGCTTGCGAACGCGGTGATGGACCGGGAAACGGTCCT
>NZ_BCSX01000029.1 GCF_001570425.1 Mycolicibacterium brisbanense
CCTAAACGGGAAAAAGAATGCAACCAAAAACAACAAACAAAAACCACCAAACACACTATTGAGTTCTCAAACAACACACCCACCACACCACAAACCCACGGCCAAAAGCCGCGGTCGCAGTGCGGACAGTAAGAAGCCCCCACCCAAGTGGGAGGCTCCTGGACTTCGTCTTCGCTCCCCGGCCTCGGCCGTGTCGCTCTGACCTGCAATAAGTTACGCGAGGGCTAACACCGAGTCAAATCGCCAGGTCACCGCGGTATCGCCGCTGTTCACAGATTCAACAGCCGGCCTACCGGTGCTCTTCCCGGCGGCTGGCGGTCGCGCCGTTCGTCGCGGCTTACACCGGATTCATTGTGGGCATTTCCCTGGCACGTCCGGGTTTTGATTCGTCAACCGCATAATGCGCGGCGAATAGCACACTCGGCCAGTCCTCGATCAGCCCGGCGGAATGGAGTTCTCGGTACGCGGCTCGTCGAGCCCGAGGTACCGCCACACGGTGTCGGACTTCAGCGCTTGCATACCTCGCCGGGTCAGTCCGAGTACGGGAACAGTGACTGTGGTGGAGTCTCCCGCGACGAACCGCATGAGCAAGCGGGACTGTTCCAAGACTTGAATGGCTTCCGCGACCGGACGCAGGTCGGGATCGGTGTATGGGTTGCCTAGCCGGTAGGTGAACGTCGGTTCGGCCCACTTACCCGTCCTGCACCATCCTGCGATGTTGTAGATGGCGAAGCCTTCGTGCACGTGCGGCGACATCTGAGGGTAGGAGAACAGAGGCAGGATCGTCGCCGCCAGCTCCTCGGACGAGATCGAGATCCACCACGGCGAACTACCGGTCATGCGCGAATTGAATCACCGATACCGCAAGGATGAGCAGCGGTCGGCTTCGACGTCGAGATCGCGCGTCGCACGCGGACGTCGGCGCAACAAAAATGCAGGCCAGGGGTATGTCACCCCTGGCCTGCGACGTAGCTCAGCGCAGCGCTAGAGCATGCAGCTGACGCAGCCTTCGACCTCGGTGCCCTCCAGGGCCATCTGACGCAGTCGGATGTAATACAGCGTCTTGATGCCCTTGCGCCAGGCGTAGATCTGCGCCTTGTTGACATCGCGCGTGTTGGCGGTGTCCTTGAAGAACAGCGTCAGGCTGAGTCCCTGGTCAACGTGCTGAGTGGCCGCGGCGTAGGTGTCGATGATCTTTTCGTAGCCGATCTCATACGCGTCCTGGTAATACTCCAGGTTGTCGTTGGTGAGGTACGGCGCCGGGTAGTAGACCCGACCGATCTTGCCTTCCTTGCGGATCTCGATCTTGCTGGCCACGGGGTGGATCGACGACGTCGAGTGGTTGATGTAGGAGATCGACCCCGTCGGCGGGACGGCCTGCAGATTCTGGTTGTAGATACCGTGCGTCTGCACGGACTCTTTCAGCGAGCGCCAATCATCCTGTGTCGGAACGTGAATGCCGGCGTCAGCGAAGATCTGCCGCACCTTGTCGGTCTTGGGCTCCCACACCTGCTCGGTGTATTTGTCGAAGAACTCACCCGAGGCGTACTTCGACTTCTCGAAACCGCCGAACCGCGTCCCGCGTTCGATCGCGATGAGGTTCGAGGCCCGCAGTGCGTGGAACAGCACTGTGTAGAAGTAGATGTTGGTGAAGTCGATGCCCTCTTCAGAGCCGTAGAAGATCCGCTCGCGGGCCAGATACCCGTGCAGGTTCATCTGGCCCAGGCCGATCGCGTGCGAGCTGTTGTTGCCCTGCTCGATCGACGGCACCGACCAGATGTGAGTCTGATCGCTCACGGCTGTCAGCGCGCGGATGGCCACCTCGATGGTCTGCGCGAAGTCGGGCGAATCCATGGTCTTGGCGATGTTGAGCGAGCCGAGGTTGCACGAGATGTCCTTGCCCACCTGCGCGTAGGACAGATCGTCGTTGAACACCGACGGCGTCGACACCTGCAGGATCTCCGAGCACAGGTTGCTGTGGGTGATCTTGCCGTCGATCGGGTTGGCCCTGTTCACCGTGTCCTCGAACATGATGTAGGGGTAGCCGGATTCGAACTGCAGCTCAGCCAGGGTCTGGAAGAACTCGCGCGCCTTGATCTTGGTCTTGCGGATCTGCGCGTTGTCGACCATCTCGTAGTACTTCTCGGTGACGTTGATGTCGGCGAACGGCAGGCCGTACACGCGCTCGACGTCGTACGGCGAGAACAGGTACATGTCCTCGTTCTTCTTGGCCAGCTCGAACGTGATGTCCGGGATGACCACGCCGAGGCTCAGCGTCTTGATCCGGATCTTCTCGTCGGCGTTCTCGCGCTTGGTGTCGAGGAAGCGGTAGATATCCGGGTGGTGGGCGTGCAGGTACACCGCACCCGCGCCCTGGCGGGCTCCGAGCTGGTTGGCGTAGGAGAACGAGTCCTCCAGCAGCTTCATGATCGGTATGACGCCCGAGGACTGATTCTCGATGTTCTTGATCGGGGCGCCGTGCTCACGAATGTTGGACAGCAGCAACGCAACTCCGCCACCGCGCTTGGACAGCTGCAGTGCGGAGTTGATGGAGCGCCCGATGGACTCCATGTTGTCCTCGATGCGCAGCAGGAAGCAGCTCACCGGCTCGCCGCGCTGCTTCTTGCCCGAGTTGAGGAACGTCGGGGTGGCCGGCTGGAACCGACCGTCGATGATCTCGTCGACCAGCTTCTCGGCGAGGTCGGTGTCACCTGCCGCCAAGGTCAGCGCAACCATGACCACACGGTCCTCGAACCGCTCCAGGTAACGCTTGCCGTCGAAGGTCTTGAGCGTGTAGCTCGTGTAGTACTTGAACGCGCCCAGGAAGGTCGGGAACCGGAACTTCTTGGCGTAGGCCCGGTCCAGCAGCGACTTCACGAAGTTGCGGCTGTACTGGTCGAGCACCTCGCGCTCGTAGTAGTTCTTCTCGATCAGGTAGTCGAGCTTCTCGTCCTGGCTGTGGAAGAAGACCGTGTTCTGGTTGACGTGCTGCAGGAAGTATTCGCGCGCCGCCTGCTTGTCCTTGTCGAACTGAATCTTGCCGTCTTTGTCGTACAGATTCAGCATCGCGTTGAGGGCGTGGTAATCCGTCTCCCCCGGAAGCGCGTGCGTGCTGTCGGTTACAGGCTCTGCAGCTGTGACGGTCGGTGGCACGTCTGTTCCTTCCAGAAGTCGACGAGACCGGAACGGACGGCCTCTACGTCGTCAGGGGTACCCATGAGTTCGAAGCGATACAAGTACGGCACGCCACACTTGCGCGAGACCACATTGCCCGCGTAGGCGAACTCCGCACCGAAGTTGTTGTTGCCCGCGGCGATGACGCCGCGGATCAACGACCGGTTGTGTTCATTGTTGAGAAATGCGATGACCTGCTTGGGCACATAGCCACCGTTGTTGATGTCCGGCGTAGCACGGCCTCCGCCGTACGTGGGCAGGATCAAAACGAACGGCTCGTTCACCTCGATGCGGCCGTGCAGCGGGATCCGAGTGACGCGGTCTTCGGGCCACTGCAGCTTCATGACGAAGCGGTGGGTGTTTTCCGAGACGCTGGAGAAGTAGACGAGATGGCTCATCGTGTTCTCCGTTCCTCTCCCCGTGGTTACTGCTGCCTCCGTTACGCGCTGACCGCTGCGCCGCTGAGCGCCTTGATCCGGTCCGGACGGAAGCCCGACCAGTGCTCGTTGCCGGCCACGACAACCGGAGCCTGCAGGTAACCCAGCGCCATCACGAAGTCGCGGGCCTCACTGTCGAGCGTGATGTCCACCTTCTCGTAAGCGATGCCCTGCTTGTCCAGCGCCTTGTAGGTGGCGTTGCACTGCACGCATGCGGGCTTGGTGTACACGGTGACGGTCATCTTCGGTACGGCTCCTCTTGCGGTAAGTGAAAGATCTAAACCCGGACTGGCAACTTGGTTGGATCACTGCGTTCGCTAAACTTCAGCGACCTCCAGCCCTCCAAAATTCCTGGCGCCAGAAGCCGCCCTCCGGTCGGTCCTGAGACCGATTCCGCCGGATTCGCTGCGCTCCGGCGGGCTCCCGAACCGTGGTGGCCTGTCGGTGTCACAGACACTACACCTAGTGGCCGACCATCCGAAGCCATACAAGATGTTCTGAATAACATTTCTGAAATTCCCAGGTCGTAAGCTCGCCGCAAGCCCCCCGCCCGGCGTGTCGCGAGCGACCGCAGGGCGCGTGTCGCGCTATATCTATGGGTGTACCACCAGCCACCGACAAGTACGCCTCGCCTAGCACATCAAGATCGCCGGTAGCAAACCCGCTGCGGGCGATCTGCGGCTGTACGCGCCCGCCCGGCGAGGTGCGTGAGACGGGTGAACCGCTCCGGTACTGCGGCGTGCAGATCTGGCGAAGATTCCGAGACGACAGGGCTGGGCCGACATTGTCGGCCCAGCCCTGGTATTGAACGTGCCCGCTCAGCGGAGCCGCCTCGGATTCGCTGCCTCAGTTCACCTCGGCGGCGAGCTTGCCGACGATGTCGCGCACGGTCGCGGCGACCTCTGCGTTCTCCCGGGGGTGGCGCCCGTCGAGCGCCTTGGCGGGCAGGGACAGTTTGAGGTCTTCGACCACCCGGGGCCCGGCGATACCGAAGGACTTGCGGGTCTCGTCGTGCGCCCACACCCCGCCGTACTGGCCCAGCGCCGTGCCGACCACGGCCAGCGGCTTGTCCTTGAGCGCACCGTTGCCGTACGGCCGTGACAGCCAGTCGATGGCGTTCTTGAGCACACCGGGGATGCTTCCGTTGTATTCGGGCGTGACGACGAGTGCGGCGTCGGCCTCGGCAGCGGCGCTGCGCAGCGCCGTCACGGACTCGGCCACATCGGCACCGTCGATGTCCTCGTTATAGAACGGCAGCTCCCCCAGCTGATCGAAGATCCGCAGGTCCACGCCCTCCGGCGCGGCCTCGACGGCGAGCTCGGCGAGCTGCCGGTTGGTCGACGCCGCCCGCAGGCTGCCCACCAGTACCAGAACCTTGATATCGGCCATGTTCATTACTCCCTGTGTCGTCTGACCCGATCTTCGCCCAGAGTAACCGGACTGTGGTCCGATTAATTCCGCCTGAGTTAAAGTTCAAAGGTGACTGCTTCTGACCGGCGAGCCAGGCTCGCGGTCACCGATGCGACGCCGGCCGAACGCGGCGATGCCGCCCGCAACCGCGAACTCCTGCTCGACGCCGCGCGCCGCCTCATCGCAGAACGCGGACCCGATGCGGTGAGTACCGACGATATCGCGGTCGCCGCCGGCGTGGGCAAGGGAACTTTGTTCCGCCGGTTCGGCAGCCGCGCCGGGCTGATGATGGTCCTGCTCGACGAGGACGAAAAGGTCGAACAGGAAGCGTTCATGTTCGGACCGCCCCCACTCGGCCCCGGCGCGCCGCCCCTCGACCGGCTGCTCGCCTACGGCCGCGACCGGCTGCGGTTCGTGCACCGCCACCACGCGCTGTTGTCCGACGCAGCCCGCGACCCGCAGACCCGCTACGCAGGCCCGGCGATGCTGCACCGCGCGCATGTCCGGATGCTGCTCGAAAGCGCAAACACCACAGGCGATCTCGATGCACAGGCCGATGCGCTAATCGCTCTGCTGGACGCCGACTATGTGGCACACCAGCTCAACGACCGTGGCCGGACCCTCGACGAGCTCGGCGCGGCATGGGAGGCGACGGCACGCAAACTCTGCGGTTGCTAGCCCGATGAGCGGCTGGATTCTTCACGTCGACCTCGACCAGTTCCTGGCGTCGGTGGAGTTGCGGCGCCACCCCGAGCTGGTCGGCCTTCCGGTCATCGTCGGAGGCAACGGCGACCCCACCGAACCCCGCAAAGTCGTCACCTGTGCGTCGTATCAAGCCCGGGAGTTCGGCGTGCATGCCGGTATGCCACTGCGAACCGCGGCGCGCAAGTGTCCCGACGCCACCTTCCTGCCGTCTGACCCCGCCGCGTACGACGAGGCGTCCGAACAGGTGATGGGCCTGCTGCGCGATCTCGGCCACCCGCTGGAGGTCTGGGGATGGGACGAGGCGTACCTGGCCACCGACGACACGGTCGATCCCGTTGAGCTGGCCGAACGCATCCGCACGGTGGTGGCCGCCGAGACCGGGCTGTCGTGCTCGGTGGGCATCAGCGACAACAAACAGCGGGCCAAGATCGCAACCGGACTGGCCAAGCCGACGCGAGGAGCAGATCAGTCCCCAGGCGTGTACCGGCTCACCGCGGACAATTGGATGGACGTGATGGGCGACCGCCCACCCGACGCCCTCTGGGGCATCGGCCCGAAGACCACCAAAAAGCTTGCCACGCTTGGCATCACGACGGTCGCGCAGCTGGCCGCCACCGACGCCGAGGTGCTCACGTCGACTTTCGGTCCGACGACCGGTCTGTGGATCCTGTTGCTCGCCAAGGGCGGTGGTGACACCGAGGTGAGCGCAGAACCGTGGGTGCCGCGGTCGCGTAGCCACGTCATCACCTTCGCCCACGATCTCACCGACCGCACGGAGATCGACGCGGCGGTACGTGACCTGAGCCTGCGCACTCTGACCGAGGTGGTCGAACAGGACCGCGTCGCGACGCGGGTCGCGGTGACGGTGCGCACCAACACGTTCTATACGCGCACCAAGATCCGGAAGCTGCCGCAACCGGGCACCGACGCCGCGGTCATCGTCGATACCGCCCTGGCCGTGCTGGACCTTTTCGAACTCGACCGGCCGATCCGGTTGCTCGGTGTGCGGCTCGAGCTGGCCATGCCGTCCGACGCCGGTGTCGGACCCGGTCAATAATCTGGACGCATGCTGCGAACCGTCGCCATCCGGGGCTACCGGTCACTGCGCGACGTGACGCTGCCGCTGACCGACCTCACCGTCGTCACGGGCGCCAACGGCACCGGCAAGTCGTCGCTCTACCGTGCGCTGCGGCTGCTGGCCGATTGCGGACGCGGCCAGGTGATCGGATCGCTGGCCCGGGAGGGCGGCTTGCTATCGGTGCTCTGGGCCGGGCCGGAGCAGCCGGCCGAGGCGGCGCAGGGCACCACCCGTACCCGCCCGGTCTCGCTCGAACTCGGGTTCGCTTCAGATGATTTCGGGTACCTGGTCGACCTCGGCCTACCGCAGATGGCGGGCACCGGGCCGACGGCGTTCGCACTGGATCCCGAGATCAAACGCGAGATGGTCTTCGCCGGCCCGGTGTTGCGGCCCAGCTCGGCACTGGTGCGTCGAACCCGTGAATATGCCGAGGCGGCAGCCGAATCGGGCCGGGGCTTTGACGAACTGAGCCGGTCGCTGCCCTCCTACCGCAGCGTGCTCGCGGAATATGCCCATCCCCACGCCCTGCCGGAGCTGTCGGCGGTCTCCGAACGGTTGCGCGACTGGCGGTTCTACGACGGCTTTCGGGTCGACGCAGATGCACCCGCGCGCCGGCCGCAGGTGGGCACTCGCACCCCGGTGCTCGCCGACGACGGTGCCGATCTCGCCGCGGCCACCCAGACCATCATCGAGGCCGGGTTGGACGACCTGGCCCGCGCGGTCGCCGACGCATTCGACGGCGCCACCGTCTCGGTCGCCGTCAACGACGGGCTCTTCGATCTGCAGCTACACCAGCGCGGTATGTTGCGGCCGCTGCGGGCCGCTGAATTATCCGATGGCACATTACGTTTCCTGCTGTGGGCGGCAGCATTGCTGAGTCCACGACCGCCTTCCCTCATGGTGCTCAACGAACCGGAAACATCGCTGCACCCAGACCTGGTGCGGCCCTTGGCAACCCTGATCGCCACGGCCGCGAACCAGACGCAGGTGGTGGTGGTCACGCACTCTCGGGCCCTGCTGGAATTCCTCGACACCACACCGGTCGCCGAGGAGGAACGCGGCCGGGCCATCGAGGTGGAGCTCTACAAGCAGTGGGGTGAAACGAAAGTCGCCGGACTGGGCCTGTTGACCACACCGCCATGGCACTGGGGAAATCGCTGAGCCCGAGGGCCGTTCGTCCACTGGACACCGACGGTTCACCTGAGTGGGTTTACCTGATGCCGTTGTGCGCCCACGACTCGAGGAGAACATCGTGCCGGTCCGAGATACCTGCCTCAAGGCCACGGCCGTACTTGCCGCCGCGGTCGCGCTACCGCTGGCGGCGTGCGGCAGCGACGATGAGAAGTCTTCGAACGGCAACACTCTGCACCGCTCCGCCCAGGGCGACTTGAGTGCGCCCGGCGGCGCCAGGCGGTTCGACGGCGATCAGACCGGTGCCGTGGGTGCGACGGTCAACGACGCCAAGGCGCACAACGTCATCCTGCTCATCGGCGACGGCATGGGCGATTCGGAGGTCACCATCGCGCGCAACTACCTCAAGGGTGCGGGCGGCAGCTTCGACGGCCTCGATGCGCTGCCCCTGACCGGGCAGTACACCACCTACGCGCTGCACAAAGACGGAAAGCCGGATTACGTCACCGATTCGGCGGCGAGCGCGACGGGCTGGACCACCGGCACCAAGACCTTCAACGGCGCACTGGGCGTGGACATCAAGGGCGCACCGCACACCACCATCCTCGAGCTCGCCAAGGCGCAGGGCTTCGCGACCGGAAACGTCACCACCGCGGAGATCCAGGACGCCACACCCGCGGCCCAGTACGCGCACATCACCAAACGACGGTGCTATGGCCCCAAGGAAACCACCGCCGACTGCGCGTCGGAGGCACTGGAAAACGGCGGAGCGGGTTCGGTGACCGAGCAACTGCTGGCCGGCCATCCTGACCTGACCTTCGGCGGCGGCGCCAAGACGTTCGCCCAGACCTCGACGGGTGGCCCGCACAAGGGCAAGACCCTGGAGGTGCAGGCGAAGGAGGGCGGCTTCCAGATCGTCCGCACCGCAACCGAAATGGGCGCCCTCACCTCAGCGAGCCAGGACGAGCCGGTGCTCGGGCTGTTCGCCGAGGGCAACATGCCGGTCCGCTGGGCGGGGCCGCCCGCAGTCCGGCAGGGTTACCTCCAGCTGGCCGCGAGGTGCTCGGACAACCCCGCGCACACCACGGGGGTACCCACGCTCGCCGACATGACCGGCAAGGCCATCGATCTGCTCAAGGGTGGTCGCGCCGACAACGACAAGGGGTTCTTCCTGCAGGTGGAAGGCGCGTCGATCGACAAGCGCGATCACGCCGCGGACCCGTGCGGGCAGATCGGTGAGACCGTGGATTTCGACGAAGCGGTACAGAAGGCACTCGACTTCGCGCGCGCCGACGGCAACACCCTGGTGATCGTCACCGCCGACCACGGCCACAGCAGCCAGATCGTCGAGGAGCTGACCGAGGACGACCTGCGTGGCATCGCCGAGGACACCAAGCAGCCCATCGAGCGCGTGCGCGACGTGATGTATCCGGGCCTGACCCGCAAGCTGATGACGGCCGACGGCGCCGCCATGACCATCAGCTACGGCACGTCGGCTGATACCGGGGTCGAAGACGAGACGCACACCGGAACGCAGGTCCGGGTCGCGGCGTTCGGCCCGCGGGCGGCCAACGTGGTGGGACTCACCGACCAGACCGACCTGTTCTTCACCATGGCCGATGCCCTGGGCCTGGACCGGCAGGCGAAATGATCAGCGGCGTGGCCGAAGCGCGCGGGTGAACAGCACGTTCACCTGGCGCATCGCCACGCTGTAGGGCCACCACGCGAGGCGTTTGAAGGCATACAGGGCTCGGATGTCGGACGAGGTGTAGATCAGGAACCGGTTGCGCCGCACGCCGGCCAGGATCTTGGCGGCCGCCTTCTCCGGGGACACGGCGTGCCCGGCGAACCGGTCCACCCACTTCTGCACGTCGGGATCGTCGCGGTCGACGCCGGCGATCTGAACCGTCTGCACCAGACCGGTTTTCACCGCCCCCGGCACCACCACCGACACCCCGATGCGGTGCCGAGCCAGGTCGAACCGGAGCACCTCGCTGAGCCCACGCAGCCCGTACTTGCTGGCACTGTAGGCACTGTGCCAGGGCAGGGCCACGATGCCGGCGGCCGACGACACGTTCACCAGTTGACCACCCCTGCGGGCGGCGACCATCGGCGGCACGAACGTCTCGATCACGTGGATCGGACCCATGAGGTTGACGTCGATCATCGAGCGCCAATGCTGATGGGTGAGCTGATCGACCGTGCCCCACGCGGAGATGCCCGCGATGTTCATCACCACGTCCATCGCGGAGTGCGCAGTGTGGATGTCGGCCGCGAACGCGGCGACCTGGTCGTAGTCCGAGATGTCCAGTGCGCGGTGTGCGGGCACCTGGGCGCCGAGCGCCTGTGCGTCCGCCACCGTCTGCGCCAGACCGTCAGCGTCGCGGTCGGTCAGGTACAGTTCGGCGCCCTGCGCCGCCAGAGCGAGCGCCGTCGCTCGCCCGATCCCACTCGCCGCCCCCGTGATGAAGCAGCGTTTCCCCCGAAAATCGCTCCCCTGCGCCATAGCGGTGACCATACCGGGACGGCTAGCGGGGCCGACCGCCCCACAGGGCATTGAGCCACAGGCGTTCCAGCACGTCGATCGCGCGCTGCGGATCCTCGCCGCGGCCGATGAACGCGGGATCGTGGGACAGCGTCATCGCGGTGGTAGCAACCAGCATGCGCACCAGCCCGGAGATGTCGTCGGAGATCGGGCGAGCCCCGCTGTCCTGCTCGATCAGGCCGACGATCTTGGCGATCACCCCGTCCTCGAAGTCGTTCATCAACTCGCGGATCTGCGCATCGGTGTTCTGCGCGATGGTGCAGGCCGACATGATCGGGTCGTTGGTGGCGAAGACCAGGGCGGCATTGCCGACCATCCGCTTCGCGAACGCGGCGGGTTCCTCGTCGGGCTCGCGCGGCGCGTAGTTGTGCGTGAGTTGGTCGAGCTGCTCCATGGCCTCGGCCACGATCACCGCGAGGACCGCGTACTTGCTGTCGAAGTAGAAGTAGAAACCCGAGCGGGCCACCCCGGCGCGTTCACTGATCGCGCTGACGGACAGGTCGGCGAACGACTGTTCCTCGAGCAATTCCCGAACAGCCTTGACGATGGCCTCGCGCTGCCGGTCACCACGGCTGCGCCGCACCGAGCCTTCGTTGCCGTCCTCCGGGATCTGTTCGGCGGTCATGGCACTAGACCTTCGCATTGCGACAGGCCAGAACAAAACTTGACATGCGTCAAGTCTGACAGCCAGGATGGCCTCAGGTGGTGACATCGACCACACATTGTCAGTTTCAGCGGCCTCAGGAGCGGTTCATGGCAACGATCAGCACTCCGCACTATCTCCTTGATCAGGCAAAGCGGCGCTTCACTCCGACTCCGAACACGCTGCCGGGCATGGCCGCCGTGGAGAAGCGCCTGAAGAACAAGGACTGGGACCAGTTCGTCTTCGCCGAGCCACCGGCAGGCAGCGACCTCAAGCCTGTCCTGGGCGACTCCGGGCTGCCGATCATCGGCCACATGATCGAGATCTTCCGTGGCGGTCCGGACTTCATCCTCGAGCTGTACCGCAAGCACGGGCCGGTCTACTACGCGCACACGCCTGCCTTGTCACAGGTGATGGCGCTGGGCCCGGATGCCACCCAGACCGTGTTCTCCAACCGCAACAAAGATTTCTCTCAGCGCGCCTGGGACCCCGTCATCGGGCCGTTCTTCGAGGGCGGCCTGATGCTGCTCGATTTCGACGAACACATGTTCCACCGCCGGATCATGCAGGAAGCCTTCACGCGCACCAGGCTGACGGGCTACGTATCGCACATCGATTCGGTGGCGACGCAGGTGCTGGCCAACGACTGGGTGGCCAACGACCCGCGGTTCCTGTTCCACCCGGCAGCCAAGAAGCTGACCCTCGACATCGCCTCCGAGGTCTTCATGGGCCACCCGGCGGGCACCGATCACAAGCTCGTGACCACCATCAACCAGGCGTTCACCACCACCACCCGGGCCGGCAATGCGATTGTGCGCACCCCCGTTCCTCCGCTGTCGTGGTGGCGCGGCATCCAGGCCCGCAAAACCCTGGAGGACTACTTCGCCGGCCGGATCGCAGAGAAGCGCCGGTCGGAGGGCTCCGACATGTTCAGCGTGCTCTGTCACGCTCAGGACGAGGACGGCCAGAGCTTCACCGACGACCAGATCGTCGCGCACATGATCTTCCTGATGATGGCCGCGCACGACACCACGACGTCGACTCTGACCACCATGGCGTATCACCTGGCGGCCAACCCGCAGTGGCAGGACAAGCTGCGCGAGGAGTCCGAGCGCATCGGTGATGCGCCGCTGGACATCGAGGCGCTGGAGAAGTTGGAGACCTACGACCTGGTGATCAACGAAGCGCTGCGGATGCAGACGCCGCTGGGCTTCAACTTCCGGCGCGCGGTGCGTGACACCGAAATACTCGGCTACTACATTCCCGCAGGCACCGACGTGGTCACCTGGCCGGCAATCAACCACCGCTTACCCGAATTGTGGACGGACCCAGAGCGTTTCGACCCCGACCGTTTCGCCGAACCGCGCAGCGAGCACAAGAAGCACCGTTACGCGTTTGCTCCGTTCGGCGGTGGTGCGCACAAGTGCATCGGCATGGTGTTCGGTCAGCTGGAGATCAAGACCGTCATGCACCGGCTCATGCGCCGGTACCAGTTGGAGTTGGCGCACCCGGGCTACCAGCCGTGGTACGACTACGGCGGCATGGCCGTACCGGTCGACGGCATGCCGATCGTGCTGCGCCCGATCCACTGAGGCGGTGTCAGGCGGTCATCAGCCGGTTCACACACGCGATGACGGCCCGCAGCGCCGACAGCTCCGGGTCGTCGTCGAGTCCCATCGCCCACATGCTGCGGGTTCCGTCGCTGCCCTGCAGGAAGGTGGCGGTGCGCCCGCCGGTCGGCAGCTGGTGAAACGACGTCGTCTCCAGGGCGATACCGCGGTCGTACAGCATCGCGGTCAGCGCGGCGATCGGCCCGCTGGCGGCGGCACGTGAGGTGCTGACGGTATCACCGACGGCAATCGTGGCCTGGTAGCGGCGGCTCTGCGGTCCCAGCCGGTATCCCGGGCGGGCGTCGGTGCAACTCCACTGCCGCATGCGCAGCGGCCCGCCACTGGGGGCGTATTCGGCCAGGAAGTCATCCCAGGACGCAGACTCCGCAGCGGCCCGCACACCGCGCGGCAAAGGCGCGGCGAAGCTCGCCGCGAACGCTGGGTGCATAACTGGTGTTGCCGATGAGGGGTACATGTGCCGGCCTTCTCTTTGTCCAGAGGAAGTGACCGACGACGTAGCAATGACCCACAGCGAGGGGTCGGTCGAGATCAGACCCCGCTGCGGGTTGCTACTACAAGTCGCCTTGGCACGTTGGCGATGCTAGACGCTCCCCCGGCGGTCGCGCAATCACTTTCACTGGGTAACGTCAGCGCCGTGGACGCCTCATGAGCTTGTGGGACGTCGCATTGCTCATCGCCGCCGGGATCATCGGTGGGCTGTCCGGCAGCATCGCCGGCCTCGCATCGATCGCCACCTACCCAGCCCTACTGCTGATCGGTCTGCCACCGGTGGCGGCGAACGTGACCAACACCGTCGCCCTCGTGTTCAACGGCATCGGGTCGGTGTGGGGTTCACGTCCCGAGTTGGCCGGGCAGGGTGCGTGGATCAAGCGGATCATGCCGGTCGCCGTGGTCGGTGGCGCGGTGGGCGCGGCACTGCTGCTGTGCACCCCTGCCGCAGGTTTCGAGAAAGCGGTGCCCTTACTCATCGGCGGCGCGTCGTTGGCAATCCTGTTGCCGCCCAAGGAACATCGGGAAGCACGCAAGGGTGGTCACCGCGCGCACATCGCGCGCGTCACCGTGGAAGCCGCAGCGATCTTTCTCATCACGATCTACGGTGGCTATTTCGGCGCCGCGGCGGGCGTGCTGTTGTTGGCTCTGTTGCTCCGCGCCGGGGGTGCCACGCTGGCTCATGCCAACGCGGGCAAGAACGTCATCCTCGGCGTCGCCAATTCGGTGGCGGCCCTTGCCTTCGTGTTCTTGGCGCCCGTGTACTGGCCTGCGGTGCTGCCGCTGGGGTTGGGCTGTTTCGTCGGTTCAGCGCTGGGACCGATCGTGGTGCGGCACGCTCCGGCCACGCCGCTGCGGGTGCTGATCGGCTTGGCCGGCCTCGCGCTGGCCATCAAACTCGCCGTCGACGCCTACTGACCTCTCTCGCGAACAGACGCCGCGGTACGCGACACGCCGCCTTTGCCGCACCCGCGTGTCTGCTCGCCGGTCAAACGAACGGGTTGTCCCCCTTGGCGACACGGGTTCCGAGGTCGATCAGGTTGGCCGCCGACGCGTGCAGCTGTTCACCGGCTTCCCGGCTGGCGCGGCCGGCCAGGTAGCGCGACCATGTGCCCTCGATCACGATGCCCAGCTTGAAACAGGCCAGTGCCACATACCAGTCCAACGCCGAGGTCGTGCGGCCACCGGCGTCGCGGTAGGCGTCGAGCAGGTCGCGCCGGCAGGCGAGCCCGCCGAGAGCGGCGAGCGCCGAACCGGCGTTGATCGGGTTGGGTTGATCGGGCCAGCACACCAACATCCAGCCGAGATCCAGCAGCGGGTCGCCGATGGTGCACATCTCCCAGTCGATGAACGCGGCCAACTGCGGGCTCTCGCGGCGCAGCAGCACGTTGTTCAGGTGGGCGTCGCCATGCATGATCCCGGGCTCGGTGTCGGGCGGCCGGTTCGATTCCAGCCACTGCGCCAACTCCCCCACTGCGGGCAGTGATTCCGGCGCATAGTGCTCGTGGCGATAGCTCTCCAGCAGTCGCAGGAATTGCGGAACCTGGCGGGCCAGAAAGGAACCCGGCGGCCGGATCTCGGCGAGGGGACTGCCTTGCCAGGTGGCGTTGCCGAGTTCGGCCAGGCTCGCGGCATAGGACAGTCCGACCCGGTAGCGCAGGTCCGGATCGGTGCGGTAGGCCTCGGCGACCTCGGTGCCCGGATTGAATCCGTCCACCTGCTCCATGAGATAGAACACGACACCGAGCACGTCGAGATCGGTGCAGCCGGCGATGAATCCGGGATGGGGTACCGCGGAGCCGGCCAGCGTGCGCAGCACGGCGATCTCCCGCAGCATCGTCTTGTCACTGGTCGGCCGGGGGTGCAGTGGAGGACGGCGCAGCACCATCGGTCTGCCGTCGACCCGCAGCCCGACCACGATGTTCTGCGTTCCGCCGGTCAGCGGTGCGACATCGGTGATGGCCGAACCGATTCCCTGGCTCTGCAGCCAGGGCGTCAACGCCGCCAGGTCGGCGTCACTGAGCGTCGGCAGCTGATCCGCGTCGTCCGGCATGCAGCCATCGTGCCAGCCGCGCTCAACGCTTGCGCGCGGTCAGCAGAAGGTACTGCCAGTCCATCGAGCCGTCGTTGATGTTGCGGTCCCCCAGAGCGGCGATGTCGGCGTCCAGCGCCGCCACCCGTGCCGGGTCGTCGGCGATGCCGCGGTACGCCGCGATCGTCGGCCCGTAGTTGGCCTTGAAATAGTCACGGAACGCTGCCCCGTCGGGGAAGGTGTCGACCGACAGGTCTCGGCGGTGCGTCGTGATGTCGACGACCGCGTCGCCCAGCAGCGCATTGACGTAGGCCTCACCGCCCCACAGCGGCGGCGCGGACACCCCTGCCGGCGCTGCGGGCACGTACGGCTTCATGGTCGCGAACAACTGGCCGATGAAACCCTCAGGCGTCCAACTGATCAGGCCGATCCGGCCACCCGGGCGGCAGACCCGGACCAACTCGTCGGCGGCCTGCTGATGATGCGGGGCGAACATCACGCCGATGCACGACATCACCACGTCGAATTCGGCGTCCTCGAACGGCAGAGCCTCGGCGTTGGCTTCGCGCCACTGCAGCTCGACGCCGCGCTGGGTGGCCAACTCCCGGCCCCGCTGCACCAACTCCGGACACAGATCGCTGGCGACGACGTGGGCGCCGGTCATCGCGGCCGGGATCGCCGCGTTGCCGGTGCCGGCCGCGACATCGAGCACCCGGTCGCCGGACGCGATGCCACAGGCCGCCACGAGTTCAGGACCCAGCGGCGCCACCACGTCGGCGGCGATGGCGGCGTAATCGCCCAACGCCCACAGCGCACGGTGTTTGGCTGCCAGATCGTCCACTACGGCACTCATCGGTGACTCCTCTCGGATGGGTGAAACCATGGTCAGGCCCGGCCGCGCGCACATCCAGTTCCAGTTCTGTACCGGCCCCGATACTGAATCTGTACTGGGCACGCCGGCTGCGAGACCATAGATTCGGCGGCGATCCACGAAAGGTGCGGATATGTCGGGATACGGCCAGTTCTGCCCGATGGCCAAGGCCATGGAATTGCTCGATGAACGCTGGACGATGCTGGTGGTGCGGGAGCTTCTGCTCGGCAGCACCCATTTCAACGACCTACGTCGTGGCGTGCCGAAGATGTCCCCTGCGCTGCTGTCCAAGCGGCTCAAGACGCTCACCCGCGCCGGGGTCGTCGAGCGCACCGAAATCGACGGGCGCACAACGTATTCCCTCACAGAATGCGGTCAAGAGCTGGCCGGCATCGTCACCGCACTCGGCGCGTGGGGAGTTCGCTGGATCGGTGAGCTCGGCGAGGCCGACCTCGATCCTCACCTGCTGTTCTGGGACATGCGCCGCACCATCCCGATCGAGAACTGGCCGCGGTCGCGCACCACGATCGCCTTCATTCTCGACGGCGTCGCGGTCAAGGCATCGCGGTGGTGGCTGGTGGTGTCCGACGGCCAGGCCGATGTGTGCGATGTCGACCCGGGCTATGACGTGACAGGCACGGTCGAGACCAGCCTGCGCACCCTGACCCGGATCTGGCGTGGCGACCAGGGCTGGACGCACGCTGTGCTCGACGGCAGCGTCGCGTTGTCAGGTCCGGCCGACGTGCGCCGCGCGATCCCCAAGTGGCTCGGGCAGAGCGCGTCGGCCGCGGTGCCCAGGCCGGCCTGAACATCGTTGTGAGATAACGACTCAGTCCAGGATGCGGCGAGCCACGTTGGTGGAAACCAGGTCGAGCAGCTCGTCGGCGCGTCCGGCCAGGATGGTCCGGATCGCGTACAGCGAGAAGCCCTTGGCCTGTTCGACGGTGATGGCCGGCGGGATCGACAGTTCCTGGCGCGCGGTGACGACGTCGACGACGGCGGGCCCGTCGTGGGCGAAGGCGTCTGCCAATGCCCGTTCCAGGGCGGCCGGCTCGGTCACGCGGCGACCGAACACACCCATCGACTGGGCGACGGCAGCGAAGTCGGGATTGACCAGGTCGGTGCCGAAGGTGACGATGCCCGCCGCTTTCATCTCCAGCTCGACAAAGTTGAGCGACGAGTTGTTGAACACGATCAGCTTGACGGGCAACCGGTTCTGGATCAGCGTCACCAGTTCGCCGAAGAGCATGGTCAGCCCACCGTCACCGGCGAAGGCAACCACTTGCCTGCCGGGATAGGCGGTCTGCGCGCCGATCGCATGAGGCAGCGCGTTGGCCATGGTGCCGTGGTTGAACGACCCGATCAGCCTGCGCCTGCCGTTCATGGTGAGGTAGCGCGCGGCCCACACGACCGGTGACCCGACGTCACAGGTGAACACGGCGTCATCGCTGGCGAGCCGGTTGGCAAGCGCGGCAACGTATTCGGGCCGGATCGGGGTTTTGCCCCGGTCGTTGACGGCCAGAGCGTCCAGGGATGCACGGGTTTTCGCGTAGTGCCGCAGCGCCCGGTTCAGGTGTTCGCGATCGGTCTTGGCACGCAGCTGGGGTTGCAGTGCGGCGAGGGTGTCCTTGACGGTGCCCCGCAGGCCGAGGTCGATCGGCGTGCGCCGGCCCAGGTTTCGGCCGCGAGTGTCGACCTGGATGATCGTCGCACCTTCGGGATAGAACTGTTGATACGGAAAATCGGTGCCGAGCATCAACAGGGTGTCGGCCTCTTTGATGGCCTTGTATCCCGATGCGAATCCGAGCAGCCCGGTCATCCCAACGTCGAACGGGTTGTCGTATTCGATGAATTCCTTGCCACGCAACGCATGCACGATCGGCGCCTGCAGTGTCGCGGCCAGCTCGATCAGCTCATCGTGCGCGCCTGCCACCCCCGCACCACCGAGGATGGTGACCCGCTCGGCGGCATTGAGCAGATCCGCGGCACGGCGTACCGATTCGTCGTCGGGGCGCATGATCGAATGCGTCGGAAGCACCGGGCGCGAGGTCCACCCTGAACCTCCGGTGCGCGCCAGGAAAATCTCCCCGGGCACGACGACGACCGCTACCCCCTTCTCCTCGACCGCGGCGCGCATCGCCATCTCGAGGATGCGCGGCGCCATCTCCGGGGTGCTCACCAATTCGCAGTAGACGCTGCACTCGCCGAACAGCTGCTGCGGGTGGGTCTCCTGGAAGTACTCCGAGCCGATCTCGGTGCGTGGGATGTGCGCGGCGATGGCCAGTACCGGAACCCGGCTGCGCTGCGCGTCGAACAGACCGTTGATGAGATGCAGATTGCCGGGCCCGCAGCTACCCGCGCAGACGGCCAACTGACCGGTCAGTGCCGCGTCTGCCGCGGCGGCGAACCCTGCCGTTTCCTCATGCCGGACGTGTTCCCACGTGATGGACTCAGAGCGCCGGATGGCATCGGTGAACCCGTTGAGGCTATCGCCGGGCAGGCCATACACCCGCCGAACCCCACTGGCACTCAACGCCGAGATCACCTGGTCTGCAACGGTTGCCATGACGCCTCCCGGTATGCGATGTGGGCGTCACCGGTCGCATGCGGAGCATGGCCGGTCACGCCCGCATCACTCTACTTGGGAGCGAAGCGCTGGCCGGCGTCCAACCGGATGCACTGGCCGTTGAGCATGGGGTTCTCGACGATCGCGAGGGCGAGCTTGGCGTACTCCTCGGGGCGGCCTAGCCGCTTCGGGAATGCGGCGTCTTTGGTCAGTTGCGTGGCGAACTCGTCTGGGATGCCCTGGGTCAACCCGGTCGCGAAGAGGCTGGGCGCGATGGCGAGCACCCGGATACCCATGCTGCCCAGGTCACGGGCCATGGTCAGGGACATGCCCGCGATCGCGGCCTTTGATGCGGTGTAGGCGACCTGGCCGATCTGCCCCTCGAAGGCCGCGATCGAGGCGGTGTTGATGATGACGCCGCGTTCCTCGGCCTCGGCGTCGACCGGCTGGTTCTTGCTCATCTGCCAGGCCGCGAGCCGGCTGACGTTGAATGTCCCGATCAGGTTGAGGTCGACGCTGGCGCGAAACGAGTCCAGGCTGTGTGGGCCATTCTTGCTGATGGTTCGCTCGCCGATACCGCCGCCGGCGGTGGTGACCGCGATGTGCAGGCCGCCGAGACCGGCCACGGCCCGCTCCAGGGTCTCCTCGGTGCCCGTGAAGTCGGTGACGTCCACCTCGAAGAACGAGCCACCGATCTCGTCGGCGACGTCCTTGCCCTTGGACTGCGGCCGGTCCAGCACCGCGACGGTGGCACCCCGCTTGGCCAGCGCCTCCGCAGTCGCCTTGCCGAAGCCTGATGCGCCACCGACGACGATGGCCTTCTTGCCTTCGATCTCCATCCCGCTCCCTTTCCAAAAATGACGACATTTGTAAAGCAACCTATCCGATGGATGCCTTTCGGTAAGCCATTCCGGTGCGGTCGGTGTGACGGGCAGGCCGTCATGGTTTCGTCAGCTCTGCAGCGGCCGTCCGCAGGTAGCTTGTGAATATGGCCGATCGGACAGCTCCCGCGCCTGCGCTGGCCGGTGTCGCAGCGGCAGCAGTGGCCGTTGGCGTCACCGGATTGCTGGCGGTGCTGTTCGGGCCCGCCTCCGATGCCCGCACGGCGGTCGGATCTGCGGTCATCGATCTGACCCCCGGGCCGGTACGGGAGTGGGCCATCACGACTTTCGGTACCGCCGACAAGCCGATGCTGACCGTTGCGGTGCTTGTCGTCATCGCCACGATCGCCGCGGTGGCCGCCACCTGGGAAACAAGCAGAGTGCCGGTGGGCAGCATCGCCATCGGGCTCGGCGGCGTCGCCGGCTGCGCGGCGGTGCTGTCACGAGCCGGGGCGAGCTGGTCGGCCGTGATTCCGACGATCATCGGCACACTGTGCGGGATCGCCGCATTGCGCCTGTTGGTCTCAAAAGGGTTGCGCGACAAGCCCGTCGCCGACGACGGTGTGGATCCCGGCCGCCGCCGGTCACTGGTGACCCTGGGCCTGCTGGCCGCCGGTGTGGTCAGCGGCGTGGCCGGCGTGGTGTTGTCCCGGTTGGCATCCTCGGTCACCGACGACCGCAACGCCTTCGCATTGCCGCGACCACTCCATCCGGCACCGCCCGTGCCGCCCGCGGTTCAGCCCGAGGGTGTTGCCGTGCCGTCGTTCATCACGCCGTCGGCACGCTTCTACCGGATCGACACCGCGCTGACCGTGCCGCAGCTCAGCCGCGACGACTGGCGGATGCGCATCCACGGGATGACCGACCGCGAAATCACTTTGCGCTGGGCCGATCTGGAGCGCTTCGAGGTCGTCGAGAAGGTCGTGACGCTGACATGCGTGTCCAATCCGGTCGGCGGCAACCTGATCTCCAACGCCACCTGGACGGGTTACCGGGTGCGGGATCTGCTGGCGGCGGCCGGTATTCACCCCGACGCCGACATGGTGCTCTCGACGTCGGTGGACGGTTTCACCGCGGGCACGCCGGTCGATGCACTCACCGACGGACGCGACGCGCTGCTGGCGATCGGGATGAACGGTGAGCCGCTGCCCACCGAGCACGGCTACCCGGCCCGCCTCGTAGTGCCCGGACTCTACGGTTACGTGTCCGCCACCAAGTGGGTGACCGATCTGGAACTGACCCGCTTCGACCGCGCCGAGGCGTACTGGACCAGGCTCGGCTGGTCGGCGCGCGGCCCGATCAAGACGGAGTCACGCATCGACGTCCCGCGCGACGGGCAACGGGTCGACCGCGGCCCGGTGCGGTTCGGCGGGGTCGCGTGGGCCCAGCACCGTGGGGTGCGCGCGGTCGAGGTGCGCATCGACGGGCCTGGGCACCAAGGTGATTGGCAGCAGGCTCAGCTGGGCGCCGCGTACTCCGACGACACCTGGCGGTTGTGGAGCTTCGACTGGACGGCCACCGACCCCGGCCGGTACACCATCATCGTGCGGGCCACCGACAACACCGGCACGGTTCAGACACCCGAGTTGGCCGATCCGGTGCCGGACGGTGCCACCGGCTGGCACCGCGTGACCTTCGACGTGACGTGATCCTGCCCACCCCCTGCACCGCGAGCGTGCGCGTCTGTCGCCCGACACGCCGTGTTCAGTAGGCATTTCGCGCACACTCAGCACAGTCGACCGCGCCAAAAATGCTTCGACGTCTCCGCCCCGGTCGAATACATTGTCGTGACATGACACCAGCACAACATTGGCGCGACACGCTGCGCCGCGGGCTGATGTCGGCACGCAAGGCCCGCGGCACCCCGCGCGTCGTCGCGTTGCGGTCGGCGCTCAGCGCGATCGACAACGCCGAAGCCCCCCAGGTCGCCGCCGTTGCGGCATATTCCGCAGGCCCCTTCGCCGCGTCGGTGCCGGGCCTGGGTGCCACCGAGGTCGCCCGGCTCGAGCTCTCCGACGCCGAGATTCGTCGCCTCATCGAATCCGAGGTCGACGAACGCCTGTCGGCCGCAGATGAATTCGTGGCCGCGGGCTATCACGTCCGGGCGGCCGAGCTGCGCTCGCAGGCCGCGGTGCTGGTCCAGGCGCTGAGAAATGTCTGACCGTCGTGGCACCCTGAACGCATGCTGCTTGCCGAGGTTGTCGCCGCATCCGCCGACGTGGCGGCGAGCTCGGGACGGCTGGCCAAAACCGAGCGCATCGCCGCGCTGCTGACGGCGGTTGCCGCCGCAGGGGACCCCGTCGAGGTCGTGGTCGCCTGGCTCTCGGGCGAGCTGCCGCAACGCCAGATCGGCGTGGGCTGGGCGGGGTTGCGTGACCTGCCGACGCCCGCAGTCGCCCCGATCTTGACCATCACCGACGTGGACAGCCGGCTCACCGCGATCGGCGCGGTCACCGGCAAAGGTTCCCAGGCCCACCGGGCCCGCCTGGTTCACGAGCTGTTCGGCGCTGCCACCCCCGGTGAACAGACCTTCCTGCGCCGGCTGCTCGGCGGTGAGTTGCGGCAGGGCGCGCTGGCCGGGGTGATGGCCGATGCCATCGCGCGCTCGTCGGGAATCCCCGCTGCCGAGGTGCGCCGCGCGGCCATGTTGGCCGGCGACCTGCCTGCCGTCGCATCCGCAGCGCTCACCGGCGGCATCACCGCGGTGCAGGCCTTCGGCCTGCAGGTGGGTCGCCCGGTGGGGCCGATGCTGGCGCAGACCGCACGCGATATCGACGACGCCCTCGAAAGGCTCGGCGGTACAGCCGTTCTGGAGACCAAGCTGGACGGCGCACGGGTGCAGATCCACCGCGCCGGGTCCGACGTGTCCATCTACACCCGCAGCCTCGACGACGTCACCTCGCGCTTGCCGGAGGTGGTCGCGGCGACCCTGGCGCTTCCGGTCACCGACCTGATCGCCGACGCCGAGGCCATCGCCCTGCGTCCCGACGGCAGGCCCCACCGGTTCCAGGTCACCGCCTCGCGTTTCGGCCGCCGGAATCCAACCGACGAGGTGCCGCTGTCGGTGTTCTTCTTCGACCTGCTGCACGTCGACGGGCGTGACCTCCTCGACCTGCCGACCCTCGAACGCCGGGCCGCACTCGATGCGATCGTCCCGCCTTCCCGTCGCGTCGACCACATCGTGACTGCCGACCCCGAGCAGGCCCGCGGGTTCGTGGCCGCGACGCTGGCCGCCGGGCACGAAGGCGTGATGGCGAAGTCCCCACAAGCGCCGTACGAGGCAGGGCGCCGCGGTGCGGGATGGCTCAAGGTCAAGCCGGTGCTCACCTTGGATCTGGTGGTGCTCGCCGTGGAATGGGGCTCGGGGCGACGCACCGGCAAGCTCTCGAACATCCATCTGGGCGCACGCGATCCGGCAACCGGCGGATTCGTGATGCTGGGCAAGACGTTCAAGGGCATGACCGACGCGATGCTTGCCTGGCAGACCGAACGCTTCACCGAACTCGCCGACGGCCCCACCGACGGGTACGTGGTGAAACTGCGGCCCGAGCAGGTCGTCGAGATCGCGTTCGACGGTGTGCAGGGCTCGTCACGGTATCCCGGTGGCATGGCGCTGCGGTTTGCCCGTGTGCTGCGTTACCGCGACGACAAATCGCCTGAAGAGGCCGACACCATCGAGACTGTTCGCGCCCTGTACGAACGCTGAGGAGGGTTCCGCCACGCGACCGCGGCGGCGATGAAAAGATCGGCCCATGGCCACACCCACCGCGTCCGACCGGATCGAGGAGACCGACGGCGACGTCACCTACATCCGCACCGACAAGGATCTGCCGCCGGTGGCGATCATCGACCGGTCCCCCATCACCACGCGGCACAAAATCGTCTTCGCGATCATCGCGCTCGTCGGCGCCATCGCCTGGGCGGTGATCGCGTTCTTCCGCGGGGAGACCGTCAACGCGGTCTGGTTCGTGATCGCCGCGATCTGCACCTACGTCATCGGTTTCCGGTTCTACGCCCGGCTGATCGAGATGAAGATCGTCAAACCGCGCGACGACAATGCCACTCCGGCAGAACTTTTCGAGAACGCCACCGACTACGTGCCCACCGACCGGCGTGTGCTGTTCGGTCACCACTTCGCAGCCATCGCCGGAGCCGGCCCGCTGGTCGGCCCGGTGCTGGCCATGCAGATGGGCTACCTGCCGGGGACCATCTGGATCATCGTCGGCGCGGTGGTGGCCGGCTGCGTCCAGGACTATCTGGTGCTCGCCATCTCGGTCCGCCGCCGCGGCCGGTCACTGGGCCAGATGGCACGTGACGAGCTCGGCGCCATCGGCGGCGTGTCCGCTATCGTCGGCGTGCTGGTCATCATGGTGATCCTGCTGGCGGTCCTGGCCCTGGTGGTGGTCAACGCCCTGGCCGAAAGCCCGTGGGGCGTGTTCTCCATCGCGATGACCATTCCGATCGCCATCTTCATGGGGCTGTATCTGCGATTCCTGCGCCCCGGCCGGGTGTCGGAGGTGTCGCTCATCGGCGTTGTGCTTCTGCTGCTCGCGGTGGTCTCCGGCGGGTGGGTTGCCGAAACCGACTGGGGCGCCGACTGGTTCACCTTGTCGAAGGTGACGCTGTCATGGTGCATCATCATCTACGGCCTGGCCGCCTCAGTACTGCCGGTATGGCTCCTGCTGGCGCCCCGCGACTATCTCTCGACGTTCATGAAGGTCGGCACCATCGCGCTGCTGGCCCTCGGCATCCTCATCGCCCGGCCGGTGATGGAGGCGCCCGCCATCTCGCAGTTCGCCACCAGCGGCACCGGCCCGGTCTTCGCGGGCTCGCTGTTCCCGTTCCTGTTCATCACCATCGCCTGCGGTGCTCTGTCGGGCTTCCACTCCCTGATCTCCTCGGGCACGACCCCGAAGCTGCTGGAGAAGGAAAGCCAGATGAGACTCATCGGGTACGGCGGCATGCTCACCGAGTCGTTCGTCGCGATCATGGCGTTGATCACCGCGGCGATCATCAACCAACATCTGTACTTCGCCATCAACGCGCCATCGGCGCAGACCGGGACCACCGCGCAGACCGCGGCCACCTACGTCAACGGCCTCGGCCTGTCCGGTTCCCCCATCACGCCGGAGCAGATCACCGCGGCGGCCGAGGGTGTCGGAGAGGAGACCGTCGTGTCGCGCACCGGCGGCGCGCCGACCCTGGCGTTCGGCATGTCCGAGGTGCTGCATCAGGTGTTCGGCGGGGCCGGCCTCAAGGCGTTCTGGTACCACTTCGCGATCATGTTCGAGGCGCTGTTCATCCTCACGACCGTCGATGCGGGCACGCGGGTGGCGCGGTTCATGCTCTCCGATGGTCTGAGCAACCTCGGCGGCCCCATGAAGAAGTTCCGCAACCCGAGCTGGCGGGTGGGCGCGTGGGCCTGCAGCATCATCGTGGTGGCGGCATGGGGATCGATCCTGTTGATGGGCGTGACCGATCCGCTGGGCGGCATCAACACGCTGTTTCCGCTGTTCGGCATCGCCAACCAGTTGCTGGCCGCAATCGCGCTGACCGTGGTCACCGTCGTGGTGATCAAGCGCGGACTGGTGAAATGGGCCTGGATTCCCGGGGTTCCGCTGATGTGGGATCTCGTCGTCACCATGACGGCGTCCTGGCAGAAGATCTTCTCCGGCGACCCCAAGGTCGGTTACTGGAAGCAGCATTCGCAGTACGTCGCGGCCAAGGAAGCCGGCAAGTCGACATTCGGTGCCGCCAAGAACCCGGACCAGATCGACGCCGTCATCCGCAACACGTTCATCCAGGGCACGCTCTCGGTGATCTTCGCGGTGCTCGTACTGATCGTGTTCGTCGCCGGTGTGGTGATGGCACTGCGGGCGCTGCGCGGCACCGGCAGGCCGCTGGCCGAGGACGACCCGGTGCCGTCGCGCATCTTCGCGCCATCGGGCCTGATCCCGACTCAGGTCGAGAAGGAGGTGCAGAAACAATGGGACGCCTTGCCGGGCGCACACGCCGGGCCGCACGCCAAATCGGTTGGTACATCGCCACATTGATGGGCGACAATCACTACCGGCGCTACGTCGAGCATCGGGCCCGCACCCACCCCGGCGAGCCGGTGCTCACCGAGCGCGACTACTGGAAGATGCGCCATCGGCACACCGAGGCCAACCCCGGCGCACGCTGCTGCTGACCCGGTTGCGGCGAGACGACGGGTTGTGGCGTGAAAACGGCCATATTTCGCAATAATCCGTCATCTCGGCGAACTGTTCGCCCCACGTCGTAGGCTGATGCCTATGACGCCGATCACAGGCCGCGCGGGGTGAGTGCGACGCCGTCCGACGTCGCGCGTGGAGTGTGACCGTGAACATCCAACCGCCCGCGGGATACCACACCGTGACACCGCGCATGGTGGTGGCGGATGTCGTTGCTGCCGTGGAGTTCCTGCGAACGGTGTTCGGAGCCACCGGTGAGGTGTACCCCGACCGCCCGGCTGAAATGCGTATCGGTGACTCGTTGGTCATGATCAGCGCGGCAGGCGAGCGCGAGCTGTTCCCGGCGTTTCTGTACATCTACGTCGACGACGCCGACCGCGCCTACCACCGCGCGATCGCCGCAGGCGCCACGAGCGTGGAAGCACCGCTCGACACACCGTACGGCGACAGACGGGCCATGGTTGCCGACCCACACGGCAACGTGCTTCAGATCGCCCACCGCCGCACCGGGTGAATCCACCCGGTGCAGCGCACCAGCCGCCAAGCTGGACGCCCGCGAGCCCTCAGCGGTCCTGCGGGTTGCGTCGTCCGACGATGAGCGGATCGGTCGCGGTGAACGGGAATTCGGGCAGATCCTCGATGTGCGTGTCGAACACCGCGGCCAACACTGCGCGTGAATACGCACTGGCCGAGGTGCGGTAGCCGATGTCGGCCGGGGTGGGCTGGTCGAAGAAGATCAGGAAGTGCAGACCACTGCCTGAATTGCTCCCCGCGTCCGCAGGTGAGTCGAAGACCTCGATGTGGTGCGGGTACGCCCGCGGGACGAAGTACACATCGCCGCGCTGCAGCAGCCAGGTATCGAGCGTCCCATCCGGATCCATCACGGTCATCCGGGCCGAACCGCTTTGCACATAACCCATTTCAGCGGTCACGGGATGCCAGTGCGGTTCGCGCATGCCGTCTTCGCGCACCCGCAGCGAGTACATCGACAGATCTTTCAGCGCCGGCCAGAACTGCACCCGCGCCGTGCGGGCCGAGCCGACGGCCGAGGCCACCGGTGGCGTCATCGCTTCCACGGCGAACTTGTGCGGGTCGGGGTAACCGGCAGTATCGGGGATCACCGGGTCGCCCGTCCGGCGGGCCAGTCTGCGGTCCACCGTGTCACGGCGCAGTTTCGCGAAGTCCGACGCGTCCAGATCGTAGGTATTGCCCAGCACGGCGTCGGTCATGGCCCCGAACGCCGCGCCCAGCGCGAAGTCCTCTGGCCGCTCATGGCGGAAGGTGATGATGAATTCGGCGGGCTCGGTGCCGATGTTCTCGATGTGATGCAGTGAACCTGAGTCGGCGTGGAACATTTCGCCCGCGCTGACCGTGAAGGCCGCGAATTTGTTTCCGGTGTCCAGCACCGACACCAGCGCGGTGCCCGAGACACAGTAGGTCAATTCGTTGGCGTTGGCGTGCCAGTGCGGTGTACGCATCGCTCCGGGGTTGATCACCAGTCGCTTGATCGACATGCCTTGCAGGATCGGGAAGTTGTCGGCGGTCACGCGCCGGATCGAGCCGTAGTCGTTCTCCTCGACTATTTCTCCGTCGAGCAGCGACGTGGCATGTGCGCTCCGGGTGGTTGATCGGGTCAGGGAGATGGTCATCTCGCGCCTCCTTCGTGCTCCGGTGTTCTGCCTAGAACCTTGGTCCACCGAGGGCGCGGTGTCGTCACCGCTAACCGGATAGCTGCACCCCTGCCAGCAGGCATTGACAGCTCCACCCCGGCAGGTCGGAGAGGCACTGTTGGCAGCAGTCCGAGCCGAGCACCATGCATAGCGCCTGCAGCGCTCCAGGTTTCCGGCGTGGCCCTCGGTGGATTCACTCAAATAGCACCGTCACCAGCTCTCCGCTGGCCAAAGATGGCAAGCTGACCCTCGTCGCACTAGTTCGATATAGGTCTCATCGGATCCGGAGGTTCTCATGTCCCGCGTTCAGCTGGCTCTCAACGTCGATGATCTTGATGAGGCAATCACGTTCTACAGCAAGCTCTTTGGCGTCGGGCCGGCGAAAGTGAAGCCGGGCTACGCCAACTTCGCAGTGACCGAGCCACCGATGAAGCTGGTCCTGCTGGAAAACCCCGGCCAGGGCGGCACCATCAACCACCTCGGGGTCGAGGTCGCCACCAGCGAGCAGGTCCACGCTCACATCGCCAGGTTGACCGCCGAGGGATTGTTCACCGACGAGGAGATCGGCACCACGTGCTGCTTCGCCACACAGGACAAGGTCTGGGTAACCGGCCCCGCCGGTGAGAAGTGGGAGGTTTACACGGTGCTGGCAGACTCCGACACCTTCGGCACCAGCCCCGAGTTCCGCGACGCGGTCGATGCCGGCCAGGGTGACCCAGGCCCGGGTGACGCATGCTGCGGCGGTGCCACAGCCGCGCCGGCCTAGCCACCGCTCACTTGACCACGACTTCGATAGGCATCAATATCGATGCATGTCGAAACCACCGTCATCTGACGACGCGTGCTGTCCACCGGGGGCCCTGCTTCGTGCACCCCTCTCGGCCGCGCAGGCCACGGACATGGCGACCAAGCTCAAGGCTCTCGCCGATCCCGTGCGCTTGCAGTTGTTCTCCTCGATCGCCAGCCACGTCGGCGGTGAGGCGTGTGTCTGCGATATCTCGGCAGGAGTGGAGGTCTCGCAACCCACCATCAGCCATCACCTCAGGGTGCTGCGCGATGCCGGGTTGCTGACCTCCGAGCGTCGCGCGTCGTGGGTCTATTACGCGGTGGTGCCCGATGCGCTGGACAGTCTGGCGGTGCTCCTGGGCGCCTCGTCGGCGCACCTGCCGGCATGACCGACACCGTGCCGGCCGCCACACCGGTGGTCGGCAAGCTCTCCACCCTGGATCGGTTCCTGCCGGTCTGGGTCGGTGCGGCAATGGCGGCCGGGTTACTGCTTGGCCGGTGGGTTCCCGGGCTGAATCATGCGCTGGAAAAGGTTCAGGTCGACGGCATTTCGCTGCCCATCGCGTTGGGTCTGTTGATCATGATGTATCCGGTTCTGGCAAAAGTACGCTATGACCGGCTCGACAGCGTCACCGGTGACCGCAAGCTCATGCTGTCCTCCCTCCTGCTGAACTGGCTCGTCGGCCCTGCGTTGATGTTCGTGCTCGCCTGGCTCCTGCTGCCCGACCTGCCCGACTACCGCACCGGGCTGATCATCGTCGGGCTTGCGCGCTGCATCGCGATGGTCATCATCTGGAACGACCTGGCCTGCGGGGACCGCGAGGCCGCCGCGGTCCTGGTGGCGCTCAACTCGATCTTCCAGGTGATCATGTTCGCGGTACTCGGCTGGTTCTATCTGTCGGTGCTGCCCGGCTGGCTGCACTTGCCGCAGACCAACATCACCGCCTCACCGTGGCAGATCGCCCGATCGGTGCTCATCTTCCTCGGCATTCCGCTGCTTGCCGGTTACCTGTCCCGCCGCGTCGGCGAAAACACCAGGGGTCGGCACTGGTACGAGACGCAGTTCCTCCCCCGGATCGGACCGTGGGCACTCTACGGCCTGCTGTTCACGATCGTGATTCTCTTTGCCCTGCAAGGTGATCAGATCACCAACCGGCCCTGGGACGTCGCCCGCATCGCCCTGCCGCTGTTGGCCTATTTCGCCATCATGTGGTCCGGGGGCAATCTACTCGGCACCGCACTGGGCCTGGGCTACGAACGCACCACCACCCTGGCGTTCACGGCTGCCGGCAACAACTTCGAACTCGCCATCGCCGTTGCGATCGCGACCTACGGCGCCACCTCGGGCCAAGCCCTCGCCGGGGTCGTCGGACCGCTGATCGAGGTCCCGGTGCTGGTCGCCCTGGTGTACGTCTCACTGGCGTTGTGGCGGTTCAACTCTGCGAACGGAGAAACCCATGACTGACGCAGCCGCACCGGCCGTACTGTTCCTCTGCACCCACAACGCCGGACGCTCTCAGATGGCACTCGGATATTTCACCCACTACGCCGGCAACAGCGCGGTCGCGTGGTCGGGAGGCTCCGAGCCCGGTGACGAGATCAACCCCGCAGCCGTCGCCGTGATGGCCGAAGTCGGCATCGACATCACCGGCGAATACCCGAAACCGTGGACTGATGACATGGTTCGCACGGCCGACGTCGTCATCACCATGGGATGCGGTGACACATGTCCGATCCTTCCCGGAAAGCGTTACGAGAACTGGGAACTCCCCGATCCGGCCGGTCAAGGCATCGATGCTGTGCGGCCGATCCGTGACCAGATCGACCAACGCGTCCGCCAACTCTTGATCGAGCTGGGCGTGCGCGTCGCGAGCCGATAGCGGCTCACGCGTGGGAGAACCGGGCCGCGCGGCGGTGGACACGGTGTTGGTAGCCGCGGGTCCGATGGGGCTGACCGAACACACGCATGGGCTCGGAGTAGAACACCTTCTTCGCCAACTCGACGAGGACGAGGTAGGTGACGACGAATGCGCCGAGCGCGCCGAAGAACTGCCACGGCAACGGGGTGAACCCGAGCGTCGCCGAGATCGGTGACACCGTCAGCACCACGCCGATCGCTACGACGGCAAGGCTCGTGCCGGTCAGCAATCCGCTAGGCCGACTCCGGAAGAAGGGCACCTTACGGGTGCGGATGGCGAAGATGATCAGTGTTTGCGTGGCAAGCGATTCCACGAACCAGCCCGTGCGGAATTCGACGGCTCCGGCGTGCAGAACGCCGAGCATGAGCCCGAAGGTCATGAAGTCGAACAGCGAGCTGATCGGTCCGAAGATGAGCATGAACCGCCGGATGAAGGCGACGTTCCAATGCGACGGTGCGTGCAGCTGTTCGGTGTCGACCCGATCGGTCGGAATCGCCAACTGCGAACTGTCGTAGAGCAAGTTGTTGAGCAGGATCTGACTCGGCAGCATCGGCAGAAACGGCAGCAACGCCGATGCCGCCGCAGCGGAGAACATGTTGCCGAAGTTGCTCGACGTCCCCATGAGGACGTACTTGATAGTGTTGGCGAAGATCCTGCGACCCTCGGCGACGCCGGTGGCCAGCACACCGAGGTCTTTTTCGAGCAGCACGACATCAGCCGCATCCTTGGCGACGTCGGTGGCAGTGTCCACGGAGATGCCGACGTCGGCGGCATGCAATGCCAGGGCGTCGTTGACCCCGTCACCGAGGAATCCGATCGAACGGCCCGTATGCCGCGCCGCAGTGACCAACCGCGCCTTCTGTTCTGGCGAGATGCGCGCAAAGATGGTGTGGTCAGCGGCGGCCCGGGCGAAGCTGTCATCGTCGAGCCCGTCGAGCTGGCTACCGGTGATCGTTCCCTTCGACGCCAGTCCCAGTTCGCCACACACCTTTTCGGCCACCTGGGCGTTGTCACCCGTCGCGATCTTGAGCTCGATCCCCAGAGCGGCCAGTTCTGTCAGCGAGTGCCGGGCCGCAGCCTTCGGCTCGTCGGCGAACACCAGGAAGCCTGCCAGCATCAACTCGGCTTCGTCGGCGGCTGTGATGGCAGACAGGTTGGGTGCAGGCTTGACTGCCACCGCCACCACCCGCCGGCCTGCGGCGAACAAATCGTCCAGTGTTCCCTGCGCGGCTGGGTCGGTCATCGAGCACCGCGCCAGTATCTGCTCGGGAGCGCCCTTCACGACAAGGATTCGTTTACCGTTGTCATCGATCAGGGCTGACGTCGAGCGCCGCAGGTGATCGAACGGCAGCAACGCGACACGGCGCGCCGCAGCGACGGCGGCCAGTGCGTTCGGCGCGTCGCACAGGGCGGCATCGAGCGGGTTGGCGCTGACGCCGCCGGCCTGCAGGTCCACGTCGGACGCGAAGAGACCCAAGCGAAGGACCGAATCACTATGGGTACCTGCGGGGTTGACGGTGTCGACGAGGCTGATTCGCCCTTCGGTCAAGGTCCCCGTCTTATCGGTGATCAAGATGTCGATGTCGCCGAGATCTTCGATGCACACCAGGCGCTTGACCAACACTTTTGCTTTGGCCAGTTGCCGCGATCCCGTGGCCAGGCTGGCACTGACCACGGCGGGCAACAGTTGCGGGGTGATGCCCACGGCGATCGCCAGCGAGAACAGCACCGAATCGATGACCGGTTTGCGCAGCAGCAGATTGCTGACCAGGATCAGCAGCGTCAGCGCAATCGCCACCTGCAGCAGCAGATACGAGAAGCGGCGCAACCCGACCTGAAAATCGGTCTCGGGCTGTCGCTCTCCCAACCCTGCTGCGATACGGCCGAATTCAGCGTTCTTCCCGGTGGCGTAGACGACGCCGAGCCCCTCCCCGGCATTGACGATGGTGCCCATGAAGGCCAGATCCGCGCAGTCGGCGAGATCAGCGTCGGCGACGGGATTCGGAGATTTCTCCGACCCCATCGACTCACCGGTCAGGATGCTCTCGTTGCACTCCAGTCCGGCGGTCTCGATCAGCCGCACATCGGCAGGCACAGCCTCCCCCAGCGTCAAGCGGATGACGTCACCCGGCACCAGCGTGGCGACGTCGACGGAGACGAACTGATCGTCGCGCCGCACCACTGCACTGTGCCGCATACGCGAGTGCAGGGCCGCGGCAGCCTGCTCGGCGCGGTACTCGTTGAAGAACCCCAGGCCGATGCTCGCAGTGAGGATGATGCCGATGATGGTGGCTTGCATGCTGTCGCCGAGGAAGTACGACACGATCGCGGTCGCGGCAAGCAGGATCAGCACCGCATTGCGCAACTGACGTCCCAGTACCGCAAGCGCTTTGACCTGATGGGTGCGTACTGCATTGGGGCCCAGCCGCGCCAGTCGCGTCGACGCCTCGGCGCTCGACAGTCCCGCTGTCGAACTGTTCAGGGCTGCCAGCACCTCGGCGACGGACGCCGCTGCCGCCTGTCTCGCGGTGAGCACATCAAGCGCTGGTTCTTCGGTGACCGCTGGTGTCATCGCGATTGCAGCCCTGTCCCGCGACCGCAACCAG
The DNA here is from genome assembly GCF_001570425.1 of Mycolicibacterium brisbanense. Lineage (GTDB taxonomy): Bacteria > Actinomycetota > Actinomycetes > Mycobacteriales > Mycobacteriaceae > Mycobacterium > Mycobacterium brisbanense. Next base: position 32,787 of record NZ_BCSX01000029.1, read on the forward strand.
CTCTGGGCCGATCCATGTCCATGGCCATAGTCTCGACCGCTCGTCGGGCGGCCTATAGGGCACAAAGACCCCATCGCGGCGCTCCCCCGGCCGCGAGGACCTTTGACCCCCATCCAGAGGGCAGATGGACGGTGCATGTTGCCGCATCGCGGAGGACGATCGGAGTCCATGAGCAGTGCGGTGATCGACTCCGCGGGGATACATCAGCTGATTTGCGCGCTGGTCGATCGCGGCTATCGGGTGGTCGGGCCCACTCGGTCGGACGACGCGATCGTGCTTGCCGAACTGTCGTCGGCCGACGATCTGCCCAGCGGCTGGGGTGTCGATGTGGGGCCTGGGCACTATCGGCTGCGCCGACGCGACGACGACGCGCTGTTCGGCCATTCCGCCGGTCCGCAATCGTGGAAACAGTTCCTCCACCCGCCACGGCAGCGGCTGTGGTCATCGGACGAGTCGCCGCCCGAACAACCAACGCCGTACGCGTTTGTCGGTGTGCGGGCGTGCGATCTGGCGGCGATCGCGAAGCTGAACGATGTGCTCGGCGAGAACACCCACCCCGATCAGGGTTTCGTTGGGCGGCACCGGCGTAGCTTCGTGGTGGCGGTCAATTGCACGGAACCCGGGGCGTTGTGTTTCTGCGTATCGATGGGCACCGGGCCGCAGGTGGGGCCGGGCTATGACCTGGCGCTCACCGAGTTGTCCGACGGAGGCACACTGCTTTACGTCGTCGACATCGGCACCGACGAGGGCGCCGAGGTGCTGGCCGCGCTGGATCACCGCGCTGCCCAACAGTCGGAAATCGATTCAGCCAGACACCAAGTCGCCCAGGCAGAACACCATATGGGTCGGCACATGCCCGGTGGCGACCTGCGGGAACTGCTGATCCGCTCCCGCGAGTCACCACGCTGGGACGAGGTCGCGAGCCGGTGTCTGACGTGCGGCAACTGCACGATGGTATGTCCGACGTGTTTTTGTACAAGCGTCGAGGACGTCACCGACCTGACCGGCGAACACGCCGAACGGTGGACGCACTGGTCCTCGTGCTTCGAGCCCGACTTCACGTTCATCCACGAGGGCAACGTCCGGCAGTCCACACCGTCGCGATACCGGCACTGGATCACCCACAAGCTCGGAACCTGGCACGATCAGTTCGGCAGCACCGGATGCGTGGGCTGCGGGCGCTGTATCGCCTGGTGCCCCACCGGAATTGACATCACCGAGGAGATGAACGTCCTCGCCGGTCTCGATGAGCAGCGCGATGATTGACGCATCGACATCGGCCATGGCTCCCGTGCCCTACCGGGTGCACCGCGTCGTCAACGAAAACCGCGACTCGTCGACGCTGCAGCTGCAACCGGTCCGCAACGCCCTGAGCGCACCGCAGCCCGGCGAGTTCATGATGATGTACGCGTTCGGGATCGGCGAAATCGCCATCTCCGTGAGTGCTGTCCCCACCGCGTCAGATCCCACCATCTCCCACACCGTCCGCTCGGTCGGCGCCGTCAGCCGAGCACTGCGGGGCTCCGGCCCGGGGACGGTCATCGGCATGCGCGGCCCATTCGGCACCAGCTGGGGTCTGACCGAGGCCGTCGGCCGTGACCTGGTGATCGTCGCCGGTGGCGTGGGGCTCGCGCCGCTGCGTCCGGTTGTGCACGGAGTGCTCGCCGACCGTACCGCCTACGGGAAGGTGACCGTGATCGCGGGCGCACGCTCCCGCGACGACTTCCTGTTCGCCACTGAGATACAGCAGTGGACGCACGACGAAACCCTTGACGTGCATCTGACCGTCGACGTTCCGGTACAGGGGTGGCCGGGTGAGGTCGGCCTGGTCACCGAACCGCTGCGGCGGCTGCCGCTGCGGCCCGAGCAGACCACCGCCCTGCTGTGCGGGCCGGAACCCATGATGCGCGGGGCGGCTATCGAGCTCATCCGAAAAGGCTTGGAGGCCACGGATATCCGCGTGTCCCTGGAACGCAATATGCAGTGCGGCATCGGCTGGTGTGGGCACTGCCAGCTGGGCCCGCTGCTGCTGTGCCGGGACGGCCCCGTCGTCGGCTACGACATCGCAGAACCCCTGCTCTCGGTGAAGGAGCTGTAGATGGGCACACCCACGTTGGCCGTATGGAAGTTCGCCTCGTGCGACGGCTGCCAGCTCACCCTGCTCGACTGTGAGGACGAACTGCTCACCCTCGCCGGGCAGGTCCAGATCACCACCTTCCTGGAGGCTTCCAGTGCGGTGATGAGCGGACCGTACGACGTGTCGCTGGTCGAGGGGTCCATCACTACCCCCGCCGACGAGCGACGGATCAGAGAGATCCGCGAGCAGTCGGCAACCTTGGTGACGATCGGTGCCTGTGCCACGGCCGGCGGGATCCAGGCCCTGCGCAATTTCGGCGACGTCGCCGAGTTCACGTCGGTGGTCTACGCCCACCCCGACTACATCGACACCCTGGCCACATCCACTGCGCCGGCCGAGCACGTCACGGTCGACTACCAGCTGCAAGGCTGCCCGATCGACCGCGGCCAGTTGCTCGACACGCTGGCCGCGCTGCTGATCGGGCGCAAACCCCGCCTACCCGCCAAAACCGTGTGCACCGAATGCAAACTGCGCGGAGTCACGTGTGTCGTTGTCGCCGAGGGCATCCCGTGTCTCGGACCGGTCACCCATGCCGGCTGTGGAGCCTTGTGTCCCACATACCATCGCGGCTGCTATGGCTGTTTCGGACCGGCTGCCACACCCAACACCTCAGCCCTGGTTCCCGTGTTGCGTCGCGACGGATTGTCGAACGACGACGTCGAGAGGGTGTTTTCGACGTTCAACGTCGCGCACTTCTCTACCGAGCGGAATGACCGGTGAAGCCCGAGATCAGGACCCTGTCGGTCGGTGCGCTGACCCGGGTCGAGGGCGAGGGCGCCCTGCATGTCACCCTCAAGGACCGTGCGGTGGAGAGCGTCGAGCTGAACATCTATGAGCCGCCGCGATTCTTCGAGGCGTTCCTGCGGGGTCGCGCCTACACCGAACCTCCCGACATCACCGCACGCGTATGCGGTATCTGTCCGGTCGCCTATCAGGTGAGCGCATGCAACGCCATCGAAGACGCGTGCGGGGTGGTTGTCGATCCTGAGCTGGTGCAGCTGCGCCGCCTGCTCTACTGCGGCGAATGGATCCACAGCCACGCGCTGCACATCTTCCTGCTGCACCTGCCGGACTTCCTGGGCTATCCGGACGGTATCAGCCTGGCCAAGGACCGGCCCGACTTGATCGAACGCGGCCTGGCCCTGAAGAAGGCCGGCAATCGGTTGATGGAGCACATAGGTGGGCGGGCCATCCATCCGATCAACGTCCGGCTCGGCGGGTTCTACTCCGTCCCCGAGCCTGGCGACCTCAAACCCGTCGCCGAGCAATTACGCCACGCACTCGACGATGCCCTGACGACCCTGCACGAGGTGGCTGAATTCGACTATCCGGAGGTCGAATTCGATCACGAGTTCTTGGCGCTGACCCAGCCTGGACGTTATCCGATCGAGGACGGCGCGATCGCTCGCAGCGAGGGGCCGGCATTCCCCCTCGCCTCGTTCACCGACCACGTGATCGAGACCCAGGTCCGACGTTCGACGGCATTACATGCCACCCTCGACGGCGCGCGGTACCTGACCGGCCCGTTGGCCCGTTACTCACTCAACCATGCCACGCTGTCACCGGTCGCCCGAGAGGCAGCAGCCGCCGCCGGGTTGGCGGCACAGTGCCGAAATCCGTTCCGCAGCATCGCTGTCCGACTGGTCGAGGTCGTCTACGCCATCGACGAGGCCCTGAACATCATCGCCGAGTACCGGCGCCCAGCGCGGCCCTTCGTCGATGTGGCGGCCCATGCTGCTGTTGGACACGGGGCCAGTGAGGCACCGCGGGGATTGCTCTATCACCGTTACGACATCGGCGACGACGGCCTGATCCGGGCCGCGACGATCGTGCCGCCCACCGCGCAGAACCAGGCAGCCATCGAACACGAGATGGCCGAGCTGGTCGCGGCCAACCTGACCATCGACGATGCCTCCTTGACCTCGTTGTGCGAGAAGTCGATTCGCAACCACGATCCGTGTATCTCGTGTTCGGCACACTTTCTGACACTGACCGTGGACCGCACATGAGTGTTCTGGTCATCGGGATCGGGAACCCTTTTCGGTGTGACGACGGTATCGGGCCCGCAGTGGCGGCCGCGATCGCCCGACGGCACATTCCGGGGATACAGGTGATGACCGATATCGGAGACCCGGGCTCGATCCTCGACGCCTGGACCGGTGTCGAGTTCGCAATCGTCGTGGACGCTGCACTCAGCCGCGATGGAACACCCGGCAGGATCCGCCGCTGGACCCCCGCAGACGGCGGCGGGCCTCCGGTCGTGAGCTCGCACATGTTGGGTTTGGCACAGGCGTACTCGCTCGGCGAGGCACTCGCGCGGTTGCCGCGCCGGTTGGTGGTCTTCACCGTTGACGTCATGGACGTCGGTCACGGAAACGCGCTGACACCCGTCGTCGCGGACGCGGTGTCCTCCGTGGTCGACGCCGTGGAGGCCGAGCTTCGTTCTACGGAATCGGCGTGACGGTGGCCATGCCGGGTGACTGTGCCGGGTCCACCTCGCCGTAGTGCTCATACTCTGCGCGCGCCGTGCGTTCAGCCCGCGCACGCAGACCGCGCATCATCGCGCGCTCCATGATGAAGTGCACGATGTCGAACCAGGGACGTCCGACAAAGCCACCGCTACCGCGCACGATCAGTCGAGTCCAACCATTGCTGCGCCGCAGATGGAAACTCCACACACCAGAAGCCTTCTCCCCCTGCTGGACCCGTGCGAAATCAGCCGGTGACATCAGTACCAGGTCAGATTCCGGCTCCAGCAGCGCCACCACCTGACGAGCATTGTCGCCGTAGCGCCGCGCCAGCCAGATGGTGTCGCCGACATGAAGGTCCTGCCACTCGGGATGGATCGCGTGCGCGTTGTGAATGCGCGCTCCCACAGCCTGCTCCAACAGCGCGTAACTGTAGAAGCCGCCGCGGTCTTCACCGATCTGGACCAACCAGGGCCATATCGCCCGAACCGGGGCGTCGATCGTCACCGCCCGCGTCGTCCTCGGCGCGTCGGCCTCGGCCAGTTCGTCACCGGGAAGCTCCGCGGCCACTTCGGATTTGCCTGCGCCCCAGGTGTACATCCAGGGGCGAAACGCGCCTCGATACGTCACCAGTACGCCGGCTACGGCCATCAATCCTGCGAGGCAAGGGCGTTGCTTTCCCATATCCAGAGGCTAGGAGCACCGCCACATGTGCAGAAGGGTCGAAGGTCCTCGGTATCAGTGTCCGCAGGTCAGAGGATCACGGCACGATCGATACCGTCTCGTCGAATCCTGCAGCGAGACAGTCATGCAACACATTGGGGTCGGGAATCGCACCGGTATCCGCGTTGATTCCGATCGCACACGTGTCGACATACGTGAGCATGGTGGTGTTCACGCTCGCGCCCAGCGTCGGAGAGAATGCGTACTGCATCCGCACGGGGGCGCCGCCCAGCCGCAGCGCGACTGCGAAGCCAGGGACGTCGCTGGCGACGAAGTCGACCCGACGCAGCTCGGCACCGACATAGCTGCGCGGCATGGCGTTGAGGCCTGAAGCGATGAGCTGCGTGTAGGCGAGGGACCGCTCGGCTCTTGCCTTGCCGGTACGTTCGTGGATCGCGCAAATCCTGCGCGCAGGATCCGTCACACCGACGGGCACCGCCACGCGCATGAGGGTCGCCCGGTTGCCGCCGGCGGCGTCGTCGTGGCGTCGGATACTGATCGGCATGGCCATCACCAGGTCATCGAGTGCGACACCGTGGCACTCGTGATAGCGACGAAGCCCGCCGGCCACCGCCGCGATGAAGGCGTCGTTCAGCGAACCCCCGGCTGCTCGCCCGGCGAACTGCAAGGCCGACTTGCTCACCTCCAGGATGTCGAGATGGCGAGTTGCGGTGCGGTTACGCATGATGGGCGATCGAGGGCCGGCGATCGGACGCGCGGCCCGAAAGATCGACAGCGCAGTCGGTATTGTCGCCAACGCGGCGTCGACAGGGTGCCGCAGGGCCGTTAGCGCACGCGACGCGAGGCCGAGTGAACGCGACGGCACCTGACCGCCTTCGGGCGGCTTTCCCAGGTTGTCAAACAGGATCGACGCGATCTGTACCGCACCGACACCGTCGGTCAGCGCATGATCGAACTTGCACAGCAGCGCGCCGCTTCCGTCGGACAGTCCGTCCACAAACGTTGCCTGCCAAAGAGGCCGGCGATGGTCATAGCCGGTCATGAGCGCCGTGCCGGCGAGAGCGAGGAGGTCGCTCTGACGGAGTCCCGGCCGGGTCAATCTGTGCAGGTGGAATTCGAGATCGAAGTCAGGATCATGCTCCCAGCGCGGAGGCAGGGGCGGAATCGAGCGAACGACCCGTTGCCGGAAGCGGGGCACGCACCGGCTGATCTGATCGAAACGATCGGCAACCAGTTGCCAATCAGGAGGCCGCTCCAACACGATGAGCGTGACGATCGTCGAGCGCAACACCGGATCATCGCCGAGTGACCACATGAATGCATCAGCGCCACTGAGGTATTCGCACATCGGAGAGCGCACCGCGCGATCACGCCGCGACTGCGACGTCGACGGACAGCCGGTCGGCAACCGCGTGCACTGCCGGCCAGTCGCCCGCGCACACCGCTCTCGCGAGTTCGTCGACAAGGGGGCTGTGCGCTCCGAGTTCAGCGAGCCACGCCGCAACGGTACGAGGAAGTTGGTCGGCACGCACCTGGACTTTGCGACCTTCGTGCAGTCGATCGGTCAGCAGATAACAGACGACGGGTGCTGATTTGTGGTGGTGCCACACCAGGCTATCCAACGTTTTCATCATTACTCCTCGTCAGCTCCTGCCTACCCATCACACTGCTGCCGCCGGCTGGGCCCCAGAGCCGAAAGCCATGATGCTGCAGCACCTTGAGTCCCAAGCCCGATACGCCATCGGCCGGTCGTTATGCCGTCGGTCCCCGGGACCTACGGCCCTGCCCGGCCGTGACCTTCGGGCACTTTCCGACCCCTGCGGCGGCGCGTCGTTCACCTACAGGCGGCCCGCTATCCCGAGATGACGTGACCCGCTATCCCGAGATGACGTGAAAGGAGTCTTTCGGCCCTACCTTGTCGATCCTGGTTGCACGCATTGTCACCGCAGTACCCAGAACGCGGGAATCTGCTCGAAGGGAAGGTCGACGAACATGATGTGGTACGGCGGAGGCCGGCGCGGCTGGATCGTGATGAGCCCGCTCACCGACGAGGGCGATTTGCCCCGGCGCATGACACTGTTGCACGAGCACCGCTGAACCGATGGCCGTGCGCTCGCATCCCAACCGGCGCGATTCCTGGGTCGCCCTGCAGCTCCGTCGGATCCGTCCGCTGATCGAACCCGCGCTCGTCGTCACAACCGTCGCCGCCCTGGGCGGTGGCGCAATAGCATGGCTGACGGCATCCCGAGAGCTGGCCGACAGCTTCTGGATTGCCGGCACTGTACTGGCGGTGATACCTGCCGTGGCGTGGGTGGTCGCGGGACTACGTCGGGGCCAGTTCGGCGTGGACGTGATAGCCGTGCTGTCGTTGGTTGGCACGCTGCTGGTGGGTGAGTATCTGGCCGGCGCCCTGGTCGCGGTGATGCTAGCCGGTGGACGTGCCCTCGACTCCGCGGCAGCGCGGCGGGCATCTCACGATCTGCGGGCGTTGATGGAGCGGGCGCCAAAGTTTGCCCGGCGCCGGGCCGGCACGACGGTCGAGACGATCCCGCTGGCCGAAGTGGTCGTCGATGACCTGCTGGTCGTGGGGTCAGGCGAAGTGGTCCCGGTCGACGGTCGAGTGGCCGACGTGGTTGCGGTTCTTGACGAGTCGGCACTGACGGGCGAATCGGTTCAGGTGGAACGCGGTGTCGGCGACCCGGTCCGTAGCGGTGTCGTCAACGCCGGCGGCGCATTCGAATTGCGTGCCACTGCCACAGCCGAGGACAGCACCTATGCCGGAATTGTGCGGCTGGCACAGCAGGCCGGCGCGGAGAGTGCCCCTCTGGTGCGGTTGGCCGACAGGTACGCGACGTGGTTCCTGCCTCTGGCGTTGTTGCTCGCGGGCATTGCGTGGCTGGCCAGCGGCTCGCCGGTGCGGGCGGTGGCGGTGCTGGTGGTGGCGACCCCGTGTCCGCTGTTGTTGGCGGCGCCGGTGGCGATCGTGTCGGGCTTGTCACGGGCATCCCGGGCCGGCGTGATCGTGCGGGGCGGCGGCGCGTTGGAGAATCTGGGACAGGCAACGACTTTGGTGATGGACAAGACCGGCACATTGACGATGGGACGTCCGGCGGTCATTGACGTCGTCGGCGCGCCAGGCCATACCACGACCGAATTGTTGCGGTTGGCCGCGTCCGTGGATCAGTACTCCCCTCACGTGCTGGCTGAGGCGATAGTCACCGAGGCCGTGACCCGCGGAATTGATCTGTCGCTGCCCGAGGACGTCGTAGAAGAGTCCGGCCGAGGGGTCACCGCCACGATCGAGGGCCGGCGGATTTTTGTCGGGAAAATACCTGTCGGCGCAGTGTCTGGTGACTGGGCTCGCGCCGTCATCAACCGGGCGCGCCTCGACGGCGCAGCCGTCGCGTGGGTATGCCTCGACGACACGCCAAGCGGTGCCGTGCTGCTGCGGGATCCGTTGCGTCGCCATGCGCCTCGCACCATGCGGCGGTTGCGCGACGCCGGCATGAACCGCCTGGTCATGTTGACCGGTGATCGCGCCGAACCAGCGCGCGAAGTCGCCACCGTGTTAGGACTGGACGAGGTGTACGCCGAGCAGACTCCGGCGGACAAAGTCGCTGCCGTGCGTTGCGAACGCGAACGTGCGGTGACGGTGATGGTCGGTGACGGAATCAACGACGCGCCTGCACTGGCAGCCGCGACCGTCGGCGTGGCGATGGGGGCACGCGGCGCCACAGCGTCGTCCGAAGCCGCCGATATCGTATTGACCACCGACCGCCTCGACCGGCTCGCCGACGCCATGGATATCGCCCGCTGGTCGCGGCACATCGCCGTACAAAGCGCCGTCGCGGGCATGAGCTTGTCGCTGCTGGCGATGGTGGTTGCCGCGTTGGGCTGGTTACCTCCCGCGGCTGGTGCGCTACTGCAAGAAGGTATCGATGTCACTGTGATTCTCAACGCGCTGCGTGCCTTGCGTGCGAATACCACCGACGTCGAGGTGCCCGCCGATACCGAGAAGATGCTGCGCCGCTTCTCCGCCGAACACGACGAGTTGCGGGACACGCTCGGGGTCCTGCGGGACAGCGCCGACTTGCTGGCCGCCGCCCCCGACAGCACGGCGCTCCAATCGCTGCTCACTGCGCACCGTCTGCTCGTCGATCGGATTCTGCCCCACGAACAGGCGGAGGAAACCCTCTTGTACCCCGCGCTGGCACGCCCGCTCGGTGGCGGTGAGGCAACCGCCACCATGAGCCGCACCCACGCCGAGATTCAGCGGCTCGCCGATCGTATCGGTGCACATGCGGGCCTTGCCGAAGCGGCCGGAGCAATCCAGCCTGACCAGATCGACGACCTGCTCGCGTCCCTCTACGGCCTCTACGCGCTGCTTCGCCTGCACTTCGTTCAGGAAGAAGAAAGCTACTTCACGCTGGCCGACGATGCGCCCGAAAGCAATGCCGGGGACGAATCACATCCCATCGCCCGCTGAGAAACGCAGCAGTGCACCGATTCCGTCGGTCAGGGTCAACGAATCATCCACTGCCACAAGGGCCGCGTCCACGGCAATCGCGGCGAACGGCAACGCCTCGTCGGCCCGGGCGACACGGCTGACGGGCTCTCCCATCAATGACAGCGTGTCCGCGTCGGGAGCCACCACAGCGCGATCAGCTCCGGTGACCACCGTGGCGTCGCCTACCAGTCCGATGATCAATGCCGCTACATTGCGCGCGCGCAATGCGGTGCACACAGCCGAGATACCCTCCACCGCCATCCCCGACTTCGATTCCATCTCAGCGAGGTACTTCCGGACGGTCTCGGCGATCTCGACACATCCCAGGCGCTGCAGAACGCCCTTGACTAGCTCACCGAGTTCGGTTTCATTGGCTCGCTGTCCACGAGATCCCGCGTGCAGCTGCGAAACCTTTTGCGCGACACGGGGTGGCAGTTCGGAAATGACATCGTTCCGGGAGCGAACCTCCCCGCTGACGAACACGACGTCTGGACTCATTTGATCGACGATCTCGGTGATCCGTTCGGCGACCGCGCGCACATTCACGCGAATGGCCTCGTCTGTCGTCGACCGGAAGTCCACGTATCCGCTGAATCCTGAAGTTGCCGCCTTGTGCACCGGATAGCCTTCGCCTTCAACGACCTCTGTGCGCAGGTCACCGTCACTGTGCACGGTGATCTCGGCACCCGAACGGTCGACGGCGACAAACACATACGGTGGGTGCGCGTAGCCAAACTCCACCAACGGCACCAGGAACGGGTAGTCCGATACGCGGAGCACCGGCGCCGCCGGCGGACGGGACACATGTTCGTTGATCAGTACCCGTTCACGCGTCACCACAACGGCCCGGCCCTGCCTACCGACCGCCGGTCGGCTGTGCAATATGGCGTGCTCCATGTGATCGAGCGCCGAAGGATCGGCTCCCATGTGCTCCAGTTTGCTGCTGAGACTGCGCCATTCCACGTTCGGCCGCTTCGCTGCATCAGACCGCGAATCGTCGAGATAAGCGGACACGAACGGCCCCGGAATGTCGACGAGGCGACGGAACTCTTCAGTGTTCATCTCTTGTGTCCTAGCTCGAAATCTTTTGTGGGGTCTTGACTTTTACGGCCTTGGCGATGCCGAGTCGCTCGAACGTGCGGCGCCGTCGCCGTGACAGCTGTGGCGCTACCTGTGCCAGGTCGACGATGCTCGGTTCGGTAACCTCGCGCGTCTCACCGCCGGACGTGATCGTCGCCCGACCCGCTGCGAGCACATTGCGCAACCAGTCGACCCTGGTGCCGTACGGCAGCGGGATGATGTACCCGTCGACCGCTTTTTCGGCGACCACGGGTGTGGCGTACTGCCTGCCCGAGACACGGCCGGTGTGTCTGATCACCGACGCATACCAGTGTTTTCGGCCGGCCAGATGCAACATCGCGGGATTGAGTACGTGTTTGTTGAAGCGACGCACCGCATCTCGGAACGGTGCCTGCATGTCGGTGGACATTCCACGATGCTCGCTCCCGGGCCGGCCGTGCGACAGGGCCGTCCGGATCCAGAGCAGAGGACTTAGGGCACTCGGACGGCATCTCAGGAGCCCGGTACCACCGGGGGCTTTCGCGGGGACTTTGGTCTCTATCGCCACGACGGCAGTGCGGACACGATGTGTCCGGTAGGTGCTCCCGAGAAGGGAATCGTGATGACCACAGCCGAGTGCGCCAAGTTGACCGGATCGCAGATGGAAGCCGTTGCCTGGGGTTTTCTGCGGTCGGAATTCACCCAGCAGATCTACGCCGGCTGGCCGATGGACCGACGAATCAGTGCATATCTGCACCACCAGGGCCTCGATCAGATCATCGACGACGGCTCGGCCTTCGACCGGTTGACCGAACGGGTGATGGCGAACCTGGGCCGTGCGCTGCGCAGTGGCCTCTTGGGATTGCCGAAGGATCAGTCGTGACCGTCATCCACAAAGCACCTGCCGCGATGGCGGTTCGGCCGAACCTGAGCGACTACGACGAGACTTGCGCGTCGTTCGATTGGGCCGACGTGCCGAACTTATGTGAGGGCATGGGTAAAGGCCTGTGCAACATCGGGTATGCCGCAGTGGACCGTCACTTGGGTGGGCCGAGTGCGAACGCTACCGCGTTACGCTTTGTTACCGCCGCGGGGTGGGACGGCGCCGTCGCGACGCGCGACCTGACCTACGCCGAGCTCAGCCGGCTTACCTGCCGTTTCACCAACGTTCTTCGGTCACTGGGCGTCGAAAATGGCGATCGCGTATTCACAGTCATGGGCCGCATCCCCGAGCTCTATATCGCGATTCTCGGGGCGCTGCGTAACGGAAGCGTCGTGTCGCCGCTCTTTTCGGCATTCGGGCCAGAGCCCATAGCCACCCGGGTTGCGATCGGTGAGCCCGTCGTACTGGTCACAACGAAGAGCATTTACCGACGCAAGATCGCCCCGATCCGCGCACGGCTTAGGTCTGTTGAGCACGTACTGGTGGTCGACGACGGCGGCGAAAGCGGCGAGCTGCCAGGGACACTGAACTTCTGGCACTGGATGGCGGCAGCGGAGCCGGATGCTCCGGTCCACCCCACGACCGCCGACGACGAGGCGCTGCTGCATTTCACCAGCGGCACGACGGGCACGCCCAAAGGCGCCATCCATGTTCACGGCGCTGTGGCGATGCACTACGCCACCGGGCTGTACGCACTGGATTTGCATCCCGACGACGTCTACTGGTGCACGGCGGACCCGGGTTGGGTCACCGGAACGTCCTACGGCGTCATCGCGCCACTCCTGCACGGAATCACATCGGTCGTGGACGAGGGTGACTTCGACGCCGAACGGTGGTACCGGATCCTGCAATCGCTGGACGTCAGCGTGTGGTACACCGCGCCGACGGCGATTCGCATGCTGATAAAGGCAGGCCCTGAAGTCGCACACAGTTTCCGGTACCCGCGATTGCGATTCATCGCCAGCGTCGGAGAACCCCTCAACCCCGAGGCAGTGTTGTGGGGCGAGCGCGTACTCGGACTCCCGGTACATGACAACTGGTGGCAGACCGAGACCGGCGGCATCATGATCGCCAACACACCGGCGTTCGACATCAAGCCGGGCTCGATGGGACGGCCGTTGCCCGGCGTGGCCGCATACGTGGTGCACACCGAGACAGACGGCCACGTGACCGTCATCGACAAGCCCGATGTAGAAGGTGAGCTGGCCCTCAAACCAGGGTGGCCATCGATGTTCCGCGGGTACTTGCACGAAGACGACCGCTATCGGAAGTGCTTCCGCGATGACCTTTATCTGACGGGCGATCTCGTCAAGCGGGATTCCGACGGCTACTTCTGGTTCGTCGCACGCACCGACGACGTCATCAAATCGGCCGGCCATCTGATCGGGCCATTCGAGGTGGAGAACGCGCTGACGGAACATCCCGCGGTCGCCGAAGCCGGAGTGATCGGCAAGCCCGATCCGACCGTGGGCGAAGTGGTCAAGGCGTTTGTGACCCTCAAAGACGGGTTCGCCGCAACCGATGACCTGGAGCTGGAGATCCTCGGCCACGCACGCAAGCGGCTTGGTGCCGCAGTGGCGCCGAAGGAAATCCAGTTCGTCGACACGTTGCCCCACACCCGGAGCGGCAAGGTCATGCGCCGCCTGCTCAAGGCCCGAGAGCTTGGCTTACCGCAGGGCGACGTGTCGACCGTAGAAACCGGTGCCGACCTACAGGAGTCGGCCCCATGAGCGGAGAAGAACTCGCCCGCACGCTGTTGTCGGACATGATCCGCGTACGCCGGATGGAAGAGAAGTGCGCGGAACTGTACGGGGAAGCCAAGATTCGCGGGTTCCTGCACCTATACGTCGGCGAGGAGGCGGTCGCTGCCGGATCGCTGCGGGCACTGACCACAGGGGATGCCGTCGTCGCAACGTACCGCGAACACGCACATGCATTGCTGTGGGGTGTCGCGATGAACTCGATCATGGCCGAGATGTTCGGTAAGCAGGAAGGATGTTCTGGCGGCAGAGGCGGATCGATGCATCTGTTCGACGCCGCCACCCGTTTCTACGGTGGTAACGCCATCGTGGCGGGCGGTCTGCCGATCGCCGTGGGACTGGCCCTCGCTGACAAGACTCTCGGTCGCAACCGCGTCACCGTCTGTTATTTCGGCGATGGAGCCGTTGCCGAGGGGGCATTCCACGAGTCACTGAACATGGCTGCCCTGTGGCAGCTTCCCGTGTTGTTCTGCTGTGAGAACAACCTCTACGCGATGGGCACCAGACTGGACCGGGCACAGTCCCAGACCGACCTGACAGCCAAAGCAGCGTCCTACCGGGTACCCACGCTCGCCGTTGACGGGATGGACGTGTTGGCTTGCCTGCACGCAACCGAACAGGCTGCCGCGCACATCCGGACAAAGAGCGGACCGTTCTTCCTCGAGTTCCGTACCTACCGCTTCCGCGCCCATTCGATGTTCGATCCGGAGCTCTATCGCGACAAGACCGAGGTTGCCCAGTGGCGCGAACGGGATCCGATCGAGCTGTTCCGCACGCAGTGCCTCCGTGACGGGGTGCTCACCTCCGACGACGCAATTGGTATCGAGGCCGCCGCCGACCGCGAGGTGGCCGAAGCTGTCGCGTTCGCCGAGGCCGGGACCTTCGAGCCTGTCGAGCAGTTGGGACGTGACGTTCTCACATCGGAGGGTGTCGCATGAAGATCAGCTATCGAACCGCCGCGCACGACGCACTCCGCGATGCACTGCAGAACGACTCCCGGGTCGTCCTGATGGGCGAAGACATCGGCCGATACGGCGGAACGTACGCGGTGTCCAAAGGGCTACTCGATGAGTTTGGCCCCGACCGGATCCGCGATACCCCGTTGTCCGAGCTGGGTTTCGTCGGGGTAGGCATCGGCGCGGCGTTGGGCGGATTACGCCCGATCGTCGAAGTCATGACCGTGAACTTCAGTCTGTTGGCGCTCGACCAGATCGTCAATACCGCCGCTGCACTGAGGCACATGTCCGGCGGACAGTTCTCCGTACCGCTCGTGGTGAGGATGGCGACCGGAGCGGGTAGACAACTCGCCGCGCAGCATTCCCACAGTCTGGAATGCTGGTATGCCCACATCCCCGGCATCAAGGTGCTTGCCCCGGCCACCGTCGAGGACGCCTACGGGATGCTGCGGACGGCTCTCGCAGACCCCGATCCGGTGGTGATCTTCGAACACGTGCAGCTGTACAACGCGACGACGGACGTCGATGCTCTCGCTGCGACCGACATCTCCCGAGCCGCGGTACGGCGACCGGGATCCGACATCACCGTGATCGCATACGGCGGGTGCGTGCCGAAAGCCATCGACGCGGCGAATAGACTTGCTGTTGACGGAATCGCTTGCGAGGTAATCGATCTTCGCGTGCTGCGCCCGTTGGATGACGCGACCATCACCGAGTCCGTGCGCAAGACGCATCGGGCTGTCATCGTCGACGAAGCCTGGCGCACAGGCAGCCTGGCCGCGGAGATAAGCGCCCGGCTGGTAGAGAACGCGTTCTACGACCTGGATGCGCCCATCGCCAGGGTATGCAGCGCAGAGGTTCCGATTCCCTATGCCAGGCACCTTGAGGAGGCTGCCCTCCCCCAGGTTGATGCGATTGTCGACGCGGTGAAGCGCACTCTCGGGAAGCCATGATGATCGAGTTCAAGATGCCCGCGCTCGGGTCGGATATGGACGAAGGAACGCTTACCGAGTGGCTCGTCAAGCCCGGTGATGTCGTTGCCCGAGGCCAAGTCGTGGCGGTGGTGGAAACCACCAAGGCAGCCGTGGAGGTGGAGTGCTGGCAGAGCGGGACGGTGCACGAACTACTGGTTCCCGTCGGCGAAACCATCCATGCCGGTAGGCCATTGGCCACACTGCTGGCTGCGGGCGAGTCCGCCCCGACCGAACTGTCTGGGGCGCCCGCCGAAATCACTGCCACCCCGCAGTCGGCACGGCGCCGGTGGGTTTCGCCGGCCGCTCGGCGCGTTGCAGCATCGCTGGGCATCGACCTCGGTGCCGTCAGCGGGACCGGACCGCAGGGAGCCGTCACCATTGCCGACGTCGAGCATGCGGCAGCAGCGGCTACGACGGCTCCCCCGCACACCGCCACCACCGATCGAACAGCGCAGATGCGCAGATCGATCGCCGCCGCGATGAGCCGATCCAAGCACGAGATCCCCCACTATTATTTGTCAGAAGAAATTCCGATGGACACCGCGCTGACGTGGCTTGCCGACTACAACAGTCGGCGGCCGATCACAGAACGCGTATTGCCTGCCGTCCTACTCGTGAAATCCGTCGGCCTGGCGGCCCGGCGGTACGGCGAATTCAGCGGCTTCTGGCAGAACGACGAGTTCCAGGCGGGTTCAGGAACCCACGTCGGCATCGCGATCTCCCTACGCGGCGGCGGATTGGTGGCGCCCGCCATACATGATGTGGCGGACAAGAAGATCGATGAGTTGATGCGCGATCTCACCGATCTGGTGGCTCGTGCACGCGCCGGAAGTCTACGCAGCTCGGAGGTGTCAGATCCGACAATCACAATGACCAACCTCGGCGATCAGGGAGTCGATTCTGTCTTCGGGGTGATCTATCCGCCGCAGGTTGCGTTGGTGGGGTTCGGGCGGCCGGCACAGAGGGTCCGGGTCGTCGACGGTGGCATCCGAGTCATGACCACGGTGAACGCAACACTATCCGCCGATCATCGCGCCAGTGACGGCCACCGCGGCGCGCTGTTTCTCGCCGCGATCAGCGAGCACTTGCAGCTGCCCGACGAACTCGAGAAATGACACGAGAATGATGACTGCTCAACGCATCCGTGAAGAAGTACTGTCAGTTTTGACGACCATCGCCCCAGAGGTGGATCCGGTCGATTTGTCCGACGACCTCCTGTTGCGCAACCAGGTGGACCTGGACTCGATGGACTGGCTCAATTTCCTGGTCGGCGTACATCGACGGCTCCACGTTGCAATACCCGAAAAAGACTACGCCGGTTTGCGGACGCTTGCGGATGTGGTTCGTTATGTCGAGACCCACGCAGTCTGACATCCCGACCTCGGCGGAGATATCGGCAATCCGTAACAGTACGAGTACATCTCGTACCGGCCTTTCGCACATTCAGGCGTTCGGCCTGGGCGCGGCCAGCTCCGCGGTTCGCCCGATCGCCCAGGCTTTCGACTACTACGTGAGAGCTTGGCGCGAATACCTCGACCGCGGACCGCGCGAGCTGCCCGTTGCGCGGCCCACGATCGCACTGGCCGCACACGCGCTCCGCGATGAGATCGTGCTGTTGGGATTGCGGGCGAGACGGCCGGTGGGCGACCTGCGTGAATTCGACCGCATCGAGGCTGAAATCACTGCGGCGCTGCGTCTCTACGCACGAAAAGGCTGGTTGGCGCAACCGCCGCGGTTCTTTGCGAGGCCGCCCGCGTTGACTGAGGTCACAATCCGATCGGTGCACGCGGCGGGTCGACACTACGAGCGAATCGCCTTTGACAGCGGCTACAGGCCTCGCGTGGGTGAACCCGGCAGGAATCGATGGCTGAGCTATACGGCCAACAACCGCGAATACGCCTTGCTGCTGCGGCATGCCGATGACCGTCCCTGGCTGGTCTGTGTACACGGCGCCGAGATGGGCCGCGCCGCACTCGATCTCGCGCTGTTTCGGGCCTGGCACCTGCACGACGATCTCGGCTTGAATGTGATCATGCCGGTCCTTCCGATGCATGGTCCCCGGTCACGCGGGCTACCCAAAGGGGCCGTATTTCCGGGCGAGGACGTGATGGACAACGTACACGCGACAGCTCAGGCGGTTTGGGACATCAGGCGGCTGCTGACCTGGATCCGGATTCAGCAACCCAACTCGTCGATCGGCTTGTATAGCATCTCCCTCGGCGGATACGTCTCGTCGCTGGTCGCCAGTCTCGAAGACGGCCTGACTTGTGCGATTCTCGGGGTACCGGTGGCCGATCTGGTCGTACTGCTCGGTCGGCACGCCGGCCTGAGTGACGAAGATCCGCGTCGCCGGATCGTCTCATTGGCCGCGCCCATCGGACACATGTTGTCACCACTGTCCCTGCAGCCGCGTGTACCGATGTCTGGTCGCTTCATCTACGCCGGCATCGCTGATCAGCTCGTACATCCGCGCGAGCAGGTCCTTCGATTGTGGGAACACTGGGGTGAGCCACAGATAGTCTGGTATCGCGGAGGTCACACGGGGTTCTTCGCTTCGCGGCCCGTACAGCAGTTTGTCGACTGCGCCCTGCTGCAATCGGGGCTCGTCAATGGGCCGTCCACCGAGCCCGAGTCACACCGGTCGGCCTGAGCGAGGCGCACGGTGAACTGGATGGGCCCGCTGGACGCGGCAATGATCACCGCCGACGTGATTTCCAATCCCCTCAACATCGGTGCGGTACTGGTCCTGTCGCCGCCAGGCGCGTCGGGGGCTGATTATGTCGACCAGGTCTACGCGCACAGTGTGATCGGTCGAAAAGTCGGGGATCCGCGACTACGCAGGTATCCCCACCGCGGCATTGACACCGCGGGCGCCTGGGTGTGGCGGGAGCTCGACGTCGTAGATGCCGGCAGGCACTGCCAAAGAGTCACGCTGACACCAGATGAAAACCTGTGGAAGTTGATCAGCCAACTGCACTCACAGCCTCTCGCCCGATCGCGACCGATGTGGATGTCCTACCTGATCGACGGCCTTGACAACGGCCGCTTCGCCTTCTACATCAAGATGCATCACACCGTGATGGACGGTGTGACCGGTTTGCAGACGCTCGCCGATGTGCTGAGTCCCGATCCGCGATGTCGTTCGTCGAGTGGGTTCTACGCCGAGCGACAGGCCCCCGCGGTACACCGCGGATCTCGGTTACCCCATCCACTGGCGCTGCTCGGCGCCGTAACCAAAGCCGCATCATCAGCAGTCACGCTGGCTGCGCAGGTGGTCACGGGCGAAGCAGCGAGGATTGCGGCAAGCAGGACCGGCGATACCGCGCTGCAACCGTTGACCGCGCCCTATGTTCGCTTCAACGGCCGCCTCGGACGCGAACGCGCAGTCAGCGCCGCCAGCCTGCCCAGCAGCCGTTTCCAGGCAGTAGCACGAAAAGCAGGGGCGACGGCCAACGACGTGATCACCGCCGTGATCGCCGGTGCGCTTCGCCGCTGGCTGACAGATCACGACGAGTTACCCGACCGGTCGTTGGTCGCCATCTGTCCGATCGCGGTGCATCCTCACGATCACCGACGAGCCGACCAGCCGGGCAACATGTTCGGCGCGTGGCTGTGCCCGCTGGGTACCGATCTGGTCGATCCCGCAGAGCGACTGGATCGCATCCATCGGTCCATGTCGCAAGGCAAGCACGAAGTGGCTGCGCGCGGCGCAGCAGCTTCCTTGCTACTGCTGGCGGCGAGCATCGCTCCGACGGTGCTGATGCCGATGTTGCCGTTCGCACCGAGGCTCCGAGCAGGTTACAACCTGCCGATCTCGCACGTTCCGGGTCCACGGGACGAAATGTACTGGAACGGTGCACATGTCGAGGAGATCTATCCGATCTCCGCCGTATATGACGGACAGGCGCTCAATGTCACGACCTGCTCGTACGCCGATCGCGTCGGGTTCGGCTTTGTCGCTGGCCGCGACGTCATGCCCGATATCACCGAACTGGGCCTCCTGACCGAGCACTCGCTCGCCGAACTCGAGACGGCCGTCGGCGTGACGTGAGGCCCCTTGTCCGCACGACCGGTGACCAAATCCCATATCGATCCTCCACGTGTCTGCCGAACATTCAAATATGGAATACCTCGATACTGCGGACCAGTCAGGACACCGTTACCTGCACGACGAGGAAGTACAGGTGCTCGCTGGGCAGGCTTCGGTAGCCGGGCACCTCACGATCCCCGAGAATGCCAGGGGTGTTGTGGTCTTCGCTCACGGCAGCGGGAGCAGCAGGCACAGCCCGCGCAATCGTTACGTCGCAGAGATCCTCAACGCTGCCGGTTTCGGCACGCTCCTGTTCGACCTGCTCACGGTCGACGAAGAACGCAACCGCGCTAACGTCTTCGACATCGGGCTGTTGGCCTCGCGCCTGGTCGGTGTCACCAGATGGCTTGCCGACCAACCCGACACCGCGGCTCTTCCTATCGGCTATTTCGGTGCCAGCACAGGGGCAGGAGCAGCGCTGACAGCCGCAGCCGATCCCCGGGTGCGCGTCAAGGCGATCGTGTCGCGTGGTGGTCGCGCCGATCTCGCCGGGCGCGCGCTGGCAAGAGTCCTCGCGCCGACACTTCTGATCGTCGGAGGGCGCGACCATGCCGTCATCGAGCTGAATCAGCGCGCGCGAGCATTGATTCCAGGTCGATGTGAACTTGCGATTGTCCCTGGGGCCGGCCACGTCTTCGAGGAGCCCGGCACCTTGGAGCAGGTAGCCAAACTGGCTTGCGAGTGGTTCGCCGAATATTTGTGAGCGCCCGCGGTCGACGCGTGCCCCGCCAAGGGGTCTCAGCGTGGCGGTTTTCGCATCCGAGGGCAGCCGCGCTCTGGCCACCTCACTCAACGATTTGCAACCGCTTGAAGACGCCAAGGAGCTGGCGACAGCGATGATCCGCGCACAACCGAACCCACCACGTCGCCCACACAACCGCGGAAAGCCACGCAAGACCCGTTGTGAGCAACATCCGCTGCAGACTTGGCCCGATGTGACTCACCAACGCACACCTGCCCAACACCCCACGCCCCTCGCGCAGAGACCTGATCCTTTCGCGCTCAAGGTTGCGTTCCGGATCCAGTCCCGAGGTAACCGTCAGCATCGCGTCGAGCAGTCCGTCGAGTCGATCACGCCTCAACGCGTAGACGAAGAGTCATGACCGGCTCGACCGCCCAATCCTCCTGCGCAGGGACTATCGGCCATGCCAGGTCGGGACTTTCGCCGCTGTAAGGGGCAGTTCCAATCTCGATACCGTCAAACCGCACGCATTCACAACCGGCAAGGAGAGTTGCAGATGTCCCAGACAACCGAGTCCACGTCGCCGTCGCAGCGGACCGAACTGCTCGAAGAACTTCGCGAATCAGCCCGGGTGGGCCAGCACGCAGCGACGGATGCATTGCGCAAGTTCAACCATGCGCTGGATGAGGCGATCCCTGAAGCCGTCCATCCGCTGCGGGCCAAGATCGTCGACGCGGCAATCGATCTGGCAAGCACCCTGGCGGCCGCGCAGTACCAGTTTCACCGCAATCTGATCCAGACCGCCGATCGGGCCCTGGCGCGCCCCGGCCATGACGGAGATGGCGGGAAGTAGCCCACCTGGATCCAGTAGAACCGTCGCCGCAGCGAACTCCGGGCGACGGGTGCGGTTTAACTGGAAACGATCAAAACTAGTTTTGCTCGCCTTCACGATCACTGAGTGGGACCATCATGTAGTGGCCGATGAGTCGGGCGCCGACAGCGCCGTGCATCCGCTCAGGAACACGCTGTCTCAACTGAGATTGCGGGAACTGCTCGTGGAGGTGCAGGACCGCGTCGAGCAGATCGTCGAAGGCCGTGACCGCCTCGACGGCCTACTCGATGCCAT
This sequence comes from Mycolicibacterium brisbanense, assembly GCF_001570425.1. GTDB lineage: Bacteria > Actinomycetota > Actinomycetes > Mycobacteriales > Mycobacteriaceae > Mycobacterium > Mycobacterium brisbanense. Next base: position 54,173 of record NZ_BCSX01000029.1, read on the forward strand.
GCTGGTGGTCACGTCGGGTCTGGAGCTCGACGCGACTCTGCGCACCATCGTGCACACCGCGATCGAATTGGTCGATGCTCGCTACGGCGCTCTGGGTGTGCGCGGACGGGATCATGAACTGGTCGAGTTCATCTATGAGGGCATCGACGAAGCAATGCGCGAACGGATCGGGCATCTGCCGGAGGGACGTGGTGTGCTCGGGGTGCTGATCGACGAACCCAAACCCATCCGGTTGGACAATATCGCCGATCACGTTGCATCCGTGGGCTTCCCACCGAACCACCCGCCGATGCGGACATTCTTGGGGGTCCCGGTCCGTATCCGCGACGAGGTGTTCGGCAACCTCTACCTGACCGAGAAGGCCGGTGGCCAACCATTCAGTGAGGACGACGAGGTCCTCGTCCAAGCGTTGGCGGCCGCTGCCGGCATCGCCATCGACAACGCACGCCTCTATGAGCAGTCCAAGGCCCGGCAATCTTGGATCGAAGCAACGCGCGACATCGGGACCGAGCTGTTGTCCGGCATTGATCCAGCGACGGTCTTCCGGCTCGTGGCTGACGAAGCCAGAAAGCTCAGCGGTGCGGAACTAACACTGGTTGCCGTCCCTGACGATCCCGATGCGCCGCCCGATGAAGCGGACGAACTTGTTTTGGCGGCCACTTCGGGGGCTGGTCCGGCATCCGTGGCATCGGTCATTCCGGTCGCCGGATCGGTCATCGGCGACGCCTTCGTTCGACGACAAGCGGGGCGCTTCGACAGCATTGACATCTTGCCCGGAGACAAGCCGGCGACCGGTCCGGCACTCGTGTTGCCGTTGCACGCACCCGAGACAATCGCAGGGGTGCTGGTGGCGTTGCGTCAGGTGGGTGCCGAACCGTTCAGCGCGGAGCAACTCGACATGATGGGAGCTTTTGCCGATCAGGCTGCCCTCGCCTGGCAACTCGCGACGACGCAGCGACAAATGCGGGAGCTGGACATCTTGACCGACCGGGACCGGATCGCACGCGACCTGCATGACCACGTGATCCAGCGGTTGTTCGCGGTCGGGATGGCGCTACAAGGCACGATCCCGCGAGCGCGTGCTCCCGAAGTACGCCAACGACTCACCGAGTGCGTCGACGATCTCCAGGACGTGATCCAGGAGATTCGCACCGCCATCTTCGACTTGCACGGAATTGACTCCGGGATCACCCGGCTGCGTCAGCGGCTGGACGAAGCCATCGGAGGGTTCGCGGGTTCGGGAATCCGCACCACCATCCAGTATTCGGGTCCATTGTCCGTGGTCGATACGGTTTTGGCCGACCATGCCGAAGCCGTTGTCCGGGAGGCGGTGAGCAATGCTGTACGGCACGCTCAGGCCAGCACCCTGTCAGTCAACGTTGGGGTAGCCGACGAGCTGAGCATCGAAGTGGTGGACAACGGTTGCGGAATCGGTGACAACATCACAGGCAGCGGGTTGGTGAATTTGCGTCGCCGTGCCGAGGAGGCCGGCGGATCATTCATCGTGGAGGCTGTGCCCGGCGGCGGCACCCGGCTCCGGTGGACGGCCCCGCTCCCGTAATCGATCGGCCTTCGACTAACTCGCGTCAGGCTGCTCGCGGGAGATCAGGTGTTGAGCTGACAGCCGGTGAAATCGTAGGCTTCGGGCGGGCGATCCAGCCGGCGTAGGTCAGGTAGACGCCTATCGCAATGAAGACGGCGAATACTACGCGCCAAAGATTTTCTGCACCGATGGTCCGGTTGGCGATGGCTATGAAGAAGTCGGGAAATGCCATGAGCAGGATGCCCCGTATCACCATGATCCATCCCAGCATGGACACGATAATTGCAGTGAGCCCTCGCCAGTACGGATGCAGCGCGACGACGGTGATTCCCGCCATCAACACGAAAGCACCTGTTACCCAGGGCCATACAGCGCTCGCGCCAAACTCCGTCAAGAGCACGCGCATGTTGGCCGCGCGCGCAACCACCGTTGCCGACACGATGGCGAAGAACGGACCGAGTACCCGGGCGAATGCGCGGGTCGCGGTCGATTGAGTCACTGTGCTCATCATCTACCTCCAGTTCGGGGCCAAACCGTATTGCGGCCGGCGTGACGTCAACATGTCGCGGGATCGTTAAGACCCCATGGTCTATCTCAGCACCGGCATCGCTCATCGCCCAGAGGCCAAGGGGCTTTGAAAGGTGGGGCTTTTGGCCAGATTTGGTGTGCTGTGGAACCATCACACAGCGATCTGCAAATCCGGCCAAAGGCCCAGCGGTACCGAAGCTACGTTGACCGTTTGGCTTCGAAACCCGTTGTCCCCGTCGTCAGTTGGTACATTCAGCTGCGGCCCCTTGCTCTGGACGACTCTGCATTTGCCCAAATCCATACGGCGCCAGACATTCGGGCCTGTCGACGCCGGGATTTGCGACTGTGACGAATGGTCACTCATGTCGGGACCAAAGCCTCTTCAATCCGCAGCATCGCAAACTTTACTGTGAGGTGGCACTCGGCCACTGACGCGCGTTTTGGCCTGTGACCCACTATCTGGCGTCGCGGTCCTGAGCTTTGGTTCGCACAGCCGTAGCTCAGCGACCGGTACCAGCCGAGAAGGGATCCGACATGGATCATGCGACGCGTGAGATCGACCACTGGGATAGTGGCGGACCGACGACGACCAGTTTCCATACCGCGGCCACTGACGGACGGCAGCGTTCGAGCCCATCCTATGGGTCAGCGCTCTGGAGATGCGATGAGCCACGGCTAGACTGCGCGGTCGTGGTGATCAAGCGAGGACCGAACGCCGGATTGCGATTTGCGCTCAAGGGGTCCGTCACCTCAGCGGGTCGCCATCCCCGCAGTGACATCTTCCTCGATGACGTCACGGTGAGCCGCCTCCACGCCGAGTTCCGCCGAGAGAACGACCAGTACCAGCTGGTGGATACCGGTAGCCTCAACGGCACCTATGTCAACCATGAGCCGGTTCAGTCGGTGGCGCTGGTCAACGGTGACGACATCCAGATCGGCAAGTTCCATTTGGTGTTCCTCACCAAACCACCGGCGAGGTGAACAGACCGGCGGCTGTGACCAGCATCGAATTGGGTGGCGATGAATAACGATCGCGCTGTGCGGGCCTGGACCGCGGTGGCCATGCGTGCCCGGCGGGAGGCTTCCCCACTTTCTCCGCGGATCGCCTGCCTGGCGTGTGTCGAGGCGCTTGGTATAAGCGGTGCGGGTCTGTTGCTGACAACTAGTATGAAAGCGTTGGAGCCGGTGTGCGTCACCGACGGTCGTGCTGGCGAGGTGGAGGAGTTGCAGGCTCGCGTTGGCGAAGGTCCCGCCGTCGACGCCCTGGCGTCGGGACGCCCGATGCTGGTGGAGGACCTGTCGGCGACTGCCAGCAGACGCCAATGGCCGGTTTTTTCGGCCGAAGCGATTCGCCGCGGTGTGCAGTCCATGTTCAGCCTTCCGCTGGCGTTGGGGGCCATCCGGGTCGGTGTGCTCGACCTGGTTCACGAGGAACCGATCAGGCTCGACCACAATCAGCTGGTCGACGCATTGGTGTATGCCGACACCGCGCTGGTACTCACAATCGATGCCCGCAGCGGAATTACCGCGCCAGGAAGTGCGGAGAGCGGCGACGGGCAAGGACCAACACTGTGGCATGCCGAAGTGCACCAGGCCGCTGGAATGGTCTCCGTTCAACTGGGTATCGCGGTGCTCGACGCGCTGGTGAGGATGCGGGCCTACGCGTTCAGCCACGACCAAGCCCTCACCGAGGTAGCCCGTGCCGTCGTGGAGCGACGACTACGATTCCACCCCGACGACGCGACCCCGACACCCGATCACGATATGGAGGGGCAACCATGACCCGCCCTGAACTGTCGGTGGCGCGAGCCTTCGCCGACTTGGCCGATGCGTTGGTCGACGACTTCGATTTGATCGATTTTCTGCACCTCGTCGCGGTGCGCAGTCAGCAGTCACTTGGCGTTGACGCCGTAGGGATATTGCTGGCCGACAATCACGGCGGCCTCAACGTCGTGGCAGCCTCCAGCGAGGCGGCCCGACTATTGGAGTTGTTCCAACTGCAAGCCGCCGAGGGGCCGTGCCTGGAGTGCTATCTGAGTGGTACTACGGTGAGCAGCCCGGACTTGGCGGCCGAGGCGCGGTGGCCCCGGTTCGTAACCCACGCGCTCAAGGCCGGTTATCGCGGTGTGCATGCGGTACCAATGCGGTTGCATGACACAACCATCGGCGGTATTGACTGCGCTCGCTGAATTTCCCCACTGACGCTCATCGAAATTCCCCACCTGTGTGGCTCCGCCGAGAAGGGCGGGCCTCCCTCGATGCTGCTGGTGTCTGACGCC